>CAVWBK010000007.1:0-535047 GCA_963753245.1 uncultured Solirubrobacterales bacterium
TTCCAGTGCCCGTAGGTCGCCCAGGCGTGGGCGGAGAGGCCGATGCCCCAGCCGAGGATCGGAAAGATCGGCCAGAAGAGACCGCCGGTCAGCGCCCAAATGCCGATCAGCAGGAGGTTGACGACCAGGTAGGCGCGGGCGTGGACGGCGAAGCAGCGTTTTTTGATGAGGTTGTAGACGGCCTTGCGGCGCAGCTCGTCCTCTGTTCTCAAATCAGTCTCCTCCCGATCGGTGGTTGGTGGACTGGGAAGCTGTTTGGCGCGGCAGGCGCTCGAGCAGCTCGAGCATCAGCTCGTGGTAGGCGACGCCGACGAGCTGGGTCCGCTCGGCGGGCCCGCGGCCGTCGACCGCGCGGTCCTCGTCGAGGTAGCCGCGCAGCTCGGCCAGCTTGGTGCGGTGCCAGTCGGACCGGGCCCCGATTAGTGGGGCGGGATCGGCGGCGGCGAAGACCTTGAGCATCAGTTCGTCTCGCAGCTGGGGCGGGGCGGCGCTCGGCTCGACCGCCCAGGCGACGAGCGCCTCGCGGCCCTGGTCGGTCAGCGAGTAGCTCTGCGGCGGCGGCGGCCGGGCTGCTGGGTGACGTCGAGGTAGCCCGCGGCGGCGAGGCGGGCCGGCTCCTCGTGGGCGGTCGTGTGCGGCACGGGCCAGAAGTTCTGGATCGACTTGTCGAGCGCCTGCTTGATGTCGTAGGGCGCGGGCCGGCCGAGGCGCTCGACGAGGACCAGCATCGCGTAGGAGGTAGTCGTGAGGGGGGTCTTCTTGCTGTCCGTCATCGCGCGAATCGTCCATTTTAGACTATTGGCTCGAAGGCGCCAAAAGGGGCGGCGAATCCAATACGGGCTTAACCATATAGTCCGATATTAACGGTCTAATATAGACCTTATGTTAGGGAGGGCGGCGCGCCAGAAACGTAGAGCGAGGCGCCCTGGCGGCTCGAGGCGCCAGTGGCGAGTCCTCGCCCTGGCCGCGGTGGCGGTCACGGCGCTGGGAGCGATCGGCAGCGGGGTTGAGGCGCGGCTGCAGCCGACCTCGTTGACGATCCCCGGGACGCCCTCGGCGGTGGCAAGCGCCGCGCTGCAGCGCAACTTCGGCGCCTCGGCGCCGTTCGAGATCCTGCTGCGCGGCCCAGCCGGGGCGCTCGATCGGCAGGGGCCGGCGCTGGTGCGGGCGCTGCGGGCGCAAGGGGACGTGACGACCCTCTCCCCCTGGGATCGCGGCTCGCTGGGTGGCCTCCGACCCACCCCGCGCCGAGCGTTGATCCTGGCCAACTTCCACGTCGGGTTGAGCGAAGCGGTGAAGAACATGGTGCCCGAACTGGAAGCGCTGCTGGGCACTCACGTGCACGCGCCGGTGCAGGCGATTCAGTCGGGATACGCGAGCATCTCGCGGGCGCTGCAGGAAGAATCGATCGCGGCCAGCGAGCAGGGCGAGTTGATCGCGCTGCCGATCCTGCTGATCGTCCTGCTGGCGGTCTTCCGCTCGCCGGTCGCGGCGGCGATCCCGCTCGGCTTCGGCGCGGTGACGGTGCTCGCCTCGCGCGGCGTTCTCTACCTGCTGAGCTTCTGGCTCGGCATCGACGCCTTCGCGCTGACCGTCTGCACGATGATGGGGCTGGCGCTGGGGGTCGACTACGCGCTGCTGATGGTCTCGCGGTTTCGCGAGGAGCTGGCGGGCGGGATGAGCCCGGCCGAGGCGGCGCGGCAGACGCGGCGCACGGCGGGGCGGACGACGCTGTTCGCCGGCACGACGCTGATGCTCTCGATGCTGGTCGCACTTCTGATCGTGCCCGGCTCGCTGCTGGGCTCGCTGGCGGGGACGGTGGCGATGGTCGTCGCGATCAGCGTCCTGATCTCAACGGCGGTAGTGCCGGCGCTGCTGGCGCTTTTGGGGCCGAACGTCGATCGTTGGCGGATCGGCCGAGCGCCGAACGGGCGCTCAGGGCTGATGACGATCGTCGATGCGGCGCTGCGCCGCCCAGCGCCGGTGGCGGCGCTGATCGGGGCGCTGGTCCTGGCCTTGGCCGCGCCGGCGCTCGCACTTCGCACCGGCTCCCCCGGCCCCCAACAGCTCGGGCCCGGCGCCCCCGCGCGGCGCAACGTGGAAACGATCAACCGCACGATCGGGCCCGGCTGGGACGCGCCCTTCCAGATCATCGCCACGACTCGCGACGGCCCGATCACCGAACCGGCGAGACTGGCGGCGCTGGGCCGCTGGCAACGGCGGATCGCGCGGCTGCCCGGCGTCGCCGCGGTGGTCGGGCCGGCCGCGGTGGCGAGGAGAGTGGCGCCCCTGCAGGACCTCGGGGACTCGCTGCTCGCCTCCGAAGGCCGGCGTGGGCAGTTCGGGGCGCTCGGCAGGCTGGGGCGAAAACTCGCGGTCGCAGCCGGAGGCGTGGGGCAGCTGCGCGACGGTCTGGTGCGGGCAGCTCAGGGGGCGGGGCTGCTGGCGGAGGGCTCGGCACGGAGCGGGGCCGGGGCAGGGGCGCTGGCAGACGGCCTCGCCGCGGCGAGAGCGGGGAGCGAGCACGTCGAGGGGGCGCTGCGAGGCTTCGCCGGCGGGACGCGGCGCCTGGCCGGCGCGGAGAGTCGCGCGGCGCTCGGCGCCATCGAACTCAGGGAAGGGAGCGCCAGCCTGACGTCGGGCCTGCGCCACAACGCACTGGGCCGCTCGCGGCGGCTACAGAGCTCGCTCGACGAAGAGGCCAGTGCGCACCTGCCGGCGGCGATCGCACCGATCGAGGCGGCGGAAGCCCAGCTGCTGGCCGCGGGGGGGCACCTGGAAGCGATGAGCGTGGGGCGCTCGGACGCCGAATACGGGCCGGCGCTGGAAGCGATCGCAAAGGCCAGCACGGCGCTGGGCGGCAGCGATCCGTCGAGCGGGGAGCCCTACGCCGAAGGTCACAGCGTGCCGAGCGAACTGCGCGCGATGCAGGAGCGCCTGGCGGTCGACGCGGCCGAATCGCAGCAGGTCACGTCCTGGCTGGCGACGGCGATCGAGGGCCTGCGAAAGCTGAGGCGGGCCGAGGCGCAACTCGAGAACGGCCTGCGGGCGATCCGGGGCGGGGGTGGGCGGCTGGCCCACGGCTCGGCGAGGCTGACCGGCGCGACGGCGGAATTGCAGGACGGGCTGGCGCGGCTGCTGGGCGGCGCCAGCGCGCTCGGCGGCGGCATCGGTCGCCTCGGAAATGGAATCGAGGCGCTGCAGGTGCGACTGGGCGAAGGAGTCGGCGGGGCGAGGAGGCTCGGGGCAGGCCTCAACCGCGCCGGCGCCCAGGTGATCGACTCGGCCGGCGGGCTGCACCGCCAGCTGCACGGGATCCGAAGCGCATCGCCGCATCTGTTCGACTCCGGGGACTTCGTGCTGGCGGTGCTGAACGGAGCACCGCGAAGCCGGCGCGAAGGAGTGTCGGGCGCGGTCAACGTCGGGGGCAGCGGCGAGGCGGCCTCGATCCTGGTGATACCGAAGTACGGCTTCAACAGCCACGGATCGATCGCGCTGAACCGGCGCCTCGACTCGATGGCCTCGCAAATGGGCCGCGAAGCCCACCTGGTGACCGGAGTGGCCGGTGGCACCGCGCAGCTGAACGAATACGGCCAGGTGACCCGCGCCCGGATGCCGTATGTGATCGCGGCGATCGCGGCGGTGACCTTCCTGGTCTTGGTGGCGGTGCTGCGGGCGCTGCCGCTGGCGGCGATCGCCGTCGGACTAAATCTGGCGACAGTCGGCGTCGCCTTCGGTGTGCTGACGCTGCTCTTCAACGTGCCGGCCGACCTGCCGCTGGGCGGCCACACCTACGTCAACGCGGTCGGCGCGACGATCATCTTCGGAATAGTCTTCGGCCTCTCGATCGACTACGCGGTCTTCTTGTTGGTGCGAATGCGCGAGAGCCGCGACGGCGGCGCCTCCAATGAGGCGGCGGTGAGGTTCGGGCTGGAGCGCACGGCGCGGGTGATAACCGGCGCGGCGGCGATCATGATGGCGGTGTTCATCGCCTTCGCCGGAGCGCCGGTGGCGACCGTCAGCCAGCTCGGCGCCGGGCTGACGGTGGCGGTGCTGCTGGACGCCACGGTGGTGAGGATCATCCTGCTGCCGGCGCTGATGCTCCTGATCGGCGATCGCGTCTGGTGGCTGCCGCGGCCATTGGAGCGGGCGCTGCCGCGGCTCGGCGCCTGAAGCTGCTGCGCCTGCGCCGCGGGGCCTTGCGGCTCAGTGCGCTGCTGTTTGATCCTGCCGGGCCGCGGAGATCACGGCGGGCTCGACCGGGTGCTGCAGCGACGCTCGCATCGGGGAGAGCGATAACCGGGTTCCAATGGTGGACAGCGCCGCCCAGCGCTAATCCCTCAGCTCAACTACGAGTGGGACCCCGGTGTCGAACCAGTAGCGGTGGAGCTGCTTGATCTTCGCGCGCGTAGGCAGCCCATGCAGGTGAAGGTTGCACTCCCCGTAGTCGAACAGGTTGACGGTCTCACACAGCGCCTCCTTTGCTTGCTCCAGCTCTGCTGGATCTTGGAGTTCTCGCGCAACGCCGACAAACGTTCCGCCGCGGATCCGCAGGCGAACGCTCGGATTGGCCCGGATGTTCCAGACCCAGGCGGCGACCGCGGATGGGCGGCTCATCGCCACCTCGGGGAGGCGGAGGTTGACTAGGTAGGCCTTGTTCCCTCTGCGGATGACGCGGACGCATTTGCGCCGCGACTTTCCGGTCTTGCGCCCGGTCGTCGTGAGTACGCCGAACCCGGACGGCGGCCTGAGCAAGAAGAACGGAAGCATCAGGGCGCTCAGAACGCGACCGCCCCTTGCCGAGCGCATCACCCGTGCGTGCTTTGAGGCCTCCTTGGCGGCGGCCTCGCGGATGTCCTCGGCCTTCGCTGCGTCGTCCTCGACACGTCCCCTCGCCCGCGCGCTCCTCGCCTCGCTCATCTCAGATCCATCCTCCTGTGCGTAGGGGCGCGAGCATCGCTCGGGCCGATCGTGATATCAACGGGGGCGCTGCCATCGCAGCGAGCGGCGCACCTGGCAGGCATGGACGAAGGTGCCGCTGAGAACGGTTCCGTCTTTGAAGCTGAAGGTGCCACGGGCCTGCAGGTGGCCGGTTTCGCAGCGGGCGCTGATGTAAGAGCGCTTGCGGCCTGTGTAGGTCCACTTGCGGCCGATCGAGAGGTGGCCGGAGATCGGGATGCCGGCGCCGCCGGCGATCTTCGGGATCCGCGCCTTGGTGCGGTAGCCGTAGACGCCCTTGTGGATTTTTTCGATCACAACCGGGACGATCAGCGCGACCGGCACCGGGTAGGTGGTGTAGGCGTGGGCCAGAACGGTGTCATCGCCGCCCACCCTGGGGCCGTTGAAGAGGGTGATCGGCGAGTCGACGCTGATCGGCTTGCTTTCGGGGAAGGCGACGATCGCGTGGCCGAAGCCCTTGCCGACGATCGCGTTTGGGCAGGCCACCCGCGCCTGGGCGACGGTGCGGGCTTGGAGCTTCGCCGCCCGGCAGACTTCGAGCCCGGTGGTGTCGAGGGCGCCGTGGCGGTCGAATTCGAGGTCGATCGTTTCGAGCACCGGCGGCGGGGCGCCGGTGGTGGTCGTGATCCGGCCGCCGCCGTGCACGGTGATCGGGGCGTTTTCGGTACGCGGCAGGGAGTGCGGGGAGAAGCCCCCTTCGGCCTCGACGATGATCTCCCCGGCGCGCAGCTTTTCCAGCGCGAACGCAGCGCTCGCCGGGAGAGCAAGGGCGAGGAGCAGCGCCGCGCCCAACCGCACCATGCCTAGCCGTCCTATCCAGCGGATCGCCGCCATGCCGAGCCTCCTCTGTCGCTGCCTCTGTCGCGCCAATCTTCGGCGATAGTATCGCCTAGACGGTTAAAAGTATATTATCGGTCGATGAATGCGCGGTCCGCCCCAAGCCGCGGCCGCCCAGGCGGGGGGAGCCGGCTGCTTCTGCGGAGCCCGGTGGGGCGGCTCAGACGAGCTTTGACCAGAAGCGCACGTACTCGCGCTCGTGGCCGATACCGGCCTCCAGGGCGACGATCATTCCCCTGGGGATGGCGTTCTTCTCGAGCTCTCGGTGTTGCTCCTCGTAGCGAGCGAGTCGCTCGCGATGCGCCTCGAGCTGGCCGGGGGCGATCAGGGATAGGTCGGCGCCGAAAAAGGTCTTCAAGATGCCGAGGTCTCGCAGCTCGATCAGCTCGGCGGTCGGTTCGGCAAGCCACTCCTCGAAGGCTTGCCGGCCGGCGTCGGTGATCGCGTAGGTCTTGCGCCGCCGACCGGTCTCCTCGCGGCGCTCGGTGAGCAGGCCGTCCTCGGCCAGCTTCGCGGTCTCGGTGTAGAGCTGTGCGTGCTGCAGTGACCAGAAGTGGCCGACGGTCGCGGCGGCGCGGTTTTTCAGCTCATAGGGCGTGCCCGGCCCGGGCACGAGGAGCCCGAGGACGATGTAGGAGGTGATGGTCAGCGAACGCTCGCTCATGACGATCTAGATTAGATGGTGTAGTCCGACCCGGCGAGTTTACTGAGCGAGACCGCGATCAGACCAACATCCAGAACTGACGGTTTAATAATCATCGTCTATATTAGACTGTATGAAATGACGATCCAGTCAGGAGGGTGCGACCGATGAGTGAACCAGTTAGCGGCTCGACACGAGCCAGTTCGGCGATTACGGCGGCGAAGGCGGGCCATCGGCTCGGCTTTCAATCGATGGAGGTCGAGCGAGAGCTCGACTCCCTGGTCGTGGAGGGCGTTTTGCCGGAGTGGCTGGCGGGCTCGCTCTACCGAGTCGGCCCGGCGAAGTTCGAGGCGGGCGGGCGCTCGGTCAACCACTGGTTCGACGGCTTCTCGATGCTGCATCGCTTCACGATCGGCGGCGGCCGGATCTCCTACGCCAACCGGTTTCTGGAGAGCAAGGCCTACCGGGCGGCGAGCGAGGGCGGTGAGCTGAGCTACTCGGAGTTCGCGACCGATCCCTGCCGGACGCGGTTCGGGCGCCTCGCGGCGGCCTTTCACCCGAAACTCTCCGACAACGCGAATGTCAACCTGGCGCGTTTGGGCGAGGAGCTGGTGGCAATGACCGAGACGCCACTGCCGATCGTCTTTGACCCCGAGACGCTGCGGGCCGCCGGGGTCGCCTCGCCGGCGCCCGGCGAGCAGACGACCGCCCACCCGCATAGATGGGGAGACGAGGCCCTCTTCTACGCGGTCAAATTCGGGCCGCGCAGCCGCTACAGGCTCTACGCCCGGCGCGGCACCTCTGGGCAGCGGCGCATCGCCCAGTGGGGGTCACCGCGCCCCTCCTACATGCACAGCTTCGGGCTGAGCGCCCGCTACGCGGTGCTCGCCGAATGCCCGTTCGCCGTCAACCCGCGCGACCTGGCGATCTCGGGCCGGCCGTTCATTGAGAACTTCCGCTGGCGAGGCGATCGGCCGACAGTGTTCACGGTGATCGATCTGGAGAGCGGCGAGCTGCGAGCGCGGGTCGAGGGCGAGCCGTTCTTCTGCTTTCACCACGTCAACGCATTCGAGCAGGAGGGCGAGCTGGTGGTCGACCTGATCGCCTATGAGGACGCGGGGATCGTCGAGTCCCTCTACCTGGAGGCGCTGCGCGCCGGGCGGCCGGTTCCCCGCGGCGAGCTGCGCCGCTACAGCCTGCCGCTGGACGGCGGGGAGGCGCGGCGCGAAACGATCGCCACCGACCTGGAGCTGCCGCGGATCGACTATGCCCGCTGCAACGGGCGGCCCTACCGCTACGTCTATGGGAATAGCGCTGGTGATGACATGAACGCGGCTTTCCTCGGCACGGTGCGAAAGGTCGACGTCAACGACGGCTCGACGGCGGACTGGCGGATGGAGGGCACCTACCCGGGCGAGCCGGTCTTCGTGGCGGCGCCAGGAGCTCGTGCCGAGGACGACGGGGTGCTGCTGTTGGTGGTCTTGGAGCCGGCGAGGGATACGTCCTTCCTGGCGGTTCTCGACGCGAGCGACATGAGCGAGATCTGCCGGGCGCGTGTCCCCCACGCCGTTCCATTCGGATTCCATGGGGCATTCTTCGCGGCGAGTTAGCTGGGCGGTCGACGATAGGCGGAATGCATCGGCCATCTCAGCCGGGAGCATCGATTTTGCTCCACCCGGGTGGACATCGAGGCTGCCAGCGAAGTTAGCCCATAAGGTCTTCCCTCCCAACCACCTCGTGCACGCTGCACTTTACGCGTCGGTCGCGGGGCCACGGCGGCGAGAGACCCGGGCGAGCTGGTGGGGTCTGCCGGCTTGTTGACCTTGCTAGTCACCCAATAACGGCTCGGCTCGGGCCCTCGGCGCTCGCCGCCCTCGCAGTCGCCTTGGCCGCCGGAGCGGATGTCAGCCAGCCTCGCGCGCAATCATCCGGCGCAGCGCGGCGCGGCCCTCGGCGAGGCAGCGGTTTGACCATAGGTGTAGGTCCAGCCGCGGCACTCGCCTATCTCAGGGTAGGAAAAGCCGGCGGCACGCAGGCCGAGGGCGGTGCGCTCGTCGGACTTCAGGCGACCGAACCGGCGGCGAGCGTCGTCGCGCTCGATTGTGATGATGCCAAGGCCGCCGCGTCGGTCTGACCTTGCTTACGACTGACCTCGTGTCCTTGCTGTTGATCTGTCGACCGGCGTGGCGGTGTTGTTGCCTCGCTGGCCGGACGGAAGTGACCTGATAGGAGCCTGGCTAGAAGTTCCCTTCACAGTCCTGTCCTCCCGCCCGACCAGTCGAGACGAATGACCACCATCGACAAGGAGGCAGTCTTGAAGAGGATGACAGAGGAGAAGGTGACGATCGGTGTCGACACCCACAAGTACTTCCACGTCGCCGTCGCCCTATCCGCGCAGGGGGCCCGGCTCGGCGAGCTCACGGTCGCCGCGGACGCCGGCGGCTATGAGCAGCTGCTGGTCTGGGCCCGCTCGCTGGGGGCGCCGTGGTGCTTCGGGGTGGAGGGCTGCGGCTCCTACGGCCAGGGCCTGGTCTCCCACCTGCGTCGCCACGACCAGCGCGTCGTCGAGGCCGGACGCCCGGACAGGCGTGACCGGCGCGAGCGCGGCAAGAGCGATCCGATCGACGCCGAGAACGCCGCCGCGCGGTGCTAGCAGGGACCGCGACCGGGGTTCCCAAGAGCGCCGACGGCACCAGCGAGATGATCCGCGAGATCAAGATCGCCCGCGATACCGCCGTCAAGGCCAGGTCCCAGGCGATCATCACCCTGAAGGCGCTCATAGTCACCGCGCCTGAGGAGTTGCGCGGGGAGCTGCAGCCGCTTTCCAAGGCGAAGCTGCGCGAGCGCTGCGCAGGCCTTCGACCCGGTCGCCTCGAGAGCCCGTTGGCGGCCGCCAAGCACGCCTTGCGAGGCTTGGCGCGACGCTGGCAGGGTCTCGATAGACGAGATCAAAGAGCACGACCGCCTGCTCGACACCCTGACCGCCCAGGTCGCACCGGCGCTGCGCGAAGCCTTCGGGATCGGCGTCGATGTCGCTGCGGAGATGCTGATCCTCGCCGGCGACAACCCCGAGCGGATCCGCTCGGAGGCAGCCTTCGCAAACGCGCTCGGCGGGGTCGAGCTCGAGAGGGGCGAGCTCGAGGAAGGAGCCGAGCTCCCCTCCCCCGGTCTCGGACTGCTGCGGTAGTGGCGGTCTAGGTGAGCCTCGCGGCGCTGGCGCCAGCACTGGCGTTTCAGAGAGACCATCTCATCGGAGCGGGAGGTTCGACGTTTAGAAGGCGCCGACCTGAGTCTCAACCGCGACCGACGAGATCGTCGCCCGGTGCCCTGCCGACCTACCTGCAATTTTCTTGGCCACCGCGGACGGCTGGCTTCAAGGACGCTTTTGCGCCCGACCTTTCGGTTGACACGCCGCCCGTGGTGGCATCTGCAAGTAAGTCGGCTGGGCGGTGAGTAGCGAGGGCAAGGGATACTCGAAGCATGGGGTCGCAGCGAATAGGCGGCTAGACTCTCGCTGTGAGGAGGCTCGTGGCAAGCATCCTGTCCCTGGCGCTCCTAGGTGGGTCGGTCGGGTCGATGCCGGCGAGCGCCGAGGCCAAAGCCGAGACCTTCCTGCCGTGCGCGCTGTCAGACGCCACCGCCGCCTGGGTCTATATGGCTTATCCCCCAGAGTGCATCCTGTATCGCGGCGCGCGGAACCGAGAAGACGAAGTTCAGCTCGAACGCATTGGTTGGCATCACTGGGGATCCAAACGCGCGACCGGAGAGGGACGCTGGCTCACCTCTTATGAATTCCCCCACGAAGAAAGCGCGCCGGTAAGGCTTGAGGCCTATCGGCGTGTGGGCTATCCAGGGTGCCTGATCAGCGGCAGCGGCTACACCCGCCTGCGAGTCGAAACAACCGACAGCGCACTGCCTCCGGAGGTCGTCTTCAAGCTACCGAGGCCACCAGCCTGCGAACACTCGGGCAAGCCCGCCCAAGAAATAGGCGGCCAGGCCGGGTAATTAGAGGCGAATGGGGAGCGACCTATTGGACCAGGTTTTCGCCGCCGCGGGTCGCAGTGCGTCTATGCCTGACCAATCGATGCGTTGCGGTAAGTGAGGATCATCAGGATCGCCCAGAAGAGCGCCGACGTCTTCGGCTCAGAGCCGCTAAAGCACGATTTTTCTTTATTTTCGGATTTGCTTCTGGGTTCTTCGGTTGGAGTTTCGTTGTGGTACAAGAAAAGAGCCGCGCTTCGCGCGGCCTCATCGAGTTCGAGGGGGGCGGAGCTCAACGAGTCGACGATCGCGCAGGAACAGGCGATGCGCATGCGGTTTGCGGAGAGAGTGATTCTGAGCGGGGCTGAAAGAGACATGAATTCCTTGGAGTTGAAACGAGGGCGCGGCGGCCTAGTTGCGGTGGCGGTCGAGGTGGGCCTCGCGGCGCTGCGCGCCGCTTGCACCTACATCGCGCTGGCGTTCGTAGACGGAATGAAGGCATGGGGGGCAGCAAATGGGGACGTGGGCACCGAGTAGTCCGACGTCGGTGGAGCGGCGAGGGCGAGGTTGCGGGCGTCAGGCCTGCTTTGAGTGCTCCAGACCCTCGAAGCAGTAGGCGGCGAGCAGGCAGAGCCCGTTCTCCTGCACTCCGTACTTGCGCCCGGCATCGGCCGCGCTGCCAAGGTGGCGGAAGAACTTCATGACCGCGGCTCGATCCTCCGCGGTGAAGAGGCTGTGGTCGATTTCGGGGTCCTGGTCGCGAAGGAACTGAAACATGTTGTCGTCGTCGATGTGTTGGCGCAGGTCATCGACACTGACCGAGATCCCACGGTCGATGGATGCGATGACTTCGAACCCCAACTGGGTGTAGCGCAGCTCAGCGTCCATCCGTGCTCTCCTTTGTCTGGTCTCCTGCCCCGTAGCGTATGCCTCAGCGGCGCCGCCGGCCGCGGGCGGCAGCCCTGCGTTCGCGGGCGCTCGCTGCGTCTCCTCTGTGGGGTATCGCGCTGACGTAGAGCGCGGCGCTCCGCCGCGGCGCTGCTCGGCCTTCGGCGATGCAGCGGTGTTCCTTCATGGATGACCTAGGCAGATCCAGCCGCGGCGCTCGGCGATCTCAGTGTAGGAGAGGCCGACGGCGCGCAGGCCAAGGGCGGTGCGCTCGTCGGGCTTGAGGCGCCGCGCGTCGGGTCGAAGCGGGCGATACAGGAGAGGTAACCCTCCTTTAGGGCCTCTTCTCCCTCGGCCTCGGTGTGGGCGTTCTTGCGGGCGATTGCCAGCAGGTAGTCGTGGTGCCTGGCGTAGAGCTCGGTGGCGTACGTAAGTCGCAGCCACGACCGTTGGGCCAGAGCAACCTGCGATGTGCTTTGTTTTGAGAATCGGACTGCTGCCGGACTACATCAAGCAAGCGGAGACCTACGATCGAACGCGGGGGGTGAGCCCGTCGATTCTCTCGCCGCTTCGACAGGCGCTGCAGGGGGCGCCCGGCGCTTTGCTCGCCGACATCGGCGGTGGGACCGGAAACTACTCAGAGGCCCTCAGGCCGGAGGGCTGGCAACCGCTGGTGATTGACCGTTCATCGGGAATGCTCGAGCGGGCCCAAGGCAAGGGACTTGAGACGCTGCTCGCCGACGCGCGGGCCCTACCCCTAGCGGATGGAAGCTTCGACGCGGCGATGCTGATCTCGATGCTCCATCACTTAGATAGGCCTGAGATGGCGTTGAGCGAGGCCCGTCGCATCTTGCGCCCGGGCGGTCATTTGGCGGTGATGGCCTTTACACGCGAGGACATCGAGGACCTCTGGCTCCTGGACTATTTCCCGATCACTCGTCCCTGGATGGCGGAGACCCATCCTCCCATGGCGTCGATCATGAATGAGCTGCCAGGTGCGACTCGGCTCGAGATTAGCTTCGACGACCTCGCTGACGCCTCACTTGCAGCGCTTGCCTCCCATCCGAAGCTGATACTCGATCCCCAATGGCGCAGGCAGACGAGTTACTTCGAGCGCCTTGAGCGCGACCATGCGAGCGAGCTCGAAGAGGGGCTGGCACGGCTGCTTGATGACCTCGACGCCGGAAGGGGACCCGAAGGTCCGGGGCGCGGAAGCATGATCGTTTGGGACAAGGATCCGCGCGGTTGACGATGCGCCGGGTGCAAGTGTCGCTCAGGGTCGATGGTGCAGCGCTGCTCGGGCCGATCGACCCACCCAGCAGCCGGTCGCCACCTCGATCGCAGTGATGCTCGAAGACGCCAAAGGCGGGCAACGCACCCTCGGCGGCGCGATCCTGATCATCGGTGGCCGCACGCGTTGGGCCTGCCTGGTCGTGGCCGAGAGCGGCGTCGCCGGCACGAGTACTGCCAAAAGTGTCGGGCCGGCCCCGTTCCCGTGCGCGACCCGGCCAGGAGCGAGCGTGGCCCGTGGCTCACCCTCGCTCCCCGGGCAGAGCGATAAGCATCGTGTTGACTTCGTCCGCGAGGGCAAGGATCTCGGCTCGGCCGCCGAGGCTCGTAGCCTGGCCGACTATGGCTCCCATCGAGGCGACCGCGCCCACTCCGCGTGCGGGTAGTCGCTCATTAGCGCCGGAGCCGGGTCACGGGGCGGGTTGCGATTGCGTCAATCTTCTTGTAGGGGCGGCGAGCCCCTCTGCCCCGGCGCAGAGCGCGCTGATCGGAGAAACTTAGCCTCAGTCCACTGTGAGACTCCGGCGCAGCACATAGCGACCCGGTGAGGGGTCGGCGGGGCCGACCGGAGCCCAGAGGCCCGGGCGCCGAAGGCTTGGGAGAGCCTCCACATCGGCGCCCGGGTTGCTCTGTAGCCGAGCGGCACCGGCGGGGAGGGAGAGACTGCCTCCGCCGACCGTGGAGCCGTTCGGGTACTGCATTGGCGCCTCCCGGACGGGAACATCCGGGGGCCCCGCTGCCGCAGCCCTACAGGGAAAGCGGGCGGCGGCAGGGATCCCGGAGCCGGGGTGGCTCGGGGAAGCGCTTGAAGCTCGGCGGCCGGCTTGGCCAGTATCTATCTCATCTCCCTGTCTTTCGGTTGCCGGCGCCGCCCGCGGTCCCATTCCCGGCCGCGCTCATGGCGTTCGTTTTTGTCCGTTGGGTGACCTAAGATAGACGTTACTGCCTATCGAGTCAAGGATACGCTACGTAAAAATAAGGCGAAATCCTTCGTCAACAGTCCGAAAAAATGCACACAAATCGTGCTCGAAAAGACAGAAAGTATCACCTACTCAACTGAGGCAAGAAGGAACGGCTAGCGCGACGCGTGCTTGCGGTGAGACTCGGACTTGCCGCAGGGGGACTTGACCTTGACTGATTCGCTTTTTGTCTTTTTGTTCTGCGCCGTGTAATCGACTTTGATCAGAGGCGCGCTCTTGCAGAGATTGCGGGTGTTGGCCAGATAGCCCCGCTTGCCGCCGTAGACGACCAGGTGGAAGTGACCGATCGGGGCGTCAGGGACCGTCCCGACTGTGGTCTGCAGCGCTCCGCCGGAGACGGTCTTGGTTTCCGCCCGGGGAAGTAGATCGACCTGCCCGTTGAGGACGAAGGCGAGCCGCGGCAAGCCGCCTGAACCCGACACCGCGTAGACCGGCCCGTCGAGCGGCTGGTCGAGCAACGGCGTGGTGGTGGTCGCCATGCCGATCTGCTGGCGCCCCGCACACTGGGTCGCGACCAGTTCCTTCTCGGTGCAGATATTCCCCAGGTGTTCCTGGTCGATCTCGAAAGCGCTCGGGAGGGTCACCGCTAGCGATTTGATGTTGGCATCCCCCGGGCGTGTCTTGAGATCGAACTGCAACGCGGGGTTGGCCGATCGAGTGGTGCCCTTCGCCCCGCCCAACTGCTTGATCGACATCCTCGGCTTGAAGGGCAGCGCGCCGCAGTTGTCGACGTGGAAGTAGGAGGAGAAGTCGGCGACCGTCCCTTCGTCGCCGATGCCCTGGCTGTCGACGGTGAAGGGGCTGCAGTTGGTCGGGTTGATCGTGAAGTGTTCTTTGTCGATGTTGACCTGGATCGAGCGCATCCGGATCGGGACGCCGCCGATGATCGAGGGCACGGTGTCGGAGATCGCGCTGACCTGGGCGGTCAGCGGGTCGACGTGCATCGCGACCCGAACCACGACAGTGCCGTAGTCGTAGGGACCTGCCAGCGCCGGGGTGACGGCGACGACGCTGAGCGGAGCCCCCTTGAACGGGCCGGCGAGGTACATCTTGCCGACGGCGTGGAACGGGTGGGCGCCTGGCCCGGCGGCGACGTTCGTGGTCCCCACCTGGGAGCTACTCGGGCAGCTCGGGCTCGCCTGCTCCACCCGGCCGAGGTTGTCGGCGGCGGCCGTTATCGCGGCCTCCGAACAGTAGGTGATCCCGCGCAGGTCGCCAGTGAACCCCGGCGGCATCCTGAAGTTGAGGTCGCCGAGGAACTGGTCGCCATCGTCTCGGTCGAGCTTGAGGATGAAAGAGCTGAAGCCGCCGGCAATCGAGCTCGTGGTCCCCGCTTCAAGGCGGGGCTTGAAGGGGCGGGTCTGCCCCGGACAGGCGGTTCCGTTCGGACCGGAATCGAGGTTGAAGTTCTGGCTCGAGGCGACCGATGGGACCGATGCGTTCCATGGGATGAAGCTAGCGGTCGTCGCGTAGGTTTTGCACTGGATCGGGGCTGCCATCATCCCTCGGTCAGAGGCGAAAAGGTGAACACTGAATTCATCGAACGGCACCTGGGGCAGTTCTTCGAAGTAGACGTTTACCTGACCCGTCATCGGGTCGGGTTTGACCGAGCCGATGAGCTTGGCGTGGATGCCGTACCCGTTGGCCATCATGAAGATCCGGTACTGGTTGCCAGGCTCCGGTTCACCGAAGTAGAGCGAGCCTTCAAGCGGCTCCGCGAGCGCTACGGATTTGATGCTGATTGTGCCGATCTTCGCGTTGTCGGGGCATTCGTCGGGGCCCTCGCTGTCGAAGTTGGCCTGCGCGTCGGTGCAGGCACGCTGTCCGTCGGCGGCATCGGGGTTGATCGTCAACCCGGGTGGGAACTGGACGACGGCCGATCTGATCTGTGACGGCGAGGCGGCGAAGCCCAGGAAGAGGGGGTCGCGCAACTCGATGTCCACGCCGGTCGCCGAGTCGGTCTCGGTGGTCGTCGGGCGGGCGAAGAGGACCGGTTTGAACACCTCTTTTTCGCAACCGGTGATCGCTGGATAGGTGCTTTCGGCTTCGGCGAAATGGCCGAGGTCCTGATAAGACTCGACTTTCAATCTGGTGAGGAGTGTTTCACCGGGGCAGGTGGTCGGGTTGTCGATCAGCGGGTGCACTTCGAACGGTGCTTCGGTTGCCCCCGTGATACAGCTCGTAGTCGCCAGCCCAGGACACCCCGCCGGGTCGCCCGGCGAGCCCTTGGCGAAGCGTTGTATGTCATGGCTCGATTCGAGCGGGAATCCCCAGAACGTCATTTTTGCAGCGGCCAAAGGGGTGGCCTGGGTGATATTTGAGACGGTGAATCGCAGGCCGTAGTCGCCGGCGGTCCGCACGGTCACGGGGATGTTGATCGGAATGTTCAGGATCGGGACGATGAAGGCGAACTGAGCGACCTGGCTCTCCGGCACTGCCATGTTGAAGATTGGCGCCGTGCCGAGCAGGAATTTCGGGTCGTTTTCGTAGTTAGCGTAGACCGTGATCAGCCCCGCCTGAGAGCTCGGGAAGCACTGGTCCAAGGCGAAGTCGACCGAGGTGCAGCGCGCTATTGCTTCCGGATTACCGAAGACTCCTGTCGGGGCTTCGAAGATCACGTTGCGCGCAGCCTCAGGAGTGCCGGGGGCTTCCAGCGAGAACGAGGTCGAGAGGTCCGGATGCCCGCCGGCCTGCGTATCGGACGAGGAGGTGGTGAAGCTTTCGATGTTGATGCTGCCGAAGGCCGAGGGCGCGAAGCCGGCGAAGCAGGCCAGGGCGGCGATCGTGGTCGCCAGCACGACCCGCGATGCGCGAAGCCCGAGTCTGCGGTTGTCCGTGTCTCTGTTCATTTTGCCTTGCTCCTCAACCGCGCCTCGGCGCAATGTGACGCTGCTCGCGGCGTCTATGGCGCCTGTGATTGGAATGACGGACCTTCACGCAGCGTCCGTGGCGCTTCACGAAATGGCGCTTGCAGGACGGCGGCGTCGCTTCGCCTTCGTCGCCGCCGGAGCCGCGGATCGTGCGGATGTCCGGAGGGGGCGGCGTGAGGGTGCCGGGACCGTGACACTCGTCCGAGGCTTTACAGGGCGGTTCGGGTTCGATGTAGGGGAAGCCGCCGCCGGCTCTGGCGTCGTAGACCTTGACGAGGTCACCGTTTTCGTCCTGTGGCACGAGGGCGTCGCGGGTGAAGAAGTACGCGTCCGTCCCGTCCTCGCTGATGCCGAGCATCCGCGAGTCGAAGGGACTGGCGCCGGTGGAGATCAGCTGGATATTGCCGTCCTCGTACTCGTAGGCGTCGACGTGTTGATCGAGGTCACGCGGAGCAATGGAATCGGCGGAATCGAAGAAGACGGCCCCCCTTTCCGCAAGCCCCAGCCCAACCCTGGGCAGCGTCGAGGAGCCCACGGCGCGCGCGTTGGTCGGATTGCACGACGCGCAGACCGTCGACCCATCTTCCGCGTCATAGCGGAACACCTCGGAATAGCCTCCGTTGTCGTAGCCGGTTAACGGCTCGACCGATGCGAATGCCGCATAACGCCCGTCTGCGGTGACCTGGAAATCCCCGTAGGTATGCGTCGCGGCCTGCCCAATAGCGTGGGCAATCGCCGGATTATCGATCGGATGGTACGGGGGAACAACGGCTTCGAACTCCACCACGTTGGATCCGTTGGCCGCGAACACACGACCCGATGCTCCGTCGACGGCAACACCTCGCGATTTGCCGATATCCCCTTCACCAAACGTCTCCACAAGGTCACCGTTGGGTTCAAACTCTGAAATCCGATCTCCCTCATCAACAAAGACATTGTGGGAGATCGGATCCCCCGCGATCGCCGTGCTGTGTTCATCGACAATCGCCCCGTTCACGGAGGGTGTCCCAGCGGCGAATTCAGAGAGGTCGTAGCGCTCTACCGGTCCTTCGCTCCAGTTCGAAGCGTAGACATGTCCCGCATCATCGACGGCCACATTGCACGTCGCTACTCCGCTCGTTTGAATTCCCGTTTTTTCATAGTCACCCGCACTCAGCGGCAGAGTTGGCGAGTTTGGCGTGTACTTGTAAATCGCTTCTTCGTATGACCCAACATACACTGACCCATCTTCCCCAACAGCGACGCCGCATGCCTCCGGTGCCGAAATCGAACCGAGGCTCGAGCCGTCGGGGGCAAATATCTGTATCGGGGCTCCGTAGTTGGCAACATACATGTCGCCACTAAGTTCACCACCTGAGTTGTCAACGGCTATCTGTGTTTCCGTACCTCCCCCAGCAAACCCGAGTCCAGTAATCGTGTTTGTTCCGGGGCTGGGGCCGGCGGTGAAGTTATCGGGGGTACCACTTCCTCCACTTGCATTGAAGCGATAAACCTTCCCGCCGCCGCCAATCCCATTGACGTAGAGGTCATGATTTGCCTGATCGATGGTCATGGCTTCAGGCTGACCAAGTCCGCCGACGAAGCCAGCTGAAGCCAGATGGTGCTGCGCTGCCTGTGGTGGGGGCTTGCCTATGCTGGAGTCGATGGTCGCCACGAAATGAGGAGACCTGCCGGGCTTCACCACATATAGGTTCGCCTGGTTCTGAACAGGCAGGTGTTCCGGATTGGACATATCCAGCTTCTCGGGCGAGAGAAAATAGAATGTTCCGGTTTCCGCAGCAACGCCGGCGCCTCCCGCGAAGGCAACGGCGCTACAGTCCGGCCCGCCTGAGACGTTGTTCCATTCGCCGGGAGGGCTACAGGCGTCACCGTTGCTCGGACCCCCTTCGCCGACCGACACGAGACTCAGGTGCAGGGTTCCGTTGGCGTCTACTTCAGCCTCATAGATATCGCTGCTGTTGTCGGTATCTTCGGGAAGCAGTCGGTCCTTTGTCGAAAAGAAGACCCTGCTTCCGTCTTCCGTCATGCCTGCGAAGAGGACGCCATGGGTCGTACCGGGCGTCAGGTCGATCGAGTGGGTCGATCCCGCGATGTGCATGTAGAGCTTCCAGTATTCGTTGCCGTCGGCGTCGGTCGACACTCGCTGGCCGACGAGGACGCGAGAACCGTCGCTCGACAGGTCGAGCTCGCCGGTGCCCGACCCGGTCATCGTCTCTCCGCCGGGCAGGGTCGCGACCACTTCGGTGCCGCCGCCGAGATTTCTCTCGTAGATCGTCACATCGCCGTTGTCGTTTCCGTCCGGCTCGAGCTGTGTCGTTGTCCCGAAGACGAAGTGAGTGCCGTCCGCTGAGAAGTACTTGCCGATATGGCCCGCCGGTTCAGCCGGTTCAGGACTCTGCGAGCCGGCGATCCCCTCGACGAGTTCGCCGTTCGGGAGGCGCAGTGGGATGTTGGTCGAGCCGTCTTGGAAGCACGGTTCGCAGATCCCTTCGCCGCCGTAGGCGAAGGCATCGAGGCCCTGGTCCGCTTCCAGCAGGCCGGAAGCGAACGAGTGGGTCGCAAAGGGATCGTCGGAGGGAACCCCAACGTATTTCGTGGTCCAGCCTTCGGAGCCTCGGGAGGCAACGTAGGTGTCTAGGCCACGGTTCGGCGGGTTGCCGGCGCCGGGGACCGCGCCGTCGTGGACCGCGTAGAGGATCTTCGATGGGTTGCCCGCCTCGGGGTACCCATCGAACGGCTCCTGGCCGGGTACCAGCACCGACTCAACGTCGTAACCACCCGCGTCGATAGCCGAGGCGAGCTCGTAGGCACGACAGTCCAGCAAGAGCGCGGCGCCCGTCTGCTGGCGCACATGGGCATTGGCACACGGGTCCTTGAGGATCGCCGTCAGGGGGAAGGTTGTGAACGTGTGATCGAAGCCCACCGACGGCCCGGTCTGGTTTTCGGCAACCAATCGGTAGTGGTAGGTCGTATTCGGCTGCAGCCCGGTGACCTTGATGCTCATCGGCTGCGGCGCGATCCCCAGCAAGGCGACTTCGACGGGCGTCGAAGCGCAGCTGCTCGACGCGCAGTCGGCGGTCCCGTATTCGAAGTGATAATGCGTCGTCGCCCCTTCCGGATCCACGGAGCCGCGCAGAACGACGCTGTCAGAATGGACGTCGGAGACGTGCTCGTCGCTGAACGTCGGAGGTGCCGAGGGTGTGAACGATTCGTCGAGGCCACCGATCGTGCCATTCGGATTGACGGCGACCACACGGTAGTGGTAGACGGTACCCTTGGTGAGGCCTTCCAGATCAGCGCTGACCTGCTGGTCCGCAGTGCCGGAGAACGTACCCCCCTCGGCGCACGGCGCTTTGCTTCCGTAGGACGTGCCCGTCCCCCATTCGAAGTAGCAATCGGTGGTCGGTTCCCCGTCTGCGTTGACGGTGCCGTGCAGCGTCACGCTGGTGGCCTGGAAGCTCGTCGGCGGATTCGTGTTCGCGTCCGGAAGGGTGACCGTCGCCCCCGGGTTGAAGATGTCGACCGTCCCATTCATGCCACGGTAGGCCTTCCCGTTGGTGCCGTTGATAGCCACCGCCGGGATTCCGTTGTAGTTCGTAGGGGGAACGCCAAATTCGAACAGCAGGCCACCCCCGTCGCCGAACTGCGCGATCTGCGCTTCCAGAGTGTTGCGCAGGACGTACGCGTCGTCCGTCTGGGGATCGACTGCGATATCCCGGCCTTCGGTGAACGGTTCGAGCCGTTCGCTCGGAAGATAGAACTTGTAGCTGGGCCCATATTCGGGGGTCAGGTAGAAGGTCCCGTGAGAGTCCATCGCCACCTTGGTGAAGCCGTATCCCGCGATTTCCACGCTAGGGCCGAGCGACTCCCCTTCAGGGGAGTACTCAGACAGGGTGGAGGTGCTGCCAAAGTTGAAAAGCACCCAGAGGTTCCCCGTCCCCGATTCGATCGCGAGATCTCTGGCGCTGCCGGCGAAGGGGAAGTGGCCGCCGATGCGGTGGCCGCTAGACAAAAAGCCTTCCACCCCTGGGTTTTCGCTGATCACGTAGATGCGGCCGACGGTGGCCGGGTTGCCGGAGTTGTCCACCTCGACCTCGGGATGCCTGTAGCCGCCGCCGCCGGGGGTGCTGATCGTGTTCGAGGCGCCGGCCTCCGGAGCCGTGAAGGGGGTCGGCACTCCGTCAGCGGAGTACTTTTCCAGCGGGATTCCGTTCGCCCTGTTCTCCAGGTAGACGGCGCCGGTTTCTTCGTCGACCGCGATCGAGGCAAGTCCCCTTTCGCCGGCGGGAATGCCGTAGGGAGACTGGAAGCTCGAGGCGTAGACGTGGGTGGCGGCGTGCCGCGCCGAGGCCACGGGGACCGATACGGCTAGTGCCGCGGCCATTGTGCAGGCGATCGCGAATAGAGAGCCACGGCGTCGCGAGAAGGTCCGGCGTTCGAGCATCCTGCTGACTGTGGTCGACATCGGCTAGGCCCCCTTTTCGACCGCACGGGAACGTCGGTGGCCAGTGCCGAGGTGGCGCTTGTGCCTGGCTTTTCCGCAGGCCGGGTTGAGCGACACCTTGGATGACGCCTTCTTGCCGTTCTGGCCGGTCATCCGCGCAATCGCGGGCTTGGGTTTGCCGCAGAGCGATTCCTCGTTCTGCAACAGGCCCTTTTCGCCGCCCGCGAGGTTGAGCGCGAAGCTGCTCACCGGGGCGTCGGGAATTTCTTCGAAGGTGGTGCGCAGCCGCCCGCCATCGACGGTGTCGACCCGACCGACGAGTTCGATGTCGATCTGGCCCCTGAGGTCGGCGACGACGTTCGGCAGACCTCGGGGGGAGGATCGCAGGTAGACCTTGCCGCTCAGCGGCTGGCCGAGGAGCGGCGTGGTCGCTTCGGCGACACCGATGACGGAATCCGACGGGCAGGCTTCTTTGGCGAACTGGACCCTGGTGCAGACGTCGCCGATGTGGCCGTTGTCGAGCAGCTCGCCTTCGGGCATGCTCAGCGAGACGGTCTGGCTGTTCGCTTCGCCCGGGCGCGCCGTGAACCGCGCATGGATCGCTGGGTGGCCGAGCCGGTTCAAACCGCCGGTGAGGTGCAGCTTTAGCTTCGGCCCGTAAGCGAGGTCCCTGCAGTTGGAGACCTGGAAGGGGGTCGACCGGGTCGCCTGGGCGCCTCGGTCGCCGAAAACGGTCGCGGCGACCGCGAACGGATTGCAATTTGTCGGGTTTAGAGCGAAGTCCTGCCGATCGAGCTGTAACTGGATCGAGCGGGTGCGCAACGGGATGCCGCCGATGATCTGCGGGAACGGGTCGGATGTGGCGGTGACCTGGGCAGTCGTGGGATTGATGTGGACGGCGCTCCGAACCGCGACGTTGCCGAGGTCGTAGGGGCCGGAGACGGCCGGGATCACGACCTCGAAGCTGAGAGGTGCCCCCTTGTATGGCCCGGCGAGGTATGCCTTTCCGCTGACGTTGAGCGGATGAGTGCCGGCCCCCGCGGAGGCGATCACGGTGCCAACCTGGCTGGCGGCCGGGCAGGCCGAGGAGACCTGCTCGGCGAGGCCCGAGTAGCTCGAGTCTTCGAGCTGGGCGATCGCCGCCTCGGGGCAGTAGGGGATCCCGCTGAGGTCCGCGGAGAACCCCGGAGGCGTGGTCACGTTAAGGGCGCTGAGGTTCTGGTCGCCGTCCGCGCGGGTCAGCTTGAGGACGAATGGCGCGTGCTTGCCGGCAGTCTTGTCGGTGACTCCCGCTTCGAACGAGGGATTGAAAGTCCGCGGACCCGACGGGCAGGGACCGCCTTCGGGACCGGTGTTCAGGAGGAAGTACTGCACCGAGGTCTGTTCGGGAAGCAGTGAGTCCCACGGCGTGAAGGTGCTGTCGACCGGATAGGTCCCGCAGTTCGTCGGAGTGGCGAGGGTCCCGCGCTCGGCGCCGAAGAAGTGCATGTTGAAATCGGAGAAGGGAAATTGCGGCAGGTCTCGGAAGGACACGGTCAGCTGACCCGTTGTCGGATCCGGACTGACGCTTCCCGGCAGCTTCACGTGCACGTTGAATCCATTAGCGACGAGGACCAGGCGGTAGCGTTCCCCCGGCTTCGGTTCGCCGAGATACACAAATCCAGGAAGCGGACCGGGGAGCGTCGGCGTCGAGATGGACAGCGTCCCGATCTTCGAGTTTTCCGGGCAGTGCGCTTCTTCTTCAGTGCCGAACCGGGCCTGAGCGTCAGAGCAGGCTTCCTTGCCGTCGGCGGCGTTGGCGTTGATCGAAAGCCCTTCGGGCAGCGTCACCGTCGTCATGCGGATCTCCGAGGGCGACGGCGTCGCTGGGCTGAGGTCCTGCGGGACCTGGAGGTGGATCTCGATGCCCGAGGCGGAATCGGTCGCGGAGGCCGTCGGCTCGGCGAAGAGACTGGGGTTGAAGCTTAGTTGGTCGCACCCGGTAGTCGCAGGAAATGTGGTCATACCGTGCGTGAATTCACGGTCATAGGAGAGGACATCAACCGAGCTCGCGAGTTCTTCCCCACAGGTTGTGGGATTGATCGTGAAAGGCACAAGCGGCGTCGTTGCAATCGCTCCTGGGAGGCAATGTTCACGCGTAAGTTGGTTGCATCCGCGCGGCTGCCGCTGTTCCCGATGAATGGGATCGGCGGGCACCCCCCAGATTTCCAGGTGGGCGATATGAAGAGCGGCCGCAGGGTGTGCGATGTTTTCAGTGTGCTCATCGAGCCCGTAATCGCCCCCGGTCCGCGGACTGAAGACAAAATAGATCGGTGAGTTGAGAAGGGTGAGATTCGCTCCAAGGAGAGCAGGATCACCGGGGTGAGGGACGAGGTTATATACCGGTATTTCGCCGAGTAGATTTTTTTCTTCCGTGATTTCTTCGCCCCCAACAAGCACTTCGAGGACCCCAACCTGCGAATCCGGCGAGCAATGGATGCTGCCGAATTCCGCATCCGAGCACTTCGGCATTGCGTCGGGGACACCGATCACACCCGGAGGAAGGTGAACCGAAATGTCCTTGGGATCCTGGCAGTTGCAGGAATCGAGGGGGAGGGTCTGTTCACTCGCGGTTTCGACTGACACGACCGTCGTGAGGTCCGGATGCCCTCCGGCCTGCGTGGTCGAGGGAGTGACTGAGAACTGCTGGACCGGCGAACCCGCCCATGCAGGGCTGACCCCCACCACGGACACTGCAGCGGCGGCGACCACGGCGACACCGGCTCTTTTCAAGTGTCCCAAGACCGAGGCCAACCCTTTGCTCCTCTTAAGCATCTTTGCGCCTTTGGTTATGCCGACGATGTTGCCCCTTTTGGTGGCGTCTCCCACTCTTATGGCGTCCCCTCTTGCCCTTATGGGGAGTCGCTCGCCGACTACGATTTTCGAAGTTGCCGCCTGAGCCGAGTTCGCCATTGCTGATGATGCCCGTCGCCGGCGCTGGGGAACTTCCCGGACCGTGGCACTCGTCAGCCGCCACGCACGGCTGCGCCGGCGAGGTGATCGGAAACCCTCCGTTCGAGCGTGCGTCGTAGAGCTTGACGAACTCACCGTTTTCATCCGACGGCACAAGAGTCTCGTAGGTGGCGAAATAGACGTTGACCCCATCCGCACTGACGCCCTCGAATCCCGCCCGCGACCTCGTACCACCGGACTGGTTGAGAGTGTGGTCGTGAGAGCCCGTCCCCGTCGTGATCAGCTGCGGCCGCCCGTCGGCATACTCGTAGACGTCGTGCAGCTTGTTCGTATCCTTGGGGACGAGCGCGTCGGGAGTGTAGAAAAAGGTGCGCCCGTCATTCGACATGAACAGTCCGGTCTTGACCGAGCCTTCAGCGTTTCCGGTCGGCGGTTCTCCCGTCGGATTGCAGGACACGCAGATCAGCTTGTCGGTCGCCGGTTCATAGGAGTACATCTCTCCGAATTCTTTGTTGTCGTACGACGTTAGACGGTTGTTTGTCACGAACGCCATATGCGCGCCATCGGGCGATACGTCCATCCGCGACGCCTCGGCCGTCGCCACGAAGTGGATCGCACCGGCGCGGTAGAGATAGATATTTTGCCCACCCGCCACGCCCTTTTCACCGTCGAGCTGCTCGGGTGAGTAGAAGTAAATGCTTCCATCTTCCGACCCGATCGACGTATCCGTAATCATTCCATTGATCTTGATCGCTTGTACGTCACACTGGCTGGTCCAACTTGCGTTACAGGCGTCCGTGTCACCGGTTCCCCCGCTGCCGGATGAGAGTCTCGTGAGCTGATCGGTGGCGAGACTCCACATGTACAGATCCGCGCTTGTATCGTGATCGTCGGGCGTCAGCTGTTCTTTGGAGATGAAGAAGACCTTTGAGCCGTTCGCCGTCATCCCGATGTACTGGGCACCAGCGCCCTTGGAGACGTCGTATGTCACGGCGTCATTCACGCGCATGTAAAGGTGGACGGACGGCAGGTGTTCATAGGATGTGAAGTGTTCATAGGGTTCGCTTGACACGGACATCAGGATCCGCGAGCCGTCTGTGGATATTCCGGGATTGACCTTGGCCGGGTTTTTGGTTGTGTCGGGGTAGTCCACGCTGTCGGGGTTAGCGATACCCGGAAACATGATTACCTCGTTCTGTTCGAACCGTTCTCTTTCTCGTTCTTCCCCCGGCCAGCTCGCAATCGACGCTTCCTGCGGAATGTCATCGCCGTTCGGTAGTTTGGAGATAACCTGAATCGTGCCAGCGTTTGTGTCGTAGTCGTAAGCCGATCCGGGTGCGCTGAGAAGGCCACCGGGCGCAAACCGCACGTTGCTCGAGCTGAACGCAAGGTGACTGAAGTCAGGTGATGGCTGAAAGAACCCGTTGGTGAATTCTGCATGCGGAATCGCAGAGCCCACCGGGGGCCACCGACCCAGGAAGCTGCCATCCGCGCTCCATGTAAAGGGGAGGTTTACTTCACGGATTGCTTGGCCAAGCGGGCCGAACTGAGCGAGGCCACTGAAATCGAAGAATTTGTCGAGACCGACATCTCCGACCGCTCCCGAGACACCCCCGATGGTCGAGCCTTCGTTTCCCTTAATGGCTGGAAGCGTTGTAACCCAGCCGAGGTTCGTCCTTGTGGAGACATAGGTATCCGGTCCTAGTCCATCCACGGGTTCGGTTCCGGTGATTCCCCCTGCGTAACCGGCGAATGAGAATCTCGCGGGATCGGTCGCATATGCCGAGGATGGAGTCAGGATGCCCGGGTTGATGATGATGTTTCCCTGATTGCCCGGCGTGACTAGCTCGTAGGCGCGGCAGTCCGGAAGGAAATCGCCCCCCGTCTGCTGGCGAACGAGCGAGTTCGGACATTGCGGCGGGAAGAAGTTGAAGGTCTGGTCGTCGCTGGTGACCGTACCGAGCTCGGTGTGAACCACGGCCCGGAAGTGATAGGTCGTGTGCTGCTGCAGCCCGGTCAGGTCGGCGGTGACGACCGTCGGCCCTTCGCCGCCGACGATCTCGCCGGGCAGAACAGGTGCGACGCTCCCGTACTGAGCCGTGGGACCATATTCGAAGAAGTATTCGATGGGCGCTCCGAACGAGTTGACCCGGGCGTCGAGGGTGGCGGTCGTTTCCCCGAGTTTCGACGAATAGACGCCTTCGAGGCCCGGCGGTTTGATTACGAACGTGCGAGCCGAGCTGGAGCCGGCAGCCTGGGCGTTGGTGGCCGTCAAACGGTACTGGTAGGTCGCGCCGTTGGTGAGGCCGTTGACGGTGGCGGTGACTTCCGTGGCCGTCTGGTAGGGCGTCGCCTGATCGCAGGGCACCGACGTGTACGTCGATTCGCCTTCCAGACTGTATTCGAAGGTGCAGCCGACCACTTCCCCCGCCCCGGCCGGATCGACTTCTGCGCTGAACGTCACCGTTTCGGGCCCCGTAACGGCTCGCAGGTGATTGATTTCCGGGCTGAGGGCCTTCTTGTAGATCGATACGTCGCCCGTTTCCTCGTTGCTTGCGTAAACGGTCTTGGTGTCGCCATTGATCGCGACGCCGTGCGAGCTGGTCGTGTGGGCGCTCGTGAAGGTTTCTACCAGCGCCCCGGTCGAGTCGAACCGCGCGATTTCGGTTTCACGGTCGGAGTAGAGGTCGTCGTTTTCTACATCGATCGCAGCGTACGTGCTGTGGGGATCCAGGATCGTCGAGGTTTTCCCCGGCACTCCAAGGTTCGGTTCGCCGAACGCTTCAAAGGAAAAGCGATGCAGTTTGTTCCTGGCTTCGGAACCTGAGCCGACTTGGACGTACGCATCCCCGTTAGAGTCGACCGCCGTGCGGCAGGGGTTGAAGAAATCTGCCAACAGGGTGCTGGCGATATGGGGGGTCTGGTTGAGGTGCGACGACCAGTCGAGCGGTTCGTACTTGTCGATTCGGGCGTTTTCTTCCCCGTAATTGTGAGTCACGTAGATGCTTCCATGGCTGTCTACCGCGACGCCGCACGGGGGAGAGTACGTTTCGGTGTAATTCGTGATCGGCTTTGCTTCTGCGCCGGACGGGAGGAAGACTTTGACACCCCATTCCGGTTCGTAACTCTGCCCGACGTAGATCACGCCCTGGTTCGGGCCGCCTGAGTTGTCCACAGCGACCTCTCGACATTCTTCTTCGCACGGGAGGGTGATCGTGTTGGACCCGAGGGACGAAAAGTTGGAGGGCTGACCGGTGGCGTCGAATTTCTCCAAAGAGCCGGCCGTGGTCAGGGCATAGACGCTTCCGCTGCTGTCGTCGACAGCAAGGCCCATCGGCTGACCGGCAACCGGAAATGTTGATTCGTACTGATGGACGTAGGCGGCCTGCGCGGCCGGCGCTCCGGAGGCGAACGCCACGCAGGTCTGCAGAAGGACGGCCGCGGCGCAGACGGCCGGCTTGCGGAGCTTGCCGAAGGACATTTAGCGCCCCCTCCCGTGATGCTTGTGGGCATGGGGCTTGCGGTGATGCTTTTTGTGGGGTTTCCGCAGGCATTTCCTGTGCCGCAGGACCTGGCCCTTGTGGCAGGACGGAGTCGGCGGGAGGGGTGGCGCGATTTCGGCTGGCGCGGTCGTGAACATCTGGTCGGGACTCACCGCGGTGCCGACCTCGTTCGACGCGACCAGGCGGTAGTGGTAGGTCGTGCCGGGCTGGAGACCGGTGAGGTCGGCCGAGGCACTGTGGAGGTTGTCGTCAGCTGCCAGGGGACCGCTTGCAGCTGTGTTGGAATCGTAGGCTTCCGCGGGTCCGTATTCGAAGTGATATGTCGTCTGGCTGAGGCTCGGCTCGATACTTCCCGAGATCGTGGCCGAGGTGCGGGACACGTCCGACGGGCTGCCAATCAACACTTTGGGCGGGCCCTGAGTAGTAAAGGTCTGGTCGGGTCCGTAGCTGACGCCGGCGAAGTTCACGGCGACCACGCGGTAGTGGTAGGTCGCATGAGGCTCCAAGCCGGTAACGATGCTACTCACCGGGTGATCGACGTCGTCTTCTGGCAGCGGCGCGCCAGGGATCGTGCTGGAGCCATATGACGGTTCGATTCCGTACTGGAAATAGACGACGGTCTGCCCGAATCCCGGCATGACCGCAGTGGCCAGGGTTGCCTGATCTGCGCTTATCGCCGATGCCGAGGTCTCCGTCACCGTCGGTGAGTTCGGCACCGTGGTGAACGTCTTATCCGCCCCGAAGATGACACCGGTCGGGCTGGAGGCGACGATGCGGTAGTGGTAGGTCGTCCCGGGAGACAGGCCTTCGATTTCTGCACCCGCCGGGTATACGGCGATGTCGGCGCCCACGGGCACGCTCTCAGGGGTACTCGCTCCGTAGCCCGTGGTCAGACCGTATTCGAAGTGATAGGTTGTCGATCCCGTTTCCTGCGGGTTGATGGTCCCTCTGAGTTCCGCCGAGTCCGTCGCCAGTTTGAGCACAGGCTTGTAGTCGACCGCGGGAAGCTGCGGGGTTCGGAAGATCCTATCCGGCGTCGCGGTGCTTCCGGATGAATTCGCCGCCACCAAGCGATAGTGATAGTAGGACTTCGGCAGGAGCCCAGTGAGACTCGCTTCGACATGCTGCGCACCGGTCCCGAACCCTTGTCTTCACCCGGCGGTACCGCGGTGACCTGCCCGTAAGTTTCGGTTGCGCCCCATTCGAAATAGTAATCAGTGTCGGTGCTGTCCCCGGTCCATGTCCCGGTCAGGGTCGCACTGTTCCCGCGCAGGTTGGTCAGCGAAGCGGTCAGGTCCGCCACGGCCGGAAGGGTGGAAAAGGTCCGCTCCGCAGCGGCGCTGGTGCCTCCCGCGTTTTCCGCGACGACCCGGTAGTGGTAGGTCACGCAGGTTCCAGGCCGCTGATCGTCGTAAACACGCTCTGCGACCCGGCTCCGGATCCGTTGTCGTCACCCGGCGCCGGAGCTGTTGATTCCCGTAGGCGGTGCTCAGGCCCCATTCGAAGTAGTAGTGCGTGTCCTGGCCGTTGCCGACGTAACTTGCATTGAGCGTTGCTGCTGCTTTCCGAGGTTGGTGGCAGGATCGGTTGCGAGGTCCTGCACGTGGTGCGGGACAAAGGTCTGATCCACGCCGATGTTGGTTCCCGTCGCGTTTTCCGCTTTGACCCGATAGTGATATTGAACCTCGGGGCTCAGGCCCGGCAATTCGGCGCTCACCGCCGCGACGCCGGAATATTCGGTCGGTGGTTCGCAGGGAACCGAGCTGCCGTAGCTCATGCTGGTCCCGAATTCGAATGTGCAGCCGGTGACGTTGCCGCCTCCTGCCGGATCAATGGTCGCGTGAACCGTCGATCCACTGACGCCTTCCGTTTTGACATCGGGGATGATTCCCGATGGCGGGAATGTGCGGACTCGCAGTTCGAAGCGTTCGAGGCCGTAGTTGTATGCGCCCCCTACGGAGTAGAAGGCCCCGGTCGATTCGTCCACCGCGACGCCACCTTCCCGATCCGCACCTTCGCCGACTGTCTCAATCGGTTCGCCGTCGGCGTTGTACGCCGAACGACCCAGGTAGAGAACTTCGTGGCTGGAATCAAAGAGTGGCCCACCCGGTGGAAGTTCGAGGATCGAGTGATAGTCGCTGGCTGCGCTGTAGCGCCACAGGCGCCCTTCGTTGCCATTGGAGGGGTTGCGGCCGGCTACATATGCGTCATCGTTGTTTGTGTTGAAGGCGAAGGAGCAGGGGTCACCGATGCCGGAGACCGGGATTTTCTTCCCTGTCGGGAGGCCGTCGGGTCCATACTCGAGGAGGGTGCTCGAGACTCGATCGGCCACCCACACATAACCTTCGGAGTCGACGGCCACCCCAAAGCACTGGCGGGCGGGGATTTCGACCGGGAATTCGCCGCCCAGAGCCTGCCCGTTCGACTTGAAGCCGTAGAGCTGGGAGTTGCCATTACCCCGTTCGGCAATCGCAAGGTAGTAGATGTTGCCCGCGTTGGGGCCGTTGGAGTTGTCAACGACGACCTCTCTGGTGACGTTGTTGCCACCCCCGTTGGGCACCCGGAGCGGAAAGTTACCGCCAAGCGGCGCGTTCGAGTTGGACAGGTCAAATCCGTAGATGTGGAGCGGTTCGCCCCTTATCGCTTCTTCTTCGTCGAGCAGGTAGAGCTTCTGATTGGCCTGGTCGATGGCGAGGCTGCTGGCGTATATCCCGAAGAACGACGAAGAGGTTCCGTCCGGGCCGAATTCTTCGCTCGGCGCGCCCGCATGCAGATAGGCAGCGGATGCCGACCCTGCGCCGAGCGTCAGGATTCCGACCATGAGGCACAAGGCGAGGGTGGCGATCGAGCGGCGCGATACCCCAGCGCGCTCGGGAGCGAACACTCGCGACTGCAAACGCGTAGCCCCCAACCCCGTTGACGTTTGCTTCAATGAACTGCTCCCCGTTAGTCCCTCTGCGCCGTGCGGAGAAGGGCTGTTGCCCATCCGAGCCGCGTAGCCCAGCCGATTTCCGGGTTTACGGGAAGTCCCACCCCCGTCTCACCTCCCTGGTGAGCGCCACAAAGTTACACCACAGAGTCTATTGCTGTCAAGGGGCTTGTGATTTTGGGTACTCGAGGCCTCTGGTTTTTCGCTTGTTTATGGGGCGAATGGGCCATGAAGATAGCCAAAGGGAAACCGTTGCGTATCTGAAAATGGGAGGGAAACCAGCGCCTATCCGGAGGGCTAGTCTGGCTCGCCGCAATGGTGATGACGCCCTGGGGGGACTCGGATTCGCTGCGGGAGCGAAGGCTGCGGCCGGGCCCCGGCCGGGCGCGCTCGAGGTCGAGCAGAACCAGCGCGAGCGCCTCTTCGGGGCGATGATCGCGCTGGTCTCGGAGAAGGGCTACGTGCTGACCACGCTGAACGACCTGGCCGAGTCTCGGGCGTCTCCAGCCGCAGCCTTCTACCAGCTGTACGACAGCAAGCAGGCGATCTTTGAGGCGACGCTGCAGACCGTGATCGGGCTGGCCGCGGCGCTGGCGACCCAGGTCGGCAACCACCCCGAGCTGGGCGGTTGGGAAGAGCGCGCCCGCGCCGGCTCGCACGCGTTCGCGGAAATGGTGGTGGTGCAGCCGGCCGCGGCGCGGCTGGTCCTGGTCAGGGGTTCGGGCGGGCCCCGAGGTGGCGGCGCCGCTGGAAGCGGCGATCGCGGGCTTCGAAACGCTGGCACAACATCTGGCGGCGCAGTCCCCCGAGCGTGCCGAGATGCCGGTGGAGATGATCGGCGCCTACACCGGGGCGATCGAGGAGATCGTCCGCATGCCGCTCCTGGCCGGCGAGGAGGACGAGCTGCCGGACCTGATCGATGCCTCTGGGACCTGATCGGCACCATCGCCCGCCGCCGGAGCCCCTGCGCTTGGTGGGCCGGGCCGCCGCGGTGAGCGCGGAAGGCCTCGAGGCGCACGACAACGCCGAGCGGGTGATTCGTGCTCTGGCGATCGAGGTCGCCGAGCGCGGCTACAAGGACACGACTGTCGCGAACATCCTCGCGCGGGGCAAGATGTCCGCCACCACGCTGTACTCGGTCTTCGCCGGCAAGGAGGAGGTGATGCGGGCAGCGATCGACTCCGCCGGGGCGCAGATGGGAGCCGCGATGACCACCGCTGTCCGGCGATCGCCGGACTGGTCGAGCTCGGTGCGGGCGGCAATCGGGGCGCTCTTCAACTTCCTCGCCTCGCGCCCTGCCCTGGCCCGCGTGATGCTCGAGGAAGCCTACGTCGCGGGGCCGGCGGCGCTCCAGCGGCGGGTCGGCTACCTGGAGCCGTTGGAGAGACTGATCAAGGAAGGGCCGGCGGACAGCGCGGAGGCGGAGCCGATCACCGCAGAGCTGATCGCCGGGGCTTCGACACCCTGGGAAGGTGGTCAATCCGTGCCGGCGGCGCCGGAGCGCTGCCCGGGCTGGCGCCGCTCTGCACCTATCTGGCACTGGCACCATACGTGGGGGCCGAGCAGGTCTGCGCCTGACGGCGAGAGTGGTGATGGGGGCCGGGGCGTGTGGAGTGGGTGAGCGCGACGCCGGGGTACCGCAGTGAGACGACGGCGCCTACCAGCGGCGTGACGTTGCCCACTGCCAACCGAAAAAGACAAACCTCAGCACCTACAAGAACACTACCGCGTTGCCGCGTCCGAATTGGCGCTGGGGGCCCGATTGGGCTTGGCGTAGATATAAAAATACCTATACATTTGTTGTATGTTTTGCTGGGGCAGGGAGAAAGATAAAACTACTACGTATCTGTAAAAAGGACCGGACGGGGAGAGTACCGAGCGGACTAGCCTCTCGCTGCGGGATGGTCGCTACGCCGTGGGGGGACTCGGATTTGTTGCGGGACCGCAGGTTGCGGCCCGAGGGGTGTACCCCGCGCGGAGGTCGCCCTGAAACCAAGGCGAGCGACTGTTTGCGGCGTTGGTCGGGAGCCGTGCCTCAAAAGGGCTACTCAGGCGACCACGTGGATTGACCTGGCGCGGATCTCTTAAGTCTCGAGCCGCTCCTTCTACGAACTGTTCAAGGACAAGCACGAGTGCTTCATCGCCGCGCTGGAAGCGATGATCCGGGCCGCGATTGGCTACGCCGCGCAGGTGGGGTATGAGCGCGGCGCTCCTCCTCCTGTCCGCTGCGAACGAGAGCTGGGAGGCAGCTGGCGGAGCAGGGTTTCGACTCCTTCGCGGTGATGGTGGCGGCGCAGCCGGGCGCGGCGCGGATGGCGCTGATCGAGTCCGACGCGGCCGGCCCCCACCCGCTGGAATTGATCGAGAACGCGATGTCTGGATTCGAATGGCTGGCGAAGCAAACGCTGGAACAGTTCCCTAAGCGGGCGGGAATGCCGGATGACCTGATCAGGGCGCACATCTTCGGCGCGATGCGGGAAGTTGCATCGGCGCGACTGCGGCAGGGTCGCGAGGCCGAGCTGCCGGGGCTGCTCGACGCCCAGCCGGAGCTTGATCCGCTCCTCACCGCCCACCGTCCGAGCCGCCGCCAGATCGTCGGATGGATCTCGGGACCCCGGGAGGAAGGTCTCGAGGCGCACGACAACGCCGAGCGAGTGATCCGGGCCTTCGCGATCGAGGTCGCCGAGCACGGCTACCGGCGGACCACTGTCGACGACGTGATCCGACGGGGCAAGATGTCCGCCACCACGCTCTACGACGTCTTCGGCAACAACAGTGTATGTCTCTTATAGGCGCTGATCGACAGCGCCCGGGCGCAGATGTACGTGGTGGCGGTGCCACCGGTTGGAACGGGCACCCCGACTGGCCGACCGGTATGCGGACTGGCTGACGGGGCGTGTCCTTAGCTTCCTCGCCTCGCGGCCGGCCTTGGCCCGGCTGGTGATGGTCGAGCTCTTCTCCGCGGGGCCGGTGGCGGTGGAATGGAGGGCAGAAGCGATGGCTCTGGGGCGGGCGCTGGTCGCACGCGGCTTCGAGCTGGCGGCGGAGACGCCGCGCGGATCGCGCCGGAGATGATCGGCGGCGGGCAGTACACGTTGGCCTATCGCCACATTCGCGAACAGGGGCCGGCGTCGCTGCCGAGGGGGGTGCCGATCTTCACCTACATCGCGGTAGCTCCATTCATCGGAACGGAGGAGGCCTGCCTCGTCGCGAACGAAGGGCGGGACAGGCGCGCCTAGAGGCTTGATGCGGGTTCACCGCCCGTCGTAGGCGGCGAGTGCCCGCGCCGGCCTGCCGATCAGGGTGTTCACATAGATCCCGAGGGTCAGCGCCAGCAGCCGCTGCGCGATGCGCTGAAGGAGCCCGCCGGGCGTCTTCGCGAGGTGGGTCTTCCAGGCGCATCTGTCGCTTAAGGGTCGAGAAGACCGACTCGATGACGAGCCGGACCCGCGCTTTGGCGACCTCTCCCGGCGGCCGCTCGCCGAGGCGATGCATATCGGCAGTGACCAGCTCCACACCGACCGCCTCCATCGAGGCGCGGTACTCACGGCCCCAGAAGCCACCGTCGGCGAACAGCAGGGCGCCAGCCTGCCCGGCCGCGAGTCGCAGCGCGCATTCGCGCTCTTCACCGGTCTTGGGGCCGACCAGGTCATAGCCGACCGGCACGCCCCTGGGATCGCAGAAGAGCACCAGCCTCATCCCCCACACGAAACGGCTCTTGGAGGGACAGCGACCGTAGGCGGCGTGCCCTGCGAAGGCGCTGCGCTCAGCGCAGCCGGGATAGTTGGCGCAGTCGATCAGGGTCCCGTCGACCAGTCGGACCCGGCCTTCGGCGACCAACTCGGCGAGCATCATCTGCACCGCGGTGATCTGTGGCGTCAACCGCCGTGGGCGGCGGTTGAACTGCGACTGGCCGGGCAGCTGGGGAAACCACCCCGGCAAGAGGCGCCCGATCAGGCCGAGGAACTGACGATCAGAGGGGATTCCGAGGGTCGCCTGAGCGACCGCGAGGGCGATCATCTCCTGGTCGCTGACCTTGCCCGCCGGGCCCGAGCGAGGGATCGGTAGCGAGTCCGCGAACACGTAGACTGCGACAACAAGGGTCTCCAGCGATGCTGTCATCTCGTGCTCCAATCACGAGGTTGCAGGGCTGGAGGCCCTTTCTCTGTCTCGGGCCGGTGATCCTGCCCGCTGGGCGAACCCGCATCAAGCCTCTAGTCGAAGTAGCGCTGGCCCTGGTACCTCTTCCCTGTCACCGTGCGCTACGGAATGTTTCAGAAAGCTAACGTGCTGTGCCCTGCTGGACTGTCCGCGGCAGGAGGGGCGCGCAGCACAACCAGGCGATGCTTGACCCCGGGGCCCGTGAGCTGGGCCTTGAGGCCTTTTCGCGCCGCGCCGCGGACCAGAGCGACGCCTCTGGCTGAAAGGCCGACCGGGACCCTGATCGCTTCCTGCCCGGGGATCTCGAACGCCGCCGCGCCGATTGCGACGCGCCTGCCGACCGGGTGGCCGGCTCGCTCGAAGCGGGCAATGGCGATCAGTCGAAGCTTGCCTTCACAACCCGCGGGGCTGGGACATCGCAGCCTCAGCTGCGCCCGCCGCCCCCGGAGGACGGCGTTGTGTCCCGCACGCGCGCCCGGGAAAACGGTGACGGTGCCGCCGGCGCTGGCGGGATTGCCGAGCGAGTCGCCCGTGACGACGGTCGCGGTGTGAGCGCCGAGGCTGGAGAAGGTGTGGGTGACGGTCGCTCCTGTGGCGGTCGAGCCGTCGTCGAAGCTCCAGGTGACCGGCCCAAGCGAAGACCAGACGTCGAACGGAGCGACCGAGAAGGTTGCCGGCTGCCTGATCGTCGCCGCCGGGGGAATCGCGAGCGATCGCAGTTGCGGCGGGGCGCCGTCGAGGCCGGCAGCCTGGATGATCGGCCCGGAGGCGTTTTCCAGAGACCAGACGGCAAGTCCGTTGCCCTCAGCGTCGAGAGCAACCCCGGGTTCCTTCGTGTTGACCCCCAGTTCCGAGATTAAGACGGGCGCCAGCCAGGTCCCCCCGACGGCCCTCGTCGAGCCGGATACGACGGTCGGAGTCGCGTTGGAGAAGGACCAGACTGCGACGGCCTTCCCGGCCGCGTTGATCGCGACCTGTGGGGCCGCCACGATCCCACCCGGAGCCGAGACCTCGACGGGCGCCTCCCAGGTGCCCCCAGCCGCCCGGGAGGCCGCCTGGACGACCGTCGTGCCACCTCCGTTCGCGCGCGACCAGACGGCGACGGCATCGCCGACCGGGTCGATGGCCAACTGCGGCGCCGTGGCGCTGCGGCCGAGACCCGAGACGTCGATCGGGGTGCTCCAGGGGGCGCCGGGTGAACGATCGGCGGCCTGGACGATGAGATTGGACCCGTTTGACCGCGACCAGATCGCCGTCGCGGCGCCCATCGAGTCGACGGCCACCAGCGGCGTTTCGGCGTCCTGGCTCGGATCCGAGACGTCGAGGGCCGCCTCCCAGCCGCTCCCCGGAGCGCGACTTGTGGCCTGGATGACCGAAGTGGACGCCGGTTTGGCGCCGTTGAACCGCGACCAGACGGCGATCGCTTCGCCGGAGGCGTTGACGGCGACCTGGGGTGCTTCGGCGTTCTGCCCGGCTTCGGAGAGGTCGGCCGGGGGGCTCCAGGCGCCGCCGGCGGGTCGAACGGCCGCCTGGACGATCGCGTTTGAGCCGTCGAAGCGACTCCAGACGGCGGTGGCGTCGCCGGCCGCGTCGAGGGCGACCTGGGGTGCATCGGCGTTCTGCCCGGCTTCGGAGAGGTCGGCCGGGGGGCTCCAGGCGCCGCCGGCGGGTCGAACGGCCGCCTGGACGATCGCGTTTGAGCCGGTTTTGGCGCCGTTGAACCGCGACCAGACGGCGATCGCTTCGCCGGAGGCGTTGACGGCGACCTGGGGTGCTTCGGCGTTCTGCCCGGCTTCGGAGAGGTCGGCCGGGGGGCTCCAGGCGCCGCCGGCGGGTCGAACGGCCGCCTGGACGATCGCGTTTGAGCCGTCGAAGCGACTCCAGACGGCGGTGGCGTCGCCGGCCGCGTCGAGGGCGACCTGGGGTGCTTCGGCGTTCTGCCCGGTTTCGGAGAGGTCGGCCGGGTGCAACCACGTCGGCGCGGCGGCAGCGGGAGATGGAGGCGTTCCGGCGAGAGGGAATGCGACGACGGCGATCGCCCCCAGGCGCAGGCCCCACCGGGAACGGCTCGAGGCCAGAAGCCTCAGCCCCTCACCGTGCAGGTACGGATCAGGGTCGCCGCCAGGGTCCGCCCATCGGCAAAAGACAGGGAGGCACGAACGAAGGGGAACGAGGCTCGGCTCAGGCCCCTGGGCGCGCCGCAGGGCGCCGAGAGATAGCTGTGGAGCCGGCCGGCGGCGGCGTAGGTGCGATGCAGGCGCAGGCTGATGCGCTTGAGATAGCTGTACCGGGAGAGTCCCCCCGGGACTGCGCCGGAAAGGACGGTCCCGTAGGTACCAGCGCGATGGCGGACGTTGAAGACGATGACGCTGGTGGAGTTCACCGGCTTGAAGCTGACGACCTGCCCGAGGATTGCCTGCTGCCCATGCACGATTGCGTTGAAGGCGAGGATCCTGCCGACGGTCGCCTCCGTCGGCTGTTCGGGGAAGGCCGTCCGCGCCCTGTAGCGGCCGGTGCCGACCAGAGCATCTGCGCAGGCTTCAAGAGCCCCGCTGCTCGTCACCCCTTCGAGCTGGCGCTTGGTGCAGGTCGGCAGGCCGCGCGAGTCGAGCCTGCCGTCCTGATTGATGGAGATCGAGATGTTTCTCAGGGCAGGGGGCTTTTCGCCCGAGAGGGTCCTCACCTTGCCCGACATCCAGACGGCGATCGGCGCTCGGGAATCACGCGGCAGCGCCTTCGGCGAGATGCCGCCGTTGAAGGTCACGAAGAGGTTGCCGCTGGCGCTCAGCTCCGCCTCGGCTGCCGAAATCCCTGCAGCTAACAGCACAACTGCCAAAGCTAAGGCCAACAAGGCACTCTTGCGCCGGCGTTCGCTATTCAACTAGCGTCCCGACCGCCAGTGGCGCCGATGGCGCGGCTCAGCCCGATGCCTTCGGTGACCCAGGCGTTGCCCGAGGAGCCGGTGGTGAGTCCGGCGGGGCTGTGGAAGTGGTGGGGAGAGCCGGCGCCTGATTCGGTCAGCTGAGAGGTGTAGGGGCGGGTAGTGGCGAGGGCGGGGGGAGCAGTGGCACCGAGCGCGGAGACGAGGAGGAGCACCGACGTGATACCAAAGCGGCGGAGCGTCACGCCGAGACTCCGGACCGAGGAGCCAGAACCCGGCAGCGCGCGACCGCGCAACTCGAAAAGAAGTCCGACGTCGTTGCCGACGATGTCCTCACTCCGCTCCTCCCGCCGCTCCCTTTTTCCGGTGCCCGCCCTGTTGGCGGACCCCTGGTCGGAGATCGACTTCTCACGCGACTCCCTGCGGGTCGGGCTATCTCCTCTCACTCCGCTCCCCGGCCGAACGAGGAAAGTGAACCACTTGTATACGGGAAGTCAAGCCCTGGTTGCAGAGCATTCCTCCCGAAGGGCTGAGTTTATGGCTCCAGACTGGGCTACACGGGCAACAATTCTTGGAAGCCGCGGAGGGCATTGGAGATCTGCACGTTCCACACCTGTGGCGAAAGAGCGCGAATCGGACGGGCCACCAATGGAATCGGCTTTAGCTCGAGGGCCAACCTTCGCTGCCCCACAGCGCGCGGCAGCTGCGAATCGATTCAGTGCTCACCTGGTCCCCAGCTTCGAAGAAAGTCGTCGTAGAAGACTCTCGGCGCGAGTGCCGCAGTGGCGCCAATGACCAGAACCGGCAGAAGAAGCAGGATCAGCGCCGTTCTCACCAGGCGGGGTGACTTCAGCCCCGCGCCGTTGGGCACGCATCGCAGCTTGTCCACGAGGTTCGCGATGTGCGAGAGATTAGTTCTCCCCAACGAGCATGTATCTCCCCGGGTCAAAATCTTTGAGCCCATTTCAACGCCTCGCGATCCCCTGCCGCCGCTGACCCGGTCTGGTGGAGCAGGGGCTAGACAATCCCCGCCCACCTGCCGCCCTGCCAAGATCAGGGGCTGGTCCGTAGGGGTGCACATCCCGCCTGATCTTCCGATACTGGCGTCGGTCCCTATGACCACCGGATCGAATCGAAGGGCTGCCTAGGGTGAGTCCAAAGTGAGTCCGGACTAGCGCGAACTCAGCGGGACTACACCGGAGTCAACAGCGAAGGTTTTTGCTCCGTAGGGCCTGATCGCGGGAACGGCGAGCCCGGCCGGACTATTGACGAGCCGTCATGATCCGCGTCTCGGGGGTTCGAGTCCCTCCTCCGGCAGTGTACGCAGAGCCGGGTTCTCCTGCGGCCCAGCTGCTCCGCTCAGCCGGCGGCCGCGGTCCGAACCCGATAGATGTGGAAGACGGACTGGGGCTTGCCGTTCCTGAAGCGTTTCGAGTGGATCAGCTGGCGCACGATGAGGAGCTTCTTGTCCGGCTGTGTAGCCATCTGCCCAACCTGCGCGACGTACTGGGGCTTGACTTCCAGCACCGCCACCTTCCACTGGTTCGGCTGCTGTTTGGCCGAGACCGAGCTGGTCATCGGCTTTCCGTGCGTGCAGCTGGGCCGCCCGTGAACCCGGGCGCATCTATCCCTCGCGGTCACCCCAACCGCATTTCCCACGCAGCCGGGCTTGAACCGCGCCGGGCATTTGAGGCGAAGGTAGAGGGTCTTCGGCGGGAGGAGGACCGCCGTGTCGAAATCGGGAGGGACGATGCTCTGGGTCGAGACCGGGGGCGACACGATCAGCGCCGGCCCCTGAGCCGCCGGCCCCTGAAGCTCGACGGCGCCAATGTCGGAGCCGTCCGCACCGGGCGCCGATGCGTTCGGGCTCGAGGCCAGGTCGACGGGACGCGCCTTGCCACGCTCGTCGAATTTAACGCCGAAGGCCGAGCCGTGATCCACGGCCGGGCTGTTGGGGGCCGGCGCCATGGTGGGCGCCGGGCCTTCGTTTCCCTGCAGCGGCCCCAGCAAGGGATCGACGCTGACCTGATCGCCCGATTTGTCGAAGCCGCAGTCGTTCGCGCTATCGAGGTTGAAGCCCTGCGATTCGAGTTTTTCTCCGGCGCAGTTTCCGCTTTCCGCCGGCCCGAGCCCGCCACTGACGATCGTGTTCTCGATTTTCGTGGGAAGACTGGTGAAGAGGTTGGCGCCTTCGTCGATGCCGCTTCCCGTCCCATCGATGGAGTTGGACGCGATCGTCGCACTGGCGACTATGACTTCACCCGTCCCCTCGAACTCGGTGAAGAGGCCGCCGCCCTCGGCGATCCCCTCCGGGCTTCCCTCGGCGCGCACCGTGTTGCCGGCGATCGTAAGGTTGGTCAAGGGTGCCGTGGTGCCCGCAGGGACCAAGAGACCCCCGCCCTTCGCTATCCCGCCGGCGTCGCCTTCACCGGAGGCATCGGCGAGGTTCCCGCTCACGGTGCTGGCGGAGATGGAGCCCGGCTCGGTGATCGTGGCGAAGATGCCACCGCCTTCCGCCTCCCCCCCGGGGGCTCCGCGGGCCTCGGTGGTGTTCGCGGAGATGATCGAGCCGTCAATCGTCAATTCCGCATCCGAATCGTTGGAGATGCCGCCACCCTCGGCGATGCCCCCCGAGCTGGCGCTTCCCCCGCTCGCATTCGCGATGTTTTCCGTGACGGAGCTGTCGATCAGGGTCAGGCTGCCGGAGTTCACCAGCCCCCCGCCAAATGCAGTGCCCGATTCGGCCTTTGCGAGATTGTGGGTCACCACGACTTCCCGCAGGGTCAGGTTGTTGCCCGAATTGCGCAGACCGCCCCCTCGAGCGTTGGATTCGACCTCTTCGCCATCTCTGATCGTGATGCCGCTGATCGTCACGGCTTCGCCCCCGCTGACTTCGAAGACGCGGAACGCACCCCCGGAGCGGAGGATCGTGTCGCTCGAGCCGTGCCCGCTGATGGTCAGGCCCTTTTCGATCGACAACTCTTCGCTGCTCAGGGTGTAGGTGCCGGCCGGCACGACGATGGTTTCACCGGGCGAAGCTCCGGCGATCGCCTGTCGCAGTGAGCCCGCGCCACTGTCGTTGGTATTGGCGACCGTGATCGTCGCCCCAGCGGTTGATATCGGGGCGACCGCCAGAGCGACACCTGCCGCAAGCACAATCCGAGGCAATCGTCCCATCAAGTCCCCTATTTAGCATCTTCAGCCGCCGAAAGCGAGTACCGGACGTATGGAAATGGACGAAGGCTCAGCGCCTCAGGGCCGGCCAACGCCGATGAAATGGCGTTCTAACGCTGGTGAGCGGCGAATTCTCCCTCAGGGGACGTGCAAGAGTGCCTCGGACACGCTGGCCGGGACTCCACCCAGCTGGACCTTTTCGATCCAATGTGCCAGCAAAGTGCCAGCGGAAGCCACGGATACAGCCGCCATGCTGGTCGCCGATTTGAGCCGAAAATGGCACCTCAGCGGCGGAAAGCCATAATAGCCCCCCCCGTCGCGGCGGTCAGCGCGGACCAGGCAACCCGAGTCGCCTGCGGGCACTGGTGGGCGATGAGGAGTTGGTCGTGGCCGAGGTCTCGCCCGGGGATGGACTCTGTGATTGGGACGGCGCGGTGAAGGAAACGGTCAGGCGACCATGTCGCGACTTGGCCACACGCCGGCACGAAGACGGTGATAGAGAGTGTCGGGGGCGAGGTCCGCACCACCCGGCCAGATCACGGTACCCGTCTGAGGGTCAACAGCAGCTTCGATGAAACCCTCGCGGGTGCGAGCTCGCTCGAACACGGGGCCCCGCATGCGGTCGAGGACCTCTAACTCGCCGCTCAGTCCGTCGGCGAAAGTAAGCCGCAGAACGCCGTGGCGAACAACGGTAACCGCTGTTATGTCGGGTGTCAGGCCAGTCATCGAAGTGGCTCGATCTCTTCAAGTGTCTCACCGGCGCGGGCTCGGCGGGGGTTGTTGGAGAGGGAGGAGCAGAGATGAGTGGTCGAGGGCCGCTTGTCTCCATGCGACCAGTGGGTCTTACCGCCACGATCAGCTCGGAGAATTCAGTCGATGGCCACGACCTCTATATATAGATAGGAACGTGTATGTGTATTGATTGGATGGATTGGCTTGGGCACTGCTTGCCAGTCCACGGTCATTACCCCGGATCAGCCCGGTCTTCCTCGCCAAGCGCAAACGGCGACGCCTTCTATCGAAAACGCCGCCGCCTACGGGATAAGAAAAGCTGAGCGGATTTTCCCTACCCGAGCTTCGGTCGCGAGTATATGGGTGGAGTACGAATCAGCTATTCGAGTTCGGTTGAGATCGGGGCCGATTTGCTGTCTTCCCTTCATTTCCATCTGCCCTCAGGACCCGGGCCGCTGCACCGAATGAACCGCAATGATCCATTCAGCCCAAAAGGAATAGGTCGCTGGAGCCGAAGCCGCCGTAGTGAATTTGATGGAGACCGAATCGAGCTGCGAAGAAGACGCTCAGTTGCTACGAAGCTTCCCGGCCGAGTGCGTTGATCTCGTCTACCTGGACGCCGCCTTCTTTTCCAGCTGGGTGCACGAGGGGCTTTGGGCCGAGGGTCTAGCGAGAGTGGATTACACGGCGGAGCGCTCCCAAGATGGCGCGGGGATCTACCTCGACTGGATCGCAGGCCCGCTCGAGGATCTGTCTCGTATCCTCAAACCCAGCGGGGCCCTTTTTCTCGTCTGCGATCAATCGGTGGGCCGCTACGTCCGGCTCCTGCTGGACGAGATCTTCAGCCAGCCGGATGCTCACAACCGGACCGCCTGGTCCAAGGCCGACTGCGGGCCTGCCCACCACCACGTCTTCTTCCGGCGTAAGTCGGCCGAGACCGAGAGTCACGGCGACCTCTATACGGTCATCCATGGTGAGGGAAGGGGAGATTGGTCGCTGGTCGGGTTCAGCTTTCTGCAGGGGCGGCTGAGGCCGCAGGTGTTCGGCCGTCGCGCGGCCCGGGAGAGAGGCAGCCGGCAGATCGACGCCGCGGTGCAGATCCCCGCGAAGATGGTGCCGAAGTTCGGGGCGAACCCGAAGCTCAGAGAGGCAGTGGAATAACACGAGCGGAAGCTTGGCCTGATTGTGATAGGAGAGCGTCTCTGCTCCTCAGGTAGGCAGTCCCCACTCCCGCTGCCGGAAAGCGCGCGGCGCCTCCTCGTCAGCCCAGCCGGCGGGGTGAGGCCGCCGTCGGTGAGGCCGACCCGGCTATCGCCCTCGATCGATCACGACCGACAGAACCGGAGCTACTGTTTACGATAATAGCCGTGGAAGGGACAGTCTGGGCGCCGGCAATTCGGGCGCCTCGATCCTCTCTTTTGACTTCGGCTCCCAGCGAAGCTTTCCAAGAACGGGAAGGTGCACGGATACTTCGAACACACTCTCGCTTTCACCTACTGGCCCTGGGCCGTGAAGGAGAGGGTGCCGAAGGGGTCACCGGCGAGGAAGACCGGTTTGCCTTCGGCGAAGACTTCGTTAAAGAGGGCGGTGCCCTCGGGCTGAGGGCGAGGGAGGCGCCGTTGACCGCGACCGTCTCGGCGCCCGGGTTGGAGGAGGTCGCAGCGCCGGCAAGGCTGAGGATGGTCAAGGGTCCGCGTGGTTGCTTGCCGGGGTAGGGCGGAGAGGGCTGGGCGTTGATCTCCACCGAACCCGCCCCAGCGTCAATTTCGGCCCAGAGTTCGTGGAGGAAGATCTGCCCTCCCCCCTGTTGGAGCAATTCTAGGTCGCCGCTGCAGCGCAGGGTGCCAGAGGAGGCGTCGGGCGCGATCGGGCCGCCGATGATCGGCAGGGTGAGATAGGGGCCGGCGAACAGCTGGGCCGGGGAAACGGGATTTAAGTCGATGAAGAGCGACTTAAACCTGGCGAGGATTGCGGCGCTGGGGGTGAAGGTCGCCTTGCCGGCAGCTTTGACCGCGACGCTGGTGGGCTGGCCTACGCTTGAGATCGTGCCAAGAGGTTGGTTGCCTTCAAGGAGCACGTGGAGATGAAGGCGTTTGTCGAGGCGCTCGGCGACCTTGGCCGAGAGCTTCAAGGCCTTGACCTTGACCCCGATGCCGAAACCGCTGCGATGGGTCGTGAGCCCGATGGCCCTGGCGACCTTGAGTTGGCCGCCGCCGACTTTGGCGATAAGGGGCGACAGTTTTGCGCTGTCGAGGACGATGTGGGTGAAGGCAACGTGTTTGCCGGCGCTGGCGAACATCAACGAGCCTTCCATTTCGATCGCGGCGCGGGATTTGGCGGCTTCCAGTTCGCCGCTTACGACCGGCAAGGAGAGGCCGGCCCCCCTCAGCTTGGCGGGTGTGGTGGCGCTGAGCTTGACCCCGTTTTGCTTCAAGGTCGCGAGAAAGGACTTTGAGAAGGTGAGCGTGGTGGCGCCGGAGCCGAGCGGGTCGGTCGGAAAACCGACTGAACGACGACCTCCTCAAACGCGATGGCTGAGCTCGGGGTCCTCGTCGCGGCAATCGAACCGGATCAGGAGGTGAGCCTGCTCGGCGGGGGTCGGGAGGAGGCGAGGCCGATCGAATCCCAGCCCGAATGTCCTAGCCCTTGCGTTTGGCCATTCGCTCGAGCTGCTTGCCGAAGGCCGTCTCGACTTCGTCGGACATCGTCATCCGGTAGACGGCGACCAGGGCCTGCAGCGAGAGCGGGCGCAACTGGTCGAGCGCGGCGCGGACGTCGGCCCAGCGCTCCTCCGGGTAGCCCTGCTCTTCGAAAGGCTTCCAGATGTCCTCCAGGAAGAGCTTGACGAACTCGTGGGAGACCGAGCGACAGCGGCTCGCCACCTTGGCAATCACGACCAGGGCGTGGTCGAGCGGCACCCCCGTGGCGACGACGCCCTCGGCGGCGTCAAGCAGTGAGGGAAACGGAGCCTCGAAGCGATCCTCGTCGATCGCGACCAGCGCGCCGGCGTCGATCGCTCGCTTGAGAGCGTCCTCGATCTCGGTGCCAAAGCGATCGGCCAGCTCTTTGCGGGTGAAGGTCTGCGGTTGCTCGCGGTCGAACTCATCGATCTCCCGTTTGAAGGAGAGAAACTGCTCGGCCGGGCCGAGGTTCTGGCTCAGCAGGCGCTCGATGCCCTTCAGGTTGAAGCCATCGCTCTGTAGCTCCTGAATCATCTTCAGGCGGTCGAGGTGCTCGGGGCCGTAGTAGCCGATCCGGTCGCGCACCTCGGGCGCCGGCAGCAGCCCCCTGGCACGGTGGGAGCGGATGTTGCGGACCGTCATCCCGGTCTCCGCGGCGAGCTGTTCGATCGTCAGGTCGTTCTCAGACTTGGTCGCCGTCGCCATCTGTGAAACCTATCACTTAACAACGGCGCATCAGTCAGCGTGACGGTATTTGATGTTACGTTGTCTCACGTCGCGGGTATTAGCGCCAAACACCCATCCAGGAGAGGACCGATGAGCCCCACGAGGACACTGACGGAACCAGTAGGTCGCGCCATCCCCGGCCTCGGGCTGCTCGACCTGATGGCGGGACCGCCCGGGGTCGACGGCTATCTCGAGCAGATCAGCCCGATGCTGGTGACCGGCGAGGCCAGGGCCGAGGTGGTCGCCGTCAGCCACGGCACCAAGGACAGCGTCACCCTGAGCCTGCGGCCCAACCGGGTCTGGAAGGGCGCGCGCGCCGGTCAGTTTGTCCAGGTCTCGGTCGAGATCGATGGCGTCCGTCACAGCCGCTGCTACTCGCCCGCCTCGCCGCAGGGCTCGCGCCGCGAGCTCGAGATCACGGTCAAGCGCCATCCCGACGGGCTGGTCTCGAACTTTCTCGCCGACCAGGCCCGCCCCGGCATGGTGGTTGGTCTCTCGCAGGCCGACGGCGACTTTGTGCTTCCCGAGCAGCGCCCCGACTCGATCCTTCTGATCGGCGCCGGCAGCGGCATCACCCCGCTGATGGCCATTTTGCGGACCCTCCTCGCCGAGGAGCACGCCGGCGAGGTTGCGCTGATCCAGTACGCCCCAGGCCCCGAGCGCACGATCTACCGCGAGGAGCTCGACCGCCTGGCGGCCGAGAACCGGAACTTCACGCTGGCCCGCTCCTACACGCGAGCGCCAGGCACCGCCGAGCTCGATGGCCACTTCAGCCCCGCCCACCTGGCCCAGGTCAAGCCCAGCTTCACCGAGGCAGAGACCTTCGCTTGCGGGCCACCGGCCCTGCTCGACGCGGTGCGCGGCACCTGGGCCAATGGCCTCGAGCCCCAACTCCACGTTGAGAGCTTCGTCCCGCCCAGCCTGTTCGCGGTCGGGCAGGCCGAAACGGGCTCGATCCACTTCCGTGGCTCGGACATCGTGGTGCAGAACACGGGCGCCTCGGTCCTCGAGCAGGCCGAGAAGGCCGGTGTCCCGGCGCAGTCGGGCTGCCGGATGGGGATCTGCCACAGCTGCACCTGCCGCAAGCTAAGCGGCACCGTCAGGAACCTGCTCACCGAGGAGGTCTCCTCGGGCCCCGATCAGTCGATCCAACTCTGCATCTCGGCCGCGCTCAGCGACCTTGTCATTGACCTCTGAACCAACTTAACGAAAGGCATCCCGAGATGGCCACCAAAACCGAAAACCAGATTCCCCTGACGCCGGAGCAGATCGAGAGCTTCGGCGAGGAGCTCGACGCGATCCGCCAGCGGGTGCTCGCCGATCGCGGCGAGCGCGACGCCAATTACATCCGCAAGGTGATCCGCGCCCAGCGCGGTCTCGAGGTCGCCGGCCGTGCCCTGCTCTGGGCGGGTGTCTTCCCACCCGCCTGGATCGCCGGCACCACCGCCCTCTCCCTCTCCAAGATCCTCGACAACATGGAGATTGGTCACAACGTGATGCATGGCCAGTACGACTGGATGAACGACCCGGCGCTCTCGGGCAAGAAATTCGAGTGGGACAACGCCTGTCCAGCTGACCAGTGGCGCCACTCCCACAACTACATGCACCACACCCACACCAACATCGTCGGCAAGGACCGCGACATCGGCTACGGGGTGCTACGTATGTCAGAGGACCAGCGCTGGACTCCTTACTACCTCGGCAACCCCGTCTACGCGACCCTACTTGCACTGCTATTCCAGTACGGGGTCGCGGTCCACGACCTGGAAGTCGAGCAGATCAGAACTGGCAGAGCGGACATGGCCGACAAGAAAAAGATGCTCAAGGGAATCTGGGCAAAGCTGCGCCGCCAGACGCTCAAGGACTACCTGATCTTCCCGGCCCTCTCGGGCCCGTTCTTCCTCTTCCCGCTGACCGGCAATCTGACAGCCAACCTGGTCCGCAACGTCTGGTCGTTCACGATCATTTTCTGCGGTCACTTCCCGGAGGGCACTCACGAGTTCAGTGAGGAGGAGACCGAGGACGAGAGTCGCGGTCAGTGGTACTACCGCCAGCTGCTCGGTTCAGCCAACCTCAGCGGCGGCCGGCCCTTCCACATTCTCGCCGGCAACCTCAGCTTCCAGATCGAGCACCATCTCTTCCCGGACCTGCCCGCCAACCGCTACGCCGAAATCTCCGACGAGGTCCGCCAGATCTGCGAACGCTACGGCATCCCCTACAACGTCGGGCCGCTGGGCAAGCAGTTCGGCAGCGTCGTCGGGAAGATCTGTCGCCTCGCCCTCCCGGACCGCAAGAGCGGTGAGCCCATTGCGGGTCTGCCGCAGGGGGTCGAGGGCGAGGAGCGCCTACCGCTCGCCGCCTGAGCTCGGCGATTGGGACAGCGCCTCAGTTCTTCGCTTGTCGTCGCTGGGCCGACAAGCGAAGATCCGAACGCGGCGAGCGCCGGCGCTAGGAGCGGCGACGTCTGCCGATTCGCCGCCCAAGTGCCCGCAGGTTGATCGGGTGGCCCCAGCCGAACCATTTCGGCGTTTCTCGCGGCCGCCGTCTCCGCGCGCCCACGACTTGCAGGTAGGTGGGCGTGCTCGACGGGGGCTGGGAGCACGCGATGGTGTGCTGAGTGGGTACCGGAAAGCCTGAAAGTCGAACAGCCGCGGCCTATCTGGGCGAGGCTGACATCGAAGCCGGCGCGTCGATGGTCGATGGTCGAAACGCCTGACGCAGGATCCGGCCGCAGGCGGCGCGCTCAGCAGTCCTCGGCTGAGAGGACCTGTTCGAGGCGAGAGGCGAGGCGGTCGATGAGAGCGGCGTAGGCCTCAATCTGGTCGCCGGCCTCCTCCCCACCCCAGCCGGCGAGATAGGGGGCCGAGTCGCCGGAGGTGTCGAGGCCGAGGCCGGCACAGACGGTGTAGGCGACCGACTCAACGACGACCTCCTCGGCGCGGTAGCTGAGCTTGGGGTCCTCGTCACGGCAATCGGCCCGGATCAGGAGGTGGGCGAGCTCGTGGACGAGGGTCTGGATTTCCGCGTTGGGGGAGCGATCGGCGCCGTTGTCGATGACGATGCGGCCGGTGGCGGGTTCGTGGTAACCGGCGGCGGCGCCGGGGATCGGTTCGAAGACGACCTCGGATTTGAGTCCAGCGGCGAAGTCGGTGAGTGGTTGGCGGAGACGCTCGAGACGGTCGCCGATGACCGGCTGGTGGGGTGGCTCGAGCGGCGCGGGGCCGCCGCGGTGCTCGGGCAGCGGGTCGACCTGGGAGCGGTCAAAGACGGGGACGAGGCGGAAATGGGTGCGGGGCTCCTGATCGGGTGGCGATCCGGCCTCGCGCCAAGCCCTCACCGCGCTCTTTGAGGGCGGCATGGGCGCCCAGATGCGGATCGCGGTCTCACCGCGCCGCACGCAGTAGCCGAGGCCGAGCCAGGCGCGAAAGCCGGCGACGTGGGTGGCCTCCGGACGCTGAAAGGCGACAAGGATGGTATTGGCGAAACTGTAATCGCGGAACTGAGCGCGAACGCGGAGCCAGCGGCGCCAGCCCTGACTCGTTTGCAGAGTCTCAATCGCCTGCTTCATCTGCTCGCGCTCGGCAGCACGCTGGGCCGCACGTCCCTCCTCGCCTGAGCTGGCGGTGAGTTTGGTTGCGGAGGTCACGCGAGCGACCTCGGTCGCGGTATCGGTGAGCGGCGCGGAAGGAGCAGCTGCGGTGCGAAGCGCCGCAGCTGCTCGCGAAGGCAGCGGCGACAACTGCACTCAGGAATCGAGAGCCCGGTGTGAGGGCAGTGGCGTGTGGCGCGCATCGCCGACATGACGAGCGCAGCGCCCATTTCGACCCGCCTAGCGGTCAGTGGTCGAGGAGACGATCGATGCGATCGGCGACCGGCGGGTGCTCGGCCGAGCTGAGGAGGACGCGGGGTTGGGGTGAGTCGAAGGCCTGCTCAAAATCAGTCAGGTGGCGGGCGAGATCCTCGGCCTGGCCGAGACTGGCGGCGTAGGCGTCGGCGGCATGCTCGCGCGAGCGCCAGTAAACGGCCCAGAACCGAGCGAGCGCCCGGTGGCCGAGACCACCACCGGCGAATCGCAGGGTCCAGCGGAGGCAGTTCCAGAGCAGGCCGCCACGGGGGTCTGGGTCAAATTCAGCGGCCCGGTCTCCCCCACCGCGGGTTTGGTGGGGCGAGAGAGGGTCGTTCCAGATCATCAGCCGCTGCACTGCCTCGGTCAGGCGCCCGTCGAGCGAATTGAAGTGGCCGAGCTCATGGGCGAGGACCGCGGGCAGCGATTCGGATTCGATGAGGCCCCGGTTGAGGACGAGCGCGCCACCGCGGACCGCGGCGCCCGGAAGCGGATCGTCGAGAACCCAAATCGCAGGCCGCTCGAGATCGCCATCTGCGCCGCAGAGGAGAGTGAAGGCGCCCTCAAGCGCGACGCTCTCCTCGGCGCTGGGTCGGCGGGCGCCAAGACGGCGAGGCCAGATCCAGCCGCTGCCTGGCACGATCAGCGCGAGCGCCGAGTGCAGCAGAGGTGCGACCGCAGCGACCCAGGCCAGGGTCTCGGCGCTCAGCCCGAGCGGGACGATGAGTCCCGCGGTCGCGGCGCCGAGCGAGGTGAGGAGCCAGCGGACGCTGGCCCCGAGCAGGACCTCGACGGTGAGCGTCAGGAGGTAGAGGCCAAGGCCCGCCGCGGTCTGGAGTCGCGACGCGGTTGCGGGGAGATGAGTACGGGAGGTCTCCGTCTGGGTGTGCATGGACGAACCCACGCACGCTGCGCGTGCCACCAATCGGAGTCCTGCGCACCCAGGTGGTCGGTCCTAGGATCGAAGCAACGAGCGGACGAGCTTCTCCGCATCACTTGGATCGTGTCCGAAGGCGTCGCCTTTGGGCATATCGCGAATCACGACCTTGCTCCAACGGTGAGTCTCTTGCAGTCGCTCCATGAAGAGCCGCGCTCGTGGGATTGCGCAAAAGAAGACGACGGCGTCGTAGCGATGATTTTGAATGTCGGTACGCGGAACCAGGGTGGCGGCATTTTGAGCCCCCAGTCGCAGGTTGATCGCGTAGCGGTGACCATCGAGCTGCACCTCCGCATCGGGCACGCTGGCACGCCTACCGTGTCTCTCTTGAAGCAGGCGCCGAGAAGTCCACTCAGCATTTGGCGAACGCGCGGCGAGATAGAGGCGCAGCTCGTTCAGTGCGCGGCGTTGAGGGACGCCGCCGATTCCCGGCCTGAAGAATTTCAGAGGCGTCCCGGACAGCCGATTGCCCACCCGGGTAAGCGTGATCCAGTCCGGTTCTCCGAGCAGACCCTGTTCGCCTGTGAGGTAGTTAGCCCTTGCCAGACTCTCGATGAGCCGCTCGATCTCTGCGCCGCAATCTAGGAATCGGGCGAGCTGATCGATGCGAACCGTTCCCTGCTCGGCGATCAGCCGCAGGATGGCGATCTCCTGCGGCTCTGGATCTCGCTTTGCTTCCCGCCTCGGTCTCCGAGATGGGGGGTGAGGCGAATATCCGGGGAGATCGCGCACGATCAGCTTTGGCCAGTTCTCCGTCTGCTTGAGGCGGCGTAGTTGGCGTCCCGTTTGCCGCGAGCAGAAGTAGACGACCGCGTCATAGCGAGCGCTGTGTTCGGCCAGCAGAGCCCTGTATTCGCGTTTCCTCTTGGAGCTGAGCTCCACCTCGATAGCGTGGCGCTCTTCGCCGACCTCGAACAGGGCGTCGGGAATCAGGGCGCCTCTTGGCCGTTTGCCCTGGATCGCGGTTTCACTGATCCAGTGGCCTCGCGGTTCGAGGTCTTCCAAGTGGAGGCGCACCTCACCGACCTCGCGACGATGCCTGAGACTGGCGAGCTTGGGCGGATAGACACGGTGACTGTGTCCGGTCTGCGCCGCGGCGGCGCCCTCTCTTGTCAACCAAACCCAGGGAGAGTCACCGTCGAAGAAGACCTTTGTTCGGAGGCAATTCTCGCCGCCTAGTTCCCGGACGATCAGGGTGGCAGCGGCGTCATTGACTCTGAGGAATCGGGCCAGCTGATCGCTGGGGACGGTTCCCTGTTCGGAGATGAACCTCAGTGCTTTGGCTCGAAGCCGAGTGGGCGAGCGGTGCGATTGTGACGTTGCGACCTGGGTCTGCATGCTCGAGCTAAGGCACGCGCAAGCGTGCGAGACTGCGAGTGGCTGAGCCCAGGGCGACACAGAGCAAATGAGTTCGCCCAGATCGTTGATTCCACCGGGCCGCCCGATCGCCGTCCCGGCAAGATCACGACATGGCACCTGTGCTTGGACGGCGCTATTTCATGCGGGCCGCCGACCCAGAGGCCTTGGGCGCCCGGTATCGCGATTGCCTAGATCCCGACGCCGATGAGAAACGCCTTTGGCGTCAAGAAACTGGGCGACGGTGTTGGCAAGATTTGAGTCCGAGACCGACCACTTCGGGTCCCGTGCCCAGCGAGCGATGATCAACTTCCGGATCCGCGACCTGGACGCGATGCTCGCCCAATTGCGCGCCAAGGGGGCCGACGTGGCCAAAGATACGCAGGACCTGGCGGGTGTCGGTCGATTCGGCTGGGTCACCGATCCGGAGGGCAATCGGGATTGAGCTGTGCCAGCCCGCCTGACCGTCTTTCAACCAAGCGTTTGACGGCCACCCCGCCCGATCAAGAACGACCTCGAGACCCGCAGTCGTGGAGCTCTCGGGCGACCCGACGATCGTCCTCCGGTGCTTGGCTGCACCGGAGGAACGCATCGCCGGTTTGCGCTTGTGCCCCCTTTATGAGGAGACCTGAGTGACCGATTGTGCGGCGGCTACTGAACCGCCTTCTTGAGGTCGGCTCCGGCGCTGAACTTGGGGACCGATTTGGCAGCGATCTGCATCGTCTCGCCGGTCTGAGGGTTGCGGCCCTGGCGGGCGGCGCGCTGAGAGACCGAGAATTTGCCAAAGCCGGTGAGCCGGATCTCATTGCCGCCACCAAGCTGCGCGGCAATCGCGTCCAAGGTCGCCTCGAGTGCGAGCTTTGCCTGACCGACCTCAAGACCCGCGCGGGATGCGACATCGCGCGCCAGGTCCTCCTTATTGACTATCGCCATGCTTCCTCCCGTCGTAGTGGAGGCTGCGACGCTACTCGGCGCGCTGGTCGGAAGCCGTGCCAACGCTTGGCGGGGGCCGGGAAGCGTTGCTCAGGCGCCCGCTGGTGGCCCTGACCGCGGCTTCCTTTCCGGCGGTGATTCAACGAAAAAAAAGAGGCCGATACAGCTCCGCGAAACGAGCAGGGTGGCGAGCCACCCAAGGCGCCGGGCTCCCGAGAACTGGCAGGCTCGCCTAGTTGCACATCATCCTCAGCGCCCTCTCGGCCGAATCGCGTCGCCCTGAACCGCGCACTTCGTCGAACCGATCCGCCGTCCAACCGACATCGTGAAGGCTCAACCGTCCTTCGATGATCCCAGCGCTAATCCAGTGCAGGGCCATAGCGTCAAAGAGGATCGCGTCGACCTCGACCGCCGCCAACGTCTTCCGCAGCGCCTCAGCCGGGGCGAGGCCGTCGAGTTCCTCGCCGGCGACCTCGTAGGCGATCGCGTAGGAGCCATCGATCCGTGACCTGCGGATCTGCGCTTCGAGGACATGTTGCACGAACGTATGTTCCCATCGGGGTCAAGCCGCTCGATGCGGTCAGGTCGGCTAAATCCCGCTTCGGCTGCGCCTCAATGAGCTGCCAAAGGGACTCGGATCGGATTCAGGATTTAGCCGATCTGGGGGCGGGTCGACTAGCGTTTGCTGCAGGCCGTTTTGCGCAGCGCGAACCCAACGTAGGAGGCAGAAGATGAGCAAGGTCCTCTACACCGCAGAGGCACACGTCACCGGCGGCAGGGCCGAGGGCCACGGCACCAGCAGCGACGGCGCCCTCGAGGTCGACCTGCGTACACCGGCCGAGCTCGGTGGCGAGGGCGGCGGCACCAACCCAGAGCAACTCTTCGCGGTCGGCTACGCGGCCTGCTTTGAGAGCGCGCTGATGGCCGTCGCCCGGCGCAGCAAGATCGCAGTCGGAGATGTCGGGATCGACTCTCGCGTGGCGCTGATCAGCGCCGAGGAGCGCAGCTTCGGGATCGCCGTCGAGCTGCGGGTCGGCCTGCCCTCGCTGGAGACCGACGCAGCGATCGACTTGGTCCGCCAAGCCCACCGGGTCTGCCCCTATTCAAATGCGACCCGCGGCAATATCGACATCACCTTGAGCGCCAACGGCCAGCCGGTTGACGGCTGAGGAAGCTGTCAGGCGGACCGCAACGCCTCGCCACCCCCAGACCGACGTGGGGCCGAGGCCTCCCGGGGCCACGGCGCTCATTAGGCGTGGCGACTCGCCCAGCCCAGCCCTTCTGAGTCTCTCACCGGCCAGGGGGGCCGTCCCTGGCCGGATGGCTCAGCGGTGTGGTCCGCGTCTCGGTGGGGCTGGGCGAGGGTCCGGTCGAGGTCAGGACTCGGCTCAACCCCAGCCGCCTTTGCCACGGCTCCTCGAGATCGCGCATATCTAAGGTCGACTTCGCGGCGGCCGACCTCGCGCGGTCGGCGCCAGCCCCCGGCGGCGCTCTAGCGAATAGCCGCGCCCAGACTCATCGCCAGGGCAGAGGGCCCCAGGCGCCTACGCCGCCCGGCGCAGGCGCAGGCGCAGAGTCGGAATTGCAAATGATCAACGGTACGTATCAGGATCAATAAACTTTGGTGTGTCTTAGGCTGATTTTCTCGCTCTAAAGCAGGGACTTAGGGTTGGCTTACGCTTGCACCTGCAGCCCAGTCAAGCACTTTCTTTTTGACATTATGGTCCATATGTGTTCTTATTTTCAGGCACTGATGTCGGGGGCTGAGCAGCGACAGCGAGGGCGCGAAACCAGGGCGACCAGGCCAAGGAAGCCGAGATGAGCTCCAGCAGCGCAAAGGGCAGCAGCGGGGCGCCGGGCGGGGCGGTCGGTGAGACCGCCGCGGCGCGATCGCGCCGCGGTACAGCGGAGTTTCTGCCCAGTTTCGTCGCCCTCCAGCGGGCGGTGGCAGAGGCCTGCTCTGGGCAGATCGAATGGCAGGGAAAAATCGCGGCGGCGATTGGAGCCGCGCTTGAGTTCGCGAGCAACGATCCGGCGGCGGCGCGGGTTCTGACGATCACGGCCCGCCGCGAGAGATCCTCGCGCGGCGATCGCGAGCAGGAAGTGATCGATTACTTCTCCGCGCGCCTGGCCGAGCTGGCGCCCGGACGGGTCCGATCGGCGATCTCCACCGACGCCGGTCTGATCGAATCGATTGCCGTCACCGTCAGGGGGCATCTCCTTTCCGGCACCGAGACGGTTCTCCCTGCGCTCGCCGCCGACCTCGCCTACCTCGCCCTGATGCCCTACACGGGGCCGGCCGAGGCTAAGCGCTGGGCCGATTCGCTCGGTTCTGCGGGCTCAGTTGAGGTACATTAATGTACGAATATTTAGGCGCCAGATATGGGAATTAATCAATGACTCTTGACTTTACGGTCCAACTCTGTTCTGATTTATCCCTGATGCGAGAGGCGTCCCAACGCCGACTCTGCAACTGGCATGCCAGCCAGGGGTCGACCCGTCCATTCCCTGTGCGGCGCGACTCCGAAAGTAGGGCGAACGGCGCCGGTGGGTTTCCCAGCCCGCCGGCCCGTTTGCATGCCCGCGGCGGCGGGCCACAATCGGCCCGGGAGGCGCGATTCGGGATCGGCGGGCGATGATCGCCGAACGGCGGCTGCCGCGCGGTCGCCACGGCATCGCGCCTGAGGTAGTGATCGCCAACCAACGCCAGCGACTGCTGGCGGCCAGCGCCTCGCTGCTCGCCGAGCGCGGCTACTGCGCGCTGCATGTCGCCGACATCACCGAACGGGCCGGGGTTTCGCGGCGAACCTTCTATCGCCTCTACAAGGACAAGCGCGACTGCGTGCTCGCCACCCAACAACACTCGATCGACTCGCTCAGCGGGCGGATCCTGGCCGCCCACTCAGCCGCGCGCGAGTGGCCAGCCGGAGTTGCGCTGGCGGTCGCCGCGATGCTCGACTTCGCCGCCGAGGATCTTGATCAGGCCCGTCTGGCCCTGGCGCCTACCTGCGCCCACTTCGAGCCTGAGCTGATCGCCAACGGGCTCGCCGCTAACCGCCGCTTGGCTTCCCTGCTCGATCAGGGAGCCGCTCGCTACCCCGGCGCCCGCGCCGCCAGACGCCGAGCCGGCGAGCGGGCGCTGGGCGCCGCGATCTCGATCCTCGGTCCCGAGCTCGCGGTCGGCAACATCACCGGGCTCGCCGAGCTGCGCCCGGAGGTGACCCGGGTCCTGCTGGCGCCCTATCTCGGCGACGAGGAGGCGCGCCGCGTCGGCGCGGCCGCCGAGCAGAAGGTCGGTCGCGATGCGGTTCTTTAACCGAAGTGCGGCAGGCCGCAGAACGAGGAGACCTCGCCATCTCGCGGTCCTGGCGCCCTGCCTGGTGATCCTCTCTTTGGCCGCGGCGGCGAGCGCCGCGGCTCCGAGATCGGGTCATTGGGTCGGCCTGGGGGGCGGGCGCCTCGGCCCCTATCAGTGGTCGGTGCAAACCAGGGGCCCTGTAGCGGCTCCGCAGAGCCCGCGGCGACCCTGTCTTTTGATCGCAACGAAATGGCAGCTCGGCCCCTACAGCTTCCGTCGCAGTCGCAGTCGACAGTGCGCGCCAGCAGCTGGTCTGAGCGCGGCGAGAGCGCCGCTGGTCGCCAGCGGCATCGAGCCAAGCAGCGCGCGGCCTCAGCTCACCGCGGTCGGGATGATCTTTGCTGCGCGGGTGCGGAGGGTCAGGATCAGCTTCCTCGACGGCAGCAGGACGACGATCCACCTCGAGGCGCTGCAGCCCGGCCAGGCGCGTGGCGCCGGCCTGCAGCGCCTGCGCTACGCGGCGCTCGCGGTGCACGGCCGCTGGTGCCCGCAGCGCCTGGTCAGCGAGGACGCCTCCGGCAGGACCCTCTGGGATAGCGGCCCGGGCGGCTACTCGTGTGCCTATGACGGCTCGCCGGCCACCCCTGCCGCCTCGGGCTGAGGGTCAGAGAACCCCAACTGGGCTTCAGCTGCCGAGATTCTTTGCTTGGCAACTACTGACCAGGGAGCCATTGACATCGGGGCCGCCGAGAAAGGTGGCTTCGACCTGGTTGAAGAAGTGTCCGTCCGGACACTCGGCGTTTAGGTAGGAGAGCCGCCGGCCCCCGTGGGTCCATCGACGCTCGACGGTCAATTCAAAGCCGGTCAGCGAGCCGCTGCCGCCCGCGACCCTGGGAATCGCCGTCGCAATCGTGAAGCCATATTTGCCGCTGTCCTTGCTCAGCTTGGCGTGGACAACGACCGCCGTCGGCGCCGGCACGCTGACGTAGGTGTAGAAGAGCATGTCGGGATAGGCGGGGCCGGCGGCGCTGGCGGGGCCGTTGAAGATCAGCAGCGGGCCTTTGGTATCGAATGGGCTCGATTCGGGGAATTCGACCTGAGCGGTGATGAATCCCCTGCCGACCAGGGCCCCACCGCACGCTTTCATCGCCTCGGCGGGAGCGGTCGCTTCGATCCTTCTGGCCGAGCAGCTCGGCAGCCCGGTCGATTCGACCCGCATGTGCTTGTCGACGTGGAGATCGAGCGTTTTGGCCGGCGGGATGTGGGTTCCGTCGGCGGTTTCCGCCGAGCCGCTCGCCCGCAGCTTGATCGGAGCCATATCGCTCCTTGAAAGGACTTTTGGAGTCATCGAGACATCGGCGTGGAGAATCAGGTTTCCGGCTCGAATCGTGATCGCGTTACCGGCGGCGATCGCACTCGCCGCCCCAGCGCTTAGCAGAGCCAATATTCCGAAGCCGACGAGCGCCTTCCTCGGGCGGCTGAAATGCCTCATTTCGATCCTCCATTGTTCGGTAGCGGGCCAGGAGCGCCGCGCGGAGCAGAGCCCGGAGCGCACGCGCCAGAGGCGCAGCTGCCTCGCAGTCGGCCGGCACCGATCGTCTCGATCAGGCCAACCGTCCAACACATCGGGCAACCGCGCAGCGCAAGCACGCCGACCGGCACAAGCAGGAGCGAGAGCGGGCCGATCCTCGCGATCAGCAGAAATGCCGCGGCGAGGAGCCCGAAGCCGAGTGCACCGCGCGAGAGGTGGCGGGCAATCGAGGCGCTGGCGAACCCACTCTGACCTGACTCAGGCATGCCCAGGGCCCCGGGGTGCACCACTCGCCCCCGCTCGCAACTGCGAGCGGACGACCTCGCGGGCCCGATGCAGCCGCGACTTCATCGCCTGGCGGGTTAAGCCCAGCGCCTCGGCGGTCGCCGCCCCCGAAAGTCCCTGGATGTCACGCAGGACAATGACGGAGCGTTGCTGGGCGGGAAGTTGGGCGATCGAATCGACGACCCGCTCGACTTCGAGATGCGCGAGGGCGAGGTCTTCGGCGGAGGGTCCGCTGGCAGCGGCGGAGATCGGCCGGCGAAGCGCGAGACGCGATCTGCGGATGCACTCGTTGCGGACGATCTGAAACATCCAGGAGGCGAGCGCGGCACTGGCGCGCAGGGTGCCGATCCGTCGAAACAGAACGATCAGGGCCTCCTGGGCGGCATCTTCGGCATCCTCAGGGGTCGAGCAGAGGGTGTGGGCGAAGCGACGCACGTGTGCGTGGGAGCCGGCCAGAAGTGTCGCGATCGCCTCGGGATCGCCACCCTGGGCGGCGTCGATGACCCGCTCGTCGGGCCAGCGATCGCGCTCGGAACCCAGTTCAGGCACGGGCGCGGCGCCGGGCCAGAAGGAAGATGCATCCACACAGCGCGATCAGGACCGCGACGACATAGACAATGCTCACGAGCGGACCCTCCTTTCGGATCGTTCAGAGACGCGGGTGATAGATAAGAGGTCGCTGGGCCAAAAAGGATTCTCCGCCGCTTCGCCCGGCTCGGCGATCGCCACCAGAGCGGCAGGCGAACCGCAGCGGGGCCAAGCGAGGACCGGGCCCTCAGCGGAACAGAATCGGCTCAGAGGCGAATGGAGATAGCGTCGAAATTGCAAAGCGGCAGGATTTTTTCGCTATTTGGGCGCGCTTCTAGCTCCCGCAAAGCGAGGGTTGAGCGCGCCTGCAAAGCTGCCCCGAATCGTGATCTATCGACTTCATCACTGGCCCCAGCAATGGCCCGAGGAAACCTGGGAGGAAATCGGTGCGCCGGTCGAGGCCTCTTCGGTCGAGGAGGCCTTCGAGATCGCCCGACCGGGGGCCGCGGGTCGCTACCGAGTCACCCTGGGCGAGAACGGCGAGCAGGGGGACGTCGGCCTCTACCTGCTGCACGCAGACAAGAGTCTGGCTGAGCTCAAGTCAAGCTAGGGCCGCTCAGTTCCTCGACCCCTGGCTCTAGCCGCGGTTGCGCTGGTGAGTCGAGTCGCTCACTCGAGCCCCTGGCGAACCTCAAAGCGTCGCGTGCCGTGCCACTGCAGAAAGAAGGCGTCGGCGTCCTGGGCGCTGAGTGGCCGGGCGAAGAGGAAGCCCTGGCCGTTGTCGCACTCCTCTGAGCGGATCAGAGAGAGGTGATCGGGCTGCTCGATGCCCTCCGCGGTGGTCTCGATCGAGAGCGCTTTGCCGAGCTGAACCAACGAGTGCAAAAGGATCTCGCCCTCCCCGCCGGCGGCCAGTTGGGAGATGAAGGAACGGTCGATCTTGAGCGCATCGACCGGAAAGCGCTGCAGATGCGCCATCGAGGAGTAGCCAGTGCCGAAGTCATCAACGGCGATCCGCACGCCGAGGCGCTTGAGCGCGGCCAGCCTTAGTGCGGTCTCCTCGGCGTTTCGCATCAGGGTCGTCTCGGTGATCTCAAGGGTCAGGGCGCCGGGCTCAAGGCCGCTGGCGCCCAGCGCGTCGCGCACGTGGTCGAGCAGGTCATCGGTGTCAAGTTGGACCGCTGAGACATTGACCGCGAGATCGAGCGGGTGGCCGGCTTCGCGCCAGCGCGCCCCCTGTTCGCAGGCCGCGCTCAGAATCCAGGCGCCGACCTCGACGATCATCCCGGTCTCCTCGAGCAGCGGGATGAAATCATCGGGCTCGACCACCCCACGCCCCGGACGGCGCCAGCGCACCAGCGCCTCAACCCCCTGCGGCGACATGCTCTCGAGATCAAAGGTCGGCTGGTAGACGAGGAAGAACTCCTCATCTGCGAGCGCGCTCTGCAGATCCATTTCGACTTCCATCCGGGTCTGGACTTCGGCCTGCATGCCGTCCTCAAAGACGAGATAGCCACTCTTGCCGTTCCACTTGGCCCGATACATAGCGATATCGGCGTCGCGCAGGAGCTCTTCGGCGCTGGAGCGGGCGCCGGTTGCGATCCCGACGCTCGCCTTGACGAAGACGCGGGCATCCTCGGCTCCGGAGAGTTTGAACGGCTCCTTGAACGCTTCCAGCAGGCGCTCGGCAATCAACTCCGGTCCGGCGGCGAGCGAGAGCCCATCGGCAATCACGACGAACTCATCACCGCCGAGGCGCCCGAGTGCATCGGTCTCGCGAATCACCCCCGCGAGGCGGGCGGCGACGGCGCAGAGCAGCTCATCGCCGACCCCGTGGCCGAGTGAGTCGTTGATCGCCTTGAAGTTGTCGAGGTCCAGGAACAGCGCGGCGACCGGTTCCTGGCTGAGCCTGGTGCGGGTCAGGACCTGTTCGATGCGGTCGAGGATCAGGGTGCGGTTGGGCAGGCCGGTCAGCGCGTCGTGGGTCGCGAGAAAGACCAGCTCCTTCTGGCGCTTGGTCAGTTCCTCGTGGGCGAGGCGACGCTCATCCTCAAAGGACTGACACATCCGCACCAGGGTCACGTCGAGGCTGCGCTGCAGCATCTGCAGCGCGTGCTCAAGAACCCCGGCCTCGAGCTCGAGCTCGGCAGCGCTCGACCTCAGCACCGAGGCGGTCGCATCACGCCAGCGCAGGCAGCGTTTGGTCACCTCATTCAGTGGCGCCGCGCGCTGGGATGCGAGCTGGGCGAAGATCCGCCAGGACTCCTGGCCGACTTCGCGGGCGACCGCTTCGCCCTCGCCGGCCAACCAGCGAGATACAGCGACGGTCGAGACCTCACCGACCTGTTCGAAGCTGGTTTCGACCAGCCGATCGAGCGTCAACCCGGAGACGGCCGAGCGCCTCATCATCTCGCTAACGACATCTGCGGTGCGCTGGTTGAGGGCGCTACCGAGCTGATGGAGCTCGCTCTGCGCCGTGCCCGAGTCGCTTGCCATGCCGAGCTATCGACAACGGATCACGGTTCTTTAGCAATGGGACGGATGGCTGAGGCGATTCCCTCGCGAAGCGACAGACCCGCCTCAGATGGACGAAGAGTCCAGGGTCAACTCACCTCGGCGCTAACTGCGATTGGCTGTGTTGGGGGACGACACCGACCGTCTGGTGGAGATGGACGCACCGCTTGACCTCAGAGGCTGCGAGAGACGAAGGTCTCTGCCACACCGACCGAGAGCGCGCCGGCGAGACCGAGGTAGACGACGGCGACCAGCGCCCGAGTCCGACTCGAGACCGCATAGTAGGCCCGGCTCTCCGGAGTCTTTCGCGCCTTCCACCGCCGCCAACTCTCCATCGCCCCGAAAACGAGGACGAGAAAGAGGATCGGGCTCGGATAGACGACCGCAAGTGCGAGCAGTGCAGCCAGGCCCGCGATCCAAACCATCGGGCTCAGCGCCGCCATCGCCCGGCCGCCGTCGAGCGGCACCACCGGCAGCAGGTTGAACAAATTCAGTAGGAACCCGAGGTAGGCGAGGGCTCGCCAGAATTCCTCGCCGGTCGCAAGCCAAAGGCCGAGTGGGACCAGCGTTGCGAGCGTCCCGGCCAGCGGTCCGGCCAACCCGACCCGGGCCTCGGCGGCGGCATCCTTGCCCAGCGACTTGGCCGCGATTACAGCGCCGAGAAAGGGAATGAAGATCGGCGCCGAGGCCTTGATCCCCTCGCGGCGAAGCTGGACCACATGGCCGAGCTCGTGGAGGAGCAAGAGCAACACGAAACCGACCGCGAAGGTGTAGCCGAAGAGCAGACCGTAGGCGGCGATCGAAACCGCCATCGAGCCGAAGGTCGCCAGCAGCTTCAGGTTCGGCGCCAGCAGGATTAGAGATTTCGCTTTGGCGCCCAGCAGGGCGACCGGGGCCAGAACTCGACCAAGCCGTTTGCGCCACGACGAGCGCCCGGAGCCCGGATGGATCGGCTCATAGTGCTCCGCAGGCGGGATCGGGACCCCGAGCGGCGGTTGCTCTCGGATGCTCTCAGACATGGAGTGGATTGTCCCCCTCCACCGTAAAGAGGGACTGCACGGGCATTGGTCGGGCGAATCGCGGCGCCAGGACCTCTCGACCCCTGAAGGGAAGCGCGCCCCGCAGTCCCGGGGCTTGCAGGCTGACCGCAGCGCCCAGTGATCGCCTCCGGCGTCTTGAAATGTTGCCGAGCGTTACCGTTTGAGGATGAGCTCGGCGACTGCTGAGAAGGACGCGCTGAAACGCCTGCGGGCGCTCGTCGGTGAGTGGGAGATAGAGACCTCCCTCGAGCTCGACCCGGGGCACGGCGCGGCGCGAATGAAGATCGAGTGGGCCCTGGACCAGCGTTTCTTACTGCAACGCGCACACGTCCCCCACCCCGCGGCCCCCGACGTTCTTGCGGTGATCGCCGTCGATCCCGGGAGCGGCTTCTACACCCAGCATTACTTCGACGCCCGCGGGGTGGTCCGCATCTATGCGATGGAGCTGAGCGAGAAGACCTGGACGCTGACCCGTACCGAATCAGATTTTTCCGAGCTCCCCTTCGCCCAGCGCTACGTGGGCCGCTTCGAGGAAGGCGGCCGGCGGATCCTCGGTCGCTGGGAGAAATCCACAGACGCAGCCAATTGGGAGTTGGACTTCGAGCTCAACTACATTAAGGTCGGCTAACGACACGGTCCCGTTTAATCACTCCCAAAACGTTCCTGAGCGCTGATTCAGAGCACGAAAGGGATGATCGCGCGGACGCGTGAGCGGTACTCGCCATAGGCCTCCGGGAAGTGCTTGGCGATCATCACCTCCTCCGCTCGGGCCTTCCACCACAGGCTCGCGCAGAGCGCGAAGAGCAGGACAAAGCCAAGGGCCCGACCGTAGTTGATCGCCGTAGCGAGCGCCATCGTGATCAGGCCGGTGTAGATCGGGTGGCGCGCCAGCGCGTAGGGACCGGACTCAACCAGCTCATGGTCGCGCTTGAACGTCACCTCAAGGCTCCAGTTACGACCAAGCGTGATCCGCGCCCAGACCGTGCAGGCAGCTCCCGCCAACATGAGGAGGTCAGTCGCCACACCCAGGGCGGGCGTCGTCTGCCAAAGGCGTGCCTGCCAGGACACGTGCAGGAGCTGCGCGGCGGCGATCCAGACCAGGATCGGGATCGCCGCCACCAGGCGGTAACCGAAAAACCCTCCGCGCTCGATCGTGGCCTTGCTCGAGAAGGCCATGATCACCCAGTAGATCAACCAGGCCACCCAGCAGAGCTGGATGAACAGCCAGGTCGGGTCACTCATTTTTCGGCTGCTCCAGCGCTGGCGACGCCGCCTTTGCGAACCCCCGCCATCGGCGCGACGATAGCGATGGGTCGTTCAGCCAAAAATGCTTCCCGCGATGCTGAAATCGGGTGGGAGACGAATGAAGAAAGGCACCAACCTGAATCTGGGGGCCGGAGATCGGTTGGCGGAGGAGGGTCTTCGAAGATACTGCGACCGCTGGCCAGGCGCTAACCATGCAGAGCCGCACCCGAGCGCGCCCCAAGAACGCCAGCCCCGCCAGCGGGATTTCGGCCGCGGGCGAGGCACCTGGATGCCCACGCGCGATCCAGACGCCCAGCTGGGCCGCGATTCGCCGTGCACCGCGCCGCAGCAGGCCATACCAGGCCGCCGCCAGGGCGGCGAGGATGCAACCGAGAACGACGATGCCGTCGGGGAAGTCGACGACCAGGACGTAGGTCGCGACACCCAGCGAGACGGCGCCGCCGAGAACCGCGGCGATCGCTCCCAGGCGCCGGCTCATATCATCGCCCAATGTCGCGCTGGCTCGAGGAAGCAAAGGCGCTCGATCGGGGCGCCTACGCCGCGGTCGCCGCCAGCGAAACGCCCTCGCTTGACATTGTGATGCGCCGTCTCTCGCGCGCCGCGGACCAGAGCAAGCTCTGGTTTGGGACGGCGGCCGCGATCGCCCTGCTCGGCGGCTCCGGCGGCCGACAGGCGGCGCGAAACGGCCTCGTCTCCCTCGGCCTCGCCTCGGGCCTCACGAATCTCCTCGTCAAGCCGCTCAGCGCCCGGCGACGCCCCGAGCGCCAGGAAGGCGAGGGGCTCACCCCCCGCCAGGTGAAGATGCCGCGCTCGAGCTCCTTTCCCTCCGGCCACGCCGCCTCGGCCTTTGCCTTCGCAACCGGCGCCGCCCGCACTGCGCCGACGCTCTCGGCGCCGCTGCGGGCGATGGCAACTCTGGTCGCTTACTCCCGGGTTCATACCGGAGTCCACTATCCCGCAGACGTGCTGGCCGGCGCCTTCATCGGCGTTTCTGCGGCAGAGCTCAGCGCGCACCTGCTTAGGCACTGATCCTTCTCGAACCTATCGGGATCGCGGGTGAGACATGAGAGGGTTGAGCGGTCTCGTCTTCCAATCCAAACCTTGAGGAGGAGCCGTGAAGAAGCTGCGACCCAGGTTCAGTTTTGCGAACGTGATCTCCTGCCTGGCGCTTTTCATCGCCCTCGGCGGCAGCGCCTATGCCGCCATCCACCTGACCAAGAACAGCGTCGGCACCAGGCAGCTGAAGGCAAACGCGGTCACCGCCGCGAAGATCAGGAAGAACGCGATCACCACCAAGGCGCTCCGCAACAACTCGGTGACTGGTTCAAAAGTGAACCCCGAAGGCCTGGGCACCGTCCCCTCCGCCACAACAGCGGCGGACCTCTCCGGCTACAGCCGTAAGGGCATGACGAGAGTGGTGGCAACTTCAACCTCAACCTATGAAGCGGGCCTTCTGAGTGCCCCCGAGACCCCGCTCTTCGCGGTGGGACCGCTGACGATCTACGCCCAGTGCTTCAGCGATGCCACGCCCCGAACCTACGGCGTGATCTCGATCAAGACATCCCGGAACAACGCGATCTTCGACGCTGACTCAAACGACATCTCGGGAGACCCCGAATTCCTCAACGCCAACACCAGCCCCGAAAAACGCGAAATGCTCGAGCAGAGCGCCGCCGCCAATTCGGCCAACTACTACGGTGGCGAGGAGACTGAATTTGGCGCGATGGCCCTCGACGGAACAACGATCAGGGGCAACGCGCAGATCGCGGTGAAGAACGGCAGCCTGGCCGGCGGAGACGGAATCTATGGCGAAGGGAACGTCTGCCTCTTCGCGGGTGAGGTGACGACCCTAAACGGCTAGCGCGGTGGCCGGCGGCGGGCAGTGCGGCACTCGGCCCCCCAGCTCCCCTGGTTGGGACCCGGCCGCCTCGAGAGCCGCCGCGGTTAGCTCGGCGGAGTTAGGGGTAGCGGTATGAGTGGGCTGTGGAGATGTGGTTCAAGCGGGCGCTTAATTTTGACCGAGCGCCAGGAAGGCAAGAGTTGAGCGAGCGAGCACGCGGTGCAGAGTTCAGAGCTGTCCTTGGCGTGCTCGCCGTCGCGTTTGTCGTCCTTGCCTTTGCCGCTCTCGCGGCCCGATCGGCGGGCTCATCCTCGATCCCCCACGCCGCCGCGCGCCGGCCGATCCTGGGAAAGCAGATGTGGAGGCCGCGGGCGACGACCGCTCCCTGGCAGTGGCAGTTGCAGGGCCACATCGACACCGGGGTTCGCGCCCCCGTCTATGACGTCGATGGCTTCGATGTCCCGGCCAGCAAGGTCCGCCAGCTCCACCGCCAGGGTCGCAAGGTGATCTGCTACCTCGATGTCGGCAGCTGGGAGTCCTACCGCCCCGACAAGGCCGAGTTCCCGCGCTCGGTGATCGGTCGCAAATACGCCGGCTTTCCCAATGAGCGCTGGCTCGACATCGCCCACTTCCAGCGCTTCGAGGCGCCGCTGAAGCGGCGTTTCACGATGTGCGCACGCAAGGGCTTTGACGCGGTCGAGCCCGACAACATCGCCGGCTGGGAAAAGGAAAACCACACCGGCTTCAAGATCACCGCCGCCGATCAGCTGCGCTTCAACCGCTGGGTCGCCCACCAGGTCCACGCCAGGGGCATGTCGGTCGCCCTCAAGAACGACGGCCGCCAGGCCAAGCAGCTGGTCCATCTCTTCGACTTCGCGATTGTCGAGGAGTGCTTTCAGTACCACGAATGCGGCTACTACCGGCCATTCGTGGAAGAGAACAAGGCGGTTTTCGAGACCGAGTACGAAGAGAAACCCAAGCAGTACTGCAAGACCGCCCGGGCGATCGGGTTTAGCTCGATCCACAAGTCGGTTGACCTCTTCGCCCGGCCCTGGCAGCCATGCGCGCCGAGAGCCGGTGGCTGAACCCCTGCCGGCGGTGGCACGGCGGCCGGGGTGAGCTATGCGCGCCGGGCGAGCGCTGGGCAAGCTGTGCCGCCGCCTTTAGCGGCGCGGCCGAGGGTGAGGCGATCGCCGCGTCGGCTGTGGGCGCTTGAGCTGCCTCAACGGGGGAAGCCGCAGGTCGAGTTGGGCCTCCTGACCACGCCTGCCGAGGAACTCTTCAACCGTCGCCCGCCCGATGTGGGCGAGGGCACCGAGGACCAAGAAGGGCAAGCCGGCGCCCGAGGATCCGCTCACCGCGGCGAGAAACGCGACCAGCATGAGGACGTAGAAGGCGATCGCGAGCCGCTCGGCGAGCGCTTCGAGTGCTTGTCGGTTCAGGTGCATCTGTGGACTGGGGTTCGGCGCGCGGGCGCCATTCCCCTGCCGATCAGAGGCTCTCAGTCATCGTCGGCGAGGCGCAGACCGTCGAGCGCGAGCCCGAGTATGCGGTCGATCTGCTCCGGCTCGGCGGTGCGGATCGCGGCGATGCCGCCGACCATCTTGGTGACGTCGGAGATATCGACATCGGCGCGGACCGCGCCCGCCTTCTGGGCGCGCTCCAAGAGTCCCTCGCCGGCGCCGTAGATCGCGTTGGCGCAGGAGCTGAAGACCGGCGAGTCGCGATCGACGTAGGCGAAGAGCTCCTCGGCGAGCGCTCGCTTGGCCGCGGCGAAGCCGACGAACTCGTGCAGCCACCCGGTCAGCGCCTCCAGTGGCGGCTCCTCGAGGTACTTCTCGGCCGAGTCGCAGATCGCCTGCACTTCGTCCAGATAGACGGCTTCGAGCAGGTCCTGGCGGGTCGGGAAGTGGCGGTAGAGCGTCCCGATCCCCACTTCGGCGCGCCGGGCGACATCCTCGAGGGTGGCGCCGGTGCCCTGCTCGGCGAACTGATCACGCGCAGCTGCGATCAGCTTCTCGTAGTTGCGGCGAGCGTCGGCACGCTTGGGCCGCGGGGCCCGGGTTGCGACATCGGTGGGGTCTGCGCTCACGAATTTCTTCCGATCACTTGACAAACCGGAGGGATCCTCCGTATAGTGCTCTCTCGAAAGCGGAGGTGCCCTCCGAATTACCCGGAGGTTTCCTCCACTTTACCACCAAATTTCGCTTCAAGAAAAGGATCCGATGATTCCCACCTCGCTAAGAAACGCATCGCCAGGGCGCAGCGGGCCGCGCTCGGGAACCCACAATCCCGCCTTCACCCTCGCGATCATCCTCGGCTGCTACCTGATGATCATCCTCGACATCTCGGTGGTGATCACCGCGCTGCCCAGCATCCGCGAGGACCTCGGCCTCTCGACCACCGGCCTCTCCTGGGTCCAGAACGCATACACGCTGACCTTCGGCGGGCTGCTGCTGCTCGGCGCCCGGGCCGGGGACATCCTCGGTCGGCGCCAGGTCTTCGTCGCTGGGATCGCCCTGTTCACCTTCGCCTCGATGCTCGGTGGCGTCGCCCAGTCGCCGGCCTGGCTGCTCGGAGCCCGTGCCCTGCAGGGGGTCGGCGCCGCGATCGCCGCCCCCTCCACCCTCGCCCTGCTCACGATCAGCTTCCCCGAGGGCCCCGAGCGCACCCGCGCGGTCGCCTGGTACAGCGCGGTCGCCGGCGCCGGCGGCAGCATCGGGCTGCTGCTCGGCGGCATGCTGACCTCCTGGATCTCGTGGCGCTGCGGGCTCTTCATCAACGTCCCGCTGGGAATCGCGCTGATCTGGCTGGCGCCGCGCTACCTGCCCGAGACCGAGCGTCGCAGCGGCCACTTCGACCTGCCCGGGGCGCTGAGCTCGACCTTCGGCATGAGCGCCCTGGTCTACGGCCTGGTCCGCGCCGCTGAAAGGGGCTGGGGCGACGTCTGGACGCTCGCCTCCTTCACGGCAGCCGCGGTCCTGCTGGTCTTCTTCGTCGCCAACGAGCGCCGCGCCGAGCAGCCGATTACTCCCCTGCGTCTCTTCTCCAGCCGCGAGCGGGTCGGCGCCTACCTGGCCAGGATCATGGTCGTCGGGGCGATGTACTCGACCTTCTTCTTCCTCACCCAGTACCTGCAGGGAGTCCAGGGCTATGGCGCCCTGCAGGCGGGCTGCGCCTTCCTGCCGATGACCCTCTCGGTCTTCGCGATGGTCAGGGTGGTGCCGCGGATCGCGCCGCGGATTGGTGAGCTGCGGGTGCTCGCCGGCGGGCTCTTCATCGCCCTGATCGGGATGCTCTGGCTGGGCCAGATCTCCCCCGGCGCCAATTACCTCACCCAGATGGCGGCGCCCCTGGTCCTGCTCGGCGTCGGCATGGGTTCGGCGCTGACGCCGCTGACCACCGCGGCGATGGCGGGCGTTGGCGACCGCGACGCCGGCGCCGCCTCGGGCCTGATCAATGTCGCCCACCAGCTCGGCGGCACGCTCGGCGTTGGCGCCCTGATCACGGTCTTCGCCGCCGCCAGCAACGGCGGCGGGGCTCCTGCCCTCGTTGAAGGGGTGCCCAGTGTGCTGGCCGGCGCGGCGATCCTGATCGGCCTCGCTCTGAGCACCGTCCTCACGGTGATGCGGCCTCGCCCGTTCGGGGCAAAGGACGCCCGGCCCGAGGTGGCGGCGTGAGGTCGCGGGCAGCAGCAGCCCAACCGGCACGTCCGGCCCCTCGACGGGCCGTCCCACGCCCCGGCGCTCGCGCCGAGGCGTGGGGGAACGCGACGCGGCGCCGCGGTCCCCTCGCTCCACCGAAGAGCACCTTCCGCCGGGTCGCGGTCTTCGTCTCACTCAACAACGACTAGCGTTGCGGGCGTGAGGCGCGGGCCTTCTTACTTCACCGTCGCGGGTATCCGCCTCGATCATGAGATGTCAAGGCTGCGGGCGCTGCCCTCCTTCGCCGGCGGGCCGCTCGCCACCCGTGAGCCCGAGCTCAAGGTGAGGCGCGCCGGCAGGCGCCCCAACCGCCTCGGGTTCGCGGTGCCCACTCAGTTCCGCCTCTCGGTCACCGCCTACCCCGGGATCCGCGCCGGGGACGTGCTCGAGACGCTGGCCCACGAGCTCGTCCACCTTCACGTCGGACGCGCCAGGGAGCCCCACGCCTGGCATGGACGAACCTTCAAGGCCGTCCTGGCGCGGGCCATGGCCGAGGGCTACGGAATCGTCGGAGCAGGTCCACGCAGCACCCTGCACGGCGTCTACGCCGAGGCGATCGAGCGTTCATACGCGGTCGCGGATCTCGCCCGTTAGAACGGTTGCCGCAAAAAGAGCGGGCGCAGCGCTGGCGCCGGGAGGTCAGGTGGCTATCAGCGACCTCGATCTTGATTCTGATGATGCGGACCGAATGGCCGGTTACCAATCGCGGGTCAGACGTGTCTTGAAGAGCGGACCGGTGAACCCTACGTCGGGTTCACCCGGGAAAGAGACGGCGAGATCGCCGCCCCAAAGACGCGCGCCGCTGGGCTTGCGGGTGAGAAACCCGGTGCCTGTGAAGGGGGCGGGTGGGCTGAGTCGCGCGACGCTCAGCGCGTTATTGGTCTGCAGGGCGTGGGAGGAGGCGCTGACGATCGCGCCGCGCTCAATCGCGAGGGCACCTTCGGTGCGCTGCAGGTAGGCGAAGAAACTGCTCGGCTGGCCGGCTTCGCCGGTGGCCACGAGGCGCTGGTAGAGAAGGCCCTGGCGGAAACCCGCTTCAAAGACGATTCCCCTTGAGTGCTCGGCGTGGACCGGGTTGGCTCGGGCGGGGATGATCGCTCCCGAGCAGTCCAGGGTAGCCGGGGTGACGGATTTGCCGGGCGCCCGGTGGGTGTTCACGGATGTGTAGCCACCCTCGCCACGAAAGCGCAGATCACCGAGGAAGAAACCACGCTGGATCGTGAAGTGATCGGCGCCCCGACAGCCCGACAGTGGCTTGGTTTGGGTCGACGGGCCGGCCGGGTGAAAGTGCATCGAGATCCGGCCGAGGTGGCCGAAGCTGGCGCCGATCAGCGCCCTCCCGGGCGCGCGGCGCGCCAGGTAGGTGCTGAACGAGCCCCTCTTTGCGCCGCGCTTGGCACGGGTCGTGTTCAGGGTAGTGGTGGCTTTGTAAGCGTTGAAGGTGAGGCGGTAACCGTGGCTGCCGCGGAGCTGGAAGCTGAGCAGGTGGGTAGGCCCGGCGGCGGATGCGCTGGCCGGCGCAACGGCGATCGCGAGGAGGGTGAGCGCCAGGGCGAGTGCGCCGGGGCGGATCGCGGTGGGAATCATCGTACGCTCGCCGCGCGGTGATACAGGGCGGCGATGACCTTGCCGAAATAGGGACCGTAGTCGGTGACCGGTTCGTCGTTATATCCGTTTGAGGTGAGGCCGTTGAGGACATCTCCTTCGATCACCCAGCCGCCGCCGGAAGCGCCGGCGCTGATCTGGCAGGGAACGGCGAGGTCCAGGGGGCCGGGGTAGAGAAAGGATTCAAAGTCGTGGCCCTCATAGACGGACCCGAGGCAGCGCTGCAGGGTGGCGCCATCGAAGGGACGGGCGACGGGGTAACCGTAGACGTCGAAGTCCTGACGAGGCGGGCGCCCGGAGGCAAAGCCGTCCGCGCCGACCGCGGCGGCGAGCGTCTGGCCGCGTTCGTTACGGCCAACCACGGCGGCGCCGGCGTCGTAGTTGAAGTTCTCCGTGGCCCGCCACTGCGGCGTCGTGCCGAGCCAGTGGGCGACGAAGGTGCCGAAGGGGCGTTCGCCGTGGCGATAGCCGGGGACGAAGACCCAGCGTCGGGAGTAGAAATGGCCTTCCTCATACACGCAGTGCCCAGCGGTGAAGACGAGGCTCTGGTTGGGGGCGTTCACCGAGGTGCCCGAGCAGCGTGCGAAGCCGCGCCCCGGGCCTTCGGAGATGAAGACCGCACCGTTGACGGCGAGGCCGGGGAGGGTCGGATCGGCGACCGTTTCGGTGGCTGCGGAGGTGGTCGCATCGGCGGGGGTCGCGGAACTCGACCGAGCCGGCGGGCGTGGTGGGTAGCTGAGCGCGGCCGCGCTGGTGGACTGAGCGCCGAGGACGCAGGCGAGCGCGGCGACGCAGCTGAGCGCTGCCTGGAAGCGGCGGGTCGTCGGTGTAGTGCTCATCAGGTCGTGATCGGTTCGGGCGCGGACGAGCACTCGGCGGAGCGAAGGCTACTGCTGGGCGGGTAACTTCTCAACGCCAATGAGCGCTGGAAGTTTCTCTGATCGCAGAGATTGGCTGAGTCCCCAGAATTGGCGGGGGAAGGAGGAGTCGCAAGCGAAGCCGGACAGATCGAACTGGCAGAGTCGCTATGCCCCCAAGAATACTGGGGTGAAAAGGAGTCGGCGGGCCTCTTTTGACGGTAAAGCGGTCGGGGGGCGGGAGGCACCTGATCAGGACCTGCAAGGCTGGCCTCCCTGCGCATTTAGGACAGTCGAGGCCCTCGGCCCGAAGCGAGGGCCCCGGGGTGGATTGATGCTCGGCGGTCGTCGACCGCGCCGCGCATATGTTCATCGCGCGACCTAATCGAGTTGAGTGCGGATCAACGGCGGGGGCCTGGTTGGGGGCTGTGCGGCGAGTCTGCTTCCTCGAAACACCAGCGCCTGCAGGGCCAGATGCCTCGGTCCTACCACCCGCACGAGCTGAGTCTTCGGACTTCTGCCGAAGACTTGTGCCCTGCCGCACCCCGCAAGGGCCCCTGCCCGGGGCTGTCCGGCCTCGCCCCACCGACCCGATCCAGCCCCACCACGGGCGGGGCTGGAGTTCTGAGGTCGGAACCGTCCCAGGAGGCGATCGCCTCGGAGGGACCTGTGCCTCCCTGCTCTCCGAGACGGCATCATGCTGGCAGCAAGTGCGCGACAACTCATTGGTGGACGTCTTTGCAAAAACCTGGAAAGGAACAGCGAGATGGGCAAGGTAATTGTGATGAATGGGGTGACGCTCGACGGCGTGATGCAGAGCCCGGGCCGAGCGGACGAGGACACACGAGATGGGTTTGAACAAGGCGGCTGGGCGATCCCATACAGCGACGAGGTGATGGTCGCCAAGATGGGTGAACGGATGGGCGAGGATCGTGCGTTTCTGTTTGGGCGGCGCACCTACGAGGACCTGCTTTCGCACTGGAACTCCGAGGGCGGCCCGTTCAAGGACGCACTCAACGACACTCGCAAGTACGTCGCCTCGAGTAACCCCGCAACGAGGCTCTACTGGCCGAACTCGACCCTGCTGCACGGGGACGTTCCGGATGCCGTTGCAGCCCTCAAGCAGAGTTCTGAGGCGAATCTCGTAGTCATGGGTAGCGGTGTGCTGATCGGCTCGCTGATGGCCGCCGATCTGATCGATGAGTACCTGCTTAGCATTGCCCCTCTGGTGCTTGGCACCGGACGGCGAATGTTTGCGGGCCCCAGCCAAGCATCGCTGCGGCTGATTGAGAACAGCACCACCAGCACGGGGGTGTTGATCGCGATCTACGCGCCAGCGCGATGAAGCCCGCCTCGCCCTCGCACCGTCGGGCCACCGAGGGTTCCTGCCCGGACCGAGCGCCGCGGCCTCCCTTCGCGATTCCACCGATCTCCACCCAACCCCGTGGCGATGGCAGGGCCAAGGCCCAATCCGCCAAGAGCCCTGGACAAGGCTCAGGGCCGGTCGGGACAGGGCGGGGCGCATATCCGGGTCGGGACCCGGAGGTGGGGAAACGCCTGCCACCGTTGGGACCCCAACTCTGGCTCTGTTTTGCGCATCGGCGCGTATCATCGACCCATGGGAGTTCGCCGTGGTGCCGTCGCGATCTTGGCGCTGGTCGCCGGTGTCGCAACTGCGGCGGTCGCTCAGGGTCAAGGCCCGACAAGCCGAACCAGTGGGAGCGGTAGCGCAAATGTAACGGCGATCACGCCGTCCCCACCCCACACCACGCCCGAATCACCTGAATCCTCAAACACACCGAACAACCAGCTCACCCACCCGCAGGTTCATCCATCAACAGGGGCACGGTTGACGCCCTTCACCCTCGCCTTCACCATCCGTGAAACACTCGGGCACCAGGGCGTACTTGCGGTGGATTACCGTGTCCAAGTCACTGCACCGCCCGGTGCCCCAACCTCGTGCAATCCAAACCCCCAGCCGAACATCGAAAGCGGGGCGCTCGGTGAATTGGAGCGGATCGCACTTCAGCCCGCGGCGCAGGGCTGGTGCAACGGCACCTATCGGGCGACGGTATTTCTGCAGCGAGGCCCCCATTGCCCAGATCCAGCGGAGGGCCAGCCGCCAACCCCCTGCCCAGAGTTCGCGACCCAAGACCTGGACACCGGAACGGCCAGCTTCACGACTGGGCCAGACGTGGCAACCCTGACTTCCGTGCCTAACGTCAGGGGGCTAAGACCAGCCTCCGCGGATCGCCGCCTGAAGCGGCGAGGGCTCGGGGTCCACTACACCGCGCTCAGCAACCTCTGCGCTGGCATTCCGCCCCACGGGCGGATCATTTTGCAGAAACCAGCTGCGGGAACCAAGGTGCCGCGCGGCTCAAGGGTGCTGGTCCAGACCAGCTGCGGTAGCTGATTGCGGATTCGGGAGATCACCAGCTGCCCCGAGGTTGACCATATGACCGCCCGCCTTCGCTTAGCCAACTCTTCAGCCCTGGCCTCACAGCGCCGCACCAGTGCCGGGCCATGGGCCGGGTCGGCTGGAAGAGCCCATCCGGCGGCAGCGAGAGGCGGGGAATTGTGGTGTGCCCGGCGACGGGCTGGCATGGCGCCATTCGGGGCGAGGCTGCGAAAACCATTGACCACTGATCGCTAGCCTGGCGTGATGGGAACCCCATGGGATGCGCGCACCTACGACACGACCAGCGCGCCGCAGCAGGAGTGGGCCTCGGAGGTACTCGCGCGCCTGGAGGGTGTGGCGCGGGATGCCACAGTTCTAGACGTTGGCTGCGGAACCGGGCGGGTGACTGAGGCACTACTCGAGCTCGTTCCCAAAGGACGCGTGCTCGCGATTGACGCCTCGCCGGACATGGTTGCGCTGGCGCGACGTCGACTCGGCGACCGGGCAACCGTTTGGTGTCAGGATGTGCACGACCTCGAACTCGACATCCCGGTCGACGCGATCGTCTCCACGGCGACCCTGCACTGGGTCAATGACCATGATCGCCTCTGGACCCTACTCGCCGGGGCGTTGCGCCCCGGGGCCGTAATGGAGATTCAGTGCGGAGGAGAAGGCAACATCAAGGAGGTCCGCAAGGTCATCGAGGCGGTGGCCCGTGATCTGGCGCCAGAGCTGATCGACTGGTCGCCCTGGCTCTTCGCCGGTACAGAGGAAACCGAACGGCGTCTGGGGAAAGCGGGCTTTACTCACATTCGGTGTTGGCTGGAGGACCGCCCAACCAGCCCGGAAGATGTCGATGCCTTCGTTCGTACCTCGATCCTTGCGGCTCATCTCGCCAGACTGCCGAAGGAGCGGGGGGAGCAGTTCGCCGCCGCCGTTGTAGAGGGGGTACGCCCACCCCTGGACTACGTGCGTCTCAACGCCTCCGCTGTTCGTGAGACAAGCTGACCAAGAAGCGCGACATTTGGCCGGCCCCACAGGGACCAGCCTATCTCCCAGATTCGGTGGCGGGATAGGAGATGAATCCCTCAGAAACCGGAATCTCGCTGGCTCGCATGTGCGCTTGCCGGGCTACCGATCCTGGCTCAGGATCCGGCCATGCAATGGTTTCGACCTGGACATCGCTGCCCGGGCCTCACGGTGCCCAACGTAACTCCTTGACCCTTTATCATGCAGGCTCGTTCTTCAGGGAGGCAGGTTGAAGTTCCTCAGGGGTTCGCAGGAAAAGAGGATCTGCCGGCCACCGGGATTGGGCTGGGCCGGAATCCTTCTTGCGATCGCCCTACTTCTTCCCGGCCCTTCAAGCGCGTTCGCGTCGAGCGATTTCACCTGGAGCGGCGAAGAAGCGAAAGGTAGTCCGAATTGGTCTGACGCCGGCAATTGGGCGGGAGGGACGGCTCCCGGCGGCAGCGTTGGCTCCCTTGTCTTTCCCGAACTGACGAGCCCCGCATGCCAGCCGGCAACCGCCACCTGCTACACGGCCGAAAACGACATCTCCAGCCTGGCCGTGAATCGACTCGAAATCGATCACGACTTTTACGTCGTCGAAGGCAGCCCGATCACGATCGGCGCCGGGGGCCTGAAGGCGGCGACGCTGTCGGGAGCTTCCATTCTTAGGCTCCCAATCACGCTCTCATCGCCTCAGGCTTGGAGCGTCGAGGGCAGGCTCTCCCTCGGAGGCGCGCTTTCGGCAGAAACCGACGCATCTCTTGCGATCACCCTGGTTGAAGAAGCCATCCTCTACCTGCCGCCAGCAGTCGAAGTCGGGCCACTGACTCTCAGCGGTTCCGGCGCGATCATCTTGCCCTCTTCCCTACAGAACGCGCCCGGCCAGAACACCCTGAATGGTGGGGACGGAAACTCGGTCACGATCGGGGCCGGTGTTGGGGTTATCACCCACTCTGGAAGCTACGAACTGGGACCGCTCACGCTTGAAGGTGGCTCATTCCTCAGCGTCAACAGCCCAGCCTACGATCCATTTCTTATTGATCCGAACAGCGTCGTGTCAGTCCACGGCGGAGTTACGCTCGAACCTGAGAGCGAACTGGAATTGACGATTGTTCGCGAAGGATTCGGTACGAATAGTCCGGGTCAACCCGTCACTCCACTGAGAGCGACGGGAGCCATCAACATCGAGGGCGCCGAACTGAGCGTCGAAGATGCCACAGAACTCTGTGCATGCGCGGATAACACCCCGCCCACCTGCGAAGAACCTCCGCCAGGGGAACGCTTCACACTGATCTCCGCCGCCGGAGGACTAACCGGTGAATTTGCAAACCTGCCCAGCGGTGCGCTGGTCTCGCTTCAATGCCACAATTTTTCCCGGGACGCTCGGATCGCATACACCGAACACACCGTGACGGCAACCGTGCTCCCCGAAGTGACGAACACCGGGCTTGGGATCTCCAGCGCTACGCCTTCGATCAACGAACCCGTGACATTCACCGCCGCAGTCTCCTCGACGCTGAAAGAAGGAAAGCCTCCGCCTGGAGCGGTCACCTTCCTCGACGGCGGGCAACCGATCCCGGGCTGCACAGAACGGCCGCTCAGCCCCACCGGTAAATTCGCTTCCGCTGCGACATGCCAGCTCAGCTATGTCCATGTCGGGACCCACGCCATCACTGCAACCTTTCTCGGGGGCGACGGATACCTCGGCTCGTCATCGCAGCCCGAGATCGTCGGCGTGCGAGCGCTGCCCGCCGCGCTCAGGGGGAGCCATCTGCGGCTGATGCGCCATCTGCTGAAGACGCGCCATCGCGGGAGTGTGCAGGTCACGCTCGACTGCGCCGGCCAGCAGCCATGCAGCGGCGTGGCGACGCTGACCGTCAAGCGAGATATGAGAGGCGCCATCAAGACGGTCAAGATCGCCGATACGGCGGGCTTCTCGATCGCCGCCGGGAAGAGCTTGGTGGTGGTGTTAAAGCTGAACCCCCTAGGTCGCACCCTGGTTCGCAGGCACGGCTCGGAGCTTCACGCAGATTTGAGGATCAGGACTCAATCGGGAGTGGAACACGACAACGTGGTGCTCCCGCGATGACGGATTGGCGACCCATAGAACCTGTCTGACCCAGCAGGGCGGGAATCAACAGCGCGAGAATAGGCGTGCCGACAGTGCCTCGAAGGGCCATCTCCGATCTCCGTGCCATTCCCAGGCCAACGATAAAAGTCGTGGAGAGTCGTGCGCCCCCCCTGACGCGGGATGCTCGGCCCCGACGGGCACATCGCCGATCATTTGGCGGAAGTCTCATGCCCGCTAACCCCCATCCCCCCCATCGATGTGGGGGGTGTATAGGTCTCCCGAACCCGGACAAACTCCTCCGCACTCGCGCGGTGGGCAGGGGTATGGGCGGCCAGCTACGAGTCGTGCGCTGGCGAACATGACGTCCGACAGAGTGAGCGCCTCAGGCAGCCACCCTGTAGGCGACCTGACGCTCGCTCTTCCCCTTCAGGGTCAGCTCCTCGCGGGCGCCGACCGGCTGCGGCAGTCCCGCGGCGACGCGGTCGGAGAGGACGACCTCGCCGCCGGCGGCCTGGCCCTGAAGGCGCGAGGCGGTGTTGACGACGTCGCCAACGGCGGTGAAGTCATAGAGGGCGCGTTCGCCGATGTTGCCGACGAACGCCTGGCCGATGTCCATCCCGACCCCCATCTCGACGAACGGCCCGGCCTCGCTGCCGTAGCCGACCGCCTGCAGCAATCCGCGGGCGTGGTCGAGCATCAGCTCCGAGACGTGATCCTGGTCGACGTTGCGCAGGACGTCCGGCAGGTAGAGCGCCATCACCTCGTCGCCGATCAGCTTGTCGATGATCGCGTCGGGGAAAAGCACATCCTCTGCGCAACGGTAGAACCGGCGCAGGAGCAGCGACATGGCCTCGGGGTCGCTGGACTCGCTTCGCGAGGTGAAACCGCGGATGTCCGCAAACAGGATCCCGGCCCGCATCGTCACTCCACCCGGAGGCGAGGTCTCGACACAGGCAGCGCAGACGGTCGGGTTCTTTCGCGAGGGCTTGTAGCCGAGCGGCCCGGCCACGAAGCGGCCGATTCCGGCAAACGGGGCGCCACAGCGGCCACAGCGGGGACTGCTGGGAAGGGCGCGCCAGAACCCCCGCAACGCATGCATCATCCGCGAGTTTTCCATCTCGTAGTAGACGCTCCAGTCCTCGGTCTGGAGCGGCTCGTCGCGCCTCGCGCCCGGCATCCTTACGCAGTTTGCGCATGCCCATGCGCTGCCAAAACGTTAGTTTTTCCCGCTCGGCGACGGACCCCTCCTCCATGCGGCTGATGCTATCCCCGATCCCGAGGCGCCGTCAGCTCGCCCATCCCTCCCCGACCTAGCACCCAAGGGGCGGCGGCGTCTGAGCCCGGACAAACGACCCGGTCGCCGAGGGCGTCCGGCTCCAGGGCACTGAACCTCGAGTCGCCTCTAGCGCGAGAGGCTTAATCACACGTCCTCGTTGTTAGTTCGGGTTCAGGCGACGCCTTATACGTCCCCACCAATCTGGGGGGGATAGGGGATAGGGGGCATGAAACTTCCGCAGTTAAGTGAAGGTCGACCCCAGGGGTCCGCCTCAAGCCACATTCACTCTCAGGTCCCCTCGGGGATGGTTGATGGAGCGCGGGCCCAGGCGGCGGCATCCTCATCAAGGATTTCAAAGTCGTAATACGGATCAATTGTAAGAAGCGTGGTGGGCTCCAGCTGTACCGACTTGGTTGACTCCACGTCCCTCCAAGTCGCCGATAGGCGTGGGTGCTCCGGAGCTTGCCCAACACTCCCTCCACAGCGCCCATGCAGCCAAGTCGACAACACAGACTTGCCCAGCCCTTACCGACGGCCACGTGACAATTGGAATTCCAGACACCGCTCCTTTGAACCAATGTTGAGCGCGCTCAGGGACGGTCCAACCAACCTCTGAAGACGACCGCGGCTCAGGACCGTCCCGAATTGAGGCGATCAGCCGAAAGTCGACGGGAGCGAGTATCACGTCAGGATGGAACCCCCTTGTCGACAACACTTGCAACGCATCCTCGAGCGACTCGGCCTCTGGCCCTTGGGAGGGCAGCATGTCAACGAGTAAATCCATCTCGCTTCCGGCGAGATTCCTTCCGATCTCGGTTCCTACAAAATCCATACCGAGGACCGGGGAGTCCTTCACTAGGAAACTCCGGGGAATCTCCGTGACGTCCGCTCCCCTCTGGAAGTGCCCTGGCTCGATCGAATAGGAGTGCCCCAATTGAAAGACTGCCGGCGCTAACCGATGTTCAAGCCAAGAGTTCGTGATCATTTGTTCAAGTTCCCTAACTCGCCCTGGGTCAATCTCGGCATCTGCAATCCGCGCCGCGTCGAGAAACCGAAACTCGTCAGCGGCAGATCGAATCCCCTCAGCGAGAAGATCTAGACGCCCTTGAGCCTCCTTAATCGAGGTACCAAGTTGCCTCCATAACCTTGCTTGATCAGGCCGCGACAGACTCAGTAGGACGGAATCAATACTCTCCTTCTGGCCCAAGAGCCACTCATCGGGCTTGAGTTCCGGGGGTCGCTCGGCGTTCTCGAGACGCAATACAGCGATGATCAGAGCGGCTCGAATCAGCTCACGCTCGGTAGGAATGAAATGAGCCTCCCCGGAGGGGAGCATGTTGCCCAACCAGTTCGACCACGGCATCGCATCCTGAGTGTCAAGCTCTATCGCGAGACCAGCAGTGTTGAATACATCTGCGGACGTAGGGAACCGCAGTGAGAACTGCTGGACCCAGAAATACTTGACTCCGATCCGGGATCCCGGTCAAGCCGTTGCAGTGCCCACATGGTCAAGCCGATTCGATACAGATCTCGGCGCTCGATCAGCTTTCGAACCGTCCTATGCACGGTGGACGACTCCCCATCCTCTCCATCGGACTGATCCGACCGTATCGCATCTCCTTCACGTGCCGGAGACTCTGTGACCACAGTCTGTCTGCCTCGGTGATAGTACTTATGTCGTCGCAATCTATTGCGATGTGCATCAGTTCATTAAGCTGCGAATATGACTCCTGGATGAGCTTCGCCCCGTAAAGACGGTCCGCAATAGGCGTCTCCCCTTTCAGTAGTCGCGGCTCGCCCGCAAAGCGAGCGAAGTCTAGAAGAGTGCTGTACGTCGACTCCACCACTCCGGTCAGTGCGTTTGCGGATAGCCCGGTCACAGCAGCCTGGTAGTACCATGGGACCAATCCAAGCATCCGCGTGATAACTGGATCTCCGTGGAGCTCGACCGCACGCCAAGATGCTTTGAGCGGAAATGACACCCCCCGATGGGCGAGCTCTGAAATCTAAGATTGGACCGCCTGCCGAAACTCGGCTAAGAGCTGATTTCCAATCATTACAAGGGGACTGCGGTCTATGAGATCAAAGCCTCGTAGGAGAGCGGGATCGTCAGCGGCGCCGTATGCCGCGGCTGCTCGAGGAAACTCTAAAACGATTTCGAGATACGCATCAAGAACCTGCTCGTAGTCGAAAGTCGAGCCGTCGGCGATGGCAACCATGGCCTCACCATGCAACTGCCTAAGGTTGTCGTCGAACGTCATGTTCAGGCCTATTCGAGAATAAAGACTCTCTTAGCTAGCCACAGCTGAACACGCGACGCATCGGAGGGCAGAGATACCAGAGCGTCACCCGTAGCTACCGACCCGCCGAGACGTCCAAGCACAGCAATCTTCGATTTGTCGTCCACCAGACGGACCAGCAGATGAAGTGTGCATAGACGAACGTCCTTGAATTGGCCTGAGACCTCTGCGGCTATCATCCGCCCCGATGGTGCCCACAGGGGGGAGGCTCTTGGATTGTATTTTACCTCATGGGCTTCGCACCAAGAGTTGAGCTCATTTAGGGCCAGGTGCTCAAATACTTCTCGATCAACTATTTCACGAACCCCGAGCTTTAGGCGCTGGATTCGAGATGCCCTAAGGGATCCAGGATCGATGGCCACGAGAGTGCGATCGAAGAGAAACGGTAATGCCCCAAATGTGATGGCCGCGAGCGCGGTAGCCCACACTCCTGGCCATCCCGCCGGTGCCAGTCCCCCAGCACCCAAGAGAACCATGCCTCCAATGAGTAGACCGGATATTCCTAGCCGAACTACGACTAGCACCCCTGTCTGAGAAGCAAAGTCTGCAAGAGATAGACCATAAGCTGGCTGACCACGCGAGTAGAACGCGGAGAAAGCAAAGATAATTACGGCCACAGTCAAGCCAAGTGCGGCTGCCTCGACTTGCCAGGCGATAGTGAGGAAGGCCGCGCTTTCTTTAGGGTTAGAAAAAGGCCCCACGTGTACATGAAGCGGAATGAGAGCGATTCCGGCGAATACGACGATCATTACGATAAAGGGGATGCGCGGCAACTTGTAAAGGCCGCTGTGAAGAACGGTCTTAAGTGACGAACGATGTCTCAGCTGTCTGCGGCGTGTGAGCGCTCTCTGACTGAGTGAACAGGAGTGGGTTCCAAGCATAATGTGACGGAGTTCTATCCTTCTTTTGCGAAAATTGCAACCACCTCGTCGGCTTGCAAGTCCGGAATGGAGCCATATGGAATGCCAACTCGTTTCACGATAGTGAGCGCCAGCTTCTCAGTTGTCTGAGATCGAGGAACGGATCTTCCGGCTACGATGGATCGAATTGTGCGCTCGCTTATGTGTGCCTTGCTCGAGAGCTCAGAGACCGGGAGTCTCTGGAGTATCGGTAGCAGCCAGCGACGACAATCCTGGGGGTCCAGGTACAGGACTTGCAGGGTCTCCGTCTCTTCAGCACCCTCGAGGCGTCGATGAAGCATGTTCCCCTCCTTGCCAAGATGCTCACTCCAGAGAGTTGTAACCCGAAGGCGGCTCAAGGGTCCCCGCGTGGAGCGGAGGCATGCAGTGCCATCCGGTCGCCCGAACTTCAGCTCCGGTCTTGCCGTGTGTTCGCGGGCAATCTCCCCATACGTCCGAACAGTCACCATCTTCGAATGTACGCGACCGCGTTGATTGTTGGTGGTGATCTGAATCTCCTGGCCTTTTCGGGCTCTCCTGACGTTTCCGTGGGTCACGTAACGGTGACTCGACCGGGCAGAGGTGGACACAACCCGCCGAGCTTCAGCATCGCCAGTGAGATCAGCGCCTCGGGGGAGTGAAACCCGAAGGCGCGGCGGGCGATCAGGCGGATCTGGGTGTTGATCGCCTCCACGCGGGCGTTGGAAAGTCCATGGCGGATCGCCGCGACGATCCCCTCCCGCTGCTCGGCGATCGTGCGCGCCAGCTTGACGAAGGGCCGCAGGCGAGAGCGCCGCGCCCAGGAGAGCCACTCATCCAGCAGGCGGATCGCCGCCCGCGGCCCGAGCCGGTAGATCTGGCGCAGCTGCTCCTTCAGCAGGTAGGCCCGGTACAGGGGCCGGTTTACCCGCTCGATGTCGGCGAGCTTTGACTGCTGGCGCGCTGTCAGGTTCTCGGGGTTCTTCCACAGGCAGAAGCGGGCGCCCTTCAGCTCGCGGGCCGCATCGGTCTGCCCCTGGCGGCGCGCCTCGTTCCAGACCTCGCGGCGGACCCGATCGAGCGCTTCGGTGGCGAGCGCGACGACGTGGAAGGGGTCGACGCAGCGCTTTGCCTGCGGGCAGCGCTTTGCCAGCACCGCCTCGATCCAGCCCGCCATGTCGCAGGAGACGAGCTTGAGGCGCTTGGCGCGCTTGGAGCCAAGCGCGTCGAAGAACGCCTCGACGGTCGCCTTGTCTCGTCCCGGCGCCGCCCAGACCAGCCGGCCGCTGTCGTGGTCGACGACCACGGTCAGGTAGCGCTGGCCCTTGCGATGGGAGATCTCATCGATGCCGATCCGCCGCAGGCCGGCAAGCAGGTCCGCATCGCGTCCGGCCTCTGCCGCCACCCGCTCGCAGATCGCCCCGACGCTGCGCCAGGCGATCCGCATCAGCTCGGCGACGGCGCTGCCCGAGGTGTTCACCGCCAGCCAGGCGACCTGCTGCTCGAAGGCGTGGGTGAAGCGCGAGCCGTGGCGCGCCCAGGGCACGGCGCAAACCACCACGCCGTGCTCGGGGCAGCGCACCCGCGGAGCGTCGGCCTCCAGACAGGCGATGCTCGTGCCGAGATCGAGCGCCCGCCAGCGCCGCCGCCCCTCGCCGAGGTCAAAGCCGGGCGCCGGGCGCCCGCAGACCCCACAGCGGTCGCGCTCCCGGTGATGCGGCCTGACCGCCACCACTACCTGCCCTCTGTCGTCGATCTCGACGCTCTCGATGACCACCCGCTCCAAGCCGAGCAGGCGTGCCCATACCCTTTTCTCGCGCACGTCGTTGCCACTCCTTTCGATTTCCAGCCTTCTGACAGCCGGAAACCTAGGCGCGGAGCGGCGTGCGCCTCTTCTCAGCGCCTTACTTCACCCACGGAAACGTCAGGAGACCCTTATGTGGGCGAGCTCTTAGTGGTCGCTCCGCTTAATTCGCCTATTGTTGCAGGGCTTTTTGACTGTTCGCCGAACCCGTCGCTGGTCCTGTCCAGCGATGATGGAGGTTCGGCATGGCTGCGCCTGCGAAATGCATCGAGGTTCCAGAGGACGAGCGGGTTGAGCTCGAGCGGATCGTGCGCTCCGAAAGCGGCGAGGTGCGGATGGTGGAGCGCGCCCAGATCGTGCTCTATGCCGCCGAGGGTCACTCGGCGGCGGTGATTGGCCAGATGGTCGGGTGCTCGACGGTCACCGCACAGAAGTGGCGCTCGCGCTATGAGCGCGAGGGGATCGTGGGGCTGCGCGATCTACCGCGGCCCGGTAAGCCGCTTCTCTATTCCTCTGAGGTGCGCGCGAAGCTGATCGCCAAGGCGTGCACGCGCCCACCGGACACGCCAGAGGGTCAGCGCCGCGGGCGCTGGACCTATGAAGAGCTCGCGGCGGAGGTCGGGATGTCCTCCACCCACGCGCACACGATCCTCAGCCGCGCCGATGTCAAGCCCCACCGCACCGACTACTGGGTGATGAGCGACTTCGCCGACCCACAGTTCGAGCAGCGCCTGCGAGAGGTCTGCGGCCTCTACGTCGATCCGCCCGAGAACGTGGTGGTCGTCTCGATCGACGAGAAGACCGGGATCCAGGCGAAGGCGCCGACCAAGCCTGACACCACGCCAGCGCCGGGCAAGCCCGCTCGGCGCGAGCACGAATACAAACGCAACGGCACGCAGTGCCTGTTCGCCTGTCTGAAGGTCGCAGAAGGCGACGTGCTCGCGATGCCTACGAAGACCCGCAACCGCTGGGACCTGATCCGCTTCCTCGACCGCCTCGACGGCGAGATCCCCGAGGTCGAGGGCGAGAAGATCGTCGCGGTCACCGACAACCTCTCCACTCGGCGCACCCAGGAGGTCAGCGACTGGCTCCAGGCGCACCCGCGCTGGAGCTTCCAGTTCACCCCCACCCACGCCTCCTGGCTCAACCAAATCGAGATCTTCTTCTCGATCCTGCACAAGCGCCTGCTCAAGCACGGCGCCTTCACCTCCGAGGAAGATCTTGCCGAGCAGATGCTCGCCTTCATCGAGACCTACAACCAGACCGCCAAACCCTTCAAGTGGACCTACACAGGCAAGGTGCTGGAGGCATGAACCAGCGAATTAAGCGGAGGGGCCACTAGTTCGATATCTAATGAAACAGGGCGATGGAGGCGAAGTTCCGGGGACAAAGGCCACCGGGCTGACGTTCGCTCGGATCGTCCCCTTGCCGGGAGTTCGCGGCCGGCGCCGTTTGTTCACCTGATGACGTCGACCGGTGATTGGATAGCGGGTCAGCCCTGTTCGACTGCGGAGTTTCGGGCAATTAATCGACCTGCGTCACTTCTGTGAAATCGGTCGCTACCCTGCCACTCGTGGTCACGCGGGTTGCTTCAGCCGCGGCATGTGGAGCTAGCCGAGGTGCGGAGGATCGGCAAGGAGAGCAATAGGCTTGCAGGGACAGCTTTGCCTCTGGAGCTCGATGAGCATGGGGTTGTGGAGTACGGAAACCCGCGCGTTTGCACTAGTGTCCTGAGTCGTTAATTTCATAGCGGTTTATGATATCCTGCGGGCATGCCCCGTGGCCCTTCTGCGGTGTCGATCGAGCTGACCGAGGCCGAGCGCGCCCAGCTGGAGAGCTGGGCGCGGAGGCGCAAGAGCGCGCAGGGGCTGGCGACACGCTGCCGGATCGTCTTGGCCTGCGCGGAGGGCCAGACCAACATGGGGGTGGCCGAGCGTTTGGGCGTCAGCCGGCCGACGGTGACACGCTGGCGCAACCGCTTCGCGAGGGACCGCCTCGACGGGCTGCTCGACGAGCCCCGACCCGGCCAGCCGCGCAAGATCACCGATGAGATGGTCGAGGAGGTGATCGTCAAGACCCTCGAGCAGGCCCCTCCCGACGGCGGCACCCACTGGTCCACGCGCCAGATGGCGGCGGCCACGGGACTGAACCAGACCGCGATCTCGCGGATCTGGCGGGCGTTCTCGCTGCAGCCCCACCGAGTCGAGCACTGGAAGCTCTCCAAGGACCCCCTCTTCGTCGAGAAGGTGAGGGACATCGTCGGCCTCTACCTGGACCCGCCAGAGCGGGCGCTGGTGCTCTGCGTCGATGAGATTGCTCCAACGCAATAACGAACTTTGAGTTTGAGCGGTCTTTTCCGCGTTCGGAGGGAGGAGTCAGCCGTGATATGTAGTACTCAACGGGCTGATGGCACTTCGACGAGCCCATGCCGACGAGTACGCGTTGCGTTTGAATCGCGCGGTCGTGTTGCTGGGCGAGTGCTCGCCGGCGGATGCGGTGCGCGTGCTGCAGGCCGAGTACGGCCTGTCCGAGCGACAGGCACGCCGCTACGTGAACGCGGCACTTGCGCAGCCGGGGGGCGTTGTCGTGCCGGAGCGAACGGCAGTGTTCACGGTCAGGTTGGCGCCGTCGTTGATCGCAGGTCTGCGCGAGCGCGCGGGCCTGCGCGGGCAGACCTTGAGTGCGGCTACCGGGGATGCGGTTCGCGCGTATCTCGACCAGGTTCACGAGCGGCACGGTGGCAAGGCGCGTTGAGATCGAGTTCGTCGCTGACAGGCTCGCCGCCTCGCGACTGGCGCAGGCCTACGCGATGTTGGCGCCCGAGCGGCGCCGTGTGACAGGCAACGAACGGAGGGACGATGAGCAGCAGCACGATCTCGCAGGTGCGGTCGGAGAGGGTGGCGGCGATCTACGCGCGGGTGTCCTCCGAGCGCCAGCGCCAAGCGCAGACGATCGGAAGCCAGACCGCCGGGCTGCGTGAGCTCGCCGCCGCGCGCGATCTGATCGTCCTGGAGGACCTGGTGTTCGAGGACGAGGGGTTCTCCGGCGCGAGCTTGCAGCGCCCGGCGCTGGAGCGATTGCGCGATCGTGCCTGCGAGGGGGCCTTCGAGGTGGTGCTGTGCCACGACCCGGATCGCCTCGCGCGGCGCTACGCCTACCAGGTCTTGCTGCTGGAGGAGCTGCAGCACGCCGGCGTGGAGGTCGTCTTCGCCAGGGAGCCCGAGCGCGCCGGCACGCCCGAGGGTGAGCTGCTGCGCCAGTTCCAGGGAATGATCGCCGAGTATGAGCGTGCGCAGATCGCAGAGCGCTGCCGCCGTGGCAAGCTCCATCGCGCCCGTGCTGGCGCGGTGGCGGTGCTCGCGAGGGCTCCCTATGGCTATCGCTACGTCAAGAAGTCCGAACAACTGGACGCCTTCTATGAGGTCGACGAGCTGGAGGCGCAGGTCGTGCGCGAGGTCTTCCGCCGCTACGTGCAGGACGGCGAGTCGATCGGCAAGATCGCACGCTCACTGGGCGAGCAGGGCGTGACGACGAGGACCGGCAAGAGGAGTTGGAATCCCGCCACGATCTGGGGCATGCTGCGCAACCCGGCCTACGCCGGGCGGGCCGCGTTCGGCAAGACACACGTGACGGGTGAACCAGTCCGGATGACACGCAGCGCGCGCCAGCGCGGGCAACGCTCCGGGCGCAGCGCACGCGAACGCGTAGGACCCGAGCAGTGGGAGCACATCCCGGTGCCCGCGCTGATCACCGAGGAGCAGTTCGCGCTCGTTCAGGAGCGCCTGCAGCGCAACAAGCGTCTCTCGCCTCGCAATACCCGCCGTCCCTCGCTGCTGCAGGGGATCATCGTCTGCGGGCAGTGCGGCTACGCCTATTACCGCAGCTCGACGCGCAGCACCAACGGAGTCCTCCGCGAGTACTATCGCTGCTCGGGCTCTGACAGCTCCCGCCGCCCCCAGGGGCGCGTTTGCCACAACCGCCCCGTTCGCCTGGCGGAGGTGGACGAGCTGGTCTGGAGCCAGGTGCTCGGGCTGCTGGAGGACCCCACGCTGATCGAAACGGAGATCGAGCGGCGGCTTGCCACACTGCGCGCCGCCCACCCCGCCAGCCAGCGCCGCGAGGGACTGCAGCGCGACCTGGCGCGCGCCCAGAACGCGGTGCGACGGCTGATCGACGGCTACCAAGAGCGGCTCGTCACGCTTGATGAGCTGCGCGCCCGAGCGCCCGAGCTGCGCAAACGTGAGGCAACGCTTGGAGCCCAGCTGGACGCGCTCGACGCCGAGCTGCACGACGCCGCAACCTACCTCAAGCTCACCGAGACGCTCGAAGGGTTTCGCGCCCGCCTCACAGCTGGCGCTGCCAACCTCACCGTCGAGCAACGCCAGCAGATCATCAGGCTTCTTGTCCGCGAGGTCCTCATTGGTGATGACGACGTTACGATCCGCCACTCGATTCCGACCCCAACTGGCATCCAACCACCAAGTTCTTCACTGCGTTGGAGCAGTCGAGAAGTCCCAGATCCAGGCGCTGGACCGCTCCTCGCCGACCCTGCCGATGCTGCCCGGCACACCGGCCCGCGCCACCCATGACTACAAGCGCAACGGCACCTCCAGCCTCTTCGCGGCGCTGGACACCGCCAACGGCAAGGTGATCCGCTCCCTGCACGACCGCCACCGGGCGATCGAGTTCAAGAAGTTCCTGGTCAAGATCGACAAGAGCGTCCCCGCCGAGCTCGACAGTGCACCTGATCCTCGACAACTACGCCACCCACAAGACCCCGGCCATCAAGCGCTGGTTGGCCGCCCATCCTCGCTTTCACCTGCACTTCACCCCGACCGGGGCGAGCTGGATCAACCTGGTCGAGCGCTGGTTCGCGGAGCTGACCGCGCGCAAGCTGCGGCGCGGCACCCACCGCTCGGTCGCCGAGCTGAACGCCGACATCGAGGACTGGGTCGAGCACTGGAACGAGGACCCCAAGCCCTACGTCTGGACCAAGAGCGCCGAGGAGATTCTCGACGCGCTCGCCGGGTACTGCAACGCAATTAATAACTCAGGACACTAGTGTCCTGAGTCGTTAATTTCATAGCGGTTTATGATATCCTGCGGGCATGCCCCGTGGCCCTTCTGCGGTGTCGATCGAGCTGACCGAGGCCGAGCGCGCCCAGCTGGAGAGCTGGGCGCGGAGGCGCAAGAGCGCGCAGGGGCTGGCGACACGCTGCCGGATCGTTTGGCCTGCGCGGAGGGCCAGACCAACATGGGGGTGGCCGAGCGTTTGGGCGTCAGCCGGCCGACGGTGACACGCTGGCGCAACCGCTTCGCGAGGGACCGCCTCGACGGGCTGCTCGACGAGCCCCGACCCGGCCAGCCGCGCAAGATCACCGATGAGATGGTCGAGGAGGTGATCGTCAAGACCCTCGAGCAGGCCCCTCCCGACGGCGGCACCCACTGGTCCACGCGCCAGATGGCGGCGGCCACGGGACTGAACCAGACGGCGATCTCGCGGATCTGGCGGGCGTTCTCGCTGCAGCCCCACCGAGTCGAGCACTGGAAGCTCTCCAAGGACCCCCTCTTCGTCGAGAAGGTGAGGGACATCGTCGGCCTCTACCTGGACCCCCCAGAGCGGGCGCTGGTGCTCTGCGTCGATGAGATTGCTCCAACGCAATAACGAACTTTGAGTTTGAGCGGTCTTTTCCGCGTTCGGAGGGAGGAGTCAGCCGTGATATGTAGTACTCAACGGGCTGATGGCACTTCGACGAGCTCATGCCGACGAGTACGCGTTGCGTTTGAATCGCGCGGTCGTGTTGCTGGGCGAGTGCTCGCCGGCGGATGCGGTGCGCGTGCTGCAGGCCGAGTACGGCCTGTCCGAGCGACAGGCACGCCGCTACGTGAACGCGGCACTTGCGCAGCCGGGGGGCGTTGTCGTGCCGGAGCGAACGGCAGTGTTCACGGTCAGGTTGGCGCCGTCGTTGATCGCAGGTCTGCGCGAGCGCGCGGGCCTGCGCGGGCAGACCTTGAGTGCGGCTACCGGGGATGCGGTTCGCGCGTATCTCGACCAGGTTCACGAGCGGCACGGTGGCAAGGCGCGTTGAGATCGAGTTCGTCGCTGACAGGCTCGCCGCCTCGCGACTGGCGCAGGCCTACGCGATGTTGGCGCCCGAGCGGCGCCGTGTGACAGGCAACGAACGGAGGGACGATGAGCAGCAGCACGATCTCGCAGGTGCGGTCGGAGAGGGTGGCGGCGATCTACGCGCGGGTGTCCTCCGAGCGCCAGCGCCAAGCGCAGACGATCGGAAGCCAGACCGCCGGGCTGCGTGAGCTCGCCGCCGCGCGCGATCTGATCGTCCTGGAGGACCTGGTGTTCGAGGACGAGGGGTTCTCCGGCGCGAGCTTGCAGCGCCCGGCGCTGGAGCGATTGCGCGATCGTGCCTGCGAGGGGGCCTTCGAGGTGGTGCTGTGCCACGACCCGGATCGCCTCGCGCGGCGCTACGCCTACCAGGTCTTGCTGCTGGAGGAGCTGCAGCACGCCGGCGTGGAGGTCGTCTTCGCCAGGGAGCCCGAGCGCGCCGGCACGCCCGAGGGTGAGCTGCTGCGCCAGTTCCAGGGAATGATCGCCGAGTATGAGCGTGCGCAGATCGCAGAGCGCTGCCGCCGTGGCAAGCTCCATCGCGCCCGTGCTGGCGCGGTGGCGGTGCTCGCGAGGGCTCCCTATGGCTATCGCTACGTCAAGAAGTCCGAACAACTGGACGCCTTCTATGAGGTCGACGAGCTGGAGGCGCAGGTCGTGCGCGAGGTCTTCCGCCGCTACGTGCAGGACGGCGAGTCGATCGGCAAGATCGCACGCTCACTGGGCGAGCAGGGCGTGACGACGAGGACCGGCAAGAGGAGTTGGAATCCCGCCACGATCTGGGGCATGCTGCGCAACCCGGCCTACGCCGGGCGGGCCGCGTTCGGCAAGACACACGTGACGGGTGAACCAGTCCGGATGACACGCAGCGCGCGCCAGCGCGGGCAACGCTCCGGGCGCAGCGCACGCGAACGCGTAGGACCCGAGCAGTGGGAGCACATCCCGGTGCCCGCGCTGATCACCGAGGAGCAGTTCGCGCTCGTTCAGGAGCGCCTGCAGCGCAACAAGCGTCTCTCGCCTCGCAATACCCGCCGTCCCTCGCTGCTGCAGGGGATCATCGTCTGCGGGCAGTGCGGCTACGCCTATTACCGCAGCTCGACGCGCAGCACCAACGGAGTCCTCCGCGAGTACTATCGCTGCTCGGGCTCTGACAGCTCCCGCCGCCCCCAGGGGCGCGTTTGCCACAACCGCCCCGTTCGCCTGGCGGAGGTGGACGAGCTGGTCTGGAGCCAGGTGCTCGGGCTGCTGGAGGACCCCACGCTGATCGAAACGGAGATCGAGCGGCGGCTTGCCACACTGCGCGCCGCCCACCCCGCCAGCCAGCGCCGCGAGGGACTGCAGCGCGACCTGGCGCGCGCCCAGAACGCGGTGCGACGGCTGATCGACGGCTACCAAGAGCGGCTCGTCACGCTTGATGAGCTGCGCGCCCGAGCGCCCGAGCTGCGCAAACGTGAGGCAACGCTTGGAGCCCAGCTGGACGCGCTCGACGCCGAGCTGCACGACGCCGCAACCTACCTCAAGCTCACCGAGACGCTCGAAGGGTTTCGCGCCCGCCTCACAGCTGGCGCTGCCAACCTCACCGTCGAGCAACGCCAGCAGATCATCAGGCTTCTTGTCCGCGAGGTCCTCATTGGTGATGACGACGTTACGATCCGCCACTCGATTCCGACCCCAACTGGCATCCAACCACCAAGTTCTTCACTGCGTTGGAGCAGTCGAGAAGTCCCAGATCCAGGCGCTGGACCGCTCCTCGCCGACCCTGCCGATGCTGCCCGGCACACCGGCCCGCGCCACCCATGACTACAAGCGCAACGGCACCTCCAGCCTCTTCGCGGCGCTGGACACCGCCAACGGCAAGGTGATCCGCTCCCTGCACGACCGCCACCGGGCGATCGAGTTCAAGAAGTTCCTGGTCAAGATCGACAAGAGCGTCCCCGCCGAGCTCGCAGTGCACCTGATCCTCGACAACTACGCCACCCACAAGACCCCGGCCATCAAGCGCTGGTTGGCCGCCCATCCTCGCTTTCACCTGCACTTCACCCCGACCGGGGCGAGCTGGATCAACCTGGTCGAGCGCTGGTTCGCGGAGCTGACCGCGCGCAAGCTGCGGCGCGGCACCCACCGCTCGGTCGCCGAGCTGAACGCCGACATCGAGGACTGGGTCGAGCACTGGAACGAGGACCCCAAGCCCTACGTCTGGACCAAGAGCGCCGAGGAGATTCTCGACGCGCTCGCCGGGTACTGCAACGCAATTAATAACTCAGGACACTAGTTGGGGACGAGCTCAGCTCTGACTGGGTTACGTGAAGATCACCTGACCCCCGGCAGCGAGGCCATAAAACTCACCGACGGTGATGATCTCCTCGACCTGGGGGATGAAGTCGTCGTTGCTCAAGCCGAATAGATCCACCGATGCCTTGCACCCATACAGGCGCCCCCCGGAGTCGGCGATCATCTCGACGAACTCGGGGATCGGCGGGATGTCGAGTTTCTCCATCTCCTGGGCGAGTTTGTGGGTAACCAGCGCCGAGACTCCCGGCACCCCACCGGCCCAGGTGGCGAGGTGAAGGCCCGGGTTGCCGACCGTGGCGACCTTGACGTGCTCATGTTTTGCCTTGTTGATCGCGTCGAGGCCGAAAAAGGTGAAGAAGACGTTTGCCTCAATGCCCTCCATTCGCGCGCCGTTGGCCATGATCAGGCCCGGGTAGATGCCCTCCAGTGAGCCCTTGGAGATGATGATCGAGACCCTCTGGATCGGCTCCGGTTTCGATGCTGCGCTCTTACCTTGCTCAGTCAAGGGATCCTCCCTTCCTATATGCATCCACGCGGCTTGGGGATGCCAGCGATCCTGGCAGCAAGTTTCGCCGGTCCTTTGGGGAACAGCTCGTAGAGCTCCTTGATCGGCACTCCGGAAGCTTTTCCGAGGGTCCTGATCGAGGGGGCAGAGCCGCTTTCGAGGTAGGTGTCGCGCATGTAGCGGATCACCAACCAGTGGCGGTCGGTCAGCTGCCCGATCCCGGCCTCGGCGGCGATCTCCTCGGCGATCAGATCGTTCCACTGTGCGGGCTGTTTCAGAAAGCCCTCGGGGTCGACCTCCACCGGGGTGCCCGCATAGGTGAGTGTGCTCATCGACTGCCTCCTTGTCCGCTCGCGACCTCCTGCTTGCCCGCCCTCGACATCTTGGCGCCGATGCCGGGGATGGCGCGGCCGGGCAACAGCATGTGCCAGTACAGGGGTTGGAAGGCGAGCTTGCCCAGATGGTTGAGGCGCGACTCACTCAGCAGCGGCATTGGGCCGAGGTGGGGCTCAGGATAGCGACCGGGGAGGGGCTCGGTCTCGTAGTTGAAGTCGATCAGCAGCGCCTTATGGAAGCCGCTCTCAATGAAGCAGTTCACGTGGCCGTCGTAGCTGCCCTGGAGCTCCTCGCCGTTGAGGAAGAGCTCGACGTTCGCGGTCAGCGTCTCGCCCTCGAAGTGCGTTGCCGAGCCCGCCTTTGAGGTCGGCAAGCTCGCCGCGTCGCCGATCGCGAACACGTTGGGCGCCGCCTTGCTCTGCAGCGTATGAATGTCGGCGGGGATGAATCCGAGCTCGTCCCCAAGGCCCGGGGAGCGAGCGATGAAGGGCGCGCCGCCGTGAAGCGGAACGCTGACAAGGAGATCGAAGGGGACCTCGCGCTCGTCCCAACTGATCAGCCGGCCGTTCTCCCCCTCGACCCGGCCGGTCGCGAACTCGGTCTCCAGGGCGATCCCCTTCTCCTCGAGCATCCCACCGAGGTGCTCGGCCGCCACGGGCTTGGTGAAGGCCGCGTCGAGCGGGGTCGCGTAGGTGATCTCAACCTCGGAGCGCACACCGCGCTCCCGCAGGAACCAGTCGGCGAGGAAGCAGAACTCGAGGGGAGCAACGGGGCATTTGATCGGCATGTCGATGAGGTTCACCACCAACCGCCCGCGATCAAAGGAGCGCAGAGCCTGGCGCAGCGCCAGCGCGTCCTCGACCGTGTAGAAAGAGAACACGCTCTCGCCCCAGCCGGCGCCCTTCAGCCCCTCGGTCTCCTCATAGAGCAGCGAGGCTCCGCTGGCGATCACCAGAACGTCGTAGTGTAGGACCGCACCGTCACTCAGATGGACTGCGTTGGCATCGGTCTCGACCCGGTCAACCTCGGCCTGACGGAACTCGATTCCGTCGTGCAGCTGCTCGCGGCGCGAGCGGACGATGCCCTCCGCCTCCTCGAGCCCGAAGGGAACGAACAACAGGCCGGGCTGGTAGACGTGGCGGTCGTCGCGGTCGACGACGACGATCTCGGCCTCGTCTCCGTAGAGCCTGGATAGGCGATTCGCGGTCAGCGTCCCGCCAGTGCCCGCTCCGACGATGACGATGCGGTGTCTCATAACAGCGATTCTGTGTCGCAGCGACGATCCATGCATCCGCGGAAGGCCGCAGCGCACGCGGGGCGCACTACCGACTGAGCGCCCCCCTTTGACTCAGGCGTGCCCGAACCTCACCTCGGGAAGCATGCGGTGCGCCCAGCGCGGCAGGTACCAGGCCCATTTCCCGAGAAGGCGCAAAAGGACGGGGACCAACAGCAAGCGGATCAGCATCGCATCCAGTAACACCGCGACACCGAGGATTACCCCCATCTCCTTCGGCGGCAGGGGACCGGAGAGGGCGAAGGTGAAGAAGACGGCGACCATGACGGCGGCAGCGGCGAATATCACCCGCCCAGAATGGGCGAGGCCGTTGACCATCGCGTCCTTCGCGTCATGACCTCGGTCCCAATGCTCCTTTGCCGAGGAGAGCAGGAACACGGTGTAGTCCATCGAGATCGCAAAGATCATCGCGAAGAAGAAGACCGGCCCCCAGGCGTCGAGAAAGCCCTGCGGTTGGAACCCGAGCAGCGAGTGCAGGGCGCCGTCCTGGAAGATCCATTTAGCGACGCCGAAGGCGGCCGCCGTAGCGAGCAGGTTGGTGATCACCGCGGCCGCGGCAATCAACGGCGCCTGCAGCGCGATCAGCAAGAGCAGGAAGCCGAGACCGAGCACGACGCCGATCACCAGCGGTGTCCTCGCCGACAGCGCCTGTTCGAGATCGTGGTTTTCGGCCGCGGCGCCGCCGAGGAGCGTGCCTGCAGGCAACTCCGCGCGCAAACGTTCTATCGTCTGGCCGACAGCTGGATTGGAGGGATCACGTCGCGGTATCGCTTCGATCAGCACCCGTTTACCGAGGTCGCCTCGAGGCGGCAGGACCTGCGCTATGCCCGGGTCGCTCTTCGCGACCGCGGCAACTTGGGCGGCGTTTCTAGATGAAGCGACCAGCTGAAGGGGCCCAGTCGCTCCGGGCCCAAACGCAGCTTGAAGCTGGCTATAACCGACCCGCGAGGAATCCGAGGGCGGCACGACCTTGATCGATGGCATCGAGGTCCGCAGCTCAGTGACCGGAAAGGCGAGGAGTAGGAGGAGCCCGAGAGCGGGAATTCCATAGGCCAGCGGCCGGCGCCAGAGTCGTCGCCCCCAGGCGGCGAAGCGCGCTGATCGATGCTCACCGGAGTGCACCCAGGGCAGAGATAACTTGTCGACCTTCGCCCCAAGCTTGGCGAGGACCGCCGGCAGCAGGGTGAGGGTAGCGGCCAGGACGAAGATCACGGCGAGCATGATGCCGAGGCTCATCGAGCGAAAGGCAGGGCTGGGGACCAGCATTACCGCGGTCAGCGAGATCAGCACCGTCAGGCCGGAGAAGAGCACCGCCTTGCCGGCGGTGTCCATGGTTTGCGCGGTTGCCTCGACCGGGTCCAGGTCCGACCCGAAGAACGCGCCGCGGAACCGATAGACGATGAACATCGCGTAGTCGATGCCGAGCGCGAGAGCGAACATCAGGGCAAAGTTCATCGCCCAGATCGAGATCGGCATCAGCTGTGTGCCGAGATAGAGAGTCCCGGCTGCGGCCAGCAGGCCGATCATCGTTAGCATCAGCGGCAGCCCGGCGGCGACCAGCGAGCCGAAGGCCAGCAGCATGATCGCCAAAGTCACGGGCCAGGAGATCACCTCGGAGCGCAACATCGCGCTGCGGTTTGCTTCGTTGAAATCCGACCACATGCCGGGCGCCCCGGTTAGCTGGACCTCGACCCCGTGGACACCGGCAGCGCCCAGCGGCCCCTTGAGGGAATCAGCGGCGCGAACCATCGCGTTCGCGTCTCGGGCGGCGCCCGCCTGGACGAGGGCTGTGTGACCGTCGGGCGAGACCGTAACTCCCGGGCGAGGCGCGATGACCGTGCTCACCGCTGGGTCGGCGGCAAGCAGATGCTTGACTCGGACCACGGTCGAGCGGAAGGCCGGGTCGGCGAAGGTTGCCGAGGGCGAATGCACCACCGTGACCAGCGAGTAGCTTGAGAGGCCGCGGAAGTTCCTGGCGATCAACTCTCTCGCTTGCACCGACTGCGAGCCGCTGGCTTCCCAACCGGCGCCGGAGAGAGCCTGCTCGACCCGAGGGGCGAACAACCCAAGCGCCAGGGCGACAATCGCCCAGCCGCCGAGCACCGCTCGGAAGTGGGTAGCCGTGTAGCGGCCGAGCTTGCCGACCGGGCCGACCTCCCTCATCCGTCGACACCCTTCAGCAAGGAGTCGAGCTCCTCGAGCTCGCGGCGCAACCCACCGCAAACCTCCTCGCAGAGCGAGAGGACTGCCGGGTCGGCTATCGAGTAAACCGCAAAGTTGGCCTGCCTGCGCCGACCGACAATCCCCGCCCGCAACAGCACTCCCAGGTGCTTGGACACGTTCTGCTGGGAAGCGCCCGTCGCCTCCTGGAGCTCAGTCACAGTGGCCTCCCCCTCGCGCAAACTCTCGAGCAGGGCGATCCGCATTGGCTCACCCAAGACCCGGAAGCGCTCGGCGATCCGCTCGATCAGCGGAGCTGGAAGTGGATGAGGGAGGGCACCTGTGCGGGACATAGGGCAGAAATGTAACACAACTACATCGCTGTGTGGTAGTTTAGTTGTATGAAATTCACCGCGAGCTCCCGGCGCCTCGTCGATGGCCTCTCCAACGAGGTCGATGTGAACGGGCGCCACACGATTACGACTGACGAGCCGGTTTCGCTTGGGGGCACGGACCGGGGCCCGGCTCCACATGAGTTATTGCCGGCCGCCCTCGCCTCCTGCATCGCCACGACGGTCGTTACGTATGCGCGGAACCGAGGCTGGGACGCAGAGGCGCTCGTAGTCGACGTCGGCTACGACACGGATTCTCGTCCTCGCCGCTTTCAGGTTGCCGTGCAGCTGCCGGACGACCTCTCCCCCGAGCAGGTTCGCCGGCTCGAGCGGGTGGCTGCAAGCTGTCCTGTGCGAAAGGCATTGGAGGGTGGATTTAGCTTCGAAGAGCGGGTGCTCGCCGCACCACGTGCCGCCTAGCCGACCCCGGTGAGCGTCACTGTGTTCCGCGCCGTCGCTGCCTCCTCCTCGGTAGTTACCTAACTGGAAGCGATGCTCGTGTAGTGGCGAGTTTGGTCGGCGGCGTCGGATGATCCGAAGCCTCCAGCAGATCCGGCGCCAACCGCTCAGCATGCGGCCCAACAGTCTCTTGCAAAGGGGCTGAGTTGCACCCCAACCATTTCAATAAGCCTCAGATGATGAACAGCTCCTAGTCACCGTGGTAGGCGATCTTCTTGTTACCGGAAACACAGCGCACCCGCATGCCGATAACGGTTCGGCAGCTGAAGCCTGGAAATTCTCCCGTGGCAAGATCGATACGAACATCGGGGATGGCTTCGGCACACGAGTTTCCATGCACCAAATACCGTAAGCGCTGTTGCGGCGTGCGCCGATATCGGGCTGATTTGAGCACTTTTCGGACCCTATGGGTGAGGAGGAAGTTGGTGCTTCAAGGTTGCCCTGAAACTCAATCAGTGCACCGGCCGAGTCGGTGCATTTTGCGACCACCGATCCTTCGTCGGGACACGTAAGTCCGTGAATGGCTCGACAACCGCCAGGGGTGCAGGCCGCAATCTGGAGCGCAATACCTTCGGCCACTCCAGATCAGACCCTTCGAGCTGGCATGCCAGGTCCTTTTGGCGACAAACCGGACCTACGGAGACCCGAGCCGGGTGAGGGTGAGGCGACGAAACCTCCACGAGTCGAGGAACCGGGTCGAGCCGAGCGATATCTACCGCACGATCGTGAAGCGCAGCGACTTCGGCTTCGATCGCCAGCCTTCGGCGCTCGCCGCGGCGGTCAACTTGTAGTGGCCCGGCCGCAGCCTCTTGTGGTGTGGGATACGACCCTGGACGGCGACCCTATTTCGGCCCGGGTGGCCGGCGAAGGTGAGTTTGCCCGCCTTCAGCTTGTGCTTGCCCCGACGCCGGGTGAACCTGAATATCACTTTGGCGCTCTCGTTGAGCTTGAAGGAGAAGGTGGTGCCAAGGGGCGCGCCCCTCCTCTTTCTTCGCGCAAGCGAGCTCACCTTGGCCGGCCTTCGCCCCTCCCGCCAGCGCCGGTGGGACTGGCGCAACTTGCTGATGGCCGGCCGCGCTGCGATCTTGAGCGCAAGCGGCGCGCTGTGGGCGACGATCCCGAATCTGTCGCTGACTCTCAGCAGCACCTGCGATGTTCCGGCCGCGATCGGGGTGCCGCTGATTTGCCCGCTGGCGGCGTCGATCGAGATTCCTGCCGGCAGGCCGCTCGCCTGCCAGGCATAGGGCGCGCCGCCGCCTTCCGCATTGACACTCGCGCCGTAGGGCACACCGACCCGCCCCTTCGGCAATGAGCTGCTGGTGACGGCGAGGTCGGCGATCAGCGCCAGCGTGTGGAAGGCCGAGGAGCCGGGCGCCACCGTGTCGACCGTCGTCCCCGCCGGCAGGCCGACCGGGGCAGGCGTCGGGTTCGGGTTGGTGGTACCGCTATTGGCGGCGCTGCCCAGCTCGCCGTAGTCGTTGTTGCCGAAAGCGTAGAGCTGCCCACTTGAGGTCAGTACCAGGCTGTGGCCCAGCCCCGCGGCGATCTCGGTCACCGGGCCACTCGCCCCCGGCAGGGTGACCAGGGTCGGCGTGGGGTTCGGGTTCAGGGTTCCGCTGTTGGTGGCGCCGCCCAGTTCGCCGAAGAAGTTCCAGCCGAAGGCGTAGAGCTGCCCGCTGGAGGTCAGCACCATGCTGTGATCACCGCCGGCGAGGATCTGGGTCACCGGGCCGCTCGCCCCCGGCAGGGTGACCAGGGTCGGCGTCGGGTTCGGGTTGGCGGTGCCGCTGTTGGTGGGGCTGCCCAGCTCGCCGTCTCCGTTGAAACCGAAGGCGTAGAGCCGCCCGCTCGCGGTCAGCACCAGGCTCTGACCGCCGCCGGCGGAGATCTCGGTCACCGGGCCGCTCGCCGCCGGCAGGGCGACCAGGGTAGGCGTCGGGTTCGGATTGAAGCTCGCGTTGTTGACGGCGCTGCCCAGCTGACCGAAGAAGTTGTCCCCAAAGCCGTAGAGCTGCCCGCTCGAGGTCAGCGCCAGGCTGTAAGCGTCGCCGGCGGAAATCTGGGTCACCGCGCCACTCGCCCCTGGCAGGGTGACCAGGGTCGGCGTCGGGTTCGGGTTTTTTGTGCCGTCGTTGAGGGTGCTGCCCAGCTGGCCCCAGTCGTTCTCACCGAAGGCGTAGAGCTGGTCGCTCGAGGTCAGCGCCAGGCTGTGATATTCGCCGGCGGCGATCTCGGTCACCGGGCCGCTCGCCCCTGGCAGGGTGACCAGGGTCGGCGTCGGGTTCGGGTTTTCGGTGCCGTTACCGGCGGTGCTGCCCAGCTCGCCGTAATGGTTGTCACCAAAGGCGTAGAGCTGACCGCTGGAGGTCAGCACGAGGCTGTGGTAGCGACCGGCGGCGATGGCGGTCACCGAGCCGCTCGCCCCTGGCAGGGTGACCAGGGTCGGCGTCGGGTTCGGGTTTTCCGTGCCGTTGTCGGCCGTGCCGCCCAGCTCGCCGTATCCGTTAAGGCCGAAGGCGTAGAGCTGCCCGGCGCTCGTCCCAGCCGCTGAGGCGGGTGGCGCGAGCACGCCGATCGCCAACGCGATCAACGCCGCGAGGAACATAGGTCTCCTTCTGAACCCAGGGCCGGCCATTCCGCTCTCCCATTGCATCGGCATCTGTGCCTCCCGGGTGACGGCGGGGGCCGCCACCCGCATCCTGGCAATTTACCAACGACCTTCGGGGCGCCCTCTGCCACTGCTGAGCGGCTCACCCCCGCCTCGCCCTACCGCGAGCTGAGGGTCCTAGGCAGTTTCAGCTGGGCTCAGCCGACTCCACCCATGGCCAGGGCCCTGACCTCGCCTTGCTCTGGATCTCCGCCTGCCGCAGTCGCAACCTAGTTGAGAGTCGCCGAGCGCGTTTCGCCTTCGTCGGTCCAGGTCAGGGTCGAGCCCTGCAGCGAGAGCGAGTGAAGATCGAGCCCGGGGCCGCTGTCGAGGAGCCGCTCTCCCTCTGAGTCACAGGCGACGATCTCGCGGGGTGGAAACTTGCCCCTGATTCAGCCGATTCGCCGACCCGGCCGTGGCCGGCCCACGCAAGGCTCCCGTTGCGCTTGAGTGCGATGCTCCCCACCCCTCCGGTCGAGCGTGGGGAGCCGTGGCCGGCACCGACAAGACAGCGCTTGATCTCGCCGGATTGCAGATTGCGCGCAACGACCGACAAGCCATGCGCGTCACGTCCTCTCGACAGGGTCATCGCACCTGCCGCCCAGGGGACAGCAAGAGCGAAGGGACCATACATCTCGCCGCCTCGCCAGCCGGCAGTCCTGGGTAGAGGGCTCAGCTTGATCGAACGGCCGGTGGAGACGAGGTAGCCGTAGACGATTGGTTCGCCGAACTGCGGCTTCGATTCTGGCGGTGAGTAGATACGGGCGCGGTTTGTCTGCGAGCAGCGTTGTGTCCTTTGCCGAGCCGCAGCCGTGCGACCGGTGGTGGCGTAAAGGTGTTGATTTGACCGCCGGCCAGATCCGGCGCGGCGGTGAGCTGATCCCATCAAAAAAGACCAGGTCGGCTGCGGGGCGCTTGGTTCTAACCCGAGCAAACCTGATCCGTCGAACCTTGGGGCAATCTTCCTGTTCTCTATGGGCTGGGTGGAGAAGGTAGGCGGTGACGATTGCCGCCTTGACGTGATCGGCGTCCTCGGGTCTTTCCACCACCGTCGCGTGGTCAAGCGTCAAGTTCGGACCAAGACAGGGAGAAACGTCTACTGAAAAGCCAAAGCCGTGGCCTTCGACTACGGGTCTCCCGCGCAAACCGCTAGCCGTAATCGGAGCCACTTCGATGGAGGCGGGGACATCGGCCCCTTCGCCCGCCGCTGCCGAGCCTGCTCCCACCAACACCGTTGCGGCCAGCAAAATTACTCCGATCACGGGAGTCGAAACCTTCCCCATGTGGCCCAGTCTATGCGGCCGGTTATCTACGAGTCGCGGCTGGTGAAAACCCAACTCATTACGGCACGCCCTCGGGATTCCTTGGTCTTGGCGTCAGCTTTACTCATCGCGCGTGGGCGCTGCGGGTCTGCCCGTCGGCGATAACCCGCCTGATCCGAGTCGCCAGGCACGCTATCCTCCGAGTGGAGGTGGAGCAGATGGGTGGACGGTTCAGGCTGCGCTTGGGCACCGTTGCGAGGACCGCTACGAGTGTGGCGGCCCGCTCTATGTACTGGAGCTTCCCAGCGTCGCTGGTTCTCCTGCTGAGCCTCGCCCCCGCCGCCTTGGGAGCAGGCGCTCCTCCCTGCAGCGCCTCACCTCAATGTCATCTCCCGCCGCCGCCGGCCAATCTTGAACCGCCCGCGGTTTCGACCGAGACGTTGCAACCCAGCCAGACCCTCACCGCATCTGTCGGGCGCTGGAGCAATGAACCCGCTTCCTTTGCCTACCAGTGGCGGATTTGCGAAGTCTTCTACCGCTACTCGTGTAGTCCGATCGCCGGGGCCATCGGAGCTATCTACGTCCTCACCGAAGCCGAGGTGGGGCACCGGATCAGCGTCCTGGTCAGCGCCACCAACGATGGCGGCACTGGCGGGCCGGTGGCCTCGGAGGAGACAGGGGTCGTCACCGCGCTTCCGCTCGAAGCCAGAATGCGAGCGGTGGCCGCCTTCTTCCCCGAAGCGCTGCCCCGCCTCAGCCCGATCACACTCGGCCTCGGCTTCCGATCCAGGGCACTCAATCGTCACTCGGTGCCGGAACTGGATCGCATCGACATCGAAGTCTCCAAGTCGGTTGTCTTCAACAAAGACCGCCTGCCGAGCTGTGCGGAAAGCACTCTGTTTTCGAACCCCGCGAGAATCACAGTCTCCTGCGCGGGGTCGCTGGTCGGCCATGGGAAGGTGGTCTCCGAAGTCACCCTGCCGGACAAATCACCGGCCATCCTCAACGGCCATCTGCTGGCGTTCTACAACTCCACCGACGGCCATGACGGCATACTCGCGAAGGTCATGGGTGGCAAGGCCCTGCCGCTCACCTACGTGATTCCGTTCCGCTTTGCCAGACCCCAGAACGGATTGGGGAGCAGCCTCTATGTCAACAAGTCGCGGATGCGCCACATCCACGGAAAGTGCAAGAGCGACCATCCGAATTGCTTCGGGACCTACGGATTCGAAGGAATCTATGGCCACATCTCAGAATTCGAACTAGACCTCGGTGATTCCCTAAGCCCACCTGGCAGGTTCAGGCCCTTTGTCAGCGCGAGGTGCCCCAGGGGAAGCAAGCGAGGCAAGACCGGCGTCATCCCCGTCCGGGTCGCCCTCGGATACAGCGAAGGAAGCTCGCGGACGTCCATGGTGAAGCCTCCTTGCTTACGGTAGGTGCGAAGGCCAACGCAAGGCAGTCGATAGCGTCTAATAAAGCCCGACGCCTACAACCCACTGGTCACCAGGGAGAGAAACGGCGTGGCCTTTCTGACCCAGCAAACGCTAGCCGACGCGGGTAGGCACCTGGCCCCCTTATATCAGCCGGTGAGGCCTAGCTTCGATGCCGGGAGTCAATTACCCAGAGCGCAGGCCGATTTAACTAGCGGGCCACGGAGACGGTCGCAGGCACGACCTCGGAGAACATTACCGTGTCGATAAATTGCCGGAAGCGCACAATCTTGCCGCCTTGGACATCCCAGACATGTACGACAGGGAGATCCAACGACTTGCCGGTTGATTTGCCGGTACCCGTATAGCTGACGACTACGGCGACGGTGTCACCGGATGACATGAACTCCTTCGGTGTCACCGCGAAACCCTCGACGTCTTCGCTGAGTGGGCCGAAGACCTGCTGCGCAACTGCCTCGCCGCCTCGGTGTAGGCCTCCGTATGGCATCCCCTCAGCCTCATACCATTCGATGTCTTCGGCGAACGTGCCAAGCACGCCGGGCACATCGCCCTCGGCAAAGGCAGCATAGGCGCCCTTGATCACTTCGACGCTCTGCTCACTCATAAACCCTCCTTTGACTCGAAGGACTCCGGAGTCCGAACATACTGGAATCCGAGCAGCCAGGAAAGTTAGTGGGCGTTCTGGGTGGGGTTGTCCGAGATCGTAAAACTTTGAACGGCGGTCCCTCCCGCCTCGCCCGCTTCCGTTGGAAGCGTGTGGGGTGCTCGAAGTCCACTCGAAACAGGAGGAACCGCCATGAAGAAGGTACCCGCATCGAAGGTCGCCACGGCGACCGAGAACACGGAGAGCCCACTCCCACCGCAGATCCAGGAGGCGCTGGGTGAGCTCGTCGGGGCAGCGAAGGCGGGGCTGCTCGCCTTCGGCGTCGGGCACGAGCTAATGGAAGTGGAGGTGACCGATGTGGTCGGACCCAAGGGCAAGCACGACCCCGAGCGCACCGCCAAGCGCCACGGCCATGAGGACGGCTCGATGACGCTCGGCGGTCGGCGGGTCAAGGTCAGCCGCCCGCGGATGCGCACCGCCGAGGACGAGCACGAGCTGGCGCTCGGCACCAACGAGCACTTCGCCGACCGCGATCCGCTCACCAGGGCGGTGATGGACCGGATGCTGGCCGGGGTCTCCACCCGCCGCTTCGCCGGGGTCGGCGAGCCGGTCGGCTCCGAAGTCGACAACGAGGCCTCGGCAACGTCGAGGACGTCGGTCTCGGAGGCGTTCGTCGAGCGCACCCAGACCGCGCTGGAGGAGCTGTTGTCGCGGCGACTGGAGGACGTGCGCGTGGCGGCGATGATGCTCGACGGCCTGGAGATCGCCGAGCGCACCCATGTCGTCGCGCTCGGGATCACACCGAGGGGGTGAAGCTCCCGCTCGGGCTCTGGGAGGGCTCGACCGAGATCGCAACGCTGGCGCGCACCCTGCTCGCCGACCTCGCCGACCGCGGACTTGACCCCGAGCAGGCGATCCTCTTCGTGATCGACAGCGCCGAGGCGCTCGCCAAGGCGATCCGCGAGGTCTTTGGAGAGCATGCGCTCCTCCAGCGCTGCCATCGCCACAAGGAGCGCAACGTCACCGACCTCTTGCCCGAGGCAGACCGCGACCGCGTCCGCGGCCGATTGCGGGTCGCCTGGTCACTCACCGACCCCGAGCTCGCCCGCCAGCGGCTCGAGCTGCGCGCCTCCGAGCTGGATCGCTCCTGGCCCGACGCCGCCTCCTCGCTGCGCGAGGGGATGGAGGAGACGCTGACCCTGACGCGGCTCGGGATCGACGGCCAGCTCGCCAAGACGCTCGGCTCGACCAACCCGATCGAGTCGATGATCGAGAGCTCAGCGCCTGAGGCCGGGGTCTGATCTCGACGGGCGCCCTGCGAATCCGAAGCAGGGCCATCCCTATCTCCCTGGCGCCAGTTCTTTCTCCAAGCCCTGGGCGAGGGCATAGACGCAGCCCTGGTAGCCGTACTGACCGATGCCTTCGGGCAGCGTCGCCTCATAGATATCGGCCGCTAGCTGGCCGGCGGTGAAGCTGATGTCGGTTGAGGAGTGGCCTTCGAAGCGCGCGATCCGATTGATCGTCTTGGCCTGCTCGGAAGAGAGATTGGACCTCGCGGCCGCATAGAACTCTTCCTTGACCTCGCTCGGGCTCTTGCCCGCGCAGGCGACGATCCCCCCGTGGATCGCGGGGCCCGAGCGCTTGTCCTGGGGGTTCGGGCTGGGAGGTGGGAAGGTCGCATAGATCCCCCGCAGGGTGGACGAGGCGCCCTTGGGGGCCCTGGCTTCCTCGGCGGCGCGAAGCTTCCCCGCCGTCGCCACGGCCTTAGCCACTTCCGTGCTGACTTCCGTGCTGCTGATCGAGGAGGAGGAACCCGAGCCGCAGGCTGCGAGGAGCAGGGAAGCGGCGAGGCAGAGGAGCGCGGCCGCGAGGCTCGAGCGCCGCATCAGGGCCGGGCTCCGGACAATGCCGTTGAGAGCTTTCGCATGGAAGAAGAGTTCCTCATCGCCCTTAGGGGATTCTCAAGACGGCCCGCCACTCGGGCGGATGCGTACGGGGCGCCAGATTGGGGCCCACCCCCGTCCCGCACCGACCTGGACTTGCGCTGGCCGAAGCCGACAGAGTCTCATACGGCTGAGCGGCGGCTCAGCGGCGTCTGCCGTACTTGGAGCTTCCACACGCCGTCTTCGTCTGCACGGCCTGATTTCGGGTCCTGCCGTTCTGGCCGATGAACTGCACCTTGACGACGATCGGCGAGGAGCAGATGCTTCTCGTGTTGGCTAGGTAGCCCCGGGCGCCGCCGTAGAGCGTAAGGCGGAAGTGGCCGATCGGGGCGTCCGGAAGCATCGCGGCTTCGGTCCGCAGGTGGCCGCCGTTGACAGTCGAGGAACTCGCCTGTGGCACGAGCGTCACCTGCCCGCCAAGGACAAATGCAACATGGGGCAGCCCGCCGAAGCCCGAGACTGCGTAGGCCTGGCCCTGCAGCGGCTTTTCCAGCAGTGGCGTTTCGGCTGAGACCGTGCCGATCGGCTGGCGCCCCACACAGAGGTCGGATTGCAGTTCAGATTTCGAGCAGATGTTGCCCAGGTGCTTCTGATCAATCTCGAAGGCGGTCGGCAGGGTGACGACGACCGATTTGACGTTGGCGTCGCCCGGGCGCGTGCGCAGGTCAAATCGCAGGCTCGGATCCTTGCCCCGGGCGGTCCTCTTGTGGCCTCCCAGCTGCTTGATCGTCATCTTCGGCGCGAAGGGCAGCGAGAAGCAGTTGACGGCCTGGAACGGAGAGGAGAAGTTTGCCACCGTGCCCTGATCTCCTATGCCCTGTGAGGAGACCACGAACGGACTGCAGTTGGTCGGGTTGATCATGAAGTTGGGGCGGTCGATGTTGACCTGGATCGAGCGCATCCGGAGTGGAATCCCGCCGATGATGCTCGGCACCGTTTCCGAATCGGCGATCACATGGGCGTCCTGGGGATCAATGTTCAGAGCGACGCGCACGACAACCGTGCCGTAGTCAAAGGGACCCGCCAGTGCGGGTGTGATCGCGACGAGGCTCAGCGGAGCGCCTTTGAAGGGGCCGGCCAGATACACCCTGCCGACCGCGTGGAAGGGATGGTTGCCGGGACCGGCGGCGACGTTTGAGGTCCCGATCTGCGACCTGGCCGGACAGCTCGGCTGGGCGAGCTCCGTGCGGCCCGGGGTCTGCGCCGCGGCGGCGATCGAGGACTCCGGGCAGTAGGCGATCCCGGTCAGGTTTCCGGTCAGGCCGGGCGGCATTGTGAAGTTCAGCTTGCCGAGGAACTGATTACCGTCTTCGCGGTCGAGTTTCAGAGTGAAGGAACTGAAGGCGCCGGCGTCGGGATTCGAGGTTCCCGCGACGAGCGAGGGTTCGAACGGCCTGATCTGTTTCGGGCAGAGGCTTCCGTGGGGCCCGCTTTCGAGTACGAAGGCCTGCGTGGATTCCTGTTCGGCGAGCCTCGCGTTCCAGGGATAGAACTCGGCTCTCGTCGTGTAGAAGTTGCAGGCGGTGGGCGTCGCCATCAGGCCACGATCTGAGGAGAAAAGGTGCAGCTGGAAGTCGTCGAAGGGGACCTGCGGCAGGTTTTCGAAGTAGACGGTGAGCTGCCCGGTTTCGGGATCTGGTTTCACCTTGCCGATCAGCTTGGCGTTGATCCCAAAACCGGAGGCTATCTCGAAGAGACGGTACTGTTCTCCTGGCTTCGGTTCGCCGATGTAGACCGCCCCTTCTAGGCGCCCGTTGAGCGCTTTGGTGCCGATCGAGAAGGTCCCGATCTTGGCGTTGTTGGGACAATTGGCAGGCCCCTCGGAGCCGAAGTTGGCCTCCGCTTCGGTGCACATCGTCTGACCGTCAGCCGCATCCGGGTTGACCGTGAACCCGGGGGGCAGGGTGACGACCGCTTTGCGCAACTCCGAGGGTGAATCGGCGAAACCGAGGAACTGCGGCGCGCTGAGGTCAACGTTGAGGCCCGAGGGTGCATCGGTTTCCTCAGTGGTCGGGCTCGCGTAGAGGACCGGGTTGAAGACCTCGAGGTCACATCCGGTCGTCTGGGGATATTCCGAGTGGGCCTTTTCGACGTCGGTGGGGTCGGCGTAGGTCTGGACTTCCAGGGTGGTTTCGAGCGATTTGCCGGTGCAGCTCGTCGGGTTATCGGTGAGCGGTGCCGCCGGCAGGCTCGAGGCGGTGGGCGCGCCGATGCAGCCGGTGTTGGCGATTTCCGGACAGTTGGCGGGTTCCCCGGGGAAGCCCTTCGGGAAGCGTTCGGAGTCGTGCGCCGAGATCGCCGGAAAGCCCCAGATAGTCAGCCTAGCGCCGGCCAGTGGGACCAGCTGGGTGATGTTGGAGACGGTCAGGTTGAGACCGTAGTCGGACTCGCTGCGAACCGTCACCGGGATGCTGATCGGGATGTTGAGCTGTGGCGCGACGAAGGCGAGCAGGGCGGTGTCTTCTTCGACCGGTTCGAGGGAGAAGATCGGCGCGGTGCCGAGCAGGTAGTCGGGAATGCCTTTGTAATTGGCGTAGACCGTGATCACCCCGACCTGCGAGTCCGCGGAGCAGCGATCGAGGGCGAAATTCGCAGACGCACACTCCGAGATCGCGTTCGGGTTGCCGAAGACACCCTGCGGTGCCCTGAAGGTGACATTGCGGGCAACTTCGGGCTGCCCGGGGTTGGCGAGCGTGAACGAGGTTGAGAGGTCGGGATGCCCGCCAGCGTGAGGGGAGGTGATGATCACGTGGCTGGCGAACAGCTGCGGTCCGCTGCGTTCGCCGTAGATGGTGAGGTAGAAGCCCTGCTTTATGTCTTCGAGCCTCGGTCTCGTGACGGACGGCTCCAGGTAGGTCGTCGACGGCGTCGTTTCCACCGCGTCAATCGCGCCTTCCCTGGTTTCGATTTCGAAGTTTCCGGCGACCGATGGCCCCAGCGCGAAGCCGGTCCCGACGATTTCACCGAGCCCTTCGGACGGCGGGCTGAAATTCTGTTCGACCGAGTTCGTCTGGAACGATTCGATCGCCTCACTGGCGCGCGCCGTTCCGACGAAGGCCAGCACCAAGAGTACCGCCAGCACTGCCGCCGTGACCAGATGTTGCCAGGGACGGAGGGCCACGCGTGCATCAACCACGGTGCTTGCCTCCTCGGTGACCCCGGCGGTGATGTTTGCGGTGGTGCCTGCGCGCCACACAGTGACCCTTGCGGTAAGCCGATCCGTGCTTGCACTTGTGCGAGGCTAGGTTGCCGCCCGGGGTCCGGCCGACGCTCTTGATGTTCGGCGGCGTCGGCGTCGGCGTTCCTGCCCCATGGCACTCATCGGAGGCCTTGCACTGCGGTTCGGGCGGGACGTAGGGGAATCCGCCCAGCGAGCGGGCATCGTAGAGCTTGATCGTGTTGCCATTCCTGTCTTCTTCGGCAAGTTTCTCGCGGGTAAAGAAGTAGGCGTCGTTGCCTTCCTCGCTGATGCCGAGCAGGCTGGAGGCGAACTGGCTGTCGCCGGACGAGAGCAGCTGCACGCAGCCTATGGCGAGCGCGCACGGTTCGTGGGCGGCTGGGAATTCGTAGCCGTCGGGCTCCCATTCATACGCGTCTTCCTGTTCGTTCAGGTCGCGGTCGACGAGGCCTTCGGTCGAGTTGAAGAAGACGCGCCCGTCGTCGCTGAGGCCGAGGCCGTTGGGCGGCAGTGAGGCCTCGCCGGTGGCCTGCTCGCTGGTCGGGTTGCACGACGCGCAGGCGAGCGCCTCGACCTTTGAATCGTAGCGGAAGACCTCGCGGTGGATCAAACCGTTGTCGTATTCGGTCAACGGCAGGGTGGAGGTGAAGGCCGCGTAGTCACCCGAGGGCGTGACCTGGAAGTCGCCGCTGCGGTGACTGCCGGGGTGGTTGACGCTGTCGATCACCAGCGGGCTATCGGTCTGCGGGTCGGACGGCAGAGCGAGCGGGCCGTAGGTTTCCGCCACCCCTTCGCCTGGGTTGCCGACGGCGATCGTACCTTCGTAGGCGTCGAGGCTTACCGAGTTATTGAGGCTTCCGATCCCGGCCGGCGCTCCGACCGGGTTCCCGGAGCTTTCGAACTCCGACACTTGGTTGCCTTCGTCGACGAAGATGTGGCCATCGCTGGGGTCGACCGCGACGCCGTTGGAGGGGTTGGCATCGAGCTGTTCGAGCCATTCGCCTTCTTCGTTGTAGACCTCGGTCGTGCCTTTGCGGGCCGCGGGTCCGCCGCCGTTGACGATGTAGACCTTGCCGTTGTCGACAGCAACGCCCTCGGGTTCGGCTGAGTGTTCTTGGACGAAGAAGAAGTTGGAGACTTCGCCTTCGGTGTTGTAGACGACCACCGCGCCAAACGGGTACCAGGTGGTGTAGACATTTCCTGTATTCGGATCCACACCGACCCCGCTGGGCCCGTAGGCTTCCATGCTCTGCAGAAGTTCGCCACTGGGCGAGTAGCGCTTGATCGCGAACTGTCCGCCTTCATAGTCGACTTCGGGGACGTAGAAATCGCCGTGGTTGGGACTGGTTGGGTCGTTGTCGACCGCGATCTGGGTCGGCCAGTTGTAGAACCCGTAGACCCCGGATACGATCAGCTTGCCGTCCTGCCCGAAGCTGAAGACCGGTTTGCCAGCCGAGTTGAATTTGTAGACGAATCCCTGGCCGATTCCGGTGCCGGCGTCGAGCACGTAGGTGTCCCCGGTCGAGTCATCTACCGCCACCCCGGTCGGGTTCTTGAAGGCACCGAAGGTGAGCAGGTGGCGATGGACCGCTGCTGGCAGTTCTGCATTGGAGGTCGATTCCAGGGTCGCGACGAAGTGCGGAGGCTGCCCCGGGCGCGCGACGTAGAGATTGGGCGCGTTCTGGACGCCGTTTGAGGAACCGTCGAGCTTCTCCGGGGAGAGGAAGAAGATCGTGCCGTCGCCGCGGGCGACGCCGCCGTCGCCGCCGACCGCGACGACGCCGCAGTCTTCTTTGCTGGCGGCCGTGTTCCAGTGTTCGTTGACGGTATTTGCAGAGGGTTTACAGGCATCGCTGTTGCCGGTTCCTTCGGTGCCGGTTGAGATCAGCTGCGGGTTACCGGCGTGCCCCTGGGCGTCGACTTCGGTGAGGTAGATGTCGGCGCTGTTGTCGGTGTCGGCTCCAGCGAGGCGATCGGCGGTGGTGTAGTAGACCTTGGAGCCGTCTTCGGTCATCCCGTCAAAGAGGACGCCGGTGCTCGTGCCCGGGGTGAGGTCGACCGTTTGGCCGGTGTCGTCGATGCTCATGTAGAGGTGCCAGTACTTGGCTTCGCCAACTTCTGAGATCAGGTGGCCGATCACGACCCGCGAGCCGTCCTTGGAAACCGAGAGCTCGCCGATTTCCTTCCCTTCTTCCTTCATCGTTTCCCCCGCCGGGGTCTTTGAGACGACGTGGGTTTCGCCCGTGTTCAGGTCGCGGTCATAGATCGAGATTTCGTTTTCGTTGCCGTCTGACTCGAGCTTCGTCTTGGTCCCGAAGACGAAGTGGCTGCCATCGGCGGAGAGGTGGCGAGCGATGTAGCCGGCGGGTTCGGCGGGTTTGGAGATCGACCCCGCGAGGCCCTGGACCAGTTCGCCGTTTGGCAGGTGGATCGGGTTGCCGGTGGAGCCATCTTCGAAGCAGGGCGAGCAGATTTCGGGGCCACCGAAGGCGAGGGTCCCGAGTGTGGAATCGCCTTCCAGGAGGGTTGAGCTGAAGGGCTGGCTAGACGGAGTGCCGCTGGCAGGGATGCCCTCGTATTCGGTGGTCCAGCCGGCTTCGGTCCGGGTGGCCACGTAGGGGTCAATTCCACGATTGGTGCTTTCCGGGAAGCCAGGTATGCCGCCATCGTGGACTCCGTAGAGAACTCGTGGTGCCCCCTTTGCGTCCTGCGCTTCAGGGTAATCGGGGAAGGGCTTCTGACCCGGAACGAGACTCGACTCAACGTCATAACCGCCGCTGTCGGGCGCCGAGACGAGCTCGTAGGCCCGGCAGCCAAGAAGCAGCGAGGCGCCGGTCTGCTGGCGCACGTGCGCATTGGGGCAGTGATCGGTAACTTCGGGCGAGAAGGCGAACGTAGTGAAGGTGTGCGGGGTTTCGGGCGTGCCGGTGCCGGCCTCGTTGACGCCGACCTCGCGGAAGTGGTAGAGGGTGCCGGCTTGGAGCCCGGTGACCGGACCGAGCGTCGTGGATTCCGGTTCCTTGCCCATTCCGATCGGGATTTCACCACCCACCTGGACCGCATCGGCAAATTCGCTTTCCTGGTACTGGGCATCGGTCACGTATTCGAAATGAACCTTGGTGGGGGCGCCGTTGGCGATCGCCGTGCCGTGCATGATCACGCGATCGGAATGCACCACCGTGACCGATTCAGTGACAATCGAGGGTTTGCCCGGCGGCGTCGTGAACTTCCGGTCTTCACCCACGCTGGGGCCTGCGCCGTTGTTGGCGACAACCCGGAAGTGATAGGTGGTGAAGGGACTCAGTTCGCTGAGGTTCGCCGAGAGCTGTTCGGAGGCCCCGTTGGCCGGAGCGACCGCAACGGCGTTCGTCGAGTTCCCGTATTTGGTGGTCAGACCCCACTCGAAGTGGTAGTGCGTTTCTTCGCCGTTGCCGACGAATTCCGCGTTGAGCTTCGCACCTGCTTCACCGATATTGGTGGGGGGCGCGGTCCTCAGGCCGACGACTTCATTCGGCGTGTAGGTCTGAGCTTCCCCGTACCCTGCCCCACTGGAATTTACGGCGACCACTCGGTACTCATAGGTGGTCCCTGTAGTCAGGCTCGAGACCGCCGCGTGAACGGCGGCTGTCGACGTGGAGTTGGAAATCGGGTGAGTGTCAACTTCCTGGTTGGCTTCATTGAGGCAGGGGACCTGGGTGGCGCCCGGCCATGAACCGCCTTTGGTGGTGGTGGTGACCGAAGCGGTGGCGCCGGAAGGAGTCAGAGCGGAGGAATCCGCAGTCAGCTGGGGCACCGGATTGGCCTTGAACTTGCCGGTGAATTCGATCCTGTACGGACCGCCCGATGAGCCCGTCACAGAGACCTGTTCAGTCCCGATCGCACTCATCTTTTCCAAAGCGGTCTGCACCGATTCGACAGGGGCGTTGAAGGCCAGAGGCTCGCCGGTAACGATTTCGACTCCGGTGGCTTCTTTGGCCGCCGGCTTGGAAATTTCAAGGTTCCCGGCTCGGACGGCGGTGATCGTGGTCCCCGTGGGAATCCCAGAGCCGGCGATTGCCTCACCCGCGCGAACCACGCCGTCCGTGGTGGTGAATCCGCTGATTTCCTTGGAACCGGCGCTGAGTTCGGTGGCCGCCTGGGTTTTGGTGGAAAAGGCAGAGAGTTCGAGGGTTCCGGAGCCGATCGAAGTAATGGTGGTACCCGAGGGAATGCCCGTGCCGCTGATTTCTTGGCCGACGGCGAGGGTGCCGGTTTTCGCGCTGACGTTTGTGACTTCCTTGGAACCGGTGGTGAGATCGCCCTGGCCGGTTGCCGCACTGATGTTTCCGGCGCCGGTTGCCGAACTCGTTTCGCCCTCGAATCCGAGGCTGAGGGTTCCGCCGGTTGCGCCGGAAACGGTCAGCGTTTGCACGGCGTTTTGGTTTTTGGAGTTGAACGCTGCCTGTTCGATGTATTCAGCCCTGCATTCGGTCACATCGCCGCCGCCGTTCGGTTCGACGGTCGCCTCGAGCGTGCCGGCACTTGAGGTCGGATTCGCGACCGGCTTGTAGCTGACCTTGGGAAGGGCCGCCGCTGGGCCGAAGAACTAGATCGCCGCTGGAGGGCACATAGGCGTAGCCGTGCGAGTTCACGACAGGCTCGCCCTGCGCCTGGAATTCAATGCCCTTGGGCGGGTGAACCGCTCCGAGGAAGTTACCCGAAGCGTCGAATTCCGTAACGCCCCCTTCTTCTGATTCTTCGTTGTAGCCGCCTTCGGAGATCAGGACATTGCCGTTGGTCGGATCGACCGCCACCGGGCCGGTCGTCGGGTCAAGGCTGCCGTGCGCCCGCGGCGAGGGGAAGCTCCTGAGGAAGGTCCCTGTCGAATCGAACTCATCGATTTCTTCTTTGCCCCAGTCGGTCACATAGACGTTGCCCAGTTTGTCGACGGCGACATAGCCGACTTCGCCGAAGGGTCCGGCCGGGGTTCCGGTGAGTCTGTTCTTCGATATGTATCCGGCGGTGGCCGGGAAATCGACCTTCCGCTCTTCGTTGTTGAAGACCTCGATGTCGTTCTCGGGAGAGGTGAGTGAGAGGTACACGCGTCCTTCCGAGAATGTCCCGAGTTATCAAAGGCCACGTGCATGTCGGGTTCGCAGTTAAAGCACGTATTCGCCGCGTTGATATGCGTCCACTGGTGGGTGTAGCAATAGGTTTCTGCCTGCCCTTCTTCTTCTTTGCAGACCGGTGCTGCTGAGTGCGGGGCGAAGAAGTTGAGCGTGCGGCCATTGGACTGGGAGACGAGCACTTCCCCGGTCGCGTCATCGACCGCCGGCTGCAGCCAGAAGATGTAGTAGCCGAACACTTCGTAGGTGTTCGGGGTCGAGAGACGCGATTCCGAGGGAAAGGGGGCATATTTTAGACGCCCTCCTGCCCTGGATTTTCATGGCTTCCCTCACCGTAGTCGGTGACCAAGACATTGTCGTTCTGGTCGACCGCGGCACCGCTGATCGAGTCGAAGCCGTGGATCCGAGTTTCGAGGCTGCGGTTGGCCAGCGCCGTGCCGGCGAAGGCGGCACTGAGGGCAAGGGCCGCGCAGGCAGCGGCGATCAGGAAGGCGAAACATCGGCTCATTTGCCCTGTCCTCCGGTTCACTTGGCGCTCCGTCCCCTGTCGTGGTGGCGCTTGTGGCGTGCCTTGGCCCCGCATGCCACCTGCAGTCGAGTCGTGGAGTTATCGGCGACCCCTTCTGGCCGACCATCCTCAGCTTGGCCCGCTTCGGTTTGCCGCAGAGGCTCGACTCGTTTTGCAGGAGACCCTTGGAACCACCGAATAGGTTGAGAGTGAAGGAGCTGACCGGTGCATCTGGAACCGTCGCGAAGGTCGTTCGCAGGCCGCCTCCCTTGCTCGAGGAGACCTGACCTGCGAGCTGGACATCGATCTGACCCTTGAGGTCGGCGACGACATCTGGCAGTCCGCGATTGGGGTTCGAGCGCAGGTAGACATTTCCCTTGAGCGGGTTTTCGAGAAGCGGGGTCTGTGCTTCGGCGGTGCCGATCATCGAACTCGGCGGGCACTTTTCGGCTTCGAATCGGGCCGCGTGCAGACGTCTCCCAAGTGGGAGTTATCGAGGATCTCACCCGGGGGCAGGGTGACGGCGACAAAACCAGTGTTCGATTCGCCCTGTCCGACCTTAAAGAGCGAATGGATCGCCGGGTGGCCGAGCCGGTTGAGGCCGCCGCTGAGCTTAAGGCTCAGCTTCGGTTCATAGGACAGGGTGCCGCAGTTGGTCACCTGAAAGTGCGAGCCAAGTTCGGCGGTGGCGCCCTGGTCGCCGTTCAGGATGGCGCCGACCGAGAAGGGCGAGCAGTTGGTCGGGTTGATGGTGAATTCGGGGCGGTTGAGTTCGATCCGCAGCGAACGCAGTCGGATCGGGATGCCCTGGACGATCTGCGGCAGCGGGTCGCTGACCGCGGTGATGTGGGCATCGGTTGGGTCGACGTGCAGGGCGGCGCGAACGACGACGTTACCGAGGTCATAGGGCCCGGCGACGGCCGGGGTGATCGCCGCCAGCGAGAGCGGCGCCCCCTTGTAGGGGCCGGCGAGGTAGACCTTGCCCGGCAAGTAGATCGGGTGGCTGCCGGCGCCGGCGCCGGCAGCGGAGGTACCGATCTGGCTGCCGGGCGGGCAGCTCGGGCTCTGCTCCTCGGTGACCCCCGAGTAGGAGGGTTCGGCGGCCTTCGCGAGCGCCGCGTCGGAGCAGTAATGTACCCCGGCGAGGGTCGCCGAGAGGCCCGGTGGAGCGTTGACGGTGAGACCGGTTAGGTCCTGATCGCCGTCGGGTCGCGTGACTTCGAGCGAGAAGTTAGCGTGCGCGCCGGGACTGTGATTTTGCGAGGCGGCCTCGAAGCCCGGTTCGAACGGTCGCTTTGTCCCGGGGCAGGGCTTGCCATCGGGCCCGCGGCCAGGGTGAAGAATGCGTCGAAGATTGGGCTCCGAGGCTGTCGTCCCAGGGTTCGAAGGTGCTCGTTACGGCGTAGGTGCCGCATTGGGTCGGGGTTGCCAGCAGGCCGCGTTCGGAGCCGAAGATGTGCATGTCAAAGGCGGTCAGGGGACTCTGCGGCAGTTCGTCGAAGGTGACGCTCACACGGCCGGTGATCGGGTCCGGGGTAACGATGCCGGCGAGCTTGATGTGGGTTCCGAATCCGTCGGCGACGAGGAAGATGCGATAGCGATTCCCCGGCAGCGGCTGCCCGAGGTAGACGAAGCCCGGCAGCGGGCCCGGCAACGCTGAGCTATCGAGCGTGAGGCTGCCGATCTTGGCGAACTCGGGGCAACTTCCGGGAAGGTCGTGCCGAAGTTCGCTTCTGAGTCCTGGCACGCGGTCTTGCCGTCGGCGGCGTTGGAATTGATCGAGAAGCCTTCGGGCAGCGTGATCGTCGCACGACGCAGCTCGGTCGGCGAGGGCACCGTCGGGCTGACCTGCTCGGGAACGTCTAGATTGATGTCGATCCCCGAAGGCAGAGTCGGTCGGTTGCGGTGGTCGGCTGCGCGTAGAGGCTCGGGTCGAAGCTGAGCTGGTCGCATCCGGTCCCCTGCGGCCAGCCATCGTTCGGCGGTGGTCGAGGCCGCCGTCGTAGGAGAGACACTTCAAGCGATGAGTGATGAGCGGTGTGTCGCAGGTGGTCGGGTTCTGCAGGAAGGGGGTGCTGACGAGCTGTTGGAGTGGATCGGGACGAAACCCTGGAAGTTCCCGATGCAGAATTCGTCAACCGATTCCGGGTTCTTCGGTGGCGAGTTCGCCCGTTGGAGTTGCACAGCGAACCAATGTAAAGAGCGGACCTCCTGAAGAGTTGGTGCCGGATTGACTCGCAGGCGGTCGTGGCTTGAATCGGCGGGGACGCCCCAGAGCACCTCCTGAATGCCTTCCAAGGGAACACGAGCCCGTGAAAAATTGAGTTGGCGTGTCGGAGTCGAGGCCGTAGTCGCTACCGGTGCGGGCGCCGAGGACGGTGAACTGGGGTGTGTCGAAGAGGAAGACCTTGAAGGCCAAGAGGCCGGCATCGTCGGGCGGCGGGACGATGTTGTAGACGGCGGTGTCGAAGGGGATGCCGTTCGTCGCGAGGACGTTGGCGACTCCAACCTGGGAGTCGATCGGGCATTCGTCGGCGGAGAACTGGGCGATCGTGCACTGCGGGGTTGCGTGCGGGTTGCCGATGAAGCCGGGTGGGAAGTGGACTGTCAGCGTTTTTCGCATCCTCGCAGTTGCAGGCGCTTTCGCTGTGCTGGAGGACCCGGTTTTCGACGGTGAAGGCAACCTCGATGTCTGGGATGCCCGCCGGCCTGGGTGGTCGAGGGAATGACCGAGTAGGACTTGATCGGCGTGCCGGGTTCGCGTGCGCAGTGCCGCGAGCGGCGAAGAGCAGGGCCATGCGTGGTGGTGGCGATCAGGGCGATCGAGGGCTTGTCTGCTGCCTCATCGTGCACCCCCGTGACGATGATGTCTGCGGGACGTGGCGACGGTGGCGCGCGTGGTGCTTCTTCTTGTGCTTTGCCCCCTTTGAGGAGACGGAATTTCCACCCGGCAGCGTTTCTCCGGTTTCATCCTGGATCGGGGCCGGCGGCAGGGTACTCACACCATGGCACTCGTCCGCGGCTTCGCACGGCGGTTGCTGGGCTGGTCCTGGGAATCCGCCTGCTGAGCGGGCGTCATAGAACTTGAGGAAGAGTCCGTTGTGATCCTGGGGAACGAGGGTGTCATAGCTCGAGAAATAGACGTCGCGTGCCGTCGGCGCTGACGCCGACGAGGCCCGGCGGATTGAGAAGCGCCGAAAAGAAACCGCCCGGCAACGTGCGTCTCGCCGGTGCCGGTGGTGATCAGCTGCGGGCGACCTTCGATGTACTCATAGACGTCCTGCGCGTGGTTGGTGTCGGAGTGGGTCGAGGGCATCTTCAGTGCTGAAGAAGACCCGCCCGTTATTGGTCATGAAGAGACCGTCCTGGCTCGCTTCGACGTCGGAGGAGGGCGGTTCGCCGTTGGGAATGCATGAGGCACAGACAATCCGTCGGTTCGCGGGGTCGTAGAGATACATCTCCAGGAAGCCTTCGCTGTTGTACTGGGTCACCTGACTGTCGGTCAGGAAAGCCATGTGACTGTCGTCTGGGGACACCTGCATACGGGCGATCGGAGTCGCCGAGCAGGCGTTATCAGTGAAGCCTTCGACGGGGCTTTCTATGCAATGCGGTCCGCCGCTGAGCGTGGCGACGAATTGCACCGTACCGTTTCGGTAATCGTAGAGGTTCATCCTGTTAGGGATCCCCCGCGAGCCGTCAAGCTGCTCTGCGGAGAGGAAATAGATGTCGCCGTTTTCGGCAGCTATCGAGTTGTCGGAGCGGCAGTTGCCGCCCTGGCCACCGGTCAGCTGGCAGTAGGCCTGCTCCGAGTAGGTGATCACGTCGCAGTTCTTGGATTTGCCTTCGCCGGCGATCGAGAATCCCGCGGTGCAGCTGTCGCTCTGGCCGGGTTCACCGGGATTCCCGGGATTGTCTCCCTTGGAGACAAGGACGAGCGGATGACCTTCTTCTTCGCCCTTTTCAGACCACATATACAGATCGACGCTCGCGTCATGATCTTCGTTGGTTAGCTGTTCTTCCGAGGTGAAGTAGACCTTCGAGTAGTCCGCGGTGGCCCCGACGTAGGTCACGTCATGCCCTTGCGAGACGTCGTGGGTGAACATCCCATCCACACGCATATAGAGGTGGCCGGGGTAGGTCGGGCAGTGGATGACGGCGCCGCTGGATGCGCCGCAGGGCGGCAACGGACAGTTGACGAGACCGCAGGGTCCGGTTCCCGGTGAGTCGATCAGGATATGGGAGCCGTTGGTCGAGAGGCCGGGGATCTCCAGCGGATCGCCAGCGTGGTCGTTGGGCTCGCTTGGGATCGGGCTGCCCGAGGGGAGCTGCGAGGCCACCGTGACGGTCCCTTCCTGGGTATTGTTGTCGTAGACCGAGCCGGGCGGACTGAGCTGGCCGCCGGGAGCGAAGCTGTTCCACTCGGTCGAGAAGGCGAAGTGGTTGAGTTCAGCCGAGGCCCCGATTTCCCCGGGGCAGTAGTGGTCTTCACCTTTGATCACCGAGCAGTCGAGCGATTTCATGCCGCCCGGACTGACGCCACCCGCGAGATAGGGGTTTGACCCGGTTTGCACCGCCGGAAGATTGGTCGGCAAGCGGTCGAGGAATTCACCATTGGCGCTCCACATATAGGGGGCGTTGGAGGGGATCGGGATCGGGTTGTGGAACCCTAATTCGTTCGAACCGTCGTTCCAGTCGAGGAACCTGTCCATTGTCAAATCGGTGAGATCGTTGTTCTGGATGATGTCGGCCCGGAAGGCGACATTTGCCTCGCTGGTGTCGTAGCCGAGGAATTTCGGGCCTCCCTCGCCGAACAGGCCCTGCGGGGGTCCGCCTGCCGTAGACACATCGCTGCTCGGTGGACCCACGTATTTCGAGACCCAGCCCCGGGACGTACGCGTGGCGACGTAGAGGTCACCGACGGAGTCGAGCGGGCTGCCGCCCGATTCGGGCAGTATCGACCAGAGGCCGGTGAAGGAGAATCGCGAGGGGGCGGTGGCGTATCCGGTGTTCGGACCGCCCGGGTAGAGCTGCGTACCGGCAGCGTTACCGGGCGAGACAAGCTCGTAGGCGCGGCACTCGGGCAGGTAGTTAGCTTTGACCTGCTGTCGAATGTTTTCATTGGGACAGCTTGGCGGGTAGAAGCTGAAGGAGTGATCTTCGGAGGTCGTCGTGCCGCCTTCTTCGGTCCCTTCCACCGTATTTTCGACCACGAGCCGGTAGTGGTGGGACTGATGGGGCGCCAGACCCGAGAGCTGCGCGGTGATTTCCTGGTCGGAATTGGATGCCGGAATCGTTCCCGAGATTTCCTGACCGTAGGCCGTCGAGGGTCCGTACTGGAAGTGATAGGTCGTTTCGAGCCCGTTGGGATTGACATTGCCCTGCAGTTCGGCGGAATCCGCGGTGACGTTTTCTGCCAGGAGACCATCGATCGCCGGCGGCGCCGTGGTGACGAAGGTTTCATCGGCCCCGCTGGTCGTGGCGCCCGCAGCGTTCGTGGCGGAAAGCCGATAGTGCTCATTGGTTCCCGGCGAGAGTCCGGTGAGTGTCGCGGAGACGTCGGTTGGGCCGCTGAAGTTGGACCCGGGAGGGTTGGAGTTGGGATCGGGATTACAGGGAATCGTGTGCCCGTAGGTCCTGTCGTAACCGTATTCGAAATGACAGGAGGTGATGTTTCCCCGGCCCAGCGGATCGACATTGCCGTTGAGGGTGACGCTGGAGGTGGTGACGTTGGTGGGGGGCGCAGTGGTCGCCTTCGGGCGAGCGTCGGAGAAGAGGGCGATTTCATTGCCGTTGACTACATAGACGCCATGGCTCGTGCCGTTGACCGCGACGCCCTTGACGCGCAAATTGCCACCCGAGAATCCTCCGTAGCCTTCACCGGCGGTTATCTGCTTACCTTCGGTGAGCACCCCTTCGCCGAAGGAGTCGACCGGTTCGCAGGGGCCGGCCTGGGGTTCGCAGTCGGCGCTGTAGTGATCGATCCTGATCCCATGTGGTTCGATTTCGTCTTCGCGCGTTTCGACCGCCTCATAGAGCTCTTCGGTGGAAGGATCGAGTCCGAAGCCGACCGCGGGCCAGTCGGTCGTCATCCGATAACGTTCTCCTTCGCCCGCAACCCCCGGTCGCTCAATCAGCGTCCACACCACTGCTTCCGGGAGAAAGGTCGCAAACGGAATATCCACGAAGAAGAGATGACCCTGCGCGCTGACCTTGAGCAGGGAGCCCTGCTCGAAGGTGTCGGTGATCCATTCGCCGGACTGGGTGTACTCGCGGATGTTCTCGCCATAGCGATGCCCACCCACGTACAGGGTCCCGTTTCCTGTGCAGCGGCCAGTCTTCGGTTCGCTCGGCGAGGCACACCCGCCCCCGACGGCAAGGCCGAACATTGACCCGAACAGGGGCAGGTTTGGGTCATCAGAGCCGTTCTTCTGGCCGAACACGCCCCAGCTTGAGATCACTTCGCCCGAGGGATTGAGCTTGGTGACGACGTTGTCGCCGAGGTCGCCCACGTAGACATCGCCTCCACCGAACGGATAATTGTCGATCGCCAGCCAGGTCGGTTCTTCGTAGGCACCTGAGGATTCGCCGCCGGTCCCCGGCTGGCAGAGGTCTCCCGGATGCCCGGGGGCGGGACAGACATTCTGTTCGGAGACCGGCCTACTCGCCAGAACCGCGGTCTTGTTGACTTCGAGGCCGGCCATCAGAAGGAAGTTCCCTTCCGCGTCAAATTTCTCAACTCGGTGGTTACCCGGGTCGGTCACGTAGACGTCTTGGTTGGCCTGGTCGACAGCTACGTCGGTCGGTTCGGAGAGCGGATATTGGTTCGTCACAGATGAGGTGCTCGACCCGAAGCTCGCTTTGAAGACGTGGCTGATGTTCGCGCCCGCCGGGGCAGCGGCGATCAGCATTGCGGCGAAGACCGCGACGACGAAGGACGCATGGGCAAGACGACGCCTCACTTGTGGCTCCTCCCGTGGTGCCGGTGATGGTGGTGGCGCGGCCCCTTCTTGATGCACTTACCGTGCTTGCGCACGTACCCCTTCCGGCAGGGCTTCTTCTTTTTCTTTTCGTTTTCCTTTTCCTTGGAGGGTTCGGATTTGGTCGTGAACGTCACCACCTGGCTTTCAGCGGCGCCCGTATCATTTTCAGCGACTGTGCGAACGAAATATGTCGTTTCCGGCTTCAGCTGGGAGATCGATGCGCTCACCTGGTGCGCTATGTCCTCTTCCGCGAGGGACCCGGTCGCTGTACTGGAACCGAATGCAGCGGTGGGCCCGTAGTCGAATCGGTAGGTCGTCGGCAGGAAGCCCGCGCTGATCCTGGCGCTGAACGTCGCCCCGCTCATCGTGATGCCCGATACGGTGAGTTCGTCGATCCCCGGCCGGTCCGGGGTGACAAAGCTGTGGTCGGAGCCGGCGGTCTTGCCGTTGATGTTAACGGCGAGGACCCGGAAGTGGTAGTTGGTGCCCGGTGTGAGGCCCGTAAGTTCCTGATTGACCGTGTGATCGGTTTCATCTTCGCCGATCGGTTCGCTGAGTACGGTTTGTGACCCGTACGCGGTCGTCGGCCCGTACTGGAAGCGGTAGACCGTCGGCGCGAGCTTGGGGTTGATCTGCGCGCTCAGTTTTACCGAGCTCGATTTCACATCCGAGGAGGAGCTGCCGTTGACTTCAGGCGGCAGGGCCGGTGCCGGGACGAAGGTGCGTTCCACCCCGGCTTCGGTGAAGCCGTCTCCGTCGCTACGTCCGGCCACCAGCCGGTAGTGATAGGTGGTGTACGTGCTCAGACCGGTGAGGCTGGCGCTGACGTCGGTGGAGGACGTGAGCGGCGCTGCTGGGCTGCAGGGTGCAGTTTGAGCATAGCTCCACCCGTTCCCCGGATACTTGGTCGAGATCGTCGCATTGGCACCCCCGGGCAGGAGGCTGGAACCGTCGACCGTGATCTGCGGCACGTTGAGATCCTGGAAGCGGTTGGTGAATTCGATGTAATAGGGACCTTCTTCGGCGTGTCCGGGAGCGTTGGTTACGCTGACGTTCCCGGATCCGATGGCTGGCAGATGTTCAAGGTCATAGGCGATGGTCGAATCGCCGAAATTTCCCGGGGGGTAGATGATCGAGGCCGTCGTCTGACCTTCGTAGCTAAGGGAGAATTCGCCTTCGTGGGCGCCGGAGAAGCTCAGTTCCTGGACCTCGTTGCTGATCCTTCCCGGCACATATTCGAACTTGCATTCATCGACGGTGCCACCAGCTCCCGGGTCGACGTGGCCGTTCATCGTCCCCGCGGTCGGCGTCACGTTCGTCGAACCGCTCGTCGTGACTTGCGGCAGCGGCACCCGTGTGAAGATGGCGATGTCATTCTCTTTGCTGTCGGCCGCGTAAAGGGTGTGGTTCGAGGCGCGCACCGCGAGCCCGGCGCCAGTGCCCAGATCGCCAGTCCCGAACGAGTCGGCCGGCTGGCAGCCTGAGGCACCTTCTCCGGCACTACACGTGCCTCCGGGGAAGCGGTCGATGTGGCTTCCTTGGTCCACGAAGAGATCATGGTCAGAGCGGTCGAAGGTGATACCGGAATTTTCGAGTTCCAGATTCAGGCTTGGATACATGTGGAAGGAGTCATACTCATTTGCGAGTGGACTTGAGTACATGACGCCCCGTCCATCCCCTGGTTGCTGAGCCTCATACCAGGTGCCGTCAGCACCGACTTCGATGCCGCCGAAGCCCGGATTACCGAGGCCGAGCCGCTCGCCGCCAAACCATGATTCGTTGGTCGGATAGGCGGTGGTGACCGTCCCAGTGTCGCCGCTGATCAGGGTCCAGTTGTAAGGAATGGCGTCGGTCACAACGTACAGGGCACCCTGTTCGTCGACCGTAATGCCGCCGATCGCCCCTTCCTTCTTGACGAATTCGAAGGCACCGCCGTTGGCCCAGCCCGTGATCATGCTCCCGGCCGAGCTGAACTTGTGAACGATATGGTCCGCTCCGTCGGCCTCATAAACATCGCCCGCCGAGGGGCCCGCCGAGTTGTCAACTTCGACGAAACGCGGAGCGTTCAGATCGTTGGCCGCCGTGCCGGTGGAACCCGCCGAGCAGGCGCTGGTGCAAACGTCCACCCCGCTTCCACCGACGTTTGCCCCGAAGGCACGGACGAATGTGCCCGAGGATGAGAACTCGTCGATCCGGTTGTTGCCGGCGTCGGCGACGTAGATGTCGCCGGACGCTTCGTTGACGGCGACGTCCTCCGGTTCGTTCAGCTGGCCATTCCCGGAGCCGGTTGTGCCGAATTTGGTCGAGTAGCCATAGTGGCCGACGGTGATGAAGTTTGACCCAACCGCGTTGCTTTCGCCTTCGGAGTTTTCGACGATGATCCGGACCCTGTATTCGGTGCCGGGAGTGAGGCCGCTGACAGTGGCACTGACGTCCTGGGGGCTTGGGTAGTCGGGCGGGATGGCCGGTGAGCAGGGTGCCGACTTCGCGCCATTGAACGGTTCAAGGTAGAAGTTGCGGGCCGCTTCGTAGACCGTGAGGTATTCGAAATGGCAGTTCGTCACCGGTCCCCCGCCTTCGCCAGTGGCGGGATCGACGTGGCCGTGAAGCGTGGCGGTCGTAGTGCCGATCGAAGACGTCGAGGCGATGCTGACGTCGGGAACGACCACCGGTCTTAGAACCGTAACCTGACCGTGCTCGGAAACATAGACAAGTCCGGTTTCTTGGTCGACCGCGACTCCATCCGGATAACTAAAATACTGCGACCCGACCGTGTTCCGATTGGCCTGCGGCGGGATGAAGTTCCCGTTGGCGTCAAAGACATTGAGCGCGTAATGGAAGTCGGCGACGAAGACGTTACCGGTCGAGTCTTCGACGCCGGCGGCGACCAGGCAACAACCGGTGCTATTGGGGGCCGAGAAGTTCCCGTCGGGCGTTTCCGAGGCGGCGCCGTTGGGGAGCTGACCGCCGTCCCAGGTGCTGATGTATTCGTTCGAGGGTCCGAACTGGAAGATCCGGTTGGGCCCCTCCCAGCTGGAGGCGTAGACGTTGCCGGTCGAGCTGACCGCGATCCCACTCGCATACCGGCCGCCCCCGTCGTAGAGGCCTTCGGGCGTTGCGGTGATCTGACTGAGGTATTCGCCTTTTTCGTTGAAGATGTCAATGACTTCATGACCAGCGTCGAGGACGTAGACGTTGTGGGTCGCCTGGTCGACCGCGATTCCGAAACCGCTGTAGGAGCCCGTAGAGGGTGAAAATGAGCCGGCCGGCGTTTTCAGGCCGGCAAGCTGACCGTTGGCCGTCGGGGTCGTGTCGCCGAAGCTGTTGATCAGGTTGCCGTTTTCGTCGAACTTGTCGATCACCTTGTCGTTGCTGTCGGCGACGTAGACATCGCCGGTGCTGTTGTCGGCGGCAACACCCACGACTCCGCCCCCGAAGGAACCGCTGCCCGTGTTGGTGCCGTTCCAGCGTGTCGGCGTTTTGTCAACGGTCGAGCTGTAGTCGAAGATGGCACCACGACCGCTGTCGGCGACGTATATATGGTCATTCTTGTCACTGACCGCGACCGAGTCGGGTGCCAAGAAACCGAATTCCCGCGGGTTCCATTCTTCCCATGCTTTCGAGCAGCAGTTGGGTGGGAACTGGGTGACCACGGAGTACTGCTTTGCGGCGATCGCCGCTGGAGCGAACGCGAGCAGGGCAATGAATGTGCAGCCAAGGAGCAACGGAGCGATGCCGCGAGGATGGCGGTGCGAGGATTCAGCCCCCCCGTGGCGCTGTCCCCCGATCCGATCGATCACACGTTCTCCTTATCCCCGTGACCTGACGGACCCTAAATTCGGTGCCGTGAGGCCACCCCTGTCTACGTTCCCTGTAGTTCCGGCACCGTACACGAAGCAGAACGGAATTGCAAATACAATGTCACGGTTCTGAATGCGGGCAGGCACCTCAGTCGCTTTGCAAGGCGACGCGACGCGCCTCGGCGGGGCCCCAGAGGCTCCTTGCCACACCCCTGCGACAGCTGCCAGTCTTCTGGCTGCGGCTAAGCGGGGCGACCCTCCATTCTGTGGATTTAGCCGGATCTCACTCAAGATCGGCAGCGGCCAGAACACCCCAACTCACGGCGAGGGCTGTCATGGAAGCCATTCTTGTTCCAACGACGCCATGTTCTCCATGATCGCCGGCTCGGGTCGCCTCGCGCTCATCTGCCGGAAGTGCGCCGATCGCTTGCGCGAGCGGGCCGGCAAAGTGTCCTGGGGTCTGCAAGGAGTTCGTCCTCGTCCGCATACTGAATGTCGAGCGAAATCTCCTCCAACTCGGGGTCGTCGAAGCCCGCGCCCGTCACCAGCTCGCGGACCCGATCCGGATCCCCCATCGCAAAGTACCCGGCGCTGCCGGGCTCGGGCGGAGGCATATGTCCCCGCTGGGCCAGGGTCATGCCTGGAATGGCCGCCCAGGGGTTGCCGGCGGGCGGCGCCCAGACGGCAAATGCCAGAGGGGCGCCTTCACGAAGCACCCGCCTCGTCTCCCCTAGCCCGAATCATTCATGAAGAACGCACCCTAGGTCGCCCCAGGGCGCGGTTTCGTCCGCCTGAAGCGAAATTATCCGCGGGTGACGAAGCTCGCAAATACCGCTCAGGAGGATCACCATGAAGGTGCAGCACAATGGCCGCGAATTCGCCGAGTAGGAAGCGCCGGCGGACGGAGAGGGCGTCGTTGCCCACGCTGGTGCGGCCCTGGTGGCCGAGACCGCCGACCGGATCGGGCTGACGGAGGCGGTCTGAGGGCCTCACGCCGATGCGCGGCGCCGTGGGGTCCAGACCCAGGTCGGGTGGTGCGCGACTTCGCGGTGATGTCGCCTCCGGTGGCGATCACCTCTCCGACCTAGGGGCGGTGCGCGACCAAGAGCCGCTCTTCGGCGCGGTCGGCTCCGATGCCACCGCCTGGCGGAAGGCCGAGGCGATCGCCCGCGACCCTGAGCTGTGGCGCGCTCCGCGGTGCCCGCAGAAAAGCGCGCGAGGGTGCCCGGGCGGCCGGTGCGGAGCCGATGGGCCGCTGTTCATCGACCTCGACCCGACATTGATCGAAGCCGGCTTCGCGAAGGAGGGAGCCGCAGGCACCTTCAAGGGCGGCTTCGGACTTCGACCTATGCTCACCTTCCTCGATCGTCCCGCCGACGCGTGCGGCGGTGAACCGCTGCCCGGTCTGCTGCGCCCCGGCAATGCCGGCGCCAACACCGTGGCCGACCAGATCGAGGGTGCCGCAGAAGAGGCGCTCGAGCAGCTGCCCGCAGACATGGCCTCCGACTCCAGTGTGCTGCGCTTCGACTCCGCCGGCGGCACGCACGGGTTGTTGGACTCGGCGCGCGAGGGACGTGGCTTCTCGGTCGACTTCGACCTCGTCGAGTCGGTGCGCGAGGCGATCTTCATATCCCCGATCAGCACTGGGTCTCCGCGCTTGCCCAGGATGGCAGCCCGCGGGAGAACGGCGAGGTCGCCAGGAGGCCACCGACCTGATCGACCTCTCCGGCTGGCCGGAGGGCTCGGGCCTGATCGTGAACGCGAGCGGCCCCATCCCGGCGCGCAGCTCTCCTTCACCGACTCGGGCGGGCACCGAGTCCAGGCGATCCTCACCGACCGCACGGAAACGCCGCCGAGCTCGAGCGCGACCACCGCGCCCGCGCCCGCTGCGAGGACCCGATCCGCTGCTCCAAGCAGATGGGCCTCGAGCTGCTCCCCTTCAGCGACTTCGAGATGAACGCGGTCTGGATGGAGCTGGTGCTGATCGCCGGGGCGCTGGTCGCCTGGGCCGACCTCCTGCTCCTGCGCGGCGAGCTATGGGGCTTCCGGAGCCGGAACGGGCTTCGCTCCCGCACCCTGCATCGGGCCGGACGCCTTGCCTTCCATGCCCGCCGCGCGACCCTGCGCCTGGAGCGGCGCTGGCCCTGGGCGGAGGAGCTCGCCGCCGCCTTCGCGCGGCTCGGAGAGCTGCCGGCGCCGGCCGACTGACGGCAGACGTCGGCTCCTGGGAACCGCGACCGCCGGGCAGTTCGATCTGCTGCACAGGCCTGGCTTCGCCTGCCGGGAAACGCCGCGAGCGTCTGCCGTTGGACTCCGGGTCGCGGTATCTGGCCAAAGCCGAGCAGCAATCGACACCCGCACCCTCACTCCTACCTGCCGACGTTACTTGCGAGCGCTTGATGAATGATCCCGGGCTAGCTCCAGGGCGGCCACCGGGTCGGCCATGAGCATGTGGACCCAGCGGCACACCACCACATCCACGCTGTCGTCCTCAAGGTCCATTGGCTCGGCGTCCAGCACCCGGTACTCGACATTACCTGGCTCCACGACCCTTTCCCAAGCGGCGAGTAACGTCGACCTAGTCGGACGCGAAGTCCGTGGACTTCACGCAACCCGAGTCGCCGATCCGTTCTGCAACTCGGAAGCCGAGTTGCCGGGCCCGGCTGGGATGCTCAAGGACGGTGGTGCCGGGCTTGTGGGTCGACCCGCCCCGAACGATAAGTTATTCGTTGACCGATCCAGCGATGTTGGTCATCCACTAGTTCCGGTCCTCCCAGCCCGGTGCCATCTTTTCCCAGGTCTGACGGCTCTGCTGGCGGTAAGCGTGGGGGACGGATGGCGGCGGTGCCTTTTGGATTCGTCGCTTCGCCCTAGCCGATGCTGCTGGTTTCGTGTTGACCGCAAACGTATCCAATCGCAGTTCCGGATGGCCGGAATCAGTCAGCGGTGGCAGCTTGGAGGAAGCCGCCTGGATAAACGGGTTAGCGGGCAGAGAATGGCTTTCTGCACAGCACCCGCCGCGATCCCCGTTCTGGACGCTGATCGGCTTACGCCTTACGCACCGAAAGCGGATGCTGGTGAAAGGGGGGCTGGCCGCCCAGGCTCGCCCTGAGCCGAGGCCAGAGTGCTCACCAGCGAGGCATCCGATCGAGCAGGCTTTTCTTCGTCAGCCGCACCTGGACGAGGCGTCACTCAAGCGTGTGACGCCTCTGCGCTGATCGAGGCTGCGCGGACTGGCTCGAGAGCCTCCAGCGGGCGACCCGTGGCCCGTTGCGCCCGCTGGGGCAATTGTTCCGTGCCGGCTGATCCCTTACACCCGACGATCGCCCTCCGGTGCTTTGGCGGCGCGGGAGGAAGTCATCGCGGGCCGTGGGGCTCTTGCTCATAGTTGAAGCGGAGCTGAGCGCATGCTGGTAGTCCGGCTACTGAAACCGCCTTCTGGAGGTCGGCGCGGTCGGCGCGGGTTCGAGTCGCGGCCTGGGGCGAGGCAGATGATTGTGTGCAGTGCTCTCGTCGGGCCTTGGCCGGTTCGGGCGCGAACGAGCACTCGGTGGGGCGAAGGCGGGGTCGGGGGGCGTGGGATCATCAACGCCGCTGAACGATGGAAGTTTCTTCCGATCTCAGAGATTCGCTGTAACCCACGGATTGGTGGGGACCGCTGGGCCGGGAGACCTGAGAACCAGAGAAAGCCGCGCTTTGCCTGGCATGGTCTGGCTCTCAGGAGCAAGGTGGAGGCGCGGTTCTGGGGACTCGGCCTGCAGCTACACCTTGCCCCAGCTCAGGGCCGGCCCTCGAGAGCGCCCGAAGCGCTGGAGAGAGGGCCGGCGGGTTCCCGATCGTGGTAGCTGCAGCTTGGCAACGTGAGCCCCCTCCATGCCCTTCGAGAGGTGAGCGGCCCTCAGTGACGGTGGCGCTTCTGCCGCTTTGTGATAGGTCCGCAATCGATCTTCCGGTTTTGATGCTGCTGGGGTCAGCGATGTGCCGTTCTGTCCGGTGAAGGAGGAACCCCCGACGACGGGATATGCCCACAGAGATCGCGGGTGTTTGCCAGGTAGCCGGCCTTACCACCGAAGACCGTGAGTCTGAAGTGACCGATCGAGAGCATCGGGAACGACGGGCGCCGTCGTATGCAGGCGCCCCCCGTGCACCGTCCTTGTGAAGGCGCGGGGGTCGAGGATTACCTGCCCATCGAGCAGGAAGGCGAGCAGTAGGCAGACCGCCTGACCCCGATACTGCATAAACGGGCCCTGAGGGCCGGCTGTTCCAACAGCAGCGTTTCGGTCGAAGCTTCACCGATCTTCTGACGTCCGGCGCGCTGAGTCAGCGATCAATTCCTTCTCGGTGCAGAGGTTGCCGAGGTGGCGCTGCGTGATTTCAGAAGGCGCTCGAAAGGGTGACCAAGGTGCCTTGATGTTGAGTCCCCGGGGCGGGTGTGTCAGATCGAAGCGCAGGCCTGGATTCCTGCCACGGGTGACACTGCTGTGGCCGCCGAGCACGCGAACCGCAAGGTTGGGCTTAAAGCCAAGGGACGCGCAGTTGACCGCCTGGAAATAGGAGGAGAAACTGGCGGGCGTGCCCTGGTCGCCGATCCCTTCTGATCCGACCGTGAACGGACTGCAGTTCGTCGGGCTGATCATGAAGTTCGGCTTGTCGATATTGACCTGGATCGAGCGCATCCGGATCGGGATCCCCCCGATGATGCTCGGCACCGTTTCGGAGTCGGCGATCACGTGAGCATCGAGAGGATCGATGTGCAGCGCGACGCGCACGACGACGTTGCCGTAGTCATAGGGTCCGGCGAGCGCCGGGGTGATCGCCACCAGGCTGAGCGGCGCGCCCTGGAACGGGCCGGCGAAGTAAATCTTGCCGATTGCGTGGAACGGGTGAGAGCCAGGCCCTGCGGCGACATTCGAGGTTCCGATCTGCGAGGAGGCGGGGCAGCTCGGTCTGGCCTGCTCTTCGCGCCCCGTATCCTGGGCGGCCGCGGCGATATCGGCCTCGGGGCAGTACGTGACGCCGTGCAGATTTGCCGTCAGTCCCGGGGGCATAGTGAAGTTCAACTTGCCCAGGAACTGGTCTCCGTCTTCGCGGTCCAGCTTCAGTGTGAATGAGCTGTAGGCGCCAGCGCCTGGGTTGGACGTTCCGGCGACCAGCTGCGGCTTGAAGGGCCTCACCTGCCCCGGGCAGCTGGACCCGCCGGGGCCCGAGTCAAGGCCGAAAACCTGGGTCGATTCCTGGTCGGCCAGGGTCGCGTTCCAGGGGTAGAACTGGGCTTTGGTCGTGTAGATGGTGCACTGGGTGGGGGTCGCCATCAGACCACGATCGGAGGCGAAGAGGTGGAGTTGGAAGACGTCGAAGGGTGCCTGCGGAAGGCCTTCGAAATACGCGGTCACCTGCCCGGTCTGGGGATCGGGTTTCATCGAGCCGACGAGCTTCGCGTTGATCCCGAATCCGGAGGCGATCTCAAACAGCCGATACTGATTCCCGGGCTGCGGTTCTCCGATGTAGACGGAGCCGGTGAGCGGACCGGGGAGCGCTTTCGTTTCGATTTGAAATGTCCCGATCTTCGAGTTGTCGGGGCATTGCGCCGCTGCCTCGGTGCCGAAGTTGGCCTGCGCGTCGGTGCAGGCGGTCTGACCGTCCGCTGCGTCGGGGTTGACCGTGAACCCGGGAGGCAGGGTGACCGTTGCTTTCTTCAGCTCCGACGGCGAGGCGGCGAAGCCGAGGAACTGTGGAGCGCTCAGTTTGATGTTGAGGCCCGAGGGTGTGTCGGTTTCGTTGACCGTCGGGCTGGCATAGAGGACGGGATTGAAGACCTCGAGGTCGCAGTCCGTCGTCGCCGGGTATTCGCCCTGGACCGTGGTTGGGTGTTCGGGGTCCTGGTAGGTCTGCACGGTCAGTTCTGTGGTCAGCGGTTTACCCGTGCAGGTCGTCGGGTTGTCGGTCAGCGGGTGGACCGGGATGCTCGATTCTGTCGGCAAGACGCAGGAGGTATTGGCGAGACCTTTGCAGCCGGCCGGATCACCCGGTTCGCCTTTCGGAAAACGCTGTTCGTCGTGGCTGGTTTCGGCGGGGAACCCCCAGAAGGTCAAATCCGCGCCCGAGAGGGGTGTGAGCTGGGTTATGTCCTGAACCGTGAAACGCAGGCCGTAGTCAGAACCGGTGCGTACGGCAACCGGGATGTTGATCGGGATATCGAGGGTTGGCACGATGAACGCGAAGAGCGCGGTCTGTCCTTCCCCCGGTTCGATGTCGAAGATCGGGGCCGTACCGAGAATGTAGTCGGGGTTGCCTTCATAGTGAGCATGAACCGTGATCACCCCGACCTGGGAGTTGGAGGGACACTGGTCAAGGACGAAGTCTGAGGAGGTGCAGTGGGTGACGGCGTAGGGATTGCCGAAGACACCCTCCGGGGCGTTGAAGATCACGTTTTTCGCGGCCTCGGGAGTGCCGGGGTGTTCGAGCGTGAAGGAGGTCGAGAGATCGGGGTGGCCGCCGGCCTGGGTCGTCGAGCTGGTCGTCAGGAATGATTCGATTCCCTCGCTGGCCCGCGCGGAGACAGCAAGCGTCGCGAAGAGCACCACCGTCGCGGTCCCCACCAACGCCATCAGCCTGATCTGGCGGTTCCGTCCCAGCTCAACCATGTTGGTGTCCTCCGTGATGTTTGTGCTTGCGACGGTGCTTGTGGTGATGCTTGCGATGGTGCTTGGCGCTGGGCGCGCGTTGCGAAGAGGGTGCGGGGGTGCCCGCGGTGCTCTGGATGTTGGGCTGACCGGGTGCCTGGGAACCCGGCCCATGACACTCATCTGACGCCTGGCAGGGAACCTCGGTGGGGATGAACGGGAAGCCCCCGTTCTCGCGGGCGTCATAGATCTTGATCCGACCCCCGTTGCGATCGCCGGCCGCGAGCGTGTCGTGGGTGAAGAAGTAGGCATCGGTGCCGTCGGCGCTGACGCCGAGCAGGCCCGAGTCGAGAATGCTCGTACCGCTTGAAATCAACTGCACCTTGCCTTCGGATTCCCCCGCCGCCTTCTCCCACTCATAGGCGTCTTTCTTTTCGTTGAGGTCGCGGTCGACCAGGCCTTCATCTGCATTGAAGAAGACGCGGCCGTCGTCGGTCATGCTCAGACCGTTGGTGGCAAGACTCGCTTCCCCGGTCGCCTGCTCGGTCGTCGAGTTGCAGGAGCTGCAGTCCAGGTTCCCGCCGGTGGCTTCGTAGCGGTAGACCTCACGATGACCGGCGTTGTCATAGCCGGTCAGCGACAGCGCCGAGGGGAACGCAGCGTAGGTTCCCGACGGCGTCACCTGGAAATCCGCGCTCCTCCGGGTTTCCGAGGAACTCAGGCTATCGATGACCATTGGGTTATCGGTGAGGTTGTTTTCGGGCACGACCGGCGTTCCAAACGAGCCGACGTTCGCACCGTGGGGATTGGTCACGACCAGATGTTCCCCGTAGGCATCGACGCTGAAGGATTCGGAAATCTGGCCCGCGCCGATCGGATTGCCGACGGCCGCTCCGGATTCTTCGAACTCACCCACCTGGCCCCCTTCGTCGATGTAGACGTGCCCGTCAGTCGGGTCGACCGAGACCGCCTGGGAGGGATGGGAACTGAAGATTTTGATCGGTTCGCCGCTCAATTTGTACAACTCTGTCCGACCGGCGGCCCCCAGGGGGCCGCCGCCATCCACGACATAGAGGTGCCCCGAGTCGACCGCCAGACCGGTCGGGCGAGGGACCACTTCGAATTCGTTCAGTTCAGCGCCGGTTGGGCTGAAGACCGTGACCGTCGATTCGTAGTTATTGGTCACATAGACACGGCCCGTGGAAGCATCAACAGCGACCCCGCTGGCGCCACCGATATGCAGTTGAGATACGTAATTCCCGAGCGGGTCGAACTTGTCAATCACCCCGTCGAGGAAGTCGGGGACGTAAAGATCGCGGTAGGACGGGCTGGCTGGGTCATCGTCGACCGCAATCTCGGTCGGCAGGCCGAGCAGGCCGTACTCGAATATGCCTTCGGCCGGAGTGTTGGCACCGGTCGACCTCCCGTGGTCGCCAAAGCTCGTCACCGCGTGGCCGGAGGAGTCGAATTTCTGCAGCGAGCCGCCGGTCGAGCCGCTGACGTCGAGCACGTAGACATCGCCGTTGACTGGGTCGATCGCGACCCCACCCGGCTTTTCGAAGGATCCGAAGTAGCGCTGGAACGGATGTTCGGCGACCGGTAGCGGCGCGTTTGCGCTCGACTCAAGCGTCGCCACAAATTGCGGCGTCCCCCCCGGTGTCGCCATATAGAGATTCGGGGCCTCCTGCACACCGTTGGAGGGACCGTCGAGCAGCTCCGGAGAGAGGAAATAGAGCGCCCCGCTGCCGGAGGCGACTCCGGCGCCGCCGGCGATCGCAACGGCATCGCAATTCACTCCTTCGACGCTGTTCCAATGGGGCCGTCGCGAGTTCGCGGCCGGATCGCACGCGTCGCTGTTTCCGGCGCCGTTGGCACCCGAGGATACGCGGGTCAATTTCGGCGCTGAAGGGTTGCTTAGATCCATTTCGTAAATATCTGCTCTTTTGTCGGTGTCGTCGGCCATCAGCCGGTCAGCGGTGGCGAAGAACACCCGCGAGCCGTCCGGGGTCATCCCGTCAAAGAGGGCTCCGTGGTTGTGCCGGGAGTCAGGTCGATCGTGTGGTCAGAGTCGCCGATGTTCATGTAGAGGTGCCAGTAACGGTTGCCGGCGGAATCGGTGGAGAAAGCTGGCCAACGACTATGCGGGAGCCGTTGGAGGAGATGTCGAGCTCGCCGATCCCCGAGCCGGTGATTGTCGCGCCACCGGAGCTTTGAGACATACTCGCACCCCCCGCGGTGAGGTTGTGGTCATAGATCGAGATGTCCCCGTTTGAGTTGCCGTCAGGCTAAACTGCGATGTGGAGCCGAAAACAAAATGGCTGCCATCTGCAGAGAGAGACTTGCCGATGTGGCCGGCCGGCACGGCCGCGGGCTGGGGGATCCAGCCGCTCATGCCCTGCACCAGGGTGCCTTGCGGGGTGTGTATCGGACACCGTGCTGCCATCGCTAAAGCAGGGTGAGCAAATGCCTCCGGGAAGGCGAACGTGTCGAGGCTGGCATCGGCTTCAGCAGCGTCGACCCAAATGTTTCCGTCGACGGTGTGCCGTTGGCGGGTATCCCCACGTATTTGGTGCTCCAGCCATTTTCACCCCGGGTAGCCACATATGGGTCGAGACCGTGGTTCGTCGGCTCGCCGGTTCCGGCGATCGCGCCGGAGTCGACTCCGTAGAGGACCTGGGAGGGATTCTCGGCGTCGGGGTAGCCGCCGAACGGCGTTCCCCCAGCGAGGTTTGATTCGACGTCATAGCCACCTGTGTCGACCGCCGAGGCAAGCTCATAGGCGCGGCAATCCAGGAGCTCGGCTGAGCCGGTCTGCTGGCGCACGTGGGCGTTCGGGCAGGGGTCATTGAATGCCACAAAGGGGAAGGTCTGGAAGGTGCCTTCGGCGGTTCCCGTTCCGGCGAAGTTGGTCGCCGTCGCTCGGTAGTGGTACAGCGTGCCGGCCTGCAGGCCGGGGGCAGGAGCTCACTTCCCTAGGTGCTTACCCATTCCAACCGCCGGTTCGGCGGGCGTTACGGTCTGTGCATCGGCCCAGCCGCTGGCCTGAAAGCCCGCGTCATCGACGTATTCGAAGCTGTAAGTGGTGACGCCACCATTGGCATTGACCCTGGCGTGCATGAGGGCGCGGTCAGAGTGCACGTGGTCACCGTCACCCCGCTCACGCTCGGGACCCCGGGCGGGGTCGTGAACCTGCGGTCTTCGCCGTCACCGGCGCCGCTGGCGTCCGTTGCGACGATCCGGTAGTGATAGGTGCTGTAGGGAGCGAGGCCGGTCGCGTCGAAGGAGAACTGGGTTCTCGAGGGACCACTGGGCGTACCCGCGTCGGTCCCCGGCAGGGCGGCGCTGCGACTTCCGGAGGTGGCGTTGGACCCCATCCCAAGAAGAATGCGTGGGGGATCCGGTGTCGATTAGCGAGCCGTTCAGCGTCGCTGACGATTCAGTCAGCACCGGCTTCTTCGGTCGTCAGGCCGATCACGCCATGAGGGGTGTAGGTCTGATCTGCGCCGTAGCTCTTCGCACCTTCGCTTTCAACGACGACGCGGTAGTGATAGGTCGTCTCGGTGGCGAGCCCAGAGAGGTTGGCGCTGACTCCCGTCGGAGCCGAAACTGCTCGCCCCTGGATCGGGAGTGCAGGGTAGGGCTCCATTTGCATAGGACTGATCGGTGCCATATTCAAAGTGGCAGGTGGTGACGTCTTCCGCTCCGGCCGGGCCGACCGAAGCCTCCAGCGTGCCCGACGTCGCCGTCTGGTTCGCGACTCGGTCGTACGCAAACTCGGCACGGAAGTGCTCGGTTTGTAGATGTCGACGACGTCTTCACGGTATCCGTACGACACCCGACCAGGCATGTACAGGTAGCCAGCTGCGTTGAAGGCCGGGGCACCGGTGGGAGAGGCGCCGGACTGGGCGGGTTCGACATTGCCGAGGAAGTTGCCCGAGGCATCGTATTCGCGCCCGTCGCCCATGATCACGTCGCCGCTGGTCGGATCGACGGTCAGCCCGGTTGACTGAAAGCTGTTTCCACCTCCCGTGCCGGGGAACGTGCGAAGGAAGGTGCCGCTCGAGTCGAACTCGTCCACGACACCTTCGCCCGTGTCACTGACGTAGAGGTTGCCTTCGGCGTCAACGGCGATCTGGGAGACTTCTGCGAACGGCCCGCTCGGGGTGCCGGTCAGTTTGTTGCCTGTGATGTAGCTCGCGGTTGCCGGAAATCGACCGGCCGCTGACCGTTGTCGAAGGCCTCGACGTCGACCTCGGGGCCGGCCAGAGAGAGGTAGATGCGCCCCTTCGAATAGCTGTTGGTGTTATCGATCGCCACATGGACATAGGGCACGCAGTCAAAGCTCGAGCACCCCGTTTGGCCGTTGATCCCGGTCCAGCCGTGAGTGTAGATCCCTTCATCGTTGAAGATCTGCACCGTGCGGGGGTTCGAGGACGCTACGAACACTTCGCCGGTGGCTTGGTCGACGGCCAGCTGGATCGCCAACGATCCACCCCAGGCCTGTTCGGTGTTGGGCACCTTGAGCAGATTGGTCGAGGGATATGGACTGTATTTGGCCAGGCCGTCCTCGCTCGGATAGTGTTCGGTGCTGCCGGAGTCGGTGATCCACGCGTTGCCGCCGGCGTCGAAGGCGACGCTCGCGACGCCGTTGAATTGGCCGAAGTGCGAGTCGTAGTGGCGGTCCGCGCTTGCGGCGGCGGGACCAAGCGCAAAAAGACACAGCGCGATTGCCATCAGCCCCCACACCAGGGCCACGCGGCGAGGGGCTGCGCCACTCTGGCCGGCGCTTCATCGGCGGGCTCCCTTCGGGCGGCCCTTATCGCGCTTTTGTCTCGCCGCGGCGCAGTTTGTCTGCAGTTCGGGACTCTGAGTCGCCGTCTTGCCATTTTGGCCGATCATGTGAACGGTCGCTCGCTTGGCTTACCGCAGAGGGTTTCGCTGTTCTCCAGCAGTCCCTTCGAGCCGCCCTGGAGATTGAGAACGAAACTGCTGACCGGGGCGTCGGGGACCGATTCGAAGGTGGTTCGCAGCGCCCCGTGATTGACGGTGTCGATGCGACCGACCAATTCAATGTTGAACTGGCCCCGCAGGTCCGCAACCAAGTTGGGCAATCCTTTGGTTGACGAGCGCAGGTAGACATTGCCCTTGAGCGGATTGGCGAGCAGCGGCGTCGTCGCTTCGGCTTCGCCCAGGATTGAGGAAGCGGGACAGTTCTGCGCGGCGAACTGAACCCTCGTGCAGGGAGTGCCGATGTGGGCGTTGTCGAGCACCTCTCCCTTGGGCAGCACGACCTGAACAACCCGGCTGTTGGATTCGCCCGGCTGCTGGGTGAAGAGCGCGTGAATGGCGGGGTGTCCGCGGCGATTGAGGCCGCCGGAGAGGTGGAGGACTAGCTTTGGCGCGAAACCCAGCTCGAGGCAGTTGGTGACCTCATAGAAGGCTGATCGTTGGCCACGGCTCCCTGACTGCCGCTGATCGAGCTGTTCACAGCGAAGGGATCGCAGTTGGTCGGGTTAAGGGCGAAATTCGGCCTGTCGAGGGATATTTGAATTGAGCGCAGCCGCAGCGGAATGCCCTGCAGAATCTGCGGCAGGGGATCGGATACGGCGGTGATCTGGGCGTTGGTCGGGTTGACTTGGATCGCCGCCCGCACCACCACGTTGCCGAGGTCATAGGGGCCCGAGACGGCGGGCGTGACCACCACGAGGCTGAGTGGATCCGCCTTTGTATGGCCCGGCGAGGTAGACCTTGCCGGGAATCGTGGAGCGGATGGTTTCCGGCCCCAGCTTAGCCGCCGTCGCCGTGCCGATCTGGGCCGGCGGCCGGACATTTCGGGTTGGCGATCTCGGCGGCGCCTGTGTAGGCGGAGTCGCCGATCGCCGCGAGCGCGGAGTCGGGGCAGACGCAGACGCCCTCTTCAGGGTCGCGGCGAACCCTGGCGGGGTGGTGGCCTTGAGTCCGCTCAGGTTCTGGTCTCCGTCTGCACGATCGATCTCGATCGAGAAGGGGCTGTGGGCGCCACCGGTATTCCCCGCCGAGGCGGCGTGGAAGCTCGGGTTGAAGGGCCTAGTCGCGCCCGGACAGGGAGAACCTCCGGGCCCTGAGTCGAGCGTGAAGAACTGGCTCGACGTCTCCAGCCGAGAGCGCAGCGTCCCATGGGGTGAAACTTACTCGTGACCGCGTAGGTTCCACACTGGGTCCGGTGTTGCCAGCAGGCCCCGTTCGGATCCGAAGAAGTGCATATTGAACGCGGTCAGCGGAGTCTGGGGGAGATTTTCGAATGTGATCGCGAGCCTGCCGGTAGCCGGGTCGGGCGTGCCCATGCTCCGGGCGACTTCACGTGGGTGGCGAAACCGTCGGCAACTAGGAAGATCCTGTAGCGGTTACCGGGCAGCGGCTGGCCCAGATACACGAAGCCTGGCAGCGGCCCCGGTAGCGCGGAGCTGTCGATCTCAAGACTGCCGACCTTTGATGAACTCCGGACAGTGAGCTTCCAGCAGCGTCCCGAAGTTCGCTTCAGAATCGGCGCAGGCGATCTTTCCATCGGCCGCGTTGGGGTTGATCGAGAACCCTTCCGGCAGGGTGACGGTGGCGGCGCGCAGCTCGGTCGGGGATGGCAGGACCGGGCTCAGCTCCTGGGGTACCTGCAAATCGACGTCTATGCCGGAGGCTGAGTCCGTGCGGGTTGTCGTCGGCTGGGCGTAGAGACTCGGGTTGAAGCCGAGTTGGCCACATCCGGACTCCGTCGGCCAAGCGCTGTCGGCGGTTTCGCTGCCGTCCGGCGTAGGAGAGGACGTCCAGCGATGACTCAAAGGCCCGGGTCGCAGGTGGTCGGCGCCCTGCAGGAATGGGGTCCGAGGGCTGTTGGAAGGCTGGGGCTGGGGTTCCTGGAAGTTCGTGTAGCAGGGCTTGACAATTGTGTGTGGGTCTGCGGTGCTGACGACGCCGTTTTCATCACACAGTGCTCCCAGGTAGGAGGGCGCTTCGCCGGGGACCTGTTTGCGATCGAGGCGGAGCCGGTCGTGGCTGGGATCGGCGGGCACTCCCCAGAGCAGCTCCTGGTAGGTTTCCACCGGGTATTCGCCGTGGACGATCGAGGTGGCGGTCGCGTCTAGGCCATAATCGCTCCCGGTTCGTGCGTTTAGCACCGTGAATTGGGGGGTGTCAAAGAGGAAAATCTTGAAGGCGAAGCAGGCCCGCCACATCGGGCGGGGGCAACAAGGTTGTAGACGGGGCGTCGAAGTCGATCCCGTTGGAAGAGATGTGGACGATGCCAACCTGTGAGTCGATCGGACAGGTGTCGGCGGCGAAGTCGGCAATTCTCACACTGCGGCGTCGCGTGCGGGTTGCCGATGAAGCCGGTGGGAAGGTGAACGGTCGCGTCTTTTGCGTCCTCGCAGGCACATGCGCTGGTACTACGCTGAAGCAGCCGGTTCTCGAGCCGGAAGAGGATCTCGATGTCCGGATGCCCTCCAGCCTGAACATTGGACGGCTCGACCGAAAAGGAGAGAATCGGCGTGCAGGAGCCGTGCGTCAAGCAGGTGCTCGGAGGCGGCTGATCCGCCAACGCAGAGCTCGCGAAAACGACTACGGCCAGAGCGACAGCCAACACCGAAGCCGAAGCCGAGAGGACGGCGACCCTGATCGGCAAACGCCTCATCGCGAACCTCCACGCGAGGTCTTGGCGGGCGGGTTCGGCTTGTGCCTCTTGTGATGGCGCCGTGCTTGGCCTTCTTCATGTGACCGGAGGCCGCCTCGTTGCCGCCCGCGACCGCGACGCCGGTGCCTTCCTTGATCGGCGCCTCGGGCGCGGCACCGGCACCGTGACACTTGTCGGCGGCCTCACACGCAGGGGGCGGCCCGGTGTTGGAGAAGCCTCCCGCCGAGCGGGCGTCATAGAACTTGAGAAAGAGGCCATTGTGGTCTTCGGGGACAAGAGTGGCGAGCGTCGAGAAATACAGGTCGGTCCCGTCGGCGCTGATCCCCTGCAGGCCGGGGGCGTTCTGGATTCCAGAGAAGATGCCGCCCGGGTTGCGGGTCTCCCCCGTGCCCGGGGTGATCAGCTGCGGGCGCCCGTCGACGTACTCGTAAACGTCCTGGCCTCTGTTGGTGTCGCCGTGTACCAGCGCATCATCGGTCGTGAATACAGTACGTCCGTCTTCGGTGATGAAGAGTCCGTTCTGGCTGCCCTCGACGTCAGAGGTCGGCGGTTCGCCGCTGGGGATACAGGACACACACACCAGGTTCTGGGTGACCGCATTGTATCTGTACATCTCCAGGTGTCCGTGAGGGTCGTACTGTGTCACCTGGCTCGCCGTCACGAAGGCCATGAATTCGCCGCTCGGGGTCACCTCCATTCTGACCACCGGGGTGTCGCTGCAGGCTTCATCGCTGATGTATTCATTCGGACTTTTGAAACAGAATGGCTGCGTTGTGATCGTCGCGACGTACTGCACTTGGCCGGCATGGACGTCGTAGAGGTTCTCCTGGTTGGGAATCCCGCGCGAGCCGTCGAGCACTTCGGTGAGAAGAAGGCGACGTCACCGCTCTTTGAGGCGATGAAGCTATCGGAATGGCAGTTGCCACCGGCGCCGCTTGAGAGCTGGCAGTAGGAGGAATTTGAGTACATGACCACATCGCACTTGTTGGTGAACCCGGCGGTGCAGCCATCGCTGTTGCCGTTGCCGTTGTTTCCGCCCGAGAGCAGGGTCAGCGAATCGGTCGCTTCTTCCCACATGTAGAGATCTCTGCTGGTGTCGGTGTCGGCCGGGGTCAGCGCTTCTTCGCTCGTGAAGTAGACCTTGCTACCGTCTTCGGTGCTGCCCACATAGTCGACGTCATGACCCTTCGAGACGTCGTAGGTCACCGAGTCATCGACCCTCATGTAGAGGTGACTGGGCTGCAGGGCGCAGCGGTCGATCAAAGAGAACCAGTAGCAGGGTGGGTTGGCGCACTGGGCCAGTCCGCAGGGCCCCGTACCGCCCGAGGCCATGAGGATGTGGGAGCCGTCGCTTGAGACGTCCGGGATCTGGAGGGGATCGCCCGCCGCGTCCCCCGGCTCGCTGGGGATGTTGGCACCCTGAGGAAGTCTTGGAGGCGACCTGAACCGTGTTCGCACGAATGTTGTTGTCATAGACCGAGCCGGGCGCAGCCAGCTGACCGCCTGGTGCGAAGAGGTTCCACTCGCTTGCGAAGACGAAATGACTGAGATCGGCGGAAGCGGTCACGTCGCCGGGACAGTCGTTCCACACGGCGTCATGGAAGGATCCGCCGATCACGTTGGGGCAGTCGAGCGATCGCACTCCGGCGGGATTTACGCCGGCGGACACCGCTCCGAGGTTGGTCGGCCAGCGTTCCAGAAAGTGGCCGTCGGCGCTCCAGACGTAGGGCGAGTTGGAGCCCTGGACACTGGGAAGGGAGCCGGTGTCGGGCGGGTTGATTTCGCCGCTACCATTGCCGTCGTTCCAATCGACGAAGATGCTCATCGATGGATTGGTGAGCACGTTGGCTTGAATTTTGTCCGCCGGAGTGTCGGAGTTAGAGAGGTAATATTTGAGACCCTGATCGGATCCGGTACCGGCGCGCGATCCCGGTGGCCCAAGCGGTGGGCCACCATCGACAGAGGCCTCGTTGGCCGGAAGACCGATGTATTTCGTGACCCAACCGGTCGGAGTGCGGGTCGCCACGTAGAGATCGCCGTTGTTGTCGATCGGGCTGCCTCCGGCCCCCGGAATCGAAGACCAGGCCCCGGTGAAGCTGAAGCGGGACGGGTTGGTGGCGTAACCGGTATTGGGCCCGCTCGGGTAGAGCTGGGTGCCGCCAGCGTCGCCGGGTGAGACCAGCTCGTAGGCGCGGCAGTCTGGAAGGTAGTTGGTCTGAGTCTGCTGTCGAACGTTGCTGTTGGGGCAATCGGGCGGATAGAAGTTGAAGGTGTGGTCATCGGTCTCGGTGGAGCCGTCTGCATTGGTCGCAACGAGGCGGTAGTGGTAGACACTGTGCGGGGTCAGTTCGCTCAGCGCCACGGAGATGTCCTGATCGGCGTTGCCGGCGCTGACCGATCCGTCGGGCACCGGTGCCGCCTGGCCATAGGAGGGTGTCAGCCCATATTCGAAGCGGTAGCTCGTTTCCAGGCCATTGGGATTGACGACGCCATCGAGCTCAGCCGTGGTGGCGGTGAGGTTGGATGAGGCCAGACCGTCGATCGCCGGTGGCGCAGTGGTCGAGAAGGTCAAGTCGGCGCCGACTTTTGTTCCACCCCCGGCGTTTGTGACCGCAAGCCGATAATGATCCGTGGTGCCCGGCGAGAGATTGGACAAAGTCGCTTGGACCTGGGTTGCAGAGTTGAATCCCGAACCGGCCGAGGCACTCGGAGAACAGGGAACCGAGGAGCTGTACTTCTTACCGAAGCCATATTCGAATTTGCACGCCACGATTTCGCCGTGTGTCGAGGGGTCGGCAAGGCCGTTCAGGGTGACACCGGACTCCGTCACGTTGGTTGCGGCTTCGGTAGTCGGATTCGGCCGGATGTCTTCGAAAGCCACCACACGCTGGGTGCTCGGGTCGGCAACGTAGACGGTCCCGGTCGAACCGTCAACCGCGACGCCCCGAGCTCCTGAAAGATGGCCGCTACCGAAGGAGTCGAGAGGTTCACAGGCGCCCGCATCAGGTTCGCACTCAGAACTGAAGTGGTAGAGCTGTTCTTCGACGTCCTGATAGAGCTCGTGGCTGACCGGGTCAAATGCGAACCCGGAGGTCGGGTAGGTGGCGGTCACGACGTGATTCCCGGTTGAGTCGGTGACCCAAACCCGAAAGTCTTCGAAGCTCACCGAGGAGATCGTGTAGAAGTTCGCTTCCGGGTCAACCTTAAATCCCGGGCGCGTGAAGGAGCCACCTCCCGCGAACCGCAGGCCGAGGTGTTCGCCACTGGGGCTGAATTCTTCGACCCCACCGCTGTAGGTCAATTGAACGTAGAGGGTCCCGTTCGGGCCCACGTCAAGCCCGGAAGACGCGCCAACGTTTTTGACCCCCAGCGCGCCCCAGCTAGAGACGATATTTCCCGAGGAGTCGAACTTCTGGACCAGGCCATCGCCCCGGTCCAGCACGTAGATGTCGCCTGCGGAGGGGCCGCCGGAGTTGTCGACGGCAAGTAGCGCCGGTTCTTCGAATTCAGCGGCTGCGTGGCCGGGAACTCCGGCCTGGCAGGTATCCCCCGAGGCCGCGGTGCAGACATTGGCGTCGGTCGTCGCATCAACTTCCTTGCCGAACATCAGAATGAAGTTGCCCGCTGGATCGAATTTCTCGACCCGCACGTCTTCTGGATCCGTCACGTAAATGTCGTGGGAAGCCTGATCGACTGCGACATCAAGCGGGTTGCCCAGGGTGCTCGTGCTCGAGCCGGTGATATTGCCGAGGAAGGCGTGGCTGGCGGCGGACGCCGGCGCGACGCTCACCGCCAACAGCGCCAGGACAATCGCCCCGAGTAGCGGGATTTTAATCTTCGACTCAGCCACGGTGAGCGCCTTCCTTGCGGTGCCGATGGTGCCTGTGGCGTCGATGCCTCGTGGGCTTCTTCACGCACTTCCCCTTCTTCTTGACATGCCCCTTTGTGCAGGTGACCTTCGGCGGTGCTTCGACTGGGGGAGGAGATTGCTTCGGTGGTGTGCTCGGCGGCGGGGTCACCACAGCGTTACTTTCTCCCGCGGTCCGAAAGGTCATATCGGGACCGCTGGTCGGGCCGTTTACGTTGATCGCCACGACACGGTAGTGATAGGTGGTGGCCGGCGTGAGTTCGGTAATTTCGGAGCTGACCGGATGGTCGACTTTGTCCTCTCCGATCGATTCACTAGCGGGTGTCCTCGCCGCGTATTCTTCACTCGTTCCAAATTCGAATCGGTAGATCGTCGGCCCGAGGTTGGGGTTGATCTGAGCGTTGAGGGTCGCGGCGGTTTCGGTCACGCCGGACGCCGAGGTGGCATCGACACTCGGTACCAGTGTAGGGCCGGGGGTGATCGTCTGGTCCTGACCGTAGGCCGGTAGCCCTTTGCCGTCGGCGCGTATGGCCACCAAGCGATAGTGGTAGGTGGTGAACGGCGTCAGACCGCTGATTTCCGCACTGACGTCGGTCGGCGCGTTGATCGGTGCCGCAGGGGTGCAGGGCACGGTGCCCAGCTCATAGCCGGTACCGATGCCGTATTGGAAGTAGCAGGAGCTGATCGACCCTGAGCCGGGGTCTACGTGGCCGGAGAGGGTCGCCGTGGTGATCGCGTGCTGGGCTCCTCCGGTAGAGACCGACGGTACCGGCAGCGCTGAGAAGCGGATCACCTTGCCCACGCCGGCGTCCGCCGCGTAGAGAATTTTTGACCTCGGTTCGAGAGCGAGACCCGCCGCGGAGCTCAGCTGTCCGCCACCGAGGGTTCCGGTTGGCGGACAGTATGTGGAGAGATTCCCGCAGGGAGTGGAGGCCCCGAAAATCGCGATCTGCGAGCCCTGGGACACGTAGACGTCGTTGGTCGAGCGGTCGACCACGAGACCCGATGGTTCGCCCGATCCAGAAAGGCTCAGATTGGAACCTTCCAGTCCACTCTTCGTCAGGAAGCTGACCCCGTGGTTTAGATCGGGCTCGTAGATCGTGCCAACCGAGTTGATATCGAGGCCGGTCCCGAGTGGATAGACCGCATGGTTGCTGGTCGCAAACTTCGACCGAGAGAGCCCGTCCTGACTGAGCGTGGTCCAGTAATAGGGAAGCTGACTGGTCGCGACGATCAGGTCGCCGACTTCGCTTACCGTGATCCCGGTGATCTGGCCGCCGCCGCTAAAGTCGTTCTCGCCACCTTCACCCCAGCTGCCGATCACGTGGCCGCTTGGGTCGAACTTCTGGACCACGCTATCCGCGGTGTCGGCGACGTAGAGGTCACCCGCCGAGGGACCGCCCGAGTTGTCAACCTCGATGAAGGTCGGCTCGGCAAACTCCCCCGCCCCGCTCCCTTCAATCCCCGCCTGACAGCCACTCGTGCAGACCTGAGCCACCGAAGTGCCGCTGGCCACACCCTCACCCCAGGCGGCGATGAAGTTGCCCGAGGAATCGAACTTGACGATGCGGTGGTTGCCCGTGTCAGCCACGTAGATGTCTCCCGTCGAGTTGTCGGCGGCGACGTCCTTGGGGGCTTTCAACTGGCCGTCACCAGAGCCTTCGGAGCCGAAGCTCCCCGAGAACTCATATGCGCCGAGGGTGGTGAAGCTCTGGTCCGACCCATACGTTGTCCCGGCGGCATTTTGTGCAACCAGTCGAAAGTGGTAAGAGTGGTCGATGTCGAGGCCGATCAGTTCAAACGAAACGCCACGCTGCCCGCTCGGGGAGCCGTCATCAGAGCCAGGGGGTGCGGCGGTCGTGCGTCCATAGGAGGTGTCGGGCCCCCATTCGAAGTAGTAGTGGGTGTCTTCGCCGTTGCCCGTATAGGAGCCGTTCAAAAGCGCGGTTGTGGCGGTCAGGTCGGTGGCAGCTTCGGTCGCCGCGTTTTCCACTGCGGCGACGGTTTTGAAGCTCTGGTCTTCGCCGGTCGAGGTGCCGGCTGCGTTGGAGGCGATCACACGGTAGTGATAGACTGTCTCGACCTGCAGCCCTTCGAGGTGAAATGAGAGATCGGTGGGTTCGGCTGCAGAACCCGCATCGGCCCCGGGAGAGGCTGCGGTCGTCTGCCCGTAGGCGGTGCTCGTGCCCCATTCGAAGTAGTAGTGAGTGTCCTGACCATTGCCATTGAAGGACCCATTCAGCGTCGCGGTGTTGCGCGCGACTTCGGTGGCCGGATCGGTGGTGAGGCCGGCCACCGCGTGCGGCAGGTAGATTTGGTCCGCACCTTTCTTGGTGCCATTCGAGTTGGTCACCAGGACCCGGTAGTGGTAAGGAGTCTCGGTGGTCAGACCCGAGATATTGGCGCTGACCGGCGTCGAGCTGGAGTAAGGAGCGCCAGGCGAGCAGGGCGTGCTCGACCCGTAGGCGGCGGTGGGCCCGTACTGAAAGACGCAGGTGAGTACATTCCCCCCTTCATTTGGATCGATCGTCGCGTGAAGGGTTCCGGAGGTCTGGGTCTGGTTGGTGACCGGCTGGTAGCTGGTCTTCGGCAGGATGAAGTTCGGGCTGAAGGCGTCCACCACCTGGTTGCCGTTGTCAGAGACGTAGACGACGCCGTTGGCGTCGGTCGCGATCCCGCCGTCCAAGGCGCCGAAGGTCGTGCTTTCGTCGGGCCCGGTCAGCCTGGTCACATATTCCCCGCTCGATTCGAACTCATCGACCACGCGGTTACCGGCATCGACGATCAGGACGTCTTCGCTAGTCGGGTCGACGGCCACCCCCCTGATGCCGGAGAAGGCGACGGGGGCTCCGACACCGGTGAAATCCATGAGGTAGGCGCCGCTGGGCGCGAATTTATCGACCACGTTGTGACCCGCATCGACGACATAGAGATTTCCCGCTGAATCGACCGCGAGGCCTTCAACCGAGGCGAAGCGGCCATCGGGTGCATCCGAGCCCGTCAGGACTGCCGAGCCCGCCGAGGCGCCGGCAGTGAAGTTGGAGGGGGTTCCGGTCCCGTTGATGCGATACACCGATGGTCCCTGCCCGGAGACATAAACGTCCCCGGCGGCCGGGCCGGCGGAGTTGTCCGCGGCGGTGAAGATGTAGCAGCAGCCGGTGCCCCAGGCCCCTTTTATGTCGGAGTTGTAGCTGCCGTCGGAATTGAGGACGAAGAGGTCATCGTGATCGGAGTCGGCGACGTAGAGGTGGTTCGAGGCGTTGGAGAACGCGATGCTCTCGGTGTAGCTACCAGACCAGTGGCCGGCCCCGTTGCCCTGCGCGAGCCAGTTGCCGCTGGAGTCAAACTTGTCGACGAGCCCCCCACTCTGGGTGTTTCCGACCCAGAGATTGCTTCCTCCTTCGATTGCAAGGCCGAAAGGGTTCGAGAAAGGGCCCGGCACCGGCGCCAGAGCCGGAGCGCCGGTGATCTGAAATTCGAGGCTGCGGTCGGCGGAGGCCGGCGCGGCCGCGAATGCGGCGACAGATGCGACGGCGCAGGTGCAGAGTAAGGATAGGGAGATGCGGCGCATCTAGTCCTCCCCGAGGGCCCCACTCGCGGCCTCGAAGGAAGCGGCGTTTTCGATCCAGATAACCGAGGCCGATGATGGGGTCCGAGCTTCGGGTTGGCCAGTGCAGGTGAACTTGCTGGCACAGTGGCCGCCGCCAACTTCGGTGACCTGCGGCCCGTAAGCGCGGGGGATGGTCGCGAAATCGCCGAACCTGTCCCCTCTCGATGCAATCACTAACTCTCTCCCAGTCCCACGGGGCCCATGCTGGCCCGCATCCCTGTGCTTTTGCTCCGGCAATACCGGAGTCCCCAACTTCTCATCCAGAGAAGTAAGGCCAAACGTACATCAGAGCGAGCCCATTTGCAAATAGAGGGACAGGGGTGCAGGTCGGCGGCCCCGTCTAAGGCAAAGCATCTCGGCCAAGCGCAGCGCCAGAACGCGGCCTTTAATGAAGGTGGCGGCATAGGAGACTCCGCTGAGCGTGTGCGGTTCAGGCGACGTGGCGTCCAACCCGAACCGACCTCGGCGAATTCAGTTTTCCGCCGCCTGAGATGCGAACGTATGTTCCCGACAAGAGAAAACGAGGAGGGGCGATGAATCGCTTCGAGGCATTTCCAGACATGAACGACAGGTGGCGCTGGCGGCTGCTCGCCGAGGGCGGGCACGTGATCGCCAGCTCGGGTGAGTCCTTTGCATCCCACGAGCAGGCGCTGCGGGCGGCCGAAGGCGTGAGAACCAAGGCGGCCAACGCCGATCTCTGCACCGACCCAGCGATCGGCCCCAAGGAAGTGATCGCGGGCTTGATCGAACGCGAGGAGGCGCGGCGTCTGAAGGTCGCCCTCGAGGGAAATCGCAATCCGGCCGCTCGGCGCGTCAGAGGCGCGACTAGGGCGAGGGTGGTGGCCGCGCCGCGGCGGATCAGGGCACTCGGCTCCCGGCGTCTGAGCTAGTTCTGTCTGGTAGGTGGCCAACCCAGGCGGAGTTGGCCACCGTCAGCTTGCGGAGGTACAGAGCAGAATTGACGTTCAGAAGACCTGGTCCGCTCGGAGCTGAGCCGACTGCTGGCCTCGCCTCAGGGTTGTGCCTGGTTCAGACCGTGCTGGGTTGAAACCCAGACAATCGGATCGTAGTGGGTACACTGCACTTTTTCAAAATCGTCGCCCGAAGCACCTTTGGAGGAGGTGAAGTCGAAGCAGAGGCTCGACTGGATTCCGGTCAGCGACGGACCGTATCCAGGGCCGCAATCAAAGGGCCCAGCGCACAGTTACTCATCTCATAGACGGAGGCTCTGACATGCTCGGGCTGGACCGTTAGCGCCCTGTGGGTCTTGTATTGCTCGGCGAGCGCCTTACCGAGGTCCCAAAGCAGTCCGTTCGCGAGGGGGAGTCCGAGATTGGTGAGGATCTGGTCCTGGAAAGTGTCAGAGATACCCGCCCGCACATGGTGGTCATAGACATTGACACCGATGCCTTCCGGTGAGAGTTTCACGGAATCCACGAGCGCAGCAGCGAGCGCATCCTGCTCGTGAATCCCCTTGAATCCCTCGGCGGCCATCTTCAGCAGCTCGCCAGCGCCGACGGTTGAGTACCCCAGCGGGCCTGCCGCAACCTTTACGAGATGCTCGCTTAGCAGCTCGTGCTCTCCTAACCACTCGAGCGCGCTCTCGAACACCTTGTGGTGGGCCGAACCAAGCACTTGGTCCAGGATCTTCGGCTCCTCGACGGCATCGATCAGCGCTTTGACCTCCTCGCGTGAGAGCTCGCCATGGTGATGATCATAGATCCGGTATGGCTCGACGCTCAAGGTCGAGATTTCGGAGCCTTCCTGGCGTTCTGCCTGGCACGGGGAGGCACAGCTGCTCGCCGAGACGGTGAGCACGGTGTGGGCGGATACCAGCTCGCCAGGCGCCCAGTAGAGCAGGTGAACCCGTCCATTCGCGTTGGTTTTCAGGCCGTGCAGTTCGGTCCCGCAAGAGGCGGACGACGGGCTGTCGGACTGCAGACAGAGGAACTGCGATCCGATCTGGTGCAGATTGGGTGAACCAGCGGTGTCAATCTGGCCGAGGTCGGCGTTGACCGTCGCATTGGTGGCCGGCTTGCCGGTCTTCTGGTCGATGACTGTGACCAGCAGGTTGGCACAGCCTGACTCGCATTTCTGTCCCGCTTCGTTGGCTTCGGCGTATTCCGTTTCTGTGTTCGAGGCCGTCAGAACCGAAACGTGGACTGGGCCATCCTTGGGGGCATGATCGTTGACCGCCAGACCGGATCGCACAGCGCCCCGCGGCGCCGCCTCACCGAGCGCCTGGACTTCCTTGGCGCTCAAAGGTCGCTCCCAGACGAAGAGCTTCTTTCGCACTCGCCAAGAGCGCCAGCCCGTGCAGTGGCTCCTCGCTTGCCTCGGGAAGCGAGAGGACGATCTCAGTGAGCTGATCCCAACTCGCCATCAGCCCGTTCTGATCAGCGTCAAGCGGTACTTTTCCCTGAATCGAGCCATCCGCCGATCGGGTGAAAGTGATAGTCGTCTTCAATCTCACCTGGTCCGAACCAACGCTACCGCGATGGGCGAAGGTCGGAGTTCCCTCCGGCCTAGCGCTTGCTTCTCCGTTCGTGGAGGAGTGGCGAAGAACTCTCTCACGGCCTGGGTTCGGGCCCTGAACAACTGACCGCTGTCGGGATCGGCTGGTCGGGGACTGCCCCAATTCCCGTTGAGGGCACACGGGCCCTCCAGACCAGTGCCCGGGCCTTCTTGAGCTCGCTGACAGCATCGATCGCCGTGGCAGCGTCTTCGAACTCCTCCAATTGCTCTGAGTACATCTCGTCGAGCACCCTGATGCTGTGACCCTGAATCCGCGCCAGACGCTGCAGGCTCATGCCGGATGCCAACATCAGGGCTGAGTGGGTGTGCCGTCCGAGGTCGTAGGGGCGCGTCTTGCGCAGGCCCTCCACAGACTCTCGAACCTCCTCGGAACTGTCGAGGCCATCGCGCCATCTCCCCCAGCTTGCCTCGACCCGTTCAAGGGCGGGTACAAAGTGTCGCGAACGGTAGTTACGCCAATCGGTCTCGACGTAGTGTTCACCACTCTCGGGTTTGCGGAAGATCTGGTCCAGCGGCCCGTCATCGCTTCGCCAGCGCAGAACCTCGAGGTCTTCCTTCAGCGGCTCGAGCAGCGGCGCCGAGCGATCGCCTTCGTTCTTCGTCCGCTCCCTGATCCGATCGTCGCTGAGGCGCTTGGTGAGGATGACGCGCTCCTCGATGTCCGCCCACCTGAGAGCCAGCGCATCCTGCGGCCGGCAACCGGTCATCGCCATCAGACTGACCAGTAAGGCGTCGCGAAGCGCCATCACCTCCTTCTCAGGGTTGATCCGCAGTGAGTTGACGATCAGCTCGTAGCGAACTCGCTCGACCACGACCGGGCCCCAGACCCGGGGACGTCTGCGCGGTTTCGATCTCGGGCGCTCAAGGAGAACCACCGGGTTTCCCATCACCCCGGTGACCCTTGAGCGACGCGCGGCCTCTTTGAATATCCGCGAGAGGATGCTCATCGCCTTGACGATGGTCGCGGCGCCGCAACCTGACAGTTCGAGTTCCTCCTGCCAGATGACGAGCGTTTCGACATCGACCTCCGACATCGGCAGGTCCCCGAGCTGCTCGAGGATGTGCTTGTTGTAGACGATGGCGTCGCGTTTCCAGGTCTTCTCGGTCAGCCGTCGCTTGGTCTTCGGCGCCCAGACATCAGCGACGAACTCCGCCAGGGTGAGGCGCAGCGCGCTCACCCTGGCCAAACGTCCAGACGCCTCCTGTGCTTCACGGACCTTCGCGTAGAAAGCGCGGGCGCCGTCCTCACCGGATAGGCGCACAAAGGAGCGGCTCTTCATTCGGCCCTCTTCGCGCCACCGAACTCGGTAGCGCTTTTCGCCGTCCTTGACCCGGTAGTACTCAACGCCTTGCTCTTGTCGGGGCATGATCAGCTGAGGGCCAGGTCGGCGAGTCGGCGATCTCCGGCTAACTCCGTGAGCCGAGGCGCGATCCGTTTCTTCGTCTCGATCACATCCAGCCAGCGTTCCCAGCTGCCGTCGGAGATCAGGATCACGCCGTTGTTGGTCCCCGAGGGCCTCACCGAGGACAGCTCGCCCTTGGAAACTGCGGCCAGGATTGCTCGGTAGGGGATCCGTGTGCGCTCGCTCCACTCTTTGGCTGTCCAGAAGACCTGGTCGGCTTGAGTGCTCACATTTCCAAGACGGCGTGGCGTCCCATTTCGATCCCCTTCGCACTCTGCGCCTTCGTGTAGCGGTCGTCTTTCGTGGCGGTTCATCGCTCTCTCCCATTTGCTGGAACTGTCTCCTGGCCCCAGGGCGCCGAGCACCAGGATCGGAAGCCCAGCGAAGCGAGGCACAGGCTCCAGAGGCGGCCGGCCGAGGTGCGGCCGCAGCGTAGGAGCATGGAGCCAACGGGCTCGCCCCGCGCGCGCTCAGCCGAAACCCTCGGCGCCGCACATCGACCCAGGTGCTTGGCGTCGGTCTGTTAACCACTAGCGTAGGCGTCGTGGAGTACGGATCGGTCCCGGAGTCTCTGGCAACGCCATCTGGCAGCGCCGGCGCCCGGAGCAAGCTGTTCGCCAGCCGCTGGGTGTGGGCGGTCGCCGCGTTGCAGCTTGCGGTGTTGCTCGCCACGAGCATGAGGTACGGCTACCACCGCGATGAGCTCTACTTCATCGTCGCCGGAGGTCATCCCGCTTTTGGCTACCCCGACCAACCTCCGATCGTCCCGCTGCTGAGCTGGGCGATGAATGCGTTGGCGCCGGGATCGCTGCTGCTCTTGCGTGCACCCTCGGCACTCGCTGCGACGGCGACGACGATCTTGGCGGCCTTGGTCGCGCGGGAGCTGGGTGGTGGCGCCCGCGCTCAGATGATCGCGGCGGCGTGCACGGCCGCGTCGGGCTTTGCGCTGGCCGTCGGGCACATCGTCTCGACGACCACTTTTGATCTGTTGAGCACAACCACGCTCGGCTGGCTGGCGATCCGGGCGATCCTCCGCCAAAGTCCTGCCTGCGTCCTGGCTGCCGGCATCGTGGTCGGAGTCGGCGTGGAGGCCAAGCCCCAGGTCGGTCTGGTGGCTGCCGTGATGGTGGTGGCGCTACTCGCAGTGGGTCCTCGGTGGCCACTGCGATCGCGGTGGGCTGCTGCGGGGGGCATTGCCGCGATCGCGCTGGGGGCCCCATACGTGCTCTGGCAACAGCAACATGGCTGGCCCCAGCTAACCGTCGCCCAGAACATCGCCGGCACCGAAGAGGGTGGACGGGGTGGCTTCTTACCGTTCCAGCTCGTGATGGTCAGTCCCCTGCTCGTCCCGGTCTGGGTCGCCGGTCTGCTCGCGCCCTTTCGGCGCCCTCGCTGGCGCCCACTGCGCTTTATCGCAATCACCTACGCGGCAATGGCCGGCCTGTATCTGGTCGGCAACGGCAAGGCCTATTACCTCGCGAGCCTCTACCCGCTGCTGCTCGGCCTCGGCGCCATACCGACCGCCGAGTGGCTGGCCCGGGCCCGATGGCGTGTCGGCGGTCTCGCCGCGGCGATCGTCCTCAGCGCCGCCTTCAGTGCCTTGATCGCGCTGCCACTCCTGCCCGAGCGCGATCTGCAGGGAAGCATCGTGATGGCAATCAACCCGGCTCAGGGAGAGACCGTCGGCTGGCCTCGTTTTGTCGACACCGTGGCAAGGACGTGGCGTCACATACCAGCAGTGCAGCGTCGACACACAGCAATTTTCACCGCAAACTATGGCGAGGCGGGAGCGATCGATGTGCTCGGATCGGCGCCCCGGCTCCCGCACGCCTACAGCGCCCACAACGGCTTCAGCGAGTGGGGGCAGCCCCCGGCCAGCGATGCCCATGCGCTCCTGATCGGCTTCGAAGATGCCGCCGAAGCCGCGCCCTCATTTGACAAGTGCCGCACTCTGGCAACCGTTCACGATGGAGTCGGTCTCGAAAACGACGAGCAGGGCCTGCGGCTCATGTTCTGTGACATCACCAGCCCCTGGCCCACGCTCTGGCCGCGTCTCACCCACTACGACTAAGGCCCGCCTCAATCAAGTCACCGATCTTCGAGAGCTCGCCACTCTAAGTTCAACAAACCGAGACGAGCGGCTCGCCTTGGAAGTGTGTCCCATTCGATGGGACAGGTCCAGAATTCCACGCCTGGGATGGTGCCGCGGACAGACCGCTCAGTTCCGTCCCATAACCGCCGTTAGTTGGCTTGAATAAGCCAACTGTTGCGAGCGCAACACCTACACCAAGCCACGGTTACCATGGAAGTGCTCTACCAACTGAGCTATCCGGGCGGATTTGTTTCACAAGCTGACGGTGCCGGTAACGATCACGTTCACGCCCGACGGCGGCAGCGCCAAGAGCCAGATGAAGTCGATCACATTCAAATCGACGAGCAAGCACAAGAGGAAATAGCTTCGGGGCGCAGCCGGAGTCCGAACCGATCCCGTCTGGCGCTTTGTCCGCCCACGGTCTGAGACAGCTGCCCCACGGCCGGGTTCTCGACGGACGCCCGTGAGTCGGACCGATTAAAGAGCCGCCTGGCGCCGGACTCCTATGCGTAGATCCCGTCAAGCCAGGCTTTGAGCGCGGCTTCGCTCTCCTCAGCGTCCACGCCCTCAGCGAAGAGGTGCGCGCTCATCCCGACAACGTCACCGAAATGGTTGCGGCCAAAGAATCGGTAAAGGCCGTCGGCACTGCGCACACCGAGGAACTCGGCACTTGAGTAGTCGATCACTCCGATCAAATCACCGGCCTCGCCGAGCGTGGCGTCGACCCGATCGCCGACAACGGCGCCCGAGGCGATACCCAGGGCAGCGCGAAGAACCTCCATTGCCTCCGGCGCTCCGGCGGCCTCGGGGCCCTCGATGCCGGCCGAGGGCTGGCCCACGTAGGTGACCCGGCGGCCGTTGAAGTACTCGAGGTACTGCCCGAGGGTGTGGAGATAGAAGTCCGTGTGGCCGTCGATCGCGTCGTACTGGTCCTCCCACTCCTCGGCGAGGATCCCGCTGTGGACGTAACGCAGGTGCGCCTGGCCGCCATCGCGAGCCTCGATCGTATAGTCGAGGGCATTGAAGGTCCCGTCGGGGGACTCCATGCGGATCACGAGTCGGCTCGGCGGGTCCCAGGTCCTGAACACCCCGCCCTCGGGCGGGGCGCCGCCGACGGGGATCTCCATCCCGGTCGGAAACTGCCAGGCCGCGGTATCGGCGGTGATCGCTGTCCAGACGTCGCCCGGGGCGGCGGGAAGGTCGACCTCGCGGGTGATCTCGAATTCGCGGCTCATGAGACGTGCTCCTTGTCGTTGGTGATTGTGGGGTGCAGTGCGACAACGAATCGGTGCCGGCGCCCGCCAACCGTGGACTCATCGTGGTACTTGGCTACCAGCCCGTTGACCGCATCCGCAAGCTCGACCGCAAAGGCCGCCCGATGCTGCGCGGAGGTGAAGCGCACCTCGCTGTCGATCCCGAGGGTCGCGAGCGGCTTGCCCGCGGCGCTGGCTCCGCTGATCAGAGCACCGACCTCCGCGACCAGACGCGCCGCAACCGCGAGTAGCCAGCGCGAAGATCGCTGGTCCGGCGCGCGCGAAGGGTCGGGCGCGAGCTCTGGCAGCGTGCTTGGCGAAATCACGTAGGACGCGGCCGTCGCCTGCATGACGCGCTCGGTGCAGTTGCCCTTGCGGCGCTCCTCGACTAGCTCCACCAGCCCATGGCTCTCCAAGGCGCGGAGATGGTAGTTGACCCTTTGGCGCGTGAGCCCAACCCGCGCCGCGAGGGTGCTGGCAGATCCAGGTGCAGCCAGTGCCGCGAGCAGGCGGGCGCGGATCGGATCGAGTGAGACCTCGGCGGCCGTGGGGTCATCGATGACCATGACGTCGTCCATGGGTCGCAGCCTTTCACCGACAGAGAAATTTGTCAAGTCGATTTTTACTGTCGGAGCGCCGAGCCAAGCTGGGCCGCCTCATTTGAGCCCGATGAGACATAGCGGAAGTCCGGCCGCGCAACGGAGGCCAGCGGGGAGGAAGCGCCGAAGGACTACTTTTCTTGCGCTCAGCCCGCGAAGCGCGGCGGGCGGCTGTTGCTGCCACAGCCGTAGGTGTCGGTGCCGCTGTCCCACAGCGCCCTACCGGAGGCGCTCTCGGTCACCAAGCGCTGGGCACACCATTCACCGCGGGCGGCAAAGGCAAAGTAACGGAAGCGCTCAAGGCCGGCGCGGCGAGCCGCGGCGGAACTCAGCCTTTCCAGGTGGATCGTCCGCTTGACGCCGTTCGCCAAGGTGACCTCGATACGACTCACCGCCGGGGCGACGACCACGCCGACCGCGGTCATCCGCGCCGGGGCGCCCGTGCTTGGCTGAACCCCGCGCGCGATCAGCGGCGCCCCGGAGGCAGAGAGGCCCGACGACGAAGCGCACTGGCGGCTCTTGCTGCGTCGATAGCTGAACGGACCGAGCTGCCAGGTGGTGCCGACCATGAGGCAGGGCTGCCGCGCTCCCTGCCCCGCGGAGTTCGGTAAGGCTTGGGGCCGCTTGACCGCAACCGCCCACTGATAGTCGCCGATCTGGCCGTTGCCGAGACCAACTTCTGGTTGCGGCGCCGCGGCCCCTGCCGTCGCAGCGCTCAGCACCAGCGGGACGAGCGCCAGCACAGCGAGCCTCTTGGCGCACCCCCTCAGAATTGCTCGGCCCCCGCGACTCGACTCGCCCAATCGCCCCCCAAGTAGGGGGTGAGGACGATCTCGACGAGGTCTTGACGCAGACTCGACAGGGCGCCTGTTTCACCGCCAGCGAGGCGGTTTTCGACGATCGAGAGTGCCGCGCCAACTGCTGCCTGCTCGATCAGCCCGCTGGGCGAGCGCGTTCCCGGGCAGCGCCGGGACCCGCGGTGGAGAATCTCTACCAAGCGCAGGTGCAGGGCAAGTCCATCGCGGGCCAGCTTTGGCTCTGATGGCGAGCGGCTGGAGGCGAGCACGAGGCGCGCCTGGCCGGGGAAATCGTCGGCGAATTCGAGTGCCGCGCCAACCCCCGTGGCCACCGCCTCGGGCCACTCCCTCCTGCCGGCGGCGGTGATCGTAGTCAGAAGGTGATCGATCGCCCAGCCCTGCGCGACGAGAACACAATCGTGCTTATCGTCAAAGAGCTTGTAGAAGGTCGCTCTGGAAACACCGGCGCGGTCGGTCAGGTCGCTGACGGCCAATGACGCGTAACCCTGCTCGGCGATCACTGAAGCCGTCGCGTTCAGCAGGCGCTCGCGCTGGTTGGCGGCAACCAGCTCGTGGGGAATCCCGTGGCGCCCTCGCGGTAGGCGCCGGCCGTAGTCGACACCGTCGAGGACCACCGCGGCTCCGGCGCCGCTCATAGGAGAACCCCCCGAAGAGGAACCGGCGAGCAGTGAGGCAACCGACCCGAGGGAGTGGGCGTCCCCGGGCGGATCAGATTTGCCCCGCTAGCGGGAGCGCGCCGCGTGGCGAGCGGAGCGGTTGACGCCTCGCCGGCATGCCAAGTGTGATTTTGCTCGGGTAGCGGCTCTCGCATGGAAAACGAATGAGAACATACCAAGACCTAGCTGTCAAGCCGGATGCCGGAATTTCGCTTGTTTAGCGCCTATGAAACCGTACGTGTACATACCTTCTTGCGCGTCGGGGACCGCTTCTTGCGCAATTCGGCACCGCGGAGCCCGAAGAGGCAGGTTTCCAACGCAGCGTCAGAACCGCTCTTTCAACCGGCCCCGACGGGCCGATTTTGACCGCATTGGCACCCGTTGGATCTGGGCCCTGGAGGCGCCCAGCCCGGTGGTTGCTGAACCCAGCCGAGCGATTGGTCAGAGGCGGCTCCTTCGAAGCGCAGGCAAGTCAGGGCAGTAGTGGGCTCAGCCCGAGGGTGTGCAACTGCGCACAACCTTGCCCGACATTCGAAATCCGGTATCGAAGAGCAGATCTCCGCGCACGTAGAAGTGGCCGCTGGGGCAGCTGCCGTAGAGCAGGGTCTCCTTCTTGCCCTTGTAGTTCCACCTTTTGTGGATCGAGAGTTCGGCAAAGCTGAGTGAGCCGGCGCCGGAGACGATCGACGGAATTTTGATCAGCACTTTGGTCCCGTAGAGGCCCGAGGATCGGCCGATTTCCGCCGTCGTCACAAAGGTCGTGGGGGCCGGCACGAATGCGTAGACCTGGAAGATGAAGACCGGGTTGCCGTTGCGCGGCGGGCCGTTGAAGATCAGCATCGGCGCCTTGGCGAAGAAGGGCGGCTGTTCAGGGAATTCGATTTCCGCGCCCGCCTGACCGGTTCCGATCAGGGCGTCAGGGCAGCTGGCTTTCGCCGCCTTGGTCGTCGTGTTTTCGAGCTTTCGAATCGTGCAGGTGGGCAGGCCTTCCGTGTTTACCCCGGTGTGTTTGTCGAACTTCAGCGAAAGTTCTTTCAGGGCTGGCAGGTGTGAACCATCGGAAGTTTGGATCGTGCTGCGAGCGCTGAGCGTGATCGCCGCCCGGGTCTTTTTCGGCAGCTTGTGCGGAGTGAACCCACCTTCGACCGTGACGATCAGTCGCCCCGCCCGGACCGTCTGGGCGAGCGCGTTGGAACCCAGCACAGCGACGGCGAGGACGGCCAGGGTGAGAAGCGCGGCTAAACGTCGTCGCCTGCTGCGACGCGAAATCCCCCTCAATCCCATCTCCTCTCCTCTCGCTCTCGCGGCCCGACACCGCCCCGATCAGCCTGCGAGGACTATAACGCCGCTCCGGCGCTAGCGCCGGAGAATTTGTAGCCGATGCCGCGCACCGTGAGGATCAGCTCTGGATTCTGCGGGTCGCGCTCGACCTTCTGTCGCAGGTTGGAAATATGTACGTCACAGGCTCGCTCATCGCCGTCGAACTCGGTTTGCCAGAGCTCCTCCATGATCTGGCGGCGAGGAAAAACCTCGCCGGGCCGGCCCACCATCAGTCGCAACAGCTGGAACTCCGAGCGGGTTAGATTTACCGGCTCGCCCCGCACCGTGGCGACGTGGCGCACCAGGTCGATCGCGACCGGGCCGGCCTCGATTTTGACCGCCTGGCCCAGTGGTGAGCGGTCGAGCTCACGGCGCCGTAGTTGGGCGCGCACCCGGCCGAGCAGCTCACGCACCGAGAACGGCTTGGTGACGTAATCATCGGCGCCCACCTCTAGACCAACGACCTTGTCGACCTCGGCGTCCTTGGCGGTGAGCACGATGATCGGCACGGCGCTGCGCGATCGCACCTCACGACAGATGTCCAGACCGCTCGGGCCAGGCATCATGATGTCGAGGATCAGAAGGTCGAAGGGGATCGCGTCGAGGAGCTTCTCGGTGGCCTCATCACCGTCAGCGGCGGGGGTCACCTCATAACCCTCCTGGGCGAGGGCGTAGCCGACTGAGTCCCGAACCGAGGGCTCGTCGTCGGCGATCAGTATGCGTCCGCTGCTCATCGTTGTCTTCTCAGGCCACCGGTGTCGGGCTCGGCTGGGCGATCGGCAGACGGATCCAGAATGTGCTTCCCTCGCCCTCGACCGAGGTGGCGCCGATCTCGCCGCCCATCACGTCGACCATGCGGCGCGCGATCGCCAGGCCGAGGCCGAATCCCTCGTGCTTGCGCGACTCTGTGCGCCGGTAAAAGCGCTCGAAGACGCGCTCTATCTCTGCCGCGGGAATGCCGGTTCCGGTATCGATCACTTCCATCACTACGTCTCCCTTACCGTCGAAGCGGCCGCGTACGGTAACGGTGCCGGGGGGTGGCGTGTGCTTACAGGCGTTGGTGAGGAGCCCGACGAGAACCTGGCGCAGCAGCGTCGGGTCGCCCTTGGCCGCTTCCAGGCCGGGTTCGACCTCCTCGCGCAGCTCGATGTGCGGCGGCGCCTCGACAGCGGCGATCGCGTCACGAACCGCAGCCGGCACGTCGACCACCTCGGTCTCCCCCGCCCCGACCGACTCGACCCGGGCCAGGGTGAGCAGGGCTCGGGTCAGCCGGCTCATCCGCTCCGCGTCTTCGCCGAGGCGGGCGAGAAAATGGTCGCGAGCTTTTGGATCCTCCTTGGCCCCGTCTTGCAGGACCTCGATCGCACCGGAGATCCCGGCCAGAGGATTGCGCAGCTCGTGCGCCGCGTTGGAGATGAAATCGGCTTCTGCAAACTCGCGGCGCATCGCATCGGTGCGATCGCGAACGACCGCCATGACCGCGCGCTCATCGGGCAGCGAGCGCGCCTCCATCGCGTACGCACGATCGCCGATGCGCAGCGCCGGGTGCGCCGAGAAGCCGACGTCGGCGGCGCGGCGAAGTTGGGGCAGCATCGCTTCCGGTGGAAGGCCGGCGGGGTCGAGGAGATCAGCTGCGGCGCTGTTCGAGAAACGCAGGGGACCATCGAAGTCGACCACCATCACCGCGTCGGTGAGTCCATCGAAGATCGCCTCGAGCTTGTCGCGATCGGCGGTCAGCACGCCGAAGCTCTCCTGCAGCGAGGCGCGCATCGACTCAAGTGCCCGCGCCAGCTCACCGATCTCATCGCGGCCGCCGCTCTCCAGGGGAGCGTCAAAGGACCCCGCGGCCATCTTGCCGGCGGCGTCTGCGAGGCGCTCGACCCGCTCGGCGATCGCCGCCGCGATCAAGAACCCGGCGAGGACGCCGAGTGCAATCGCGGCAAGCACGGCGCGGAGGCGGTCGCCGAAGAGGTAGACGACCCCGGCGGTGAGCACGCTGACAGCGGCGAACGCCGTCGCCAACCAGAGTCGCATTCCGATTCGCCGCATGGGTACCCCTAACATAGACCTGAGGTGGGGCGGTCGTGGGAGAATCAAGAGCGGTGAGAACACTCGTCTTCATCCCGGCCTGGAACGAGGAGGCCTCGGTCGTCGAGGTGATCGCCGATGTCCGCGAGCACCTGCCGGGGGCCGACCTGCTCGTCGTCGATGACGGCTCCACCGATGCGACCGCGGAGCGGGCCCGGGAGGCCGGTGCGATCGTCGCCTCGCTGCCCTTCAACCAGGGCCTCGGCGCGGCGCTGCAGACCGGTTACCTCTACGCCCTGCGCGAGGGCTATGAGAGCTGCGCCCACCTTGATTCTGATGGCCAACACCCGGCCTCTGAGGTGGCCCGACTGGTGGCCGAGGTTGTCGCGGATCGCGCCGATTTGGTGATTGGATCGCGCTACCGAGACACCGATCAGCGCGACGGTGAGGCGCAGCCCGAGGGCGATGACTACAGGCCGACCATCTCGCGGCGAATTGGGACAAATGTCTTTCGCTTCTTCCTCACCCTGGCTACGCGCCAGCGCTTCACCGACACCACGAGCGGCATGCGCGCCGCCAACCGGCGCGTGATGGCTCTCTTCAGCGAGAACTACTCGCCGGACTTCGCCGAGATCGAGTCGCTGCAGCTCGCGGTGCGCCAGGGCCTGCGGGTCGAGGAGGTGCCGGTGCGAATGCTTGAGCGAAGCGGCGGCAGCTCCTTTCTGACCCCGCTGCGCTCGTCCTTTTTCATCTTCAAGGGGCTGATCGTCTTATTGGTTGGCATGTTCCGCCCGCGCCGGGTCGAAGTGGAGCGCTGAGCGCCGTGCCGATAGCGCTGTTGCCGCTGGCCACCGATCCGAAGGTCCACCTCACCTCCCAGACGCGGATCCTGGCGGCGCTGCTGGCGATCGCCTTCATGGTGATGATCCTCGAGCTAATTAGGCGCGACCGCTTGCAGGAGCGCTATAGCGTGGTCTGGTTCGTGGCCGGCCTGGGGATGCTCGTGGGCGCCGCCTTCCCCGGCCTGCTCAGCGTCTTCGCCGACCTGATGGGGGTGCGCGATACGACGATCGCACTGTTCTCGATCGTGCTCCTTCTGCTGCTCGGCCTGGCGCTCAACTTCAGCGTGATCATGTCCCGCCAGGCTGCCCAGATCACCCGCCTCGCCCAGGAGCGGGCACTGGAACGGGCCCGCCAGCAGAGCGCAGGAGAGGACAACGGCGGCGAGCCGGCGGCGCGCAGCGCCGTCCAGCCGCCCACCTCTGGGAGGTGATCTCGTCGCGGCCGCGCCCACGGCCGAGGACGCTTAGAGCTCTCGCTCGTAATAGAGCATGCGCGGGCCCTCGGCGCCGCCCTCGCAATTGCTGAAGCCGGCGCTCTCATAGAGGCCACGTGCTTGGCGGTCCTCTTCACCGGTGGTCAGCTCGATGTGGGTCGCCCCGGCCTGCCTTGCCGCCTCGATCGTCGCCTCCAGCAGGGCGCGACCAATGCCCTCCCCGCGCCGCTCGGGAATCACGTACAGCTCCTCGATGTAGGCGTCCGGGCGGCCGGTGTAATGGGAGCGCTTGAAGCGAAACTGACTGAACCCCTCGCGGCCCTCGCCGGCCAACAGGACCACCAGCTCAGCGGCGCCGAGCAGCTCGCGGTAGTGCCCGCTGAGGGCCTCGATGCCCGGGGTGTAGTCCTCATATTCTGAGTTGAACCGGTGCAGTAAGCGGGCGATCGCGGGGGCATCCCCGACCCCGGCCTTGCGGATCATCCCCCGAGCTCCTCCTCAAGACGAAAGAAGAGTGCTTCGAGCGCGAGCTCCTCGGAGACGTTTAGGTCAAGACGCCGGCGGGTGTCTTGGACAAGCGCGGCTGCCCGCCGCGCTTGGAAGGCGTCGAGACCCTGGGCGGCTGCACGCAGCTGATCCAGTCGGTCGCAGTTGAAGACGACCTCCTCGGCCCCCGAGGCCAGCGCGGCAAGATCACGGCACCAGCCGGCGCAGATTCCAAGGCCGAAGTCGAGCACCTCGGTGCGCCGCCGCCGACCGGCACGCTTGGCCTCCTCGGTGATCTCGCGAGCGGTGCGCTTCATTCCCGCCTCCTTTTCCTCCTCAAGCGTGGCCCGAAGCGCGGACTCGGCATCGCCACCGACCTCCTCGGCCGCCTTCAGCAGCTTGTTCCACGGCGCCCCCCTTGATGGCGGGATCAGTTCAAGAGCCGCGGCGCGCAGCCGCCGGCCCCGCTCTGAGAGCAGGAAACGAGCGCGGACCAGGTCGCCGGCCGAGATCCGCGCTGCGGCGGCGATCTGTCCGGGATCGCCGTCCAGGGCCGCCTCGATCGCCGCGGCGGGCAGCGAACCGAACTCGACCGGCTGGCAGCGCGAGGAGATCGTCTCGAGAAGTGCCTCAGGCTCGGAGCTGAGCAAGATCAGGTGGGCGAATCCAGGCGGCTCCTCAAGCGTCTTCAGGAGTGCGTTTTGGCTCTCGTCACGCATTGCCTCGGCGGCCTCGACGACGAAGACCCGCCTGCCGCCCTCAAAGGGCCGGTAGGAGGCGGCGCGGATGATCCGCTCGCGCACCGCCTCGACCATGTGCTGAGACCCACTTGGTACCAGCCAGACCAGGTCCGGATGGGGGGAGGGATCGAGCATTGCTCGCCGGCGAATGTCCTCGCCGTCGGCGGCTCCTTCGGCGAGGATCTCAGCAGCAAAGGCGCGCGCGGCGGCGCGCTTTCCGGCGCCGCGGGGACCGCGAAAGAGGTAGGCGTGAGAGGGCCCGCGGCGCAGCGCGGCCGAGAGCGCGAGGCGGGCCCGCGGCTGGTGCTCGGTCGCGGCCTCGATCATGCCGATTCCCATGCGATCTCCCTTCTCCGCGGTTGGGTCGCTCAAGAGCGGCCCCTTACCGCCTCAAGCACCCGGGCGTGGACCTCCTCGACCGAGCCGGTCGCATCGATACCGATGACCCGGTCTGCGGCGATCATCGCGATCTCCTCATAGGCCTCGGCGACCGCGCGCTGCAGAGCGACCCCCTCGGCCTCGAAGCGGTCCTCGCCACCGGCTCGCTCGAGGCCGACCTGCGGCTCCACTCGAAGCAAGACCGTGAGGTCGGGCCAGAGGCCGTCGATCACGGTGTCGGTGAGCGAGAGTACGTGGCTGGTCCCCAACCCCCGCGCGCCGCCCTGGTAGGCGACGCTCGAGTCGGCGAACCGGTCGGCGACGACACTCAGCCCCTGCTCCAGGGCAGGCCTGATCACCCGACTGACGAGGTCGGCGCGTGCGGCGGAGAAGAGCAGCAGCTCGGCGAAGGGGTCGATCTCAAGGCCGGGGTCGGCGAGCAGCTCGCGGATCTGCTCGGCGGCCGGGGTCCCGCCGGGCTCGCGGATCAACAGCGTCTCGGGGCCAAGCGCCTCGGCCAGCAGCCGCGCCTGCGTGCTCTTCCCGGAGCCATCGACGCCCTCCAGGGAGATGAACACCGCGCCGGCGCCTCAGGCTTTGGTCGCGGCTTTGGCGCGTTTGCGCCCACGAGTGGCGGTGTCTGCTTTTGAAGCTTTCACTTTTGCCTTTTTCGTCTTCGCGGGCGCTGCGTCCTCATCGCCGGCCGGCAATGGTTTTTTTGCCATCGCCTCTTTGGCCGCCCTGGCGGCTTCGCGCTCGGCGCGGCGTTTCTTCATCTCCTGCATCGACTCGCAGTCGTCGTTTAGGCAGAGGTTCCATGATCGTCCCCGGAAGGGAACGACTTTGAGCCGCGGCGTCTGGCCACAGATCGAGCAGCGATCCTCGAGTCGAAAGACGTCGCCGCGCTGGGGCAAGGGGAAGGTCTGGTCACAGGAATCGGGGTCATCGAGGGTCCAGCCGGTGCAGCCGACGAAACGTTTGCCGGATTTTTTGGCGCGGATGATGCGCAGCATGTGAGGCGAGCCGTCCTCCTTGCTGCGACCCGCTTCTTCGCAGACCTTGCAGGGTCCGAGGATGCGATCCTCATCCATCCCTTTCCAGACGACTTTGGCGAGGTCCTCTTTTGTCTCGTCGATCTCCGACCAGGTCCTGTGGAGTAGGTCGCGGCTCTCGCCGACGACCTCGCCCTTGGTCATCTCGCCGGCTGCGATCCGGTCCATCTCGGCCTCGAGCTGGGCGGTCATCTCCGGCGTCGCCATCCCGGGCACGTATTTCTTGAACGCCTCATAGAGCGCGATTCCGGTCTCGGAGGGGATCGGCGGGTTCGAGTAGACGTAGCCGCGGTCGAAGAGCTTCTGGATGATGTCGGCGCGCGTCGCTTTGGTGCCGAGGTTGCGCTCCTCCATCAGCTCGATCAGTTTGGCCTGCGAGATCCGCCCTGGTGGCTGGGTCTCCTTATCGACGATCCAGGGGTCGCCATCGAGCTCGAGGGTCTGGCCCTCCTGGAGCTTGGGGATCTCATCGTCGGCCGAGCGAGCGTAGGTATAGATCCCGGCGTAGCCGGGGTCCACGAGGACCGAACCGCGCACGAAGTAGGACTGCGAGCCGGCCTCAATGTCGGCGCGGGTCGACTCGGTGATCATCGGCGGGCTGAAGGTGGCGAGGAAACGCCGCACCACGAGTTCGTAAACGCGCCTTTTCGGCCCCTCGCCCAGCGCGCCCGGGTGGATCGCCTGGGTCGGATAGATCGGCGGATGGTCGGTCGTCTCTTTTTTGCCACGCGTCGCCTGCAGCTCGCCCTCGAGCAACCCGGCCGCCGCCGAAAACTCCTTGACTCGGACCAGCGAGGAGACCAGCTCGCGGACCGGCAGCGAGGAGGGATAGACGGTGTTATCGGTCCGCGGGTATGAGATGAAGCCGTCCATGTATAGGTCCTCGGCGATCCGCATCGCGCTGGCCGGAGTGATGCCGAGACGACTGGAGGCGTCTGTGCTGAACGCCGTCGTGTTGTAGGGGGTCGGCGGTTTGCGCGTGTTCTTACGCGCGGTGACCGCCTTCACCGTTCCCGGCCCACTGGTTCCGGCCAGGGCCCCATCGGCCTCGGCTCGCTCCCAGAATTTGTCGACCGAGTGGTGCGCCTCAAAACTGCCATCGGGGTGCTGAAACTTCGCGAACAGTTCCCAGAACGGTTTGGCTACATGGGCGCGGCGCTCCATCTCGCGCTCGACAATCAGGCCAAGGGTCGGGCTCTGCACGCGGCCCACCGAGAGGAAGTTGGAGCCGAAGCGACGGGTGCTCAGCGAGACGGCCCGGGTCAGGGTCGCGCCCCAGAGTAGGTCGATGTCCTGGCGGGCGGCGCCCGCATTTGCGAGCGGATAGGAGAGTTCGTCGAGCTGATCAAAGGCGCGCTCGATCTCCTCCTTGGTCAGCGCCGAGTAACGGGCGCGCTGGATCTTCAAGACACCCTTTTCGCTGTCCTCACGCGAGCCCAGTGCGGGGTTCGCGTCGAGCATCTCGTCGAGCGCCTCAAGTCCGATCAGCTCGCCCTCACGATCGAAGTCGGTTGCGATCACCAGCTCGTCGGCTTCCTTGGCGACTTTCTTGATTGCTTTGACGACGTTTTTGTCGGTTGGCTCCTTGATCAACTTGGCGTCGATCAGGTCGTGCAGGTCGGTTTTCTGCCAGTTCGAGTAGCCCTCGGGAAAGGCCGGACCGAGGACATGGCCCTTGAGGCCGATCGTGCGATGTTCGCTGCCATCGGCGTCGGTCCAGGTGTAGAAGGGCACTTTGAAGGTTTTGTCGGTGGCCGGACCCGTGCCGCCGCGGGCGCCGAGGATGTCGGCGATCTTCTTGGCGCTGTTGTTCTTCTCGGTGACGATTAGGCGCATCGGCGGGCGAGAGTAGCAGGGGAGCTCCGCGGCGCTGGCCGACCTCGACTCGGCCCTTACCCCTAGGATCGACCACCTCATGGACTGCTTGGTTACCGGCGGAGCGGGCTTCATCGGCTCAAATTTGGTCGACGCACTGCTCGCGCGCGGTGACGCGGTGACAGTCCTCGATGACCTCTCGACCGGGCATCGGGAGAACCTCGACGGGGCGCTTGCGAGTGGCGCGCGGCTGGTCGAGAGGGACGTGCGCGATGCGGCGGCGGTCAAAGCGGTCGCAGAGCAGGCCAGCCCCGAGGTCGTGTTCCATCTCGCCGCCCAAATCGACGTCCGCAAGTCGGTCTCTGATCCAGCCTTCGACGCCGCGGTCAACGTCGGCGGCAGCGCCAACGTGCTCGAGGCTGCCCGCGCCGCCGCCGCACGGCGCTTCGTCTTCGTCTCCACCGGGGGCGCGATCTACGGCGAGGGCGAGGCGCTGCAGTTGCCGCTCGATGAGAGCGCGCCGATCGCGCCGCTTTCGGCCTACGGACAGAGCAAGTTCTCCGCCGAGGGATACCTGGCGCTCTACGAACGTCTCTACGGTCTCTCCGGGGTCAGCCTGCGCCTCGGCAACGTCTACGGCCCCCGCCAGGATCCCCTGGGCGAGGCGGGCGTGATCGCGATCTTCTGCGGGCGGCTACGGGCAGGTGAGCGGCCGACCATCTACGGCGACGGGCGCCAGACCCGCGACTACATATATGTGGGCGATGTGATCGCCGCCGCGCTCGCCGCGGCGGCGTCAGATGCGCGTGGCGCGTTCAATATCGGCAGCGGCATCGAGACTGACGTACTCGCCCTGGCCGCCGGACTGGCTGAGCTGGGCGGCGACTTTGACTTTGAGCCCGAACTGGCGCCAGCGCGGGCCGGAGAGGTGCAACGGATCTCCCTCGATGCCTCACGCGCGGCCCTCGAGTTGGGCTGGCGGGCGGAAACCGTCCTCTCAGAGGGCCTGCGACTGACTCTCGATTCGCTCTAGGCGGCGTTCAGGGGTCAGGTGGATCGAGCTCCGGCGGCAGCGCCTTGGGCCCGTCGGGGTACATTCGCGCCAGCAGGTCATCACTCAGCTCAAGCGTGTTCGCGAGCTCCGGCGGCGCACCGGCCACCAGCCAGAGCTGCTCGGTCTCGGTGTCGTTGAAAAGTTGGCGAACCGATTCGGGCTCGACCAGGACCGCGTCGAGCCGACCGAGGGTCAAAAGCTCACCGTCCACTCGCAACCGGCCGACACCCTCGAGCAGAACGTAGAGCTCCTCCTGAGCGATATGGCGGTGGCGGGTCGATGCCTGCCCTGGCTCCAGGCGCCAGAGCCTCACCCCCAGCGAGCTGGCCTGCAGCTGCTTGCCGAGATCGGTGTTAAGCAGCCCCATCTGGTTGGAGGGCCGCCAGAAGGCCTCCGCCGCGCTCAGAACTCGATGAGGCACCGCCCCATTCTAGGCCAGGCTCAACGGTTGACGGTCCGCATACCGGTCTCGTCGTAGCGCTCGCCGGCTGCCTTCGGCAGGGCGTCGGTGAGTCGAGAGTCCTCCTCGGCGGAGAGCTCGACCTCAAGCGCGCCGAGGTTCTCCTCGAGGTAGGAGACACGCTTGGTCCCCGGGATCGGGACCAGGTGCTCGCCCCGGCTGAGTACCCAGGCGAGGGCAAGCTGGGCGGGGGTGACGCTGCGCTCGGCGGCGATCTGCTCGACAGCGCCGATCAGCTCCAGATTGCGCTCCAGGTTCTCGGCCTCAAAGCGCGGCGAGTTGCGCCGATAATCGTCACTGCCGAGGTCCTGCCGCGAGCGGATCCTGCCGGAAAGGAACCCGCGGCCCAGCGGTGAGTAGGGGACCAGCCCGATACCGAGCTCCTCGGCGGTTGGCTTGACCTCCTGCTCAACCTCGCGCGTCCACAACGAGTACTCCCACTGCACCGCGGTGATCGGGTGCACGGCATGCGCCCGGCGGATCGTCTCGGCGCCAGCCTCACTCAGTCCCAGGTAGCGAACCTTGCCCTCCCCAACCAGCCCGGCCATTGCGCCGACGGTCTCCTCGATCGGTGTCTTGGGGTCGACCCGGTGTTGGTAGTAGAGGTCGATGTGATCGCTGCCCAGGCGCTGCAGCGAGCCCTCGCAGGCGCCGCGCACGTAGGCGGGGCTACCGTCGATTCCGCGCCTGGTCGCATCCTTGGGATCGCGGACGATCCCGAACTTGGTCGCCAGGAAGACGTCGTCTCGGCGCCCGGCGATCGCGCGCCCGAGCAGTTCCTCGTTTGTATGGGGCCCATACATGTCGGCGCTGTCGAGCAGGGTTACGCCAAGCTCGAGCGCCCGATGGATGGTCTGGATCGAGCGCTCGTCATCGCGGTCGGCATAGAAGTCCGACATCCCCATGCAGCCAAGTCCGAGCGCCGATACGGATGGTCCCCTGGGACCGAGGGTACGGGTTTGCATCTGCTGGGCCTTTCGGTCGTTTCCGACAAACATAGGGGCGGCAGGCTCCGTCCCCCTCTACTCTTTACCCATGCCCGCCCAGGCCTACGCCGGCAAGCAGTGTGTTTGCCAATTCCGCAAGGGGATCTGCGACCAGTCCTGCGTACGCGACATGCTCGATACGCCGTTCTACATCGCCTGCCTGAAACTCACCGGGCGCCAGGCGCTGGTCATCGGCGGCGGCGACATCGGCCTCGAGAAGGTCGAGGGTCTGCTCGCCTGTGGAGGCGACGTGACCCTGATCGCCCCGAGCGCCCACCCCGAGCTGCAGGAGCTGGCCGCCGAGGGTTCAATTCGCTGGGAGCAGCGACCCTACGCCGGCGCCCAGGATCTCGAGGGAGTCTTCATGGTGATCGCCTGCACCGACGACAGCGAGGTCAACATCGGCGTCTTCGATGACGCCGAGAAGCGGGCGATGCTGGTCAACATCGTCGATGTGCCACCACTTTGCAACTTCATCCTGCCGGCGATCGTGCGCAGCGGCCCGCTGGCGATCGCGATCTCGACCGCGGGCGCCTCACCGGCGCTGGCCAAGCGGATGAAGCGTGAGGTGGCCGAGCTCTTCGGTGAGGAGTACGCGCGCCTGGCGGTGATCCTCAACGACGCCCGCGGATGGGCGAAGGGAACGCTGCCCACCTACCAGGACCGCAAGCACTTCTTCGAGCAGATCGTCAACGGCGATCCCGATCCGATCGGGCTGATCCGCGCGGAAAACGAGTCCGAGCTGTTGGCGCTAATCGAGACCGCCAAAGCGCGGGCGACCGCTTCACTCCTCGCCGCGAGTTAGTCGCGGCGAGCGCCGCTGGGTTGCCGCACTAGCCCGCGTCGCAGGCCGAGGCACGAACCCGCTCGAGGCTCACGCGCAGGCCCTCTGCCTCCGCGACGCTGAGCGTTGCCGAGAAGGACCGGCGCAGCTCGGCGACTACCACCGGGCGCATTTCATCGAGCATCTCAGCCCCGATCGGGAGCAACGTCGCGTAGCTGACCCGGCGATCGGTCTCGCAGAAGGTCCGCTCGAGTAGACCGGCCTTGATCAGTCGATCGACGAGCTTGGTCAGGCCGCCGCGGGTGATGACCAGCGCCTCGGCGAGATCACCCATCTTCAGCCGCTGATCGTCGGCGTCGCTCAAGACCGCCAGCACCTGATACCAGGGGAGCGGCGGGAAGTCGGCGGCGGCGAGCGCCTCCTGCAGGCGCTGGGTGACCGCGGCGTGGGTCTGGTTGAGGGCAACCCAGGCCTCCCGGTGGGGATTGGAAGCGTCCTGGGGGCCCGCCTGGGCGGACTCGGGATCGATCGTTGTCGCCGGCTGATTCATCGCTGAGCCAGTATCGCAGATGAAGCTTGACAAAACAATAGTTGTATTAGAAATGATTTCTGCTAAGATCATTTCTGCAGCAATCTTTTATTAGACAACTACTTCAAGGAGATACCGATGAGCACCGAGACGATCACCCCAGCCGTGCCGAACGGGACCCACGTCGTCGACCCCGTTCACTCCTCTGTCCGTTTCGCCGTCGCCCATGCTGGCGTCTCGACCTTTCGTGGCGGTTTCGCCGCCTACGAGGCGCAGCTCTCGGGTGCTGAGAAGCCGCAGCTGAAGGGCAGCGTCGACGTCGGCAGCATCGAGATTGGCGAGGAGCAGCTCAAGGGTCACCTGCTCTCCCCGGACTTCTTCGACGCCGAGAGCTTTCCACGGCTCAGCTTCGAGTCCAGCGAGCTGAGTGTCGAGGAGGACGGCGCGGCGGTGGTTCGCGGCGCGCTCAAGATCGGCGGTCAGAGTCGGGAGGTCGAGGCGAGTGGGCACCTGGCGCGAATCGAGGGTTACCTCGACGGCCGGCCTCGGATCGGACTTTCGCTGGCGACGAAGGTCGACCGCCGCGACTTTGGCCTCGACTGGCAGGCCGAGCTGCCAAGCGGCGGAGAGGCCCTGGATTGGCAGGTTGAGATCGCCGTCGAGCTGCAGTTCGTTGAGGAGGACGAGTAGCGATGCGGGTACTGGGGATCTCCGGCAGCCTGCGCCGGGCCTCGCTGAACAGCGCCCTGCTGCGGGCCGCCGCCGAGCGGCTGCCCGCAGGGGTCGAGCTGGTTCGCTTCGACCATCTCGTTGAGCTGCCTCCCTTTAACGAGGACATCGAGAGGGTCGAGCCGGTCCCCGAGGCGGTTGGCGAGCTGCGCGAGGCAATCCTCGCCGCCGACGCGGTCCTGATCGCCACCCCCGAGTACAACCACTCGCTCCCCGGCCAGCTCAAGAACGCCCTCGACTGGGCCTCACGACCGGCCGGAGAAAGCTCGTTAAACGGCAAGCCGGCGGCGGCGATCAGTGCTTCCAAGAGCATGTTCGGCGGCGTCTGGGCCCAGGCCGAGCTGCGCAAGGTGTTGGCCGCGATGGGCGGCCGGGTGATCGAGACCGAGCTGGCAGTGGCCCACGCCGACGAGCAGCTCGATCAAGGTCGGCTTGAGCTACAGCCCGAGCAGGGCGAGCGCCTCGACGAGATCCTCGCCGAGCTGCTCGAGGCGGCCGAGCTTGAGTCGGGTCTGCTCGCGGCCTAAGAGGAGGGCAGGGCAAAGAAGGCGATCGCCGCGAACTGGGCGGCGGCGGCGGCGATCACGAGGGCGTGAAAGACCTCGTGGTAGCCAAAGACCCGCGGGCTCGGATCGGGCTTTTGCGTCGCGTAGACGACGGCGCCGGCCGTATAAAGCAGCCCGCCGGCGGCGACCAGCAAGGTCCCGGTCACGCCCATGTCACTCCACAGCCCCGGAAAGGCGATCGCCGCCACCCAACCCAGCGACATGTAGATCAGCGCCGCCACCCATTTCGGGTGATCGATCCAGATCATCTCGACGATCGCGCCGGCAATCGCACCGATCCAGACGACGACCAGGATCACATCGGCGAGCGGCCCGTTCAAGACCAACAGCGCGAAGGGGGTGTAGGTGCCGGCGATCAGGAAAAAGATCATCGAGTGATCGAGGCGTCGCATCCAGCGGCGCACATTGGGGCGCTGCCAGTTGACCCGGTGATAGAGGGCGCTGGTGCCCAAAAGCGCGGAAAGGCTGACCGCATAAATGGCGACGGCCAGGGTCGCCTTGGGTGTCTTTGCGGCGATGATCAGCGCGGCGCCGAGGAACAGGGAGACGAAGAAGGCCCACTCGTGCGAGACGCCGCGCAATCTGGGCTTGACCGCGGCGATCGCTTCGCTCGCCGCATCCTTTGCCGAACCGGCGGTCTCGGCGGCGGCATCGCGCGCCGCGCCGGCTTTCTCGACCGCCACATCACGCGCGGCGCTGGCCCGTTCTCCCATCCGCTCGGCGCCCTTGCGCAGATCGTCGACCATCAAGGGAGGGTACTCGCCCCCGGACCACGCGGGCACGGCTCCCGCGGCCCGCGCAGCCGGTGCGCCGCGCTTGTCAAAATGAAGGGAGGGGATTCGCAATGGATCTTGCAATGAATTCACGCTCAGAGCGGATTCGGACGGCTCGTTCCGTCCGGGTCAAAGGCGATCCTGCGTAGTTACCCCCTAAAGCCGCCCCGAGAGGAGTAGTTCGATGTCCCAGACCGCCACTAGCTCGCCGAAAAACGGTCTCAAGGGCCTCGCCATCGAACGCCGATTCTCGACCGCGGGGGTACATCCCTTCGACGAGATCGAGTGGGAGATCCGCGACGCCGTGATCGGCGACCCCGAGAAACCCGCCTTCGAACAGCGCGACGTCGAGTTTCCCAAGAGCTGGTCCCAAAACGCGACCAACATCGTTGCCCAGAAGTACTTCCGCGGACAGCTGGGCTCCGATCAGCGCGAGTCCTCGGTCAAACAGATTGTCGGCCGCGTGGCGGGGACGATCTCCGACTGGGGACGGGTTGGCGGCTATTTCGCCTCTGAGGAGGATGCCGAGGCTTTCGAGATGGAGCTGACCTCGATCCTGCTCAACCAGCGGGCCGCCTTCAACTCGCCGGTCTGGTTCAACGTCGGTTTCGAGGAGACGCCGCAGTGTTCGGCCTGCTTCATTCTCAGCGTTGAGGACACGATGGAGTCGATCCTCGCCTGGAACACGAAAGAGGGCAACATCTTCCGCGGTGGCTCCGGCTCGGGGATCAATCTCTCCAACATCCGCGGCTCGATGGAGCCGCTGCAGAAGGGCGGCACGGCGAGCGGCCCGGTCAGCTTCATGCGCGGCGCCGACGCCTGGGCGGGGACGATCAAGTCCGGTGGCAAGACGCGACGGGCGGCGAAGATGGTCGTTCTCGACGTCGACCATCCCGACATCGAGCACTTCATCTGGTGCAAGGCCGACGAGGAGAAGAAGGCCGGGGCGCTGCGTGATGCCGGCTTTGACATGTCAATCGACGGCGACGGCTTCACCTCGATCCAATACCAAAACGCCAACAACTCGGTGCGGGTCACCGACGATTTCATGGAGGCGGTCGAGGCCGGTGAGGATTGGGACCTGCTGGCGCGGACAACCGGCGAGTCGACCAAGACACTCCCGGCCCGAAACCTGATGAACCAGATCGCCGAGGCCGCCTGGCACTGTGCCGATCCCGGCGTCCAGTACGACACGATCATCAACCGCTGGCACACCTGTCCGGAGTCGGGACGAATCAACGCCTCCAACCCATGCAGTGAGTACATGCACGTTGATGACTCGGCCTGCAATCTGGCCTCGTTGAACCTGATGAAATTTCGCGACAAAGACGGCAGCTTCGACGTCGAGGACTTCGAGCACGCCGTCGACGTCGTCTTCCTCGCCCAGGAGATCGTGGTCGGATATTCCAGCTACCCAACCGAGGAGATCACCGCCAACGCCAACGCCTTCCGCCAGCTCGGGCTCGGTTACGCCAACCTCGGCGCGCTTTTGATGTCAGATGGCCTGCCCTATGACTCCGACGCGGGGCGAAACGTCGCCGCCGCGATCACGGCGCTGATGACCGGCCGTGCCTATCGCCAGTCGGCGCTGATTGCCGCCGGCGCGACCGGGCCATATGACGAGTACGAGCGCAACCGCGACGCCCACAACGGAGTGATGCGAATGCACCGCGACGCCTCCTATGACGTCGATCCGACCGGGGTCAAGGGCGAGCTCTTGGATGCCGCTCGGCGGGCCTGGGAGGAGGCAGTCGAGCTCGGCGAGGCACACGGCTATCGCAATGCCCAGGCGACCGTGCTCGCGCCGACCGGGACGATCAGCTTCCTGATGGACTGCGACACGACCGGTATCGAGCCGGACTTCTCGCTGGTCAAGTTCAAGGAGCTGGTTGGTGGCGGCCAGATGACGATCGTCAACAAATCTGTGCCGCTGGCGCTGCGCACGCTCGGCTACGCCGAGCCGCAGGTCGAGCAGATCAACGCCTACATCTCCGAGCAGAGCACGATCGTCGGCGCCCCCGGGCTGAGCGAGGAGCACCTGCCGGTTTTCGACGTCGCGGTCGGCGAGCGAGCGATCTCACACACCGGCCACATCGACATGATGGCCGCCACCCAGCCGTTCATCTCCGGCGCGATCTCAAAGACCGTCAACCTGCCGCAGGCGGCAACGGTCGATGACATCGCCGACGCCTACACGCGCGGCTGGAAGGGCGGCCTCAAGGCGCTGGCGATCTACCGTGACGGCTCGAAGACCGCCCAGGCATTGCGCACCGACGCGCAGGAGGGCAAGGAAGTCGAGGCGCCGGCGCCGGTCCGCAAAAAGATGCCGCGCGAGCGGGAATCGATCACCCACAAGTTCTCGATCGCTGGCCACGAGGGCTACATCACGGCCGGCAAGTACGACGATGGATCGATCGGGGAGATCTTCCTTACCGACATCGGCAAGGAGGGCTCGACGATGCGCGGGCTGCTCAACGCCTTTGCAACTTCAATCTCGATCGGCCTCCAGTACGGCGTGCCACTCGAGACCTTCGTGCGCAAGTTCAGCTACATGCGTTTCGAGCCGGAGGGGATCACCGGAAATCCCGAGATCCCATTCGCCAAATCGCTGCCCGACTACATCATGCGCTGGGTCGCGAGCCGTTTCATCGAGGACGCCGAAACCCTCGAGGACCTGGGCATTCTCACCCAGGAGGTGCGGGCCAAACGCGATGCGGAGACGAGTCAGCTCGGTCTTGGCATCCCGACCGACACCGCGGGGCCCTCCAACGGCGGCAACGGCGCTGCGAAGAAACCGCTCGCCGCCGCCGAGGCACTGACCGAAACCCCCCCGGTGCGCCCGGCGAAAATGTCCGGCGGTGACCTCGGACCCGCCTGTGAGCAGTGTGGCGGAATGATGCAGCGCACAGGCAGCTGCTACACCTGCAGCTCCTGCGGCAACAACACCGGCTGCGGCTGATCCAACGCTGAACCCAAGCGAGGGCGATAGCGGCGGCGGCGGGCATTGCCGGCGGCGGCGGCGCAAACCTCCCAGCTCTATCGACTGAGAATGACCTCGGCGTTATGGCGCGGGGTCTCGGTGATCGCCCGACGGAAGGGCCGCTCGGACTCACCGCGGGCGGGGCGCAGATGGCGGCGCTTGACCAGCTCCTCGAGCACGACGGTCATCTCGAACTGGGCGAAGGCGGCGCCAAGGCAGCGGCGGATACCGCCACCGAAGGGAATCCAAGTGTAGGTGCCGGGCGGGGTCTGCAAGAAGCGCTCGGGCAGGAAGCGCTCGGGTTCGGGGTAGACCTCGGGGTCGCGGTGAACCAGGTGGATGCAGGGCGTGACCGTGACCCCGTCGGGTAGCTCATAGCCGCCGATCTCGACCGGCTCGGTCAGCGTCCTGGCGACCAAGACGATCACCGGCCGCAGTCGCAGTGTCTCTTGAATCGTCGCCGTCAGGTAGGCGTCCTCTCCGGCCAGGATCTCCTCGCGCAGGCGCTCGAGCTTCTCCGGGTGGCGGACCAGGCGCTCCATCGCCCAGGAGAGAGCGGTCGCGGTCGTCTCATGCCCGGCGACCAGCAGGGTGAGCAACTCATCGCGCATCTCGGCCTCGCTCATCGGAGTACCGTCCTCGTGGCGCGCCTCGACCAGCAGCGAGAGGATGTCGTCGCGCTCGGCGGTGTCGGCTGCCGCACGGCGCTCGGCGATCTCGAGCTGAAGCAGCTGATCGACGCGGCCGATGCGGCGCCGAAACTTCGGGATGCGGCCGACGCGGTCTGGGCCGGCGAGGATCACGGGCCCGAGCGCGAGCGGGTTCGTGGTCAGGTTGAGGAAATCGCGCAGCGCGACCCGCAGGGCATTCATGCGCTCGCCCTGGTGAACACCGAAGACGGTCTCGAGGATGATCTCGAGGGTCATCGCCTGCATCCGCGGCCGCAGCTGGTGGGGGCTGCCCAGCGGCCAGCTCTCGATCTCGCGGCTGGCGATCTGCGCCATTCTCTCGCGGTAGCCCTGCATGCGCTCGCCGTGAAAGGGCGGCAGCAGCAACCGTCGTTGGCTGATGTGCGGCTTCCCGTCAAGCACGAGAACCGAGTTCTCACCGAGGATCGGGCGCAGAACTCGATTGCCCTCTCCGGCGTGGAAGATGCGCGGGTCGCCGGTGAAGACCTGTTTGACCGCGGCGGGGTCTGAGAGCACGACCCAGGTTCCTTCGTAGGCGATGTTGAGTGTGAACATCGGGCCCAGGCGCGAACGGCACTGCTCCAGCATCCACTGCGCCCGGCGCGACCAGATCGCGGTCTGCAAAACCCGACCCATCCGCGGTCCCGGGGGCAGGCCACGCATGGCGGCGCCCCTATCAGGCCGCCCGATCGGTGTGGCAGTTGCCGCCTCCATGCCCTCTGGCTGGCACCGTAGCGCTCCTGGCCCGCCGGCCAGTGTGACGTCGCTCCGCGCCCGCCCGGGCCTGCCAAATCGCTAGCCTGATCCGTCGTGGTTCAGCCTCGCCTACCCGCCTCGCTTGAGTCCCGCATCCTGCGGCGACTCTGCTCGTTGCCATCGCGCACTCAGCGGCGCATGTTCGGAGCCCCGCCGCAGATCGAGGGCCAGGAACTCGCCACCGATGTGCACGTAATCACCAGCATGGCGAGCAAGACCGGTGAGAACTCGCTGACCGGAGGCCTGCCGCCAAAAGAGGCGCGCGCCTTCGTTCGCCGCGGGTCCGCCGCCTCGGCGGGGCCCAGGATCCCGATGGGTGAGGTGGTCGAGCTCGAGATCCCAGGGCCAGCCGGACGCCTGCCGGCGCGCCTCTATGTTCCCCTTGGCGCACCGCCCCCCCCGCGTCCGATGCTCGTCTATTACCACGGCGGCGGCTGGATGGTCGGCGACCTGGAAACCCACGACAGCGCCTGCCGCTTCCTCGCCGCCCATTCGGGCACGACGATCCTCTCGCCGACCTATCGCCTCGCACCCGAGCACCCCTTCCCGGCGGCGGTCGAAGACGCACGGGCGGCCTGGGTCTGGGCCTTCTCGGCTGTCGCTGAGCTCGGCGTGGACCCAGCCCGAATAGCGATCGGCGGCGATTCGGCCGGCGGCAACCTGGCCGCCGGCGTCGCGATCGCGATGCGGGACTGCAGCGGGCCACGGGCCGCCATGCAGCTCCTCGCCTATCCAGCCACCGAGGCGGTCGAGCCACGGCCCTCGCGGGCAACCTTTGCCCAGGGGTTCTTCCTCACCCAGATGGACATCGATCACTGCGAACGCGCCTACCTGCCCGACAAGGCGATGGGCTATGACCCCTACGCCTCGATTCTGCGCACCCCCGATCTCTCCAGATTGCCGCCCGCCTACGTCTGCACCGCGGGCTTCGACCCGATCCGTGATGAGGCCGAGCAATACGCGCAGCGGATGCGCGCCGAGGGGACCAAGGTGGCGCTTCGCCGCCACCCGCGCCTCACGCACCTGTTCGTCAACATGACCGGTGTCTCGCGCTCCTGCCGCGCGGCGATGCTGGAGACGGCCGGGGCGCTTCGCATGGGCCTGGCGAGCCCCCCTATCTGATCACTCGTACTGCAGCGCCTCGAGCACATCTAGACGCGCGGCCCGGCGTGCCGGGGCGATCGCCGCGAGAACGCCGGCGATCGAGGCGAAGACGAGCAGCAAGATCAGCGAGCCGACCGGATAGGAGAGGGTGAATCCTTCGCCCTTCAGGGGTTGAGCGATCAGGGTCGCGAAGATCACCCCCAGCAGCATGCCGAGGATGGCGCCGATCAGGGCCGTGATCACCGACTCGTAGCGGATCATCGTCCGAACCTGGCGCCGCGACATGCCGATCGCGCGCAGCATCCCCAGCTCCCGGGTGCGTTCGTGAATTGAGAGCGCCAGCGTGTTGGCGATGCCGAACAAGGAGATCACGATCGCGAGGAAAAGCAGGGCGTAGACAAGGTGCACGAGCTGGTCGACCTGTTCTTCACGGCTTTCCTTGAGTTCCTGCTGGTTCAGCACTTCTGCGGTTGGGAAGGCGACTTCTACCCCTTTGGTCAGGAGCGCCTGGACTTTGGCCGCGTCAGCACCCGGCGCGGTCTCGATGAAGTCGACCGTGTCCTGGGTCTGGCTGAAATCGCGAGCGAGGGCGGATTGGGTGATCAGCACGCTGCCGAAAAAGTCCAGCTTTGAGGAAAACGTGCCGGCCACTTCGAAGCGCGGCCGGCGACGGGTCTGGCTGAGCAGCCCGAAGCGGTCACCAACTTCGAGTTCGTGGGCGGAGGCAAAGGAGTCCGAGACGATCGCCTGGCGATCGGAGAGACCGCGAAGCGCCGCCGGGCCGCCGGACTTCCATTCGAGGGCGACCGCGCTCTCGATGTTGGGCGTTGGCGCCGAAACCCGCGCCCTGGCGCCGCTGCCGAGAACCTTCGCCTGGGAGGAGCGAATTGTCGCCACCCGCCCGACCCCAGGCACCTTGCGCGCCGCCCTTGCCGCCCCGCTCGGGATCGGTGAGAAGCCATCGCTGTTTTGGATCACCAGCCCGCCGGCGAAGTTTTCATCGACGACCTGGGCGACCGAACTCTTCAGCCCAGCGGCAAAAACCGTGACAAAGGCGACCAGGGCGAGGCCGATCATCAGCGCCGCTGCGGTGACCGCTGTCCGGCTTGGATTTCGCTGAGCGTTCTCGCGGGCCAGCCTGCCGGTGAGGCGACGCAGTCGCTCCAGGGGCCATCCGGCGATCGTCGCAAGCGGCGGCACCAGTCGCGGGCTGAAGAGGGAGACGGCGAAGACGATGATCACCGCGCCACCGCCGACCAACCCGGCGGCGGTGCCCGCCGAGGCGCTACCGAAGAGCCCCGCCAGGACCATCACCAGACCGGCGGCTGAGAGCAGGATCGAGAGCAGAACGATCAGCAGCCGTCGGCGGCGGGTCGGGGGCGGATTGAAGGCGTTCAGTGCGGCGATCGGCGGCACCCTGGTTGAGCGCAGCGCGGGGATCAGCGAAGACAGCAGGGTGACCGCGACGCCGATCAGCAGCGCGATCACAACCGTCCGCGACTTCAACACCAGGGCGGTTGTCGGCAGGTCGATTTCGAAGGCTTCGAGCAAAGCCTTGAGCAGCAGGGCGATGAGCAGGCCGCCGGCGATGCCGATGATCGCCCCGACTAAGCCGATCGCAAGTGCCTCGACGATAACGCTGGAAAGGATCTGGCGGCGCGAGGCTCCGAGCGTACGCAGCATCCCAAACTCGCTGACCCGCTGGGCGACGGTGATCGAGAAGGTGTTGAAGATCAAGAAGGAGCCGACGAAGATCGCGATGAAGGCGAAGACGAGCAGAAAGGTCGGCAGGAAGCTGAGGTTGTTGCGGATTTCTTCAGAGCTGCGGTCGGCGCTTTCGGTTCCCGTCTCGACCCGGACCCCGGGCGGCATCTCGCTCGCCACCCTGCGTTTGAGCAGCATCGGCGATACGCCGTTTTCGGCGGCCACCGAGATCTGATCGAAACGGCCGACCTTGTGGGTGAGGCGCTGGGCGACGGGCAGCGTCACCTGGGCGATGCTGGCGCCGCCAAAGGAGGCGCTGCCAAGACGGGTGAAGCCAACCAGGCGAAACGTGCGCACCCGCCCCTGGCCGACGATCTCGATGTTCTTGCCAAGCGCCAGACCCGACCCTTCGGCCGCCGCCTGGTCAAGGCTGGCTTCGGTCGGTCCACGCGGCGGATGGCCTTCGACGTAGTTCAGCGACTCAAGCCCGTCAGGAAGGGTCGAGGAGATGAACTTTGGGGCGAATTTGTTGCCGATCTTTTCCCGCTTGGAGTTGAAGAAACCTCCCGGTGTGAAGATCGCGCCCGCCGCCAGCCTGACACCCGGCGTGGAGCGCACCCTCGGCAGCAGCGCGGCGCTGACGGTCGGCACTTCGCCGTTTTGCTGTTCGACCGGGTTCTGGGCGGTGATCACGACGCTGGTCCCACTCAGCGACTCGCTGAATATTTCGTCAAAGGCGGCGAAGATCGTGTCGGTGAGGACGTAGGAGCCGGCGACGAACGCGACCCCGATGACGACCGCCAGGGTCGTGCTCAGCGCCCGCGCCTTCCGCGCCCAGAGATTCTTGAGGGCGAGGCTAGTCAACTTGCTTCATCAGCTCGATCACGTCCTCAGTCGAGCCCGGAACCGCGTCGTGGACGATCCTGCCATCGCTCAGGGTGATCAGCCTGTCGGCGTGCGCGGCGGCGCCCGGGTCGTGGGTGACCATGATCACCGTCTGACCAAACTCATCGACTGCCCGGCGCAGCAGGTTCAGCACCTCCTCGCTGGCCTTTGAGTCGAGGTTCCCGGTCGGCTCATCGGCGAAGACCACGGCCGGCTTGGAGACCAGCGCCCTGGCGACCGCGACCCGCTGCTGCTGCCCGCCGGAGAGCTCGGCGGGCCGATGCCTGCGCCGATCCTCGAGTCCGACAGTTCGAATCAGCTGGTCAAGCCACTCGCGATCGGGCTTGCGACCGGCGATCGAGAGCGGCAACAGGAGATTCTCTTCGGCGCTCAGGACCGGGAGCAGATTGAAGAACTGAAAGACGAAGCCAAGTTTGTCGCGGCGCAGCTTGGTCAGTGCCTTGTCGTCGAGGTTGGTGATCTCCTGCCCATCGAGGCTCACGGTCCCCGTGGTCGGCCGGTCGAGACCGGCGAGGATGTGCATCAGGGTCGACTTGCCCGATCCCGAGGGGCCCATGATCGCGGTGAATTTGCCGCGCTCAAAACCGGTGCTGACCTCGAGCAGGGCATCGACAGCCGCCGCGCCCTCACCGTAGCGGCGGGCCAGGTCGGTGGCGACTACTACCTGTCCATCCGGAGTACTAATCGATTTACGGTATCGAGATCGGCGGCCTCACGGCACCCGACAGGTTTCCTGCGAGAGCCGGGTGCGCTAGCCAAGTCCGCTGCCGGTCGGGTGCGGTACCCGACGAGCCTGGCGCCCCGCGCGCAATTGGCCCAGCTCTCGCAGGTACCCTGGGCCGCGATGGCGCTGGCCGATGAATTTGACGGGCTCCTGGTCGATCTCGACGGAGTGGTATGGATCGGCCCCGAGCTGGTGCCCGGCTCCGCGGAGGTACTGCGAAGTCTGTTCGCGGGCGGCAAGCCGATTGTCTTCGTCACCAACAATCCCGGCCGCCCGCCGCGGAGCTACGCGGAGCGGCTGCGAGGCGCCGGGGTGGCGGCCGAGGAGCAGCAGATCATCACCGCCGGAATGGCGACCGCAGGACTGGCGGCCCGGCGCCTCGGCGCCGGGGCCAGTGCTTTTGTGCTCGGCGCCGAGGCCTTTCAGGCGGCTGCCCGGGAGGCGGGACTGGAGGTTCTGAGGGGCGAGGCGGCCCGCGACGCTGAGGCGATCCTCGTCTCCGGACACCGCGGCTTTGACTACGAGGAGCTCCTCACCGCCACCCTCGCCCTGCAGGGTGGCGCGGCGCTCTTCGCGACCAGCCACGACCCGACCCTGCCGATGCCCGGCGGTGATTGGCCCGGGACCGGGGCGATCCTCGCCGCGGTCGAGACCGCCTCGGGAGCCAGAGCCGAGATCGGCGGCAAGCCAGAGCGCCACCTCTTTGACCTTGCCCGTGAACGGATCGGCGGCCCCGGCCGGGTGGCGATGGTCGGTGATCGGATCTCTTCTGACATCGAGGGCGGTCAGCGGGCGGGCCTGACCACGATCCTCGTCCTCAGTGGCGCCACGACGCGGGCCGACGCGGAAGCGGCCGCGGTCACGCCCGACCACCTGATCGCCGACCTCGCCGGCCTCTTGGAATGAGCGCCAAAGGGAAGCACCTCAGCGCCGGGTCGCGCCCCGGCCTCGCCTTCGCCGGGGTGTTTGGGGTTACCTTCTGCGGCCTGCTGGCGGTCGGCGCCGTCCTACCGGTGTTACCGCGCTACGTACACGGCCCACTTGGGGACGGCAACATCATGGTCGGCGTGGTGGTCGGCTCCTACGCCTTGACCGGGCTGCTGCTGCGTCCCTGGGCCGGGCGCTTCGCCGATCGCCGCGGTCGCAAGCCGACCGTCCTCGTCGGCTCGATTCTGGTCGCCTTGGCCGGCTTCCTTTACCTGTTGCCCTTCGGTGTCGCGAGCCTGATCGGGGCGCGCCTGGTTCTGGGCGCCGGTGAGGGCAGCGTCTTCACCGCCGGCTCGGCCTGGATCATCGACCTCGCCCCCGCGGATCGCCGCGCCCGGGTGATTGGCCTCTATGGGCTGGCGGTCTGGGGTGGGCTCAGCGTCGGACCGCTGCTCGGCGAGCTGCTCTTGCACGCTTCGGGCTACAGCCTGGTCTGGATCTTCGCCGGGGCGATGCCGCTCCTGGGCGCCCTGATTGCAACGCGCATCCCCGATCCCTACCGACCCCATGCGGCGCTCGCCGAGGAGCATCATCCGCTGATCGCGCGCGAGGCCATCCGCCCCGGGAGCGCCCTGGCCCTGGGCTCGATCGGTTATGCGACCGTCGCCGCCTTCGTCGTCTTGCATCTCGAATCGCGCGGCGTCGGCCACGGAGCGACGGTCTTCGGCGCCTTCGCGACGATGGTCGTCATCACCCGACTCGTTGCCGGCGATCTGCCCGACCGGCTTGGGCCCGCTCGGGTGGCGGCGGCTGCGGCGCTCGCCGAGGCGATCGGTCTGACAACGATCGGCCTCGCACACAGCCTGCCGGTCGCGCTCGCCGGCGCACTGGCGATGGGAACCGCCTTCTCGTTGCTCTACCCCTCGCTCTCGCTGATCGTCGTCGAACGCATCCCAGAGACGCGGCGCGGCGCGGCACTGGGCACCTTCACCGCCTTCTTTGATGCCGGCGTCGGCCTCGGTGCACCGCTCGCCGGCCTCGCCGCGGCGCTCACCGACTATGAGGGCGCCTTCCTGCTCTCCGCCGCAATCGCCGTTCTCTCCGCGGTCATGATCGTCGCTGCAATCGCCCCCTGGAGCCGCGCGACGCTGACCCTCGGCCGAGCCGAGGCAGGCTAGGTCTGGCGCTCGGCAAATAGCAGGGTCTGTACAGCCCGACCGATCCGGCCCTGCCGGTCGGAGAGCTCGGACTCGGCGCTGCCGATTCCGTTGGCCGTCGGCCGAGTGACCGCGTCGACATAGATCCACTCGCCGACCGGCATCCGCTCCAGGTGAACCGTCAGGTCGACGTTGATGAACAGGTAGCGACGCCAGTCGAGCACCGCGCTGATTCCGTTGCCGACATCGGCGATCACCAGGGTGCGCTGCAGCGGTGAGGTCTCCTCGCCGTCGACCAGCGGCTGGCGCTGGCGCATCCAGACCCGGGCCGGGCCGGGCTCGAGAAAGGCGCCGCTGATCGAGCGCCACTCCATCGCGGTGTGGTAGCCGAGTTGCTGACCGGTTGGGAAGAAGTCGGTTTCCACACCCACCTCGGGGCCCGCCTCAGGCGGGCGCAGGGCGAGCGTGGTGGCGGGAAGATGCAGCGCGGCGGTTCGAATCCGCCAGCCCCTGGCCTTGATCAGCTCGCGGCCTCCCTCGCCGTACAGCGAAGCCTCGACCAACTGCACCCTTCTGCCCGGACGCACCACGCGCGCCGCGACGCTGAGCGGGCCGATCGGCACCGGGCGCAGAATCTCGAAGGTGAGACGCCCGAGCTGAAACTCGGCCGCGTCCTCAAGCGCCTCGATCTCCCTGCAGATCAGGGCCGAGGGCGGACCGGCATGCTGGGCCTCGGGATCCCACGGTCCGCGGGTCAGCTCGGTCGCCACGAATTGCTCGGCGGCGCGCTCATAGAATGCCTCAGCCACGAGCGCATCCTACGTAGCTGGGTTCCTGCCCCGGTCTGAGCGCTGATCCGAGCGGTTGAGCTCGCCGGCCGCGGTGAGCTCGCCGAGATCGTCCCGTTGGCGGGCGAAGTTGGTCATGCAGAGCATCGCCGCCAACTGTTCGGCGACGAGCGCCCGACCGACGCCGCTCGCCGGGCAGGCCGAGGCGGGCGCGAGAGCCGCCGCTGGCCAGAGCGCGACCACCACCAGAAGCGCTGCGCTCGCCAGCGCAATCGCGATCAGGTGAAGTATGGCCCCAATTTCGCCGCCCCTTTGGTCCGCCCTGGTCTACCTTCCCCTGGACACTCGTATGACCGCGTAACCTTGGTTCATGCCCAAGGTCGACAAATCAGAGCAGGAGTGGCGCGAGCAGCTGACTGCCGAGCAGTATGAGGTGACCCGCAAGGCCGGGACCGAGCGCGCCTTCACCGGCCCCTACGTCGATGAGAAGTCCGCCGGTACCTACCGCTGCGTCTGCTGCGGGACCGAGTTGTTCTCCTCTGACACCAAGTTCGACTCTGGAACCGGCTGGCCGAGCTTCACCGAGCCGGCCAACCTCGAACACGTCGAGCTGCGCCCCGACAACAGCCTCTTCATGCGCCGCACCGAGGTCATCTGCCGGAACTGCGATGCCCACCTCGGCCATGTCTTTGACGACGGACCCAGCGAGCGGGGGGGCCAGCGCTACTGCATCAACGGCTGCGCACTGACCCTGGAGCCAGCCGAGGGCGAGGAGTGAGCGGGCGCGGTCTGGACGCGCCTCAGACCGGGGCCGCTCGGCGCTCTACAGCGAGCCGCCGGCCCCGAGGTAACTGAAACGGACCGCCAGGGCAACCGCCTCGGTTCGGGTGTCGACCTCGAGCTTGGCGATCGCGTTGCGCACGTGGGTGTGGACGGTGGCGGGGCTCAGCTGCAGGCGTTCGGCGATCTCTTTGACCCGCAGCCCCTCGGCCAGGAGCTCGAGGATCTGGCGCTCGCGCGGTGAGAGGTCGAGCAATTTCTCAACCTCGGACGGCTTGCCCCCGGCGAAGTCGCCGCCGAGAAAGGTGCCGCCGCCGGTGACCGCTTTGACCGCCCGCGCGATGTCCTCGGCCGGTGCGGACTTGAGCACGTAGCCAGCGGCCCCGGCGCGCAGGGCGAGGGCCAGCAGGTCGGGCTGAGCATGGGCGGTGAAGATGATCACCTTGGTCCGGGGGCGGACCTTGAGCACCTCCTTGGTGGCCTCGATCCCGTCGCGCTTGGGCAGCTCGACGTCGATGATCAGCACGTCTGGCTCGAGCTCTTTGACGACGTCGACGACGTCGCGGCCGTTGCCCGCCTCGCCGACGATTTCAAGGACATTGGAGTTGGCCATGCGCGCCTTGATCGCCTCGCGGACGATCTCGTGATCGTCACAGAGGACCACGCGTTTGGCCTCGCGCACGCTGGTATTCATGCTCGGCTGCTCTGCTGGATGCTCATGATTGGGGTCCGATCATCTCAGGCGCTCCATAGGAATGCAAAATATTAGGTAGCGTGAACCCGCCGTCGCGCTCTTGTCGATTCTCGATCAGGGCGATGATCGTGCGCCCGACGGCCACGGCGGTCCCGTTCAGGGTGTGAACCACCTCGGCAGATTCGCCGTCGGCGGCCCGATACCTACAACTGAGGCGGCGGGCCTGGTAGTCGGTCGTGTTCGAGCAGGAGGTCAGCTCACGGTAGCGCTCCTGGCTCGGGATCCAGGCCTCACAGTCGTACTTCTTCGCCGCCGGGGCACCGAGGTCACCGGCGGCGACCGACACCACCCGGTAGGGGATTTCGAGCTCGCCGAGGATCCTCTCCTCGATCGCCAGCAGCCGCTCGTGCTCCTCGCCCGAGCGCGAGGGCTCCACGAACGAGAACATCTCGACCTTGTCGAACTGGTGGACGCGGAAGATGCCGCGGGTGTCGCGGCCCCCGGCGCCAGCCTCGCGGCGAAAGCAGGTCGAGAACCCGCAGTAGCGCAGGGGAAGGGAGCCGGGCTCGAGGATCTGGTCGGCGTGCAGGCCGGCCAGCGCGACCTCGGAGGTGCCGGTCAGAAAGAGCTCGTCCTTGGGGATCTCATAGATCTGGTCACGATCGCCGGGCAGGAAACCGGTGCCCTCGAGCGCCGCTTCGCGGACCAAGACCGGCGGCACGACCGGCTCATGGCCCTCGCCACGAACCAACTCGATCGCGTAGCGGACCAGCGCCAGCTCGAGCAGGACGAGGTCGCCCTTCAGGTAGGCAAAGCGCGACCCCGATAGCCGCGCGGCCGCCTCGATCTCGATCAGGCCGAGCTCGGTGCCGATCTGCAGGTGATCGCGCGGCTCGAAGTCAAAGCGCCTTGGCGCGCCGACCTCGCGCAGGACGACGGCGTCCTCCTCGCGCATCCCATCCGGCGCCTCGGGGTCGGGCAGGTTGGGCAAAGCGCTGGCAGCCAGTTTCATTTCGGCATCGACGCTCTCAAGCTCCGCCCTGCCCGCCTCGATCGTCTCCTTCAGAGCGCCGACCCTGGCGATTAGATCCGCGGCCTGTGCGCCACGCTGCTTGGCCTCACCGACCTCTTTTGAGAGCGTCTTTCGCTGTGCCTGAGCGTCCTCGATCCGCGGCAGCAACTCGCGGCGACGGGCGTCGAGGGCGAGCAGCTGATCAACGCCGGCCCCGGCGCCGCGACGCGCGAGGGCAGCTTTGACCCGCTCAGGGTCGGAGCGGATCAGCTTCAGGTCCAGCATCGCCGCGGGTGTTCAGGGAGATTCGTTGTGGGGCCGGGGCGCTTCTTCGGCTTCTTCACCCGCGTACTTGGCGACGAAGCGAGCGACGGCTTCGGCTTCTTCACCGACGACGATGTTCTGGGGCATGATCGCCCCCGAGAAACCGCCGTTTTGGATCGCGAAGAGCGCATCGTCGTAGGTCTCGGTTCGCTGGTTGAGGTTCGGACCCTGCGTGCGCAGACCTCGATTGCCGGTCCCCTGGGTGCCGGCCGCGTTCAAGGAGTGGCAACCGGCGCAGTGCGTGGCGAAGAGGACGGCCCCTTTGTGTTCGGGGTCGCTCTTGGAAACCGATATGCCCTGCTCGCCGAAGCCACAGGCAACGAGCCCGAAAGCCGCGGCGGCGGCCAAAGCTGTGGCTAGAGCTGGTCGCACGCGGCGCGCATCATATTGTCTGGACACCCCGCGATGAGTTCGCCCACCGCTCCACCCGATTCGGCCGGCTTCCGCGCCGCGATGGGAACGCTGCCCACCGGCGTCACGATCGTGACCGCGAGAGGCCCCGAGGGGCCCGCCGGGGCAACGGCCAACGCCGTCTCCTCACTCTCGATCGAGCCGATGCTGATGCTCGCCTGCCTGGACCGCGGCTCGCGCACCCTGCTCGCCGTGCAGGCCGCCAACCGCTTTGGCGTCAGCGTCCTGCACGCCGGTCAGGAGGAGATCGCGCGTGCCTTTGCGACAAAGGTCGCGGTCGCTGAGAAGTGGCGCGGGATCAGCTGGAGCGAGCGCGAGGGCATACCGGCGATTGAGGGCGCGCTGATCTTTGTCGGCTGCAACCTGCGCGACGTGATCGCCGGCGGCGATCACGTGATCGTCACCGGCGAGGTCATCGCCCTGCAGAGCGCTGGCGGCGATCCACTGGTTTTCCACGGCGGCAAGTACCGCCCGCTGGGCGCCTCGGGATGAGGGCGAGAGACAAGCAAGCGCTGACCGAGAAGCCAACGTGCTGCCGGCCACGATGAGACCGCCAGCCGTGCCCCGACGCGTGCGAGCGGCTCGCGGGGCGCAAGATGAGCTCCGATCACCGCAGGAAGGTTCTGGCAGCTCCCTCGGAGGGGAAAGGCGAGCCCCATAGGGGGAAGGCGACAGCGACGCGAAGGCCCGGGCGAAATCGGCAGAAGACTCGAACCCTGCTCCCGTGGTTAGACCGGCTCAGGCCCTACCGGCCGCCCAGAAATTGTCGAGACGAAGAAGCCTCCGGAAACGAGCTAGCGAATCAGCGGGTAGACGCAGATGTATTCATACGTCGCGACGGTTTCTTTTTTGGAGTTTTCAAGTTTGACCACTTCCTGGCCGGTGTTGTTAACCACAATCGTCGCCGCATCTTCAACGGTCGTTGGGTTAACGAAGTATGAATCGGTGAACTGGCTGTGAACACCTGTTCCGTTGCCCAGGTTGAGCACCCCGCGAGTGCTGAATAGCTTCTCGGTGGTGGGCAGATAGCCGCCTGCCTGGGCGCAGTCATCGGCCGCGGTTTTGACCCCGGTCACCGGACCTTTGGAGGTGGAGTCAAAGCAGAGGCCGCGGATTAGAACCGCGCCGGCGGGACAGGCGGCCGCGTGTTCGCCAAGGCTGTTTGCGACCGCGGCGTTTTGGCTTGCCGCGGCGCTTGGGAGTTTTCCAAGGGCACCGACATTGACGTCAGCACCGGTCAGGGTTTCTTTGGCGACCTTGGCGCTTGTCACCGATCCAGCTGCGAATTTGTTGCTGGTCACGGCGCTGCTCTTGATCTGGCGCGAACCGACGGAGTTGATTTTGAGCGCGGCAAAGGCGGTACCCGTCGCGGCCACGACCAACGCGATGATCGCGACGACCATGGCTGGGCTAAGCCGCTTATTCAACCCCTTCAATTAACTGCCCTCCCGTCTCGATGCCTGTAGTCCCGGCCTGGAGCGTATCTCAATCAGATTCGATCTGGTCTGTGAGCGCACCAAGGGTCTGTGGACTTCTAACAAGTCCCGTGAGGCCGAGTTGCGGCCGCTCGGAGGGGTTGGCGGCTGACCGCGGAGGGCCGCAATCAGCGCCGACACCTCCACCGAGAGCCCAACTTGTGAATTCGCCATCAGGCGTGCGGACGGCGAGCCCGAACTTTTGATTCTCCCGGTCCCCCGGGCCGGTGTCGGCGCCGCAACCTGGCACCGGCAGCTGCGAAACTGAAGCAGATGGAGCCGCGTTTTCAAGAGCCCGGTTGGGTCACCCGTGATCTCGTCAATCCGCTGGTCGCCTGGCTGAGCCGGCGGGGCCTAAGTCTGGCCGGCTCACGGGTGCTTGAAGTGCAGGGCCGCAAGAGCGGCGAGTGGCGTCGCACGCCGGTCAATCCGCTCAGCTTCCAGGGCGAGCTCTATCTGGTAGCCCCGCGCGGCAACACGCAGTGGGTCCGCAACCTGCGCGTCAGCGGTCGCGGACGGCTGGTCGGTCGGCGCAGCGAGGAGTTCACCGCCTCGGAGCTTGAGGACCCCGAGAAGCCGGCCCTGCTGCGCGCCTACCTGGCCAAGTGGAAGTGGGAGGTCGGCGCCTTTTTCGGGGGAGTCGGGCCAGGGGCTCCCGAGGAGGACCTGCTGCGCATCGCCCCCGAGCACCCGGTTTTCCGAATCTCACTCTGAGCGCCGGCCGGGTCCGCCTCCGCGCCTGAGTCAACCCGCACCGTCATCCCGTCGATCGATCAGCTCGGCACTCTGGCCTAGTTCCCGTGCCCGCGCCGCGGGCCCACGCGGGCTGATGAAAATCGGTAATCCTTAACGCTGTCGTCCGCGACGCCGAATTCTTCTTGGTGCCGTTGAGCCCGAGCCTAGTTTGGCGTGTGGGCCTCCCCGGATCTCCGGACTGTTGCCTAACTTTTAACGCGTTGAAGCTTGCAGTTTGTGTTTGGTGGGGTCATAAGGCACTTCGTCTGCCAGCAGCGCCAGAGAACGCGCAGCCAGGCGCGCCCCAGGACGCGGATTGCATGAGGGTGCTCGAGGCCACGAGCACGGGCGTGAGGTAGACCTTCCGCGCCCACGGATGGGTGTGGCGGGTGGAGTTGGCGAGGCAGGCGACGGCGTCACGCAGGCGCTTGTCGCAGGCCCAGCGAAAGCCGGCGACCTTGCGCTTGCCCGACTCCCGCGCCACGGTGCTATGCGGCGTCGGCGGCCAGCGCCTCCTGCGTCGGGTAGCGCCCGCGGTATCGCCGATCTCGGCCACCAGCCGCGCCGCCGTCACCACCGACTTGGGGTCTTTGAACAGCGGCAGGAAGACCTGCCGTGGGGATGGGCACGGACCGCCCCGGCGATCTGGGAGGTGAGCTCGCGGATCTGCTCGACGATCGGCTTCAAGGCAGCGACCAGGCCGAGCACCGCGCCCTGCGTGCCTCGGCCTCCAGGGCTCCGGCGCGACCGGCCGGCGCGGTGCGCAGCCGCTCCAGCAGCTCGGCGGCCGAGCGCCGTCCGCAGTAGCCATGACGGGCGAGGAAACCCGCCATGCGCTTCTCGCCAAGCCCCCGCGCATCCTCGGGGGCCGGGTAGCGCTCCAAAGGCCAGCCCGATCGGGGAGTCGACGTCGGCGAAGACCTGCGCAGCGCCGGGCCAGAAGGCATCCAGCTGCGCCCGCAGCTCGTTGGCCAGTCTCACCCGGGCGCCGACCAGGTCTCGCGGGTGCGGGTCAGCGCCCGCAGCGCCTTGGTCTCGTCGGAGTTCGGCCGAAGGGCCCGATGGCGGTGGGAGTCGGTGCGCGCCAGCTCGGCCAAGACGAAGGCGTCGAAGCCATCGGACTTGCGCCGGCGGCCTCATAGCGAGGTCTGGTCGCCTTCAGCTTGTTCGGGTGGATCGGCAAGACGGTGAAACCGGCCTCCAGCAGGCGATCGACGAGCACTCCGTCGGTGCTCGATCGCCACCCTCACCACGCCGAGGGTCCGCATCCGGGCGATCAGCTCTTCGATGCCCACCTCGTCGTGGGCGAAGAACTCACCCTCCAGCTTCACCCACCCTCGTAGACCACGCAGAGCGCGTGCTCCTCGCTGGCCCAGTCGATGCCGGCGAATGCCTCATCCATCGTCTTCCTCCTCGGATCGCTTTCACTTGCGCCGGCCGGGAGGTACCGTTGCGGGTGCTCATAGTAGGGCGCTTGAGGACGCCACTTCCTGTGGCCGCTTCAGGTGCCTCCGACCGCCGGGAGACGCTGGTCTCATCGTGGCCCTCTGCGGGGCTAGCACTGAGGGCGTTCTCCCGACGGCGGTCGGCTTCTCTATGTGTTCCCCCGGGATCTTCGACGGCCTCGCTTCGCTCGGCCTCCATATCTAGATCTCAGAAGAACAAGGGGAAGGTTCTCCATGAGCACGACTGTCAGACTCGTCAGTTCTCTGAGGCCCCTGGGCGACGATTCCTGTCGATCGCGTTCAAGGAGGATCAGATGGAGACGATCGTCGAGCGCCCCGCGGGGCTCGATGTCCACAAGGCGCAGGTGACCGCCTGCGTGCGCACGCCCAAAGAGGGCGGTGGCCGCGAGGAGCACGTCGCCGAGTTCTCGACCATGGTGTCGGGCCTTCTCACCCTGCGCGACTGGCTCAGCGCCCATCAGGTCACCCAGGTGAGGATGGAGGCGACCGGGGTCTACTGGAAGCCGGTCTGGGCGGTGCTGGAGGACGAGTTCGAGTGCGTGCTCGTCAACGCCCGCCACGTCAAGCAGGTCCCCGGTCGCAAGACCGACGTCTCCGATGCCTCCTGGATCTGCCAGCTCGCCGAGGCGGGTCTCCTGCGGGCGAGCTTCGTGGCGCCCAAGCCGATCCGCGCCCTGCGCAACCTGACCCGCTACCGCAAGACCCAGATCCAGGAGCGCGCCCGCGAGGCCAACCGCCTCCACAAGGCGCTCGAGGACACCGGAATCAAGCTCGACTGTGTTGCCACTGACATCCTCGGCGCCTCCGGACGTCAGATGCTGGGCGCGCTGATCGAAGGCACCACCGACCCCGAGGTCTTGGTCGAGCTCGCCAAGGGCCGTCTGCGGGCCAAGCTCCCGGCGCTCAAAGAGGCGCTGGAGGGCCGCTTCGATCACCTGCACTCGGTCTGGATCGGGGCGATCCTTGCCCACGTCGACTTCCTCGATCAGCAGATCGCCGGCCTCAGCGAGGCGATCGAGGAGCAGATCGCCCCTTTCGCCTCAGCCGTTGAGCTCCTGCGCTCGATCCCCGGGGTTCAATGGCGCAGCGCGGAGACGATCGTCGCTGAGATCGGCACCGAGATGTCGGCCTTCCCCACCGCCAAGCACCTCGCCTCCTGGGCGGGGCAGTGTCCCGGCAACGACCGCTCGGCCGGGCGGCGCCGCTCGGGCAAGACCCGCAAGGGATCGAAGTGGCTGGACTGGGCGCTGGAGGAGGCGGCGCTGGAGGAGGTGCGCTCCAAGGACATCTACCTGGCCGCCCAATACAACCGTTTGCGACCCCGTCGCGGCCACAAGAAGGCGCTCGGCGCGGTCAAGCACTCGATCCTCTGCGCCGCCTGGCACATGCTCTCCACCGGGGAGTTCTACAACGACCTCGGAGGCGAGTACTTCCAGCATCGCGATCCCGAGCGGGTTGCCAAGCGCCTGGTTCGCCAGCTCGAGGCGCTCGGGCACAGCGTTACCCTGGAGGCGGTGGCGGCCTGAGGGCTATTTTCCTTATCTGTCCAGGGACCCCACGTCAAGCGCGGTCAAGTTTGCAGCCAGTTTGAATCCGCTTCGCGGCGGCGAGTGTGCGCGGGGTGGGAAGTCGGTCGATCGAGGCGCGCGGACGCCCAGCCTTATCTCGGTCCACGACCCCGGTTGGCTCGGGGCCGGCGACATGATGGTTGATGGGGTGATCCCGCTTCGGGAAGCGTTGCGGCCGCTCGGTCTGTCAAGGCCGTCCACGTAGACGTGGCGGCAGGAAAATGCCGGGAGCCGGCCGCGGTAGGTCAGTTGATGTCGGGCGGTGGCGCGCATCGTCGTCTCAGGCGGGTTGAAGCGCCTCCTCGCCCAACTCCCGCAGCGTGTGGTAGGAGCGCTTGAGCAGCTTGCGGGCGATCGCCAGGCAGGCGCGGTTGCCGCCCAGCCGCTCGGCGGCCTGCTCGTAGTAGTCGCGGTCAGGCGCGTCGGGACGGCGCGCCACCTGGGCGGCCTCATAGAGCGCCCAGCGCAGCGCCGGCGGGCCCTGGCGGGAGAGGTGGCCCGGTGCTCGACGGCGGTCGGACTCCGCGACCGTGATGTCCATCCCGGCGTAGCGCACTGCCCGCCGCGAGGATGAGAACCGCCGGGCGTCGCCGAGCTCGGCGAGGATCGTCACCGCGGTCAGCTCGCCAATCCCGTAATGGCCCATCAGCGCCCGGCAGCCGGCCTGGCGGCGGGCGTAGGCGCGCAGCTCTGCATCGAGCGGCCGCAGCTGCGCATTCAGGTGGTCGACCGTCGCCAGCGCCACGTCTATCTGGATACGCGCCGCTTCGGCCAGATTGAGGCCCTCGAGCCAGGCGCGGTTCTCGGCCGTGAGCAAGTTGCGCCGTTGGGGGGCGCCGTGGTGGTAGAGCTGGGCCTGGATGCGCTGCTGCCACTCGCCGCGCTGCTCGCTCAGAGTGTGACGCAGGCGGACCCTGGAGCGCAGCTCGAGGATGTGCTCCGGCGGTATCCACGACTCGGGCAAGCGCCCTTGCTGCAGCAATTCACGCAGATGGCGAGCGTCGGCGCGGTCGGACTTCGCCCGCTTCTTGGGGCCGCGCAGGCCGGCGGTCTCCGCCGGCTCGGCGAGGTGGGCGACGTGGCCGGCCGCCCGCAGCTCCTCGACCATGAAGCGCCAGCCCGTCGTCGCCTCGAGCGCCGCCTCCACCTGCATACCCTCGAACTCCCCCAGGAAGCGGCGGAAGCTCAGGCGGTCGGCGGGGCGGATGCGTCGGCGGGAGATCTCGCCCGTGTCGGTGTTAAGCCACTCGGTGGTGATCTGGCCTCGGTGTTGGTCGAGTCCCATCATTACGATTGTCATTGGGGCCTCCTCATGCTCCGTCATTGACATTCAGCGCGGTCCTTCCGCGCTTGAGCTGAGGAGGTCCTTACTCCTTGCCGGGGACGCCTATCTGGTCATGCCATCTGTCAGAAAGCACCGCTGGTGCCGGCTGCCCGCAGGGCGAGAAAGAGGATCACGCCGCAGCTAACGGCCATGATCCCCATCTCGCGGCGGATGATCGCGAGCGCCAGCTGCTCCTGCCCCTCGGTCGAGAGAGCCTCCATGTCAAGGTCGCGAACCTCGCGTTCGGCGGCGCCGATCCGCGCACCCTCGGCGAGGAAGGAGACGAGCAGGGGCAGGCAACCGTAGAGATAGTGGAGGTTTTCGCCAGGCTTGTGGCCGCCGAGGACCAGCAGGCCGCCGAGCACGGCCTCCAGGACGACCGAGAGCTGGGCGGCGCGCAGCAGGTACCAAAAGGGAACCGAGGGCCTGTCGCGGTACCAGGCGATTCCACCAAGTAGGCCCGCGATCAGGTTGAGCGCGATCAGCGCGCAGCCGACGACGAGGTGGACCGCAACCATCGTCCTATTTCCTCCTAGAAGGGTCGGGATTCCGCTTCCTGATGCGGAAAATCACTATGTAGCAACTTGTCACAAGGTGGGTGTATAACGGGTCCTCCCAGTGCTGAAGGCCTACCTACCGATACTCGTCTTCGCCTTCCTCGGCCTCGCCGTGGGCGGTGCCCTGGTGATGCTCAACCACGTGATCGGCCCGAAGCGCCCCAAGCGGGAGACGGTCGTATCCAGGCGCCAGGACCAGCCCTACGAGTCGGGAATCCCGGTCGAGGCCTCCCACGACCTGCGCTTCGGGGTCAGCTTCTACCTAGTCGCGATGCTCTTCATCCTCTTCGATATCGAGGTCGTCTTCCTCTATCCGGTCGGCGTGATCCTCAAGGGCGCCGATAGCGTCTTCGTGCTCGGCGAGCTGATCACCTTCGTCGCCTTGCTGATGGTTGCCTTCGTCTATGTCTGGAGAAAGGGTGCGTTGAATTGGAGGTAGAGCGTCGCACCATGCGCGATCGCCAACTGCGCGCCCGGGACATGTTGCGCGGCGACCTCGAGGGAGATGAGCTCGAGCGCTACGTCGAAGAGAAGGTCGTGATGACCAACTTCGACAAGCTGCTCAACTGGGGGCGCGCCAACTCGTGCTTCCCGCTCACCTTCGGCCTCGCCTGCTGCGCGATCGAGGCCCCGATCGCGATCGTCGGAAGCCCGCGCTATGACCTGGCGCGCTTTGGCGCCGAGGCGCTGCGGGCCTCGCCCCGGCAGGCCGACCTGATCATCCTCTCGGGCCGTGTCTCGATCAAGATGGCACCGGTCGTTCGCCGCCTCTATGACCAGATGCTCGAGCCCAAATGGGCGATCTCGATGGGCGCCTGCTCCTCCAGCGGCGGCATGTTCTCCAACTACGCGGTGGTCCAGGGTGCCGACAAGTTCATGCCGATTGATCTCCATATCCCGGGCTGCCCGCCGCGGCCCGAGGCGGTCCTATACGGCTTCACCAAGCTGCAGCACAAGATCATGGGCAACCCGGATCAGGGCTGGCGCAGCCGCTATCAGGCGGCGGGAACAGAGGAGTGGGCGCGGGGCGGTCCGCGCAGCACCCCCAGCCCGGCGGCGGCTGAGGCATACGAGGCCGCCCGGGAGCTGGTCCGTGCCTGACGCACCCGGCCTGGAGTTGATCCGCGCGGAGATCGAGCAGGACCACCCCGGCGCGATCCTCGACACCACTTTCGATCGCGGCCAGCCGGCGCTGGTCATCGACCCGGCCCAGATCCTCGTGGTGCTGACCTGGCTGCGCGAGGCGCCCGGCCAGGGCTACCGCTTCCTCTCCAGCCTGCACGCCGCTGATTACCTTCCCGCGGAGCCGCGCTTTGGAGTGCACTACGAGCTGCTCAACCGCGACCGAGTCGAGCGCCTCAGGGTGAAAGCGATGCTGGCTGAGTCCGCCAGCATCGATGAGCTGCCAGAAATCGATTCCTGCGTCGAGCTGTTCCCGACCGCTGAGTTCCAGGAGCGCGAGGTCTTTGATTTCTTTGGGATCCGCTTCGCGGGCCATCCCGACATGACCCGCATCCTGCTCCCCGACGATTACGTCGGCTGGCCCCAGCGGCGCGATTTCCCAGTTGGTGGCGAGCCGGTGACCTTCACCTACAACGAGCGCAACTATGGCTGAGCTGGCGAGCCTCAGCGAGCAGCGCACGACGGAGGTGATGACGGTCAACGTCGGGCCCCATCACCCCGCGACCCACGGCGTGCTGCGCCTGATCGTCGACCTCGAAGGCGAGGTGGTCAGGGACCTAAAGCCGGTGATCGGCTACGTCCACACGGGCATCGAAAAGTCCTGCGAGGACAAGAGCTACTGGAAGGTAATCCCCTTCGTCGAGCGCATGGACTACGTCTCCTACTTCTTCCAGATGGAGGCCTTCTGCGGCGCGGTCGAGCGGCTGGTCGACCTCGAGATCCCGGCGCGGGCCAAATATCTGCGCACGATCTTCCTCGAGTTGAACCGCATTCATTCCCATCTCGTCTGGCTGGGGACGACAGCGCTTGATCTGGGCGCGGTCTCGATGCTCTGGTACTGCTTCCGTGAGCGCGACCGGATTCTCGACCTCTTCGAGATGGCGACCGGCCAACGGATGCACACCCGCTACTTCCAGGTCGGCGGCGTGATCGAGGACATCCCGCTCGGCTTCGAGGGGAAGTTGCGCTCCTTCATCCATGACATGCCGATCCGGGTCGGCCAATACCAAGCCCTGCTTGACCGCAATGAGGTCTTCCTCTCGCGCACCAAGGGGGTCGGCATCGTGCCCCGCGAGCGGCTGCTGGAGCTCGGCGTCACCGGACCCCTGCTGCGCGCCGCCGGAGAGCCCTGGGACCTGCGCAAGGCCTTTGACTACCTCGCCTATCCGGAGTTCGAGTTCAAGATTCCGGTCGGGACCGTCGGCGACAACTACGACCGCTATCGGGTGCGGGTCGCGGAGATGATCGAGTCGACACGAATTATCGAGCAGGCGCTCGAGGGCCTGCCCGAGGGCCCCTTCATCGCCGATGACCGCAAGTATGTGCTGCCTCCGCGTTCAGAGCTGCCGACCTCGATGGAGTCGCTGATCCATCACTTCAAGCTCGTCACCGAGGGCTACCGGGTGGCCCCCGGAGAGGTCTACTACGCGATCGAGAGCCCGCGCGGGGAGCTCGGCTGTTTTGTCCTCGCCGACGGCTCCTCCAAGCCGGCTCGCGTCCATATCCGTGACCCCTCCTTCGTCAACCTGCAGTCGTTTCGCGACATGGCCACCGACAGCTATATCGCCGACATGATCGCCAGCCTCGGCATGCTCGACCCGATCCTCGGCGGGGTCGATCGATGAGCGCGAGCATGGGCGGCTCTCCCGCGACCGAGGCCCACCTTGGCTGAGCTTCCAGTTGACGCCGCCCTGACCTCGGGGCGAGTTCCCGACCGCTCGCCCGAGGCCGTCCCCGAGCTCCACGAAGTCGGCTGCCCAGAGGAGCTGCACGAACACATCGTCGAGCTGATGGGCCGCTATCCGGACCGCAAATCGGCCTCGATCCCGGCGCTTTGGGCCGTGCAGCGCCGCTACGGTTGGTGCACCCCAGAGGGAATTCGCCAGGCCGCCGCGGTGATGCGCGTGACCCCGGCCTACCTGGAGTCGGTTGCGAGCTTCTATGACCTGCTGCATACCGATCCGGTCGGCAGCCACAAGGTCGCCGTCTGCACCAACATCAGTTGCTGGATGCGCGGTGGCGATCGGCTCCTCGATGCGTTCCGCGCCGCCGCCGAGGGTTCTGAGGACGTCTTTGTGACCGGCTTTGAGTGCCTGGGTGCCTGCGATATCGCCCCGATGGCCTCAATCGATGAGCGTTACTTCGGGCCCCTGGAGGAGTCCGAGGCGGCGACGGCGATCGAGCAACTGCTAGGCGGCACCGAGCCGCTGCCCGCGAAGGCCCTCGAGCGGCGGCCGCTGGCCGGGGACGTCAATGCCTGAGACCCGAGTCCTGCTCGAGCACGCCGAGGACCCGGCTCTGCGTACCCTCGACGGTTACAAGGGCTACGGCGGCTACGCGACGCTGGAAAAGGCCTACCGCGAGCTCGAGGCGGATGAGCTCCTCAAGGAGCTCGAAGAGTCGGGCCTGCGGGGGCGCGGGGGCGCCGGCTTCTCGATGGGCAAAAAGGCCTCCTTCCTGCCCCGCGGCGATATGGCGAAGTATTTGTGCTGCAACGCTGATGAGTCCGAGCCGGGCGCCTTCAAGGACCGCGAGCTGATGCAACGAAACCCGCACCAGCTAATCGAGGGAATCGCGATCGCCGCCCTCGCCGCCGATGCCGGCCACGCATTCATCTTCATCCGCGGTGAGTATGACCTGCAGGCCGACATCCTCGACGCCGCGGTCGCCGAAGCCTACGAGGCGGGCTATCTGGGCGCCGACATCCTCGGCACCCACCGCGACCTCGAGCTGGTCGTCCATCGCGGGGCCGGCGCCTACATCTGCGGCGAGGAGACGGCTCTGCTCGACGCACTTGAGGGTAAGCGCGGCAACCCGCGACTGAAGCCACCCTTTCCCGCCGTGCAGGGTCTCTACGGGGGGCCGACGCTGATCAACAACGTCGAGACGCTCTCCAACGTGCCGCGAATCATCGCCCATGGAGCCGAGTGGTTCCGAAGCTACGGCACAGAACAATCGCCGGGGACCAAGGTCGTCTCGATCTCAGGCTGCGTGCGCCGACCCGGGAACTACGAGGTCGAGCTGGGGATTCCGACCCGCGAGCTGATCTATGACCTCGCCGGCGGCCCCGAGCCCGGCCACGAGGTCAAGGCCTTCTACCCCGGCGGCTCCTCCTCTCCGGTGCTCACCGCCGAGGAGGGTCTTGATCTGCCCTACAGCTTCGAGGCGATGGCCGAAGCTGGCTCGATGCTCGGATCGGGCTCGGTGATCGTCGCCGATGACCGCGTCTCGATCCCGTTGATGGCGCTGCGCACGGCGCGTTTTTACCACCACGAGTCCTGCGGAAAGTGCACACCCTGTCGCGAGGGGACGAACTGGACCGTGAAGATGCTCGAACGGGTGGTGCGCGGCGAGGCGACTCCGATGGATCTCGACATCGTCGCCTCGGTCCAGGAAAACATCATCGGCCACTGCCTCTGTGTGCTCGGCGACTCGATGGCGATGCCGGTCGGAGCGATGGTGCGCAAGTTTCGCGACGAGTTCGAGCAGGTGATGGCCGAGGCCGGCGAAACCGGCATCCCGACCGGGCGCGAGGAGGCGGTTCGCGCTCATCTCGAGACCCTCGGGGCCTCGAGATGAGCGCCGCCAAGGAGATCACCCTGATCATCGACGGTCGCGAGGTGAGTGCGATCGAGGGTGAGATGCTCCACGACGCGGCCAAGCGCGGCGACGTCGAGATCCCGGTCTTCTGTTATGAGCCAAAGCTCGGCGCGCCGGTCGGCGCCTGTCGCATGTGCCTGGTCGAGATCGAGGGGATCCCGAAACTGCAGACCTCGTGCTCGACCCCGGTGCGCGATGGGATGGTCGTCCACACCCGCACCGATCAGGTCAAACACGCCCAGAGCGCGGTGGTCGAGTTCCTGCTCGTCAACCACCCGCTGGACTGCCCGGTCTGCGACAAAGGCGGCGAGTGCCCGTTGCAGGACATCTCGATGGGCTGGGGCCCCGGGAAGAGTCGGATGAGCGACCAAAAGCGCCACTTCGAGAAGCCGATCGAGCTCTCGCCCCTGGTCGCGATCGACCGCGAGCGCTGCATCCTTTGCTACCGCTGCGTGCGCTTCAGCCAGGAGGTCGCCGAGGACGAGCAGCTGCAGTTGCTCGAGCGCGGTGATCGCACCTTCGTCGGCACCTTCGATGACCGCCCCTACATCGCGCCCTTCCACGGCAACATCACCGACCTCTGCCCGGTTGGCGCCCTGACCAGCTACACCTATCGCTTCCGCGCGCGGCCCTGGGACATCGAGCAGGCGGGCTCGGTCTGCACGCTGTGTCCGAGCCAGTGCAACCTCAGCTTCACCGTCCGCGACGAGCAGGTCAAACGGGTGATCGCCCGCGAGAACCCCGAGGTCGACGACGGCTGGCTCTGTGACCGCGGTCGCTACGGCTTTGAGATGTTCGGCGCTGAGCAGCGGATCACCGAGCCCCGCTTCAAAGGCGGCGTGGCGACCGACTGGCAGACCGCGATCGGGCGCGCCGCGCAGGGACTGAAAGCCGGCGGCTCGGCGGCGGCGATTCTCGGTGATGCCTCCAATGAGGAGGGCTATCTGGTCCAGCGAATCCTGCGCGAGGCGCTCGGCTCGACCGACATCGACTCGCGCGTCTCGGGTGGAGCGCACCGCGAGGCACTGGTGCGCCTGGCTCAGCCGGAGCTCTCGGCCAAGGTCCGCGATATCGACGAGGCCGACGTGATCCTTGTGCTTGGCACCGATCCCCTCCACAGCTCGCCGATCCTCGACCTGCGGATCCGCAAGGCGATGCGTCGCAACGGCGCCCGACTGGCGCTGGCGACCGAGCGCCCGACGACCCTCGATGGCGGCGCCGAGGCGATCGCCCGCTACGCCCCGGGGGAGGCGACCCACCTCCTCGCCGAGCTCGCGGCCGCGCTCGGCGGAGCCGAGAACGTCGCCACGCCGTTGGCCGGCGCCCTGCGGGCCGCCGGCGTCGGCGGCGAGCACCCCAAGAAGGTCCTGATCATCTGGGGTGAGCGGATCGCGCGCGAGGGCAAGGGCGCGCTCGAGGCCCTCCTCGACCTCGCCGCCGCGCTCGGCGTCGGCGAGGCCGAGGGTGCGGGGCTGCTCGAGGTGCCCGAGTTCGCCAATGCCCGCGGCCTGCGCGAGGCCGGCTGTCTGCCCGACGCCGGCCCCGGCCTGACCGAGACCAGGCGCGGCCGCGGCACCGAGGAGATCCGTGCCGGATTGATCTCCGGCGAGATCAGCTCCCTGCTGCTCTTCGGCGTTGACCCGATCCGCGACTTCCCCGACACGGCCGCCTGGAAGGAGGCCCTCGCCGCGGCCGATCACCTCATCGTCTTCTCGACCTTTGAGACGGCGACCAGCGCCGCGGCCGATGTCGTCTTCCCGCTCGAGACCCATGCCGAGAAAGACGGCACGGTGACCCACCCCGACGGGCGCCTGCAGCGGGTCCGCCCCTCGGCTGCGCGGCCCGGCGAGATCCGCCCGAACTGGGGCATCCTTGCCGAGCTGGCCCTCGCCCTCGGCCACGACACCGGTGTTTCCTCCCAACCCTCGGCCTTCGCCGCGCTCAGCGACGCGGCCCCGATCTACTCGAAGCTCAGCGACGCGGAAATCGGCGGTCGCGGGATCCGCTGGCAGGAGCGCCCCGCGGCGTCCCTGCGCCCGACGGTGGCCGATGATCGACCCGGGTCCATGGCCAGCGATCAGCCCGGCTCGAGGGAGCCGCAATCGGCTGCGCCGCCGGCCCGATCAGGCCCGCCCGCTTCGAGGAGCTCAAACTCCAGCCTGGTGCTCGGCACCTACCGCGACCTCTGGGTCGGGGCGATCACCGAGCTCAACCCGCCGCTTCGGTTCCTGGCGCCCAGCCAGCGGCTTGAGATGTCTGTGGCCGACGCCGAGCGCCGCGGGCTGAAGATCGGCGATCAGGTCAAGGTCTCACAGAACGGCTCGAGCCTCAGCGCCAGGGTTGACGTCAAGGAGCGAATCGCCGAGGGCACCGTGTTCCTGATCGAGGGGACCAAAGAGGCGAACGCGAATGGTCTGCTCAACGGATCCCCGGTCTCGGTCGAGGTCACCAAGGTCGACCGGTGATCGCGCTCGCCGACACCAGCTTCGTCGAAGCGACCTGGATCATGGTCGTCAAGTCGATCGTGATCTTTGCCGTGATCTTCGGAATCGTGCCGGTGATGACGGTCGTCGAGCGCAAGCTGATCGGTCGCTTTCAGCACCGCTACGGCCCCAACCGGGTCGGACCCTTTGGCTTGTTGCAGCCGCTCGCCGACCTCTTCAAATTGATCTCCAAGCAGGGCTTCCGGCCTGCCAACGCGATCCCGATGCTCTACGTGCTGGGCCCCTTGCTGCCGGTCCTGGCCGGGGTGATGGCACTGGCGATCATCCCCTTCGGCGACGTTCAGGACGGCGTTGGCCTCTACGGAATCGACGTCCCGATCGGAATCCTCTACTTCTTCGCGGTCGGCTCGATCGGCTTCTATGGGTTGCTGCTCGGCGGCTGGTCCTCGGGATCCAAATACAGCCTGCTCGGGGCGATGCGGGGCGCCGCTCAGCTGATCTCCTACGAGGTCTCGATGGGACTGGCGTTGCTCGGCGTGATCATGATGGGCGGCTCGCTCTCCCTGGTTGACATCGTCCGCGCCCAGGGGCAGATGTGGTTCATCGTGCCCCAGTTCGTCGGCTTTGTGATCTTCATGCTGGCCGGCTTTGCCGAGACCAACCGCACGCCCTTTGACATGCCAGAGGCCGACGCCGAACTGGTGCAGGGATTCATGACTGAGTACGGCGGGATGCGGTTCGGCAGCTTCCTGATGGTCGAGTACCTGGAGATCATCGTCGTCTCCGGCGTCGCCGCGGCGATGTTCCTCGGCGGCTGGATGGGGCCGGGGCCGAGTTGGCTTGATCCGATCTGGATGCTGGTCAAGATCTTCTGCCTCGTCTTCCTCTTCATCTGGGTGCGGGCGACCCTGCCGCGCCTGCGCTATGACCAGCTGATGAGCCTCGGCTGGAAGGTGCTGCTGCCCCTGGCGACGCTCAACGTGCTGGTCACCGCGACCCTGGTGGTGGTCACGTGAGCGGCGAGTTTGCCTACCTCAAGGACGACGATGTGATCGAGGTCCAGCGCGGGCCGGACCCAGGCGGGGTGGGCGGCGCCTACCGCGCCTTCGGCGAGACCCTGCGTGGGCTGAAGACGACGATGGCGCGCCTGATCGAGGGACCGATGACGATCCAATATCCCGAGGAGAAGACGCCGGTCTACCCGCGCTTTCGCGGCCGCCACAAACTGCATAAGTTCGAGGACACGGGACTTGAGAAGTGCGTCGGCTGCTCGCTGTGCGCCGCCGCCTGTCCGGCTGACTGCATCCGCGTCGTCGCCGCCGAGAACATCCCCGGTGAGCGGGTCTCGGCCGGCGAGCGCTACGCCGCGGTCTATGAGATCAATCTCTCGCGTTGCATCTTCTGCGGCTACTGCGAGATCGCCTGTCCCTTCGACGCGATCACGATGGGCCACGACTACGAGATGGCCGATTACTCCCGCGATGATTTGATCTTCACCAAGGAGATGCTGCTCGCCGAGCCGCTCGAGCGCACGCCGCTCAAAAGCGAGGGCGAGTAGCAGCGTGGAAGCAGTTCTCTTCTTCCTCGCGGCGATCGGCGCCCTGGGCGGCGCCCTGGGCGTCGTCGCGATGCGCAACCCCTTCTATGGGGTGCTGGCGTTGATCGTCCACCTCTTCTCGCTCGCGGTCCTCTTCCTGCTGCTCTCCTCGGCTTTCGTCGCCGCCGCCCAGGTCGTCGTCTACGCCGGCGCGGTGATGGTCCTCTATGTCTTCGTCGTCGCCTACGTCGGCGGCTCGACCGAGTCGGCCTGGGAGCCGATCCCCGGCCAGCGCTTCCTGGCGCCGGCGCTCGGCGTCGCGCTCTTCGTCGAGCTCTCGGTCGCCGTGCTGAGCTCGTCGCTGATGGCGCTCGGCAGCGAGGGCCCCGACGTCAAGCCCGGCTTCGGAGATCCCGCCCAGATTGGCCACCTGCTGCTGGAAAGGTTCCTGCTGCCCTTTGAGGCCTCCTCGATCCTGCTCTTGCTCGCCGCCGTCGGCGCCGTGGTGCTCGCCGGCAAGCGGATCGCCGCTGGCGAGCAGCGCCCGCGGCCAGGGTCGCGCCGCGCAGAAGAGCCGGTCGCCCCACCCGCCGGCGGTGGCGGATGAACATCGACTGGTACATCGTCCTCTCCAGCCTGCTTTTCGCGATCGGCGCGATGGGGATCCTGATCCGCCGCAGTCCGGTCGTGATCCTGCTCTGCCTCGAGCTGATGCTGAACGCCGGCAACCTGGCGCTCGTCGCCTTCAGCCGCATGGTCGGCAACCAGCAGGGGCAGGTCTTCGCGATCGTGGTCATGGTCGTCGCCGCCTGTGAGGTGGTCGTCGGCCTCGGTCTGATCGTCGCCATCTTCCGCCGCCGGCTGCCGCTCGACGTCGACCAGCTACGGGAGCTGAAGGGATGAGCGCCACGGCCTGGGCCTGGTTGGTCTTGCTCTTCCCGCTGCTCGGCACCCTCGCGATCGGCCTCGGCTTCCGAGTGATCCCGGCCCGCGCCGCCGGAGCGATCGGCACCCTCGCGATCGCCCTCGCCTTCCTCTGCGGGATCGCGACCCTGGTCTGCCTGCTCGGCGAATCGCCCGATGCCCGCCACCACGCCTCCTCGCTTTGGGACTACGCCAGCGTCGCCGGGCTCAACATCAAGCTCGGCATCTTCGTCGACCCGCTTTCGGTCTTCATGGTCCTCGTCGTCACCGGCGTCTCGACCCTGATCCACCTCTACTCATTCGGCTACATGCAGTCCGATCAGGGCTACCACCGCTTCTTCAGCTACCTCAACTTCTTCGTCTTCTCGATGCTGCTGCTCGTCCTCGCCGGCAACTTCGTGCTGCTGATCGTCGGCTGGGCCTTCGTCGGCTTTGCCTCCTACGCGCTGATCAGCTTCTGGTATCGCCGCACGACGGCGACCCGGGCGGGGATGAAGGCCTTCGTGATCAACGTCGTCGGCGACATCGGCCTGGTGCTCGCCGCCTTCTTGATCTTCCGCGAAATCGGCAGCTTCGAATACGGCACCGTCTTCGCCAAGGCGCCGCACGTCTTCCACACAAACGAGTGGTCGGTGACGGCCATCTGCCTGCTGTTGTTGGTCGGTGCCTTCGCCAAGTCCGCGCAGCTACCCCTGCACACCTGGCTGCCCGACGCGATGGAGGGCCCGACGCCGGTCTCCTCACTGATCCACGCGGCGACGATGGTGACCGCCGGCGTCTACCTGATCGCCCGCACCCACATCCTCTTTGTGCTCGCCCCGACCGCCGCCGACATCGCCGCCTTCACCGGTCTGGCGACGCTGCTGGTCGCCGGCACGATCGCCCTGGTGATGACCGACCTAAAGCGGGCGATCGCCTACTCGACGATGAGCCAGATCGGCTACATGATCATGGGCGTCTCGATCGGCGCCTACTCGGCCGGGATGTTCCACCTGATGACCCACGCCTTCTTCAAGGCGCTGCTCTTCATGGCCGCCGGCTCGATCATCGCCGCGATGGCCAACAACCAGAACATCGACGACATGAGGGGGTTCGGCAAGGCGATGCGCTTCACCTCGATCACGATGCTCTGTGGCGGTCTGGCGCTGGCTGCCTTTCCCGGGACCTCGGGTTTCTTCTCCAAGGACGAGATCCTCGCCTACGCGACCGCGCGCGGCGGGATGTATGAGATCTTCACCGTGCTCGGCTACTTCGGCGCCCTGCTTACCGCGATCTACACCTTCCGGCTGATCTTCCGCGTCCTTCCCGGCAAGCCCTGCAAGGAGGCCCAGGAGCTGATCGACACGGGCCATGTCCACCACGCTCATCCCTTCAACCCCGCCAGCGGCGAAGAGGAGGACACAGACGTCGGCTTTCCGGGGGCCGAGCACCACATCGCCGAGCAATCGGCGCCGATGCGGGTCGCGATGGGGGTGCTCGCCTTTCTCGCGCTCTTCGCCGGCCTGGTCCAGGTCCCTGGGGTCGACGCGATGATCACCAACTTCCTGCGACCGGTCTTCGCCGACTCGCCCCTGAGCACGATCGAGCCCTCGGTCGGCGCCAGCTGGGCCGGCCTTGCGATTGGCGCCGCGATCTCGCTGAGCGGCATCGGGATCGCCTACTGGCTCTACGTGGCGCGGCCGCAGACGCCGGCGGCGCTGATTCGCCGCTTCGGGGCGCTGCACACCTTCCTCGTCAACAAGTGGTACTTCGACGAGGCGATCGAGATCCTCGTGGTCCGCCCGGCGCTGGCCGTCGGGCGCTTCGCCAACGACACCTTCGAGCGCTTTGTGGTCGACGGCCTGATCAGCGGTACCCGCGAGACGGTCGGCGGCGCCGGTGGCGTCGTGCGTGCGATCCAGAGCGGCTTCGTCCGCAGCTATGCGCTGCTCTTGATCGCCGGCTTCGCCGGTCTTGCCCTCTACTTCCTGATCACCTCCTCATGATCAACGCGCTGCTCTGGACACCGCTCGCCTTTGGCCTGATCGGCCTCTTCGGACCGAGGCGCTGGGCCGGCTGGTGGGCGACACTCGGCGCCCTCGTCACCCTCGGCATCGCGATCTCGCTGCTCTGCGGGTTCGATTCGAGCACCAGCGGCCTGCAGGACAGCGTCGACGTCAGCTGGATCTCCGGCCTCGGGGTCAACTACAGCCTTGGCATCGATGGCCTCAACGTCTTTCTTGTCCTGCTGACCACGGTCCTCTGGACGGCGGCCACCGCCTTCGCCGCCTTCCGTGATCAGCACCGGCCCCACCTCTTCTTCCTGATGATGCTGCTCGGTGAGACCGCCACCCTGGGCTCGTTCCTCGCCCAGGACCTGCTGCTCTTCGTCCTCTTCTTCGACCTGATGCTGATCCCGTTCTACTTCCTCTTCGGTGCCTGGGGCACCGACCGCGAGGGCGGCCCGAGCGCTGCGGCGGCGACCCTGAAGATGATCATCTACACCCTGATCGGCTCGCTGCTGATGCTGGTCGGGGCGATCGCGACAGCGATCATCGCCGCCCACGGCGGCCACATCACCTTCTCGATCGCCGAACTCTCCAAACACCCGTTGAGCGCCGGCAGCCAGCGCTGGATCTTCTGGTTCTTTGCCGCCGCCTTCCTGGTCAAGATGCCCGCCTTTCTCCTCCATGGTTGGATGCCCGACGCCTACCGGGCGGCGCCACTGCCGGCGCTGGCGGTCTTCTCCGGCGTGCTGGCCAAGGTCGGCGCCTACGGCTTCCTGCGAATCGTGCTGCCGCTCTTCCCGGCCGCCACGGTCGAATTCCAGGAGGTGGTCCTGGTGATCGCGCTCGCCTCGATCCTCTACGGCTCGGTGATGGCCTTCACCCAGACCAACGTGCGCCTGATCGCCGGCTACTCCTCGGTTGCCCAGCTCGGCTTCATCACCGCCGGGATCTTCGCCCTGCGGGCCGACGGCGCCGACGGTGCGATCCTGCAGATGGTCAACCACGGACTCGTCGTCGCGCCGCTGTTCGTGATCGTCGCGATCATCGCCGAGCGCTCGGGCACCGAGGACGTGCGGGAGATGGGTGGGATGGCGTTCAAGGCGCCGGTGCTAGCCGCGCTCTTTTTGATCGTCACCCTGGCAACCCTGGCGATGCCCGGTTCGGCCAACTTCATTGGAGAGTTCTACATTCTCAACGGGCTCTTCAACGCGAAGATCGTCTTCGCCTTCGTCGCGATCTCCGGCGTCGCGATGTCGGCCTACTACGCGCTGCGCCTCTACCAGCGCACGATGCACAACCGCAAGCCCGACGGCATCCTCTCGCGCGAGATCTCACTCAAGGACGGTCTCGTCCTCGCCCCACTCGTGCTCTGCATCCTTGGGCTTGCGCTCTATCCGCAGCTGATCCTCAAGCGGACCGACCCCTCGGTCCAGCAGAGCGTCGCCGCGGCGACCGGGACCCCCGAACCTACGGCGACCCTGGCGCAGCGATGATCGCCGCCTTCAACGCCCCCCATATCGACTACGGCGCCCTGGCGCCGGTGATCGCGCTGACCGCCGGGATCTGCGTCGTCCTCCTAGCCGGGGTCTTCAGACCGACCCGAGAGGCGACGGGACCGTTGACGATCGTCGTCCTCGGCGCGGCCGCGGGATTGATGGTCGGACACTGGAACGAACCGACCGACCTGATCAGCGGCGCCCTGCGCCTTGATGACCTGGCGATCTCGATCTCGATGATCGCGATGCTGACCGCCGCCTTCAGCGTTTTCCTCTCGATTCGCGAGCCGGCGGTGGAGCAGGCCGGCGAGGGCGAGTACCACGCGCTGCTGCTCGGCTCGGTGCTCGGCATGGTGCTGCTCTCCGAGGCGCAGAACCTGGTCACGTTCTTCGTCGCGATCGAGACGCTCTCGATCCCGCTCTACATCCTCTGCGCGACCGACATGCGGCGCGAGAAGTCGCTCGAGTCGGGGCTCAAGTATCTGATCGTCGGCTCGCTCGGCTCGGCGACCCTGCTCTACGGGATGGCCTTCCTCTACGGGGGCTCGGGCTCAACCCAGTTCGCCGGGATCGCCAAGGGAATCGGCCAAACCGGTTTGCTGCACGACCCCCTGGTCCTGATCGGGATCGCGATGGCCGGGGTCGGGCTCGCCTTCAAGACCTCGATCGCGCCCTTCCACCAGTGGACGCCCGATGTCTACCAGGGCGCGCCCACGCCGGTGACGAGCTTCATGGCGGTTGCCACCAAGGCCGCCGCCTTCGCCGTATTTGTCCGCTTCTTCGATGTCGCCCTGATCCAACAGGCCAGCGACTGGCAACCGGCACTCGCCGCCCTCGCCGCGATCTCGATCGTGGTCGGTAACGTCGGCGCGCTGGCCCAGAGCTCGCTGAAGCGGATGCTCGGCTATTCCGGCGTCGCTCAGGCCGGCTACATCCTCGGCGGACTGGTCGTCGCCAGCGAAGCCGGTGTCAACGCCCTGGTCTTCTACCTGGCCGTCTACGCGTTCATGAACCTGGCGGCCTTCTCGGTGATCGTCGCCCGGGAGCGCGAGACACCATTCGGCGATGACGTCCGCTCGGTCCAGGGTCTGGGCCGCGAGCGGCCGCTGCTCGCCTGGCCGCTGACGATCTCGATGCTCGGCCTCGCCGGGATGCCGGCGACCGCGGGCTTCATCGGCAAGCTCTATCTGATCGAGGCGCTGGTCGAAGGCAACTACACCTGGCTCGCGGTCTTCATCGCGGTCGGCACGATGATCTCGCTTGCCTACTACCTGCGGGTGGTGGCGGCGATGTGGATGGAAGCGGGAGAGGCGCCGATCGGCACGCCGGCGATCGCCGGTGCCTCGCCGGAGGCCGACCCGATCGACCCCGACGCCGGACGCCGTCCAAACATCCTCCTCCCCGCCCTGCTGGCTGCCGCCGCGGTCATCGTCTTCGGCGTCATCCCCCAGCCGCTGGTCGATTTCGCCCAGCACGCCGGTGCATCGCTTTTCTGAGCGGGGCAAGCAAGCGCGCGAGGGATCAGTCCCGATATTGACGCCCCCGGGCCGGCTACCGATCGAGCATCACGCTTGGATTCTCGGCGGACCGCGCGCTGCCGGTGCCCCCGGAGCGCGAAGCGAACGGCGGTGGTTTATTGGAACGGGCAGCGATAGGGTCGGGGTGAGCGTGGAGCCGAGTGAAACAGCCGAGGTCAGCTCGGAGGCCCGCCCCGCCGCCCTTGACGCCGCGACGATGTGCGAGGCGTTTCAGATCACCGCGACGGAGCGGGCCTCCGAGCCGGCGCTGCGACTCAAGGACACTGACTACGAGGCGAGCTTCGCCGAGTACGCCGAAGCGGTGCGCAAGCGCGCCGCCGGATTGGCGGCGCTCGGGGTCGGCCGCGGTGACACGGTCGGCTTCATGCTCGTCAATCGGCCCGGCTTTCAGCTCACCGACACGGCCGCGATGCATCTCGGCGCAACCTGCTTCTCGGTCTACAACACCTCCTCGCCGGAGCAGATCGAGTACCTGGTCGCCGACGCTGCGAACCGGGTGATCGTCACCGAGCGGGAGTTCCTCGATCGGGTGCTCGAGGCAAAGGAGCGCATCGAGACACTTGAGCACGTCGTCGTCATCGACGGCGAGGCGCCGCAGGGAGCGATCTCGGTCGAGGAACTGGAGGCGCTCGGCGTCGAGGACTTCGACTTCGAGGCCGCCTGGCGTGCGGTCGACCCCGAGGATGTCCTCTGCCTGATCTACACCTCGGGCACAACCGGGCCGCCGAAGGGGGTTCAACTCACCCACGCCAACATGCTCGGCGTCTGGCGCGCCTGCCACAAGGTCCGCGGGGTCGCGTCAGGAGGGCGCTCGATCACCTTCCTGCCGAGCGCCCACATCGCCGACCGCTGGGCGATTCACTACGGGCAGATGCTCTTCGGGACCTGCGTGCATTGCTGCCCGGACCCGCGCCAGATGGTCGCCTACTCGATCGAGGTGAGGCCGACCGGCTGGGGAGGTGTGCCGCGGATCTGGGAGAAACTGAAGGCGGCACTGGAGACGGCGATGGCGGCCGAGCAGGACGCCGAGAAACGCGAGCGCACCGAGTGGGCGATGGAGATCGGCCGGCGCTGGGTCGCCTCCTATGTGGAGGGCGGCGGCAGGGACGCGATCCCCGCCGAGCTGCAGGCCGAATGGGACGGCGCCGACGAGAAGGTCTTCTCGAAAATCCGCCAGCTGCTCGGCCTCGACGAAGTCGAATCGTTTCTGATCGGGGCCGCGCCGACTCCCCCGGAGGTGCTCGAATTCTTCCTCGCGATCGGGATCGAGATCTGCGAGACCTGGGGAATGTCGGAGACCAGCGCGCTGGCGACGCTGAACCCGCCCGGGCGAGTCCGGGTCGGGACCGTCGGGCCGCCGCTGCCCGACACCGAGGTGAGCCTCGCCGAGGACGGCGAGATCATGGTGCGCGGGCCACAGGTGATGAAGGGCTACCGCAACATGCCCGAAAGGAGCGCCGAGGCGCTCACCGAGGACGGCTGGCTGATGACCGGCGATGTCGGCGAATTCGACCAGGCCGGCTACCTGAAGATCGTCGATCGCAAGAAGGAGCTGATCATCAACGCAGCCGGCAAGAACATGTCGCCCGCCAATATCGAGGCGAAGGTGAAGGCGGCCTCGCCGCTGATCGCCCAGGTCGTCGCGATCGGCGACCGCCGCCCCTACAACGTCGCCCTGATCACCCTCGACCTCGAGACGCTCGCCGCTCGCGGCGCCGATGCCGATGACGCGGCGATCGTCGAGGAGGTGGCCCTCGCCGTCGCGGCCGCCAACCAACGTCTCTCGCGGGTCGAGCAGATCAAGCGCTACACGGTGATCCCCGGCGAATGGCAGCCCGGCGGCGAGGAGCTGACGCCGACCCTGAAGCTCAAACGACGACCGATCGAGCGCCGATACGAAACCGAGATCGAGGCGCTGTACGCCTAGCCGCGGGGAGCCTCACTGAGGGGCCGCCAGTCGCGGCCAGTGCAGCAGAATCGCCCGTTTTGCCTCGGGCTCCCAGAATTCCGCCTCGACCCAAGCGGCGCCGGCATGCTCGTCCCTGGGACGCCGGATCGACCTCATGATCTCCAGCCGAATTGCCCGGGCGTGACCTGCCCTCAACTCGAATCGGCGCAGGACGGTTATCGGAAGCTGAAACCCGGAACCGCGGTTGCGGACGATCACGTGACGCGAAAGTGACGCGCCTCCTGTGCAGAGGAAACCGGCCGGGCCGACGCATCTCACCCTGATCCGGACATGGAAGTGCCGATTGACTCTTGCGCTCCCGGTCAGGATCAGGAGCTTCCGGGACGGTGACCTGAGCGGGGAGGTGGAAGCGCCGCCCATCGAAGGTCAGGGCGAACGGCAGCGCCAGGATCGCTGCGATCAGGAGCGGTCTATATCCCCTCATCGCAGCCCACTGTAGCCCCGGCCCGCTCAACTGGCCAGACCTGAGAAGGTCCGCCGATGGACGTCCTCCTCACAGCTGTGGCGATCGCGGCCGGGACCGGAGCCGGAGTCTGGGCGGAGCGACGGCGGCCGCGGGAGGCGGCGCTGGCGGCGCGTCAGATCCTGGTCCTGATGCTCTACGCGTTGCTGCCGCCGGTGATCTTCTTCAACCTGGCTGCAGCCCAGATCGACCTCGCCCATGGCATCGGCCTCGGCCTCGCGCTGATCGCCTCTGCGCTCGCCTCGCTCTTCGCCTGGTGGGTGGCGAGCCGAGTTCTGCGTCTGTCCCGACCGCAGACCGGGGCGGTGATCTGCACCGTGCTGAGCGTCAACACGGGCTACCTCGGCTACCCGCTGACCGTCGCCCTGCTCGGCCACGACCAGCTCTCGACCGCGGTCCTCTACGACGTGCTCGTGACCGGGCCGGGCCTGATGCTCGGCGCCTTCGCGGTCGGCGCCGCCTTCGGCACGAAGGCGGGGAGACGCCGCGCCAGCGCCTGCGAGCCTTCCTCACCCGCAACCCGCCTCTCTACGCGGCGATCGCCGGGCTGCTGGCGCCGCGTGCCCTGGCGCCCCAGGTCGCGGTCGACCTCTCACAGGCGCTGCTCGTCGCGATCCTGCCGCTCGGTTTCTTCGCCGTCGGTGCGACCCTGGCCGAGAACGCCGAGCACGGCGAGCTGCCGATGCCTCCGCCGATGACCCGGCCGGTGGCGCTCTCGCTGGTCTCGCGCCTGGCGGTGATGCCGGCCCTGCTGACGCTGCTGGCGGCGCCGTTGATTGAGCTGCCCTCCGCCTACCGCCTGCTCTCGGTGATGCCCTCCGGTATCAACTCGATGGTCGTCGCCCACGCCTACGGCCTCGACATGTAGGTGACCGCCGAGGCGGTCACCTGGTCGACCGCGATCGTCGTCATCGCCTGCCTGGTCGGCTCGCTGATCCTCTGAGGCGGCCTATCCTCGACAGATGCTCCAGCACGTCGGCATCGAGGTCAGGCCGGAGGACGTCGAGCGCTCGGTCGAGTTCTGGCGGCTGGCCGGCTTTAAGCAGGTCGAGCCCCCCGAGTCGCTCGCCGAGTTCACCTGGATGCAGCGCGAGAAGACCCAGATCCACCTGATGCCGACCCCATCTCCGACGGTGCCCGCGCAGGGACACGTGGCGATCGTCGTCCCCGACTTCGAGGCGGCCCTCGGGCGCCTCGCCGCCGCCGGCTTTGAGGTCGAGCGCCGCCGCGAATACTGGGGGGCGCCGCGCTCCAAGGCGCTCGCCCCGGGGGGCCACGTCGTCGAGCTGCTGAAAGCGCCGCCGCAGACCTGATGCGCCATTCTCCCCGCCCTGCGGGACTGAGCCGCCACGCGCGGCGAATCCATGGGGAGCCCGCCGCAGACCCGGCTACGATGCGGCGGTGCGCTACCCAATCGAGACCTTCAGCCCCGAGGAGCGGGCGCTTCTTACTCCTCATTTCACCAATCTCGACCGTCCTGTCTTTGCCCTCGTCAACCTTCCAGAGACAGTCAAGGGAGCGCTTTTTGCCCGCTATTCACGCTATTCCGGGACCGTCCGCCAACTCTACCTCGAGGAGTTCGCCGCCGATGCGCCTTCCGTCGGGCGCCCCTTCGATGAGGAGGAGGGCGAGCGCGCGGCGAAGCTCTACGAGCGGGTATTCCTCGGCTACGGCGATGACTCAATCGCTCAGGTCGGCGGTGCTCACATTGCCTGTGAGTGGGTCTCCAACATCCTCACCAAGGCGCTGCAGCGTGGCCGCCTCGCCGCCTACCTCGAGCAGTCGACCCGCTACATCCCCTACGACCAACCGATCGAGGAGGGTGGCGGTTACCGCTATTACCGTGACGAGCGCCTCGGTCCCCGCTTCGGCGCCGCGATGGATGAGCTCTTCACGATCTACTCGCGCTCACTGGAGCAAGTCGAGGCCTGGGCGGCGGAGCGCTGGCCGCGCGGTGAGAGCGAGCCCGAGGGAGCCTGGCGACGCTCGATCCGCGCCAAGTCGCTTGACCTTTTGCGGGGCCTGCTGCCCGCCTCGACCCTGAGCCACGTCGGCATCTATGCCTCCGGGCAGGCATATGAGCAACTGATCATGCGGCTGATGGCCTCGCCGCTGCCGGAGGCGCGCGATTACGGGGCGATGATTCTCGCCGAGCTCCAAGTGGTGATGCCGAGCTTCGTCTCGCGGGTCGAGCGCCCGGATCGAGGCGGCGAGTGGGTCTCCTACCTGCAGCGTCGCCGCGAGGGCACCGAGCGCTGGGTCGCGCGCCTTGGCCTTGACCGCCGTGGGCCGGGCGCCGATGCGCCCTCGGTCGAGCTGATCCACGTCGATGGCAGCGAAGACGCGCTCCTGGCCTCCTCCCTGTTCGAGTCCGCACGGGCGCCCGAAACGGAGATCCTCGCCCGCCTCGACGTGCTCGACCGCGAGGAGCGCGCCGCGCTCCTCGCGGCGCTGATCGGCGAGCGGGCCAACCGCCGCCACCGCCCCGGGCGCGGCTTTGAGGCGCTGCGCTACCGCTTTGAGATCGTCTCTGACTACGGCGCCTTTCGGGATCTGCAGCGCCACCGAATGCTGACCTGCCAGTGGCAGGCGCTGGGCCCAGACCTGGGGGCCGGGATCCCGGCCGAGATCGAGCGAAGCCGGCCTCAGCGGGGAGTTCGAGCGCGCACTTGAGGTCTCCCGGGCGGAGTATGAGCGGCTGGCCGAGGAGGGACTGACCGAGCTGGCGCCCTACGCCCTGTGCCTGGCCTACCGAATCCGCTACACGCTGGACCTCAACGCGCGCGAGGCGATGCATCTGATCGAGCTGCGCTCCGGGCGCGAGGGCCACCCGACCTACCGTGCGGTCGCCCAGGCGATGCACGAGCGGATCGCGGCGATCCACCCGGCGGTGGCCGCGGCGATGAGCCACGTCGACACCTCGCGGGAGCCACGTCTGGAGCGAATCATGAGCGAGATCCGCACCCAACGCAACCGCGCCCAGGCCGCACACGGTGCCGGAACCGAGGCCCCTCCAGGCCTCAATCCGCTGGGCTGAACCTCACTGCTCGCCGCTGTCGCGCTGCTTGCGCTTCTTTGGCCGCGGGGCGCGGGCCGGCGGCGCTGCCTCATCCTCGCTTCCCTCGGGCAGCCCCGGCAGTTCCTCGCCGCCGTCCTCGAGCTCACCCGCCTCGGGAGCGGCGAGCGACTCGGCGGCTTTCTGGCCCGGAGTCGGCCAGGGCACCGCTTCGCCGGCCGCCCAGGCGGGGGGACGGCCGCCGGGCAGCCGTCCGACAGGCGAGCAGGCCGAAGTAGATGAACCAGATCAGCGAGAACTGGAAGTAGACCGAGCGCCGCGGCGACTCCGAGGGCGATCCCAGCGATCCCCAGAAGCGGCTGAGCAAGCCAACCCTCATCGCGTAAAGGCAGCCGTAAAGGCCAGCGCGAATGCGAGCCCGAGCCCGCCGCCGATCCGAAAGGCTTCAGAGATCGAGCGTCGTGGAAGCTCACTGATCGCGTTTTTGGCATCGTCTTTTCGCGCTTTGTCTTCGCGCAGCGCCCGACTTCAATCGACGCCACCCCGGACCCGCTGGCCGCCTGGCTCGAGGAACCGCTCGAGTTGCCGAATTCTTCCTTGAAGGAGGAGGGGTTGTTCTTGCGTTCGGATTCGCATTCGCGTGAGGCTTCGGGAACGCTGAGACTGGTCGTCGAATTGCCGGCGACGAAGCTCGTGGCGGCGTCGTGGGCGGAGGCGACATACAGCAACGAGGCGACAGCGAGGAAGATCGGCGCCGCGATCACAAGGCCGAGGAACTGCTTGCGCATCTGGGGGGCGCGGGCCGAGGCGGCTCGAAAGAGAAAGACCAGTGGCGCGATCAGGAGGGCAAAGGCCGCTGCCTGCAGGGCACCCGAGAGGGTCACCGAGGAGCCATGTTCATGGACCGAGCGCAGACTCGCGGCTTCGCCGCCACTGCTGATCGAAGCGATCGCGATCCCGAGGCAATGAGAAGCGCGACCGCGGCGAGCGTCGCCAGCCCAGCCGGACGCGCCCAGCGACTCTCCCAGGCCAGCGTCGCCTCCTTGCCCGCGCCCACCGCTCAGCCCCGCTCGTGAAAGTAGAACTGGGGCAGGGCGCCCTCGATCACCTCGGCGGTCATCCGCTGGGCAACCTCGAGGTTGCCGGTCCGCACCGCGATGTCATCGAGGGTGACGATGCCCACCAAACGGCCGGCCTCGACAACCGGCAGACGACGCACGCGGTGCTGGACCATCAGCGCCGCCGCCTCATCGAGCTCCATCGCCGGCTCGCCACATACCAGTGGCCGCGAGGCGAAATCGCCGACGCTGGCTGCAGCCTCGGCGCGCTCGGCAAAAGCGCGCACCGCGAGGTCGCGGTCGGTGATCATCGCGACCGGCGAGTCGCCCTGGTCAACGATCACCACCGAGCCGACCTTGTGGTCGCGCATCAGAGCGGCGACCGAGACGGCCTCGGCCTCCGGCGGGCTGGTGATCACACCCGCGGTCATAATCTCGCTGAGCTGCACGGCGCGTACGCTACCGGGGGTGGGAACAAAAGCGCACACGCAGGTCGTGCCGCTGGCGGCGGGCGCCGGCCCTGAAAATCCTCCCTGCCCCGCCTGCGGTGAGCCGCTGTTTGGATTGATCGGGTCGCGGCCGGGCCTCGCCGGGCCGGTCAGTCGCTGCGAGAGCTGCGGGCTCGGGGTGATCGGTGCCGCCTCCGATGCCGCCCAGGCGCTGCACGAGCTCGACCGACTGAGCTCCGGCGGAGCGCTGCGGATCGCCAACCACGACGGCTTCTCGGCCTGGCTCGGTGGCGCCGGCTGGTCGGGTCTGCAGCCAGGCGCCCATTACCTTTTTACTGCGGAGGCAGTGCGCCGCCTGGCCGCCAACCGCGACCAGGTGCTTCGCTCAGCGCGCTGGAGCCCGGTTGCCGGAGTCGCCGCGATGTGGCAGACGGTTCTCAACTCGGTCACCTTCGGCCGCAACGTGGCGCTCGCTGCGCTGGGACGGGCGAGCTCGGTGCCGGCGAGGCGTGCCTGGCAGCGGCGACTCGATGCGGCGATCAGCGTCCTCGTCGCAATCCCAGCCCTGGTGATCGCGGTGCCGGTCGAGCTCTTGGCCGCCGCCCTGCGTCGCGGCGGCGTCCTCAAGCTGCGCCTCGAACTGCTCTAGCTAGCCCCCGGCCGTTTGAGATTCGTCTAGGAAAGGCCTTCCCGGGCCTCGCGGACCAGCGTCACCGACTCGGGAAAGAGGACGCGGATCGCATCGCGCACCTGCATCGCCTGTTCGTCGCTGTTGCCGGTCAGCTCCAGCCGAGCGATCGAGGCGACGGTCATCTCGACCGCGAGCTTGATCGCGTTGTCGGCCCAGGCGACGCGCTGGGAGGACTGCATCTGGTCTGAGAGCTCCTCCATCCGCGCCCGGAACTCATCCGGATCGCCGAAGAGGTTAAACGGGCTTCCCTCCATCGATCACATGTAAGCAGAAGGGCCTCGGCCGGCGCCTAATTCGATCCCGGCGCCTTGGCTTCTTCATCGGCTTTGCCGTCTTCAACCTCTGGCCAATGGCTGAGGGCCGAGCGTCCTGCTCGTCGGCGAGGCCGGAGAGGCGACACCCGACCGAGGAGAGCGCCCGGTGAGCTCGTGTTGATGGATTCGGCGCGCCGGGGCAAAGCACCGGGCCGACCGGCTCAACTCCGGAGGGCTTAATCTGCCCGCCATGGCTCGCCCCCTTACGCTCATCGCTCTGGCGCTCGGCGCCGCATTCCTTGCCGCGGGCTGTGGAGGTGGCGGCTCGACGACGGTGATCAACCGCACCGTGACCGCGTCAAGCCCGGCCACTCAGAGCACTCAGACGACGACGGTTAGAGCGGAAGCCGACCCGGCCCCGGTACTTCACCTGACCAACTTCCAGAGCCCGAGCGGCAACATCGGCTGCGTTCTGCTCGACGACCGGGCTCGCTGTGACATCAAGAAGCGCAGCTGGTCACCGCCGCCGCGCCCACCCGGTTGTCCGAGCGAGGTTGATTTCGGCCAGGGCCTCGAAGTTGGGCGCCGCGATCAGAGCGGTGCCTTTGTCTGTGCCGGTGACACCGCACTCAACCCCCAGGCCCCCAGGCTCGCCTACGGCAGCGACGATCGCGTCACCGGTCTGCTCTGCAAAAGCCGCACGGTTGGGATCACCTGCACCAACCGCGCCGGGCACGGCTTCTTCATCAGCATCCAGAGCTACCGGGCCTTCTGAGGCGCGAGGTCCCAACCGAAATAGACCTCTGCTTGACGGACCTTGTTCTCGCCGTCGAAGCTGAGGATCTCGGTGTTGCGGAAGCGACGCCCGTCCGTTTTGGTGCCCTCATAGGTAACGATCACCTCCTCGCCGTGTTCGACCAGGCGCACGAACTCAAAATCGGCCAGCGTTTCGGAGTTGGGCCAACAGCGCTCGAAGTAACTCGCCCGGTCGATGCCGGGGTCGGGCGGACTGAAGAAGACGAGGTCAGCGGCCATCGACCCCTCGACGGCCTCGCGGTCGCCCGCCACATAGGCGAGGTAGATCTCGCGTGCGAGCTGAAGGCGGTCGACCTCGGTCATCTCCAGCCACCTACCCGCTCGGCGCCCAGGCTTCACCCGCGATCACCCGCTCGAAGCCGATCCACAGCGCATTCATCGCCGTCGCCACCACCTGCTCGCGGGGCACCTGGGGCTGCTCGCTCCACCAAATGGCCAACCCCTGCAAGACACCGCGCATCACGACCCAGGCCATTTCCAGCCCGGCCCCGGCGACCGGGCCGGTGAAGCCATCGCTGCCGGGCTCGGCGGCAAAGAGCGGCATGATCGCCGCCCGGCTGCGCTCGGCCACCTCGGCTTGCACAGCGTCGGCGTCGGGATCACCGACCGTGTCGCGGAAGAGCATCCGGCCGGCGAAGGGGTGCGCCTCGACATAGGCGAACCAGGCCTCGAAGGAGTCCGCGATTCGCTCCCCAACCGGCGCCTCGCCGACGAAGTGACGCCGCCAGAGCTCGCGCAGCTCGGCGAAGTGGCGCTCGAGCACGCTGCGGTAGAGCTCCTTCTTGGAGGCGAAGTGGTCATAGAGGACCGGCGGGCTGACCCCGGAGCGTCTCGCGATCTGATCGATCGAGGCGCCGACGTAGCCGCGCTCGGCGAAGAGCTCGGTCGCCGCGGCTTCGATCAGCTCGCGGCGCGCCGCGGCCGCCATCCGCCGCCGCACCACCACCGGCTCGGCTTTGCCTGTACTTGACAACCTAACGCTCCCTAAGTAGTTTTCGCCTCTTCCTAGTCCTCACTAGGTTAACCGCTGAACAGGAGGTCCGATGGTCGTCTCCCTCCAGATCGCCGAGCTTGGTCCCCGTCGCACCCTGGGCGCCCTGCGCCGGCGCCCCAGGCCGGCTCAAACGCCGGGGCTGCGTTACGCCGAGACGACGATCACCGCGCCGATCGGCGCCGGGCCACTGCCGGTCCCGAGCGCGAGTCGGGCGGCGCTGATCACGGCCTGGGATGACGAGGAGGCCCTCGATCGCTTCTGCGCCGAGGATCGGCTCGCCGAGCGCTTCGCCGCCGGCTGGCAGGTGCGACTGCAGCCCCTGCGCGTCTCCGGCGCCTGGCCCGAGATGCCCGGCCTCCCCGAGCAGGCGCTGCCGGTGGCTGACGATGAGCCGGTCGCGGTGCTCACGATCGGGCGCCTGCGACTGCTGCGCGCGATGCCCTTTCTGCGCGCCAGCGCGCGAGCCGAATCGGAGGCCGCCGGCGATCCAGCGCTGCTGGCCGCGACCGGCCTCGCCCGCCCCCCCCATCTGGTCTCCACCTTTTCGCTGTGGCGAAGCGCTGCGGCGATGCGTGACTACGCCTACCGTGCGAACGGCTCACACCGTGCGGCGGTGCACAGCGACTCCGCCCATCCCTTCCATCATCAATCGGCCTTCATTCGCTTCCGACCCTATGCCTCGGGCGGCAGCTGGGGCGGGGCTGACCCGCTCGCCGCCTTCACCGCGATCGGAGCAGCCCGCTAGCCGGCGCCTGGTGCCGGGGCGGTCCCCTTGCCCCCCTTTGCGTTTTCCTCCCCTGCTTCATCCTGGGCCTGTTTGATCAGGCCGCGCCAATCGGTGGTGCGAAAGACGAGCAGGATCGCGCCGAAGCCGAGCACGACCGACCAGGCTGCCATTGCGATCTGAGTGCCGACCGAAAAGGAGAGGACGGCCGTCCTTGAGGGACCGCTGAGCGTCGCCACCAAGAGCGCCTGCTGGGCACCGGCGCCACCCGGTGTGAAGGGGATGATGTTGGCGATCGCCTGCACGCTCATCACCAGCATCACCTTGCCGAGCGATCCGCCGAGCCCGAAGGCCTCAAGGAAACACCAAAACGCAGCGAAGCGAAAGAGCCAGCCGAGCCCCTGCCAGGCGGCGACCTCACGCAGGTAGCGCCGTGGCTGGGAGAGAATCACCAGACCCTGTTTGACCCGGTCCCAGAAGGCGCGCACATGGCGGCCCAGGTAGAAGACCCCGAGGGCAACCGCGATCAGCAGCGCGATCGTCGTGATCAACAGCGTCCGCGGATGGCTCGCCCAGAAGGAGATCTCAAAGGCGGGCAGGTCCGGTAGGCGTGGCAGCGGCGGCAACAGGCCCTGGCTGATCGCGTAGAAGAGGACCAGGATCCCGACGCTGGTGTCAAAGACGGTCTGCACCAGGAAGGAGGAGGTGACCGCCGGGTAGGAGGAGCCGGGGATCTGGCGTTTTGCCAAGAAGACTTTCGTCACGTCGCCGGCGTGGGCGGGGATCACGGCATTGATTCCGGCGCCGGCGAGGTAGGCGGCGGCGATCCGCAAAAAGGAGATGCGGGCGCCGGGGTAGGCGGCTCGAAGGACGTTGCGCCAGGCCCACGAGCGCGCCAGCTGCATCGCCAAGAGGAACCCGAGGGCGAGCGCGAAGGAGCCCCAGTGGATATCCGAGAGGTGGCGAAAGAAGGAGGTCGCTCCGTTGAGGAACGAGTTGACGCTGGAAGCTAGATCGGCGTGCGGCATCGCAGTTACACTAGCCCGCTCGTGGCGGACACCGACACGCACACGCTGCCCCCCCAGGCCCGCCCGCACCCCACCGATGAGGCGATGTGCGCGCGGGCCCGCGAGCGCTTCACCGCCGATCGCAGGAGTCGCTTGCGCAGGCGCCGCAAACGCCACGCGCAGCTCCCCAGCCTGATCATCATCGGCGGCCTGAAGTGCGGAACGACAAGCATCCACCACTACCTCGGCCTGCACCCCGAAATCCAGATGTCAAAGCCCAAGGAGCTGAACTTCTTCGTTGAGGAGATGAACTGGGATCTGGGCCTCGATTGGTATGCGAGCCGCTTCGATGACCGCTTCAGGGTCCGCGGCGAGTCCTCGCCCCACTACACCAACCTGCCCCGCTTCGACGGCGTCGCCGAGCGCATCAAGCACCACTGCCCCGACGCCCGTCTGCTCTACATGGTCCGCGACCCGATCAAGCGGATCCTCTCGCACTGGGTTCACGCCACCGGCGCGGGCTATGAGACCCGCGAGATGATCCCGACCCTCTCACTGCCCGACACCCAATACATCAACCGCTCCAAGTACTGGCTGCAGCTGCAGCCCTATCTCAAGCGCTTTGACCGGGCTCAGATCGAGGTGATAACCCAGGAGGAGCTGCAGGGCGAACGCGAGGCGACGATGCGCAAGGCCTTCGCCTTCGCCGGCGTCGATCAGGACTTCACCTCCGAGCAATTTGACCGTGAGTGGGAGAAATCGAGCGCCAAGCAGGGCGACAAATACCAGTTGATGGAGAAACTGATCAAGCTGCCCGGCTTTCGCTCCTTCGATCGCAACTTCGACCGCCTGCCCGAGTCGATGCGCTGGATCGTCGAGAAGGTCGTCCACGACCCCGAGAAGCCGGCGGCGGAAAAGCCGCAGCTCTCCGAGGAGCTCCTCGAGACGATCCGTGGCCACTTCGGCTCAGACGTCGCCGCCCTGCAGCAGTTCGCCGGCCGCGAGTTCGCCGGCTGGCACGACTACCCCTGAGCAGAGGCAGTTCGAGCTGGCGCTCGGGGATTCGACGCCGAGCCGGGCGAGCCGGCGAGCCCTCCAGCGGCGCGAGCAGCTTTGACCGTCAGCGAGGACTCACCTGGCTGACCTCACCCCCCGATCCAGCGCCGCCCACCTCGGCCCCGTTCGCGCTTCAGGGGTCGCCCTGATTCTCGGCAGGCCCGGGCCGCGCAGGTCCCGGCATTAATCTGCGGGCACCGTGCGCCGCTTGCTTCCCGACCCCGGGTCGACGACGATCGAGCAGCAGCTCCAAACCTATGAGCCCTGGAGAGGAGCGGGCGAGGAGCGGCCCTTCGTCGCGATGAACTTCGCCACGACCCTCGACGGACGGGCGACGATCGACGGGGTCTCGGGTTCGATCGGCTCGAGCGCCGACACCGAGATGCTGGTCGGACTGCGAACCCGCTTTGACGCGCTGATGATCGGCGCCGGGACGATGCGCGCCGAGCGCTACGGGCGCCCGCTGGCCGATCAGCGAGAGCGCGCCGGGCGCGAGGCGCTCGGCCTGCGCCCAGATCCGCTGATGGTGATCATCAGCGGCCGACTCGACCTGCCCTGGGATGCGCCGCTGTTTACCTCGGGGTATGGCGAGGTACTCGTCTTCACCGCCTCCCCCGCCCGGCCCCCGGCGACCGCGACCTCGCTGCGGATACTCCGCCACCAGGGCGCCGTCGATCTCGTCGCGGCACTCGCCCAGCTGCAGGCTGAGCACGGCATCAGGGCGCTGCTCTGCGAGGGCGGACCGCACCTGCACGGCGAGCTGCAGGCCGCCGGGCTCGTCGATGACCTCTTCCTGACGATCGCCCCCAAACTGGTCGGCGGCGAGGCCCCACGCGTTCTGGAGGGCGAGCTGGCCTCGGTCGCAGAGCTCAAGCTCACCTGGCTGCTGGAGCAAGGGGACGAGCTCTTCGCCCGCTACAGCCTCCGCTGAGAGCACCGCCGCCCGCCGAGCGGCCCAAAACGTCCATATATTGGACGGACTCCGCCGCCCGGCCCCCAAGGAGAGGAACGCCCCGAATGGATTTCAAGCCCAGCCCCCAGGTCGAGGCTCTGCGCGAGCGGATTCTCGACTTCATGGACGAGCACATCTATCCGCAGGAGCGCCAGATCATGGAGGCGCTTGACGAGGAGGTCGCCGCCGGGATCCCCTACCCTGAGATCCTGGTCGAGATCCGCGAGCAGGCCAGGTCAGAGGGCCTGTGGAACCTGTTCATGCCCGATCAGCGCTACGGCCCCGGACTCTCCAACTGGGAGTACGGGCTGCTCTGCGAGGAGATGGGCCGCAGCCCGGCGGCGGCGCCGATGGCGTTCAACTGCTCGGCTCCTGATACCGGCAACATGGAGATCCTCGCCGAGCACGGCTCTGAGGAACAGAGGGAACGCTGGTTGGAGCCCCTGCTCGAGGGCCGCATCCGCTCCTGCTTCTCGATGACCGAGTTCGCCGTCTCTGGCTCTGATCCGACCGGTCTGCAGGCGCGCGCTGTGCGCGACGGCGAGGACTGGGTGATCGATGGCCACAAGTGGTTCACCTCGGGCGCGGTGGGCGCCGAGCTGGCGATCGCGATGGTCGTCACCGATCCCGATGCTCACCCCTACGCCCGCGCTTCGATGATCTGCGTCCCCACCGATGCCGAGGGCTTCAACCTGGTCCGCCCGATCCCGGTGATGGGCCACGACAAGGGCCCCGGACACTGCGAGATCCGCTACGAAGGTTGTCGGGTCCCGGCCGCCAACCTTCTCGGTGAGCAGGGTGGCGGCTTCGCCGTCGCCCAGGACCGCCTCGGGCCGGGCCGCATCCACCACTGCATGCGAGCGATCGGCACCGCCGAGCGAGCCCTGGAGATGATGTGTCGGCGCGCCAACGAGCGGGTCGCCTTCGGCGGGCCGCTGGGCGAGAAGCAGTTCGTGCAGGAGGCGATTGCCTCCTCGCGGATGGAGATCGATCAGGCCCGGCTGCTGACCATGTACGCGGCCTGGAAGATGGACACCGAGGGCAAGCGTGCGGCGCGCCAGTCGATCTCGGCGATCAAGGTCGTCGCCGCCAACATGGTGATGGACGTCCTAGACCGGGCGATCCAGATCCACGGCAGCCTCGGGATGACCGACGACACCCCTCTGGCCTCACTGTGGCGCTTCAGTCGCATGCTGCGCCTCGCCGACGGCCCCGACGAGGTCCACAAGATGGTCCTTGCCCGCCGCGAGCTCAATCGTTGGTCAAAACGCGCCGAGGCCGAGGCGAGCGGCGAGCTCACCGCCAAGCACGCAGCGCGGGCGATCTGAGGGCCGCTCCCTCTAGCGGGTCGCGAGCACGTCGACGGCGCCCGAGCTGGCGATCACGCCGCTACCGCTCGAGCAGGTCGCTGCGGCGACCAGGTCCACGGTCTGTCTGGTTGCCGTGCCCGGCTCGAAGCTGAGACTCTGCTTCGGGTTGGGCTGCAGTTCGATCGTCTGGCTGAGCGCCCCGCTGTCGAGGTCTTCGAAGTTGGCCGTCGCGAGGATCTCGCCTTCGGCCGGTTTGCTCGGATCTTTCGGGTTGACCAAGATGTAGGCGTGGACGGCCCGCGGGGGGGTGCATTTCGCCGGGATCGTGACCCTGATCTCCCCGGCGTAGGAGTCGAGCTCTTCAGCGGCCTGGGTGTATTCGGAGCCACTCAGCGGATAGACCTGAAGTTCGTCTTCCAAGGGAATCACGCTGCCACCCCTGAGCCTGTCTGAGACGCGGGTGAACGGCACATCGTGGAGGTCCATCTTTTCGGTCGTCACCGCACCGTTGAAGAGTTTTTCGGTCGTCACCGCGCCATCCTTGAGCTTGACATCGGAGACGGCGAGTGGCTTCAGCTTGCGGGTGGTCACCGCGTTGGCCTTGATTTTGGCGGTCGTCACGGCGTTGGACTTGAGCTGTGGCGCGCCGACGCTGTGGCGGGCAAACTGGTGCGCCGCGAGGGCGACGCCGCCGCTGAGGACGAGAAACAGCGCCAGGGTCGAAACCACGTTGGCGTAGGTGAGTCTGTTGGCAAGCATCCTCATTGGCTATTTCGTCCCCAACACTCCGACCCTGGTGTCCGATGCGGTGCAGGCGAGCGGCGCCGAGCAGGCCGGGAGACCCCGGGTCGGTGGGGCATCGAAGAATTGGGGGACCTGGCCGGGTCTGACCCGGCGCCCCAGCCGCCCACCACCGCGCAGTCGATCGGACTCTCGATCGTGGGCGCTGAATTTCAGAGCAGCGGCTGGCGCGAGCCAGTCTCGCGATCCGGTTGGCGTGGTTGAGCCGCCTGCGCACGGACATCATCGAAGCCCAACGGTTGCACGCGGGTCGGAGGTCGTCAACCCGCCTCGGCCTCGGCGGCGGCATCGGCGAGGTTCTCCACGACCCTGGCGAAGTGTTCGATTCCCGGGTCGACCTTCCCGTATTGGCCCGCCGCGTAGCGAGCGTAGACGCCCTCGAGAATGATCGCCAGCTTCCAGTAGCCGAGCGCGACGTAGAAGTCCAGTTCGGCGAGCTCACGTCCCGAGCCCTCCGCGTAGCGGCGCCTGAGCTCCTCGCGGGCCGGGAAGCCTGGGGCCAGGTTGGCCGGCTGACCGAGCGAGGTCGCCTCCTCGCCGGAGTCGGGCCAGTAGACCATCAGCAGACCAACATCAGCCAGCGGGTCACCGAGCGTGCAGAGCTCCCAATCGACCACCGCCGCCACCTCGCCGGCCGGGCTGAGGATCATGTTGTCGAGCCGGTAGTCGCCGTGGACGATCGTCGCCGGGCCCTGCTCGGGAATGCGCGCCGCGAGCCGCTCGTGGACCTCGTCAATCACCCCCAGCTCACGCGTCTTTGATTTTTCCCACTGGCCCTGCCAGCGATGCAGCTGGCGGGCGACGTAGTCCTCCTTGCGGCCGAGCTCGCCAAGGCCGGCGGCGTCGGGGTCGACGGCGTGGATCGCAACCAGGGTGTCGGCAACCCGCTCGCCGATCGCCTGCCGGTCGCTCTCGGCGGGAAAGATCTCCGCCTCGGCGAGCCCGCGCAGGATCGGCCCCTCGACGAACTCCATCACATAGAAGGGCGCTTCGTTAACGCTCTCATCCTCACAGAGACCGACCACCGGAGCGACCGGGACTGGGGTGTGGGCGAGCGCCGAGACGACGCGATACTCGCGGCCCATGTCGTGCGCGGAGCCGAGCCGCTTGCCCAGTGGCGGTCGCCGCAGGGCCCATCGCCGACCATCCGCGTCGGTAACCCCATAGGTGAGGTTTGAGTGGCCCCCGGAGATTCGGGTGAAGGTCAGGGGCAGCGCGGCGGCGGGCACATTGGCGGCGAACCAGGCCTCGACCCCCTGGCGCTCGATCCCCTCCGGTGTGCCTGTAGCCTGATCGCCCATAGCCGAGCAAGCATATGCACGACGACGCGGGTGGCGCCTCAGCCCATCGCTGGCGAACCGGCTGACGATCGGCTTCGCAATCGCCTTCGCCGTGCTCACCGGGCTGGCGGTGATCGGCGTCGCGCGATTCCTGCACCAGCGCCAGGACTACGAGGACGCCACGACGCGCTCCTACCAGGCTGAGATCCGCGCCCGCAACGAACTCGCGCGCGGCGAACACCCGGCCGCGGCGCGCGCCAAGGTCGCCGCCGAGCAGAGCCAGCGCCAGTCCCTGCGCAGCGACATCGACGGCCAGACCCGCGACACCGCCCTGCTGGTTGGCGCCGGCCTGATCGCCGGCCTGACCGGCGCCGCGCTGCTCTTCAGCGGCCTGATCGCCTCGATGCGGCGCCCGCTCGAGGAGCTGGTCGAGGCCTCCGGCCAACTCGCCTCGGGCGATCTGAACGCCAGGGTGACGGTCGGTGGACTCTCAGAGACGGCGACCCTCGGCACCGCCTTTAACGAGATGGCCGATGAGCTGCAGCGCCAGGCGGGCGAACGCGACCGCCTCGACCGGATGAAAGACGAGTTCGTGCTCACCGCCTCACACGAGCTGCGCAGTCCGCTGACTTCGGTTCAGGGCTTTGCCGAGCTGCTGATGCTCGAGCGAGAGCAGCTCACCAACAAGCAGACCGAGACGGTCGAGATCATCATCGACAACACGCGCCACCTGGTGCGCCTGCTCAACGACCTGCTCGACCTCGCCCGCAGCGATGCCGGCCGGCTGACGATCAGGCCGGTGCCGACCGAGCCCGCTGTCCTGGTCGAGGATGCGGTGCGCACGATGCGCGGCCAGGCCGAAGCCTCGGGCCAGACCCTCGAGGAAGAAATCGAGACGAACCTGCCCCTGGTGGTGGTCGACCCAGACCGGATTCGCCAAGTTCTGGTGAATCTGATTACCAATGCACACGAGTACTGTCCTGAAGGAGCCTCGATCCGGGTAGAGGGAAGACAAGATGACGCCGAAGTTGAGATCAGCGTGACGGACGACGGTCCCGGCATCCCGACCGAGCAGCTCGAGCACATCTTCGAGCGCTTCACGCGCGGCGACGCCGGTCTGACCCAGCGCGTGGGGGGTACCGGCCTCGGGCTGGCGATTTCCAAATCGCTGGTCGAGCTGCACGGCGGCAGGATCTCCGCCGAGTCGGGCCCCGGCCAGGGCTCGACCTTTCGCCTGCGATTGCCGACCGAGGAGAGCTGATGGCAAAGCTGCTGGTCGCCGATGACTCCGAGACGATCCTGCTACTGCTGCGGACCAGGCTCGAGATGGAGGGATATGAGGTGCAGACCGCGGCCGACGGCCAGCAGGTGATGGATGCAATCCACGCCAGTGCCAGCGCAGACTGCCCCGATCTGCTGCTGCTCGACGCGATGATGCCGCACAAATCGGGAATAGAAGCGCTGCGCGAGCTGCGCGCCGAGGGGGTCGATACCCCGGCGCTTATTGTCAGCGCCCACCAGGACCCAGGCGATGCTGAGCTCGACGTCAGCGGCTACGTGACCAAGCCGATCGACTTCGACCGACTCTTCACCTCGATCGCCGAGCTGACCGCCCGCTAGCCGCCCCCCGGGGTTGCGGTGCGGCGCTCAGGACTTGGCGATCTCGAGGCGGATCTCCTTGCCCTTCAGCTTGGTCCCGTCGAGAAACTCGACCGCGCGCTCGGCCTGCTCGGGATCGACCTCCAGAAAGGAGAAGCGGTGCAGCACACGGACATCGTGGATCGCCTCCTCGGGCAGAACCGCACCCTCGCGAAGCGCCCAGCGCAGGTCCTCCTCATCGATCCCACTGCGCTCGCCGCGGTTGACGAAAAGCTTCACCGACTCGCGGCCCGTTGCCGCATCCTCCCCGCCCGGCGGGAGGGCCTTGGATTTCTCCTCGGCGACGGGTTTTGGGCGCTCGTGAGGGGACTTGTCGGCCCGCCGCTCACGGCGCCGCGGTCGGGGCGCATGCTCGAGGCGCTCCTCGGGGCTCTCCCACTCCCCGATCGAGGTCTTCACGTCGCGCTCGATGCGATCGATCTCGTCGCGTTGGGCCGGGGTGACGAGAGTTATCGCCCGCCCGGTTCGCCCCACCCGCCCGGTGCGCCCGATCCGGTGCACGTAGACCTCAGAGGAGGCGGGGACGTCGTAGTTGATGACGTGGGTGACGTGCTCGATGTCGAGGCCGCGGGCGGCGATGTCGGTGGCGACCAGGAGCCGAACGCGGTGGTCCTTGAAGGAGATCATCACGCCGTCGCGGACGCCTTGGCTGAGATCGCCGTGCAGCGCCTTGACGTCGAGGCCTTTGTCCTTCAGGGTCCGCTCCAGCCGCGAGGCGCCGATTTTGGTGCGGGTAAAGATGATCGCCTGCTCTGGTTCCTCGGTCTTCAACAGCTCGACCAGCCGGGCCGCCTTCTCCTTGGCCGGAACCTCGATGAAGGCCTGGGCGATCGCATCGACGGTCAGGGTTTTGGGGGTGATGCTGATCGTCGTCGGGTCATACATATAGCTCTCGGCGAGCCGTTTGACCGGCGGTGGCATGGTCGCTGAGAAGAGCGCCGTCTGGCGCCCGCTCGGGCACATCCGCAGGATCTTCTCGACGTCCTCTATGAAGCCGAGGTCGAGCATCTCATCGGCCTCATCAAGGACCACATAGCGGGCCGCGGTGAGGACCAGCGAGCGCCGTGACATCAGGTCCATCATCCGCCCCACGGTGGCGACGACCACCTGGGCGCCGGCGCGCAGCTGCGCCTGCTGGGATTTGATCGGCGCGCCACCGAAGACGGCGACGATCTCCACATCGAGGTGCTCGGCGTAGGCGCGCAGCGCCTGCGTCACCTGGATGCAGAGCTCGCGGGTCGGGGTGAGGATTACCGCCTGCACCTCATCGTTGTCGGGGTCTAGGTACTGCAGCAGCGGCAGACCGAAGGCCGCGGTCTTGCCGGTCCCCGTCTGCGCCTGACCGATCACATCATGGCCGCCGAGCAGCTCCGGAATTGCCTGTTCTTGGATCGGCGTCGGATCCTCGAAGCCGAGCTCGTCGATCGCCTGCTGTATCCCGGCCGCCAGCCCGAGGTCCTTGAAGGCGATCTTGGCGGCGCCTGTTTCGTCTGTGCTCATAGGAGAACCTTCCCCTTGTTCTTCTGAGATCTAGATATGGAGGCCGAGCGAAGCGAGGCCGTCGAAGATCCCGGGGGAACACATAGAGAAGCCGACCGCCGTCGGGAGAACGCCCTCAGTGCTAGCCCCGCAGAGGGCCACGATGAGACCAGCGTCTCCCGGCGGTCGGAGGCACCTGAAGCGGCCACAGGAAGTGGCGTCCTCAAGCGCCCAACTATGAGCACCCGCAACGGTACCTCCCGGCCGGCGCAAGTGAAAGCGATCCGAGGAGGAAGACGATGGATGAGGCATTCGCCGGCATCGACTGGGCCAGCGAGGAGCACGCGCTCTGCGTGGTCGACGAGGGTGGGTTGAAGCTGGAGGGTGAGTTCTTCGCCCACGACGAGGTGGGCATCGAAGAGCTGATCGCCCGGATGCGGACCCTCGGCGTGGTGAGGGTGGCGATCGAGCGACCGGACGGAGTGCTGGTCGATCGCCTGCTGGAGGCCGGTTTCACCGTCTTGCCGATCCACCCGAACAAGCTGAAGGCGACCAGACCTCGCTATGAGGCCGCCGGCGGCAAGTCCGATGGCTTCGACGCCTTCGTCTTGGCCGAGCTGGCGCGCACCGACTCCCACCGCCATCGGGCCCTTCGGCCGAACTCCGACGAGACCAAGGCGCTGCGGGCGCTGACCCGCACCCGCGAGGACCTGGTCGGCGCCCGGGTGAGACTGGCCAACGAGCTGCGGGCGCAGCTGGATGCCTTCTGGCCCGGCGCTGCGCAGGTCTTCGCCGACGTCGACTCCCCGATCGGGCTGGCCTTTTTGGAGCGCTACCCGGCCCCCGAGGATGCGCGGGGGCTTGGCGAGAAGCGCATGGCGGGTTTCCTCGCCCGTCATGGCTACTGCGGACGGCGCTCGGCCGCCGAGCTGCTGGAGCGGCTGCGCACCGCGCCGGCCGGTCGCGCCGGAGCCCTGGAGGCCGAGGCACGCAGAGGCGCGGTGCTCGGCCTGGTCGCTGCCTTGAAGCCGATCGTCGAGCAGATCCGCGAGCTCACCTCCCAGATCGCCGGGGCGGTCCGTGCCCATCCCGACGGGCAGGTCTTCCTGCCGCTGTTCAAAGACCCCAAGTCGGTGGTGACGGCGGCGCGGCTGGTGGCCGAGATCGGCGATGACCGCGGGCGCTACCCGACGCAGGAGGCGCTGGCCGCCGACGCCGGCATGGCACCGGTGGCGCGGGAGTCGGGCAAGCGCAAGGTCGCCGGCTTTCGCTGGGCCTGCGACAAGCGCCTGCGTGACGCCGTCGCCTGCCTCGCCAACTCCACCCGCCACACCCATCCGTGGGCGCGGAAGGTCTACCTCGACGCCCGTGCTCGTGGCCTCGAGCACCCTCATGCAATCCGCGTCCTGGGGCGCGCCTGGCTGCGCGTTCTCTGGCGCTGCTGGCAGGACGAAGTGCCTTATGACCCCACCAAACACGGAAACTTGCGAAGGCTTCAACCGGCGGGGGGTTGACAAGGAAGCTCATCGACTTGGGTCCAGCAGCAGCTTGCCCGAGCTGCGGCGGGCGATCAGATCTTCATGGGCACCGGCGGCATCAGAAAGCGGGTAGACGCCGCCCACCGTGACCTCGAGCTCGCCGGCGGCGACCGACCTCAAGAGCTCTTTGATCATCGGCGCGAGCAGGTCTCGCCGGGCCAGCAGGTGGGCGAGCCAGAAGCCGATCACGGCCTTCGAGCCGCGCAGGAGCGCCGCCGTGGAGACCTCGCGCTGCTGACGCGAGGCGATCCCGAAAACGACCATGCGTCCGAGCGGCGCGAGCGCCGCGAACTGCGCGTCGAAGGCCTCACCGCCACTGGTGTGAAGGACCGCGTCGACCCGCGCACCTCCGTTCGCCCGACGGATCTCAGCCTCGAGCTCTGAGCTGCGCGAGTCGAGGGTCAGATCGGCACCGAGGCGTTCGGCCAAGGCGCGCTTCTCCGCGCTGGAGGCGAGGCCGATCACCGTGGCACCGGCGCGTTTGGCGAGCTGCACGGAGAGCAGGCCGGTGCCGCCGGCCGCGGCCTCGATGACGATCGTCTCGCCGGGCTCGACCCGAGCGCAGCGCTCGACCAGGGCCAGCGCGGTCAGGCCCTGCAGCAGCAGCGCGGCGGCCTGGTCATCGTCGACCTCCTCGGGAACCGGGACCAGCCAGCCCTCAGGCGCGACCGCCTTCTCGGCGTAGCCCCCGGAGGCGAGGATCGAGGCGACGCGTCGTCCGTCGGCGGTGCGACCGCTGATCTCGTTGCCGGGGACCAGCGGCAGCACCTGCTCGGCCAGGTACTCGTTGCGGGTTGCGTGGGTATCGGCGAAGTTGATGCCGCTGCGCACAACATCGATCAGGACCTCGCCCTCGGCGGCGACCGGCTCGGGCACCTCAACCTGGCGCAGCACCTCGGGCCCCCCGAAGCGCTCGATCTGGATCGCCTTCACGCTCGAGGGCTGCCGAGCGGCGGCGGCTGCGAGGCGGGTTGGAAACGTCGATCCACGCCGGCGATCCTACGGATACTGTTCGGCCCATGTCGCTGACCGTGGTCGGATCGATTGCCTTTGACTCCGTGCGCACCCCGTTTGGGGAGCGCCAGCGCATGCTCGGCGGGGCGGCCGTGCACTTCTCGCTGGCGGCGAGCTTCTTCACCGAAGTGCGCCCGGTCGGACCGGTCGGCGATGACTTTGGCGCCGAGGAGTTCGCCGTGCTGGAAAAACGCGGCATATCGGTCGAGGACATCGAGCGGGTCCCGGGCGGCGAGTCCTTCTTCTGGCGCGGGCGCTATGAGTATGACCTCAACGTCGCCCACACCGAGGAGACTCAGCTCGGCGTCTTCGGCGAGTTTGAGCCGAAGCTCTCGGCCGCCTCGATCGAGGCCGACACCCTCTTTCTCGCCAACATCCAGCCCGATCTGCAGCGCCAGGTCCGCGGCCAGTGCCGCGGCGCGCGCTTCAGCGCCCTGGACTCGATGAACCTCTGGATCGAAACGAGCAGGGACTCGCTGGTGGCGGCGATCGGCGAAGTCGACTGCGTGATCCTCAACGACGCCGAGATCCGCCAGCTGACCGGTGAGGCGAACCTGGCGCGCGGAGCGCGGGTGCTGATGGGGCACGGGCCAAGGGCGGTCGTCGCCAAGCAGGGCGAGTACGGCGCCGCCCTGTTCACAGCCGGCGGATTCTTCGCCCTACCTGGCTTTCCCCTCGAGGAGGTCAGCGATCCGACCGGTGCGGGAGACAGCTTCGCCGGCGGCTTCCTCGGTTATCTCGACGGACTCGGTGGCAACCCCGATCAGGCCGACCTGCGGCGGGCGATGGGCTACGGCACCGTGATCGCATCTTTTAACGTCGAGGAGTTCGGCACCGAGCGGGTCTCGCGCCTGACTCGCGAGGAGATCGACGAGCGCTTCGAGGCGCTGCGCGCGATGACCCAGTTCGAGGCGCTCGCGGCGGCTGCCGAGTAGAGCGCTGCTCAGCGGGCGGGCGGGGGCGGCGATCGGCCGAGCGGCAGCGCGCAGCGAACCCGGTCGCGAATCACCGTGGCGGCCTCGGCGAGCCGAGCCGCTCTGAGCAGCTGCGCTCGCGCCACCAGACCGCCCACGTCCTCGCCGCCGAGGGCCCACCGCTGACCTACTTCCGGGCGGCGATGGTGCTCGGCGCCGGCAGCGAGTCCTACCGCATCCTGCGCTCCCTGGCCGGGCGCCTGCCGCTGATGATCGTCCCCTCGTGGCTGCGCACGGCGACTCAGCCGATCGGCATCGAGGCGGCGGGCGCCACAGATTCCCGAGTCGGCGGGCCGCGAGGTCCAGATCGGCGGCCCGGATGTCCTCTCCTACTCGGCGATGCTGGATCGGATGGCCCTGGCACTGGGCAAGCGTCCGCGCCGCAAGATCCCGGTTCCCTTCATCACTCCCTCGCTCTCGGCGCTTTGGCTGGGCCTGCTCACGCCGGTCGACACCAAGGTCGCGCGCCCCCTGATCGAGGGGCTGAGCACCGCTACCGTCGTCGACGACCCTCCTGCACAAAGCAGTTCGCGATCACGCCCGAGTCCTTCGACCAGGCGCTGGCCCGCGCGCTTGAGGATGAAGAGGGGATTCACCGGCGCGCAACCGACGGCTAGGCCCGAACTGCGATACTGGATCCCCAGCCAGACCAAGCTTTGAGAGGGGTGAGTGATGGCCACCGAGCCCACAATCAGCACCACGACCGACGGAGGAGTCGCCACCGGGTCAGACTCCCTCACGGTCACCGATAACCGCACCGGCAGGATCTATGAGCTGCCGATCAGCGACGGCACCGTGCGCGGGCTCGACCTGCGCCAGATCAAGGTCGAGGAGAGCGAATTCGGGTTGATGTCCTATGACCCAGCCTTCACCAACACGGCGTCCTGTCGCTCGGCGATCACCTTCATCGACGGCGATGCCGGGATTCTCGAACACCGCGGCTACTCGATCGAGCAACTCTGTGAGCGCTCGACCTTCCTCGAGGTCGCCTACCTGTTGATCTTCGGCGAGCTGCCGACCAAGCCCCAGCTCGAGCGCTGGACCTTCGACATCACCCATCACACCTATGTGCACGAGGACCTCAAGCAGCTCTTTGAGGGCTTTCGCTATGACGCTCACCCAATGGGAATGCTGCTCGCCGGGGTCGGCGCGCTCTCGACCTTTTACCCCGACGCAAAGCAGACCGGCGATCCCGAAGAGCGCTACATGGCAGCGGTTCGCCTGATCGCCAAGATTCCGACCCTGGCCGCCTTCTCCTACCGGCACAACATGGGCTTCCCCTACGCCTACCCCGACAACGATCTCAACTTTTCCGAGAACTTCCTCTCGATGATGTTCAAAAAAACCGAAGCCCAGCACGTCCCCAAAGAAGCGCTCTCCAAAGCACTCGACGTGCTCTTCATCCTCCACGCCGACCACGAACAGAACTGCTCGACCAACGCGGTGCGCGGCGTCGGTTCCTCTGACGTCGATCCCTACTCGGCGGTCGCCGCCGGGGTCGCGGCCCTCTATGGGCCCCTGCATGGCGGCGCCAATGAGGCGGTTCTGCGCATGCTGCGCCGGATCGAGTCGCCCGACAACATTCCCGACTTCCTCGAGCGGGTCAAGGGTCGCGAGGAGAAACTGATGGGCTTCGGCCACCGGGTCTATAAGAACTACGACCCGCGAGCGCGAATCATCCAGCAGCACATGGATGAGGTCTTCGATGCGACCGAGTACAACCCCCTGGTCGAGATCGCCCGCGAGCTCGAGAAACGGGCCCTCGACGATGACTACTTCACCTCGCGCAAGCTCTACCCCAACGTCGACTTCTACTCGGGGATCATCTACGAGGCCCTGGAGATCCCGACCAACATGTTCACGGTGATCTTCGCGATCCCACGCACCGCGGGTTGGGTCGCGCAGTGGATGGAGATGAAAGACGACTCCGAGCAGAAAATCGCCCGTCCCAGGCAGATCTACACCGGTGAGCGCGAGCGCGACTACCTGGCGATCGAGGACCGCGACGGCCCTGAGAAAATCGTCGGACCGCCGGCGCGACGGCCAAAACGCCCGCGCCGCGGTGCCTGAGCCGCGCCCGGCAGGGCTGCGGGGCTTGCGCTGCGCGGCCTAACCGCGCCGCGTGTCTGCCCTACTCTGAGCTGCGATGAGCGGCTGGACGTTGACGGTGCGCCACGGCTCGGGGGTCGAGCATCTCTCCTTTGCCGAGCTCGATCAGGCGGTGGCGGCGATGCGCGAGCGCGCCCTGGCGATCCGCGCCGAGGGGCCGCTCGAGCGGGCGGCCGGATTCAAGGACTTCGAGCCCCGCGATCAGGTCCACGCCCGGCTGCAGCTGCGCGGCAAGGGCGTGTTCGGCAAACCGGCGGCCGGGATCGACGTGCGGGGCAACGGCGAGTTCGTGCCCTACCGTGGCGCCCTCAGACGCGAGGAGCTCGACCCGAGCGGCCACGAGACGCCGTTTGACCTCGTCCGGGAGACTCTGGCGAGCCGATGAGGACGAGCAGTGACAGCGATAGCGATGAGGTCGAGGTTCCCAAGGGCAGCTACGCCGCCGGGCGGCGCCTGAAGCTGCCCCCCGGCGCCGAGGCGCCCTTCGTCGTCTTCATCAACGGCATCGAGCAGGCCGAGGGCAGCGATTACGAGCTGCGCGGCGGTGAGATCGTCTTCGGGCGCCAGATCGTCAAGGAGAAGGTCGGTACCGGCCGTTGGCTGGCGATGTATCTGGGGCTGTTTGGCACCTACCGCAAGAACGAGACGATTGACCTCCAGTTTCAGCGCGCCGGCAAGACCGAGCTGCTCTCCGACCTGCCGGTCGAGGCCGGCTGAGATGCAGATCGGGTTCCTGCTGCTTGCCGACCACAGCGAGTCGGTCAACGGCAAGCTCTACATGGTCGGCGGCGGCTGGAACATGCTGCGCCTGCCCGAGTTGCCCCACGAGTGGGGATTCCACATCGCCCTCGGTCTCGACGTCGGCTGGGATGAGACCAACACCAGCCACACCCTGCTCGTCAATGTCCACGACCCCGACGGGGTCGAGCTCGGTGAGGGCCTGTCAGCCGAGTTCGAGGCCGGTCGCCCGCCGGGAATGCCGGCCGGCCAGGAGCAGCGACTGGTCATGTCAATCGGCTTCAGCGCCAACTTCCAGAACTCCGGCCCACACGCCGCGGTCGTCCAGGCAAACGGTGAGGAGATCGGCCGGGCGCGTTTCTACGTCACCGCCGCCGAGTTCCCCGGCGCTGATCCGGAGGGCTTCTGAGATCGTCTATTTGAAGACGTAGAGGAGCAAGAAGGCGATCACGACAAAGCTCAGGCCGCCGGCGATCATGCCCTTGTCTTCGGCGACGATCGCCGAGGTGGAGCGATCATCGGAGCGGTCATAGATCAGGTAGAGGTAGCGGAAGATGCAGTAGAGGACCGGCGGGATGGTGAGCATCATGCGGCTGCCGATCAGCGGTGAGTTGACCGTGTAGATCGCGTAGCTGATCACCGTGCCGGTGGTGACCATCGAGACCATCTGGTCCAAGAAGGGCAGCGAGTAGTGCTCGAGGACCGGGCGCGAGCTGGTCCCCTGGTGCAGCTCGGAGACCGCCTCCTGGCGGCGCTTGGTGAACCCGAGGAACATCGCGATCATCCCGGTGCAGAGGATCAGCCACTCCGAGGCATGGGCGTCGACGGCGCTGGCGCCGGCGGCGACGCGCAGGATGAAGAGGCCGGCGAGCGTCATCACGTCGACGATCACGACCTGCTTGAGGCCGAAGCTGTAGGCAATCTGGGCGATCCCGTAGCCGACCACCATCAGCCCGACCTGCCAGTTGACCGCCGCGAAGGCAAGCGCGATCGCGATCACGGCGAGGACCGGCGGGATCAGGCGCGCGGTCCCCTCGGAGAGCTCGCCCGCCGCAAGCGGACGGAAGCGCTTCTTTGGATGTTTGCGATCGAGCTCGATGTCGAGCAGGTCATTGACGTAATAGCCGGCGCTCGAGACCAGGCAGAAGCAGATGAAGGTGAGCGTCGCCTCGAGCACATCGTGAGGTTGGTTGAACTTGCCCGAGAAGAGCAGGCCGGCGAAGACGAAGAAGTTTTTGATCCACTCCTTGGGACGGCCGGTCTTGATCGCCGCGCGCAGCGGAGAGCGGCGCGGGAGGGTCGGCTCGTTGGCCTCCACGGGCACGGATTCGGCCGGGACCGTCGGCTGTTCGGAGGTGATTGTTTCCATCGTCTGGGGGCGGATCCAGGGCGCAGAGCGCTCTGGGGGGAAACCGGTCGGGCAAGGGTAGCGCTCACTCTGGCAGGCGAACGGTGAAGCGGGCGCCGCGGGCGGGAAGGTTCTCGACGGCGACCGAGCCCCCCATCGCCTCGCTGAGCTGCGCGACGATCGCCAGACCCAGGCCGGCGCCCTGCGCTGAACCGCGGCCCGCCTGCGCCCGCAACCAGAAGCGCTCAAAGGCATGGGGGATCTGTGCTGCGGGGATTCCGGGTCCCTCGTCCTCGACCGCGATCTCTCCGGCGCCGACCGCGAGGGTCACCGCCGCGCCGCTCGGACTGACGCGGATCGCGTTCTCGAGCAGGTTCGAGACGATCTGCAGGGTGCGTCCGTGATCGGCGATCGCCGCGCCGGCCCCCTTGACCCGCACCCTGACCTGCGCATCATCAGCGCGCGGGCGCAGGCGCTCCTCGGCCTCGCGACAGACGGCGCCGAGGTCGACCGGCTCGCGCTCGACCGTCATCACCCCCTGGCGCAGGCGCGCCAGGGCGAGCAGGTCCCCGACCAGACGTTCAAGCCGCTCGGACTCGCGACCGATCACCGCCGCGGCGTCCCGCGGCCCGATCGTCCCGTCCTCGATCCCCTCCGCGTAGCCGCGAATCGAGGTCAGCGGGGTGCGCAGGTCATGGGAGACCGATAACAAGACGGCGCGCTCGGCGTCGCGCGCGAGGACGAGCTCCGCCGACATCTTGTTGAATGAGGAGGCGAGATCATCAAGCTCGCGAGTGCCCTCCGGCGGCACCGGCTCGGGGTTGCGGCCGGCGGCGAGCTCTCCCGCCGCGGCGCCGAGCCGGCGCAGGGGCTGGGTCAGGCGCCTGGCCAGCCACGCCGCCAGCGCCGCGGCGAGCAGCGCCGCGGCGCCGCTGGCGATCAGCAAAGCGGCGATGTAGCGGCGCAGGTCGTTGCCGGAGACCACGTCGGGGCGGGTGACGAGGAGGACCGAGTGGCCGCTGCGCCGGGCGGCGAAGATCGCGGAGCTGCCGTCAATCGCGGCGGTCCCGCTGGCCGCCCCGGTGCTGCGCAGCGCCGCGAAGGCGCCCGCCGGCAGGCTGGCGCGTGCCGCCGCCGGGGTGAGGAGCTGTACCGGGTGGGGGCCCCGGGCCCGGGGTTGGGGCGGCGGACCCGGCGCGACTCCCGGTGGCGGCTGGCCCGGTGGTGGCCCAAGCGCCCAGCCGAGCCCGCGCCCGCCGCCGGCGGGCAGATCGCGCAGCTGGCCGGCAAGCGCGGCGGCCTGGCGTTCGACGTCGCCGCGGATCGTCCCCCGCACCGCGTCCTTGGTGAGCACGATGCCGAGCGCGAGCGAGGCGCCGACGGCGAGCAACACGGCACCGAGGATCGCCGCGAAGAGCCGCGATCGCAGCGAGTGCATCAGGGGGTGACCTTGTAGCCGGCGCCGCGGACTGTCTCGATCAGGCCCGGGCGGTCGAGCTTGCCGCGTAACTGAGCAATGTGGACATCGACCGTCCGGGTGCCGGCGGCGAACTCACCGCCCCAGACAAGCTCGAGCAGGCGATCGCGACCGAGCACGACACCCGGGTGGGCGAGCAGCGCGGCGAGCAGATCGAACTCGCGCGAGGTGAGCTCGACCGGCTCCCCCCCGGCGCTGACCGTGCGCGAAGCGTGATCGAGGCTGACGTCGCCGAGCACCAGGGCGCCTCCCTCGAAGGCCAGCCTGCCGCCCGCTGCCCCGGCTCGGCGCAGAATCGCCTTCACCCGGGCAACCAGCTCGCGCGGCGAGAAGGGCTTGGTCACGTAGTCATCGGCACCGGCTTCCAATCCGGCGACTCGGTCGGCCTCATCATCACGAGCGGTGAGGATCAGGATTGGCACACCGGTGCGGGCGCGCAGACGACGGCAGACCTCAAAGCCGTCGATCCCCGGCAGGCCGAGGTCCAAGACGACGAGGCGCACCGGGTGACGGGCCAGCTCCTCGAGCGCCTGCTCACCGCTGTGGGCCCAGACGACGCCGAACCCGTCGCGCTTCAGATAAGCGCCAACGAGGTCGGCGATCGCCTGCTCGTCCTCGACGACGAGGATGGATCCCTTCATCCACCTAGCCTCTCATTTAGCTGCCGAGCGGAGGTGGCGGCATCTGGCCGCCGGGCGCCGTCCCCTTGAGCATCTGGCCCCGCTTTGGCGCAACCATCACCGAGGCCGCCGCACCGCCCTCAGGACCGGAGACAAGCACGCTTTCTCCGACCGAGAGTTCGGCCGTCGAGGAGCTCGATTCGGGTCCGGCGAGCACCTTCGTGTTTTCGTCGAGAGTGATCGTCACTTCGCCGCCGTCGTTCTCGGCGAGGGTCAGCGAGCTTGAGTCGACCGCGGTGATCTTGCCCTGATCGAGTCTGATCACTTCCGAGTGGCCGTTCTTTTGGATATGGAGCTCCCCGTTGGTCAGGCCCTTCATCCCCGCACCCATCATCGGCGCTGGGCCGGGCGGCGCGCTCTGCCATTTTGGACCTTCACCAGCGCCGCTCGTGGAACTCCCCTGGGCGGCAGCCACGCCGCCGACCACGAGGGCCGCCGCGACGCCGATCAGGGCCGCCGAGCGGGCACGCATCTTGATTGATTTGAACATCGCTTCTCCTTTATCGGGTGAACCGCTTTGGCCGATCGTCCTCGCGGCCGGTTCGAATTCCGTCAGCCGCGTGTAAGGGGGCTGTAATCCCGCCGCCGGGAACCAAATCCCCCGATGCCTGGGTTCGGAGCCGTTTCAGGGATCGATCAGGACGCCCGGGTTGAGAATCCCGGCCGGATCGAGCTCGGCCTTGGCGGCGCGCAGGGCGGCGGCGAAGGGGGCCGGGCGCTGGCGGTCATACCACGGTCGGTGATCGCGGCCGACGGCGTGATGGTGGGTGATCGTGCCGCCCGCCTCAAGCACGGCCTCAGAGACCGCGGCCTTGATCTCATCCCACTGCTCGACCTCGCCGCCGCGCACGGCGGGGGCCATCACGGTGAAGTAAGGAGCCGGGCCGTCGGGGTAGACGTGGGTGAAGCGAGCGCTGACCCGCGGCGCGCCGAGGCCCTCGCCGGGCGCCTCGCAGACGGCTGCGACCTTTGAGCGCGCCGCCTCCATCGCGGCCCGGTGGAAGTCCTCGAAGCGCTCCCAGGTGATCGCCGACTCAAAGGTCTCAGAGAGGACACCGCAGGCGACGAAGGTGTCGCGTAGATAGGGCGCGAGGAGAAAGGCGTTACGCCAAGAATCAACCGCGCCGCGCTCCTGCGGCCGCTCGCCTCCGCCACCCCCGCCCCCCGCGCCGGCCTCGGGTTCTGCGAGCGCTGCAGCCAGCGCCGTCTCGCCGCTGGGGCTGAGCTGGCCGCCGTGTTCGCGGGCGATCTCGATCGCGGTTTGCATCGGCGCGGTGACCGGCTGGTGGGAGGACTCAAAGCCGAGGATCAACAGGCTGCTCTCGCCGCTGCCGGCCCCCGTCGTGGCCGCCTCCAGGGCGTCGAGCAGGCGGCAGTTGGCCGGGTTAAGGCCCGACTGCGCAATCGCCCGCACCGCTCCCGCAGCGAGCAGGAAGTCGCCGAACTCGAGCCCACAGGAGAGCTTGAAACGCGGTCGCGGCCGAACCCGAACCCAGGCCTCTGCGATCACGCCAAGGACACCCTCCGAGCCGATCAGAGCCCGGTCGGGAGAAGGCCCCGCGCCAGAGCCCGGGAGCCGGCGGCTCTCCCAGGTCCCGCGCGGGGTGATCGCCCGCACCGACTCGACCAGGTCGTCGATGTGGGTGTAGAGGGTGGCGAAGTGCCCACCGGCGCGGGTCGCGAGCCAACCGCCGAGGGTCGAGTACTCAAAGGACTGGGGAAAGTGACGCAGGGTCAGCCCCCGCTCGCGCAGCTGGCGCTCCAACCCGGGACCGCTCGCCCCGGCCTGAATCCGCGCCGCGAGGCTCTCGGCGTCGATCTCGAGCACCGCGTCAAGTCGGCGCAGATCCAGCGAGACGACCGGCCGGTCCCCGAGCCTCGCCTCGACCCCGCCGACGACGCTGGTGCCTCCGCCGAAGGGAATCACCGCAGCACCCTCGGCCTCAGACCAGCTCAGCACGGCCTCGATCTCTGACTCATCGCGGGGCAGGGCGACCAGGTCGGGTGGATTCTCAAACTCCCCGCGAAAGCCGCGCACCACGTCGCGGTAGGCCTTGCCGAGCCCGTGGCGGACGCGCTCGTAGTGATCGTCTGTGAACAGATCGCCGAGGCTGCTCGGCGCGCTCAGGCGCGGCACTCGCAACTGGACCCGCGCCAGCGCCAGCGGCTCCTCGATCTCGCCCCCGAATCCAAGCCCCTCGCGAATTCCCTTCGCCGCGGCCTGTAGCTCCCGGCGCGAGGGTGCCTGATCCTCATAGCCCCACCCCCAGTGCTTCAGCCGTCGCTCGGACATCGTCGCGAAAGAATCGCAGCCTGGCCGAGCCTGCAGCGGCCACGGTGCGCCGGCTCGGCCGTCTGAGCGGCGGCCAGTACCTTTACCGAAGGCGCCGCGTGGCCGTGCTCGGCGAGAAAACGCGGCGCCCGCCAGCAGGCGCTGCTACCAGTGGACGCCTTTCATCAGGTGGGCAAAGGCAAGGGCCTCGGTGGTCGGCGCTTTGTCCGGCGCTTCGCCGCCCTTGCCCTTCGCGGCCTGAGACTCGGGGAAGAGTTTGTAGGCCTGGTTGAGAATCCGATCGCTCATCGATGGGGCAACCGCGTAAAGCAGCTCGCCGAAGGTGCCAAGTCGCGTGGCGACCTTCTTGGGCTGCTCGACCATCGCCCCGGCGATCATCTCGGCCGCCTCCTCGGGGGTGATTGCCGGGAAGACGTCATACATCCGCGTCGGCGCGATCATCGGCGTGCGCACCAGCGGCATGTGGATCGTGGTGATGTGGATGCCGTCATCGATCACCTCCGAGGCGATCACCCGGCCGAAGGCATCGAGGGCCGCCTTTGAGGCGACGTAGGCCGAGAAGCGCGGCGGGTTGGTCTGCGTGCCGATCGAGCTGATGTTGATGATGTGACCCGACTTGCGCGCCTGCATCGCCGGCAGCAGGGCGAGGATCAGTCGCACGGCACCGAAATAGTTGACCTGCATCGTGCGCTCGTAGTCGTGAAAGCGCTCGACCGCGAGCTCGACCGAACGGCGGATCGAGCGGCCCGCATTGTTGACGAGAATGTCGACGTGGCCGTGGTAGGCGAGCACCTCCTCGGCCATCCGCTCGACGTCCTCGATGTCGGACATATCGCAGCGGTGAATGTGGGCGAGGCCCCCGGCGCGCTCGATCTCGGCCTTGGTCTCCTCCAGCTTCTCGATCGAGCGGGCGACGAGCAGCACGGTCGCGCCGGCGTCGGCGACCTTCACCGCCGCCGCGCGGCCGATCCCCGAGGAGGCGCCGGTGACCAGCACGATCTTGCCGCGCACCGCCCCCGAGAGCGTGCGGTCCCTGAACAGGCTCGGGTCCAGGTTGCGCTCCCAGTAATCCCAGACTCGATCGGCGTAGCTCTCAAGCGCCGGCACCGCGATCCCCGAGCCCTCAAGAGCCGCCTGCGCATCGGTTGAGTCGAAGTGGGTTGGGTAGTTGACGTAGGAGAGGATCCCGGCGGGGATGCCGAGCTCGCCGAGCGCCTTCTTCGCGACCCGCTTGGCCGGCGGGAAGAAGCGCATCCCGGTGCGCACCAGGTTCGAGGCCGGATCGGTGAGGTCTGCATCCAGACGCAGCGCCGCCTGCGGAGCATCAGCCTCCCGGGCGAACAGGTTGAGAACCTCCCCGGCGCTGTGCGGGTTGGGGTCGGTGAGGTGGAATGCCTGCCCGTCGAGGTCGGGCTGGTGGGCGATGTGGTCGATCGCATCGGCGACGAAGTCGACCGGGACGATGTTGATCTCGCCGCCTTCGACCCCGACCAGGGGCAACCAGGACGGCAGCGCCCGCCGGACCTGCTGCAGCAGCTTGAACATGTAATAGGGGCCGTCGACCTTGTCGATCTCGCCGGTGCGCGAGTCGCCGACGACAATTCCGGGGCGATACACGCGCCAGGGCCGAGTCGACTCCTGGCGGACGACACGCTCGGACTCATGCTTGGTGCGGAAATAGGGGTGGGTGTCGAGCTTTTCGGCCTCCTCGAACATGTCCTCCCGCCACTCGCCGCGATACAGACCGGCGGCGGCAATCGAGCTGACCTGGTGAAAGCAGCCGGCCTCGATCGCAGCGGCGAGTTCGACCGCGTGGCGGGTGCCCTCGACGTTGGCGATCTCCTGGGCCTCGGAGTCGGCCTCCATGTCATAGATCGCCGCCAGGTGGAAGAAGTGGTCAACCGAGCCGCGCAGGGTGACCAGGTCCTCCTCGGAGATCCCGAGGCCCGGTTGGGAGAGGTCGCCGGCGACCGGAACGACGCGGGCGCCGTCGGCGCCCCAGGCCGTCCTCTGCTCCTCCAAACGCCCTCTGGATCCGGCTCTGACCAGCGCGTAGACGGTCCCCTCGCGCTTCAACAGCCGCTGCACGAGATTCCTGCCGATGAATCCGGTCGCGCCGGTGATGAAGTAGTTCACCTCTGTTTCATACACTCAATCAAGGAATGGCGCAAACGGCGACCGTGCAGATCCAGATGCCCGAGATGGGCGAGTCGGTCACCGAGGGGATCGTGCTCGAGTGGCACGTCGCCGAGGGCGATTTCATCAACGAGGGCGACACCGTGGTCGAGGTGTCAACCGACAAGGTTGACGCGGAGGTACCGGCGCCCGCCAGCGGGATCATCACCAAGCTGATCGCCTCCGTCGATGACGAGGTGCCGGTCGGCGCGGCGCTGGCCGAGATGGAACCCGGCGAGGACGGTGGGGGTCACGACGCCGACGGCTCGGAGGGATCGGCGGCCCGGGTCGCGGACTCCCCGAGCGCCGGCTCCGCCGCCGAGGCAAGCGCCAGCCCAGCGGCCGATCTGCCGGCCGAGTCGGCACCGGCCCTGGAGGCCAACGGCGACTCGGGCGCGGCACGGGCGACACCGGTGGCACGCCGCGTGGCTGCCGAGCTCGGTGTCGACCTCGCCGCGATCGCCGCCAGCGGCCCGGGAACCAAGGTAATGAAAGAGGACGTGCTGGCCGCCGCAAGCGGTGCCGGAAACGGCGCCGGCGCTCAGCGCTCCGGGGAGGAGCGCCAACTGCGGGGGCCGGCGGCAATGCTGGCCAAAGCGATGGATGAGAGTCGCGAGGTCCCGACCGCGACCTCATTTCGCGCGATCGCGGTCGACACCCTCGATGCCAAGCGCCGTGCTCTGAACGGAGTCCTCAACGAGCGCGGCATGAAGGTCTCCTTCACCCACATCATCGCCTGGGCGATCTCACGAGCGGCCAAGAGTTTTCCGGTGATGGTCCGCACCTTCGAGGACCGTGAGGGCAAGCCGTTTGCGATCGAGGCGAGCCCGGTCAACCTCGGGATCGCGGTCGACGTCGAGCGCAAGGACGGCTCACACAGCCTGATGGTTCCGGCGATCAAGGGCGCGGACGGGCTCGACTTCGCCGCCTTTCACAGCTACTACGAGGAGCTGATCACCAAGACTCGCGAGAACAAGCTGAGCGCCGATGACTTTCAGGGCACCAACATCTCGCTGACCAACCCCGGGGGCATCGGCACAGTTGCCTCGGTTCCCCGCCTGCTGAAGGGTCAGAGCGCGATCATCGCGACCGGCTCGATCGCCTACCCTCCCGAGTGGGCCCACGCGACGCCCGAGCGGCTGCGGGCGCTCGGTGTGTCCAAGGTGATGACGCTCACCTCCACCTATGACCACCGGGTGATCCAGGGGGCGGAGTCGGGCGCCTTCCTGCGCCGCATCGAGCAGCTCCTGCAGGGCGAAGACGGCTTCTATGAGGGGATCGCCGCCGACCTCGGAGTCGAGGCAGCTCCGATCTCCGCCGCCCACCCCGCGTCAGCCTCGGCGCCGCCGCTCGGCGCCCCCGTGCCGGCGAGCGGCGCCGCGGCTCCCGATGAGACCCTGCTGCAGGCCGTGCAGGCAGCGACATCGCTGCTCAAGGGCTACCGAACCCACGGCCATCTCGCCGCCCGCCTCGACCCGCTGGGGCGCGAGCCGAAGGGCGATCCGGCGATCCAGCCCGAGACACTCGACCTGACGCCAGAGCTGATGGCGCGGGTCCCGGCCTCGATCCTGCGGATCGGCGTACCGGGAGAGACCCTGCTCGAAGCGCTGCCACGGATGCGTGAGGCCTACTGCGGAACGATCGCCTACCAGTTCGAGCATCTCTCCTCCCACCAGCAGCGGACCTGGCTGCGGGAGATGGTCGAGACCGGGGCCCACCGCGAGCCCCTGGAGGACGACGAGAAAATCCGCCTGCTGCACCGTCTGATCGACGTCTTCGGCTTCGAGCGCTTCCTCGAGAAGGCCTACCTGGGACAGAAGATCTTCTCGATCGAGGGGCTCGACACGGTCGTCCCGATGCTCGATGAGCTGGTCACCCTCGCCCACCGAAGCGGCGCCGATGAGGTCGTCTTCGGAATGGCCCACCGTGGCCGCCTCGCCGTCCTCGCCCACAACCTGGGGCGCTCGGTCGAGTCGATCCTCGCCGAGTTTGAGGGCGCCAAGCAGATCGAGATGGTGAAGGCGGTGGCGGCGATCCCGCATGGCGGCACCGGCGACGTCAAGTACCACTACGGCCACCAGGGGGTCTATGAGACCTGCGCCGGTGAGCAGATTGCGGTGCGCCTCTATCCAAACCCCAGCCACCTGGAGTTCGTCAACCCGGTGGTCGAGGGGGCGACGCGCTTCATCCAATCCGAGCTCGATGGCGCCAGGATCGCCCACCAGCCCAAACGAGCGGTGCCGGTTCTGCTGCACGGCGACGCGGCCTTCCCGGGCCAGGGAGTGGTCGCCGAGACCCTCAACCTGCGGGCCCTGAAGGGCTACAGCACAGGGGGCACGATCCACATCATCCAGAACAACCAGGTCGGGTTCACCACCGACCCCGAGGACGCCCGCTCGACCCCCTATGCGGCCGACATGGCCAAGGGCTTCAATGTCCCGATCGTCCATGTCAACGCCGACGACGCGGAGGCCTGCTCCGCGGCGATCCGCCTGGCGATGTCCTATCGGGAGCGCTGGGGGCAGGACATCGTCATCGACGTGATCGGCTATCGCCGCTACGGCCATAACGAGACCGATGAGCCGGCCTACACGCAGCCGCTGATCGCCGCCAAGATCAAGGCCCACCCTCCGATCTCAGAGCTCTACGCCGAGAAGCTGATCGAGGAGGGAGTCCTCACCCGCGAGGAGATCGACGAGTTCGCCGAGACACGTCAGGAGGCGATGGCCGAGGCGCTCAAGGAGCTGCGCCGCAAGATGGAGCTGGGCGAGTACGAAGACCCGACGGTGACGACCTCGGCGACCGGCGAACTGGACCGAAGCGCCAGCCCCCCGGTCGACACCGCGCTTGCACTCGAGAGGTTGCGTCCGTTGAATGAGGCCCTGATCGCGGTCCCGGAGAGCTTCACCATCCACCGCAAGCTGCGCAAACCCCTGGCCCGGCGGCTTGAGGCGCTCGAGCAGGGGGGAATCGACTTCGGCCACGCCGAGGCGCTCGCCTTCGCCTCGCTGCTCACCGAGGGCGTCCACATCCGGCTCACCGGCCAGGACACCGAGCGCGGCACCTTCTCCCACCGCCACCTCGTCCTGCACGACGAGAACACCGGGTTGCGCTACACGCCGATGCAAAATCTCGAGGGGGCGAGCGCCCCATTTGAGCTGCACAACAGCCCGCTCTCGGAGATCGCCTGCCTTGGATTTGAGTACGGCTACTCGGCGGCAACCCCGGGCGCCCTGGTCCTCTGGGAGGCACAGTTCGGCGACTTCGCCAACGCCGGCCAGGTCATCATCGACAGCTTCATCGTCTCCGGCGAGGCCAAGTGGGGGCAGACCAGTCGTCTCACGCTGCTCCTCCCGCACGGCTATGAGGGCTCAGGACCCGAGCACTCAAGCGCGCGGATCGAGCGCTTCCTGGCACTCGCAGCGGAGGGCAACATCAGGATCGCCAATCCGACCACCGCCGCCCAGTACTTCCATCTGCTGCGCCGCCAGGCGCTGATCCGCAAGCCACGACCGCTGATCGTCTTCACCCCCAAGGGTCTGCTGCGCCTCGACCGCGCCGCCGCCTCCCCCCAGGAACTGAGCGAGGGCGGCTTCCAGTTCACGATCGACGATCCGACCGCGGCCGAGCGCCGCGAGAAGGTCACCCGTCTGATCCTCTGCAGCGGCAAGGTCTATTTCGATATCGACGCCAACGAGCGCCGCGCGGCGGCCGAGGACGTCGCGATCGCCAGGGTGGAGCTGATCTACCCCTTCGCCAAGGCCCAGCTCGGTGAGCTGATCGACTCCTACCCCAAACTCAAGGAGATCGTCTGGGTGCAGGAGGAGCCCCGCAACATGGGCTGCTGGAAGGTGATGTCACGGCGCCTGCCCGACCTCGTCCCCGATGGCATCGAGCTCGGTTACGTCGGGCGCCCGACCCGGGCCAGCACCGGCGAGGGTTACTCGGTCGCACACGCTCGCGAGCAGGAGCGGATCGTGCTCACCGCCCTCACCCCGGGACACACCGACTAGCCCAGTTGCGGTCTGTCCTCACCCCGATCCCCCCGCGCGCCGATTCCAGGTGCCCCAGTTGAGCGCCCGTGCCAGGCGCCACCGGCGCCCGCGCTGCGATCGTCGCTGGGTATCGTGAACCCATGGATGCAGTGAAAAAGCCGGTCCCCGGAGAGCTCTTTGTCTGGGTCAAGCGCCTTTCCTGGATTGAGCTGGGGATCTTCAGCGCCCTGATCGTATTCTGGCTGGTGCCGGGCTATGAAACCGAGACGATGGTGTTCGGCTGGGCTCACGGACTCGGCTTCGTCTGCCTTTGCATCGTGATCTGGATCGCCTGCGTCAGACGCGAGGCGCCCTACACCCTGCTGGCCGGAACCCTGACGCCGGTCGGACCGGTGGGCAGCGTGATCGGGATCGAGCTGATCGAACGGAAGGGTTGGGGGGTCGGTTCTCGACCCGAACGAATCGCTGATTCTCCGTGAACCTTTGCCGATTACCGGTAATAAGTTCAAATTGGCTTGACCCGAGGCAGTCAACGCGATATAGGTAGCTAGTGACTGTTCCTCTTGGACAGTCCCGTCCAGGGGGAACGGCCGCGTCGGCATCCCTCCCTGGCTACCGACGCGCAGGTGCAGTGAGGGTCGCGCGGACCCCCCTGCCTCCCGCGGCCCCGCTGCACCTCATCTTTTCCAGGGGCGCTATCTGTACCGGTTTCGGTCGCTAGCCCCGCAGGTTGCGGAGCACGGTCTGCAGGATTCCGCCGTTGCGGAAGTAGACCACCTCGTTGGGCGTGTCGAGCCGCACGGTGGCCGTGAACTCGATCGGCTCGCCATCCTCCCGCGCCGCCCTCACCGTCACGGTCGAGGCCTCTCCTTCTTCGATGTCACCAACGTCGATCACCTCCTCGCCGCTCAAACCCAGCGAGGAAACGCCCTCGCCGCTGGGGAACTGCAGCGGCAGCACGCCCATCCCAATCAGGTTGGAGCGGTGAATTCGCTCGAAGCTCTCGGCAATCACAGCGCGCACGCCGAGCAGCTTGGTGCCCTTTGCGGCCCAGTCACGCGATGAGCCCGACCCGTACTCCTTGCCGGCCAAAACGACGAGCGGAACCCCTTCGTGCTGATAGGCCTGCGCCGCGTCGAAGATGCTCATCTCCTCGCTGCTGGGAAAATGTCTCGTGAACCCACCCCGCCTCTCGACGAGCAGGTTCTGAAGTCGGATGTTCGCAAAGGTGCCGCGGATCATCACCTCATGGTTGCCGCGGCGCGAGCCATAAGAGTTGAAGTCCCCGGGTTCCACACCTTGTTCGATCAGCCACTTGCCAGCGGGACTGGCTTTCTTGATCGCGCCCGCCGGCGAGATGTGGTCGGTGGTGATCGAATCGCCAAGCAGTGCGAGGATCCTCGCCGAGTTGACCGGTGAGACCCCGGGTGCCTCACTGGGCATACCCTCAAAGAAGGAGGGTCGGCGCACGTAGGTGGAGGCAGGCCAGGTGTAGCGGTCGCCCTCGGGAACATCGACGGCGTTCCAGTTCTCATCACCCTCCAACACCTCGCCGTAATTTCGGGTGAACATCTCCGAGGCGATCGAACTGCCAACCAGGTCCTTGATCTCGCTCGGGTCGGGCCAGATTTCGTGCAGGTATACGGGTTCGCCGTCTGCACCCTGGCCGAGCGGCTCACTGGTCAGATCGAGGTCCATTCGCCCGGCCAGCGCGTAGGCGACGACAAGCGGCGGGCTGGCGAGATAGTTCGCCTTCACGTCCTGATTGATCCGCCCCTCGAAGTTCCGGTTTCCGGAGAGCACCGCGCAGACCGCCAGATCGCGCTCCTCGATTGCGGCCGAGATCTCGGCCGCAAGCGGGCCGGAGTTGCCGATGCAGGTCGTGCAGCCGTAGCCGACGAGGTTGAACTGGAGCCGATCAAGGTAGTCGCTGAGGCCGGCCCTCTGCAGGTAATCAGTGACGACGGTCGAGCCGGGCGCCAGCGAGGTCTTTACCCAGGGCTTGCGAGTGAGGCCCTTTTCGACCGCGTTTCGGGCGAGCAATCCGGCGCCGACCATCACCGATGGGTTGGAGGTGTTGGTGCAGCTGGTGATCGCCGCGATCACGACCCGGCCGTGGTCGAGCTCGAAATCGGTGCCGTCGGCCAGGCTCACGGCGACCGCGTCCTCGCTGCCGCGCTTGAGTGTCTGAGCCCCGGCTCTCAGTGCCGGCCGCGGGCGGCCGCGATCATCGTCGTGGTCCTCGGCGGGCGGGTCTGAGGCGGGGAAGGACTCCTCGATCGCCTCATCGCGCCCGTTGCCCAGCTGCTCGGCAGCCTCGGGGTCAAACTCCTCCATCGCCTCGAGAAACGATTGCTTGGCGTTGGCAAGCGGCACCCTGTCCTGCGGACGTTTCGGTCCGGCAATGCTCGGCACCACATCGCCGAGGTCAAGCTCCAGCGTCTCTGAGAACTGGGGGTCGGGCGAATCCTCGCCGTGGAACATCCCCTGGGCCCGGGCATAGGCATCGACCAGCTCGAGCGTCTCGGTCGGCCGCCCGGTCAGCTCCAGATAGCGCAGGGTCTCGCCGTCGACCGGGAAGATCGCGCAGGTCGAGCCGAACTCCGGCGACATGTTGCCGATCGTCGCCCGATCGGCGAGGCCCAGAGTCGGTAGGCCGGGGCCGAAGAACTCGACGAACTTCGAGACGACGCCGCGCTCGCGCAACATCTCGGTGACGGTGAGGACGAGGTCGGTCGCGGTCGCTCCGCTCGGCAGCTCGCCATCGAGCCTGAAGCCGACCACCTGGGGCAGGAGCATCGAGACCGGCTGGCCGAGCATCGCCGCCTCGGCCTCGATCCCGCCGACCCCCCAGCCGAGCACGCCGAGGCCGTTGACCATCGTCGTGTGCGAGTCGGTACCGACGAGGGTGTCGGGGTAGGCGTGCCAATCCCCGTCGCGCTCGGTGGCGAAGACGACCTGGGCGATGTGCTCGAGGTTGACCTGGTGACAGATCCCGGTCGCCGGGGGAACGACGCTGAAGTTGTCGAAGGCCTCCCGCCCCCACTTGAGGAACGAGTATCGCTCGCGGTTTCGCTCGAACTCGCGCTCGGCATTGAGCGCGAAGGCGCTGCCATTTCCGAAGGCATCGACCTGCACCGAGTGGTCGATGACCAGATCGACGTCGACCAGGGGGTTGATCTTCTCGGGGTCTCCGCCGATCTCAGCCATCGCGTCGCGCATCGCCGCCAGGTCGACCACGGCCGGCACCCCGGTGAAGTCCTGCATCAGCACCCGCGCCGGCTGGAAGGGGATCTCGATGCTCGGCTCAGCCTTCGGCTCCCAGGCGGCGATCGCCTCGACATCGGCGGCGCTGACCGAGTTGCCATCCTCGAGCCGCAGGACGTTCTCGAGCAGCACCTTGATCGAGTACGGCAGCCGGGCGACGTCAAAACGCTCAGCCAGTGCGTCGAGGCGAAAGACCTCATAGCTGCGCCCGCCCACCTCGAGGCTAGAACGGGCACCGAAGGAATCGCCACTCATGCACTCATCCTACGAGGCGAGGGCGCTCGACGATGGGCAGGAGCGCTGCCCCTGCTCAGCGCTTGTGGGGAGCGTTCTTCGCGTGCCCGTCGGCGATCGCCTCGGCCGCCTTTTGGCCCATCGGACCGACCTGGGCACGTACGCCGATCCAGGGGCTGATCGCCGCCATGTGGGCCCCCACCCGTTGCCCGATCGGCGCCACGACGACCTCGACCTTGTCGCGCTCGATCGCCCTGACAACGGCGGACCCGACCTGCTGCGGAGTTCCGGTCCCCATCCCGATCGGGGGCTTGGCGCCGGAGTCGGCCAACAAGCCGGCGTCACGGATGAACCCCGGCGAGACGAGCGAGACGCCCACTCCCCGCGGCGCCAGGTCGGTGCGCAGGGCGAGAGAGAAGCCGCGCAGCCCGAACTTGGTCGCGCTGTAGATCGAGGTGCGCGGGCTGGCCGCCTTGCCCGACAGCGAGGAGATGAAGACGAGATGGCCCGAGCCGCGATCGACCATCCCCGGGTAGAGGGCCCGGGCGGTCAGCATCGGCGCCTCGAGGTTGACTCGCAGAGCGCGGATGACCTCCTCGGGACTGAAGTCGGCAATCCAGCCCGCCCCGGGCAGGCCGGCATTGGCGACGAGGATGTCGACATCGCCCGCCTCGGCCGCGAGAGTCTGCGCCGCCCCCGGCTCTGCGAGGTCGGCGGCCAGGGCCCGGTGCCCACCGCCGGGAAGCTCGGCGGCCAGCGCCTCGAGCGCCTCCTGATTACGGGCGCTGAGCACAAGCGTGGCGCCGCATGCGGCGAGCGCCTCGGCGATCGCCCGACCGAGGCCTCCGGTCGCGCCCGTGAGCAGTGCTGTGCGACCGGCAAGTTCCATCCCAGGGCGCAAGCTAGCAGCCCGTGAACCGACAAATGAGTGGTCCCAAACGACAGGAATAGCCGTGAGAAGTGCGAAAGGCCACAAAATGTTGGTTTTATGTGAGCAAGCGACCAGTCGATCGTCTACACTGCCGCCGTTCCAGATAACCGAAACGCCTAATCCCGTGCGCCCTGAGGCGCGATGGGAACGGGGGAACCACGTTTTCGGGGCTAACCCACCTCGTACAGGTGGGGGCGCAGGCTCCCTTCGCGCCAGCCCGACAGCTAACCCCGTAGGCCGACGAAGGAGATCGGTTTGCTTTCGAACACCAAGAAACTCAAGTTTGTACTAGCGGCATCAACAGCGCTCGTAGCACTGGCCCTCCTCATCCCCGCCGGCGCCTCGGCTAACTGCGGCGGCGGCGGCGTGACGCCGGATGAAGTCGACGTCTGCACCCCGACCCCCAAAGCCCACCTGCTCAGCGACGGGATGCTGATCCCGCCCAAGGCCGCTCCGCCGCGGATCAAGGCCGTGATCGCGGCGGCGAATCGGATCCGCACCAAGCCCTACATCTACGGCGGCGGCCACGCCAGGTGGTGGGACACCGGTTATGACTGCTCGGGCTCGGTCAGCTACGCCCTGCACGGCGGTGAATTCATCTCCAGCCCGATGCCCTCGGGGCCGATGGAGAGCTGGGGGGCGCCCGGCCCCGGCCGTTGGATCACCGTCTGGGCCAACGCCGGCCATGCCTACGCCGAAATTGCCGGCTTCCGCTGGGACACCGCCGGAGACGCGAGCGGCACCGGTCCGCGCTGGCACGAAGAACTGCTCAGCAATCAGGGCTTCGTCGCCCGCCATCCGCCCGGTTACTAGGCGGCGAGGAGTCGATCGCCCGCGGGCGCCCGGCGCGCCCGCCTCGCTCTTACTCCGCCCCGGCCAACCGGCCGGGGCGAGTTTGTCCTTGCTTTCCTGAACTACTCGGATAACTTCTGCGTGTAGCCACTCCACCGCCAGACATCCGCTTGGCCAACCTCACCAAGCACTACGGAGGGGTGGTTGCGGTCGCGGGAATCGACCTCGAGATCCAGGCTGGGGAGTTCTTCACGATGCTCGGCCCATCGGGCTCGGGCAAGACCACGACGCTGCGGATGATCGCGGGCTTTGAGGATCCGAGCGCCGGCAGTGTCGAGTTGGCCGGGCGGGATGTCAGCGGCGTGCCGCCCTACGATCGCGCGATCAACACCGTCTTTCAGGACTACGCGCTCTTCCCGCACATGAGCGTCGGCGAGAACGTCGCCTATGGGCTGCGGGTCGCCGGCGTCGCCAAGGCGGAGCGCGCCCAACGCCGTGATCAGGCACTGGAGATGGTGCGCCTGCCGGGCTACAGCGAGCGCAAGCCGGGCGAGCTCTCCGGCGGACAGCGCCAGCGCGTCGCCCTGGCGCGGGCGATCGTCAACCGTCCCAAGGTTCTGCTCCTCGATGAGCCGCTCGGCGCCCTGGACCTGAAGCTTCGCGAGCAGATGCAGATCGAGCTCAAGGCAATCCAATCCGAGGTCGGCATCACCTTCGTCTACGTCACCCACGACCAGGACGAGGCGCTGACGATGAGCGATCGAATCGCCGTCTTCAACGAAGGCCTGATCGAGCAGGTCAGCCCTCCGTTTGAGCTCTACGAGCGGCCCGGTTCGGAATTCGTCGCCGGTTTCGTCGGCGTCTCAAACCTGCTCGAACGCGACGGCTCGCGCTTCACGATCCGGCCCGAGAAGATCCAGATCATCGATGCGCCCGGCGCGCCGTCCTCGGAGCTGCACACCGAGCGCGGCCGGATCACCGACATCTCCTATGCGGGAATGGTCACCCGCTACACCGTCGATCTCGATGCTGGCGGCGAGCTTCAACTGATTCGTCAGAACACGGAGAGCACGGCGGACGCCGGCTCTGAGCAGGGTAGGAAGGTTGTTGTGGGCTGGCGCCCGGAGCACACGGTCGCCGTCCGAGAAAGCTCGACCAATGAGGAGGAATCATCGTGAGGCAGTACTCACACTCGGCACGGACGGCCTGGATCGTGATCGGAGGGCTGCTCGCATTGATGGCGCTGCTCGCCGGTTGCGGCTCCAGCAGCACCACCAGCACGAGCGGCAACGAACTGAAGAAGCTCGGCAAGGGAGAGGGTCAGCTGAACCTGATCTCATGGGCCGGCTACGTCGAATCGGAATGGGTCAAGCCATTCGAAGCCCAGACCGGCTGCAAGGTCAGCGACAAGGTCGCCGGTACCTCCGATGAAATGGTCGACCTGATGCGAACCGGTCAGTACGACGGGGTCTCGGCCTCCGGCAATGCGACCGCTCGGCTCGTCGACGGTGGCGACGTCAGCCCCGTCAACGTCAGCCTCGTTCCCAACTACAAGACGATCTTCCCCGACCTCAAGAATCAGCCATACAACACCTTCGAAGGCGTCCACTACGGGATCCCGCACGGCCGCGGCGCGAACCTGCTGATGTGGAATTCCAACTCGGTCAAGCCGGCGCCGGATTCATGGGAAGTGACGCTCAACCCCAAGGTCGCCTCCAAGTACAAGGGCAAGATCAGCCAGTACGACGACCCGATGTCGATCGCCGAAGGGGCGGTCTATCTGAAGGCGCACGACCCCTCGCTGGGCATTGAAAATCCCTATGAGCTCAACGAAAAACAGTTCGAAGCGGCGGTCAGCCTGATGAAGGAACAGCAACCAAACGTCGGCGAATACTGGTCCGATGCGGCGAAGCAGATCCAGGCCTTCGCCAACGGCGACGACGAGGTCGGCACGACCTGGCAATACCAGTACTTCGCCCTGCAGGGGGAAGGCGAACCGGTCGCCGCCAGTCCCGCCAGCCAGGGCTTCCTTCCCAAGGAGGGCGCCACCGGCTGGTCGGACACCTGGATGATCAGCTCCAAGGCCAAACACCCGAATTGCATGTACATGTGGATGAACTACATCGTCTCGCCGAAGGCCAACGCCGAGGTTGCCGAATACTTCGGCGAGGCGCCGGCGCAGAGCCTTGCCTGCGAACACACCGTCGAGAAGGATTTCTGCTCCAAATACCACGCCGACAACCCGGCGTTCTGGAAGCGCGTCTACTACTGGGAGACCCCGGTCTCTGAATGCGGCAACGGCGAAAACAACTGCATGGACTACAACGACTGGGTCCGCGCCTGGACCGAAATCAAAGGCTAGGCGCCCCGACCACGGTCGATGAGTAGCGAAGCCCTCGCTGCAAAGAGGTCGGCGGGCCGCAGGCTCGCCGACCTCTTTCACGCTCGCCCCCGCCTTCAGGTCGGGGCGCTGCTCGCCGCGCCCGGAGCCTGGCTGGTCATCCTCTACCTCGGTTCGCTGGTGGTGCTGTTGGTCACGGCCTTCTGGACCGTCGATTCGCTCAGCGGCGAGGTGATCAAGGGCTTCAGCCTCGAAAACTTCGAATCGCTGATCAACGAACCGGTCTACAAGGAGATCGTCTGGCGGACCGTCAGAACCGCCCTGCTGGTCACCCTCACCGACGCAATCATCGCCTTCCCGATCGCCTTCTACATGGCCAAGGTCGCCGGGACCCGCGGCAAAGCCATCCTCGTGATCGGCGTCCTGATGCCGCTCTGGTCGAGCTATCTGGTCAAGGTCCTCTCCTGGCGCACACTGCTCTCCGAAGACGGCGTGATCAACTGGGCGCTGAGCCCGCTCGGACTGCACGGGCCCGGCTATGGCATCACCGCCGTCTGGCTGGTGCTCAGCTACCTCTGGCTGCCCTACATGATCCTGCCGATCTACGCCGGCCTGGAGCGCATCCCGAACTCGCTGATCAGCGCCTCGGAGGATCTCGGCGCGAGCCCTTTCACGACCTTCCGCCGGGTCATCCTGCCGCTCGCTTTCCCGGCCGTCGTCGCCGGCTCGATCTTCACCTTCTCGCTCTCGCTGGGCGATTTCATCACCCCCGAACTGGTTTCCAACAGCCAGTTCATCGGCAACGCGATCCGCCACTCGATCACCAATGACCTGCCCTTCGCGGCGGCCCTCGCCCTGATCCCGATCGTGGTCATGATCGCCTACCTCTCGGTGGCGCGCAAGCTCGGCGCCTTCGAGCACGTCTGATGCGGCTCTCGCGACGCGCAACGGCGCTGCTCAGGGCTGCGGTGGGGATCGGCCTCGCCTTCATCTACATCCCGCTGATCGTGATCGGGATCTACGCCTTCAACTCGAGCAAGATCCTCAAATGGCCGCCCCCGGGCCTCACCCTCAGCTGGTTCAGCAAGGCCTTTGAAAGCGAATCCGCCCGCGAAGCGCTCCTGACCTCGGTCGAGGTCGGCCTGATCGCGACCGCGATTGCGATCCTGCTCGGCACCCTCGCGGCCCTCGCCGTCGGGCGTTTTCGCTTCTTCGGCCGCGAGACGGTCTCCTTCCTGGTGATCTTGCCGATCGCTCTGCCCGGAATCGTCACCGGCGTCGCCCTCAGCAACACCTTCACTCAGGTGCTCGGCGTCAGCCTCAGCCTGCTCACCGTGATCATCGGCCATGCCACCTTCTGCATCGTCGTCATCTACAACAACGTCGTCGCCCGCCTGCGCCGCACCTCGGGCTCATTCGAGGAGGCCTCGGCGGACCTCGGTGCCCACACCTGGCAGACCTTCCGCTTCATTACCTTCCCCAGTATGCGGACCGCCGTCGCCGCCGGCGCCCTGCTCGCCTTCGCGCTCTCCTTCGATGAGATCATCGTCACCACATTCACGATCGGCGCCGGCGAAGAAACCCTGCCGATCTGGATCTTTCGCAATCTCTTCCGGCCCAATCAGCTGCCGATCGTCGACGCGGTCGCCGTGATCGTGATCGGGATCTCGATCGTCCCGGTCTACCTCGCCCATCGCCTCACCCGCGAGGAGGGCGGCGCGGCCCGCGGGCGTGGCGGCGCGGCCGCAGAAGTGCAGGCCGAGGCAATCGCCGCACCCTGACTAAACCATCGCCTCCTGGCTGCCGATGAATCAGCGATGAAATCCGGCTCCGCAAGGTCCCTCGCCGCATCTTTGGCCGTCCTCGCCCTGGGGCTGAGCGGCGCGCTCTCCCAGCTCGGCGCTCCCGCCGCCGCCGCGGCGCCGGTTGCGCAGAGCTCTGTGGTCGGCGGCACCGAAGCGACGCCGGGCAAATTTCCCTGGATGGCGTTCGTCGTCGACTTCCCCGGCGCTAACGAGGTCACCGCCTGCAGCGGCACGGTCCTGGCGCCCCGGGTGATCCTCACCGCGGCTCACTGCGTCTTCAACGAGGAAACCGGCGCCGAGGAGGATGCGCCCGGCTTCAAAGTGGTGACCGGCACCGTCAACTGGACCTACCCCGAACGGCAGGTCTCAGAGGTGACCCGGCTGATCCCCTATCCCAAATTCGCCGCCGGCAGCGCCCGCGACGGCTTCGGCGATGCGGCGCTCCTGGTGCTCGCGACCCCGACCACGGCACCGACGATCTCGATCGCCAAACGCTCGAGCGCTGATCTGATCGGGATCGGCACCCATGCGGAGGTCGCCGGCTGGGGCCAGACCTTCTTTGAGCAAAAGAACTTCACCGAATCGCTGATGTGGGCCAAAACGGTTGTCGAGAGCGATCGCTGCGAAGGCCTCTGGGGTCGGATCTGCGCGATCGATTTCCCCCAGGCAACCGCCGGGGTCTGCCACGGTGACTCAGGCGGGCCGCTCTTCACCGCCAGCAAGAGTGGCTGGGTCGAGATTGGCATCACCGAGGCCGGCTTTGGCAAATGCACGACCCGCCGCCCCCAGCTCTTCACCCGCACCGATCTGATCGCGCCCTGGATCCACAGCCGCGTCGACAAAATCGAAGCCGGTCACTGAACCTGCGCACTCGGGTTCATGTTTGTGATCGGCCAGCTGGGCCGGGCGGCCGGCGGCTATCTGAAATCGGCGGATGGGCAGTTTGGCAGGCCAATCGCGTCTCGCTGCGAGGCGCCCCCATTGCCGACGTCTGTGTCTCCGCCTCGGCGAGCACCGGCTGGCATCCACCGATCTCGCCTTTCGCGATTGAGGCGCCGAGCGCCTGATCAGTGCCCTACAGCGGGATGTTGCCGTGCTTTCGCTTGGGCTGATCGACGCGCTTGCTCTGCAGCATGCGCAGCGCCCGGATCAGCTTCGGTCGCGTTTCGCGCGGCTCGATCACGTCGTCGATGTAGCCGCGCTCTGCCGCCGCATAGGGACTGGCGAAATGGGATTTGTAGTCATCGATCAGCTTCTGGCGGCGCTCCTCCGGGGTCGGCGAGGAGGCGATGTCTTTGCGGTAGATGATGTTGACCGCGCCCTCGGGCCCCATCACCGCGATCTCGGCGGTCGGCCAGGCAACGTTGTAGTCGGCCAGCATGTGCTTGGAGTTCATCACGTCATAGGCGCCGCCATAGGCCTTGCGGGTGACGACCGTGAGCTTTGGCACCGTCGCCTCGGTGAAGGCGTAGAGCAGCTTGGCGCCGTGGCGGATGATCCCATTCCACTCCTGGTCGGTGCCTGGCAAGAACCCGGGCACGTCGGTGAAGGTGACCAGGGGGATGTTGTAGGCATCACAGGTACGCACGAAGCGGGCCGCCTTCTCGGAGGACTCGATGTCGAGCACACCGGCCAGATGGGCCGGCTGGTTGCCGACGATCCCGACCGGGAAACCGTCGAGGCGTGAGAAGCCACAGATGATGTTCTTGGCGAAGTGCTCGTGGACCTCGAAGAACTCCTCCTCATCGACGATTCGGGCGACCACATCGCGCATGTCATAGGGCTTGGAGGGATCGTTTGGGACGAGTGTGTCGAGCTCGACGTCTTCGCGCTCGGGGTCATCTTCGGGGGCGAAGCGTGGCGGCTGCTCGAGGTTGTTGGAGGGCAGGAAGCCGAGCAGGTAGCGAGCGTCCTCGAGGCAGCTCTCCTCATCCTCGGCGGCGAAGTGGGCGACGCCTGACTTGGTGTTGTGACTCATCGCCCCCCCCAGCTCCTCGAACTCAACCTCCTCGCCGGTCACCGTCTTGATCACTTCGGGCCCGGTGATGAACATATGCGAGGTCTCTTTGACCATGAAGATGAAGTCGGTCATCGCCGGTGAGTAGACGGCACCGCCGGCACATGGACCCATGATCAGGCTGATCTGTGGAATCACCCCCGAGCACTGGACGTTTCGCACGAAGACATCGCCATAGGCCCCCAGTGAGACGACTCCCTCCTGGATCCGGGCCCCGCCGGAGTCATTGATGCCGATCACAGGGGCCCCGACCTGGGCGGCGAGGTCCATCACCTTGCACATCTTCTCCGCCATCACCTCCCCGAGGCTGCCGCCGAAGACGGTGAAGTCCTGTGAGAAGACGAACACGGTGCGGCCCTCGATCGTGCCGTGGCCGGTTACCACCGCGTCCCCCCAGGGCCGCCGTTTTTGCATCTCGAAGTCGTAGGTGCGGTGGCGGACGAAGGTGTCGAGCTCCTCAAAGGAGCCCGGATCGAGCAGCTTCTCAACCCGCTCACGGGCGGTCATCTTGCCCTTGGCGTGCTGCTTGTCGACCGCCTCCTCGGAAGCCGAGTGAATCGCCGCCTCGCGCAGCTCGCGCAGGTAGGCGAGCTTCTCGTCGTGGGTGACCGGGTTCTTTTCGCGCATCGGGGGCGCGATTCTATGGAGCCGGCTCAGGTGGCGCCGAATGGCTGCTTCTGGGGCTCGGCCAACTGGTCAAGCAGGCGCTCGAGGTCGGCTACACGAAGGCCTGAGTCACTCGCGGCACGGATCTCAACCCGCGTGCCAAAGCCCTTCTCGGCGAGCGTCACAGTGACCCCATCGACCGCCCCCACTAGCTCGGCCAGCTCTGGTTCGGACTTCATCAGCGTCCTTGAGACCTCGATCATGGGGGCGGCTTCAACCGCCGCGGCGACGATCCTGCCGGCGCACGAAGTCTTGAGAGCGCCGCGCGCTGTTGTTAGTGCCGATCGGCACCCCGAGGGATGGTCCGAATCGCGATCGCGAGCAGCCGCGGGCGACGAGTGCAGGCCGCGACGAGGAGCTCCCCGGCCGCTCGCCAACTTAAAAGAAGGCGCCGCCGTGATACTGGCCAAAGACCTCGCGCAGCGCCCCGCAGACCTCGCCGATCGAGGCGTCGGCGGCTAACGCGGCGCGGATCGGGTGCATCAGGTTTCCCTCGCCCCGGGCGACGTCTCGGAGCGCCTTGAGCTTCTCCTGCACCACGGCGGGCTCGCGAGCCTCCTTGAAGGCCTTCAGCCGCACCAGCTGGCGCCGCTCAGACTCCGGGTCGACACGCAGGATGTCGACGTCGTCGACCTGATCGGTGACGTATTTGTTGACCCCGACAATGATGTCCTGGCCGCTCTTGTAGCGCTCCTGGTAGGACTGCGCGGACTCCTCGATCTCGCGCTGCATGAACTCGAGCGCCTCGACCGAGCCGCCCAGCTCTTCGACCTTCTCGATCAGCTCCCAGGAGCGCAGCTCGATCTCATCGGTGAGCGACTCGACGAAGTAGGAGCCGGCGAAAGGATCGACGGTGTCGGCAACGCCGGACTCGTGGGCGAGCACCTGCTGGGTTCGCAGCGCGATCCGCGCCGAGCGCTCGGTGGGCAGCGCCAGCGCCTCATCGAAGCCGTTGGTGTGCAGGCTCTGGGTGCCGCCGGCGACGGCAGCGAAGCCCTGCAGGGCGACGCGGATGATGTTGACCTCCGGCTGCTGGGCCTGCAGGGTCACCCCACCGGTCTGGGTGTGGAAGCGGATCTTCATCGAGTTCGGGTTCTGCGCCCCGAAGCGCTCGCTGACGATTTTGGCCCACATCCTGCGCACCGCGCGGAACTTTGCGACCTCCTGAAAGACGTTGTTGTGGCCGTTGAAGAAGAAGGCGAGACGCGGGGCGAACTCATCGATCTTCAGACCCCGCTCGAGCGCCGCCTCGACGTAGGCGATCGCGTTGGAGAGGGTGAAGGCGACCTCCTGGACGGCCGAGCAGCCCTTCTCGCGGATGTGGTAACCGGAGATCGAGATCGTGTTCCACTTGGGCACCTTCTCGTGGCAGTACTCAAAGATGTCGGTGGTCAGGCGCATCGTCGGGGCGGGCGGATAGATGTAGTTGCCGCGCGCCATGTACTCCTTGAGAACGTCGTTTTGGACCGTTCCGCGCAGCTTCTCGGAGGGCACGCCCTGTTCCTCGCCGACCAGCTCATAGAGCAGCAGCAGGATCGCCGCCGGCGCGTTGATCGTCATCGAGGTGGAGACCGAGTCGAGGGGGATCTGGTCGAAGCAGATCCGCATGTCCTCGATCGTGTCGATCGGGACCCCGGTGCGGCCGACCTCACCGTCACAGAGCGGGTCATCGGAGTCCAGACCGAGCTGGGTCGGCAGGTCAAAGGCCATCGAGAGGCCGGTCGAACCCTGTTTGATCAGGTAGCGATAGCGCTCGTTGGTGTCCTCGGGGGTGGCGAAGCCCGCGTATTGGCGCATCGTCCAGAGCCGGTCGCGATACATCCCCTCGTGGATGCCGCGGGTGAAGGGCGGCTCGCCCGGCGCGCCGAGGCGCTCCTCTAGCCCCGGCGCGACATCGGCCTCGGTGTAGAGGCGATCGATCTCGATCCCTGAGTCGGTGAAGACGCGCTCATCGTCGGGGCCGACGAGCGGCGCGATCGTGCGTTGGGGGTCATCCTCGCCGCCGCGGCCTCTTTTCTCCTTTGCCATCGGCTGCAGGATATTGGGGACGCCGCTCTAGGCGGGGGGCAGCTCGCGCCGCCACCAATCGAGCAGCTCGCCGAGCGATTGCTCGAGCGGAATTTGCGGCGCCCAGCCGCTCGCCTCGTGCAGGCGCGAGGGGTCGCCGCAGCTCGAGGAGGGGGCGGCGGGGACGGGCCGATCTGCGGCAGGCTCAACCTCAACCGCCAGCGCTGTCATCGCGGCGAGCAGCTCGATCAGGGTGTCCAGTGCGACCGCTCGGCCCGAGCCGACGTTGAAGGTGCCGCTCAGCTCGCGTTTTGAGATCTCAAGCAGGGCGGCGCCGGTGTCACGCAGATCGGTGAAGTCGCGAGCGGAGCCGGGGCTGCGCAGCAGGATCCTGGCCCGCTGCGCGCCGGTGGCCTCGGCCGCGGCGATCTCGCGCGCGAACTCCGAGCCCACCTGGGAGGGCGGCTGGCCCGGCCCGAGCTGGTTGAAGAGTCGCGCGATCGCGATCCGCAAGCCGCGGCCACGCGAATACTGCCCGGCGATCGCCTCCATCGCCAGCTTGCTCGCCCCATAAGGAGTGAGCGGTAAGAGCGGCGAGTCCTCGGTGAAGCATTCGCCTCCCGCGGCGGGCTGGCCGTAGACCTGGGCCGAGGAGACGCAGAGGACGTGCGCCTCGGGTGCCTGTTGGGCGACCGCCTCGAGCAGGTGCAGGACGCCGGTCGCATTGACGGCGAAGCTGGCGGCGGGGTCCTCCCAGCTCGCCCCCACCGAGGCCGAGCCGGCCAGGTTGACGACCAGCTCAGGGCGCACCGAGGCCAGGCACTCGACGAGTGAGTCGGGATCGAGCAGCTCGCAGGCGGGGCCCTCGCCGGCGGGCTTTCGGGCTGGTGCGATTACGCGCAGGCCGGCGGCCGCGGCGGCCCGTTGCAGCTCGCCGCCGAGGAAACCGCCGGCGCCGATCAGGAGCATGGTCCGTTCCTCGCTCAAAGCCGCCTGAGGTTATCCGCGACCTCCAATCGTGCCTGCAAATGCGGCGCTGAACCGGAACAAAGCGCGGAAAAGTGGGTTGTTAGGGTAGACGTGTCGGGGATAACCCTGGCAGCAATCGACTTGCCGTAAGTCGCCTACGGGGCAGCAGGGGGCGGCAGCAACGGAAGGACGGAAATGAATCAAGCAACCCAGCCAGTCAAGGGCAGGGGGACGGTGCTGACTGCGGTAGCTATCGCCGCCGCGGTGATCGCAGCGCTACTCCTCGCCCCCCTGGCATCAGCAGCGAGCAATCCGGTGGCAAAAGGCAGCACGACCACGGTCACCCTGAACTCGGGCTTTCTCAACAAGCTGAAGAAGAGCAAGGTGAAGCTGACCGGCGTCAGCCCGGCCACGGTCAAGGGCAAGACGGTCACCCTCCCGATCGAATCGGGAACCCTCGACACCGCCGGACAAGGCGAACTGATCCACGAAGGCGGGCTCAAGTTCAAGGCCGGCAAGAAGAGCGTGGCGATCAGCGCCCTGGTCCTCAATACGACCAACAGCTCGCTGGCGGGCAAGCTCGGCGGCAAGAACCTCAAGCTCGCCTCCGTCAGCGGAGTAAGCGCGACCCGGAACGGGTTCGGGACGACTGTCGCAGTCGCCTCAATGAAGCTGACCGGCAAGGCCGCGAGCGAACTGAACAAGAAGCTCGGCTTCACCGGAAAGAAGAAGAAGAAGAAGAACAGCAAGCGCGCCTCCACGAGCAAGGCCAAGAAGGCCCCGGCGGCGCCGTTTAAGGGCAATCAGCTCCTCGGCGGGGCAAGCAGTGAAACCCAGCCCAAGACGCTCGGCGTGCAGGCAACCGGAAATGCGACGCTCGCCCTGAGCCCAGCTTCGCTGAAAAAGCTGGCCCACGTCGGCACCCCGCCCTTCGAAGAAGGCAAAAGCCCGGTTGCGGTGGAACTGTCACCGATCGCGCCGACCCAGGTGGTCTCGCTCTCGCCGGTGACGGCGGCCTTCCCGATCGGCGAAGGCGGGACGATGGCGCCCAACGCCAGCGCCGGTGTGCTGCACACGGTCGGCGGCCTGAATCTGGTCCAGAACCTGGAAGCGGTCACCAAAGAACCGGGCAACGTCACGACCCTGACGATGGGCAACATCTGGGTCGACCTCGCCAGCAAGACGGCGACGGTCGAAGTCTCGATCGCAAACCCGGTGAATAAAGAAGCCAATCTGGGTCCCTTCGGCCGCGCTTCGATCGCCGATGTGAGCCTGACCGGTGCGACGATCAAATCCGACACCACCGCTCACACGGTGACGGTCGAAAACGCGACCGCCACGCTGCAGGCAACGACGGCCGAAATCCTGAACAAAGTGTTCATCGAAGGCCTCGAAAAAGCCAGCCCGATGTTCGCCGGACAGGAAAAATTCGCCGCCGGTGACCCGCTGGGGACGTTCTCGTTCACGGCGACAACCGAATAGGCGAGAGCCTCACGTTTTGACAGAAAAGGGGCGGCCTGCGGGCCGCCCCTTTTCTATGCCACGGAGAGGTCGGCGCGAGATCCCGTTTACACCCGATGGCGAGGGGGGCGGTCTCAGTCGGAGCTGCCGACGAGCCGCTCGAGGCCCGACTTCTCGATCGTGCGCGAGAGCCCGTCGCGCAGCGCGACCTCGGGCTGCCAGCCGAGCAAGTCGCGGGCGCGGCCGATGTCGGGGCGGCGCTGCTGGGGATCATCGACGGGCAGCGCCTCATAGACGATCTCCGAGCGAGAGTCGGTCACCTCGATCACGGTCTTTGCCAGTTCGAGCAGGGTGAACTCGTCGGGGTTACCGATGTTGACCGGCGAGTGAGCCTCCGAGCCGGCGAGCGCGACGATGCCACGGATCAGGTCATCGACGTAACAGAAGCTACGGGTCTGATCGCCGCTGCCAAAGACGGTCAGCGGTCGGTCCTGGAGAGCCTGGCGCAGGAAGGTGGGGATCGCCCGGCCATCGTGGGCCCTCATTCGCGGGCCGTAGGTGTTGAAGATCCGCACGATCGAGGTATCGACGCCCTGCTGGCGGCGATAGGCCATCGTCAGGGCCTCCGCGTAGCGCTTTGCCTCGTCATAGACCCCGCGCGGGCCGATCGGGTTGACATGCCCCCAGTAGTCCTCCTTTTGGGGATGGACCTCGGGGTCTCCGTAGACCTCGCTGGTCGAGGCGAGCAGAAAGCGCGCGCGCTTGTGCTTGGCCAGACCGAGCATGTGGTGGGTGCCATAGGAGCCGACTTTGAGCGTGTGCAGCGGCAGCCTCAGATAATCGATCGGGCTGGCCGGCGAGGCCAGGTGGTAGACGAAATCGACCGGCTCGGGGATATCGACGTGGTCGATGATGTCGGTGTGGCGAAACTCGAAGGAGGAGTCGCGGATCTGATCGATGTTCTGCAGCGAGCCGGTCTCGAGGTTGTCGACGCAGATCACGCGCTGCTCCTGCGCCAAGAGGTGCTCACAGAGATGCGAACCAAGGAAGCCGGCTCCGCCGGTGACGACACAGGTGCTCAAGGGCGGGATGCTACAGGCGAGATGCCATTTCGCAGTGCTTCGCGCAGGGGCTGCAATCCGTCTGGGCGTGACTCCCTCTGGTCCGATGGCCGGTGGGCATCGCTTTGCCGGGCGCCCCGTAGCGCCGTGCTGGCGAGCAGCCAAAGTTGCGATCATCGCGACCCCAGCGAGGCGCCCGAATGTGCGCGGCAAGCGACCAACGGGGGCCCAAATACAAAACCGCGCCCGATGCGTCGCGAGCCGTGACGCATCGAACGCGGTTTGTGCGACGGCTTCGCTAGCGCAGCGTCGGCAGCTGCTCGCTGAGCTGCTCGACCAGCTCCTGGGCGCGATTGGCCTGCTCATCGACCGCCTTGCGGACCCGCTGCTCAACCTCGTTGCGATTGCGCTTCAGGGTCGTCTCGACGGTGCGCTGGCGCTTGCGGGCCTCACGCTCGACCCGGTTGCGGGTCTTTTTCGCCTCGCTCGTCGCTTTGCGACGGGCGCTGGCGCCCCGACGCTCGGTGCGCTTCAGCGTCCGGCGCAGCTCGCTGCGGTAGGCCTTGATCTTGCGCTCGGCGCTGTCGCGGCCGGTGAACGGCTCGACCAGCTCACTGACCCGGTCGGTGACGCTGAGCACGGCGCCGACCGGAAGGTCAACCGCCGCCTGGGCGACGACCTGAGCCTGGTTCTTCTCCGCCGTTGCCGCCTGTTTGGCGCCGGATTTGACCTGCTTGGCGCCGGTTTTTGCTTTCGTGGCCCCAGCCTTGGCCGTACTTCCGTTTTTGCTCCTATTCTGCGTTGCCATGAAGATCATCCCTTCGGTCTCTGTTTTCCTGCCTAGAGCGTTCGCGAGTGTAGCGAACATACGTTCTTAAGCGAACACACGTTCTTAAACCCAAGTTGGCGTTCGGTTACTGGACCGAGCGCAGAATCTCGAGACCGCGAGCGCCGGGGGCGGCGGCGATCGGGTAGCGGGCACCGAGGTCAAGGGCGGCGTCCTCGAGTAAGAGATCGCCAAAGGCGACCCGGCCCCCCGCCTCGCGAACGATCAACTGGGCGGCGGCGGCGTCGACTGAGCGGCAGCGGCGCAGGCTGAACATCCCGTCAAAACGGCCGGCCGCGACGTAGGCGGCGGTGATCGCGATCGAGCCGACCACGCGCAGCCGGTAGACCTTGCCCGCGAGCGCCTCGAGCGCCGGTAGCGCCCACTGCGGCTCTGCCGACTCGACTCCGAGGAGCTCAAAGCGCTCCCCCTCCGGGGCGACCGTGATCGGCTCGAGATCGAGATTCGCACCGCCGCCGCGACGGGCGGCGAACTCCTCGCCGGCGCCGAAATCGTAGACATAGCCAAACTCGATGTCGGCCATCGATGGCCCGGAGGCAACGGCGAGGCTGAGACTGTGTGAGGGAAGCGTGCGGCGCGCGTTCAGCGAACCGTCGATCGGGTCGATCACGACCCGGGCCGCCCGGTCGCCGGAGCCGAAGCTGACCTCGCCGCGCTCCTCTGAGATCGCCAGGAATGAGGCGCCCTGGGCTGCCAAAGCCTCGAGCTCGAGGAAGACCGCATCCTCACAGCGGCGGTCGATCACCAGAGTGCGATCGCCGCCCTCGCCGATGCCCTCATAAACGGTGCGTGCCTCGATCCCACGCACCGCATCGAAGACCTGGCGCTGGCGGGCCACCACGCGGCGACAAATTCCCAGCCAGTCTGCGGAAAAAACGTCCATCGACCGGATGCTACGGCGCGCTAGCGTTGGACGATGGACCTGACCCCGCCCCAACAGCGCGCGATCGCCTGGCAACAGGGGCCGCTGACGGTACTCGGGAGCGCCGGAACCGGCAAGACCGAGGTCCTCGCCCGCCGCCTCGTGCGGCTGGCCGACGCGGGCGCAGGACCCGAGCAAATCGTGCTGCTGAGCGCGACCAGGGCGACGGCGCGGCGGCTTCGGCGTCGGGTCGAGACATTGCTCGAGGGGGCCTATGAGGAACTCTGGATCGGAACCTGGGAGGAGATCGCCGAGCGCCTCCTGCGCGAGCACTCCGAGGCCGCCGGCCTAGACCCGTTCTTCGAGGTCCTCGGGCGCGCCGAGCGCCTCGCGATCCTGCTCGATCGCCTCGATGAGCTGCCCCTGCGCAAAGGGATGGAGATTCGCGGCAACCCGGCCGGGCTCCTCGCCCGGCTGCTCGAGCGAATCGACAACCTGAAGGCAGGCTGCGAGAAGCCTGAGTCCGAACTGGCGGAGCTCTGCGCCGCCCACGACCGGATTCTCGCCGAGGCGGGCAGTGTCGATAGCGGCGAGCTCTTTTTGATCCTCAACCGGGTGCTGGTCGAACACGCCGATGCCCGCGCGGCGATCGGCACCCGCTTCAGATACCTGATGGTCGATGAGTTCGAGGATGCGACCAGTGCCCAGCGAGCCGTGCTCGCTTCGCTCAGAGCGCAGAACTCAAATCAGCTGCTGGCGCAGTCTCCGGCAGACGATCCGCCGGCTGGCTCAATCGTCTTGGAGCAGGTCTTCCGCCGCCCCGAGCTGCGGTTTTTGCGCTGCAGCAATGAGCGCGCCCAGGCGCAGGCGGTGGCGCGCGATATCGAGCACCTGCTGGCGACCGGCACCTCACCCGAAGAGATCTGCATCCTGATCGAGGATCCGGTGGCCAAGGGCGGCCCGGTCGCCGCGGCGATGGAGGAGCGCGGCATTCCCTTCCATCTCTCCGGGCCGGCGGCGTTGTTCGGGCGCCCGGAGGTTCGCGATGCGATCGCCTGGCTGCGGGTGCTCGCCGACCCCGGCGACTCGGCGGCGGCGGCGCGGGCGCTGACCCGGCCGCCGATCGAGCTGCGCTCCGCCGACCTGGCCCGGCTGACGACGATCGCCCGCCGCCGCAAGCTCGACATGGTCTCCGCCTGTGAGGCGGCGCTGGAGAGCCCCCAGATACCGCCCGAGGCGCGCGAGCGAATCCAGTCCTTCCTCAAGCTCTACGGGCAGGCCTCCGCGGCGATGGAGGAGCGCCGTGCCGACGTCTTCGTGCGGCGCCTGATCGAGCGCGTCGGACTGCGCCGCCAGCGTCTCTTCGCGGCCCAGCCCGAGGTCGCCGAGCGGCTGCTCGGGCTCTCCCGACTCGCGGAGCTCGCCTCGGCCTGGGCGCGACGCGAGCCGCATGGCTCGACCCGGGATTTCGTCCGCTACCTGAGCGCGGTCGCCGAGGCCGGCGTCGAGCCCGCCGGCGGCGAGGAGCCACCCTCGCCGGGAGCCGTGGTCGGGCTGCGCCGCGAGGCCGCCAAGGGCCGCGAGTTTGACCGCGTCTTCGTGCTCGGGCTCGAGCAGGGTGCGGCGACCGAGCGGATCGGCCGCCCGGCGCGCGCGGGGATCGTCCTCTCCCGGGTCGAGCGGCGCGACGGCGAGCGAGCCGGGGCTGCCGATTTCTACCAACAGGCGCTTGCTGCCACCGCGGGGGAAGAGGAGTCTCACGCCGAGGAGCTCTTCGGACCCGCCGAGGGCCTGCACGCCACCTATCGAAAGCTGCGCGAGGAGGTGCTGGAGGCCTCCTGGCAGGCCGGCCGCGAGCTCTCCGAGCCGCGCCTGGACACCGCGGTTGACGTCAATCGAGCGATCGCTCGCTACCTGGAGTTGTTGAAGCTGGCGGCACTCGCTCAGCGCCCGGGCGATGAGGCAACCGCCGAGGCCGTCGAAGCGGTCAACGGCCTGCTGCGCCAGGTCGCGACCGCCGAGCAGCAGACCGAGCTCGACGCCTCTCCGCTTGACTCCTACCTGCTCGGCTCCGAGCGCGACCGCGACAGCCGCCGCCGGCTGATCGCCGCACGCCACGAGCCTTCCCTGGAAGCGTTCCTGCCACGCCGCGGCGACGGCGGCCTGAGCCTCTCCGCCTCAGACCTAGACCTCTACCTCACCTGCCCGCTGAAGTACAAGTTCGCCCGCGTCTTCGGCATTCCCCAGGAGCCGACGATCAACCAGCGCTTCGGGATCCTCATCCACAACGTGCTCGAACGTTTTCACAAGGAGGAGAGCGAGCCCGGCGAGGACGGGCTCGGTCGGCTCAACGGGCTGCTCGAGGCGGGCTGGCGGCGCTCCGGGTTCGGCAGCAGCGACGACGAGCTGCAGTACCGCGACCGGGCCCGCGAGGCGATGCGTCTCTACTGGGAGCGCGAGCAGGAGTCTGAGGGCGAACCGGTGTGGTTGGAGCGCAAGTTCGACTTCAAGATCGATGGACATCACGTGCGCGGCCGCGTCGACCGCGTCGACCGCCTGCCCGGCGGCGAGTATGAGCTGATCGACTATAAGACCGGCGAGCGTAAGAGCGCGGCTGAGCTCGAGAGCGACCTGCAGCTGGCCCTCTACCGGCTCGCCGCCCGCGAGGCCTGGGACCTCGAGGCGGGGACCGGCAGCTACTACTACGTGCTCGACGCGGAGAAGGTCGCCGCGCCGACCAAGCCCGATGACGCCGAGCGGGTCGAGCGCACGGTGCTGGCCGTCGCCGAGGGAGCCCTGAGCCAGGACTTCGAGCCGCGGCCCTCACCCAAGGTCTGCGGTTGGTGCGATTACCGCCTGATCTGCCCGGCGGCCGAGAGCTGAATCGAGGCCGAGGCTATTTGCCCTGCTGGCGCAGGAAATGCTGAAACTCGCGGGCGATCGTGTCGGCTGAGGGCAGCTCGGTGCCCTCATCGCCGAGCTGCTCGACCTGTTCGGCCTCGATTCGCTCGACCAGCTCTTTGATCTCCGGGTTGGCGGCCACCGCACGGCCGATCTGCTCTTCATAGCTGGCCGCCTCCTCCTCCAGCTCGGAGGCCTCGACGGCGATCCCGGTCAGCCCTTCGAGACGGCGGATCAGCGCCAGGGCGGCCTTCGGGTTGGGCACCGCGGCCACATAGTGGGGAACGGCCGCCCACAGCGAGGCCGAGGACATGCCGACCTGGCGACAGCAATCGTGAACGACGCCGACCACGCCGGTTGGCCCCTCGTAGTTGGAGCGCTCGAGGTCGAGCTCCTCGACCAGGTCCTCACTGGAGGCGAGGCCGGTGATCGGCACCGGCAGGGTGTGGGAGACCTCGGCGATCAGGGCCCCCATCGTGATCACCATCTCGGCGCCGAGGGCATCGGCTGCGGTCGCGATCGCCTCCGAGAAGGTTCGCCAGCGTAGATTCGGCTCGGTGCCATCAAGCAGGACGAGGTCGCGGTCAGCGGCGGGGACGCGGGCGGCAAAGATGTTGTTCTGGGGCCACTCGATGTGGCGGATCTGACCCTCGGTGAGGGTGATCGTCGGGCGGGTGGCCTGGAAGTCGAAGAACTCCTCCGGGTCGACCTGGGCGACCAGCTCCGCGTCAAGGGACTCGACCAGGGTACCCAGGGCACGCGAGGCCGACCCGGCGGCGTCATTCCAGCCGCGAAACGAGCAGACGAGCACCGGCGATCGCAGCTGCGGTACATCGCTCTCCCAGGTCAGGGACTCCACGCATTGAGACTACCGATGGCGAGCTCTAGGCCCGGTGTTTTCGCCTATTCAGGCGCGCCCAGGCCGCGGCGCGCCAGCCGGTAGGCAAAGAAGAGCGCGACCGCCGCGAAGGAGAGCTGCAGGGCACGCTCGGAGACGTTGTTGGCGAGCGCGACGCCGATCAGGACCCCGAGCGGTGAGAGCAGACCGATCACCAACGCGTCGCTGAGCACGACGTTGCCATAGGCGCTTTGCCGGCGGGCGCCGACCAGAGCGACGATCACGATCATCAGCAGCGAGGTCGACTCGGCCTGGACCTGGCTGAGACCGAGACAGAGGGTCAGCGCCGGGACGAAGAGGATCCCGCCTCCGACGCCGACCAGGCCACCCGCGAGGCCGCCGGCCGCGCAAATCAGAATTGCCAGCAAGACGCTCACGGAATGATCAGCTCCAGTGCGATCACAAGGAGGAGCACCGCGAAGAGCAGCGACACAGCTCGTTGGGAAATCCGCTGCTGCAATGCGGTGCCGAGCAGCACCCCGCCGACAGCCGGAATTGCCAGAAGCAGGCCGGTGAGCAGGTGGACGTTGCCGTAGATGCCGCCCTGGGCGAGCGCCCCGAGCGCCCCGATGAGAACGATCGCCGCGAGGCTGGTGCCGGTGGCAAGCCGCTCCCCGTAGCCGAACCAGAGGATCAAGAGCGGCACGATGATCGTCCCGCCACCGACTCCGAAAACTCCGCTGAAGATCCCGGCGAGGGTGCCGATCGCGGCCAGCCACAGGGTGCGATCGGACACCATGGCGCGATACTAGATGCCGTGCCTCCCGGATCCGGTTCGCAACTCGGTGATCCCGCCGCCGCGGCGATTCTCGCCGCGCTGAGCGAGGATCCATCGCGAGTTGGGATCCTCACCGATATCGACGGCACGCTGGCGCCAATCGTCGATCGGCCCGATCAGGCCGCCGTGCCTGCGCGCGCGGCCCAGCTGCTGGGCCAGCTCGCCGGTCGCTTCGGCCTGATTGGCTGCGTCTCGGGCCGGCGGGCGCTGGAGGCACGCCGCCTGGTCGGTGTCGAGGGCATCTCCTATGCCGGCAATCACGGCCTCGAGCTGCTGCTGCCCGGCGAGCAGGAGCCGCAACTGGATCCATCCCTGCAGAGCCGCGAGACCGAAGCGGCTCAGTTCCTGGCGAGACTGGCCCCCGCAGAACTCGCCGCGATCGGCCTGCGGGCCGAGGACAAGGGGCCGATCCAGGCCCTGCACTGGCGCGGCGCCGCTGACGAGCGGGGCGCGGAGGCGCGCGCGCATGAGATTGCCGCCGAGGCCGGGCGGGCCGGACTGGAGCCCCACTGGGGTCGCAAGGTGCTCGAGATCCGACCGGTGGGTGGCGGCGGCAAGGGCGCGGCGGTCGCCGCACTTTTGGCCAGCGAGGGAGTCACCCGGGCGGCCTACGCGGGTGATGACCGCACCGACCTCGACGCCTTCCGCCGCTTGCGCGAGCTGCATCAGGAAGGCGAGCTGGAGGCGGCTTTCTGCGTCGGGGTCAGCTCCCCCGAGGCGCCCGCCGAGCTCGCCGAGGAGTCCGATCTGTGCGTCGAGGGCCCCTCGGGCTGGCTGGCGATGCTCGAAACCCTGGCGGCTTGAGTTGCCCTACACCGACCTGCTGCGACTCTCTGTTTTTCTCACCGCCGGTGAGGCGACCGCGCTGGGCGCGATCGCGGCGATCGCGGCGGGCCCCGAAGCCAATCAGACGACCCTCATCGTGGCCGCCGTCTGGTGGCTCGCCTCACTGCTGATCGGCCTCTACCTGGGCCGGCCCCAGCGCGCCGCCGAGGGCGTCCGCGTCGCGCTCACCGAGGCCAGGACCGCGACCAGTCTGCCGGCGGAGACCCCAACCCGGATCGCCCTCGGGCGCCTCTGGCCGATCGGTCTGAGCGCCCTGGCGGCCGGCGTTTTGGGGATCTTCTTCCCCGCTGTGGCGATCATCGGCGCCGGCTATGCGCTGCTCGTCTCCCTGGCCTGGCATTCCCACGAGGCCGCGGTGTTGGGAATCGAGCACCGCGATGGGGTCAAATTCTATGTCGTGCCCAACGGCGCCCTGCGGCCGGTCGAGCTGGTCCGCACGCCGGGGCTGCGCACGGAACGGCTGCACGCCTAGCGATGGCGCCGGCTGGCGCCGCGGTGTTCCTCAGCGCCTCAGCAGCTTTTTGAAATCACGCCAAGTTTTTGTGTTGGCGACGTCGGAGGCGCCGAGCCAGGCGCGACGGGCGCTGGCCACCGCGTAGGCCATGTTGTCGAGGGTCTCGGTCCCGTGCGCGTCGGTATTGAGGATGATCGTCGCGCCCGCCTCGCGCGCCAGACGCACATGGTGCTCTGAGAGATCGCGGCGGTTGGGGTTGCCGTTTATCTCCAGCATCGTTCCCGCCCCGGCCGCAGCCCCGACCACAGCCTCAACGTCGATGTCGTAGGGCTCGCGGCGGCCGATCAGACGCCCGGTGAGATGGCCGATGCAATCGACATGGGGGTTCTCGATCGCGGCCAGGACCCGCGCGGTCATCGCCGCGGCGGAGATCGCGAACGAGGTGTGGATGCTGGCGATCGTCCAGTCGAGCTCGGCGAGCAGCTCATCGGGATAGTCGAGCCCACCGTCGAGCCCGATGTTCACCTCCGAGCCGGCCAGGAGGCGAAAGTCGCGCCTGCCTTTGTTCCACTCGCGAATCTCCTCGATCCGCGCCCAGAGGCGCTCGGCGCTGACGTGGTCGCCGAAGCCGTGGCTGGCCGAGTGATCGGTGATCGCCATATAGGCGTAGCCGCGAGCGCGTCCGGCTTCGGCCATCTCGGCGAGCGTGTTGCGCCCGTCAGAGAGCGTCGTGTGGGCATGGAGATCACCGCGGATGTCCCCCAGCTCGATCAGCTCCGGCAGCTTCCCTTCGCGCGCCGCCTTCAACTCGCCGCGACCCTCGCGCAGCTCGGGCTCGATGTAGGCGTAGCCGAGACGCTCATAGACTCGCTGCTCAGAGGCGCAGAGCTCGACCGCGCCGCTCTCAACCTCGGTGATCCCGTGCTCGGAGACCGAGAGGCCGCGCGCCACCGCTTCCTCACGCAGGCGCACGTTGTGGGCCTGGGAGCCGGTGAAATGTTGGAGCAGGTTGCCGAACGCCTCGGGGGCCACGATCCGCAGGTCCACGGCGATCCCATTGTGGGTCTGCGCCCGCAGGCCGTTGGGGCCGGGGTTGCCCGCGGCCGCGATCAACGAATGAGCGGCGAGATGCCCGGCCAGCGCCATCGGGTCCTCGGCGGCCGCGATCAGGTCGATGTCCTTGCAGGTCTCAGCCCAACGCCGCACCGAGCCGGCGATCGCGACCCGCTGGGCCGCGGGGTGTTCGCGCAGCGCATTTGCAAGCGCCTCGGCGACCGGGCGAGCCTTGGAGAGCAGGACCCGCCCGGCGGAGGACACGCCGGTCTCGCGCAGGTGCTCGAGCTGGGCGAGGACGTTTTCCTCGACCTTGGGCCCGAGACCCTTGAGGGCACGGATCTTCTCGCCCTCGGCGGCCTGCCTGAGCTCATCGAGGCTGGTCACCTCCAGCTCCTCATAGAGCCGCCGCGCGGTCTTCGCGCCGAGGCCGGGAACCCGGGTGACCTCGATCAGGCTGGCGGGGAACTTTGCCTTCAGCTTCGCCGCCGCCGGTATCTCGCCGCTGGACAGCAGAGCGTCGATCTTTTCCGCCAGCGTCTTGCCGACCCCCGGGATCTCGGTCGCGCGCCCGGCGGCGGCGAGCTCGGCGACCGAGACCGGGCTCTCGCGGATCGCCTGGGCGGCGCTGCTGTAGGCGAGTACGCGATATTTGACCGCGCCGTCGAGCTCGTAGAGCACGCCCAGCTCCTCGAGCGCGGCCGCGATCTCGGCATTGGTCATACCGGGAACTTAAGGCCTTCTTTCATCTGCCCCGACTAGCATCGCGGCCGAGATGGCCGAGCCCTGGTTGATCCTGCCCACCTACAACGAGGCCGAGAACATCGTGCCCTTCGTCGCGGCGGTGTTCGAGGAGCTCCCCGACGATGCCCGAATCCTGATCGTCGACGACAACTCGCCCGACGGCACCGGCGAGATCGCTGATCAGCTGGCCGAGCGCCACCAGCGACTCAGCGTCTTGCACCGGCCGCTCAAGCAGGGTCTGGGCCCCGCCTACGTCGCCGGCTTTCGAGCCGCACTTGAGGGAGGTGCCAGCCTGATCCTTGAGATGGACTCAGACTTCTCCCACGACCCGGCCTACCTGCCACGTCTGCTGGAGGCGATGAAGGACGCCGATCTGGCGATCGGCTCGCGCTACGTGGACGGCGGCGGGGTCGGCGACTGGGGACCGATGCGGCGCGCGATCAGCCGCGCCGGCAGCGCCTACGCGCGTCTCGTGTTGGCGCCGACTCTCGACGTCAACGACGCGACCGCCGGCTTTAAGTGCTTCCGTCGTGAGCTGCTGGAGGCAATCGACCTCGACACCATCCAGTCTCACGGCTATGCCTTCCAGGTCGAGCTCACCTACCGCGCGGCACAGCACGGTTTCCGCATCGTCGAGGTGCCGATCGTCTTCCACGATCGCAAGGTCGGCTCCTCGAAGATGAGTCGCGAGATCGTCGCCGAGGCGATCTGGCGGGTACCGCTTCTGCGCTTCAGCAACGGCGGGCCGCCGAAGCGCTGAGCCGGGGAGGGCCGGCGCTGACTTCACCCGTCCGCCGGTGTCTGAGCCGTGCCATTCCGCCGGCCCGCGGCACCCTTGTACCTGCGGGTCAGCGGCGGCCCGCAGACTGAGCCCAGTAAAGCCCCTCATTCGGCCGCGTGCAGCCCGGTGGCGAGCAGAGGGAACTTGAGCAGCAGGAGGCAGGCCCCAGGGCCAGGACGATCATCGCCAGCCGGCGAGCGCAGACGAGGAGCTCCACTTGGGCCCAGTTGTGGTTGCATTAGGAGGGCGATTTCGAACTCACCCACCAGCCCCCAGCGACCTCGCTATACTTTTTGAAGTATTGAGCGACGAACCTCGACTCTCAGGAGACCAAATCTCGTGACAGGCAAACTCCAAGACGTAACAGACGCGACATTCAAGTCAGAGGTTCTGGAGGCCGACGGGCCGGTGCTCGTTGACTTCTGGGCTCCATGGTGCGGCCCCTGCCGGGTCGTCCATCCGGTGCTCGAGGAGATCGATGGCGAGCGCGAGGATCTGACGGTTCTCAGCCTCAATGTCGATGAGAACCAGCAGACGGCGGCCGAGTATGAGGTGCTCTCGATACCGACCCTGCTGCTCTTCAAGGACGGGGCGATCGCCAAGAAAGTCGTCGGGGCGATGCCCAAGCGCCGCCTCGAGGCCGAGCTCGAGCCGGCGCTCGCCTAGAGCGCCGCGACGGGCGGGCGCATGCCATTCGTGCAGATCGACTGGTTCGAGGGCCGCACCGACGAGCAGAAGGCGGAGATCGCCAAGCGGATCGAAGCCGCGTTGGTCGAGGTAGCCGGTGTGGCGCCCGAGCATTGCTGGGTGAAGTTCTCTGACTCAGCGAAGACCGATTTCATCATCGGCGAGTCCAGCGCGGACTGAGCCCGCAAATTGCGGTGGCGGCTTGACAGAGGAGCAACCGATGGGTGAGTTCGGCTACAACGGCCACCGGATCCGATACGACACCTACGGCGAAGGCGACCGGGTGCTGATCCTCGCCCACGGCCTGCTGATGAACCGCCGCATGCACTCGCGGCTGGGCTCGGCACTGGCCGAGCGTGGCCAGCGGGTGATCTGCGTTGATTTGCTCGGCCACGGTCGCTCCGATCGTCCCGAGGATCTGCGCCTTTACTCGATGCCCCTGTTCGCCCGTCAGGTCGCCAAACTGATCGACCACCTCGGCCTCGACTCGGCCGTCGTCGGTGGCACATCGCTGGGCGCCAACGTCGCCCTCGAGCTGGCTACGCGGGAGCCCGATCGCGTGCGCGGGCTGGTGATCGAGATGCCGGTACTCGATAACGCCCTGACCGGCGTGGCCGGCTTCTTCACGCCGATTATGCTCGGGCTGCGATTCGGGCGCCCGGTGTATGAGCTCGCATCACGGCTCAGCTCAGCGATCCCCCGTACCCATTACATCCTCGATATGGGCATCGACCTGCTGCGCCAGCGGCCCGGACCCTCGCTCGCGGTGCTGGAGGGATTGCTGCTCGGAGAGACAGCGCCCCACCGCGAGGAGCGGCGGCGGATCTCCCAGCCGACCCTGATCGTCGGCCATACCCGTGACCCGGTGCACCCCTTCAGCGACTCCGGCATGCTCGCCGAAGAGCTCGAGAACGCGACCCTGATCGAGGCCAACTCGATCCTCGAGTGGCGCCTGACGCCCGCCCGACTCGACGACGAGCTGGCGAAATTCCTCGATCTGGTCTGGGCCGAACCGGTCGCCGCCCTCGCCTAGACTCGGGTCGGCCCGAAGAGCTTCGCCCGCGCTTGGGTCCCTCCTGGAGCGGATCGGGTGCCGATCCTGACGCGAACCCGGATCGCGCTCGCCAGCTCCCGGATCAGTCGGCGGCCAGTTTCACCCTGATCGCCAGCTCGCGGCCGTCGATCGTGGCGCTGGATCCCTGCGCGCCACCGTACTCAACCGAGGTCGCGAGGACCTCCGTGGCGAGATAGTGCTCGTGGGCGCGGGCCGCCTCGAGCAGCTCGGGATCACCGCCGAGGCGCAGGGAGATCCGGTCGGTGATCTCAAGCCCCGCCTCTTTGCGGGCGTTTTGCACCGCGTGGACGATCTCGCGGGCGAGGCCCTCACGCAGGAGCTCATCGTCGAGCTCGAGCGCCAGAGCCACCGCGTGTCCGGCCTCGGCCTCGACCTCATAGCCCTCGAGCGGTTGCAGGGCGAGGCTCAGCTCCTCGGGCCCGAGCACATGCTCATCACCATCGACGTTGATCCCGATCTCGCCGCCGGCGCCGATTACCCGCGCGACCCGTGCGGGATCAAGCGCCCCCACCGCGGCGGCGACCTGCGGCATCCGCTTGCCAAAGCGCGGGCCCAGGGCGCGGTAGTTGGGCTTCACCGCATAGCTGATCAGCTCGGCCTCCTCGGAGACGAAGTCGAGCTCCTTGACGTTCAGCTCGGCGGTGACGAGCGCTGAGCGCGCTTCGATCGCCGCCCGCTCGACGTCGCTGGCGACGATCACCGCCCGGCGCAGCGGCTGGCGCATCTTCGCCTTTGCCTGCGCGCGCGCGGCGCGACCGAGCTCGACGGTGAGCCGCACCGCCCCCATCGCCGCCTCCAGCTCGGGGTCGGCCAGCTCGGGGTCGGCAACTGGGAAGTCACGCAGGTGGACCGAGCCCCCTTCGCGATCTCGCTCCGCCGCCTCGCCATCGGTGAGGTTCAGATGGATCTCATCGGCGAGAAAGGGAATGAAGGGAGCCAACATCGCGGCTGTCTCCAAAAGGCAGTGGCGCAGCGTCGCGAAGGCGGCCCGGTCGCCGTCCCAAAAACGCCGGCGCGAGAGCCGCACATACCAGTTGGAGAGCTCCTCGACGTACTCTGCGATCGCTCGCCCGGCGGTGGTGCAGTCGAAATCATCCATCCGCTCGCGCACCCTGGCGACGGTCCCCTGCAGCCGAGATAGAACCCAGCGGTCAAGGTCCTCTGCCGCCGTCGGCTCGGGCTCGAAATCAGCCGGGGTCAGGTTCTCGGCGTTCGCGTATAGGACCCAGAAGGAGTAGGTATTCCAGAGTGTGAGCAGGAACTGGCGCACCGACTCGCCGACGGTCTCGACCGAGAAGCGGTAGCCCGACCAGGGCTGCTGGGTGGCCAGGTAATACCAGCGGAAGGCGTCGGCGCCATGGATGGCGATCACATCCCAGGGGTCGACCACATTGCCGCGGCTCTTTGACATCTTCTGGCCCTCGGGGTCGAGGATCAGCCCCAGGCAGACGCAGTTGCGATAACTGGAGGTGTCGAAGAGCAGGGTCGACTCGGCCAAGAGCGTGTAGAACCAGCCGCGGGTCTGGTCCTGGGCCTCGCAGATGTAATCGGCCGGGAAGCGCTGCTCGAACTCCGCCTCGTTCTCAAACGGGTAGTGGAACTGAGCGAAGGGCATCGCACCGCTGTCATACCAAGTGTCGATCACCGACTCGACCCGGCGCATCTCAGCCCCGCAGCGCTCGCAATCGAGCACGACCGCGTCGATGTAGGGGCGGTGCAGGTCAGCAGGAACCTCACCGCGCGCCCGCTCGGCGAGCTCCTCCACCGAGCCGATACATACCAGCGAGTCGCAGCCCTCCCCGAGACAGCGCCAGATCGGCAGCGGCGTGCCCCAGTAGCGGTCGCGCGAGAGCGCCCAATCGACGTTGTTCTCCAGCCACTTGCCAAAGCGGCCGTGTTTGATGTGCTCGGGATGCCAGCCGATCGTCTCGTTGTTGGCCAGCAGCTCCTCGCGCGCGGTCGAGGTGGCGATATACCAGCTCGACTTGGCGTAGTAGAGCAGCGGCGTGGCGCAGCGCCAGCAGTGGGGGTAGGAGTGCTCATAGACCTGCTCTCGAAAGAGCAGGCCGCGATTCACGAGGTCCTCGATCAGCGCCCGGGTCAGCTCTGGGTCCTTGACGAAGCGCCCCGCGAACCCGCTCACCTGCTCGCCGAAGCGCCCGTCGAGACCGACCGGGTTGTAGAGGCTGCCGTGGTCGGTGGGGTCAAAGAGGCCGTTGGCGGCGGCGAGCGCATAGTCGTCCTCGCCGAAAGCGGGAGCGATGTGGACGAGCCCGGTGCCGTCCTCGGTGGTGACGAAGTCTCCAGCGAGCACCGGTGAGGCACCCGGCTCGCGGTCGGCGAGCGCAAAAACCGGCCCCCGATAACGGCGTCCGACCAGCTCGCTTCCCGGCAGGCGAGCGATGATCTGAGCCCCCTCGCCCAGCACCCTCTCGACCAGGGCCTCGGCGATGATCAGCGTCTCCTCGCCGACCCTCGCCTTGACGTAGGTGACATCGGGGGCGACGGCGACGGCGAGGTTGCCGGGCAGCGTCCAGGGCGTCGTGGTCCAGACCAACAGCGACTCACCATCGGCCTCAAGCAGGGGGAAGCGGACGTAGATCGAGGGGTCCTCGACGTCGCGGTAGCCGAGTGCCACCTCATGTGAGGAGAGCGCCGTCCCGCAGCGCGGGCAGTAGGGGACCACCTTGTGGCCCTCATAGAGGCGCTCCTTATCCCAGAGCCGGCGAAGGCTCCACCAGACCGACTCGATGTAGTTGTCCTCGAGGGTGACGTAGGGGTGCTCGAGGTCGATCCAAAAGCCGATCCGCTCGGTCAGCCGGTCCCACTCCTCGACGTACTCGAAGACCGACTCCCGGCAGCGGGCGTTGAACTTGTCGATCCCCAATTCCTCGATCTCCTGCTTGGAGGAGATGCCGAGCTCTTTTTCAACCTCGATCTCGACCGGCAGACCGTGGCAGTCCCAGCCGGCCTTGCGCGGCACCCGGTAGCCGCACATCGCCCGGTAGCGGGGATAGATGTCCTTGAAGACCCGGGCGAGGACGTGATGGGAGCCCGGGCGACCGTTCGCGGTCGGCGGGCCCTCGTAGAAACTCCAGACCTCGGCACCCTCACGCGAGGCGAGCTGGCGCTTGAAGACATCGCGCTCGCGCCAGCGCTCGAGCACCCGCTGCTCGAGGTCGGGGAAGCTCTGTTTGGGGTCGACGGGGCTGAAGCCGGGCATAAGCAGGGGATTCTACGAGCGGCTAGGCTGCGGCCATGGCGTCCGTCTTCCCCCTCAACGGAAAGGTGGCCCTGGTCACCGGCGCGGCGCGGGGAATCGGCTTTGAGACCGCGCGCCACATGCACATGCGAGGCGCCTCCGTCGCGGTCCTCGACCTCGACCCAGAGCAGGCCCGCGAGGCCGCCGAGCAAATCGGCGAGCGGGCAATCGGGATCGGAGCCGACGTCACCGACCACGGTGCGATGATGGCCGCGGTCGCCGAGGCGGTCGAGCGCTTCGGCGGGCTTGACGTCGCCGTCGCCAACGCTGGCATTGCCCAGAGTCAGGTCGCGACCGTCCGCGGCATCGGCACTGAGGAGTGGGAGCGCGTCTTTGAGGTGGACCTGCTCGGCGTCTGGCGCACCGTGCGGGCGGCGTTGCCGCAGATCGTCGAGCGGCACGGCCACATCGTCGTCACCGGCTCCGTCTACTCGTTCATGAACGGCGTCTTCAACAGCCCTTACGCGGTCGCCAAGGCCGGGGTCGAGAGCCTTGGCCGCAGCCTGCGGGCGGAGCTGAACCCGCTCGGCGCCAGCGCCAGCGTCGCCTACTGGGGCTGGGTCGACACCCGCATGGTTCAGGATGGGATGTCGCGGCCCCACTCGGACCGGATCACGAAAGGGACGCCCGACTGGCTGCTCAAACGGATCACTCCCAGTGAGGCCGGCGCGGCGACCGTGCGCGGCATCGAAGAAAGGGCCCCTAGGATCTTTGCGCCGAAATGGTGGCGCTACGTCTCCGCCTTCCGAGGCATCGTCAACCCGCTGATCGACCGCCACCTGGAAAGAGACCAGAACTTCCTCGAGGCGATCCGCGCGGTGGAGACAGATGCCGACGAAGAGGGTGCGGCAGCCGTCGCGGCGAAGACCCTCTAGGCCGTTTGGCCGCCCGCTGGTGCTCGACGACAAAAGGTGGCGCTCCTCGCCGCCGCCAGGCGCGGCATCGGCTTTGAGACCGCAGGCCCGCGAGAGCCTGGTCACGACTTCGCCCCCCGGACCGGCTCAGGCCGGCCGCGTCAGCCGCTCAAGCAGGAAGAGAAACGATTCGTAACGCTCGCCGGTCGCGCGGCTGAGCCCGATCTCGCAGGTGCGGTTGCTGGAGATGCAAGCGTCGAAGTCGCGCCGGGCCAGCTCGATCGCCTGCGGACGGGTCGCGGCCTCCGTCAGCTCCGGGTGGGAGATGCCGCGATCGCCGGCGAAGCCGCAGCAGGTCGCCGAGGGCGCGATGTAGACCTCATCGGCGAGGGCGGCTGCGAGCGCTCGCAGGCGCGGCGCGAGGCCCAGGTGGCGGGTCGCGCAGGTCGGGTGGACGGTCGCCGAGCCGACCTTGGCGCGAACCTCGAGCTCGGGGAGCAGGCGGTCGTGGGCCCAGGTGACGGAGTCGACGATCCGAAGCCCGGCGTGGCGCTCGGCGTTGCGCTCATTGAGCGTCCCCTCACCGGGGACGGAGATCGCCTGGGTGCAGGAGGCGGCGTCGACGAGGACCGGCAGCTCGCCCTCGCCGCTCCACTCCCAGAGGCGCTCGACCATCTCGTTCGCCTTGTGGCGGTGGGCGTCGGCGAAGCCTTTCGAGCTCCACGGCAGCCCGCAGCAGCTGCCCGCGACCTCGGGCGGAATCCAAACTGACAGCCCGGCCCGGCGGGATACCTCGACCAGCGCTTCGGTCGGCCCGCCGCCGAAGATCCGGTTGGTGCAGGAGGGAACGTAGACGGCGGCGGCGCCCGTTCGCTCGGTGCTCGGCATGCTCGCCGAAGCTGGGCCCGGAAGGCTCTTGCCGCGCTTCGTCCGACGGGCCAACGGGGCCCCGACCCGCAGGCCGAGCCGCGATGCGCGTTCGACGGCCGCCCAGCGTTTGGCGGCGAGCAGCGCCCCCGCCTCGGCCCCGGCGCCGTGGCGCTGCTCGCGCAGCTCCTTGACCAGCTTGCCGGTGTCGATGCCCACTGGGCATGCGAGCTGGCAGGACCCGTCGGTGGCGCAGGTGTCGAGGGCGTCGTACTCGTACTCCTCGAGCAGCTTCTGACGCAGCGAGGACCCCTCCGGCTGTCGGGCGATCTCCCGTCGCAGAACAATCCGCTGGCGCGGTGTCGTGGTCAGGTTGCGGCTCGGGCAGACGGGCTCGCAGAAACCGCACTCCACACAGGCGCTCGCCGACTCCTCGATCGCTGGGGTCGTTTTCAGATTGCGCAGATGAACGCCGAGGTCGCGGTTGAGGACGACGCCTGGGGCGAGGACACCGGCGGGGTCGGCGAGCTCCTTCACCCGCCACATCAGCGCCGTCGCCTTCTCCCCCCACTCGCGCTCGACATAGGGGGCCATGTTGATCCCGGTCCCATGCTCGGCCTTCAGAGAACCGTCGTACTTGTCGACGATCAACTCGACCAGCTTCGCCATGAAGGCCTCGTAGCGCTCAAGGTCCTCCTCCTTGGCGAAGTCCGGGGTCAGCATGAAATGGAGGTTTCCGGCCGAGGCGTGGCCGGCGACGCCGGGCAGGAAGCCGTGCTCGCCGAGCAGCGCCTGCAGATCCCGCGCACCCTCGGCGATCCGCTCTGGAGGCACGCAGACGTCCTCGACGATCAGCGCCGTGCCGGGCAGGCGCAGGCGACCGATCAGGCCGTGCAGGCCCTCGCGCACCCGCCAGGCGAGCGCGATCTCCTCGACATCGCGGCTGAACTCGAGCGCCCGAATCGTCTCCCGCGAGGCGAGGATCTCCTCTGCCCTGGTGATGTGGGCGGCGAGCTCCGCATCGGTCTCGGCGCCGAACTCGACCAGCAGCACCGCTGACTCGGGCGGTAGCTCTTTCCACTCCTCAGGGGCCCCGACCATATTCCAAGCGGCTGTGATCAGGGCCGGGGCGACCATCAGCTCGACCGCGCTCGCGCCGGCCGCGACGAATTCGCGAACCGGGGCGATCGCCTCATCGATCCCGGAGAAGTGGATCCAGGCAGTGGTGGTGCGGGCCGGCAGCGGGACGGTCTCAAAGACAGCCTCGGCGATGAAGCCGAGGGTGCCCTCCGAGCCGACCAGCAGCCGGCGGAAGATCTCGAGCGGCTTCTCAGCGTCGAGGAAGGCGCAGAGGCGGTAGCCGGTGGTGTTCTTGATCGCGAACTTGGTGCGGATGCGCTCGCTGAGCTTCGGATCGGCGCCGATCTCGTCGCGGATCGCGGCGAGCCCGGCGGCGAGTTCGGGCTCCTGCGCCTCGAAGCGCTCGGCTGCGCCAGGGCTGGCGGTGTCGATCATTGTCCCGGAAGGCAGGACGAAGGTCATTGAGCGCAGCGTCGAGTAGGAGTCCTTGGTTGTCCCGCAGCGCATCCCACCCGAGTTGTTGGCGATCACCCCGCCGACGGTGGCGATCTCGGTGCTCGCCGGGTCGGGGCCGAGCTTACGACCGTGGGGAGCTAGAACCCGGTTGGCGTGGCCGAGCACGGTCCCGGGCTTGACCCGCACCAGCGCGCCGTCCTCCTCCACCGCGACGCCGCCGAAGTGGCGCCGTACGTCAACCAAAATGCCGTCGCTCTGACCCTGGCCGTTGAGGCTGGTCCCCCCCGCGCGGAAGGTGACCGGGATCCCCTGGCGGCGGCCGTAGTCGAGCAGCTTGGCGACGTCCTCGGCATCGCGGGCCATGACCACGGCCTGCGGCAGCAGGCGATAGGGGCTGGCGTCAGAGGCGTAGCGGACGATGTCGCTGGCCCGTGCCAGGATGCGGTCGGCGCCGAGCAGGGCCTCGAGCTCACCACGCAGCGGCTGCGCGGTTCCCCCGGCGAGTGAGTCCGGCGCGCGATCGGGGGCGGCGAGGGCGGGCATCGCGCTAGAACAACGACATTCCGGGGGCGACCGGGACTTCGATTAGTTCCGGCTTTGAGGAGGCGAGGGCGGCGGCGAGGGCGGCGCGGACCTGATCGCGATCGCCGGCGCGGTGTGAGGTGACCCCGTAACCCTCGGCGACAGCTGCGACATCGAGTTTCGGCAGGTCGAGGCCCGGGGCGCCACTCACCTGCTCGACCTCGGCGAACCACTTGAGGATCGCGTACTCCTCGTTGCGAAGGACGAGGAAGGTGACCGGGGTCTGGTAGGCAACGGCGCTCCAAAAGGCGGTGACGGCGTACTGGACCGAGCCCTCGCCGATCACGCAGATGACCGGTCGGTCCGGCTGGGCGAGCTGCACCCCGACCGCGGCGGCGAGACCGAAGCCGAGCCCACCCCCGGCGCTGAAGTAGTAGCTGCCGGGGCGCGAGAGGCGCAGCTGGTTTCGCATCGAGGAGGTGCTCGAGGGCGACTCGAGGACGACGATCGCGTCCTCGGGCAGGACCTCGGCGAGAGCGGTATGGACGGTCGAGGCGTTGAGCGGGTCGGTCGGGGGGATTTCCTGCGGGGGCTGATTGGGCTCGGGCGCCGGCCGGCTCGATACGGGGAGCTCCGCGAGCAGGGCCTCGAGGGTGAGCTTGACGTCGGCGACGATCGCGTCTCCCATCGGTGCCCGCACGGCCTCGTCGGGGTCGCTGGTGATCGCAACCAGCGCCGCTCCCTGCGGCAGCAGCGGCCCGGGGATGTGCGGGTAATAGGGGAAGACCGAGCTGCCGATGACGAGGATCAGGTCGTGGCCCTCCAGGGTTTGACCAATCGGCCCGATCGCGGGCGGCAGCACCCCGCGGAAGTTCGGATGACCCTCCGGAAACCCGAGCCGGCCGCCACCGGTCGCCGGCGAGGCCCAGACCGGCAGGCGCTGGCGCTCAGCCAGAGCTACGGCCAGGTCCCAGCCGCCGCTCGCGTCGATCTCGGGCCCAGCCACAAGCACCGGGTTGGAGGCCTGCTCGAGCCGCTGCGCCAAAGCGACGAGGACCTCTGGGTCGGCGCTGGCGCGGCCGCTTACGCGGCGCTCGATCGCGGCGCGGGCGTCGGCCTCATCGACCTCGGCGTACCAGTCATCCATCGGCACCGAGACGAAGACCGGCCCGCGCGGCGGTAGGGAGGCGAGGTGGGCGCCGTGGGCGAGAGCCAGCGGCACATCCTCAGCCCGCGCCGGCTCGTGTGACCACTTGACCAGCGGGTGCGGCATCCGGGTTGCATCGCGATTGGTCAGGTTCGCCTGCAGGGTGATCTGCGCCCGTGTCTGCTGACCGGCGGTGATCAGCAACGGCGAGTGGTTGGCCTGGGCGGTGAAGATCGCACCCATCGCGTTGCCGAGGCCTGGGGCGGTGTGGAGGTTGACCACCGTTGTCTTGCCCGCGGCCTGGGCGTAACCATCGGCCATGCCGACGACAACCGCCTCCTGCAGACCCAGCACATAGCGAAAGTCCGAGGGGAAATTGGCGAGCATCGGCAGCTCCGTAGAGCCCGGATTGCCGAAGATCGTCGTCATCCCATGGGCGCGAAAGAGGTCAAAGGAAGCTTCGCGGACGTTGGCCATGGGCGCACCATATCTTCGAAGGTTCAAGTCGCCCCGCGCCGCGATCCGATAACCGCAGGAGATGACCGGGCCGGGAAAAAGCCGCGCCGCGGGGCGCTGGGCTGCAAGGCACGCATTGCTGGCGACGCTGAGCGCCCTGGCGATGATCGCCCTCGCGGCCTGGGCCCCCGCCCCGGCCAGCGCCGGCCCGGCCACTACCAGGATCATCCGCAGCCCCGGCAAGATCGTCCCGATCCCGGCCGCGGTCCCACACGAAGCGGGCGACATGGTCGACCGGCGCATCGTGCCCGACCTGCTCTGGATCGCGCACCGCTACCCGATCTATGTCACCGACGGCTACTCAGGGCCGCTCCCCGACGGGACCCACGTCGGCTGTGACCGCTGCCACGTGCCCGGCTCAGATCACTACAACGGCCTCGCGGTCGACCTCGTGCCGGTCGGCGCGGGGACGATCTGCAACAGCGCTTGGGCGCCGATCACCCGCCTCGCCCACTGGGCCGAGCCGCTCCAAAACCACCCGGTTCCGCCCTTTCGCTGGGTGGGCTATGAAGGCGACCCCGGGCACGGCTGCGGCAACCATTTGCACCTTTCCTGGAATCACGCTCCGGCAGCCGAATACCAGCTCGCCGAATGGGTCGAAGTCTTCTCTTCAGCCGCGGCGGGATCGGAACCCGCGCCACCGGCCAAGCCGACCAGGGGCGCCGGCGCCAAGCCCAAGCCAACCGCGCCAAAGGGGCCGCCCGGAGGTTTCTCTCAGGTTCAGACCGGCGGCGTCTCCCCTCGCGACTGAGCACCGAAGCCGGTGGCTGAGCCGCGATACGGTGCGGGCCGATGCGCTCGCCAGCCATCCTCGTCCTCGCCTTTTTGCTCGCCGCCGTGGCGGCGGGCTGTGGAGCTGGCGAAGACAAGACCCCGGTCGCCTGCCTGGAAGGCAGCTCGGCCTACCTGAGCGCCCTCCGCCGCGCCCCGGCCAAGTCCCAGCTGCGCGGAGGGGTGCCGATCAGTGCCTGCCTGATCGAAAACCAAAAGGCGGGCGATTTGGCAACGGTCGGTGGCGCGATGGTGAGCGCCGCGACCAGGCTAAATGGCGAGGCCCTGGCCGAACCGGGAAACCAGGCGAACCTCGAGCTCGGATACCTGCTCGGCGCGGCCCAGCGCGGAGCGGCGGGTGGTGAGGGGGTCCACACCGAGCTGATTCGCAGACTGACGGTTGCCGCCCGCTACAGCCCCGACAACCGGCCGCTCGGGGCGGAGTTCGTGCGTACCTATCGGAAGGGGTTTGACGCTGGGCACAGCGGCGGCTGAGCCGGGACTCAGTCCCCCAACAGGGCACCCCGGGCGCCGAGTTGGAGTGGGGCTCGGCGCCCGCGGGTGACCTTTACCTCGCGGCGGCGCCGACAGGGAGGCGACGAAGGCCGCGGTCTTTCCCCCTGCATACGGCCTGCAACAAGTACCGCAGCTTACACAGGGAGCCGAAATGTAACCGGTCGTACACGCGATGTCAAGTACAGCTGGCTCCGTCGCGGCTTACTTGCGGCGCGCGGAGCCGCTGCAGCCCGTCTTTAGCTTCAGGCTCTGGCTGCTCGACTTGCCGTTCTGCCCGGCGAATTTGATCCCGATAACCGGGGTGTGGGCGCAGAGGTCGCGGGTGTTGGCCAGGTAGCCGTGCTTGCCGCCAAAGATCGTCAGCGAAAAGTGGCCAATTGGGGCATCTGGCACGACAGGGACGGTTGTCTGCAAGCGCCCGCCCTTGATGGAGACGGATTCCGCCCGAGGGACGAGGTTGACCTGCCCGTTGAGGATAAAGGCCAGTCGCGGCAGGCCACCGGAGCCCGAAACCGCGTAGACCGGGCCGCTCAGCGGCTGGTCGAGCAGCGGGGTCGTCGTCGAGCCCTTGCCGATCGCCTGGCGCCCGGCGCACTGGGTGGCGGCGAGTTCTTTCTCCGAGCAGATGTTGCCGAGATGGCGCTGGTCGATCTCAAAGGCGCTCGGCAGCGTCACCGCCAGCGACTTGATGTTGGCGTCGCCTTCGCGTGTGTTGAGATCGAAATGCAGTGCCGGGTTAGCGCCGCGCTTGGTCTGCTCGCCCCCGCCCTTCAGCGCGGCCGTCATCTTCGGCTTGAAGCCGAGCGTCGCGCAGTCGTTGGCGTGGAAGTAGGAGGAGAAGTTGGCCACCGTCCCCTGATCGCCGATCCCCTGGCTGGCGACCGAGAACGGCTTGCAGCTGGTCGGGTTGATCATGAACTTTTCGCGATCAATGTCGACCCGGATTTCCCGCATCCGGATCGGCACACCGCCGATTATCTCCGGCACGGTTTCCGAGTCGGCGACCACGTGCGCGTCGAGCGGATCGACGTTGATCGCGACGCGAACGACGACGGTCCCGTAGTCATACGGCCCGGCTAGAGCGGGGGTGATTACCGCAAGGGAGAGCGGGGCGCCCTTGAAGGGTCCCGCGAGATAGACATCGCCAACCGCGTGGAAGGGATGGCTCCCGGGGCCGGCTGCGACGTTCGAGGTGCCGATCTGCGAGCTCGCCGGACAGCTGGGACTCGCCTGCTCGGCTTTCCCCAACCTGTCGGCGGCGGCGAGGATATTGGCTTCGGGGCAGTAGCCGATGCCGCGCAGGTCGGCGGTCAGGCCCGGGGGCATTTCAAAGTTGAGCTTGCCGAGGTACTGGTCGCCGTCTTCGCGATTCAGTTTCAGCGAGAAGGCGGAAAAACCGCCTGCCAGCGAGTTCGACGTGCCGGCCGAAAGGGTGGGATGGAACGGGCGCTGCTGGCCGGGGCAGAGGGCGCCGTTGGGCCCGGAGGTCAGGTCGAACGCCTGATTCGAGGTGGCCACCGGAATAAGTGCGTTCCAGGGGACGAACTGCGCGCTGGTCACGTAGGTGGTGCAGGCAATCGGAGTCGCAATCAGGCCTCGATCAGATGAGAAGAGGTGAAGTTCGAAGCTGTCGAACGGGACTTTGGGCAGTTCTTCGAAGTGGACCTCGACCTGTCCTGTTTCGGGGTCGGGTTTGGCCGAGCCGATCAGCTTGGCGTGAAGACCAAAGCCGTCGACTATCAGGAACAGACGGTACTGGTCGCCAGGCTGGGGTTCGCCGATGTAGACCGAGCCCTCGAGCGGGCCCGACAACGCGGGGGTGTGCAGCGCCACGGTGCCGATCTTGGCGCTGTCGGGGCATTCCGCGGGCGCCTCGCTGTGGAAATTGGCCAGCGCGTCGGGGCAGGCGCTCTGGCCATCCGCGGCGTCGGGGTTGATCGTCAGCCCCGGCGGCAGAAGAACCGTGGCATCCCGGATCTGGGACGGAGAAACGGCGCGACCAAGGAACTGGGTGTCCTTGAGGATGATGTCGAGACCGGAAGGAGCGTCCGTTTCGCTGCTCGTCGGGCGCGAGTAGAGCAAAGGCTTGAAGAGCTCCTTTTCGCAGCCTTCGACTTCGGGATAGCTGTCGTGCGCTTCGGAGAAGTGATCGGGGTCCTGATAGGTCTGGACCCGGAGCGTCGTCGGCTGCACGAGGCCGTTGCACTCAGTCGGGTTATCGGTGAGTGGGTGCACCGGGGAGCTGATCGGGTTGGGTTTCGAGATACAGCTCGTGTTCGCCAAGCCGACGCATCCGGAGGGCCGGCCGGTGGCACCCTTCGGGAAGCGCTGCCCTTCGTGGATGTTGTCCGTGGGGAATCCCCAGAAGGTCAGGTCGGCGCCGGCGAGCGGCGTCACCTGGGTGATCTCCGAGACCTTGAAATTGAGCCCGTAGTCGCTCCCGGTCCGAACCGAGACCGGGATCTGGATTGGGATGTTCAAGGTTGGCACGATGAACCCGAAGAGCGCAGTCTGGTCTTCGGCGGGTTCGAGGTCGTAGATCGGAGCCGTCCCGAGGAGGTATTCCGAGTTACCTTCGTAACGGGCGCGGATGGTGATCAGCCCGGCCTGCGTGGTCGGCGGGCATTCCTCTGAGGCGAATACGACCGAGGTGCACCGTTCGAGGGCGTTCGGATTGCCGAAAACCCCAGCTGGGGTTTCGACGGTGACATTCTCCGCCGCCTCCGGGAGGCCCGGGTTTTCGAGGGAGAAGCTGGTGTGGAGATCGGGATGCCCGCCCGCCTGCGTCGTCGAGGCTTCAGTTTTGAACGACGCGATTCCCTCGGTGGCCTGTGCGGTGCCGGCGCCGGCGAGTGCCGCGAACAGCACACCGAGGCCGATTGAAAGGGCGAATGCGCGCATGTTTCTCCCTGGCTTGCCTGCGGTCATCAATGGCCTCCCTCGCTCTGGGCATGAGGCCGCCTCTTGGCGTGTTTGCGCTTGTGGTGGTGCTTCTTGTGCGGCTTCACGCATTTCCCCTTGCGCCTGACCGTGCCCTTCTGGCATTTGACGGAGTTCCCCCCAGCTTCTTCTGTGTGGTTGCCTTCGCTGCCGAGGATCGAGTTGATCTGCGGCGGTTCGGGAGTGGGGCTGCCGGCCCCATGGCACTCATCGGAGGCTTTGCAGCCAACCGGCGGCGGGCTGTAAGGGAAGCCGCCGTTTTCACGGGCGTCATAGACCTTGACCAGGCTTCCGTTGATGTCCTGGGGAACCAGGGTGTCGCGGGTGAAGAAGTAGGCGTCCGTACCGTTGGCACTGGCGCTCAGCAGGCTCGAGTCAAAGGGGCTGAGGCCGGTGGAGATCAGGCTCGTCTGGCCGTTCTCCCACTCATAGACGTCCTGGACGTGGTCGAGGTCGCTCGGCACCAGGGGATCGGTCGAGTTGAAGAAGACCCTGCCTTCGTCCGTGAGGCTGAGGCCATCGGGGGCCATCGACGCTTCGCCGGTCGAGCGCGCGTTGGTCGGGTTGCAGGAGACGCAGTTAAGCGCCGAGCCCGGAGCGTCGTAGCGGAAGACCTCGGCGTGCCTGCCGTTGATGTAGCCGGTCAGCGGGATCGTCGAGGTGAATGCCGCGTCGTCGCCGCTCGGCGTGATCTGGAAGTCGCCCATGTGCCGGGTTCCGCTGTCGTTGACCGAGTGGACAACAAGCGGGGCATCCGTGCGGGGGTCCGGCGCCAGCACGAGCGGGCCGAACTTCGCCACGTTCGCGCCTTCGGCACCGGCGTTGTTGGCGTACAGGTCCCCGCCGGAGCCGACCACGACCGAGCTCGAGTTGCTGAGCACCGTCGCCCCCACATCAGGTCCCGGGGCGCGGGATCCATCGTCGTGGTAACGGAGGATCTTCTTGCCCTCGTCGACGTAGACTTCGTGGCGGGTCGGGTCTGCGTAGACGCCCTTCGCGCCGAATACTTCGCCTTTGCCGAAGATCGCGGTCGGGACGCAGGACGAACTGCAGGGCGAGCCGCTCGGCTCGATCACGTGGCCGCTGCTGTCAAAGGTGTAGCGACCGACCTGGACACCGCCGATCGTGACGTAGAGGGTGCCCGTCGCCGGGTCGACCCCGATGCCGGTGTTCGGAGCGCCTTCGTATTCGCCGGTGGTCAGCGGAGTGTTGCCGCCGCCCTTGTTCCAGCGCCAGACCACGCCGTAATAGCCTTCGTAGTAGACGTTCCCCTGGTTGTCGACGGCGATGCCGACCGGCTGGGGCTCGCCTTCGACGAAGTCCCCGGCGATCTTGGCGCCGCTTTCGTCGTATTCGATGATGCGTTCGGCGGGCGGGCCGTTGAGGGGGTCTTCGAAGGCGACGTAGAGGACGCCTTTCGGGCCGACGGCGATGCCTGCGATCGGGTGGCCCTCGCTGGCCGTCAGCTTGCCGGCGCTCGCAAAGCTCGTGATCAGGTGGCCTTCGCCATCGTATTTGCGGACCGCGCTTTCGTTGCCGTCGGCCACGTAGACGTCGCCGTCGGAAGGCCCGCCTGAGTTGTCGATCGCGACGTATTCCGGGTTTTCGGTCGAGCCGAAGAATCCCTTGAACTGGTGTTCTTCGAGCGCCGGGCTGGGGCCGGTGGCGCTCGACTCCAGGGTCGAGACGAACTTCGGCTCCGAGCCGGGACGGTAGACGTAGAGGTTCGGCTGGTCGGCCTCGCCGTCTTCGGGTTCGGTGCTTCCGTCGAGCAGCTCTGGGCTGAGGAAATAGATCGTGCCGTCTTCCCCGGCGACACCGCCGCCGCCGCCGACCGCGACGACGCCACAGTTGGCTTCCGAGCCGGTCGCGTTCCAGTGGCTGTTGACCGAGTTGGGAAGGGGGGTGCAGCTGTCGGAATTGCCCGCTCCGCCGGACCCGATCGAGACCAGCGTCAATGTGGCGGACGACGAGCCGACCTGCGCCGCGTAGATGTCAGCCGAGCCGTCGGTGTCGTCCCCGGTCAGTTTGTCGACCGTCGTGAAGTAGACGGTCGAGCCGTCTTCGGTCATCCCGTCGTAAAGGACGCCGCTGGTCGTTCCCGGGGTCAGGTCGATCGATTTCGAGGAGTCGCCGACGTTCTCGTAAAGGTGCCAGTAGCGATTCCCCTTCGCGTCCTTGGAGATCAGCTGGCCGATGACGATGTGGGAGCCGTCGCGGGAGACGTCGAGCTCGGCGATGCCGTCCGAGGTGCAGTCCATCAGGCAGGGGATGCTGCCGCCCGCGGGCAGCTTCGAGACCGCGTGGGTGACGCCGGCGTGGAGGTCGCGGTCGTAGATCGCCGGGCTGCCTGCGCCGGCTTCGAATTCCGAGGTCGAGCCGAAGATCAGGTGCTTGCCGTCCGCCGAGAGCGGGTGCTTGACCAGCATGTCGGCGGTCGCGCTGGTTCCCGGGTCGGCGGAGCCCACCATGCCCTGGACCAGGGTGCCGTCGGGCTCCGCCACCGGGACGCCGGTCGAGCCGTCTTCGAAGCAGGGCGAGCAGAGCCCGGGGCCGCCGAACGCCAACGTGTCCAGCGAGTCGTCCGCTCCGAGGAGCGGCGAGGCGAATGCTTCGGTCGAGTACGGCGTGTTGGCCGGGATGCCTGCGTATGTGGTGCTCCAGCCGTCGGTCCCGCGAGTCGCGATGTATGGATCGAGGCCGTGATTGGTCGGGTGGCCACTGCCGGGGATCGCCCCGTCGTGGACCCCGTAGAGGACGCGGGTCGGGCTCTCGGCGCGGGGGTAGCCGCCGAAGGGTTTTTGTTCGGAGTTGAGATAGGACTCGACGTCATAGCCACCGGCGTTCGCCGCGGAAACCAGCTCGTAGGCTCGGCAGTCGGCGAGCAGGGCCGCGCCCGTCTGCTGGCGCACATGAGCGTTGGCGCATTTGTCTTCGAGCACCGGGATATAGGGGAAGGTGGTGAAAGTCTCTTCGACGGATTCGCTGGTGCCGCTCTGGTTGGTGGCGACGACCACGTAGTGATAGGTGGTGCCGGGTTTCAAACCCGTCGTTTTTGTCGATTCGGCGATCGGGATCACCCCGTTGCCCACCGAGGTGCTCTCCGGAGTTTCGGCGCAGGTTGCAGGTTCTGTCGTGCAGTCCCCGGTCCCGTAAAGGATGTGGTAGGTGGTCGCGGCGCCTTCCGGGTTGATTTCGAAGTGGAAGAGGACGCTGTCCGAATGGACTTCGGTGATGTAGGGGTCTTCGACGATCGCCTTTTCCGAGGGGATCACGACCTGATCCTTGGTCCGCACGGTTCCGTTGGCGTTGGTGACCGAAAGGCGGGTGTGGTAGGTCGCACCCTTGTTGAGGCCGGTCAGTTTGGCGCTGACCGGGACCGCCGAGCTTCCGGTGAGCGCCTGACCCTGTTCGCATGGTGCTTCGTCTTCGTAATAGATGTAGCCGTATTCGACCAGCGTCCCGTATTCGAAGACGCATTTCGTCGTCGGCACGCCGCTCGGGTCGACCGAGGCGTTGACCTTCAGCGAGGAGCCTTTGATTTCCGACGGCGGTTCGTTGTGGATGCCGGGAAGTACGACTTCGGGCTGCGGTGCAAGGATGCCGATGCGGCTGCCGTAGGCCAGATAGTCGTAGCCGTTGACCCCGTTGAGCGCCACCCACTGTGGCCCTTCTTCATATGTGACACCCGGCAGTTCGTTGCCTTCGGTGTCGAATTCGACCCCTTCTTCGTATCTGGCCGAGAAGACGATTCCCGAGACGGGGTTGATGTTGTAAGCGCTCGAGAAGCCGGCCGGAAGGCTTTCAATCAGTTCCGCGTTCTTGTTCCATTTCATCAGGCCGCGGCCTTCGAGACCGCCCTGGAAAGCCATGAATTCTTCGTTGGGGCCGGCGACCGCGTGGTACCAGCCGCCGAACTGGCTCAGGTCGATGACTTTCCCGGTCTTGTTCCCTTCGGGATTGAATTCGTAGAGGTGTTCGGTGAGAGGGGTCCCCGTGAGGAAGAAGTTCCCGGTAACCGGGCTGATGGCAAAGTTTTCGGAGCCGAGCTGCAGGGGAAAGTTCCCGCCGGCCGATTCGCCGTCGGGTTCGAAGGCCCAGACCTGGCTTTCGATGAACGAGTAGGCGAGGTAGACCCGTCCCTGGTGCGGCCCGCCGGAGTTGTCGACCGCGACAATGGGAGTCGTGCAGCCGCAGGTGTTCTCGGGCTTGATCCCCATGTTGATCACGTTGGTGCCGTGCGCCGCCGGAGCCGTGAAGTCCACCGGTTCGCCGTGTTCGTTGAATTTGAAGAGGTTGAGACCCGATTCGGTGGTAACTACGTAGACGTCTCCGCTCTGCTGGTCGACGGCGACGCTCGAGATCCCGCTCATCGTGCTCCCGGGCGAGCCGTTGAAGAATTTTTCGAACGTGTGAGGCGTGTACTGAACCGCCTCCGCCGAGCCGGCGGCGCAGAGGGGAACGGCGGCGGCCAGGCACGCGCCGAGCAGCGCGAGGCGGACCCGCCGCCCGAATTGCGTCTTCAGGTTCATCGGCCGTTCCTCCTCGCCGAGCCCGCATTCCCATGCCGGCTGCGCCTGGCCTGTTTGCCGCACGACAGTTGGATCTTCGGCCTCGCGTTGGCGCGCCGATTGTTCTGACCCGTCATTTCCACCGTCGCCCGGCGGGTGGTCGTGCAGAGGTTTTCGACGCTGGTCTGCAGTAGGCCATGCTTGCCGCCGACCAGGCTCAGCTTGAAGTTGGTCACCGGGACGTCGGGGATCGTTTCGAAGCTGGTGCGCAGGCCGCCGTTCTTGCTGCTGACGACCCCGTCGAGGTTGACGTCGACCTGGCCTTTGAGGGCGGCCAGGACGTCGGGGAGCTTGTGGCCGTACCCGGTCGCCAGGTACACGGTCCCTTCGAGCGGCTTTTCGAGTAGCGGCGACTCGGCGCGCGCGGTGCCCATCACCGAGTCGGCCGGGCAGTTTTGGGCTGCGAACTGGACTTTGGTGCAGGGGTCCCCAATGTGGGCGTTGTCGAGGATCAGGGCCGGCGGCATCGTCACCACCGTCTTGGCGATGTTCGATTCACCTGGCTTCGCGGTCAGCGTCGCGGTCAGCGCCGGGTTCTGGGTGCGCTTGTTGCCACCGCGGAGCTGCAGGTCGAGATTCGGGCCGAAGGGAAGTTCGGAGCAGTTCGCTGCCTGGAAGGGGACCGACGGGCTGGCTTCCCCGCCCTGGTCTCCGAAGACCTTGGCGCCCAGGGAGAAGTGGTCGCAGTTCGTCGGGTTGACGGTGAAGTCGGGCCGGTTGAGGTCGATCAGAATCTGCCGCAAGCGCAGCGGGATGCCACCGACGATCTGAGGCAGAGGATCGGACACCGCGGTCAGCTGGGCGCTCGTCGGGTCGACGTCGATCGCGGCGCGGACCACGACGTCGCCGAGGTCGTAGGGCCCAGAGACAGCCGGCGTGACGACGGCCAGGCTCAGCGGGGCTCCCTTGTAGGGCCCCGCGAGATAGACCGAGCCCGGCAGGTTGACCGGGTGATCGCCGGCGCCGGCGCCCGTCGAGGAGACCCCGATCTTGGAGCTGGCGGGGCAGCTCGGGCTGGCGAGCTCTGCGAGTCCCGAGCCCGACGCGGAGACGGCGGCGAGGGTCGAATCCGGACAGTAGGTGGCGCCTGCCAGGGTCGCGCTGAAGCCTGGCGGGGTGCTCACATCGAGGCCGGACATGGTCTGTTCCCCGTCGGCTCGATCGAGGGTCACGGAGAAGGGCGAGTGCTTGCCCGCGGTGCGGTCGGCGACGCCGCCGTGGAAGGTCGGGCTGAAGGGGCGCACCGCGCTCGGGCAGGGGCTACCTCCGGGCCCGGTCCCGAGGGTGAAGAACTGGGTGGAGGTCTGTTCTGAAATGCCGGCGTCCCAGGGTGTGAAGGTGCTGCTCACCCCATAGGTGCCGCACTGCGTTGGCGTCGCCAGCAGGCCGCGTTCGGAGCCGAAGAAGTGCATGTTGAATTCGGAGAACGGGGTCTGCGGCAGGTCCTGGAAGGAGACCGTCACCTGCCCGGTCTGTTCGTCGACGATCGCCGAGCCGGACAGCTTGACGTGGACGTTGAAGCCGTTGGCGGAGAGGACCAGTCGGTATCTGTCACCGGGCAGCGGCGTTCCCAGGTAGATGTAGCCCGGGATCGGCCCCGGGAGGGCCGAGCTGTCGACGGTCAGGGTCCCGACCTTCGACTCTTCCGGGCAGTGGGATTCTTCGCGGGTGCCGATCGAGGCTTCGGTGTCCGAGCAGGAGGTCTTGCCGTCGGCTGCGTTGGGGTTGATGGTGAAGCCCTGCGGCAGGGCCACGGTCGTGCCCCGGATCTCCGACGGCGACGCGACTTTTGGGCTGGACTGTTGCGGCACCTTGAGGTCCACGTCGAGCCCCGAGGGGGTGTCGGTGGCGGTTCCGGTCGGCTGCGCATAGAGGCTTGGGTTGAAGGTCAGCTGGTCGCAGCCCGTGGTCGGCGGGTAGGCCGTCGAGGCGCTGGTTTGGCCTTTGTCGTAGGAGGAGATTTGGACGCTCGCCGTCAGGTTCTGCTGATCGCAGGTCGTCGGGTTGCTTATGAACGCTTTTTCCGGCGCGTTGGACGGAGTCGGCGGGTTCTGCCCTTCGAGGAAGGAATCCCATCCGGTCGGAAAGCGTTCGAGGTCGTTTTCCGGCGAAGCCGGAACGCCCCAGAGTTTCTCTTCGACGAACGAGAGTGGCAGCAGGTGGGTGATGTTCACCGTGTCGACGTCGAGTCCGTAGTCACTCTCGGTCCGCGAGTTGATCGACTGAAAGATCGGGAAGTGCAGGAACGGAAAGGTCATGCCGATCAGGCCGGCTTCGCCCGGGTGCGGTTCGAGGTTGTAGACCGCGATTAGCCCAAAGCCGGCGGTGCCCGGCGGTTCGGAGTTGACGCTGATGGTCGCCGTCCCCACCTGTGTCTCGGGTGGGCAGTTTTCGGTGGCGAAGTCTTCCGCATCGCAGGTCGGCGTCGCGTGCGGGTTACCGATCACCCCGGGGGGCATTTCGACGTTGACGTCCCGGGCGTCCTGACAGTCGCAGGAGGGCGGCGGGATGTGCTGGGTGTAGCGGTTCCCGACCCAGATCAAGGTTTCGATGTTCGGGTGCCCACCGGCCTGGGTGTTCGAAGGGATCACATCGAATTGGTAGATCGGCGACGAGGCAGAGGCGCGTCCCGGCGCCAGCGTCCCGAGCAGGGCGACGGCGGCGATTGCGCAGAGCAGGGCGATGCTGCGCTTATGCGTGATCGCGGGGAGCAGGGTCTCGCTTGCGGTCTGGCTAGGCATGGTTGTTCCCCCGCTTGTGGTGACGATGGTGCTTTGCCCTGTGCTTCTTGTTCTTGTGTTGCTTCTTGGGCTTCGATTTGTGCGCGCTCGGGTTCGGCGCGTTGCCGCGGTCCCCGAGATTCCCTTCACTTGTCACCGTCGGGGGAACCGGCGCGGCGTTGCCTTCGCCATGGCACTCGTCGGCGGCTTCGCAGGGCGCCAAGCCCGGTTCGAAGGCGAAACCGCCGGCGGCGCGGGCGTCGTAGTAGGAGAGGAACGGACCGTTGTGGTTCTGCGGCACGAGGACGTCGCGGGTCGAGAAATAGACGTTGACGCCGTCGGCGCTGACTCCTGCGAGCCCTTCTTGGCCCGCGTTGCCGGCGCCACCGTAGATCGCGTGCCTGGTCAGGGTGGTTCCTGTCCCGGTGGTGATCAGCTGGGGCCGGCCTTCGGTGAACTCGTAGACGTCCAGCTGTTCGTTGGTGTCGGTCGCAACGAGGGGGTCTTTCGTGGCAAAGAATGTCCGCCCGTCGTCCGACATGAAAATCCCCATTTTGCTGGCTTCGACATCGTGGGCGGGGGGCTGGCCGTCGGGACGGCAGGAGACGCAGACCAACTTCCGCGTGGCGGGATCGTATGCGTACATCTCCTTCAGGCCGCCGTTGTTGTAGGCGGTCAGCTGGCTTGCCGTCACGAAGGCCATGTGGCTGTCGTCGGGGGATACCTGGATACGTGTGATCGGGCCTTTTTCACCACCTGGTTTTAGAGTGGCGACGAACTGCGGATTGCCGTTTCGGTACACGTATAGGTTCTCCTGGCCCGGAGTTCCCTTGGTGCCGTCGAGCTGTTCCGGCGAGTAGAAGTAGATTTCCCCGGTTTCGCTGGAGAAGGAGTTGTCGGTCAGGTCTTCGCCCGAGATCGTGGTGATCCCGCAGTTGGTCGTCCACGTGGTGGTGCATTCGTCGCTGTTGCCGGTGTCTTCGGCTTCGGGCCCGGCCTTCGAGACGAGAGTCAGTTTGTCTCCGGCCTCGCTCCACATATAGAGGTCGACGCTGTTGTCCGTGTCTTCAGAGTTGAGTCGTTCCGGTGAGGTGAAGAAAACCTTGGTGCCGTCGGGGGTCATGCCGACGTAGCTGACGTCTTTTCCGACTGAGACTTCGTAGGTCACGGCGTCATGGACCCGCATGTAGAGCCTCATCGGCGGCGGCGGGTAGGTGAAGAATCCGAACGGTTCCTTGGCGGTGGCCATCAGGATGTGAGAGCCGTCCGTCGAGATCGGTGCGTTGGTGGGCGCCGGCTTCTCCCCGGTGAGTTCCTGTCCGTAGAACTGGAAGGAGCCACCTGGGAAGAGAATGCCCAACGGAGGAGGCGATGCCGCCTCACCGGGCTCCAATTCGATGTCTTTGCCATTTGCGTCTTTTGAGATCAGCGTCATCGAGCCGGTTTTCGCTTCGTAGTCGTATGCCGAGCCGGCACCGGTCGTCAGGCCTTCGTTCGTCAGCGCGACATTGGTCGAGGAGATCGCCAGGTGGGTGAGGTCCGGCGAGTTCTGGAACCCGCCTTCCAGTTCTTCGAGGCCGGGGTAGGAATCGGGGTTGGACGGCCACCGTTCGATGAAGCCACCTTCGGTGTCCCAAATGTATGGAACCTGGTGCGGCGGCTGCGGTTCACCTTCGAAGCCGCCGTTTTCGCGCCAGTCGAGGAACTTGCTGAAGGTCGGGTCCGTGTACAGGGTCCCGGCTGCGGTCCCTTCGTACCCGCGCAGCCCGACCAGGCGGGTTTTCCAGCCGGTGTTGGTGCGGGTCGCGATGTAGGTGTCGGCGCCTAGGGCATTGGTGGGTTCGGTCCCCTGGACACCACCGAGGTAGCCGTTGAAGGCGAAGCGCGGCGGGTTGACGGCGTAGGGATCGGGGTTGGCCTCGGCGTTGGTCAGCTCGACGTTGCCGGTTTCTTCGGGTGAGACGAGCTCGAAGGCGCGGCAATCCGGCAGGTATTGGCTTTCGTTCTGCTGCCGAACGGCCGAGTTCGGGCACGACTGCGGGAAGAAGTTGAAGCTTTGGTCTTCGGTGCGGACCGTGCCCCATTGGCTTTCGGCGACGACCCTGAAGTGGTAGACGATCCCCTGCAGTTCGGTCAGCTGGATTTCGACCGCCTGCGAAGTGTTCCCGGCCGGGAGGATTTTGCCAGGAATCGGGGCCTGCGAGCCGTAGGTCGTGCTCGGCCCGTATTCGACGTAATAGGTCGTTTCAAACCCACGCGGGTTGATCTTTGCGTCGATCTCGGCCGAGGTCGCCGTCAGGTGACTGGTCGTCGCCCCTTCGATCGACGGCAATTCGAAGGTTTTAAAGGCTTTGTCGACTCCCTTGGAGACGCCGATCGAGTTCTGGGCGACGACCCTGAAGTGGTAGCTATAGCCCGGTTCAAGCCCGCTGATCGTGCTTGAGATGTGGGTTGGGCCGGTCGTCGTGCCCGCATCGTCACCTGGCGGAACCGCCGTCTTGTGACCGTACGCGGTGGTCTGGCCCCATTCGAAGTAGTAATTGGTGTCTTCGTTTGTTCCTTCGAAACTGGCGTTGAGCTGCGCCGATTCCTGGGTGATTTCCGTCGCCGGTTCGGTCGCCAGCGCTTTGACATTGTGCGGGGTGATCGTCTTGTCGGCCCCGCGTCCGATGACGAACGGTTCACCGTTGGCCAGTACCAGGCGGTAGTGGTACGTTTCCTCGCCGATAAGGCCCGGGAGGTCCGCGTGGACGGTCTCCACACTCGAGATCGGGGTCGGCTCGTTGCAGTTCTGTTTGCTGCCATAGGCGGCCGTCGGGCCGTATTCGAAATAGCATTCGGTGATCGGGCCGACTTCGTTGGGGTCGGCGGTGCCGCTCACCTGGCTGTTACCGGTCGGTTCGCCGGTGGTCGCTTTCGGCGTCTTCAAAGCGAGGTATTCGGCGATGTACCCGCTTTCCCCGGAGCCGATGGTGACGTAGAGGGTGTCGGTGTTTTCATCGACCGCCAGTCCGTGGCCACCGGGGGCGGGGAGGTTGATCGTTTCGACCAGCGCGGCGGTTTCGGTGTCGTAGACCTTGACCTTTTCGCTGCCGTTGCCGACGTAGAGCTTGTGTTCGGCATCGTTTACCGCGAGGCCCGGTTCGCCGTTGGCAGCCGGGAATTCGGTTTTCGTCGCGTACCCGCTTTCGGCACTGAACTTCACCAGCTGCCCGCCGCCGTATGCGGCCGCGAAGAGGTCGCCGTTGACGCGGTCCACGGCGAGCTTGCAGACGCTGAAGCCGGTTTCAATCGAGCCCGCCGCGGTCCCGGACGGGGTGAATTTGAAGACTTTGTGCGCGGAGTAATCGCCGGCCCACGGCCCGCCGTCTGGCCCGACGTCGACGCCGCAGACTTCGTCGCCCGCCTGGATGGTCACCGGCCAGGGCGAGCCGAGCACGTTGCCGGTCGAGTTCCAGCCGTAGACCTTGCCGCTGCTTCCCGACTGGACCCCGTAAATGTTGCCGATACCCGAGCTGTCGACCGCGATGTCGGGTTCGCCGCATTCGGTGCTGATGTTGGTGTTGAAGGGGAATTTTCCACCGAGCGGGGTGGCGGAGCCGGGGCTGACGGAGAGGCCGAAGATCTTGCCTTCAGAGGCTAGGTAGAGGTGGCCGCTGGCGCTGTCGTAGCCGAGATGGCAGCCACCGCCGATCCCGCTCGCTTTGGGGCCTTCCTTGCCGTATTCGCCGGTGACGATGAGGTGTTCGCCGGCGAGACTCGACGACACCGGGCCGACAAGGAGGAGAAGAAGGAACGCGAAGAGGAGTCCGGTGCCGGCGAGCGCTCGGCGATCGGCGCGCGGAGAGAGCGCGAGTGTCGCCGCGACCCACGTCTTCTCCTCTGCCTTCAAGTGTCTCTCCTTGACCGGCCCGTTTTCCCCGCCCTTGATTCCCTCTGGTGGGCGTGGTATCCCTGACCCTGTGTCGGTTGTTTGTCCCAACCCGCTCCCAAGCGGGCTAGCGGCACTGTAGACAGTCTCGTGCACTGTTGTCAAGCCGGGTACGTGAGAAACTGTAAAAGTTGGTACGGGTCGCGTCAATGAACGTACCTGAACTGTCACATCTCTGACACGCTGGGCGTTACCCGGACGTCGGCGAGGCTGCGCGGCTGCCCGAGACGGCGAACCTGGTAGACCGACAGCGGCAGCGAACCCGAGTTCGACTGCCGCCAGCCGCCGCCCGACTATCGAGCAAAATGCAGCGAAAATGGGGCGCCCCAGGCGTCGGGGCTGAGTCTGCCGGGACACTGGGGCCACCTTCAGAGGGCGCTGAAGACCGGGAGGAGAGGACACCCCGCTGTCCTTTCTACCCCGGCCAACACGAGTTTAGGGAACCACCGCGGTCACACCGGTAGAAGGAATGTAAAGACTCACATATACGAGATGGCAGGCGAAGCTACTTGCGGCGCGCGGCGGCGCCGCAGCCTGACTTCAGCTTCAGGTTCTGGCTCTCGAACTTGCCGTTTTGCCCGGCGAACCTAATTGCAATCAAGGGAATGCTTCCGCAGAGGGCGCGGGTGTTTGCGAGATATCCGTGCTTGCCGCCGAAGATCGTCAACGAGAAGTGGCCGATCGGGGCATCGGGCACGACCGGGACTGTCGTCTGTAGGCGTCCACCCTTGATCGAGACCGTTTCGGCACGCGGAAGGAGGTTGACCTGTCCGTTGAGAATGAAGGCCAGCCGTGGCAGGCCACCGGAGCCCGAGACCGCGTAGACGGGGCCCGCAAGGGGCTGGTCGAGCAGCGGCGTCGCCGTCGAGGCCTGGCCGATCGGCTGGCGCCCGGCGCACTGGGTGGCGGCGAGTTCTTTCTCCGAGCAGATGTTGCCGAGGTGGCGCTGGTCGATCTCAAAGGCGCTCGGCAGCGTCACCGCCAACGATTTGATGTTGGCGTCGCCTTCGCGGGTGTTGAGATCGAAGTGCAGCGCCGGGTTGGCGCCGCGCCTGGTCTGCTTGTGCCCGCCCTTCAGCGCGACCGCCATCCTCGGCTTGAAGGGAAGCGTGGCGCAGTTGTCGACGTGGAAGTAGGAGGAGAAGTTGGCGACGGTTCCTGATCTCCGATCCCCTGCGAGTCAACCGAGAGGGGACGCAGTTGGTTGGGTTGATCGCGAACTTATTTCGCCTGTCGATGTTGACCTGGATCGAACGCATCCGCAGTGGGATGCCGCGAATGATCGAGGGGACGGTGTCCGAGACAGCGCTCACCTGGGCCGTCTGGGGATCGACGTGCAGCGCCACACGCACGACCACGGTGCCGTAATCGTAGGGGCCAGCCAGGGCCGGGGTGACGACCGCGAGGCTGAGTGGCGCACCCTTGAATGGGCCGGCAAGATAGATCTTGCCGATTGCATGGAACGGGTGGGCGCCTGGGCCCGCGGCGACGTTGCTGGTCCCGATCTGGCTCGAGGCGGGACAGCTGCCGCTGGCTTGCTCCGCTCGGCCGGTACTTGCAGCCGCGGCCAGGATCTGCGCTTCGGGGCAGTAGCTGATCCCGCGCAGGTCACCGGTGAAGCCCGGCGGCATCTTGAAGTTCAGGTCATGGAGGAACTGATCGCCGTCGTCGCGGTCGAGCTTTAGTTTGAAGGCGCTGAAGGCGCCGGCGACGGAGGTCGAGGCGCCAGCTTCCAGGCGCGGGATGGAAGGGCCTGCTCTGCCCCGGGCAGGAGGCTGTCGTTCGGGCCGGAGTCGATCTTGAAGAACTGGTTCGGAAAAAACTTCTGGCAGTCCCGCGTTCCAGGCGGTGTAGATTCGGCTTCGGTGTCATAGATGTTGCAGGTCGTCGGGGTCGCCATCAGGCCGCGGTCAGACGCAAAGAGGTGGACGTTGTATTCATCGAATGGCACCTGCGGAAGTTCATTGGAAGTAGAGCGTCACCCGGCCGGTCTGGGGGTCTGGTTTCACCGAGCCGACGATCTTCGAGTGGATGCCGAATCCGTCCGCGGTGAGGATGATCCGGTACTGGTCCCCCGGCTTCGGTTCGCCGATGTAAATTGAGCCTTCCAGCGGCTGTGGCAGAGCCACCGTGTGGATGCTGACCGTCCCGATCTTGGCGTTGTCCGGGCATTCCTGCGGGCCCTCTGAAGTCGAAGTTGGCCTGCGCGTCGGTGCAGGCGCTCTGGCCATCGGCGGCGTCCGGGTTGACGGTCAGCCCTTCGGCGAGGGTAACCACAGACGGAGCGCAGCTCCGACGGCGAGACGGCAACGCCCAGGAATTGCTGATTGGAGAGCTCAAGATCGAGGCCGGAAGCGGAGTCGGCCGCACTGGTCGTCGGCCTGGCGCTGAGGACTGGCTTGAACACCTCGTTGAGGCAGCCTTCGATCAGTGGGTATTCATCGGTGGCTTCGGTGAGGTTGGCGAGGTCCTGATAGGTCTGGACCTCGAGCTGGCTGACCAGTTTTTGGCCGCTGCATACGGTCGGGTTATCGGTAAGCGGGTGGACCGCGTTTGGGGATTCGATTTTTTCCGACAGGCATTCCGTGGTGTCGATTCCCGGGCATCCCGCCGGCTTGCCGGGCGAACCCTTGGGGAAACGCTGCGCGTCGTGTTCGGAGGCGGCCGGGAATCCCCAGAAGATCAGCTTTGCCGAGGCGAGCGGAGCCAGCTCGGTCATGTTCGAGACCGTGAAGCGCAACCCGTAGTCGGTGGAGGAGCGGACGGTAACCGGGATGTTGATCGGGATATCCAGGGTCGGCACGATGAAGGCGAAGGTCGCCGTCTGATCGTCGGGCACTTCGAGGTCAAAGATCGGCGCCGTCCCGAGGCTGAAGTTCGGGTTGCCTTCGTAGTTCGCGTGGATCGTGATCAGGCCGACCTGCGAGCTCGAGGGGCATTGCTGCTGAGCGAAGTCGAGCGAGGTGCACTGGGGCACCGCTTCGGGGTTTCCGAAGACGCCCTCGGGAGTGTTGAAGATAACGTTGCGGGCGGCCTCGGGGGCGCCGGGGTTTTCCAGCGTGAACGAGGTTTCGATGTCCGGGTGCCCCCCGGCTTCGTGCGTGGAGATCGTCGATTCGAATTGTTTGATGCCCTCGCTCGCCTGGACTGGCGCGGCAAGCGCGGCGGGGCCGAGAAGGCCCAGCGCGAGGAGGGGGAGGAGGCGGCCCACAGCGAGCTTCTTCATCGTTCCCTTGCTCATTGTCATGCTCCTAGCCGCGCACGGTTCGATGGGGTTCCCTCACGATGCGAGTGGTGGTGGCGGGCCTTCTTGGTCTTCTTTGGGTGATGGCGCTTTACGCAGCGGCGGTTCTTGCGCACGAGGCCGTGCTTGCAGGAAGCCGGCTTCGAACCGCCTTCCCCCTTCTGGTTTCCGACCGCCCCCTGCAGGGTTCCGATGCCGGGCGGAGGGGGCTGCACGGTACCGGGGCCGTGGCACTCATCGGAGGCCTTACAGCGCGCCTTTTCGGGGAAATATTCGAAGCCACCGCCTTCACGAGCGTCGTAGAGCTTGACCAGGGACCCGTTCTGATCCTGGGGGACGAGCGTGTCGCGGGTGAAGAAGAATGCGTCCTTCCCATCGGCGGTGACGCCGAGGAGACTCGAGTTGAAGGGGCTGGTACCGGTCGAGATCAGTTCTGGGGCTTCCTGGCCCTGGCGGTTTTTGCCGTACTCGTAGGCATCGATCTTGTTGTCGAGGTCACGCGCCGTGATCCCATCGGCGGTATTGAAGAAGGTCCGGCCGTCATCGGCGAGCCCGAGGCCCTTCGCCGGCAGCGAGGCTTCACCTTCGGCGACCGCGTTGGAGGGGTTGCACGACACGCAGACGAGTTCACGGCCGCTGTCGTCATAGCGGTAGACCTCGGTGTGCCCGCTGTTATCGAAGCTCTCCTTCAGCCGCTGCCTCGTCGGGAAGGCCGCGAACCTACCGGACGGCGTCACCTGGAAGTCCTTGTAGTTGTGGATTGCGGCCTGGGTTACGCCGTGGCGCACGAACGGATTGTCGATTACTTCGTAGGGAGTGGCGACGGCATCGAAGCTGAGGATCTTGCCGCTCGTTTCGCGCCCGACGTAGATGCGTTCGTCTTTGGCGTCGACCCCGATGCCCCGGCTGAATTCAAGCGAGCCGAATTTCTCTAGTTCGGTGCCGTCCGGCTCGAAGGCCATGACCGCGGAGCCGGTGAGGACGTAGACGATGCCCGTGGACGGGTCCGTCTGGACATTGGCGGCTGAAACGCCGCCCCCGAACGCTTTGCCGCTCTGGGTCGGGAACGAGCCGTCGAACGAGCTGGTTGCGAACTGGCGGACTTCACCGCCGTAGTAGGGCCACTCGTAGACGTGACCCTCGGCTGAGACGTCGATGTTGCAGAGTTCTCCACCGGAAACGTGGATGCCTTCCTGAGCTTCGTAGCTCAGGTTCGTCACACCGGTCACCGGCGGGACGAGCGCGGCTTTCGGTCGGAAGCGGGTGATTTTGTCCGAGTAGCTGCCGACGTAGACGTCGCCATTTGACTGATCGACCGCAACGCCACAGGCCTCTCCGAGGCCGGTGAGGGCACCGACTTCTTCGCCTTCGTTGTTGTAGACGGCTACCTGTTCCCCGTTCGTCGCAACGTACATGTCGCCGCTGAGCGGGCTATTGCTGCTGTCGACGGCGATTTGGTTTTCCCCGTAGCCGTAGAAGGGCACGCCGCCGAGCACGTTTGAATTGGTCGCCCCGAATTTGACCGGTTCTCCGTTCGCGTTCCAGCGCGACACCTTTTCGTTGTCGCCGACGTAGAGGTCGCCGGTCTTCTGGTCCACGGCAAGAGAACCCGGGGTTTCGAAGCCGCCCAGGAACGAAGGGTTGGCGAGTTCGTGGCCCGGCGGAGGGGGCGGCGGCTTGCCGACGCTGGTGTCGACCGTCGCCACGAACCGCGGAGCTGAGCCCGGATTCGCCGCGTAGAGGTTCGGTTGGTCTTGTACCGGTTCGACCGTGCCGGAGTTATCCAGCTTCTCGGGGGAGACGAAGTAGATCGTGCCGCTACCGGAGGCCACCCCGCCGCCACCGGCGATCGCGACGGCATCGCAATTTTTCCCGCCTTCGACGGAGTTCCAACCACCGGCCGGGTCGCAGGCGTCCGTGTTACCCGCCCCAGCTCCGCTCGTGACCCGCGTCAGGGTCGCGGCCGTAGCCGTGACGTCTGCCCGGAAGATGTCCGCACTGGTGTCGGTGTCCTGATCCGTCGCCGTGCTCAGTGGGTCTTTAGTCGTGAAATAAACCATCGAGCCATCAGCGGTCATGCCATCGAAAAGTGCGCCCGAGGTGGTGCCCGGGGTCAGATCGATCGATTTGCGAGTGCCGGCGATGTGCATGTAGAGGTGGTAGTACTGGTTGCCATCGCCATCAGGCGGCCCCACCGCTTCCCCGACAACCGCTCGTGACCCGTCGGCCGAGATGTCGAGCTCGGCGACCCCGGTCCCGTTGTGCATCGTGGTTTCGTCAGGCAGGGTGGAGATGACTTCGGTGCTCCCGGCGCTCAGGTTTCGCTCATAGAGCGTCGTATCGGTGCCGCTCGAGTTCGCTGCTTCCTCTAGCTTTGCCTCGGTGCCGAAGACGAAGTGGTTACCGTCCGCCGAGAAGTGCTTGCCGACGTAGCCGCTCGGTTCGGCGAACGCTTTTTCGCCGCCAACCATCCCCTCGACCAGTTCTCCGTTCGAAAGTCGTAGCGGAATGTTCGTGGATTTGTCTGCGAAGCAGGGCGCGCAGATGTTGGGCCCCCCGAAGGCGAAGCTCGAGAGCGACGGGCTGGCTTCCAGCAGCGAGGAGGCGAACGGCTTTCCGGCGTAGGGATTGTCCGATGGGATGCCGACGTATTCGGTCGACCAGCTTTCCGAGCCGCGGGTGGCAAGATATGGGTCCGGGCCGAGGTTCGCCGGCGCGCCGATCCCCGGAATCGCGCCGGCGTGGATTGAGTAGAGAGCCTCACCTTCGGCTTCGGGGTAGCCACCGAGCGGTTCTTGGCCCGGCGAGAGGTCCGATTCGACATCGTACCCACCGGCGTTCCCGGCCGATACCAGCTCATAGGCACGGCAGTCGAGTAGCAGAGCCGAACCGGTCTGCTGGCGGACATGTGCGTTCGGACAGTTGTCGCCGAACGTGACCCGCGGGAAGGTCGTGAAGGTGCCTTCTTCGGAGGATGTGTAGGGGCCGGACTGGTTCGAGGCCGAGATTCGGTAGTAGTAGGTCATCCCCCCTTCGAGCCCTTCCAACTTGGTGCTAACCGAGTCGAAGCCGGCGTCCGAACCGGCGTCGAGTTCTTGGGTCGACGCGCAGGAGTTCGCGGAGCATGGTTGGGTCCCGTATTCGACCTTATATGTGGCGGGGGCCCCACCTGCGTCCACTTCGGCGTGGACCGTGGCGCTGTCGGCGTGGACGTTGGTGATATAGGCGGCTTGGGAGACAGGCACCGCTGAGGGGATGAAATGCCGGCTGCGACCGATCACTTCGCCACCGGCGTTTTCGACCGTCAGCCTGTAGGAGTACTGGCTCCCCTCGTTGAGGCCCGAGAGCGTGGCAGTCACTTCCTGTTGGCCGGACCCGGTCAGCACATTGCCTTGGTCGCAGGGCTCTGATTTGCTCGGCGAGAATTCTGTCGGCCCGTATTCAAATTTGCAGCTCGTGGTGTTGACCGAGTCGGGGTTGACGCTGCCGTGGACATCCACCGACGTGGCCTGGAAGTTCGACGCCGATTCCGTCGCCACGTCCGGAACGACCTTGGTCGGGCCGGGCGCAAAGATCCTGAGCTGCGAGCCGTCTCCCCAGTACAGCCGGTTCGTGCTGCTGTCGATCGCGATCCGCCCGTTGAAGGTGTTCGGGCTCCCGATGTTGACCTTGTTGATGCGGTTCCCACTCGAGTCATACTGCGAGATGTATTCAGCGTTTTCAGCTCCGTACTTCCCCACCAAGTAGACATCGTTGTCGCTGCGGTCGACGGCGAGATCGCCGCTGAAATTGGCGAGGTTGTAGAGCAGTTCGCCGCCGACGTTGTATTTGGCGGTTCCGTAGTAATTACCGAGATAGACGTCGTGATTCGTATCCAGCCCCCAGCCGCCTTCTCCGGCGGTTTCCGACCGAACGACCGTGCCGCGTTCTCCGTTGGACTTGAATTCACGCCAGAAGAGGAAACCGTTTTCTTCGTTCTCCCAGAGGTTCCCCTGTTCATCGACGGTGAGGTTGAAGGGGCCGAACTGAGCCGGTGTGACGTCGGCGGTCGTGAGTGGCCAGTTTTCGCCCGAATTTGCTTCGGTGACTTCTTCCCCATTTGGTTCAAAGGCGTGGATGTATTCTTCCGCGCCGCCACGAGCGATCATGTAGATGCGGCCCTGGTGGGGCCCGTTGCTGTTGTCAACCGCGAGCTTGGTGCCGGTCTCCGTGTTCGTGTTGGACGGGGGGAACGGATTGGCGCGGATCGAGGTGGCGCCGGCCAGCCCCGGCGCTGTCCAGGACGCCAGGGTTCCGTCAGACTTGAATTTCGTGATCTCCGGGAACCGATCTGCAACGTACACGTAGCCCGAATGTTCATCGACGGCGATGCTGCTTATTTCGAAGAGACCGGGATGTTCGACCAGTTCGCCTCCTTCGATCACTTTGCTCAGCGTGTGGGTTGTCACCGACCGCGCCGAGGCCTGCGCCACGCCGACGGCCAGAAGAAGCAGCGACCCGCAGAGGCCGATCAGGCCCAGCGCGCGCAGCCGGGCTCTACCAGTGCTCGCCATCACCTACTACCCCCACTCCCCAGCAGAGCTCGGCCGTGGCGCTTCGCCTTCGCTTTCTTGCCACAGGGTGGGTTTATCGAGACCTGTGACTTCGCCAGCCGCCCATTCTGGCCGTTGAAGGTGACGGTCGCTTTCGGGTTGCTCTTGCAGATATCTCGGTCGTTGACCAGGAGGCCCTTCGCCCCACCGAGCAGGTTGAGTGTGAACTTGGTCACCGGTGCGTCCGGCACGCCTTCGAACGTCGTCCGCAGTCCCGCTCCCTTTGTCGTATCGATCCGACCGACCAAATCGATGTGGATCTGCCCGTTGAGATCGGCGACCACGTTCGGCAGCCCTTCCGTGGAAGAACGCAGATAGACGGGGCCTTCAAGCGGCTGGCCCAGCAGCGGCGTCTCGGCCCGGGCAAAGCCGATCTGCGAGGGCGCGGGGCAGGCGTTCGCCGCGTACTGGACTCTGGTGCAGGGCGAATTGAGGTGGGCGTTGTCGATCTGCTCTGAGTTGGGCAGTACCACGGTCACCTTCGAAATGTTGGAGTTGCCCTGGGGTACCGACACTTCGGTGCGCAGCGCGGGGTTCTGTGTCCGCTTGGTGCCGCCGCTGACCTTGACCTTCAGCTGCGGCGCGAAGGGAAGTACCGAGCAGTCAGCGACCTGGAAGTGGGGCGAGAAGGAAGAAGACCCGCCCTGGTCGCCGGTGATCGTCGCGTTGACCGTGAACGGGTCGCAGTTGGTCGGGTTGAGGGTGAATCCTGGCCGGTTGAGCTGCAGTAGCACCGAGCGAGTCCTCAACACGACACCTTCCACGATCCGCGGAATCGGGTCGGATTGGGCGCTGATCTGGGCGTTACTCGGGTTGACCTTGAGCGAGATCCTGTCGACGATGTCACCGAGGTCATACGGCCCCGACACACCCGGGACGACGGTGACCAGACTGAGCGGGTCGCCCTTGTAGGGCCCGGCGAGGTAGACCTTGCCCGGAGCGTAGAATTGGTGGCTGCCGGCTCCGATCCCGGCGACCACGGTTCCAACCTGGGACGTTGACGGGCAGCTGGAACTCTGGCGCTCGGTGACGCCGCTGCGACTCGGGTCGGAGGCCTGGGCGATCGCGGCCTCCGAGCAGTAGGGGATGCCGGCCAGGGTCGCGGTGAAGCCGGGCGGAGTCGTCACGCCGATCGTGTTGAGGGCCTGGTCGCCGTCATTCCTGGTCAGGTCGACGAGGAAGGGTGAGTGGGCGCCGCCGGTCTTGTCGGTCACACCGGCCTGGAAGGTCGGGTTGAAAGGCAGGACGGAGCCCGGACAGGCGCTGCCTCCGGGCCCGGAATCGAGCGAGAAGACCTGAGACGAACCCTGCGGCGAGAGGAAATCGTCCCAGGGCGTGAATTCGCTGCTCACCGTGTAGGTATCGCAGTGGGTCGCGGTGGCCAACGAGGCTCTTTCGGAGCCGAACAGATGGATGTTCAGATCGGAGAACGGCGCCTGCGGGAGTTCGTCGAAGTGGACGGTCAGCTGGCCGGTCTGAGGATCCGGCCTGACCACGCCGACGAGCTTCACGTGGACATCGAATCCGTCGGCGATCAGGAAGATGCGGAACCTTTCACCCGGCTTGGGTTCGCCGATGTAGACGTATCCGGGAAGCGGCCCGGGCAGGGCCGAGCTGGTCAGCGACAGAGTCCCAATCTTCGCGTCTTCTGGACATTCGGCTTCTTCACGGCTGCCGAAACGTGCCTCAACATCGCTGCAGGCAACCTTGCCGTCGGCCGCGTTCGCGTTCAGGGTCAGGCCAGGCGGCAGTGCCAGGACATTGCTGCGCAACTCCGAAGGCGAGGGCACGGTCGGGCTGCTCGTCTGCGGCACCTGAAGGTCGACGTCGAGCCCGGTCGCCGAGTCGGTCGCCGTCGTTGTCGGCTGCGCGAACAGGCTCGGGTTGAAGCTGAGCAAGTCGCACCCGTCGGTCTCCGGGTAGCTGGTTTCTCCATGGCTGAAGGCGCCGTCGTAGGACCGAACGTCCACCGTTCCCTTGAGCGGTACCCCACAGGTGGTCGGGTTGGTCAGGAAAGGCCTTTCGGGGCTGGTCGACGGAACGCCGGGTGAGCATTTGCCGTTGAAGTTGAACAGGGGTTCGCAGCCGATCGGAAGTCTTTCGTTTAGGTGTTCTTCGTTGGCGGGGACGCCCCACATTTCCTGATTCACGAAGGCGAGCGGGAAGGTGTGCTCAATGCCGAGAATTTCCACGTCGAGCCCGTAGTCGCTCTCCGTTCTCGGGCTGATCACCTCGTACACCGGTGAGGACAACAACGGGGTGAAGAAACCGAGCAGGCCCGCCTGACCGGGATGCGGGATCAGATTGTAGACCGGGATTTTGAACTCGAAGCAGCCTCCTCCCTGTCCAAAGCAGGGGGTCGAGGGGAGTTCGGTGTTGATGTGAAGGTCCGCTGTGCCGACCTGCGAGTCCGTCGGACATTCGAAGTTTCCGAAGTCGAGCGAACTGCAGCGCGGAGCCGCATGCGGATCACCGATGATCCCGGCCGGCAGGTGAAAGTGCAAGTCCGCCGGGTCATTGCAGTCGCAGCTCGGCGGCGGCACGTACTGAGTGGAGCGATTTCCGACCCAGAGGAAGATGTTGATATTCGGATGACCTCCGGCCGCTGTCGAGGAGGTCGAGACTTTGTACCCGAGGACCGGCGATTCCGCCTGTGCCAGTCCCGGCCCCACGAGGCAGGCCAGGCAGGACAAGATCATGCATGCGAACACCTTCATCGTCTTCCCCCTGCTCATCGGGACGCCCCCCGCGTGCGTCTTGCCTGGTGGCGATGGTGCTGGCGCTTCTTGCGGCGCTTCTTATTCGCCCTGGTCTTCTTCGAACCGGCGGCCGGGTGAGCATTGCCGCCGCTGCCGAGTTCATCGCCGCTGCTGAGCGTGGGGATCACGGGTGTTTCAGTGCCCTGCCCATGGCACTCATCGGCCGCCTGGCAGGGTTGGAGCGGCACTTCAACCGGGAAGCCGCCACCCGCACGTGCATCGTAGAACTTGATGAATTGGCCATTCTGATCTTCCGGCACCAGGCTGTCGAAGGTGGCGAAGTAGGCGTTGACGCCATCAGCACTGACGCCGATCAGCCCGGCTTTCCGGGTCTGGCCACCTGGCGTCGTCGTGCTGTCGAGGTTCGCGGTTCCGGTCGTGATCAACTGCGGCCTGCCGTCGACGAACTCATAAACGTCTCGCAGACCGTTGCTGTCGTACGGCACCAGGCTGTCCGGCGTATAGAAGAACGTGCGCCCGTCATCGGTGATGTAGCGACCGTTGAGACTTCCTTCGACGCTGCCAGTCAGCGCTTTGCCTTCGGTCGGACAGGAAACGCACCGGATGATTTCGGTCGACGGCGTGTACGTGTACATCTCCTGGAAGCCTTTGTTGTCAAAGGAAGTGACGCGGTCGCCGGTCACGAACGCCATGCGGCTGTCGTCCGGAGTCGTCTGGATCCTCGTCAGGTTCGCCGCCGCCACATAGGTGAGTTCACCGTCGTGCCACCGGTAGAGGTTGCGCTCACCCGCAGCCGCGTCGACGCCGACCAGTCGCTCGGGCGAATAGAAGTAGATGTCCCCGTTTTTCGGGGAGATGAAGTTATCGATCGGAGCGTTTTCGCCTTCCGGCAGCTTGATGCTGCAGTTGGTGGTCCAGCCCGCGGTGGGATTGCATGCGTCCGTGTCGCCGGCTCCGTTTTCGCCGGCGGAGATGCGCGTCAGCGAATCGGTTTCTTCACTCCACATATATAGATCTCTGCTCGTATCATGGTCATCCGCGGTGAGCTGTTCGGCGGAGGTGAAGAAGACCTTCGAGCCGTCTTCGGTCATCCCCACGTATTTCACGGCCTTCCCTTTGGACACTTCATAGGTGACCGCATCGTCGACCCGCATGTACAGCCGGACCGGCTTTAAAGGTTCGGGGGTGAAATTTTCGTAGGGCCCGCTGGCGGTCGACATCAGGATGTGTGAACCGTCTTTTGAGACGCTCGGGTGGGTTTCGTTGGGAACCGGTCTTCCGATTGATGCCCCGGGTCCGTAGTAGCCCGAGTCCGGCACGACGCCGGGGAACTGAATTGACTCCGCCGTGTTGGAAACGTTTCCGGGCTCCTGGCCGATCGGTTCGCCATCGGCCTGGTAGGAGATGATCTTCGTGGTTCCTTTGGCGGTGTCGTAATCATAGGCCGAGCCTGGCGCGTGGTTCAGACCGTTCGGAGCGAAGGCGACGTTGTTGGATGAGAACGCCAGATGGCTGAAGTCGGGTGAGGGTTGGTAGGCGCCCACCGAAGCGTCGGCTCCCGGGATCAACGACCAGCTGGCGGGCCAGCGGCCGAGCCGATTACCTTCCGCGTCGAAGAGCGTCGGCAGGTTTTCCGGCGGCTGGACAACGCCCTGGAAGATGAAGTATTCGCAGCGGAAGGTGAGGAACACGGAGAGCTGAGGGTCGGCATTCTCAAAGCAGTTGTCCTGGACTTCGTTGCCCTTCCGGCCGATGAATTTCGTGTGCCAGCCGGTCGGCGTGCGGGTCGCCGTGTAGAGGTCATCGAGCCCGTTCGGCGGTTCGGTGCCGGTGACGGTTCCGAACGAGCCCATGAAGGAGAGCCGCGGCGGATCGGTCGCGTAGGTCGAGACCGGGACCCCGGTGTCGGGCGAGAAGATGACGTTGCCGGCACTGCCGGGTGAGACCAGCTCGTAGGCGCGGCAGTCGGGAAGATAGTCACTTCCGGTGGCCTGGCGGACCGAGCGGTTCGGGCAGTCGGGCGGGAAGAAGTTGAAGGTCTGGTCTTCGCTTACAGTCGTGCCCAAGCTGTTTTCGGCGACCACCCGGAAGTGATAGGTGCCCTTGGCGAGACCGGTGATCAGCTCGCTGACCGTGACCGGAGCGGCGCCTTCGCCGATCGATTCATCGGGTACCGGGACGTTGGTCCCGTAGGCGAGTGAGGTCCCGTATTCGAAGTGGTAGGTCGTTTTGATGCTGTTGGGCACGATCGTCGCGTGCAGAGTGGCCGTGGTCGCCGTCAGGTCAGAGGAGGAGGTCGAGTCGATGCTCGGCGGCGCGGTGGTGATCAGGGTCATGTCTTCCCCCGGGCCCTCCCCAGTTCGTTGACCGCGACCACTCTGTAGTGGTAGACATGTCCGCTGCTTAGTTTTGAGAAGTTCGCTTCGACGTCACCAGCGGCATTTATCGGCGCACCCGGGATGCATGGTGCCTGGTTCCCATAGGTCGTCGTCGGGCCGAATTCGAAGAAGCATTCGGTGATCGTTCCGGCGCCATCGGGGTCGACATGACCGGTGACTGTTGCCGTTGTCTGGGAGACGGCCGTCGTCTCCCCGGTTGTCGCCTTCGGGACGTCGAGTGGCTTGAACACGTCGATCCTGGCGCTGGCAGCACCTTCCGGTCGGTCGGTGGCATACACGGTGTTGGTAGAGGAATCGACCGCGACTCCACGGGCGTAGCTCAGTTCCCCTTCGCCAAAAATGTGCGTGAACGGACAGCCGTATTGGTAAGGCGGTTCCGTGCCGGTCATCAGCGATTCGGCACAGGGCACGCCTGAGCTGTTGAGCGGGAACTTGCCCGTGGCGTCGAGCAGGTATTCGCTGACTTTTGTGCCGTTGAAGTATGAGCCGTCGAGCCCAAATACGGTGCCGGTCAGAGGATCGACCGCGAGTCCCGACTTGGTGTCGGTTTGTTACCGCCGTTCAGGTGGTAGGCACTGAAGGTGGCGCACTGTCCGGGCGTAGCCGTGAAGCGCGCGATCTGCCCGAAGTTGTTGAGCTTGTAGAACAGTGCTCCATCCGGGGAGACAGCGAGGCCGCCCTGGTTGTCGTCTTCGTTGCAGCTGCTGATGGCGCCGGCGATCGGCGTGCCGTCCTGCTGGAACCTGATCACCTTGCCGGCGGTCGAGCCGTTGGGGCTGGAGAGAACGTCGAGATTGCCTGCGTTGTCGACCGCGATCCCGCCCGGTGCCCGTTCGAAGGCTCCGCCGTTAGCGCTGCCGGTACCTGTAAGCACTCCGCCGTTGCCCCATCCGGTCTGCAGGATCCGATTTTCGTCGTACTTGCGGACAGTCCGGCTTTCGAACTCGGTCACGTAGACGTCCCCACTCGATGGTCCGGAGGAGCTATCGACGGCGATCAGAGTGGGGCCGCCGAGCTGTTGCGATCCACCGCCGTCCGTGCCTTCTTTGCAGACGTCGCCGGGATTGACCGGGCAGACGTCGCCGCCCGTGGTTTCGTTGACTTCGTCCCCGAACATGAGGATGAAGTTGCCGTTCGGGCCATACTTCTGGACTCGGTGGTAGGTGTAATCTGCCACGTAGATGTCGCCGTGGGAGGGACCGGGTGAGTTGTCGATCGGAGGCCTGGCGTGTACCCCAGGAGGTGGGACTCTGAGCCTTCGAATCTGCTCTTCAGGACGTGGCCGAGGTATTCGGTCGACGCGCTGGAGACGAAGAGTGCCATCAGGGCCACAATGCAGATGCTTGCGGACTCAAAGGCTGCGATGCGCGAGCTTGCGACCGTCAAATTCGCCCTCCTTTGGATCTGCGTGGCCATCACTTGCTCGTCGCTGCCCTATGCCGTGTTTGTGGAGCTTCCTCTTTGTTTTTTTCTTGACGCACCTGCCCTGGCGCTTAAGAAAGCCCCTCTTGCACTAGGTATTCGGTGGCGGTTCTGTCTTCTGCGTCGCGGTAATGAAGGTCGCCTCTTCGCCGATGCCCGAGGCGATGGGGTTGGTAGTGACGACTCGGTAGTGGTAGATGGTCCATGGGCTCAGCGCGGTCAGAGATCGACTGACCGAGTGAATCGTTTAGTCGGAGCCGATCACAGCGCTCTCGGTGGTGCTTGAGCCGAAAGAGCCTGTTGGCCGTATTAGATGTGGAACGTCGTAGCTGCGAGATTGGGGTCGACCTGAGCGCCGAGTTGGCCGAGGTCTAGGTGATCGCGGTTGCGCTCTCGCTGCTTATCCGGGGAGTGCGGCCTGTGGTGAAGGTCATGTAGGAGCTGGTAGAGGCCCCGTTGAAGTTGACCGCGATCACCTTGTAGTGGTAGACCGTGTCCGGCGTCAGCTCTTGGAGATTGGAATAGACAGGGTGCGCTTCGTCGTCTGCGGCCAGAGCCGGACCGGGCACCGTGGCGGAGCTGTATTCGGATGTCGGCCCGTATTGGAAATACACGAGGGTGGTGCGAAAACCCGGTTTGAAGTCTGCGCTGACTCGGGCGCTGGTCGGTGAGCGTTCGGTCACGTGCTGACGGCGATCGTTGGTGCCACGGAAGAGTGGTGAGAACCTGATCGGATTCGCTCGCGTATCACCTCCCGCCGCGGTCGCGACGATCCTGTAGTGATAGGTCGTGCCGGGCGCGAGCCGAGAAATCGTCGCGCTTGCGAGATGGTCGTTGGAATCCGATCGAATCGATTCGCTCTCCGGCGTGCTCGAACCGTAGGCGTTCGTCAGCCCGTATTTATAGTGAAAGGTCGTCGCGCCGCGACGGTTCGGGTTGACGTTCGCGTTGAGCGTCACAGAGTCGGGTTTGTAGTCGGTCGGTTGCAGAAATGTGACTGAGGGAAAGCGCAGGGTTTTGAAGGTCATCGTTGCCTCGGTCGAAGTACCGAGGCTATTGATCGCGATGATGCGGTAGCGGTAGTTCGCGTTGGAGACGAGGCCGGCAAGGCTCGTGCTGTGGATCTGGAAGCCTGATGCCGAGCCGCCGTCGGCTGGAGAAATCGGCGTCGAGTGTTCAAAGCCCGATCCCGTCGCGAAGCCCCATTCAAAGAAGTAGGAGGTATCCAGTCCCCCTTCGCCGACCTAGGTGCCGTTAAGCGTGACCGAGGTTGAGGTCAATAGAAGACATCGGTTTGTAGCCGAGGCTTTTCGACCGCGTTCGCCGAGGAGAATTCGACGTCGTTTACTGGGCTGTTGCTTTTCGAGTTTTCGATCACCACCCGGTAGTGGTATTCGGTGTCGGAGGTAAGGCCCGAGAGATGCCTTCGCTCACTTCGGTGTGCACCGCGGGCGAGTGGGCGTCGATCAGCGGTGTCGTGTGTTCGTAGGGCTGCCCCTTTCGGCCCCATTCGAAGAAATAATGCGTGTCTTCGCCGTTGCCGTCGAAGGATGCCCTCAGCGTCGCCGCGCTGGTGGTCACAGCGACCGGGGCTTCTGTGACCACGTTCTGCACGTAGTGCGGAGTGAAGGTCATATCCCTGCCGAAGCCTTTGCCGGTGGCGTTGGCGGCCACGAGTCGGTAGTGGTAGAGGCTCTCGCCAATCAACCCCGTGAGCTGAGCCGTGATCGGAGTGCTCGAACCTTCGGCGTAGGGAGTGGAAGGCGCGCAGGGAACCGAGTGTTCGTAGGTTTCGGTTCTTTCCTTGGCGCTGAAGCCGTATTCGACTTCGCAGCTCGTCACCGGGCCGTTGGCGAGGGCTTCTACGGTGCCGCTGATCAAGCCTTCTCCGCTAGCGCTTTCGGTCCTCGCTGTGGGGACGATCTGCGGGGGATATTCCATGATTTGGCCTTCTGACCCGCTGCCGACCTCGGCGAACACGGTGTCTGTGCCTTCGTTCAGGGCCAGGCTGCGGACTTCGCCGCCGGTCGGGGACTGTCTCGAGTCGTTCGCCCGTTTCCGTGTCGTAGGCTTCGAAGCCGCTTTCGGTGGCAATGTAGACCTTTTGCAGCGCACCGTTGACGATGTAGTCGCTGTATTCCCGCGCCGTCGGTGCGACGGTCATCCAGGTGGTGTAGTTGCTGGCGGCGGTGTACTTCCTCAGTGTCGATCCGTACGCGATGTAGAGGTCACTGGTGACTGGATCGATTGCCATCTGCGGGCAGCCTGCGGGCAGGGGAATCGACTTCAGCGGTTCGCCGGCCGAGGTAAAGCGCGCGATCGTCGGCGGCTGCGGGAACTGGCTGTAACCCCAGACGTCCCCGTTTGGGAGGACCGCCGTGCTGCAGAGGCTGGTCGCGAGGGCCGGCCAGGGGCTCCCAACCCGGCTCCCGTCCGGGTTGAAGGCGGTGATTTCGGAGCCGTTGACCGTCGTGTAGTAGCGACCCTTGGATGGGCCGCTGGTGTTGTCGACCTGGATGTCGGTGTTCGAGCAGTAGAAGTTGTTCCCTAGGCCGGGTGCCACGGGGTAACCGGGGATAATGGCCGCCGTCCCGGGACTTGTGATTTCGAGCCCGTAGATCTTCCCGTCCGACATCAGGTAGAGGCGCTTTTCGGCTTCCTGATAGGTGATTCGGCAGCTGCTGCCGGTGCCACTGCTGGCGATTGCTTCTTTCCCGTAGGAGCCGAGCGGGGTCGTGTGGATGTTTTCGGCGGCGGCGGGAACGGCGCCGAGCATCAGGCCGAAGGCGAGGAGCAGGGAGGTGCCCGCGAGGACGCGGCGGGGGCGCAAACCAGAGGGGACTGCCGAACGCGCCATCTCCTCGACCCTCACGATTTTTATCTCCTCCGACTTCGCCGGCCCTGCTCCGACCCCCCAATTTCCCTGAAGAGAGAGTGCGGCCCTGGCCCGGCCTGTTGTTATTCCCGAATCCCTGCCCGCTCCCAGGCGGGCGAACAGCCACTGTAAACAGGTCGACCGGGTGCTGTCAAGCCTGGTACCCGAAAGAGACTGAAAAAGCTGGTACGGAGCGCGTCAACGTCCGTACGCGTCCGTGTCAGATCTCGTACATCCTGACCCGGCCCGGACGTCTATCTTCTCGGCTGGGATGGTGCCTGTCGAACGAGGTCCTCAGAGGATCGAGCCTCTGTTCCCGCCTGTGATGGGAGGGCTGAAGGGGCTCACCCCCGAGCGGATCGCGGAACATCAGCGCCTTCGACTCGAGACCGCGATGGTCGAGGCGGTGGCCCGGCACGGCTACCAGGGAACGACGCTGCGCGAGCTGGTCGGCCTGGCCGGAGTCTCGAAGTCAACCTTCTACGAGCACTTCCAAAATAAGCACGAAGCTTTCCTGGCGACCTCCGATCTGATCGTCGATCAGATCACCGAGCGGATCGAGGCTGCCTACCGCAGCGAGGGCGACTATCGCCAGCGCTTGGTCGCGGCTCTGTCGACCTTCATGAGCCTGGTCGTCAACCAACCACAGGCCGCGACTCTGACAACGGTGGAGACGCTCACGCTCGGGAAAGCCGGCGTCGAGCATCGTGAGCGCAGCGCGGGGGTCTTCGAAGCGCTCTTCCGACAGAGCTTCGAGCAATCACCTTCACCGATCGAGGTCCCACCGATGACCGTGCGGGCGATCGCGGCGGGCATTCGCGGCGTCGTCTACCGCCACCTTCGCGCCGGTAGCGAGAGGCTGCTTCCGGGCTTGGTCGAGGAGCTAACCGACTGGGCCCTGGGCTACCAGCGCCCCCTAACCAAGACGGTTCAGCGGGTCGCCGCCGCAGCCGCCAAGTCGCAAGCGGATCTCGGTATGGAATCCGCCGAGGAACTCGGCTGGAGCGAGCCCCCCGACAGTCCCCGCAGCCGGGCGGAGCTGAGCCAACGCGAGCGAATCATCCGTGCTGTCGCGCGCCTTGTGGTCCAGGGCGGTTATGAAACCCTCAGCATCCCGACGATCTCGGCGACCGCAGGAACCTCCAACCAGACCTTCTACGAACACTTCGACAGCAAACTGGAGGCTTTCCTGGCCGCGTTTGACTTCATTTCAGCCGAGGCGCTGTCGGCGACCAGCGCGGCGTTTGAATCAACCCCCAACGGCCCGGCTGCGATCGGGATCGGGTTGCGGGCGATGCTCGAATACTTCACCGCCCACGAGCTCTTCGCCCATCTCACCTTCTTCGAGCTGCAGACTGCCGGCCCGGTCGCGCTTGATCACGGGGACGCCGCGATGGAGAGCTTCACCACGTTCCTACAGCCCGACCTCGCCCCCAGGGGAATCAGGGCGGTGGGCTGGTCACCGACTCTGCAGGCGATCGCCAGCGGCACCTGGTCGGTGATCCAGAATGAGGTGGCGCGCAGCGGTCCCGGCTCGTTGCCGCAGCTGGCACCCGACCTGGTGGCGATCATTCTGATGCCGCTGACCACTGGCTAAGGCAGGAGCCCCCGCCGGCCCAGCTTTGAATTGCCCCGCTGATATGTCAAGCTGAGTACATGGTCCAGGGAGGAACCGAGAAGACGATTCGGAGGAATTCGAGCGCTAAGAAATCGACGGGCCTGGCCCGAACCGTGACCGAAAGACGTCAGCGGGCCCGGTTGGAACAGGCGATGGTCCAAGCGGTCGCGCGCCACGGCTACGCCGAGACGACGGTGGCCGAGCTGGTCAGCATTGCGGCCGTCTCCAAGTCGACCTTCTACGCCCATTTTCAGGATAAAGAAGATTGCTTCTTCGTCACCCTCGACACGATCGTCGATGAGGTAAGCGCTCGGGTCGGCGTCGCCACTCGTTCACAGACGGGCCTTGAGCCGAGCCTCGCCGCGGCACTTTCGAGGTTCGCCGACTTCCTGGTCGGTGAATCGGAGGCCGCTGCGCTGGTCGTCGTGCACTCGCTCAGCCTCGGCGCGGCGGCGGTCTCCCATATCGAGCGCGCGGGCGAAGCGTTTGAGCGAACCCTGAGAGACAGCCTCGCCGATGCGAGCGATCGTCAAGCTGCGCCGTCGGAGCTCTCGGTGCGGGCGATCGTCGGGGGGGTTCGCACCGTCGTCTACCGCCGCCTGCGGGCCGGCAACCCCGAGCAGCTCGCCGGCGAGCTCGAACCACTGTTGGTCTGGGCTCTCTCCTACATGGCCAATCAGCGGGACTCCTACCCGGTGGCCTCTCGCCCCTTGCCCGAGAACGCACTCAGCAACCCGAATCCCGACTCCATCCCCTGGAGCGAGCCGCCCGATAGCGAGCTCAGCCGCACGCGACTGACCCAGCGCCAGCGGATCCTCAGGGCAACCGCCCAGCTGGCGGCGCGAGGCGGTTACCCCAACCTCACGATTCCGGCGATCTCAGCTGCCGCAGGCACCTCTAACCAGACCTTCTACGAGCATTTCGAGAGCAAGGAGCAGGCCTTTATTTCGGCCTTCGAGAAGGTGGCCAGACGCGCGATGGCCGCGGTCTTCGCCGCGGCGATATTGGAGTCCGAGTGGGCTGCGGTGATCGAAGCCGGCATCCGCGGCTTCCTCGAGTACCTCGCCCATGAACCGCTCTTCGCCAGGCTCGCCTTCTTCGAGCTCGAGACGGCCGGCCCGGCTGCCATGGAGCACGCCGATGCGACCATGCAGACCTTCACCGCCTTCCTCTCGCCCGAGGCGTTGCCCGCCGGAGTCGCAGCGCTGCCGCAGGTACAGATCGAAGCAATCGGGGGAGCAATCTGGTGGACGATCCAGTGCGAGATCGATGCCGGAAAGCTGCGGTCCCTCCCCGCGAAGGCGCCCGATATCTGCGAGATCCTCTTTGTGCCCCTGCGCGCGCACTGAGCGCCGCCTCATGCGATCGCAACCCGCCGCGCCTCCTGGCGTCCTAGGTAGGGGGTGAGGAGGGTCTCCACCAGTTCAGCTGCGAGCGTCGCGACGCTCAAGCGCTCTTCGTCGAGCAGGCAGCTGAAGAGCTTGTAGGCGGCGCCTGCGATCAGCACCATCTCGGTCAGCTCGGGTAGATCTGCCGCCTGGGGGAAATGCGCGCGACCCTGGCGCAGCAGCGAGGCGAGGCGCTCCAGGGCGGAGGTGTGGCGCTCGATCACCACCGGCCCGGCGACCAGCACCTCGACCGCGAAGAAGCGCGCTCGGCTCGCCGTTTCATCGACGAACTCAAGCGCGGCGAAGACGGCGTCTTTGAGCTGCCTCGGCCACTCCTGCTCGAAATCAACGGCGCTGAGGGTCTCGCTGATCAGCCGTTCGAAGAAGGCGTCGTGCGCAGCGCTCAGGCACTGTCGCTTGTCTGCAAATTTGGCGTAGAACGCTGGGCGAGACACTCCCGCCAAGGCGGCCACCCGACACCGGTCCGCGCATAACCGCGCTCGGCCGCCACTTTGGTGAAGGCATCGATCAGTCGCTCGCGCCCGACCTGCGAGTCACGGTTCCCAGATCCGCCCTCGCCGGTACTCCGCTCGCGACCGCCAACCGTGCGGCGTCGAGGGTCCCCTGTCACGGCGCGGCAGCTTACGCAGCTTCGCCCCGAGATGTCAAGTGCGGTACACGAAGCGCTGTTGCTCAGGCGGCGGCGAGCGAGCGCGCCTGCTCGATTCCCAGGTAGGGCGCGAGCACCATCTCGACCGCTTCGCTCTCGACATCGGCGAGGCGACCGGCCTCTTCGCCAAGCAGGTAGGTCGTCGCGAACATGACCACACCGGCGACCAGCATCCGCTCTGTCGCTTCCGGCAAGTTGGCGGCACCGGGGTAGAGCTCTCGCCCCTGCTTGAGGCAACGCGCGGCGCTCTCGATCGAGGCGTACTTACGCTCGATACCGGCCGGCCCGGTGCGCATCGCATCCGCAGCGAAGACTCTCGCCACGGGTTCCAATTCGGTGACGAATTCGAAGGCAGCGCCGATCGTAGTCTTGACTTTGTCGGGCCAGGTGTCGGCCTCCTGGCAGGCGTCGTCCACGTGCTCGACCATCCGCCCGAGAAAATGATCAAAGGCGGCCAACAGACACTGCTCGACGGTGTCGAATTGGGCATAGAAGTCGTCAAGCGACAGACCCGCAGCGTGGGCCACCTGCGCCGCCTCGATCCCCTCAAAGCCGCGCTCGGCCGCGATCCGCGTGGCGGCGTCGGTGAGGCGCTCTCGGGCTTCCGAGCTCGCCATTGCGAGCTCGGCTCCCGCTGGATCTCTTCCCAGTACGAGGTCCGGCATCGGCCGAACAATGACCGGTACACCTCGTCCTGTCAAGAGAGGTACTCATAGCTTCAGCTCGAGCCTGCGCCACCGCCGCGATCCCAGCGCGGTGAAGGCCGCCGCGGGCTCCCTCCAATACGCTGCGTGGACACGACTCATGGAGGGCTTTGAATTCCGATGGAGGCATCGACTTTGAGTGAGCAACTCTGGGGTGGCGAGACCACCAAGGCCGTCGATAACTTCCCGGTCTCGGGCGAGCCGGTGCCGGTCCCCGTCGTTCGCTGGCTGGGACGCCTGAAGGCCGCCGCCGCCGCGATCAACGGCGAGCTCGGTGGGCTCGACGCCGGGCTGGCGGCCCGAATCGCCGCCGCCGGGGAAGCCGTCGCCGCCGGTGAGCACGACGACCAGTTCCCGATCGACGTCTTTCAGACCGGCTCGGGCACCTCCTCGAACATGAACGCCAACGAGGTACTCGCCAAGCTCGCCGGCGAGGGGGCTCATCCAAACGATCACGTCAACATGGGTCAATCATCAAACGACGTCTTCCCCTCCGCAGTGCATCTGGCCGCGCTCGGCGAGGTGACCCACGACCTGCTGCCGGCGATGGGCGGCCTCGAGGCGGCGCTGGAGGCAAAGTCAAAGCAATTTGCCGACGTCGTCAAGGCCGGGCGGACCCACCTGATGGACGCGGTGCCGGTCACCCTCGGCCAGGAGTTCGGCGGCTACGCGGCCCAGGTGCGACTCGGGATTCAGCGGGTCGAGGCGACCCTGCGCCGCGTCGGCCAGATCCCGCTCGGCGGCACCGCGACGGGGACCGGCCTCAACACGCACCCGGAATTCGCCGCCAAGGTGCGCGAGAAGATCGCCGCCGACACCGGCCTGACGATCTCGGGGCCACTTGACCCCTTCGAGGCGCAGGCCAACCGCGACGCGCTGGTCGAGCTCTCCGGGGCGCTCAAGGTCTATGCGGTCTCGCTCAACAAGATCGCCAACGACCTGGCCCTGATGGGCTCGGGGCCGCGCGCTGGCCTCGCCGAGCTGCGCCTGCCCGAGTTGCAGAAGGGCTCCTCGATCATGCCCGGCAAGGTCAACCCGGTGATCCCCGAGGTTGTGATTCAGGTCGCTGCCCAGGTGATCGGCAACGACGCCGCGATCACGATCGGCGGGAGCCAGGGCCAGTTCGAGCTAAACGTGCGGGTGCCGCTGATCGCCCGCAACCTGCTCGATTCGATCAAATTGCTCGGCTCCGCCTCGCGCCTGCTCGATCAGAAATGCGTCGCGGGAATTGAGGCCAACGAGGAGATGACCGAGCGCCACGCCGAGGCGACCCTGGCGACCGCGACTGCACTGAACCCCCATATCGGCTATGACCGCGCCGCCGACATCGTCAAGGCGGCGGTCGAGTCGGGGCGCTCGCTGCGTGAGGTCGCGCTCGAGCAGGGGGTCGAGCCCTCGGTGCTTGAGGAGGCGCTCGATCACCGCAAGATGGCCCGGCCCCACGAGTAGGGCCGGGCATGCTCGGGCGCCGGGAACGGGCGCCCCAGGGCCTTGCGGTCTTGCGAGCGTCCTCGCCGCGGGCACGAATGCAGCTGCTCAGCCCTGCAGAGTTACGAAGCGCTCCTCGGTGAGCTCGAGAACGGCGAAGGAGGGCCCCTCGCGGGTGTTACCGGAGTCCTTGACCCCTCCGTAGGGTTGCTGGTCGGCCCGGAATGTCGGCACCTCATTGATCAGAACCCCGCCGAACTCAAGCGTGCGGGCGGCCCGCAGGCCGCGCCCGATGTCAGCGGTGAAGACCCCAGCCTGGAGGCCGAACTTCGAGTTGTTGGCCTGCTCGAGCGCCTCATCGAACTCGGCGTAGGTGTCGATCGTCGCCACCGGGCCGAAGATCTCCTCGCACCAAACCTTGGCCTCTTTGGGCGGCGCGCCGAGCAGGGTCGGGGCCAGGCAGCGCCCCTCATCGACCAGCTCGCCGCCGGCCAAAAGCTCCGCGCCGGCGCCGAGCGCCTCCTCGATCCAGTCCTTGACCCGATCGCGATCAGCCGGGGTGATCAGCGGACCGACGTCGGTCTGATCATCAAAGGGGTTGCCGACCTTCAGCCTGGCGATCTTGGCGACAAGCCGCTCGGTGAAGGCCTCGGCGACCTCCTCGTGGACCAGGATTCTTTGGATCGAAATGCAGCTCTGCCCGGCGTGGGAGAAGGCATGGATCTGGGCTTTGTCAGCGGCGGCTTCCCAGTCGCCATCGGAGTGCACGATCAGGGGAGCGTTTGAGCCAAGCTCGAGGTTGACCTTCTTGTGGGGAACGCGACTGCGGATCTCCCAACCGACCTTCGCCGAGCCGGTGAAGCTGAGCGCCGCGGTCAGCTCGTGCTCGACGATCGCGTTGCCGACCTCGCCTCCGGGGCCGGGAACCACGCTGAGCCAGCCCTCGGGCAACCCCGCCTCGAGCAGGATCGCGGCCAGCTTCAGCGCCGAGATTGGCGTCTGACCGGCCGGCTTCAGGACGACCGAGTTGCCGGCAGCGATCGCCGGGCCGAGCTTGTGGGCGACCAGATTGAGGGGGAAGTTGAATGGGCTGATCGCGCCGACCACACCGTAGGGGACGCGCAGCATCACGCCGAGCTTGCCGATCCCCGAGGAGGAGGCCTCCATCGGGACCGTCCCGCCGCTCAGCTTGCGTGCCTCCACGGCGGAGAAGGTCAACGTGTCGACGCAGCGCTGCGCCTCAACCCGCGCCGTCTTCAGTGGCTTTCCGGCCTCGGCGGAGATCGTCAGGGCGAGATCCTCGACCCGCTCGGCGACCAACTCGGCGGCCCGGTCAAGCGTCGCGGCGCGCTGATACTGGGGAAAATCAGCCGACTCGAAGGCATGGCGGGCGGCTCTTACAGCGCGGTCGACCGTCCCGGCGTCAGCCTGGGCAACGCGCCCGACCGGGCTGCCGTCATAGGGACTCAGCACCTCGGCCCACTCGCCGGTCTCGATCCACTCGCCGCCGGCAAGAAGCTGGTGGTCTGTTGCCTCAACAGTCGCGGTCGCCATACCCGGTCTCCTTCCGGTTCCTTTCTCCCAGCCTAGAGCAGGAAGCCCTCCGCCCATGGGCAGAAGAACAGTGGCCGGCGCGAGGAATGTTCTGGCGGGCTCAGCCGTCGGGATAGGGCTGCAGCGCAATGCCGTGGTCGGTCTCCCGCATCCCGCACTCATAGGCGGCGCCGGCGGCAAGCGAGAGCCGCCGGGGCGGGCGAGCGGGACGTTCGACCGTCAGCTCGAGGTCGGCGACCGAGCAGTTGAGAGTGTTGTGCTCTGGACCCTTTGGGTCCGCGTAGACCCAGGCGACGAAGTCCTTTTGAGGTGCGAAGACGCGGCCACGAACGAGGACCTCATCGCCGGGCAGAACGAATGAGCACTCGGTCGGTGAGTCCATGATCGCGGACGAGCGAATCCTGCCGAGGCCCCCGAGGCGGTGCGCCTCGCCGTCGAGGACCAGCATTCCCGACGGGATCCAGGGGCTGGTCCAGCGGCCGAGCTTGACCCGCGCGGCGCCGGCGTCGAAGTAGGCTCCGGGTGCGTCCTCAAAGCCGGTGCCCTCAAGCCAAACCCAGCGCTCGGCGTGCTCTGTTCCCCAGTTGTGGCCGATCATCCCGGGCCAGGCCTCGAGCACAATCGGGTCGGCACCGTCGATGCGCACCGAGCCCGAGAAGCGGGCCTCCGGGTAGGGGGCGAGGAACTTGGTTTTCGGCACCGGGGCCTCGTAGAGCCAGTCGGCGGGCAGGTACTTGCAGGGCGCCCCCTGGCCCTCAAAGTTCAGCTCCCAGGTGGCGGCCAGGGCCTCGGTCTCGATCGCCCCGACGGCGCTCCCCGGCCCGATCTGAGCTCCATCGATGCTGATCCAGGCCCCGTCGGGGCTGGCCAGCTGATCGGCGCAGACGGTCAGCTTGCTCGCCCGCGGAGCGTCTGCCTCGCGGTCAAAGAGGACGAACCAGATTGAGGCGGTGGGATCTGACCCCGGCTGCTTGTGGACCGTGTGTCGGATCCAGAGGCCTCGTCCGCCCTCCGGAGCGCAGGCCTTCAGATAAAAGCTCTCGTAATGACCGGACCTCGCGGCCACCTTGGGGAACCGGGCGCCTTCATCCACGCGCTCACTCTAGACCCGCGGCCCTGATCGCCACCTAAAGCGCCGCTGGAGCAGATTGAGACCGTCGAGTGCCTCTCCGACCGCGACAAATGGGGCCCTACGGCGAACCGATCGGCTCGGCAGCCGTCCCCCAGGCCCTCCGGGCTCAGACCTTGATCGTGATCACGTCGCCGTCGGCGACGACGTAGTCGCGGCCCTCGATTCGCAGCAGCCCGCGGTCGCGAGCCGCGACGTAGCCGCCGCAATCGACCAGCTCACGCCAGCCGATCGCCTCGGCCTTGATGAAGGCGTCCTGGATCTCGGTGTGAATCGTGCCCGCCGCCTGCCAGGCGCTGGAGCCGCGCGGCAGTGGCCGGGCGACGGCTTCCTTGTCCTCACCGGCGGTGAAGAAGGTGATCAACTCGAGCAGCTCATAGGCGGCCCGCACCAGGCGCGCCAGACCCGATCCCTCGACGCCGTATGAGGCCCGCATCTCCTCGGCCTCATCGGCATCGAGCTCAGCGAGCTCGCCCTCGATCCGGGCGCTGACCGCGACCAGGCCGGCGCCGACGGCGGCAGCGTGGGCGACGAGCGCCGGCGGGGCCTCGGCGTCGCCCTCATCGACGTTGGCCACGTAGAGCATCGGCTTGCTGGTCAGCGCCTGCAGGTTGGCCGGCCCCTGACGGGCCGCGTCGGGGACCGGGATCGAGCGCGCCGCGCGGCCCTCGGCGAGTGCCGCGAGCACCTCCTCGAGCCAGTCGCGCTCAGCGATTGCCTCGGAATCGCCCGACTTCGCTCCCTTCTGAACCCGGTCCAGGCGGCGCTGGGCCTGCTCGTAGTCAGCGAGGACCAGCTCGGTCTCGATCGTCTCGACGTCGGCGAGCGGGTCGACCCGGCCGTCTGGATGCGGAACACCGGTCTCGAGGCCGTGGCAGCGAACCACGTGGCAGATCGCGTCGGTCTCGCGGATCGAGGCGAGGAACCTGTTGCCAAGCCCCTCTCCCTCTGAGGCGCCCTTGACCAAACCGGCGATGTCATGGAAGGAGATCGTCGCCGGAACCAACTCTGAGCTCCGCACCGTCTTGCCGACCTGCTCGAGGCGCTCGTCGGGCACCGCGGCGACCGCGACGTTCGGCTCGATCGTGGTGAAGGGGTAATCGCCCGTTTGCGCCCCGCCTTTGGTCAGCGCGTTGAAGAGGGTCGACTTGCCCGCATTGGGTAGTCCCACGATCCCGACCTTCATAGTGAGAGGGGCACCACGAGCCCGAGCAACACGCCGAGAAGAGCGCCGACGAGGATGTCGGATGGGTAGTGCATGCCGAGGTAGGGGCGCCCGAGGGTGAGGACGCCGGCGAGCAGGAAGGCGAGCACCCCGAGGCCGTCGACGCGCGTCATCGCCGTCGCCACCGCAAAGGAGGAGGTCGCGTGAGCCGAGGGAAAGCTCAGCGAACTGGGCGCGCCGCCGAGCGGCGGCAGCTTCGTTCCCAGGTCCGGGCGCGGGCGCTTGACGATCACCTTGACCAGGTAGTTGAGCGCGATTGCAAGCGGCCCGAGCAGCGCACAGATCAGCCAGGATTCGCTTCGTGGGGAATCGACGCCGGCCAAAACGAGGTTGACCGCGACCCAGATCGCGGCGTTGTTGCCGGCCCTGCCGAGCAGTCGGATCGCGCGCTCGAGGCCAGGGGTGTGCCAGTGGGTGCGCATCGCGAGCAGCAGCTTGAGGTCGGCGTTCGCCACGGCGGCGCAGGATAATCGCGTTCCGTGCCTTCGGTCCCCGGCTACACCCATCACCCCGGTCACCATTGCGGCTCGACGGCGCTGCGCAACCTGCTCGGCTTCCACGAGGTGGCGATCAGCGAGGAGATCGCCTTCGGGCTGGGGGCCGGCCCATGCTTTTACTACGTCACCCTCGAGGACTCCTCGCCGAGCCGCTGGTTCAACGGCCGCACGGCGCGCCTGGAGGAGAACTTCAACGAGCTCTCCGGCGCGGCGCTGGTGCTACGCACCTTCGAGCGCGACGATGGCGGCGCCTGGGAGGCCGCCAGGGAGGCGATCGACGCCGGCCAACCGGCGCTCCTGCTCACCGACCTCTACTACCTCGATCACTACGGCAACTCGGCTCACTTCCCAGGCCACGCCGTCGTCCTCGCCGGCTATGACGAGGAGGTCGCATTGCTCTCCGATACCGGCTTTGAGGAGCTGCAGAGGACGACACTTGCCAGCCTCGAGCGGGCTCGCCACAGCGACCACCCCGCATACCCGCTGTCCGGTCACATGTTCACCGCCCCGAGCGCGGGCATCCCAAGCGAGCGGCTGCGCGAGGCGATCCCGGCGGCGATCGCGCGGGCGAGCGCGGCGATGCTCGAGTCCCGCTACCCCGAGTTCTCCGGACTGGGAGCGCTGCGCCGCCTCTCTGAGGAGGTTGGCAGCTGGCCCGAGTCCGCTGCGGATTGGCGCTGGTGCGCGCGCTTTGGCTACCAGGTGATCGAGCGGCGGGGAACGGGGGGCGGCGCCTTTCGCCTCATGTACTCGCGCTTCCTCGAGCAGGCGGGGCGGCCCGAGGCGGCACTGGCCGGCGCCGCTGCGAAGCGCTGGAGCGAGCTCGCCGCCGCCCTGCGCGCCGCCAGCGAGAGCGAGCGGCCCGAAGCCTCCCTCTGGCGCCAGGTCGATGCGGCGGCCGCGCCCCTCTTCGAAGCGGAGGAACGTCTCTGGACCTCGCTGGCCGAAGGCCGCGGCGGCTGATCGGTCGCCGGTGGCCGAGGGCGACACGATCCTGCGCGCCGCGCGCCGCATCGAGGCGGCGCTCGGCGGCGCGCAAATCACGGTGCGCGCACCCAACCCGCGCGGCCGTGCCAGCGGTGTCGAGCGGCTCGACGGTACCCGCCTGGAGCGCTGTCAGGCACGCGGCAAGAATCTGCTCCTGCACTGCGGGGACCTGACCCTGCACAGCCACCTCGGGATGAGCGGCGCCTGGCACCTCTACCGCCGCGGCGAGCGCTGGCGCAAGGGCGCGGGCGCGGCCTGGGTGGTGCTCGGCGGCGAGGAACTCGAGGCGGTCCAGTTCGGAGGCCCGACGCTGCGGGTGCTGAGCGCAACCCAACTGCGCCGCGATCCCAGGCTGGCGCGCCTTGGGCCCGACATTCTCGCCCCCGACTTCGAGCTCGAGGCGGCCGTGGGCTCGATCCGCTCGGGCGCCGATCGCGAGCTGGGCGACGCTCTGCTTGACCAGAGGCTGATCGCCGGGATCGGAAACATCTACAAGAGCGAGGCCTGCTTCGCAACCCGCCTGGCGCCCGCGACCCCGATAGCGGCGCTCAGCGGCGCGGATCTGCGCGCGGTCCTAGGGGCCGCGCGCGAGCTGATGACGAGAGCGGTCGAGCAGGGCCGCCCGCCCGCAACCGTCTACCGCCGCGCCGGTGCCCCCTGCCCACGCTGTGGGACGCCGATCGAGTCCGGCGGGCAGGGCGATTCCAATCGCAGGACCTACTGGTGTCCTTCCTGCCAGGCTAGAAGTTGAAGATGCCGAGTTGGATCGTCAAGATCGCTGCCTCCTCAGCCTGGAAGCGGGTTCCCTGGAAAACGGTCTGGGCGGTCTCGCTCTGGCTGGCCGAGAAGGGACGCGACCGGGTCAGCCAGAACCTGACCGAGCGGGAAAGGACCGAATTCCTCAACCTGATCGCCAAGTCGAAGGGCAGGCCGAACAACCTTGCCGCACGCGATCGAACCCGGATCAAGAACATCGCCGGCAAGGCGATCCGCGGCTAGTTGCAGACCTAATCGGCGCCGAGGCCGAAACCGACTCGGCCCTCACCGGAGTCGATGCGCAGGAAGGCGACCTTGCCGAGGTAGACGACAAGGACCCCGTCATCGCTCTTGACGTCGTGCCAGCCGCCCTTCTCGAGCTGCTTGCGGAGGTCCTTCAGCTCTCCCTCGCTGAGACGCACCGAGACGACCTGGCCGCCCTCGAAACCGATCTCCACGCTCTGCGCTTGTGCCATCAGTGTCCTCCGTCCGCGGGTTCGACGATCTCGGTCAGCACACCGCCGGTCGAGCGCGGGTGCAGAAAGGCGACGCGGCTTTCGCGGATGCCGATCCGCGCTTCGCGGTCGATCAGCTCCAGGCCGGCGGCTGCGAGTGCGCGCAGGCTGGCGTCGATGTCCTCAACCGCATAGGCGACGTGGTGCAGACCCTCGCCCTGGCGCGCGAGGAACTTGCCGACCGAGGTCTCGGGACCGAGCGGCCGCAGCAGCTCAACATGGCCCTCACCGACATCGATCAGGACCGCCTCGACACCCTGCTCCTCGACCGTCTCGCGGTGGGCCAGCGGCATCTCGAACGCCCCCTGGTAGAGCGCGAGCGCGGCGTCGATGTTCTCGACCGCGACGCCAATGTGATCGATCCTTCCGAACATCGGCGCGCAGTCTATTTGCCCTCGACTCGCAGGATCTCGGCCAGCGCCGCGACCCCGACCTCGAGCTGCTCGGCGCTCGGCTCCTTGGTCGCCAGGTGCCGCTGGATCCCACGGCCCGGAGTGTGGAAGGCCTCGGCGAGCGGAGCGCCATGGTGGCGATCGCTCCAGGCAAACATCTCGACCGCAAGCGAGGCGCCGCCGAGCCCGACAGCGGCGCGGGCGAGCGGACCCGGGCTCTCGATCACTCGCTCGAGCAACACGGTGCCGCCCACCGAGAGCAGCATCATCGGCGCGAGTAGATTGGAGCCGCAGCGGTCATGCTCCTTGGGCACCCCGGCCGGGTCGGTGATTCCCTGCTCGTAGGCGGCGATCGCCTTGTGCTCAACCCCGTGGTAGGCGGCCAGATCGCGGTCTGAGAGCGCGACGATAGCCGGCAGGGCACCGATCGCCTGTGCAATCGCCTCGCGCAGCGCCGAGGTGCGCAGTCGCTTTCGCATCAGGCTGGTCGCGATCAGGCTCGCCCCGATCGCGCCCACCACCCGCGGATCCTCAAACGGTAGTCGGGCGGCTGGCATGCGCCGGCGCACCAGCGGCAGGATGACCATCGCCTCGGCCAGTTTGAGCGGGCCGCGTAGGCCCGGCAGCCGCGCGGCCAGCTTCGGTGCCAGCTCGGGCTTGGACTCAGAGGCCACCTCGACGCCACCATCGGAGTCGCGAACGGCTGCCGCCCAGTGCGTCGGACCGTGGATCAGGAGGCCGTTTCGCAGCGCCATTCCACCCAGGCGGAGCTTTTCGTCGGCGGCGGCCATCTTGCCCACGATAGGCGATCGGCCGCCTCGCTCAGCCCGCGTTGGTGCCAACCGCGGCTCTGGCGAAGCCGCCGCGCCACTTGACCGACACCGGCAGGCGCGCTGTGCTGAGGATCTGGGCGGCGAGACGGCCGGGCAAGTCAAGCGCAACGGCGGTCGCGCCCTGAAGGGGCGATGAGGCCGAGCGCCGCGATGCTCCAAGGCCGACACTGCGGGGCCAGGATCGGCTTCGCCCAGCTCGACGGCCGCGCTTTCGCGCGGCTCGTCGAGTCCCCCCTGACTTCCCTTTTTAGACCCGGCCGGAGGCCCCCAGTCCAGGCCTCCGGCCGGTGTTCGGCTCTCCCTGGCTCTAGCTTGGAAAGCCGCCCTTGAAACACCGGGTCATTCTCGAAGTTGCGCCCACGTTAATTTTTCTCAAAGCGCTTGCGCAGAGCGCCAAGCCGCCGCCCCAGCTCGGCCTCGAAACCGCGCTCGGTCGGGGCGTAGAAGCGGCTCCGCTGGAGCCCCTCTGGGAGCAGCCGCTGGGCGGCGACGGCGTCGGGCTCATCGTGAGCGTAGCGATAGCCCTCGCCCCGTCCCAGCTCTCCGGCGCCGGGATAGTGGGCATCGCGCAGGTAGTCTGGAGGGGTCGCGGCGCCATTCTCGCGGACCTCGGCGCGGGCCGCGTCAAGCGCCTTGTAAGAGGCATTTGACTTTGGCGCCAGGGCCAGGTAGACCGCCGCCTGGGCAAGATTAATCGCGCACTCCGGCAGCCCAACCCGGTCAACCGCACGGGCGGCCGCGTCGGCGATCAACAGAGCCTGGGGATCGGCATTGCCGATGTCCTCTGAGGCGAGGATCACCATCCGCCGGACGATGAAGCGCGGGTCCTCGCCCCCCTCGAGCATCACCGCCAGGTAGTAGAGCGAGGCGTCGACATCCGAGCCGCGGGTTGCCTTGATCCAGGCAGAGATGAAGTCGTAGTGGCGATCACCCTGGCGGTCGTAATCGACCGCCTTGCGCTGCAGTGCGTCGGCGGCCGCGGCAACATCGACCGCCGCGCCCTCGGCGCGTTCGACCGCCCGCTGCAGAGCCGAGAGCGCGACGCGAGCGTCGCCGCCGCTGCGCCGCGCGAGCATTTCCAGGGCCGCCTCCTCGACGGGCGGGGATTGGGCGCCGAGTCCCCGTTCGGCATCGCTCAGCGCCCGGCGCAGGAGCTCGATCACCTGCTCCGCATCGAGCGGGCGCAGCTCATATACCTGGCAGCGCGAGAGCAGTGCCGAGTTGACCTCGAAGTAGGGGTTCTCCGTGGTCGCTCCGATCAGGGTCAGCAGGCCCTCCTCGACGGCGGGCAGCAGGGCATCCTGCTGAGCCTTGTTGAAGCGATGTATCTCATCGAGAAAGAGGACCGTGGCGCGGCCGCTGCCCTGGCGGCGCTCGCGCGCTCGCTCGATCACGGCACGGATCTCCGCTCGCCCGGCGTTAACAGCCGACTCCTCCTCAAAGGCGCCGTCCGCACCGGCTGCGGCGATCCGCGCCAGGGTTGTCTTTCCAGCACCGGGCGGGCCGTAGAGAATCGCGCTGTGAGGGTGGCCGCTCTCGATCGCCTTGCGCAACGCCGACCCCGCGGCGAGCAGGTGCTCCTGGCCGACCAGCTCCTCCAACGTGCGCGGTCGCATCCGCACCGCCAACGGCGCATCGATCGGAGCCTGGGCGGAGAGCGGGGTGTCCTCGCTGTCGAATAGCTGGTCGTTCACAACGGCTGAGTATGAGGGTGTCGGGGGAGATCTGAGGGGTGTCTCGCCCGAGCGAGGACCGGGGGTGAGCGTGAGCACTGTCGCCGGCGAGCACGACGCCGGCCGCCGCGACCGTGAGCTCGCCGTAGAATCGGTCCATGGCTACCACTCAGACTCGCCCCGCTGCGTCCACACTTGAGAGTTTCAACCCGACGACCGGCGAGCTGGTCGGCTCGGTCGCGACAATTACACCGGACCAGGTTCAGGCGGTGGTCGACGATGTCGCCCGGATCCAGCCGGCCTGGGCGGAACTGTCGCTGGCGGACCGGGGCCGCTATCTGCGCCGCGCCGCCGATGCGCTCCTCGATGACATCGATGAGATCGCTGAGTTACTAGTCAACGAGCAGGGCAAGCCGCGCGCAGAGGCCTACACGATGGAGCTGCTGCCAACGGTCGATGCGCTGCACTGGTGCGCCAAGGCGGGACCGAAGATCCTCGCCGAGGAGAAGGTGCGGATGTCACAGGCCTTCTTGATGAGCAAGAAAAGCCGCTTCACCTACGAGCCGATCGGCGTGGTCGGCGTGATCGCGCCCTGGAACTATCCTTGGTCGATCCCATTCGGCGAGGTCGCAATCGCGCTGATGGCCGGCAATGGCGTCGTCCTCAAGCCGGCCAGCCTGACCCCGCTTTTGGGCGAGGCAATCGCTCGTGTATTTGAGAAGGGCGGCCTGCCGGAGGGCCTCGTCCGCGTCATCCACGGAGGCGGGGCGGTCGGTGACGCACTCGCCAAGTCGAGTGTCGGCAAGGTCTTTTTCACCGGCTCGGTCGAGGTCGGCCGCAAGGTCGGCGAGGTCTGCGCGCAGCGGCTCAAGGGTTCGGTGCTCGAGCTCGGTGGCAAGGACCCGATGATCGTCTGCGCCGACGCCGAGCTCGGCAACGCTGTCTCCGGCGCGGTCTGGGGTGGCTTTGCCAACGCTGGACAGACCTGCTCGGGTATCGAGCGCGTCTACGTGGTGCGCGCGATCGCCGAGCGCTTCATCGAGGGCGTCGTCGCCGAGACCGAACGGCTGCGCGTCGGCAACCCGCTGCAGTGGGAGACCGAGATCGGGCCGATGACCGCCGACTCCCAGTACGAGATCGTCGTCGACCTGATCGAGGACGCGGTCGCCTCCGGCGCGACCAAGCGCTGCGGCGGCCCGACCGAGGTAGCCGGGCTCTCCGGCAACTTCGTCGCGCCAACCGTCCTCACCGGCGTCACCCATGAGATGCGAATCATGAGCGAGGAGATCTTCGGCCCGGTGCTGCCGATCGTCGTCGTCGAGAGCGAGCAGGAGGCGATCGAGCTCGCCAACGACTCCGAGTTCGGCCTCGGTGCCTCGGTCTGGACCAAGGACCGCCAGAAGGGCGAACGGATCGCCCGACGGATCGAGTCCGGGATGGTCTGGGTCAACGACCACTCCTTCAGCCATGGCGCCTGCCAGTGCGCCTGGGGCGGCGTGAAGGACTCCGGCGTCGGCCGCTCACACTCCAAATTCGGCTTCTACGAGTGCGCCAACATCAAGATGAACTCCTGGGAGCCTGGCCTCACGCGCGACTTCTGGTGGCACCCCTACGACCGCACTCTCGGCGAAGCGGTGCAGGCCTCGGCGAGGCTGCTCTACGGCAAGGGCCAGGTGCGGACGAAGGCGCTGCGCGAGGGTGCCGGGCCGCTGCTCGAGGTCGGGCGGCGGACGCTCAAGAAGCGCCGGCGCTGAAGCGCCGCGCTCAGGGGCTCGGCTTGATCGTCTTCGACCTCGCCCCGGCGCAGACGTAGATCGTCCCCGCCGCGCCCTGACTCGAGGGCTTGACCGTGGCGAAGAAGGGCGTCAGGGAGATGCCGGCGAAGCCGCTGACCTTGACGCTCCATGCGCCCTTGTTGTCGGTCCTCGTGCGGGCGATCGGTTCGGCCGGGCCGTTGCGGACCGCTTTGTAGAGGACGACCTTGCGGTCTTCCTCACAGGAGGGGTACGAGGGGGTGATCACGTGCCCGGCGAAACGCAGTTCGCCGCTCTCGATCGAGATCTTCGAGGGGGTGACGATCCGCCGCGAGGCCCCGGCCGGCCCGGCCGCGAAGAGGGCGAGCGAAGCCAGCAGGAGACAGCCGGTGATGAACGATTTGATCTGAGCCCTTCTACCCATCGCTTCCTCCTCGTCGCGTCCGCTGCAGCCTAGACCCTCGCCCACGCCGCGCGTGGCACTGGGGTTGCATGCAGGCTAGGCTCAAGCGGGGTGCCACGGCCGCAGGCAAGACGGATACGCCCGATGGTGCTTTGCGCGCTCTGCCTAACTTTGGGCGCAGGCGCCTCCCACGCCGCAACTGACTCCAGCCGTGTCGTTCAGCTCGGCACGGGCGTCTTCGGCGGCAACGCCCGCTGGCGCATCACCGCCCACCGAAAGCCCAACCCCGGCGGCACCGCGATCCCCTGTATCTACGCGGAGCTGAGCCCGTCTCGTCCCGGCCCGGGCGCTGCGGACCTCAGGTTCGGGGTCTGCCACCCGATCTCCGCCGAGCTCCCGCTCGGCTTCAGCCCGTCCGCGGGCGAGGGCCGGCAGAGGAGAACCTTGATCGTGCTCGCCTTCCCGGCCCAGGCCGTGAAGGTCCGGCTCGAGCTCCGCGGCAGGCGCGATCGGCTGCTCCCCCTGCGCCGGATCACTCGCTTCGCGCAGCGGCGCACCGGCCTCGGGTCATTCAGCTGGCTGGCGGTTCCCTTCTCCGGACCGATCTGCGCCCAGCGTGCGGTGGCGATGGACTCGCGCGGAACACCGATCGGCCGGCCCTACGACCTTCACTGCACTTAGCAGGGTCACGCTGCAAGCCACGAGCCGCGTCTAGCGACAGACCTTCACAATCACGGGCGTGATGCCCGGCCCGGCGACAGACCAGCCCGCGCTCAGCCTTGCCGGGCTGCGCCGCGACTTCGGCGAACGGACGGCCCTCGACGGGGTCACGGTCGAGCTCGCCGCCGGTGAGACGCTGGTCGTCCTCGGCCCCAACGGGGCCGGCAAGACGACGCTGCTGCGGGTGCTCGGGACGCTGCTGCGGCCGAGCGCCGGGAAGGCTCTGGTGCTCGGCTGCGAGCTGCCCAAGGAGGCCTGGCAGCTGCGCGGGCGGATCGGCTACCTCGGCCACGAGCCGCTTCTCTACCGCGACCTCAGCGGGCGCGAGAACCTCGCCTTCCACGCGCGGTTGCACGGGATCGAGCGTCGCGATGCGGCCGCGAGGATCGACGAGCTGCTGGGCGAACTCGGCATGCGGGGGCGCGCCGACGAGCGGATCGCCGACCTCTCGGCCGGCATGCGCCAGCGGCTGGCGATCTGCCGCTGCGTCCTGCACGAGCCCGAGCTGCTGCTCCTCGACGAGCCCGACTCCAACCTCGACGTCGACGGACGCGAGCTGGCCCGCGCGCTGATCGGCCCCGGGCGCGGCCGGGCCCGGGTCGTCGTCACCCACGATCCCGAGCGCCACCTGCCGGACGCCGACAAGACCCTGCGTCTCGGGATCGACGCCGAGAGCACACTCGAGACCGCCCGATGACCTCCTCCCGCTCCGCCTTCGCCGCGATCCTCACCAAGGACCTGCGCGCCGAGCTGCGCACTCTGCAGTCGCTGCCGGCGATGGCAATCTTCGCGATCACCACCTTCGTCATCTTCCGCTTCGCCCTCGGCCGAACCAGCCTCTCGGGGAACCTGGCGGCCGGCGTGCTGTGGGCGACGCTGCTGTTCGCCGCCGTGCTCGGCATCAACCGGCTCTTTGTCGCCGAGCGCGAGGAGGGCGGTTTCGACGCGATCCGCCTGGCTCCGGTCGACCGCACCGTGCTCTTCGCCGCCAAGCTTGCCGCGTTGGTCCTCTTCCTGGCGGTGCTCGAGCTGATCGCGGTGCCGATCTTCGCGCTCTTCTTCCTCGACTCCGGCGCGGGCCTGGCGCCGCTGGTCCTCGTCCTGGTGCTCGCCGATCTCGGCCTGGCCTCAACCGGGACGCTGATCTCCTCGATGGCGGTCAATTCGCGGGCCCGCGATCTGCTCGTGCCGCTGGTCCTGCTGCCGCTGGTGGTGCCGCTGATGATCGCCGCGACTGGCGCGACTGAGCCGCTGCTGACCCTGGGCGGACCGGGCTACCACCGCTTCGGAACCTGGCTGGCGGTGCTCGGGTTATACGATCTGGTCTTCCTCCTGGTCGGATACGCGGTCTTCGACTTCCTCCTGGAGGACTGAACTTTCCCGCCACACCGCGAACCACGTATGTACGGCAAAGGCCTGAGACCCCTCTCGATAGCGACCGTCGTGGCGATCGCCGCGTCGCTCTCGCTCGTCTTTTTCTACGCGCCCCTGGAAGCCGACCAGGGCTTCATCCAGAAGATCTTCTACCTGCACGTTCCGCTTGCGATGACCGCGCTGGTCGGCTTCATCATCGGCGGCCTCTTCGCGATCGCCCACCTGCGCACCGGGAACCGCAAGTGGGATGCCTACTCCTACGTCTCGATCCACATATCGGTGATCTTCGGCGCTGCCGTCCTAATCACCGGCTCGATCTGGGCAAGAGCCTCCTGGGGGCACTGGTGGGTCTGGAACGAGCCGACCCTGGTCAGCTTTCTGATCGTCTTCCTCCTCTACGCAACCTACTATCCCTTCCGCTACGCGATCGAGGACCCCGATCGCCAGGCTCGCTACGCCTCCGTGTTCGCGGTCACCGCCGGCGCCTTCGTACCGCTCAACTTCCTCGCCGTGCGCATGGCCCAGAGCCTCGTGCATCCGCGCGTTTTCGCCACCGCGAACGGCGGCCTGCCCGGCTCGATGCTCTTCACCTTCCTGGTCAGCCTGACCGCCGTGGCGCTGCTCTGGGTCACCCTGGTCAAGTTCGAGCTGACCGCGAAGAGCGCCTCGGGACAGGTCAAGCGCCTGCGCCGAGCGCTGGATGCTCCCGCTCCTGGGAGCGCCTCGCGGGTCGCCCCGGAGGTGAGCTAGGTGCTGGGGCTGCTGGCCGAGACCCCGGCGCTGCCGCTCGGCGAAGCGGGCAAGTACGTCGCCGGCGCCTACATTGTCTTCCTCGTTCTGATCGTCGTCTACGTGGCGATCATGGCCGCCAAACTGCAGCGCATCGAGCGCGAGCTCGGCGAATTGGCCACCTTCGCCGAAGAGGGCAAGGCCGAGCGCGCCGAGGCCGAAGCCGACCGTGCCGAGGTGGGCGGCGGATGAGTGAGCTGCTCGCCCTTGGCGTCTCCCACAAGACGGCGCCGCTCGATCTGCGCGAGCGGCTCTCGCTGACCGAGGGCAGCGCGGTCGGGGCCCTGCGTGAGCTGACCGCGGCCGAGGGCATCCATGAGGCGGCAGCGATCTCCACCTGCAACCGTACCGAGCTCTACCTGGTCGTCTCCGACACGGTCGCAGCCGAGTCGACGGCACTAGGCGTCCTCACCCGTCAGGCCGAGATCCGCCCGACCGAGCTGCTCGGCCACCTCTACGCGCGGCACGGCGGCGAAGCGGCCGACCACCTCTTTCGGGTCACCGCGGGCCTCGACTCGATGGTCGTCGGCGAGGCCGAGATCCAGGGCCAGGTCAAACGCGCCTACGAGCTGGCCCTGGTCGAGGGCGGCACCGGGCCGATCCTCAACCGGCTCTTCCGCGGGGCGCTGGCCGCCGGTGGCCGGGTCCGCGAGGAGACCCAAGTCGGCGAGAAGGGAGTTTCGATCCCCTCAGTCGCGGTCGAGCTCGCCCGCCGCCACCTCGGCGACCTCGCCGATCGGCGGGTGCTGATCGTCGGCGCCGGGGAGACCGCCGAGCTGGTCGCCAAGGCGCTCGTTGCCCGCGGCGTCGCCACGGTCTTCGTCGCCAACCGCCATTACGACCGCGCGATCGGCCTCGCCCAGCACTTTCACGGCGAGGCGGTCCGTTTCGAGGAGCTACCCGAGCAGCTGCGGGCTGCCGACATCGTCGTCACGGCGACCAACTCACCGCACCACATCGTCGAGCGCGACGGGCTCGCCCAGGTGATGGAGACGCGCGAGGGCCGACCGCTGCTGCTCGTCGACATCGCCGTCCCGCGTGACATCGAGCCTGCCTGCCGCGAGATCGGGGGGGTAAGCCTCCACGACCTCGACGACGTCCAGCAGATCGCCGAGCGCAACGCCAGCGGTCGACAGGCCGAGGCGCGGCGGGCCGAGCCGATCCTCGCCGCCGAGCTCGACCGCTTCGAGCGCTGGCTCGCCTCGCTTGAGGTGGTGCCGACGATCGGCGCCCTGCGCGCGCGCGGCGATGAGGTGGTGCGCCGGGTTCTGGCCGAGAACGAGGGTCGTTGGGAGAGCCTCTCAGAGGCCGACCGCGAGCGCCTGCAGGCGATGGCCAAAGCGATCGCCTCGCGCCTCCTGCACGACCCGACCCTGAGAATGAAGCGTGCCGCAGGTGCCGATGACGCTTACCTTTATGTCAGTGCGCTGCGCGAGCTGTTTGGCCTCGACATCCAGACCGAGCCCGAAGCGAGAGGCGAAGGCACGGTGACCGAGTTGCGCCGAAGCGACCCCGGCAGGGGTTTCACTTAACCTCTCGGGCAGCGTCGGTGGCAAACACGATGGTGAGCAGCGAAAAGGAGCAAGGCGTTTCAGCCCCACCGGGGTCGCTTCGAATCGCCACCCGCGGCAGTGCCCTCGCCCTGGCGCAGGCAGAGCAGGTGGCGGAGATGCTGGGCGGCGGCGAGCTGGTCGAGGTCTCCTCTGGGGGTGAGCCGGGCGATAAGGCGCGCTTCGTGCGCGGGGTCGAGCGGATCCTGCTTGACGGCGGCGCGGAGATCGGCGTCCACTCGGCCAAGGATGTGCCGGCGGAGCTGACCAAGGGCCTGATGCTCGCCGCGGTGCCGCCCCGCGAGGAGGCCGCCGACGCCTGGATCGGGATCGGCGCCTCGCTCGATGAGGTCCCGCAGGGAGCCAGGGTCGGGACCGCGAGTCTGCGCCGCCGCGCCCAGCTCCTCGCCACCCGGCCGGACCTGCAGGTCAGCGATCTGCACGGCAACGTCGACACCCGCCTGCGCAAACTCGGGGAGGAGAAGCTCGATGCGATCGTGTTGGCACTCGCCGGTCTGCGCCGCTTGGGCCGGGAGGAGGAGGTCGCCTTCCCGCTTGCACTCGAGACGATGACGCCGGCGGCCGGCCAGGGGTCACTTTTGCTGCAGACCCGGGCCGGGGATGAGCAGGGCCTGCGAATCCTCGAGCCGGTCACCGACCCAGCCGCACTGCGCGAGTTGACCGCAGAGCGCACCGTCGTCTCCTTGCTGGGCGCCACCTGCAACAGCCCGCTCGGGGTCCACGGCAGGATCGATCTGACCTCCGGGCAGATGCAACTCGAGGGCTTCGTCGGATTGCCCGACGGTAGCGAGTGGATCCGCGACCGAATTGAGGGCCACTCGGGCGAGCCGACCCTGCTCGGCGCCGAACTTGCCAAACGGTTGCTCGACGCCGGCGCCCGGGAGGTTCTCGACCGCGCCGAGAGCTGGGGCTGAGGATGTCCGTGGTCTCCGATCGGATCCCTGCGCGATCTCGGCCAGCGCTCCCCGGCAGGCCCCTGATGGGAACAGATTGAGCGCCCGAGCAGGGATCGTCTACCTGGTCGGCGCCGGACCCGGCGACCCGGGTTTGATGACGGCGCGCTCGCTGGCCCTGATCGCCACGGCCGACACGATCTTCCACGATCGGCTGATCCCGCCGGGCGCGCTCGAGGGCGCCCGCGAGGGGGCAGAGCTCGTCTACGTCGGTAAGGCACCGGGCAAGCCCTCGGTCCCCCAGGAGGAGATCGGGGCGCGGATGGTCGAGGCGGCTCGAGCCGGCAAGAGCGTCGTGCGGCTGAAGGGCGGTGACCCCTTTGTCTTTGGGCGCGGCGGCGAGGAGGGTGAAGCACTGCACGACGCCGGGGTCGACTTCGAGGTTGTCCCCGGCGTCACCGCCGGGATCGCCGCGAGCGCCTATGCCGGAATCCCGGTCACCCACCGCGACGACGCCTCGGCGGTCGCCTTCATCACCGGCCACGAGGATCCCGTTAAGCCCGAGACCGGGCTCGACTGGGAGGCGCTCGCCCGCTTCCCCGGCACGCTCGTCTTCTACATGGGCGTCAAGAACCTCGAGCGCAACGCGCGGGCGCTGATCGACTGCGGTCGCGACCCCAATGAGCCGGCGGCGGTGGTGGGGCAGGGCACGACGGATGGCCAGCGCACGGTGACCGCGACATTGGCAACGATCGCCGCGACGGCGGAGCGCGAGCAGATACGGGCGCCGGCTCTGGTGCTCGTCGGCAGGGTTGTCGAGCGCCGCCGGGCGCTGGCCTGGTTCGAGCGCCGGCCGCTTCACGGGCGGCGGGTCGTCGTCACCCGCGCCCGGGCTCAGGCGAGCGGGCTGGCAGCGACCCTGCGCGAACTGGGCGCGACGGTGGTCGAGCTGCCGGTAATCAGGATCGTGCCGCGACTCGAGTCGCCCGAGGTCCTCGCGGCCGCGGCGGCGATTGAGCGCTATGACCTGATCTGTCTGACCAGCCCAAACGGGGTGAGGCTTCTCTTCGAGGCGCTCCACGGAGCGGGGCGCGACGCGCGCTCGCTCGCCGGGGCCACGCTCGCCGCGATCGGCCCCGGCACCGCCCGCAGCCTGGCCCGCGGGGGGATCAGCGCCGACGTCATCCCCGAGCGCTTCGTCGCCGAGTCGCTGATCGAGGCGCTCGGCGCGATCGATCTCCGCGGCAAACGAGCGCTCCTCGCCCGCGCGGCCGACGCCCGAGATGTCCTCCCCGAGTGGCTCACCGAACAAGGCGCCGAGGTTGAGGACCTCGCCCTCTATGACACCGTCCGCGAGCACCCTGAGGAGGCGGTGGTCGAGGCCGCCCTGGGAGCCGACTACGTCACCTTCACCTCCGCCTCCACCGTTCGCAACCTCTGCGAAGCGCTCGGCGAGCGCTTCCCCGGCGCCGCGAAAATCGTCTCGATCGGCCCGGTCACCAGCGCGGCGGCTCGCGAGGCCGGTCACGAGGTCGCGATCGAAGCCCCCCAGCACGACCTCGGCGGCCTGGTCAGCGCCCTGCTGGCCGATGTCTCCGGGCCGCCGCCCGGCGCGGCGGATTAGCGGCGATGTGTGAGCAAGGGCCCGCGCGGTTTGGGAACCCGCACCGGCACTTCCGCCGCACCGACTCGACCAACAGCCGCGCCCGCGAGCTGGCCGAAGCGGGCGCGAGGCAGGGCACCGTGGTCACCGCGGCTGAGCAGAGCGAGGGACGCGGCCGAGGGGGCCGCAGCTGGACCGCGCCGCGCGGCAGGGCGCTGCTCTACTCGGCGATCCTGCGCCCGCTCGACCAGCGCCATCTGCTGTTGCCGCTGGCGGTGCCCCTGGCAGTCTGCGAGGCAGCTGAGTCGCTCGAAGAGGGAATCGCCTGCGCGATCAAGTGGCCAAATGACGTCTGGCTGGAGGGGCGAAAGCTCGGTGGGGTCCTGATCGAGGCAAGGCCCCAGGTGGGGTGGGCGGTGATCGGGGTCGGGTTAAACTTGGCGATCGGCGTCGAGGAATTTCCCGCGGCGCTGCGTGAGACGGCGATCTCGCTCTCGCTTTCGGGACCGAGCGAGGGTGCGGTCCGTGAACGGGCGCGAGCAGCGCTCGACGCCGCGCTGGAGCGCTGGGTCGATGCCGACGAGCAGACGATCCTCGCTGCCTGGCGCCGGCGCGACGCGCTGCGCGGTCGGCAGATCGGCTGGCCGGAGGGCGCGGGGGTCGCCGAGGGGGTCGACGAGCGCGGCAACCTGTTGGTCCTCACTACCGACGGCGAGCGCGTCGCCCTCGGTGCCGGCGAGGTCCACCTGCGGCTCTGAACGCGGGCTTCGAGGTCAGTGGCTGGTTGGGATGGCACCGGCCGCTCGCCGCCTCAGGGCGATGATGCAACGCGCAACCGCTCGACCGGCTACGTCGAGCTCTGAGGGCGCGACGAGCTGCGCGATCATTCAGGCCTCTACGACGGCTACCCGAGTCGCTGCTGAGTCGACCGCTCAGGCATCGACCGCGGCGGCGTCATCATCCTCGCGCTCCTCGACCGCTTCGCCGGGCTCCAGCTCCTCGACCTCGGCGCCGTTGTCCTCGGCGCGCCCGGGCCTGGAGCCGTGGGCGCCGCGCTTGCCCCGCTCACCGCCTTTCTCCCCTTTGCGCTTGCGGTTGTTGCGTTTGCGGCGGCGCTTGCCGCCCTTCGGGAAGTTGCGCAGCAGCTCGCGCGCGATCGCCGACGGTTTGCGCGCCATCCGCATCCGCGCCCCACGCAGGACCTCTTCGCCCTCGGGCGTATGGGAGACCGCACCGGCCAGGAGTGAGACCGCCAGCCTGCGGTCCTGTTTGCGCGCGGCATGCACGAGCCGGCGCGCGTTGCGCCCGTGGGCGCGGCCCGAAGAATTGACCAAAAGACCAAGCAGGCGCTTGGTCTCCGGCCAGCGTTGCACGGCGTACTCTTCGTGCAGATCACGCGTGTAGGAGGCGAGCCGCCAGACCCACGCCTGGGCCTGGTCGCGTCTGCCAATCCGCTTATCGACCAGCGCTTGGAGCAGTGTTTTGGTCCCCGCTCGCTTGTCGTCGCGACTCCAGCTTCCGACGATTTCGATCGCGTCGTCAAAGGCCTCGGGGTCGCGCAGATCGGCGATCTCGGTCAGCGCTTTGAGGCGCAGCTGTGAGTTGCGGTTGCGCTGTACGCAGGTCAGCAAAAAGCGGCGGCGAAGCTCTTTGGTGCGCTCGCCCTGCAGCATCGCCCGCGCCCTGCGCCAGCCCTGTGGATTGACGCGTGCGCCCGCCAGCGCGGCCCAGGCGTGCTGCTCGGGGTAGTCGAGGTTCTCGACCGCGATTCGCCAGATCTCCCGTTCGAGCACCTGCATGCGGTGCTCCTCGATGTCAGAGACGGGCACGATTCGACGCTCGACCCTGACCCGGCGCCCGCGTGAGCGGCGCACCGGCCCGACCACGATCGCGCCGCCCCGATAGACCTCACGGTCCAGCAGGCTGTGCAGGGTGACGATCGTCTCATCGTGGGTAGTCGCCGGGTGGACAAAGTCGATGACCAGGCCGGCCTCCTTGCCGGGGGCTCGGCGGGTGACGCGGCCGACGCGCTGCTGGTAGATGCGACGCGAGGCGGTCGGCGCCAGATGCATGCAGATCGTTGCCCGCGGACTGTTCCAGCCCTCGGCGAGCAGCATCGCGTTGCAGAGCACGTCGACCTCGCCGCGCTCGAAGGCGGCGAGGATCTCGGCCAGCTCGCGCTTCGGTGTCTCGCCGGAAACCGCACGGGCCTTGATCCCAGCGTCCTGCAGGGCCTTGGCGACGTTCTTGGCGTGCTGCACCCCGGCCGTGTAGAGGACGCCGGGGACCCCGCCAAAGCGGGTCTTGTAGAGGTCGGCGATCGCCACGTTGAAGGGGGCCTGGTCCAACAGCGCAGCGAGCTCCTCCTGGTCGAAGTCCTGGTCGACCTCGCCTTTTCGCAACGGCACCTTGGCGAGTGTCCGCACCCCCGGCCCCGGCGGTATCCGCATGCAGCGCAGCGGCGAGATGACGCCGCGGCGGGCGGCCTGGGCGAGGTCAAATCGAGAGGTCTGAGTGGGGAAGAGATCGGCGACGTGGCGGGCGATCAGCGCCCCGGTCGCCGTCATACCGATGAAGACGGGACCGGGCCAGGCCCGGATGCAGGCGCTGGTTTTCTCGCCCAGTGCGGTGTGCGCCTCATCGCAGATCACGATCGAATAGGCATCGGAGACCTTCTTGTGGTTGCGCACGAACCACTGGTAGGTCTCAACCGTGACCGGCCCGTCGGGATCGTCGCGGTCGCCCAGAAGCGGTGGGCGCAAGCGCTCCTTGTAGCCCCGGTCGGAGATCTCGCCGATGAACTGGTCGACGAGGTTGCGGCGGTGGGTGAGAATCAGGATGCCGCCGGTACTTGAGGCCTCGATGAAACCGACCGCGGCAACGGTCTTGCCGGCACCCGTCGCGTGCTCGAACCAGAAGCGCCGCTCAGCGCCGGGATCCTCGGGTGCAACCTCGACCAGCTCGGCATCCTCCTCCGCACCGGTCTCCTCCCAGTCCCGGGGCTCCTCGTCGGGAGCCAGCTCCTCATCCTCCTCCTCCCCGTCCTCATCGTCATCATCAGCCGCGTCGTCCTCGTCCTCATCAACCGCGTCGTCGAGGTCCACATCCTCAGTCGCGTCCTCCTCATCCTCAGTCGCGTCCTGCTCATCCTCGGGATCGGTCTTCGCAGCGACCCGGCCATCCTCGGCCGCGAATTCGGCGGCGGCGCCGTTCTCCGCGGCAGTCTGCTGCTCCGCCATTAGCTCGGTCAGGGTTCCGGACAGAGCATCGACCTGATGGGGGTTCAGCTCGGCCCCGTCGAGCAGTTTCGGCGGTTCGTCGGCGAGCAGGCGCTCGAGCCCGAGCAGCAGCGAAAAGTCACGCCGCCACTGGATCGACGGGTACTCTGCGCCGGCCTCGATCTCGGCCAGGGCGGCGTCCAGCGCCCGACGCCGAGCGGTGCCGGCGGCGAGCGCCTCGGGCCCCTCGCCATCGAGCAGGAAGGGCTCGCGGGCAAACTCAGCCGCGCGCTCGATATCGGCGCTTGAGGGGACAGCCGCTCGCGCGGCAACTTCGCTGGTCTTGGCCATTTCGGCTTGTGGTTCTGACCCCCGACGTGCGAAAAACTAGGGCGCCCGGCGGGGGCAAACGGTGGGTGAGGATGCCGAGAGTTCGCTTACTTGCTCACGGCGCTCCCAGAGGTCCGCATTACCGAGCGGACCGAACGATCCACATATTGTAATCATCGAATGACGAGGATGGCGCGAAAGCCGCGAAACGTACTTGTAGCGGCAATTCTGGCGCTCACAATCGGTGGCTGCGGATCCTCGGGCAGCGGCGAGGCCGGCAAACACCCCGACTACGCGAGGGCGCTCGCGGGCTCCCCGCCACCGCTCGCCGCCCTCCACCGGCAGGCGAATCAGCTGCTCGGCGGCGGGGATCGTGCTTACGAAAGGCGGATCGCAGCGCTGCGCGGCTATCCGATCGTCGTCAATGTCTGGGCGTCCTGGTGCGGAAACTGTCTCTTTGAGTTCCCGATCCTGCAAAAACTCTCGGCCCGCTACGGCAAGCGGGTCGCCTTCCTCGGGGTCGACAGCCTCGACTCCGAGGCCGCCGCCCGCACCTTCCTTGGCGAAGACCCAGTCTCCTACCCAATCTACGGGGACCCCCACAAAAGCATCGCCGAAAGCCTCGGCGTAACCGTCGGGATTCCGGACACAGCCTTCTACGATCGGGCCGGCAAGCTCGTCTATCTCAAGCAGGGTCCCTACTCCCACCCGAGCGAGCTGCAGGGGGACCTCAGGCGCTGCGCGCTCGAAGAACGCTGCGAAAGCGGATAATCGAACCATGGAAGCATTCCTTGTCGTGGCGGTGATCGGTTTTGGGCTGTTGCTGGCCGAGCTACTGCTGCCGACCGGGGGCATGCTCGCCGCGATCGGCGTCGCCGGACTGGTCGCCGCCGGGATCATCGCGCTGGACTCCAACAACGGCGACGGTGAGGTGATCGGCGGTGCCCTGATCGCGCTCGGCGTCGTCTCCGCGATCAGCTTCTACTTCATCACCCGCAAGGTGCTCGCCGCTCACCACAACCAGCCGATACGCACCGGTGCCGAGGAGATGGTCGGTGAGCTTGCCGAGGCGCGTTCGGCGATCGCCCCCGAGGGCAAGGTCTTCATGGCGGGTGCGCTGTGGAGCGCACGACTGGCGAGCGATGAGCAGGGTCCGGTGCGACATGGGGATAGAGTCCGGGTCGAGGCGGTGGATGGATTGACGCTGGTCGTCCGCCCGGAGTCCGCGACAGCGAAGGCGTCTAAGCAAGGAGTGAGCTGATGGCAGTGGTCGGCGGCATCATCATCGTCCTCGCGTTCTTCGCGCTGATCGCGGTCGGGACCTCGGTGCGAGTCCTGCGCGAGTACGAGCGCGGCGTCATCTTCCGGCTCGGCCGACTGATCGCCCAAAAGGGACCGGGCCTGATCCTTCTGATCCCGATGATCGACCGGATGGTCAAGGTCGATCTGCGCACGGTGACGCTCAACATCCCGCCGCAGGAGGTGATCACCCGCGACAACGTCCCCGCCGGCGTCAACGCGGTCGCCTACTTTCGCGTGATCGACCCGCGCAAAGCGATCACCGAGGTCGAAAACTTCCTGCTCGCCACCTCGCAGATCTCGCAGACCTCGCTGCGCTCGGTGCTCGGTAAGGCCGACTTCGACCAACTGCTCTCCGAGCGCGAGCGGCTCAACGAAGAGCTACAGAAGATCATCGACGAGGCGACCGAGCCCTGGGGCGTGAAGGTCACCGCGGTCGAGATCAAGGACGTCGAGATCCCCGAACAGATGCAGCGGGCGATCGCCCGCCAGGCCGAGGCCGAGCGTGAGCGGCGCGCGAAGATCATCAATTCCGAGGGCGAGTACCAGGCGGCGCAGAAGCTCACCGATGCCGCCGACATCATCAGCACCAACCCGGCCTCACTGCAGCTGCGCTATCTGCAAACGCTGCTCGAAATCGGCAGCAATCAGAACACGACCGTCGTATTCCCGCTGCCGATGGACATGCTCGAGCCGTTCATCGGCCGCAGCGTCGGCGGAGCCAAACCGACGCCACCGCCGCGCGCACCACGGGCGCCAGCTGCATCCGATCCTCCAACTCCCGACGTCGGCGACCTCCCCCCCTCCCGCTCCTGAGCGCCCCCAGCGCACCGCAGCTCCGCCTCGATCAGCTCACCGGCCTGCGGACGATTCTCGCCCCGGGACGCTCGGCGCGGCCCGACCAGTTCGCCTCGGGGGCCAACGGCGAGCGCGGAACGAAGGCCGAGGGCTGCCCCTTCTGCGAGGGACACGAGGACCGCACGCCAGCGGAGGTTTACGCGCTGGGGCGCGCTGACGGGCACCCCGACACACCGGGATGGAGGACTCGGGTGGTGCCCAACCTCTACCCAGCGCTCGCCGGCGCTCAGGGCGAGAGGTCGGCCGCGGAGCGTGGCGGCGCCGGGTCCACCACCGCCGCTGAGGCCGGCGCGTTCTCCAGCGGCGGCGACCCGCTGCTGGCCTCGCGGCGCGCCGGAGAGCCCGACCTCTTCGCCTCGCGGCCGGCGAGCGGCGTGCACGAGGTGATCGTCAACGCACCCGAACACGCGACCGCGATGTCTGAATTAAGCGACCAGGACTTCGCCGCGGCGATCGCGACCTGGCGCGAGCGGATGCGCACCCATCGCCAGGATTCCGCCTACGTACAGGTGATCGTCAACGAGGGCGGCGGGGCAGGGGCCTCGCTCGAGCACACCCACGCCCAGCTCTATGGGCTGCCCTTCGTACCTGCCGCGGTCGCGCGCGAGCGCGAGCGAGTCGGCGCCTACCGAGAGCGCACGGCGGGGGGCGGATTGCTCAGCGATGTCCTGGTCGAGGAGGTGCGCCGCAAGGAGCGCTTGGTCGCAATCGACGATGAGGCGGCGTTGATCTGCCCCTGGGCCTCGCGATCGCCGTTCGAGCTGCGCGTCGTTCCGCGTCGCGAGACGGCGGCCTTCGAGGAGGACGAGGTCGGCGTCGCGATGCTGGCCACAGCGCTGCGGACGCTGGGCGAGCGCTTCGGCGGCCCACCGGAGCTAAACCTCTGGGTGCGCACGGCTCCTCGCGGAGCGGAGAGCTTCCACTGGCACATCGACATCGCCCCGCGGCTCTCGATCAAGGCCGGTTTTGAGCTCGCCACCGGGGTCGACATCAACATCTATCCGCCCGAGCGGGCCGCCGCGGACCTGCGGGAGTGCCTGGCAAGCTGATCAGCCTGAGGCGCTGGGGGAGCCCACAGAGCCGGCGCTGAGAACGGCATTCAGGAGGCCGGGGAAGCGACGGTCGAGGTCCTGACGACGCAGGGTGCTGAGCCGGCAGGTGCCCTCGCGGCGCTGCTCGATCAGCCCGGCATCGCGCAGCACGCGGAAGTGGTGGGTGCGGGTCGATTTGCCGATATCGAGAGCGAAACTGCCACAGGCGCGGGGTTCCTCGCTGGCGGCGAGCTCGCGTACGATCCGCAGCCGCTGCGGATCGCTGAGGGCATGCAGAACAGCGGCGAGCTCGATCTGACTTGTGGTTGGCTGTGGGAAGCTCACCAGCGGATTATAGTACGCCGATCGTCGTACTTTGGTACGGTGACCGTCGAACTATTGGTCTCACACCCCACCGACCCGAGTCGTTATTCCCTCTGAGGTGACTTCCCGCATGAGCCCAAGCCAAAACCGCCGCAGCTCAGACATCCTGATTCTCGTCGTCTGTCTGGCCCAGTTCATGGTCATCCTTGACATCTCGATCGTCAACGTCGCCCTGCCCTCGATCCGCAACTCGCTCGGGTTCTCCCAAACCGGCCTGCAGTGGGTCGTCAACGCCTACACCCTGGCCTTCGCCGGCTTTTTGATGCTCGGCGGTCGTGCCTGCGATCTGCTCGGCCGACGGCGCGTATTCCTCGTCGGCGTGACCCTCTTCTCCACCGCCTCTCTGGGCTGCGCGCTCGCCGACAGCCAGCCGCTGCTGATCGCCGCCCGCACGCTCCAGGGCCTGGGGGCGGCGATCATCTCTCCCGCCAGCCTGGCGCTCCTCACCGCATCCTTTGAGGAGGGTCGCGAGCGCAACCGCGCGCTTGGCATCTGGGGCGCGATGGCCGGCCTCGGCGGCTCCGCCGGGGCCCTGCTCGGGGGAATCCTCACCCAGAGCTTCGGCTGGGAGGCGATCTTTCTGATCAACGTGCCGATCGGCGCGGCGGTCGTCCTCGCCGGGCGCGCGATCATCCCGAGGTTCCAGGAGCTGGCCGCCGAGCGCCACTTCGACATCGCCGGCGCGGTTTTGATCAGCGGCGGGTTGAGCGCCTTCGTCTACGGCATCGTCCGCACCGACACGCTCGGCTGGGGCAGTCTCGGGGTACTCGTGCCGCTGCTCGCCGGCCTCGCGATGCTCGGCCTCTTCGCGCTGGTCGAGGGCAGGGTGGCCCGCGATCCACTGATCCCGCTGCGGGTCTTCCGCATGCCAGCGCTGCGCGCCGCGAACCTGATCATCGCCCTCCTTTTCGCCGGCATTTTCGCGATGTGGTTCTTCGTCTCGCTCTACCTGCAGCAGGTCCACCACGATGACGCGCTGGAAGCGGGCGTCGCCTTCCTGCCGATGACGCTCAGCATCGCCGGGGCATCGACGCTGGCGCCGCGGCTGGTCGAGCGCTTCGGCGTACGGCGCGTACTGACCGTGGGGATGTCGACCGCCGGACTCGGGCTGCTCTGGCTCTCCGGGATCGGGCCCGAGACCAGCTACGCCACCGGGGTCCTGCCCGGCGGCGTGCTCGCCACGCTCGGTGCCGGCTCCTCGATGGTGCCGGCGACGATCGTCGCCGTGCGCGGCGTCCCCCAGCAGGAAAGCGGCCTGGCCTCGGGCGTGCTCAACACTTCGCGCTTGGCCGGCGGGACAATCGGCCTCGCCGTGCTCAGCACCCTGGCGACCTCGCGGACCGACGGTCAACTGGCCGCCGGCGTCTCGACCGGGGCGGCCTTCACCGACGGCTACCAACTCGCCTTCCAGCTCGGCGCGGCGCTCTGCATGCTCGGCGCGATCGCCGCGCTGACCCTGCTGCGCCGGCGCAGCGGCATCGGCGCGGCGGGGGAACCCGAACCGGCCTGAGGCGCGCCCCTGTAGGGTCGGGGCATGACCCCGAACGCCCGGCCAATCCCACGCTTCCTTGCCGACAGCACCCAGGAGGGCATACCCCACGGCCGCTTCGCCGAAGCGCTGGGGGGCGCTTTCCGCGAGGCCTGCGACGCGCTCTCTGAGCTCCCCGAAGGGGTGCAGGGCACCGGCGAGCTCGAATGGTTCCCAGAGCGGGCCTGGGGGGGGCGCGTTTGGGTGCCCTGCAGCACCCGAGCCGAGGGGCCCAAGGGCGAGCTCGAGCTGTTCGGTCACGTCTCCTACGTGCAGCCCGAGTCTGGCGACCCCGGCGACCTGCGTGCCAAGGCCGATTTCACCGACGTTCTCGCCGAGGACAACGAGGACTGGAAAATCGACCTCAACGACGACGTGATCGGACGCTGGCGGGGAGAGAACGGCCGGGCCGGGGACGTCACCCTGGTCTGGGGCAGGCCGCTCCTGCAGGGCGCCGTCGCGGCGACCGCCGAGCTCGACGCCGAGACCGTCGATCAGGAAGCGATCTCCAATGAGCGCTTCACCCTGCTCGCCCTCGACGCCCTCGAGGGCTATGGCGATGAGATCTTTATGCAGGTCAAGCTCTGGAGCCGCAAAGCCAAAGAGTTGGCTTCGGAGAGCCTCTACGACTGATGGCGCCGGCGAAGCGGGACGGGTGCAGCGCTGCCCTCGCTCGGCGTCGCAAGAATCGGTCTCGGCGCGGGAGCGCTGTTTGCCCGCAGCCGAACCCTGAGGGCACTGCTCTTCGGCGAGACCGACGCCGCCGGGGGGAGCACCGGCTCAGACCCGGGCGTGGCGGAGGCTCGGCGGCTGATCGCTGCAAACTATCCCGGCTCCCCGGCTCGTATACCGCGGCGATAGCGGATCCGTGTCGCCCTCCCAGAGCGACCCTGTAGAAGACGCGCAAGGGCGACATGAAATAGGAGGCGCGGGTGTGGGGCGCATAGATCCCGTCCTCGAGGCAGCCGGTGTGGACGATCCGGCGCTGGCCCGTAACCCCGCGCGAGAACCAGTGCGCCGTGAGCCCGGCGCGACGTGCGCCCGCCGGCAGCAGACCCGGTGAGCTGATTAGCTCGATCCCATCACGCCTGGTCTGCCCGATCGCGACCGGAGCGATCATCGGCAGCCCGTCGGAGCCCACCCCACCCGAGCGGGGCACTTCTGGGACCTAATCGCTTCGTGTCTAAACGCAGCCGTAGTTCGGCGCGCCGCTGATACCCGCTGATGCGGTGTTTTCCGCTATTTACTGCGGTTTGCTACCAGTGGAGCCAGCCGGGATCGAACCGGCGACCCGCCTTGCAAAGGCCGCCAGTTTCACCGGTAAGGCTGCCTACGTTCGGCTGTGGAAGTGAAAACGGGTCTGGGCAATGCCCCGGGCCGGATTCGAACCGGCGACCTGTCGCTTAGGAGGCGACCGCTCTATCCTGCTGAGCTACCGGGGCTGGCTGGTCGAGATTATCCGGCTGCCCTCGACCGCTTGGGTAGGAACGTAGGTAGGAGCCGGGGGGAGCGAACGCTGCAAGCTCCGCTCGAAGACCGCACTGCTGCGGCCGCCTACGCCCCCAACGCCTCGGTGATCTCGGCGATCGCCGCCGCCTCAGGCTCGCTGGCTCCGCTCTCATCGCCCTTGGTCTTCGCGGCGGCGACTCGGTTTGCGAGGGAGATGACGAAGCGCCTGTAGGCCTCAAGCTCTTCCGGGGTCGCCTTCTGCTCGAGCAGGGCGATCGCTGCGCGGATTCGCTCCAGGCCGTGAGTCCTCAGCTCCTCGGGCGAGTGGGACTTGGTCTTGTCCATCTCCGGCTTGTGGGAGACGACCTCGTCGAGGAGCTGGGACTCGCCGTGCTCGGCGCGCGCCTCGGTGAAGGACTTGGCGATCGCGAAGATCTCGCGGAAGGTGCCGCCTCGTTCGGCGCTACTGACGATGATCCCAGCGCTGGTCGGCCCCTCGAGGACGACATCCCACTCCTCTTTGGTGAAGTCGGCACTACCGGTCATTGGTTCTCCTTCTCTGCGGCGGACGGTGGGTCGCCTGAACCTACTCCTCGACCCTGAATGACGGCGGTGCTGGTGCTGAGGTCGGCCCTGTCGAGCGTGCCGATCCCTTCGGTCCGGTCAGGCCGCGAAAAGTGGGCACGAATGACCACCGCGGTCTCTGCTCATGGCGCACTCGAGCTCCGCCTGGCCACTGAGCGGAGCGCCGGAATCGAGCCCCTGTCTTCCGAGCGACTTTGGCAATGCAATACCTTGCCTGAGTCGAAGCCGATCGAGCCCAATGAAAGAACGACCGATGACAGTAATCCGCCTCAAAGCAAGCTTGACGCTCAGCGCTCTTGCTCTCGCCGCCGTCCTTGGCTGCGCTCTCCTTTCGGGTTGCGGCGGCTCGAGCAGCGCCAGCACCGCCGAAACCGCGAAGAGCGAAGTCGAATCGGGCGCCAAGAAGGTCGAAGAAGGCGTCAGGCAGGGAAGCGAAGAGGCCAAGCGGATCATCGAAGAAGCGAAGGAAAAAATCGAACACGGGGAAGGCAGCGGCAAGGTCAAGAAGGGCCTAAAGGAAGTCGAACAGGGTCTTAAGAAGGGACAGGCTCAGGGCGAAAAGGTGCTGAAGGAAGCGAAGAAGAGCTTCGAAGCACTGAAAAAGTAAGCTGCTTGGACACCTCGATCCGGGTGTCAGCTCGCTTACCTACACCGCCCAGGAGGCGTAGTGGACCCGCACCTCGGGATAGCCGAGAAGCTGAGTCAGTCCGAACCAGGCATGGCTCGCCAGGATATGGCCCTCGGCGTAGGCGGCCGGAGGGACGTTGACCTCAACCAGATGAACCTGCGGATCATCGAGATGGGCGGCGATCCACGCTGGATCGACCAGGATCTCGCCCGGATCGGCGATGCTCATCGCGAACCTGGGTCGGCGAACCCAGCCCGCCCAGCGCGGCGCGGGCGATCACCAGACCGGGTGATTAGGACAGGCATCGTTCATTCGTGCCCCGGGAGTCAGGGATTCGAAAGCAGACAGATCCCATGCCGATTCGGCACCCGCGGTGGATTTAGTTCGCCAGAACTGCAGGCAACCGCCTGCACTCAGACGGCCAGCCGACCCGGCCGCAGCAAATCGGGGTCGTGTCCCGGTTGGATCCTAGCCCCAGCTTCTCTCATTGCGTGGAGGCGTTCGGCTGAACGAAGCTGGTCCTCGTGACTGGCGGCAAACAGCGGAAAGCGATGGTCATCGAGAGTCTGGGCGTAGTGGATGACATCGGCGCCGAGGACGAGGTCGCCGATCCGCACCGACTGGTGGCCGGGGGTGTGGCCCGGGGTGGCGAGCAGCTCGATCGAGCCGTCACCGAGCAGATCATGATCACCATCGAGCAGGGTCAGGTGGGACGGCTCCCCGGCGTAGTCGCGCGGCTGAAAGAAGTTTTGCTCGATCGCCGCCGACTCCCGCCCGGCCTCCCATTCGACGCGTTGGATGAAGACAGGAATCGACTCCGGGACAAGCGAGAGGCCCCCGACATGATCGAAATGCAGATGGGTGAGCACCAGTTTGGTCAGCGTGTCGAGATCGACCTGCTCGGCGATCGACTTTTCCTGCTCGAGTTCGAAGAGGGCGAGCGGGCCGGCGCCATAGCGCTCCTCGGCGTTGGCCGCTGCATCGGGGTGCAGGCCGGTATCGATCAGGATGCGCTCCACCTCGGTCTCGATCAGATAGGCCGGAACCGGGAAGCGGACGCGCCGCTCGGGGTCCTCCTCCCCCTCGCGCCACATGCCCGCAGCGGTGCTCATCCAGCCGACATTTAGCATTTCGACCTTCATCGCGAGAGGCAACCTACCCGCCCCAGGGACTAAATCCGTGCGGAAGCCATAGAACTCACGTCTGCGATGCGCGAACGAACCCGCACATATGGCCTCGCCATGGCGCTCAACCGCCCGGTCGCCTGGTGGGGCAGGCTGCGGGTCCAGGGCGTCGACTCGCTGCCTCTGAGTGGCCCCCTGCTGATCGTCGGCAACCACGACAGCCACTGGGACCCGGTGATGGTCGGTATCGCCGCCCGGCGGCGGCGGCAGATCCGGGCGCTGGCCAAATCAACGCTCTGGGACGTCCGCGGCTTGGGCCCGATCCTCAACGGGATGGGCCAGATTCCGATCGAGCGTGGCGCGGGCGACGCGACAGCGCTGGCGCGGGCGATCGAGACTCTGCGAGCCGGCGCCTGCATCGGCGTCTTTCCGGAAGGGACCCGCTCGCGCGGCGAGGTGCTTCGCGCCCGCAGCGGCGTCGGTCGTCTCGCGCTTGAGGTGCCCGAGGCGCACGTCAGCCTGGTGGCGATCGAGGGGACGTCCGATCTGACCGGCTTTCCCCGCCGGCCCCAGCTCAGCGTTCGCTTCTTCGATCCGCTCGGCGGTCAGCCGCGAGCCGGAGAGGAGCCCGCGGAGCTCTCGGCCCGGCTACTGGCCGAGGTCCGTGCTCTGGTCCCACCATCGATCTCCTTCCGCAAGCGCTCGAGCTAGGCGAGGACAGAGGTCGTGCGACCGCGCCTGAGAAGCTAGGGCGAATGAGCATTTTCGAAGTCAGATCCACCTTCAGTGGGCGCACCGCGTGGGCCCGCAGCCTGCAGGGTCCGCTGCGCGAATTCCTCGCCACCGAGACCGGCAGCGCCGTCGTCCTGCTCGCCGCCGCCGCCGCCGCCCTGGTTTGGGCAAATATCGATATCGGCTCCTACGAGAGCGTCTGGCAGACGAAGCTCTCGGTGCAGATCGGCTCTGGCGGAATCTCGCAGAGCCTGCGCGAGTGGGTCAACTCCGGGCTGATGACCTTCTTCTTCCTCGTCGTCGGGCTCGAGGTGCGGCGTGAGTTCGACCTCGGCGAGCTGCGTGAGCGCCGCCGCCTCACCCTGCCGGTGCTCGCCGGGCTCGGCGGGATGATCGTCCCGGTCGCGATCTTTCTGGCGATCAACGCCGGCTCGGACTCAGCCCACGGCTGGGGCGTGGCGATGTCGACCGACACCGCCTTCGCGCTCGGCATGCTCGCCCTGATCGGGCCCGCCTTCCCCGACCGCCTGCGCGGTTTCATGCTGACCGCGATCGTCGTCGATGACGTCGTCGCGCTGCTCGTCATCGCCCTCGCCTACAGCGCTGCGATTGACGCGGTGGCGCTGGCAGTCGCAGTCGCGGTCTTCACGTTGATGGTCGGCCTGCGCCTTGCCGGGGTGCGCGAGGGGATCGTCTACTTCCCCCTGGCGCTAGTCGCCTGGGTCGCGCTCTTTGAGTCCGGGATCGACCCAGTCGTCCTCGGCCTTGCCACCGGGCTGGTCACCGGCGCCAACCCCGCCGGGCGCGGCGAGCTGGAGCGAGCGACCCGCCTTTTTCGCCGCTTCCGCGAGCAGCCTACTCCCGAGCTCGAGCGCTCAGCCCGAGTTGGCCTGCGCGCTGCCGTCGCGCCCAACGCCCGACTGCTGCGGATCTGGCACCCGTGGACCAGCTTTTTGATCGTGCCGCTTTTCGCCCTCGCGAACATCGGTCTTGCCCTCAGCGGCGGCTTCCTCTCGCGCGCCTATGCCTCACCGATCACGCTGGGGATCATCATCGCCTACGTGGTTGGCAAGCCGCTCGGGGTGACCGGTGCCGCCTGGCTGACGAGCCGCCTCAGCGGTGGCCGTCTGCGCCCCCCGGTCGGCTGGGCGGCGACCGCAGGAGGGGGCGCGATCGCCGGAATCGGCTTTACGGTCTCACTGCTGATCGCCTCCCTTGCCTTCCACGGCGAGGCGCTCGAAGAGGCGAAGCTGGGAGTGCTGAGCGCCGCGGTTTGCGCCTCGGCGCTGACCTGGCTGGTTCTGCGCGCCACGGCACTCCTGCCCAACCAGGCACGAATCAGGGCGATGCTCGCCGGCTCAGACACGCTGGCCGACCTTGCGATCCCCGTCGACCCAGAGCGCGATCATCTGCGCGGCCCCGCCGAGGCGCCCGTGACACTGGTTGAGTACGGCGACTTCGAGTGCCCCTACTGCGGTCGCGCCGAGCCGGTGATGCGCGAACTGCTCAGCGACTTCGGCGACGTGCGCTACGTCTGGCGCCATTTGCCGCTATCCGATGTGCATCCCAACGCTCAGCTCGCCGCCGAGGCGGCCGAGGCGGCCGCAGGGCAGGGTGCATTCTGGGAGATGCACGACCTGCTGCTCGGTCACCAGGGAGATCTGAGCAGCACCGACCTTCATGCCTACGCCGAGACACTCGGGCTCGATCTCGAGCGCTTCTCGGATGCGATCGAGCGCCACGCAGACGCAGCCCGAATCGAGGAGGACGTCGACTCCGCCGATGCCAGCGGCGTGACTGGCACACCGACCTTCTTCGTCAACGAGCGCCGCCACAACGGCGCCTATGACATCGAGACGCTCTCAAGTGCGGTGCGCGAAGCCGGCGCGCGCTCAAAGATCGCCTCCTGAAGCGTGTTGGCGCGGCGCGGAATCCGCCTTTGGTAGGGCCTAACAAGAGAGACCCGCGTCGCGCCCAAAGGCATGACGCGGGTCCCTTCCGCAGAGCTGCTGTCGGCCCGCGCCCTAGCCCTTGGGCGTGCAGGGGAAGGAGAGTTCCCCCTTTATCTTGGTGCCGCCCTTGAACGCGAATTCACCCTGCGCGACGAGGCTGCCCTTCGGGCAACCCGCGTTGAGCAGGGCCTGCTTTTTACCCTTGTAATTCCAGCTTTTGCCGAGTTTGGCGCTAAAGCTCGTCACCGAGCCGGCGCCGCTGACGATCTTCGGCACGACGATGAACGCTTTGGTCCCGTACTTGCCATGCGCCTTGCTGATTTTGACCGGGACCACGAAGGTGGTCGCGGCCGGCACGTGGGCGTAGACGTGGAGCAGCAGTTCCTGCTTATTGCCTTGGGAGGCGTTGAAGACGACCAGCGGCCCGCTCGCCGGGAATGGCGGCTGTTCGGGCAATTCGATTTCTGCGGTTACTTTGCCCTTGCCGATGATCGCGCCCTTGCAGGCTTTTTCGGCCTCCTTGGTCGTCGTCGAGACGATCTTGCCCTGGGTGCAACTCGCCAGGCCCGTCGTGTTCAGTGAGCCCGCCTTGTCGAATTCGAGGTTGATCGTTTCCAAGGGAGGGATGTGAGTGTTGTTGGTGGTTGCCAGCTGTCCGCTCAATTCCAAGGTGATCGGGGCGCTCCCGTGTTTGGGCAATGCCTTCGGCGAGAAGCCGCCTTTAAATGTGGTTTTGATGATTCCCACTTGATGTGTCACCGAGGTGGCCGCATTGGCAATTGCCACTGCACCAACGGCCAGCAGCGCTGATGTGATCACCAGTGCCCTGATCCTGTGTCTGCGAATTCGACTCACGTTCTCTCCTTGTCTCCCGCCAATCAACAGCGAGCTCTGTACAAAAGTTCCTGGGAATCGCTACTTCTTCTTCGCGATTTCCTTTTGCAGCTGCTGCGCCAACTCATAGACGCAGCCCTGATAGCCGGCTATACGAAGTGTTTCCGGCAGGGTCGCTTCATAAACCCCTGCCGCGAGCTGTCCGGCGACGAAATCTGGAGATCTGGTCGCCTGCTTTTCGAAATCAGCAATTTCGGCCACCATCTTCTTCTGGCCCGGGTTGAGCAGACCCGAGGCGTTCGCCGCGGAGATGAACTCGTCGCGCACCTGGATCGGCGTCTTGCCCTTACAGGCCTTGCGGCCCGCGTTGATCGCCTTTTGGGAACCCGACGGTGCATCGGGCTGCACCTGGGGCTTGGGGAACTGTCTGGCCAGGACTGCTGAGATCGGGGCATTGGCGGGCAATGGCTTCTGGGCGCTGTTGGTGGCGCCCTGCTGTTCCCCAGTTTGCTTCTGCGATTCGCCCCCCTGCGATTCGCCGCTCTGCTGCGCGGCGGTCTGGGTCGATTCGGAATTGTTACTGCCACAGGCGACGAGCCCGAAGGCCGTCGCCGTGGCGAGTAGCAGGGCCACCAGAGCCCGTTTCCCAGAGCCGTGCAAGGCCACCTAACCCTTGGCCTTGCACGTCCTATTCAAGACGCTTGAGAGGCTCGTCCCGTCTTCGAATACGTAGGTCGATTTGGCGAAATTGAATTCGGCGATATTGATGCCCTTCGGCAGCGGGCAGGCGGCCGAGACGTAGCTCTGTTTCTTCCCGCCCGAGGTGAAGCTGCGTTTGAGCGAGAGATCGAACGCCGAGATGAAACCCGAGCCACTGGCGATCGGCGGCACCTGCGCGACCAGCGAGGTGCCGTAGTTGCCGGCGGTCTTCTTGATCACGAAGATGATCACGTAGGTGATCGAGAGCTTGCCCTTGCCGGTGACGTGGGCGAAGATCGCCGGTTTACCCTTGTAGATGCCGTTGAAGGCGAGCAGCGGGCCGCGGATCGAGAAGATGCCCTGTTCACGCAACTTGACCCGGGCGGTGACGTTGCCGTGGCCGACTTCGGCCCCTCCGCAGACCTTCTTCACCCTCGCGTCGGTGGCATTGTGCAACTTGCCCAGCGGGCAGGTCGGCAGGCCCTTTGAGTTGATCACCCCGTGCTTGTTGATGTCGAGGACGATTTCCTGCAGTCGCGGCGGCAACGGATCGTTGAGCGACTTGATTTTGGCGCCCACCTGCACGCCAACCGGCGCCGCACCCGTCCGCGGCAGCTTCACCGGAGAGATGCTGCCGTGGAAGTTGATCTGCACTTCTTCTTCGGTGACCACTTCGGCGAGCGCAACCCCGGCCATGCTCAGAACCAGGACCACCACCAGGGCGCCAAAGGCCTTCTTGCGCGTGAATATTCTCTTCATGGTCTAGCTGAACTTGGACGGATCGATTTTGCAGTATTTGAACTGGAAGGCGATCACCAGGTTGTTGGCCGCGGTGGCGTTGTGGGTCAACTTCACCGAGAGCGATGAGCCCTTGGATTTGTCGCCCGCCTTGAACTTCGCCGCGATCGTCTTCATCAGCGAGACCTCGCCCTTGATGTCAGAGAGCCACTTGGTCAGTTTGGCTGAGTCGGCCGGTGGCTGTTCCACGGCGGCGAGCTGCTTCTGGGCCTTTTCAAGCGCCGCGGCGGCCTTTGAGAAGTCGGCCCCGGCTTGCTTCAACTTGTTTTTCTTGACCAGCGTCTTGACCCCGGTCAGGTCCTTTTCGGAGGCTTCCGAATTGGTCTTGCAGATCGGTTCGACCATTTCTTTGTATTCGCTGCGACTCGTTTCAGCCGCCGCCACGCTGGCGATCGAGGTGAATGCGACCAATGTCGCGAAGCCGGTAAGTAGTGCTCGTTTCATGTTTCGCTTGCTCCTCATCGCTATCGAACCAAGGGATACGCGCAGATGTATCGGGTTTCAGCTTCGTTGCTGATGATCCCGATCTGTCCTCTGCCATCGACCGCCATCGCGCTGAAGTGATCTTTGGTGGTCGGGTTGGCGAAGTAGTCATCGGCGACCGCGGAGTTGGGCGGGTCGGTGAGTTCGCCGAGGTTGATCACGCCACGAACCGAGAACAGCTGCATCACGGTCGGCAGGTAGCCGCCCTTGGCAGCGCAGGCATCGGCAGCGTGTTGGACGTCTTTGACCGCCGGGTTGAGGCCGACGTCGTAACAGATGCCCCTGATCAGGGTCGTCGCGGCCGGGCATTCGGCGGAGTGCAGTTTGCCTTCCGGGTCGATGAGCGAGGAGGCGACAGCTGCCCGGTCGGCGCTGACCGCGCTCGGCACGGTGCCGAGCTGGCTCAGCTTGATGTCCGCGCCGGTCAGGGTTTCCTTGGCGACTTTGGCGCCGGTGACCGCGTTGTTGGCGATCTTCCCGGTTGTAACGGCCCCGGACTTGATCTGCCGCGAGCCGACGCTGTTCTTCCCCAGAGCTGCCCAGGCGGTGCCGGTCAGCGCCAGGACGAGCGCCAAGATCGCCACCACCATGGCCGGAGAAGGCCGCCTACTCGATGCTTGCATCTCTGAGTCCTCCCGTTGGTTCAAAGTCCCGTAAACCCTATCTACCCAACACACCCGCAGCAGCCGAGCTGCGGTCCCCGGCAAAGACAACGCGGCAGTGCCGCCCTGCCCACGCGCCGAACTCTAACAAGGGCCGCCCCGTCGCGGGGTCTCGCTCATGTTAAACCGAAATCCCCCTGCCGGCTGCTTCTCGGTCCTACGTGGCGCTGGCCTGAATTGCGCCCCCCGCCTTTGAGCCGCTTCGGAAGTCCGGGGTGGCGCTTCCGCCTAATCGCCGAGGGCTTGGCGCAGGCTCTTGACCTCTTCGCGCAACCCGCTCAGCTCGCGCTCGAGGCGCTCCAGACGGGGCCCGAAGCCGGCTGGCGGTGCTTCCTCGATCTGCGGTTCGGGCCGATTGCCGCCGCCCGCACCGCCACCGAGCAGCTGCTCGTAGCGGTCCTCCTTTTGTCCTGGGCGGCGCTCATGGCGGAGGATCAGCTGGCGCTCGATCAGGCCATCGAGCTTCTCGTGCACAGCGGCTAGATCGGCGAAGGGGTGGAGGCGATCGCTGCGCTGCTTGAGCTCCCCCGGCGTCTGGGGCCCGCGCAGCATGAGGACGGCGAGCAGCGAGACCTCGCCGGGGTCGAGGGCAAGCGCCTCCTCGAGCAGCTGGCGGTACTTGCGGGCGCGGCCGCCGGGGCCGCTGGCCAGGCGGGTCCAGCCGCGCAGGGCCAGGCGCCGCAATGCGTCGATAACGGTCGCCTCGTCATAGTCAACCACCGGGTCGCGGTTGGTCGATTGGTTGCAGGCGATGCGCAGCGAGTTGAGCGAGAGTGGATAGATGTCCGGTGTCGTTCGCTGCTTCTCGATCAGGCAGCCGAGGACTCGGATCTCGACAGCGCCCGGACCCAGACCGGAGTCCTCCTCTTCCTCGGCGCCGCCGGCTGCGCCGCCCTCCTCACTCACGGTCGGGGCGCTCGGGATAGATCTCATCGATCGTGATCAAGGCCCGGTAGGGCGCAGCGGCAACCGCTTCTATCCTCTCGCCTCCACCGGCAAGCCGATCGACGACCCCGAGCACCCCGACGACCTGCAACCCCTGTTCGAGGATGCGCTCGATCGCGCCGACGGTGGATGCGCCGGTGGTGACCGTGTCCTCGACGACGAGCACCTTCGCACCCGGCGCGACCGCCCCCTCGACCCAGCGCTGCAGACCATGCTCCTTGCGTTCGGTGCGTACGAAGAAGCCGAGCAGATGCTCGCCGGCGGGCACCGCGATCGCCGCGCAGGCGAGCGGGATCGCCGCCATCACCGGGCCGCCGGCGGCGCTCGCTCCGGCGTCGAGGGCGGCGGCGGCGATCAGTTCCCCAACCGCACGAAATCCCGCGGGTCGCATCACCGCGCGGCGCGCGTCGACGTAGTAATGGGCCTTGGCCCCACTGGAGAGGGTCACCTCACCGATCACCAGCGAGTGCTCGCGCAGCTCACCGAGCAGCACCCGCCTCGCGCTCTCGAGATCGGTCATTGGTGACCCAGATCCTAGGCCCGTCTTCATCAGCCCGCCTTCACGCGAGCGTCTCGGGGAAGCCCTGCCGCCAGCTCGGGTGGGCGGGCCGCCAGTCAAGCTCCCGCTTCGCCTTCGCGTTTGAGGCGCCGCGCAGGCTGGTCGCAGTCGCCACGGTGGCCGAGCCGGCAACCAGACGGGCCACCCAGGTCGGGATCCGCAGCGGCTTCTTGGCGCCGAGGGCCTGAGCGTAGACCGGCACCCACTCCCTCATCGGGGCGGGCTCCTCATCGACGATGTTGAAGATCCCCGCCACCGGGCGCTCCACCGCGGCGACGGTCGCCGCGGCAGCGTCATCGACGTGCAGGAACGAGAAGGTCCCCTGACCGCTGCCGACAATCGGCAGACGTCGTCGGCGCGCGTCCTCGGCCTGGGAGCCGTCGCGGTCGAAATGGGTGCCGGGCCCGTAGAACCAGCCGTAGCGCATGACCGTGCTCTGGAGCCGCGAGCCGCTGACCTGCGCCTCGAGGTCGGCGAGCGCCCTCATCCCCTCGCCGAAATACCCGGGCGCCTCGGTGTTCAGCGGCGCGTCCTCCTCCTTTACCCACTTGCCGCTCGGCGCATAGATGAAGGCGACGCTCTCGGCGATCAGGCGCCGCGCCCCGGCCGTCTCGGCCGCCGCGATTAGGTTGCGGGTTCCCTCGGTGCGGATGCGGTTGGTCGACTCGAGGTAGTTCTCTTTCGGGTTGAAGCGCTGGGGCAGCGCGGTCAGCGCGTGCACGACCACCTCGGGCTCGGCGCTTCGCAGCGCGGTCCCAAGCGCCTCGCGGTCGAACACGTCGCAGAGCACCGCCCTTGCCCCGGCGGCGCGGATCTCCTCGGCGCGCTCCTCGCGCCTGGTCATCCCCACCACCTCGTGACCGCCGGCGAGCAGTTGGCGGGTCAACGGTCGCCCGATCGCCCCGCTCGCCCCCGCCAGAAAGACCCTCACCGCGAGACCCCCGCCTGGCCGCGGTTCAGCCGTTCAGAGACCCGCGCCAGCCAGAACGCGGCGACCCCGCCGAGGGCGAGCAGCAGGGTGTCGGCCCAGCCCCGCGCCTCGCTCCTGGCTTCTCCGGTATCAAAGACGTGATTGATCGCATGAAGCCCGTACCAGAGCGCCCCCAGCCAGAGCAGTGGCGCGCGCCAGGCGGGTCGCACGATCGCGATCGCGATCGCGACGCCAAAGGTGAGCGTGAAGACACCGACATCGCCCACGTAATGGAAGTTCTCGATCCCGTAGTGGCCGATCTGGTTGAAGAAGGTGTCGGGCGCGATCGGCGCCAGCAACCCGGTGAGGATGTGGTAGGCGGCGACAAAAACGAGGATTGCCCGCAGAGCCTTCTCAGCGATCATCGCGAGCCTGCCTAGAAGACGAAGATCGACTCGCCGTATTGCAGCTCTTCGTAGATGCGCGGCTGGTCTGCGATGTAGGTGCGAACGCAGCCGTGACTCGCCGCGTAGTTGGGGACCGAGGCGTAGCCGTGAACTGCGTAGCCGCCGTGCCAGTAAAAGGAGTAGTACATGCCCTCTGAGTTGTAGCCCGGTTCGCGCCGGTAGAAGCTGAAATGGCCGGTGATCGTCGGAGTCGAGGGCTTGCCGGTGGAGACCGGGTAGATCGCGTAGGGCTTAGCGCCCTTGGCGAGGACAAGAACCTGCTTTGAGAGCGGTACTTCCGCGTGCTGGCCGGCGTCGGGATGTCGCACCCGGTAGCCACCCTTGCCGGCGAAGGCCTGCTCGACCAGGCCTCTGCCGGCACCCTCGTTGCGGGCGAGGCCGTTGACCTTGCGATAGGCGAGCACCTCGCGCCCGGTCCTGCCGTTGAAGCACGAGCCGCCGCCGGATACATAACCCATCTTCGCGATCGCCCGTTTAAAGCCCTTGACCACCCGATCGCACTCGCCCTGATGAAGGGCGGGGAAGCTGACCCGCCAGCTCTTGCGCAGGGTCTCAGCTCCGCGCACCGTGCTGCTCGCCTTGAGGTGGGCGGCCGCAGCGTAGGTCCCGGCTTTGCGCAGCACGATGCTGGCCTTGAACTGCCCGCTCTCTGCGTTTGCCCTGACGACCGTGACGGTTCGCCTCACGAGCTTGTGGCTGTCAAGGTAGAAGCTGACCTCGACGCGCTGGCCGGGCGCGTAGGGCTTGACCGTGCCGCTGACCGGAACGACGCTGAAGATCTGTGCGGCGCCGCCGTGCAGGGCACCGACCTTGATCGTCACCGTCGAGGCCGCCGGGCCGCTCGGCTGGGAATGCTGCCCTGTCGCCGAGGCGCCGGCGGGCAGACAGAGGGCTCCGGCGAGGACGAGGGGTGCGAGGAGGCGCCGCTTCACCGAGAGAATCCTACTGGCCGAGCAGGGCGACAGAGTTGTTCAGCATGTGCAGCAGGATGCCCGGAATGACCGAGCCGGTCTTCTCGTAGAGCAGGGCGAGCAGAAAGCCAAAGACGATCAGAGGCGGGACCGCCGAGACCCCGGTGGTTGCGTGCAGGCCGCCGAAGATCAGGGCACTGATCAGAGCCGCTGCCAACCTCGGCAGGCGCTCGCGCAGTCCGCCAAACAGCATTCCTCGAAAGCAGATCTCCTCGCTGATCGGCGCGGCGATCACGATCAGCAGGATCTGAACGGGGACGATGCCGAAGCCCTTGGCGATGTCCTCCTGCTTCGGTTCCCCGACCAGGGTCGTGTAGATGGCGACGGCGACCAGGTAGACGAGGATCGCGGCGCCGATCCAGAGCAGCGCAGACGGCTTGAAGCGAAGCAGGCCGAGGCGACCGAAGGCCTCACGGAACGAAGCTCCACGCTGCATCGCAATCAAGAACGGCACCATTAGAAAGCCAACCGCGGTCATCAGCTGCACGAAGACGTTGGCGGTGGTGGTGAGCGGTTCCACTTCCCGGGCGACGAAGACGCTGCCTCCAGCGCCGATCGCGAGCTGGCAGGCGCGAACGCCGTCGGCCCTCGTGCGCCCGGTCGGGATCGGCGGAGCTTCCGGCCTGGAGCCGAGCATGTACTGCTCGGCGCCGCCGCCCTTGCCCGCGATCCAGAGCCGCCCCGACGGGGCAACGGCGACGCCGCATGGGTCGAGCGCCGGGCTGGCGGGCAGTGTCCAGAGCCGCTTACCCTCCGGTCCGAACGCGAAGAGCGCCGCACCGCCTTCGCGGTGAGAGACGACGTAGACGTCGCCGGCGCCCGCGCCAGACCCTTGCTGGACCGCGATCCCGTATTCGTCGGCTTCGCCGCCGAAGTCGAATTGACCGGTCCCGATCTGCCCGAGGTAGGCGCCCGACTTGGCGAAGCGATCGACCGAGTCGTTGCCACGGTCGATCACGTAGACGTCCCCCGCGGCGGGACCGTTCGATTCGTCGGCGGCCAGCTGCATCGGTTCGAAATCGTCCTTGCCCGGCGGCGGACGGGCGCGACGTTCGAAGCCGGGGATCCGGGCGGGCGGGCCAGCTGGGAGAAAGGCCTGGACGGTTCCGGCGTCTCGGTCCGAAACGTAGATTCGATCCGCGGAACCGTCGACCGCAACGCCATGCGCCGATTCGAAACTCCCGAACGGGGTGGCGGGCAATGCGATGCCGCTGGGGTCGTAGGCGGCGACCGAAGAGCCCTGGGCCGCGTAGACGATGCGGCTCCCCGGGTCGATTGCAACCGCCGAGGTCTGTTCTTCGTCGAGAACTTGCGTCGATCCGGTGGAGAACTTTTCCAGGCCGCCGTGTTGGGTTCCGAAGATCAATGCCGGCACGCTCAGGACGACGCCGGTGAGGAGCGCCAGGAGAACCCCGGCCAGGGCCATCCCCGGCCCCCAGTTCGCATAGGGAAAGGCCCGCGACGGTGTTCCGGAATCAGCCCCGAGGTCCGCGCATTCCGCCGACCCGTTTAACTTCTCGCTCATGTCGCCGGCAGTTTCACAGGTCTCTCGCTCGACCAAGACCAGACTGCGGATCCTGCGCCGGCTGTTGGCGCTGATCGTCTTCCTGGTCATCGTCGCGATCGCACTCAGCCAGTTCACCGAGCTGAAGCGCCTGGCCACGGGGATCCTCGCCTCGACGGCGGTTCTCGGGCTGATCGTCGGCTTCGCCGCTCAGCACACGATCGCCAACATGGTGGCCGGCGTGCAGCTCGCCATCACCCAACCGATCAAAATCGGGGACCGGGTGAGCTTCGAAGAGGTCGAGGGCCGGGTCACCGACATCACCCTCTCCTATACCTACGTCGACCCCGGCGACGGCAGCGCCGTCGTCATCCCCAACCAGCTGCTGGTCGAGGGGATCATTCACAACCGCTCGACCGGGGAGACGCAGGCATGACCCAGCGCAGCCGACGCCGACATCGCCGTCGGGGCGGCCTTTCAAGCAAGCTGCTGCTGGTCGGCGCCGCGCTCCTTGCGCTGCTCGGCGTGCTCGCGATTGGGGTGACCAACTGGGTGCTCGACGTCGCCGCCAAGACCCCTCCACTCTCCTCCTGCAAACCGGTCGGCAGCGGTGGCGACTCGACGATCTTCGCCGCCAACGGGGAGAAGCTCGGAGTCGTCGCCTCCGACGAGGCCCACACGTTGGTCGCGCTAAAACGGATCCCGCGGCAGCTGCAACTGGCAACCGTCGCGATCGAGGACCAGCGCTTCTATGAACATGGTGGGGTTGACCCGAACTCGATCGTGCGCGCGTTCTTTAAGGACCTCGCCGCCGGCGAAGCGGTCGAGGGAGGCTCGACCATCACCCAGCAGCTGGTCCGCAACCTCTGTATCCCCCACCCCGAAAAGAGCCTCGAACGCAAGATCATCGAGGGCGAACTCGCCGAACGCTACGCCGAACGGCACTCCAAGGCGGAAATCCTCGGCCAGTACCTCAACATCGCCTCCTACGGAACGATCGATGGCAGCACCGCGGTTGGCGTTCAGGCCGCCTCCCGAATCTACTTCTCCCGGCCGGTTTGGAAGCTCGATCTGCGCCAGGAGGCGCTGCTGGCCGGTTTACCGCAGGCGCCGACCGACTACAACCCGATCCTCAACCCGGCGGCGGCTCGCCAGCGTCGCAACGAGGTGCTTGAAAAGATGGGAAGCCTCGGCTTCGTCTCCGAATCTGGGGCCCAGGCGGCTGAGCGCCAGGGACTCGGTCTCGATGTCTCCCGGGGCTTCTTCACCCACCGCCAGCCCTACTTCTTTGACTACGTCGAGAACAAATTGATCGACGAGTACGGCGTCAACACCGTGCGCCAGGGCGGCCTCAGGGTCTACACGACGATCGAGCCGAGACTCCAGAAGATCGGGCTGGAAGCGATGCGCTCCGCGCTGCCCTACTCGACCGACCCCTCCTCGGCGCTGGTCTCGATCGACCCCCGCAATGGCGACATCAGGGCGATGGTCACCAGCTCCAGCTACGGCTCGAGCCAGTTCAATCTCGCCGCCCAGGGGCACCGCCAGCCCGGATCGACCTTCAAGGCCTTTGTCCTGACCACGGCGCTCAAGCAGGGAATCGATCCCTACACGACCTATTACGTCTCAAAACCGCTCGACCTCAATCTGCCCCGCTGGGGCCACTGGGAAGTGCACACCGCCGATGAGGGTTACCTCGGGAGGATCAACCTCGAGCAGGCCACGGTCGCTTCGGATAACACGGTGTTCGCCCAGCTCGACCTCGACGTCGGTCCCGAGCACGTCGCCGCGACGGCCAAGTCAATGGGGATCACCAGCCCGCTCGAAGGGATCCCCGCGGAGGGGATCGGCGGCCTGCGGGTCGGGGTCTCGCCGCTGGAAATGTCAGATGCCTACGCGACGCTCGCCTCGGGGGGCATCCGCCACAACCCGGTTGCGATCGAACGGGTCGTCTTCCCGGATGGCAAGGTCGAGCGCCCCGAACCGCCCCATCCCAAGCGCGTGATCTCCGAGGCGGTCGCCTACCAGGTGACTCGGCTTCTGCACGACAACATCACCGAAGGCACCGGGACGGCCGCCTACACCGGTTGCCAGGGACAGGCCGGAAAGACCGGCACCACCGACCGCCTCACCGACGCCTGGTTTGACGGCTATCAGCCAAATCTGACCACCGCGGTCTGGGTCGGCTACCCGCAGTCCAACGAGATCGAAATGACCGACGTGCACGGGATCGAGGTCTTCGGCGGCACCTTCCCGGCCGAAATCTGGCACTCGGTCTACTCAAACGCCGAAATTCCCTGCGAAGAATTCAGCAAGCCACGCACCCCGATCACCTGGGCGCCCTTCATCGGCCAGTTCACCGCCTCTCAGCCCGCCGCCAACAATCTCTCAAGGGCGGCGCGAGGACGAGAAGGGAAGCTGCCGGGCCAGGAAACGGTGGGCGGCTATAACCCCGACGCCTACGCGCCGGGGGTCGGCCAGCAGCCCTACGTGCCACCGAGCCAGCCGAGCCGCTCCCCGCCGCCCTCCACTGGTGGGGAAGCCGGGGTCGGCGGTGCCTCGCCAACCGGCGGGAGCAACTAGCTGACCCTTCACGGCGGGGCGGCCTTCGCCCTGATCTGGCTCGGCTTCCTCGCCTACATCGCCACCCTGGCGATCGCCCCCAGGCTGGGGAAACGGGTGGTCTGGACGGCGATCATCCTCCTTGTCGTCCTCTTCGCGCTGCTCCCGCCGGTGCTCTCCCACGACGTCTACAGCTACATCGACTACGCCCACCTCGGCGTCTCCCACGGCCTCGACCCCTACACCCACGGCCCGGCCTCAGCACCGGGGGATCCCGCCTTCGCTGAAGTTGACTGGACCAGCGCGAGGAGCGCCTACGGCCCCCTGTTCACGCTCGCCACCTACCCCCTCGCCTGGATCTCGGTCGCTGCCGCGGTCGTCGTCCTCAAGGTCTTGGTCGCGATCACCCTGCTCGCCCTGCTCGCCCTGATCTCGCGTTTGGCCGCCGTGCGCGGGGTCGACCCGGTGCGAGCCGCGGCCTTCGTCGGTCTGAACCCGCTGGTCCTCGTGCACGTCATCGGCGGCCCCCACAACGATGCGATCGCGATGCTCTTCGCGACGCTCGGGGTCTTCGCGGTGCTCGCCGCCGAGGAGCTCGGCGGCGGGCTGGCGTTCGCCGCCGCCGCTGGAATCAAGGCCTCCGCGCTCTTCGCTTCCCCCTTCGCCCTTCTCGGCTCGCGGCGCCGCGGGCGCTTCTTGGTCGGATGCCTGCTCGGCCTCGGCCTGATGGTGGCGATCGCCTGGCCGGCCTTCGGCCTGCACTGGCTCGGCGCCTTTGGGGTCGCCGAACGCAACCTTGATCGGACCACGCACCTGAGCGCTCCGGTTCGGCTCGCGCGGCTGACGGGGCTCGACGAGAACCTGACCCGGATCGCTGCGATCTATCTGTATGGAGCGGTGATCGCCTTCCTGCTCCTCTGGACCTGGCGCGGCGCAGACTGGGTGCGCGCCGCGGGCTGGGCGGGGTTTGGACTTCTGCTCGCAACCACCTGGCTCTTGCCCTGGTATCTGATCTGGGCGCTGCCCCTGGCGGCGATCTCCCGCGATCGCCGCCTGCAGGTGCTCGTCCTCCTGCTCACCGCCTTTCAGCTGACCACCCGCATCCCGGTCTGAGCGGCGGCGCAGCGGTGCGCGAAGCCGCGGCAGGGCGCTAGGTGACGCTCTCGCGCAGCTCGGCGATATCGGCCAGCTGTTCATCGACCCAATCGCCCGGGTTGCGCGCAAAGATGATCTCTTTCAGGTGGGCGGCCCGCACGCGGCGCTCCTCGGGATCCATCGTCAGCGCCCTGTAGATCGCATCGGCCTGCTCCTGGATATCAAAGGGATTGACCGAGATCGCGCAATCGGCGAGCTCCTCGTGGGAGCCGGTGTTCTCGGAGAGCATCAGAACTCCGTCGCGGGTGTTGACCGCCGGCGCCTCCTTGGCGACCAGGTTCATGCCGTCGAAGATCGAGTTGACCATCAGCAGGTCGAAGTGCTTGTAGCGGGCCACCGCCTCGTGGAAGTTCTCATAGATCTTCAGGTCGATCGGCATCCAGTCGGTGGTCCCATGGCGGTGATTGACGACGGCGACCAGAGCTTCGATCCGCTCCAGGTACTCGGCGTACTCGGGCACGTCCTGGCGTGAGGGCTGCAAGTGGGCGATGAAGGTGACCTGCTCGCGGAACTCCGGGTGCTGGGTGAGGAAGGTGTCAAAGGCGGTGAACCCGCGCAGCACGTTCTTGGAGAGGTCGGCGCGATCGACGCGGATGATCAGGTACTTGCGCCGCCGCTCGAGCACCTCGCGCTCGGCCTCGGCGACCTGCGGGGACTCGGCCGCCTTGCGCAGGCGCTCCGCGTCGATCCCCAGCGGATAGGCGCGCGCCTGCGTCTGCCCGCCGGCGTGGCGAACCAGACAGTGCTCGTAATCGACCTCGGCTTCGAGCAGTTCATCGCAGCAGCGTATGAAGTTGATGCAGTAGGCGTGGGTGTGGAAGCCGATGATGTCGTTGGCGAGCATGCCCCTGAAGATCGCCTCGCGGATCCGCCCCGGCAGAATCCGCCAGCTGTCGGGCTGGGACCAGGGGATGTGGACGAAGTGGTGCAGAAAAACGTCGGGGCGCGCCTCGCGGATCATCCCGGGGGCGGTGTAGAGGTGATAGTCATGGAGCATCACCAGGGGCCGCTCGGCGCCCGCGATCTGGGTGAGCACGGCGTTGGCGATGTCGCGGTTGACCGTCTGATAGCCGAAATCCCAGGCGTCGAGCTCCTGCTGGCGGATGTCGGGGGCGTTGGAGAGGTCCCAGAGGTAGTGCTGGATGAACCAGAGGATCGGGTTCGCGATCACGTTGTAGAAGCGGTCATAGGCGTCTGGGTCGCTGCCGACGAGGAGGACCCGATACTCGATGCCATCGATCGAGAGTTCGGCCGGCTCGCCGCGTTCCTCGGATACGACCACGTCCTCATCGGTCATCGCCGAGGCGATCCAGAGCGCGTCGCGGTGGGAGACGAGCCCCGAGAGAGCTGTGACCAGGCCGCCGCCGCCGCGACGGACGGCGCGCTTTTTCGCCGCATCTAGTTCGAACTGGGCCGGACCGCGATTGGAGACGATGATCAGCGGGTCGGAGTCAGGCATGCCCGAGGAGCCTACCCCGAGCGCCGCGGCGCTAGGCGTCGAGCTCGGTGAACAGCTCGAGCCAGTCGCGCAGCAGACGCGGTGAGAGGAACTCGCGGCGAGCATGTTCCTTGCCCGCCCGCCCGAGGCGCTTGCCGAGTTCAGGGTCGGCGAGGATCTCGAGACTGCGCTCGGCGCACTGAGCTGGAGTGTCGACCAAAAAGCCCGAAACGCCATCGTCGATCTGCAGGGGGATGCCGCCGACATTTCCGGCGATCGTCGGGCGCCCCTTCCACAGCGCCTCGGTGACCGTCAGTCCAAAGCCCTCACGGATCGACTTCTGCAGGCAAACGTCTGATTGGGATTGGAAGGCGTTGACCTCGATCGCGCCGACGTTGTTGAGGTTGTTGAGAATCTTGATGTCGGGGTCGCCCTCGGCGTATTCGAAGGTCTTTTGGAAGAACTCCCAGCCCTCGGGGTCATCGGTCGCCATCGAGCCGACCAGCGCCAGCTGCGCCTCGGGTACCTCCTTGGTGACGTCGCGGTAGGCGTCAATCACGCCCATCGGGTCCTTCCAGGGATCAAATCGGGAGACCTGGGTGATCAGCGGTCGGTCGACGTCGATCCCGAACTGGTCGCAGACGAAGGCCGCGTCATCGGGCGAGAAGGCCATGTTCTTCGGCGAGAGCGGGTCGATCGCCGGCGGAATGATCCGAACCCCATTCTCACCGATCCCGGTCGGCACGTAGGCGGGCATGTGCCAGACCGTCGCGTCGTACTCCTCGATCATCGGCAAGAGGCGGGCGATCGGCGCCGGGTTTGGCTCCGAGAGGTCGATATGGCAGCGCCAGATCCAGTTGCGGGACTTCTGGGAGGCACCGCCGCGCAGCCCGATCGGCTGCGGGTCGTGAACGACGATCGTGTCCCACTCGCCCTGCAGGCCGTCGGCGTTGATCGCGTTGATCTCATCGAAAACCTGCCACTGCTCCTCGCTCAGGGTCTCCTCGGCCCCCTGCAGGGAATTGTGGAGGAGCTTGGTGGCGTTGAAGAACTCTTCCTTGCCGAAGATCACGTGCCAGTGCGCGTCGAGGCCGACATCACGCATCAGCGGCACGATCGTGTAGAGGATCTCCGAGACGCCGCCGCCGAAGGCGGTGGCGCTGACGTGCAGCACGCGCTGACCCTCGAGCGGCTCGGCGAGGCTGCGGATCCGCTCGGTCAGCTCCTTGCCGACGACGTGCGTGTAGTCCGCGAGGGACTTTTGGCCAACTGAGACTTCCTGAAGCAAGAGCGGAGTTCTACAGGCAGGGGCGGTTAGAGGTGGCGCCGGGGTGCTGGTCAGCCGCTGGTCACGTGGTCAGGACGCACGCCGAGGGTGACTTCGACTTCTTTTTCCTTGCCATCGCGGAGGATCGTCACGGTCACCTTTTCGCCGGGCTGCAGGGCCGCGATGTCGCGAGCTAGGTCTTCCGGGCGCAGGATTTTGTGGCCGTCGGCGGCGAGGATCACATCGCCCCCGGCCTTGTAGGGGAAGCCTTGGAAGTGGATCTTTTCATCGCCCCCCTTGAGGCCCGCCTTATCGGCCGGCCCACCGGGGACGACATCGGCGATCAGGCCGCCATAATCGGTGGGGAGGCCCAATTTTTCCGCCAGCTGCGGGTAAAGCGGCTGGGTGCTGACCCCGATGTAGGCGTATTCGGCCTTGCCATTGGCGGCCAGTTGGGCGATCGAGCGCTTCACCGAGGAGATTGGGATCGCGAAGCCGACGCCGGAGTTGGAGCCGCTTTCGGTGTCGATCTGCTGGTTGATGCCGACCACTTCCGCGGCGGCGTTCAGCAGCGGGCCACCGGAGTTGCCGGGGTTGATCGAGGCGTCGGTCTGGATCGCACCCTCGATTTCGAATTCGGTCAGCGATTTGACCGAGCGATCGGTGGCCGAGATCACCCCGACCGAGAGCGAGTGCTGCTCGCCGAAGGGGCTGCCGATCGCCGCCACCGGCTGGCCCGGGACGAGGTCGTGGTCGCTGCCGAGCGCAAGCGGGTGCAGATGCAGACCTTCGGGTTTGACTTCGAGCAGGGCGACGTCGGCGAAGGGATCGAAGCCGAGCACTTTGGCGGCGACGACATTGCGATCGGGGAACTCGACGTAGACGGCTTTGGCCACCTTGCGAGGGCCGCTCGAGTCGTCGGTGACGACGTGGGCGTTGGTGACCAGCCGGCCGTTGGTGTCGAGGACGATGCCTGAGCCCTCGGCGGCACCGTCTTCGAAAATTGAGCGGATCGTGACCACCCCGGGCGCGGCTTCGCGGTAAACCCGGGCGGCATCAAATCCCTCATTGGAGGTCTCGACCGCGACCTGGGGGCGCGGCGGGCTGACCGGCGCGCTTGCCACGCTTTCACCCCCGCCGGAGCTACCGCAGCCGGCGAGCAGCGCCAGTGCCGCCAGTGCCAGGCTGAGGCGCGTCCTCACGCGCCCGCCTCCAGCACCTGGGGGGGCGCGGCGGCCTGAACCTCAGCCGGCGGTAGATCGAGTGTGAAGGCAGTGAATCGTTTATTCGAGGTGATCGAGATCCGGCCGCGCATTCGCTGCGCGAGCTCGCGGGCGATCGCCAGGCCGAGCCCCGAACCGCCGCCGGTTTCAGCGGTGTAGAAGCGCTCGAATATCCGGCCCTGGACCCGTTGGGGGATTCCCGGTCCTTCATCGGAGACGGTCAGCTCCGCGCGGCGGTTGACGGAGTTGGCGGTCACGGTCACCTTGGTGCCCTCCGGGGTGTGGGTGAGTGCATTGTCGAGCAGGATACGGGTGATCTGGCGCACCCGCTCTGGGTCGGCGCGGGCGATCACCGGACGGCTCGGGCGGCGCAACTCCAATCGCGAGCCGTGCAGATCGGCACGCGGTCCAAACTCACGGGCGACGTCGCGGGCCAGGGCGCTGAGATCGACCGACGCGGCCTGGACCACGATCGCCCCGGCGTCGAGCTGGGAGAGGTCGAGTAGATCGGTGGTCAGCTTGGTCAGGCGCTCGATCTGCTCGCGCATCGTGTGCACGAACTCGGCTCGCTCCTCAGGGCTTGGATCCTCATCCTCAAGCAGCTCGACGAAGCCGCCGAGGCTGAAGATCGGGGTGCGCAGCTCGTGGGAGGCATTGGCGACGAACTGCTTGCGAGCGCCGTCGAGCTCGGCCAGCCGGCGCTGCATTTCATTGAAGGTGCGCGCCAGGCGGCCGAGCTGTCCGGCGGAGTCGACCGGGATCCGAGAGCCAAAATCGCCGTCGGCGATTTTGCGGGCGGCGGCCTCGATCCGGTTCAGTCGCCGGGCCACCTGCTGGGCGCTGAAGTAGCCGATCACGAAGGCGACGGCGGCGGCGAACAGGCCGCCGATCACGATGTCGTGCTTGACGCCGACCTGGCCCTCAACCGTGACCACCCAGATGTAGATCGTCGCGGTGCTGGCCACGGCGATCGCCAGCGCCGTTCTGGTCAGCCTGCCGCTGAGCGCCGTGCGCAGGGTCCTCATTCGTTGAAGCGGTAGCCGACCCCCCGGACCGTGAAGAGGAACTCGGGGTCTTTGGGCTCCTGCTCGAGCTTCTCCCTCAGGTGGCGGATGTGCACGTCGACCGTGCGCGGATCACGGTACTCAGAGTCACCCCAAACGTGCTCGAGCAAAGTCTCCCGGCTGAGCACCCGCCCTGGAGAGCGGGCCAGTGCTCCGAGGATCTCGAACTCGACATAGGTGAGGCGCGCCTCCTCCCCACGCAGCGTCACCAGCCGCCGCCCGAAGTCGATCTTCAGCTCGCCCCGCTCGATCGTCTCATCCTCGGGGGTGTTGCCGAGCATCCGCGAGCGGCGCAGCGCGGCCTTGACACGACTGCGGAACTCCCGCATCGAGAAGGGCTTGGTGATGTAGTCATCGGCGCCGACCTCAAGACCGGCGACCTTGTCGGTCTCGCTACCTTTCGCGGTCAGCATGATGATCGGGACCTGGCTGCGGGAGCGGAGCTGGCGGCAGACCTCGACACCGTCAAGTTTTGGCAGCATCAGGTCGAGGATGACCAGATCAAAACGCGCCTCATCGAAGCGCTCGAGGGCTTCGCTACCGTCGTGAGCGCCGGTCACGTGGTAGCCGTCCTTGCGCAGTGGGTAGCTGAGCAGGGTTTGGATCGACTGCTCGTCATCGACTAGGAGAATGCGGGCCGACCCATTGCTCACAGGAGAAGGGTAATCCCCCTGCACCGGCGGGCGGTGAAAGGCCGATTGGATGCCTCTTCGCCGCCCGCTTGGACAAATGTGCTACTACCAAGTACTCAGGATCCAGCGCCGGCGGCCGATATGAGAGTCATGCAGTCAGAGCGACTGAAGAGTCTCGTCGAAAATGGCGACTACCGGCCCAAGCCCGCCCTGATCGCGGAGGCAATGTTGCGGCGCCGCGGGGTGCGCGAGCTGCTGGTCGAGGATCCCTCCTCGTTTAACAGAGGTGCTCGTATCCGCCGGGCTCCAGCACCCGGCCCCCGGGCAGCCTGATCTCGACTCCCGCGCCGCTCACCACCTCCCCGATCCTGCGCAGCGGAGTTTCGGCGCCCGTCGCCAGTGCCTCGATATTGAGCCCGGCGGCGGGGATCGCGGCGAGCAGCTCGTAGTCCTCGCCCCCGGACGCGGCGAGCTCCAGCGGGTCGCGCTGCAGCGCCGCGGCGAGGTCGCTGAGACCAGCGGCAAGTGGCAGCGACGCGGCCTCGATCCGCAGGCCGACGCCGCTGGCCTCGGCGAGGTGGCGGGCGTCTGCCCCGAGGCCGTCACTGAGATCGATCATCGCCCTCGCGCCGCTCGCGGCGAGCGCCCGGCCGGCCGCCAGGCGCGGAACCGGTTCGAGCTGGCGCGCAAGCAGCGGGTCGATCTTAGCCTGGGGGAGTGCGGCGAGCCGATCGCCTTGCTCTGCGAGAGCGAGCAGGCCAGCGGCGGCCCCACCCAACTCGCCGGTGAGCAGGAGCTGATCGCCCGGGCGTGCTCCCGAGCGCCGGATCAGACGCTCGGGGGCCGGGGCGTGGCCGACGACCGTGATCGCCACGCTCAGCACCGCGCAGCGACTGAGGTCTCCGCCGGCCAGCGTCGTGCCGGTCGCAGCCGCCACCGCGGCGATCCCGTCGAGTAGCTCCAAGCAGCCCTCCTCGTCGAGGTCGGTGGGCACGCCGAGGAAGGTGTAGGCCTCCCCGGGCTCGGCCCCCATGGCGGCCAGATCAGAGAGCGCGGCGGCCAGGGCCTTGCCGCCGATCTGGCGCAGGCTCGCGCGCTCCCGGCTGAAGTGCACACCCTCGACCACCGCGTCGAGAGAGGTGGCGGTCGCTCCGCCCGGCACCGTGACGGCGGCATCGTCGCCCGAGCCAACCCTCAGCCGCGGCCCCGCCGGGGGCAGCCGCTCCCGGACCCGCGCCAACAGCTCGAACTCGCCCATCCCGACATTGTCACTCCTCTCCCCTCACTAAGGTGCGGTGCTCGTGGAGCGCGACCGACCACTTCTGCACCGGATCGGAGAGGCCGGGGCTCGGCTCGGGACCCGGCCGCCGCGTAGCAAAAAGCTCCAGCTTGCGATCCAGCTCGGAATCGCGCTGCTGATCTTCGGGTTCCTCGTCCTCACCGTGATCAACCAGTGGTCTGAGATCGAAGCCAAGGGCGTGCACTTCCACGTCCTCTGGCTGATTCCGGCGTTCTTGATCCTGCCCCTCTTCTACGCCCTCTCCGCCCTTGGCTGGGACCTGACCCTGCGCTTCCTCGACTACCGGATCGGCGTCGGCCAGGCCCAGGTCGCCTGGGGACAGCCGCTGCTCGCCCGCTATGTACCGGGCAGCGTCCTCTACGTCCTGGGCCGGATGCTGCTCTCCGAGCGAACCGGCGTGCCGCGGCGAATCACCCTCGCCAGCATCGTCTACGAACAGGCGATCACCGCGACCTCGGCGATCGTCTTCTCCGCCTACTTCTTCGTCACCCATCCCGATCTACAGGGCCAGCCGCTGCGCTGGGCGTTCTTGTTGCTGATCCCGCTCGCGATTGCACTTCTGCACCCGAGCATCTTCGGGCCGCTTTCCAATCGGGTCCTGCGTGCCTTCGGTCGCGAGCCACTGCCGGTCGTGATCTCGATGCGCCGGGTGCTCGTCCTGCTCGGCTATTACCTGGTCGTTTGGGGCGTGATGTCGCTCAGCGTCTACTGCGTCGCCAGATCGGTCAGCCCGATCTCCGCCAATGACATCTTCACGGTCGGCTCCGCGCAGGCGCTGGGCTATGTGGCGGCGCTTGCCACCCTGATTGCCCCCGCCGGGCTCGGCGTCCGGGACGCGGTATTTGCCTGGGCGGTGAAGGGAGCTGTCCCGGGTCAGAGCTTCGCCGTCGGATCGCTGATCGCGATCGCCGTGCGCGGGGTTCAGACCGTGGTCGAAGTGATCTACGTGCTGATCGTCACCGCGATGGGCCGCCGCCAGGGCTGGAGCATCAAGACGGGTGTCCTTCACGCCAGCGTCGAGGAGGAGGCAGGCGGCGAGATCGGGGCCTGAGCAAGCGCCTGTTCGTCACCCGAGTTCGCCTACCGGCACCGGCGGATCGCCCTCCCGGCTGCCCGGGTTTGGCTTCAGGTGGCGAGCACAGCGGTGCTGCTCTGCCTCGCCGAGAACCCCGGGGCGGCTATAGTGCGACGCCGTTTTGGCTTCCCCCCGCGAATACGAGTTGGTCCTGATGCTCGACCCAGGGCGCGACGCGCCGCGCCGCGACGCGCTCGCGCAGGAGGCGCGCGCCCAGATCGAGGAGGGCGGCTCGCTCAAGCACGAGAACAACTGGGGCCTGCGCAAGATGGCCTATGAGATAAACCGCGCCAACGAGGCCGATTACCGCTGGTTTCGATTTGAGGCCCCCACCGAGCTGCTCGAGCGCCTCGACCACAATCTGAAGATCGCTGACGGGGTTCTGCGCTTTCGCATCTTCAAAGTCGACCCCGAGGCGCCGGTAATGGTGCCCCCGGCGGGCGCCGCCCCCGCGCCGGCGCGCGAGCGCGAGCGCGGCGGCCCGCCGAGCGCGGCGCCGAGTCCGGTCGCCGCCCCCTCCGGCGAAGACGACGCCTCCTCCGATTAGCCCCGCTCTTTGCGGACATTCCCCTCGGCAGGCGCCGAGACGCGCCGATCACGCTCGTAGACTGGGGTCCGGAAAAAGCGATTCAGAGGAGTGAGAGCCGTGGCGGCTTCGAATGTGAATGTGGTGGTCATCACCGGGAACCTGACCCGTGACCCAGAGCTGCGCCATACCGGAGGCGGAACCGCGATCTGCAAGCTGCGGGTCGCGGTCAACAGCCGGCGCAAAGACGGGCAGAGTGGCGAATGGGTCGACAAGCCCAACTACTTCGATGTGACGGTCTGGGGTGCGCAGGGCGAGAACTGCGCCAACTATCTCTCCAAGGGCCGTCCGGTTGCGGTCGAGGGGCGCCTTGACTGGCGCGAGTGGGAGGCCAAAGACGGCGGCGGCAAACGCCAGAGCGTTGAGATCATCGCCAACTCGGTCCAGTTTCTCGGCTCGCGCGACGGATCGGGCTCCGCGGGCGGGGAGAGCGGCGGTTTCAGTCCAAGCTCCGACGTGCCCGCCGACACCTCCGATTTCGAGGGTGCGGCGGTCGGTGGTGGCGGCGAGGACGACATCCCCTTTTAGCCCGGCGGGGATTCCGGCCGGGGATCTGTAGGATTCCCGGCCGATATGCCACGAACCAAGGACAGCACCGGTGGCGCCTCTTCGGCGCGGCGCGGGAGGCGCACCGCGGAGCGGATGCGCCCGCGCAAATACACGCGGATCAATTCCGAGGAAGTCGACTACAAGGACCTCAACCTCCTGCGTCGCTTCCTCTCCGACAAGGGCAAGACGCGCGGACGACGGGTGACCGGACTCTCGCGCAAGCACCAGCGCCAGCTCTCAATCGCGGTCAAGCGAGCCCGAGAGATCGCCCTGCTGCCCTACGTCGGAGAGCGGTAGGACCAAGATGACCCAGGCTGTCCTGCTCGAGGACATCGAGAAGCTCGGCCGGCGCGGCGATCCGATTGATGTCGCCCCCGGCTATCTGCGCAACTACTTGATCCCGCGCAAGCTGGCGATGCCGGCTAGCGCCGGTGCGCTGGAGGAGGCTCAGCGCCGTCGCGATGCGGCCGAGAAGGCCGAGCGCGAGCGCACCGCGCGCGAAGTCGAGGCGGCCTCCTTGCTCTCCAAGACCGTCCTCACGATCTACCAGCGGGCTGGGGAGGACGGCAAGCTCTTCGGCTCGGTCGGGCCCAAAGAGATCGTCGATGCGATCCGCGACGCGCGTGACCTGCGTATCGATCGACGTAAGGTCAAACTCGAGCAACCGATCCGCGAGATCGGTACCCATATGGTCGAAATTGAGCTCGCCGACGGCACGGTCGCCTCGGTGAAGACGATCGTCACCGAGGAGAAGTAGCCGTCCCCTACCGGCGCAGGCTCGGCTGGGTGCGCTCCGAACGAGCCACCGTCGGTCTCGCCGCTGTCGCCCTGGCCGGTGCCGGTGCAGTGCTCGTCGGTCAGTTCGGCCGCATGCTGCGCCGCCGCGCTCGCGGTGACCGGGACCATCACGAGGGGTTGGTCGAAGCGGCGCCCGCCGCGGCACTTGACACGGTCGGCGTCGCGGTCGTCGGCTATGAGCAGGCGCCGCGCAGCGAAACGATCCTCTTCAATCTCCTCGCCGGCTTCCTCGGCTCATTCGCGGTGGTCAGGATCTCCGCCTGGGGAATTCACGAGGGCTGGGGTCCGTTTCGCGATATCCGGGTCGGCGGGCGCCATATCCACCACTTCGTGCCGGGGATCGTGCTCGGCTTCGCCTCTGGAACCGCGGCTTTGTTGAGTAACGAGGAGATACTCAGCGAGCGCCTGGCGCTGCCGATGGGGGTCGGGATGGGCCTCACCTTCGATGAGGCCGCGCTGTTGCTCGACCTGCGCGACGTCTACTGGACCCGCGAGGGTCTGCTCAGCGTCCAGCTCAGTCTCGGCACGGCGGCGATCCTCAGCATCGCCATCCTCACCGGCCGCATGCTGCGCCGTGGCGAGCGCCGCCAGGAGGCCGAGGGACTCATCCCCCCGGCCTAAATCCCGAACTAGCGGCTTCTCTGAAAACAGCCGACCTGTCGGTGTGGTTTCTTGTCTGCAGCGATGACACAGGCTCCCAGCGCACACGTTCCGCCCCAAAACATCGAGGCCGAGGAATCGGTTCTCGGCGCGATGCTCGTCGCCGAGCCGACCCTGACCAGGGTGATCGACGAGGTGAAGCTAAACGCGGAGGACTTCTATCTCGACAAGCACGCCGCGATCTTCCGCTGCGTGCACGACCTCTACTCGGCCTCCAAGCCCGTCGATGAGCTGAGCGTCAGCGAGGCGCTGGTCCAGCGCAATGAGATCGAGGCAGCGGGCGGCAAACACTACGTCTCTGAGCTGGCGGCCAAGGTGCCGGCGGCGGGCAACGCCAAGCACTACGCGGAGATCGTCCAGCAGAACTCCCTGTTGCGGCGGCTGCTCGGTGCCGGACAGGAGATCCAGGGTTGGGTGCATGAGCGCGACGGCGAGCCGCGCGAGCTCTCAGAGCGCGCCGAGAAGCTGCTCTTCGACGTCGCCCACAGGGAGCAGGCGAGCGACTTCCGCCTGCTCTCGGAGATCCTCCACGAGGAGGTCGACCGGCTCGAGAAGCTCTCCACCGGCGAGCTCGAACTCACCGGCACACCCTCGGGCTTTCGCGACATTGACGCGATCACCGGCGGCTTTCAGCCCGGCAACCTGATCATCGTCGCGGCGCGCCCGGCGATGGGCAAGAGCGCACTGGTTGCCAACATCGCCGAAAACGTGACGATGAAGCACAAACTGCCGGTCGCCTTCTTCTCGCTCGAGATGTCTGAGGTCGAGCTCGCCCAGCGCTTCATCGCCTGCCGGGCCCGGATCTCGGGCGACAAGCTGCGCAAGGGCCAGGTCACCCAGAAGGACTGGCCCAAGGTGGTCCGGGCCTGTAACGAGCTCGAGCAGGCGCCGCTTTGGTTCGACGACTCTTCTGACCTCGGCATTCTCGACCTGCGAGCGAAGGCGCGGCGCCTGCACGCCCAAGCCCAAGACCAGGGCGGCCTGGGCCTGATCATCGTCGATTACATCCAGCTGATGAGGGCCGACGATCACCGCGCCAACCGGGTCGAGGCGGTCGGGCAGATGAGCCGCGGTCTGAAGATCCTCGCCCGCGAGCTTGAGGTACCGGTGCTGGCGATCTCCCAGCTCTCGCGAGCCCCCGAGCAGCGCACTCCACCAAAGCCGATGCTCTCGGATCTGCGCGAGTCGGGCAACCTCGAGCAGGACGCCGATCTGGTCGCCTTCCTCTTTCGCGAGGATTACTACCGCGATCCAGAAGAGGAGCCCGACGGACTCGCGGATGTGATCGTCGCCAAGCATCGAAACGGGCCGATCGGCTCCCAGAAGCTGGTCTTCCTCGACCGCTACCCGAAGTTCGCCGACCACTCCGGGCGACAGGAACCGGTCGAGCAGCCGGCCGGGGTCGAGGCCTCGATCGGGGATGCCGCGGCGGCGGGGCCTGAGTTCTGATGGCGATCGCCCGCTCGGAGCCGTTTCGCGACCAGGCCTGCCCTCTGGGTGTCTGTGACGGCTCGGGTTGGATCCTCGGCCCCGAGGATGTCGCCCGGCCCTGCGAGTGCCGCGCGGAGCGGCTCAAACGGGGTCGAAACCGCGGCGTCGCGTCGGTGATCCCGCCGCGCTACCGCGGCGTCTCCTTCGATCGCCCGCCGGTCACCGAGCTGCCCGAGCTCGAGGTTCAACGGGTCAAGAAATACCTCGACAGACTGGATGAGAATCTCACCAGCGGCAGGGGGATCTGGTTTCTGGGCGATATCGGGACCGGCAAGACGACGCTCGCGATGCTGATCTCAAAAACCGCGCTTGAGGCCGGGCATTCGGTCGCGATCTACTCGATGCCAAAGCTGCTCGCCAGGATCAGGCGAACCTATGACGCCGAGCCGGGCGGCGATTCCTACGCCCAGTTCTTTGATCGGCTGACCTCGGTCGACCTGCTCCACATCGATGACCTCGGCGCCGAGCGCCAGACCGACTGGGTGATCGAGCAGCTCTACTCGATCGTCAACGAGCGCTATGAGACGGAGCGCTCGATCCTCTTCACCACCAACGCAAAACAGATCGAGGTCGAGGACAGGGAGAGAATCGAGCGCGAACAGCGCCGCGAGCGAAATCCCGAAATGCTGGTCGAGGAACAGATCGGCAAACGCACCTTCTCGCGCCTGATGCAGATGTGCGGAGATCCGATAATCCTCCGCGGTGCCGACGGGCGCCTCGGCAAGGCCGCCTGAGCCCGCCAGGGTCGCCGGGGTCAGGGCCAGCATGCGAACCGCCCGCGTTTGCAGCACAATTCCGAGCTCATGCCAGGAGTAGTCATAGTCGGTGCCCAGTGGGGGGATGAGGGCAAGGGGAAGGTCGTCGACCTGCTCGCCGATCAGACCGACATGATCGTGCGCTTCCAGGGCGGCAACAACGCCGGCCACACGATCGTCCGCGACGGCGAGGAGTTCAAGTTCCACCTGATCCCTTCGGGAATCCTCTACTCAGACAAGACCTGCGTGATCGGCAACGGCGTCGTCCTCGACCCGCGCATCCTGCTCGGTGAGATCGACGGCTTGCGTCGCCGAGGTGTCGACGTCAGCAACCTGAGGATCTCGGCCAACGCCCATCTGATCATGCCCTACCACGTGCTGCTCGACACCGCCGGCGAGATGAAACTCGGCAAGCTCTCACTGGGCACCACCCGACGTGGGATCGGGCCCTGCTACGCCGATAAGGCGCTGCGGCTCGGCATCCGCGTCCAGGACCTGCTCGATGAGAAGATCCTGCGGGCCAAGATCCGCACCGCGCTTGAGCCCAAGCAGCAGGCACTGCGCGAACTATCGGTGCGCCGCCGCAAGGCGCGAAAGGAGGCCGGTGAGGGCGGTGAGCGCGATGCCGAGCAGCCGCTTGAGGACACCCCCGACCCCCGCCTGGACCTGCACACGATGACCGAGGAACACGTCAGCTATGGCCACCGTCTGGAGCCCCACATCGCCGACACCGCGCGACTTTGTTGGGAGACCCTCGACGCCGGGCGCACGGTGCTCTTTGAGGGTGCGCAGGCGACGATGCTCGACCTCGACCACGGCACCTATCCGTTCGTCACCTCCTCGAACCCGATCGCCGGCGCGGCGACCGTCGGGGCCGGGGTCGGGCCGACCGACATCGACGAGGTCTGGGGTGTGGCCAAGGCCTACGCGACCAGGGTCGGCGCCGGCCCATTTCCCACCGAGCTGCACGACGCGGTTGGCCGGCGCCTGATCGAGCGTGGCCACGAGTACGGCACGACGACCGGCCGCGAGCGTCGCTGCGGCTGGATCGACCTGGTCGCCCTGCGCTATGCGGCGCGGCTCAATCGGATGACGGCGCTGACGATCACCAAGCTCGACGTCCTGCGCGGGATCGATCCGCTGCGGCTCGCGGTCCGCTATCGCTCAAAGGAGGGCGCGGTCCTCGACAGCTTTCCCTACCACCAGTCGATCCTGCACTCGGCGCTCCCCGAGTACAAGGAGCTGCCGGGATTCGACACCGGGATCGAGGCGCTACGCAGCGAGGCCGAACTGCCCCCCCAGGCCCGCGCCTATCTGGACTTCATCGCCGAGTTCATCGGCGTGCCGATCCGCCTGGTTGGGGTCGGCCCCGATCGCGACCAGGTTATCTGGCTCGGCGAGGAGCCGAGTCTGCGCGCCGCCTGACTAGTAGCTGAGCGGGGTCGGGCCCAAGCTCGTCAGCTTCCATTCCCCATTTTCGAGCCTCAGCGTGTAGGAGTAGGGTTTGCCGTCAATGCCGTGGTAGAGGGCGAAGCCATCGCCTTTTTCGACCCGCAGGCTGACCACAGCGCCCTTCATTGTGTCGGGGGGACGGCCGGGCGCCTGGGCGTTGACCAGTTCGATCACTCCGGGGCAGGTTTTGCTTTTCACTTTGGGGATTTTCGAAGCGAACTGCTCGATCTGGGCGAGGTTTTTTTGCGAGAGCAGCGCGCAGACCTTCGCCCATTCTTTGTGTTCGCTGGCCCTGTAGTAGGTGCGGATCGTCGCCGTCGCCTTGGCCCGTTCTGAGCCGCCGGCTTCTTCGCCGAATTCCTGGATGCTGTTATCGCCGCCGGGGGTTCGGAAGCTGGCGCTGCGTTCGCCCGCATGACTCCCGCCTCCAGATTCTGATCCCGAGGCCGACTTCTTTTCGGACTTAGCGCCGCCGGGATGATTTTCGGTCGACTGCGGCTGGGCTCCTTCGCCGCCGGTTTCGCCGCTGGGCACGGTGGCCGTCGTCTGTTCGGTGCTGGCGGTGCTCGAGCTACCGCCACCGCAGGCGCCGAGAGCCGCGGTGCAGGCGAGGGCAAGCAGCAGCGCAGCGAATTTTCGGCCTCCTCCCATCGGGCCGAGATTTTAGCGGCTGGGGCCCATCCCCCTGCTTTGCAGTCTTTCGGCGACTTCCGGTAGATCCGCAGCCAGGGCCAGTGAGCGCCCACCGCGTGGCAGACACGGGTTGCCGCGGGAGGCCTGAGCGATCCCAACACCAGCGCATCCTGGCGGCAATGATCGCGGTCGATTTCAAGCGCGGCTACCCCGAGACCCAAGTGGTCGTCGTGGTCGGCATCGCCGGCCTCTTGAGGAAGAAGGCCTTCTATGAGCTCTTCTCCAGCGGGGAGGAGTGCCTCTCAGCCTCCTATGACGCCCTGTTGGGAACCCTGCTCGGCGATACCGCGCGGGGCTTTGGGTCAAAGCCAGGACCCCCTGGGTCGAGCGCGTCGCCGCGGCCGCCTGCCCGGATCGCGCTGCCATTCCTGGGCCCCGCGCGAGCACCGGCAAGCGGTAGCCGGCTGCGCTCGGCGCTGAGAACTAAGAGAGGCGGCCAAACGGCCGCCTCTCTTATTGCCCCTTTTCGTCCCGAGATCTAAGCCCAGGCGCTACCCAACTACTTGGTCGGCGTGCAGGGCCGAACCACTCCGCCTTTGGCTTTGGTGCCGTCGTGGAAGATGGCTTCGCCCTGGGCGACGATCGTCCCGTTCGTGCATTTCGCCGCGAGGTAGCTCACCTTCTTGCCATTGGAGGTGAATTTTTTATTGATCGTCAGATTGAAGCTCGTCACCGAGCCCGCGTAGCCGGAGATCTTCGGAATCGTGGCGACCGATTTGAGTCCGTAGCGGCCGTTGTGGATTTTGGTGATTTTGACCGTCGTCACCAGCGCCGCGGTGACCGGATTCGACAGATAGGCATGGATGAAGAGGGTCGTCGTGCCCCCCTTGACGCCGCCGTTGAAGATCAGCAGCTGGCTCTTGAGCTGAACCGGCTGTGATTCGGGGAAGAGCAGCTGGACCTGGGTGTTGCCAGATCCAATCAAAGCCGGACCGCAAACTTTTTTGGCGTCGACCGTGGTCCGCGCTTCGAGCTGGCCCTGCTTGCAGGTCGCCAGGCCCTTGGCGTCGACGGAGCCGTTTTTGTCGGTTTCGAGAATGAAGCTCGTGATCGGCGGCGGCTGGGTGTGATCGTCGGTTTCGATTTTGCCCGAGACGTTGAGCGCGATCGGGGTCGGCTTCGTCTTCGAGAGCTTGGTCGGCGAGAAGCCGCCGTTGAAGGTGAGGACCAGATTGCCGACCTTGATCACCGCCGGCTTGTAGGCACTGGCAACGCCCGCAAAGAGCAGGGCTCCTGCAGCTCCGACGGCGATTATCCACGTAAGACGCTTGCGCATTTCTCTTTCTTTCTCCTTTGCGGCCGATCCTCAGAGCGACCGATTGGCGGCGTCATTCTCTTTCCCGTATCCCGCCAAGCTACCAACAATTACTAGCTCTAAACCCCCTGGCAGAGGAAAGGATCGCTTTGACAACCTCATTTGCCCTGTTCGAGTGTGTGCTGGTAGGTAGTTGCCGGGCCGCTGCCGAAGATCGGCGGGAAGGGAGCCTGCTGGGTGCAGGCAGGGGCAGCGATGTTGGCCGAATTTTCCTGTCCGGCGAAGGCATATTTCTTCAGCAGTTCAAAGAATTCGGTCGCTTTTTTAATGTCGCCGTTTTCGACCCGTTCGTTGAAGGCAGGTTCATTCGGCGTGTTCGGATTGAGCGCTGCCGTCACCCCGGTGCATCCGTGCGTGTTGAAGCTCGGCAAGCCGGCGGCGAGGTTCTTATATGAGAGCGGCTGGGTGTAGGCGTTGGTGCGGTTGATCGAGACGCGGCTAGAGAAGGTCGCCAGCGATTCGGGGTTAAACGGACCCATCGCGCGCAGGTAGTGCTGCGCTGGGCCCAATTCGCTGGGCGTGACCGCCTGGGTCGCGGCCGGCACATTTGCCATCGCCGCGGTGATCTCGTGCTTGTAATTGCCCAGACCGGTGAGAATCGGGTTCAGGTTTCGCAGGAACGGATCGGCGGCGCGCAGGAAGGGCGGAAAATCGTCGCGCAGCAGTTTGCGCAGCGCCGGGAAGCCAGTGGTCGACTTGGCGATCACCGGACCGAAGCCTTCGAAGAAGGCCTTGGCCTGAGGGGCCAGCTTGCCGAAGGCGACCAGGGTCGGCGAGAGCTGTTCGGCGGCAGGTACGAGCTGGCGGGCAAGCGGGTCGGTGTTGATCGCAAATGCTTTGAGTCGATTTAAGGTCAGCCTGGACTGGTCCTCGAAGGTCGGGAAGGCGCGGAACAGCGCTTCGATGTCCTGGTCGCGCGCTGCTGTCGTGTGGAAGACCCCGTCGGCAGCGCGGATCAGATCGGCGAGCTGCCCTTCACGGCCGCGGAAAGCCTGCAGGGCGACCGCGCCATTGCTGAAGAGCTGGCGTACCGCCAATCTCTGGGTGTCGAGAACCCGGAAGAGTTTGTCGAATTCGGTGAAGGTGGTGTCGAGTTCGCCGAGGCCGTTTGAGAAGTCAAGCCCGCGGCCCTGGATCGCGATCGCGACATTTTGCATCCATTCCTGGAAAGCCGCTCGCGTCTGGGGGTTGAAGGTCCGGAAGATCTCATCGATCTGGACCGAACTGGCGACGTTTGCGGCCGGCAGCGTTTCCCCGTCCTGGAGCTTTGGTCCATCGCGATTGCCGGGCGTCAATTCGACGTAGGTCTCTGAGAGCAGCGTCTTGGTTCGCAGGATCGCCCGCGTGTCACGGGGCAGCGGCGCGTACTGGTCTTCGATGTCGATCGTCGCGATCGCCAACTTGCCGGGGTTGCGGGCGATGCTCTGGACTTTGCCCACGTTGACACCCGAGATCCGCACGTCGGACTGTTCGGCGAGCTGGGCGGCCTCGCTGAAGGGGATCGTGATTTCGTATGGCTTTGCCTTGAACGGGGTCGGCCCGCCGAAGGTGATCCAGAGGAAGAGCAGGATGCCAAAGCACGACAGTGCGAAGGCGGCGATCACGAGCAGCTGCGTGGTGCTGGGCGCGCGCTTGCTCATGTCCCCGGCCCACATTTGATGCCGGCCTTCGGTTCCGACACTTCTGGCAGCTGATCGGTGCGCGGGATGCGGACTCCGAGCAGGATTGTCTTCACATACGGTTTGAGCCCGCCGAGGCCGTAGCCGAGGTCACTGCCGGTGCAGGAGATCTCGACCAGGCCGCGCTGGATCGGGCCGCCGGCATCCTGGAGGTTGTAGGTCGCGTTCAGGTCGTGGTTGAGCCAGGGCAGATAGAAGAGGAAGCTCTGCTTGGAGCCGCTGGGCTTGTAGGCGAGCTCGTTGAAGAAAGAATTGAGGGCGCCGAGACTGTTGCCAAAACCGGCGACCGTCTTCTTTAGATCCGGCGCCGCCTGCTTGGTGTGGGTGAGCACCGGTCGGATCTGACGGGTGAAGGGTCGGATCTGGTCGCGGATCGGGACCGTCGTCTGGCCGAAGAAGCGCTCGCTCGCCTTGAACGCGGGGCCCAGCGCTTCGGCCTGGGGGATCAAGCTGATCAAGGCCGGCCGGGCTGCGATCGAGAACTTGTTCGAGCTCGCCAAGCCGGCCTCGGCGGCGACCAATGTGCTTGGGAACTCGACCAGGGATTCCTGCAGGGCCTGCTGCTGGTGGGCAAAGGCACCGAGCGCCCCGTTCGAGCCGCTCACAAAACGTTCGATCTCGGTGTCGCGGCGCCCCAGTTCGGTGGTCAGCGTGCCGAAGTTATGGATCACGTGAGCGAGTGCGACGCGGCGCTGGGCTACTGCCTTGTTGAGTTTGGCGACGTAGCCGACAAAGGGTTCGAAGCGTCGAAAGGCGCCGGCCAGCTGGTGACCGTCGCCGACCCCCTGGGCGCCGCCGGCGAGCAGCAGCTGCAGGTACTGGCGGGTGTCGGCGTCGAGGGTGGCGAGGAAGGCGTCGAGGTTGGTGTTGGATTTGGTCTGCGCGAGCGGGATGTTGTCGCCCGCTTCCAGATGGCCCGGAGCAGTGCCGGGGGTGATCTCGACGACCATGTCGTCGAGATTGGTTTTGGGCCGCATCAGAAGCGTCGCGTCAGGATGGATCAGTTCCATGTACTTGGGCTCGATGTCCATGCCGATCACAGCGTGGCCGTCTTCGAGCGCGACCGAGCTGATCTTGCCGACCTGGATTCCGGCGATGTCGACCGCCTGTCCCTGCCCGGGGGCGATGGCCTGGGCGGTTTCGAACTCGCCCGTGATGTGGACGAATTCTTCGCCGACAAACGGCGCCCATGACGGCAACGAGGCTTTCTGCTGGGTGAAGATGAAGAGCATCATCGCCAGACCCGCGACGATCAGGACGACGATCGCGATCGAGTCTTTGCTGCGACCTCGCGACTGGCGCGAGAGCGTCGTCGTGAAGTGGCGCAGGCGCGAGGGTTTCTTCTGCTCGCTCATTTGACCGGCACCAGGGTCGGGGGGTGAACTTCGCCGAGTCCGCTGTTGATGTCGGGGACCGGGTTCTTGTCGCAGCGGACTTCAGGCTTCAGCGGCGGGCGCCCGCCGAGCAGCGGCTGGGTGCCCTGGGGGGCGGTTGTCGCGAAGGCGAAGTTCTGTTTGTCGGTGGGCAGATTTCCACTGGGGTTGGACTCTTCAACCAACACGTCTCCGCCCCCCGGTTGGAGCCGGAAGTAGGACCCGTTGCCGTCGAAGTTCTGGCTCTGGCCGGCGAAATCGGTCAGCGTGTAGAAGAACTCGCGGTAGTTGGGACCGCCGGTGCTGGAGGCATCGTTGATGGTCTGATCGCTGGTCGGGATCAGGACCTTGCTCGAGCACAGCGAGAGTTGGTTGAGCTGGGGCAGGGTGTTGGACTTCCCTTCCACCGCCGCGCCGGCCAGCCCGGGGGTCAATTCCGCCAGCAGCCGGGCGCTGCCGCCGCCCTCCTTGCCCGAGAGCAGCGGGCGCGCCTGCTTTAGCCACGGTTTGGAAGCTGAGATCAACCCTGGCAGTTCGGCGACCGCCGGGGTCAGCGCGATCGCGTAGGCGCGCAGCGGCGGCAGCGCCCGGTTGAGGTTGACCAGCGAACTGTGCGCGGTGTTCAGGGTCGGGGCGAAATGCTGCAGTGTCTGTTCGAGGTGCGCCGACTGGTTGGAGAGCGCGCCGGTGAAGACGTCGAAGTTGACAATCAGGCTCTGCAGGTCGGCGTCGCGGCGCGCGAAGGCGCCGAAGGTGCGACCGGCGCCGGCGATCGCCCGCGAGAGGTCACCGGGGCTGGTACCGAGCAGGGCGTTGGTCGTCTGGGCGCCATAGCGGCCGGCGTCGCCCCCGTATTTGAAGACCCCGTTGAGGGCCGCGCCGCCCGTTTTGCCACGCACAGCGGGCAGCTGGGTGGCGTCTTCGGCGGCGGTCGGCTTTTCGTTCAGGGCCGCCCCCAGGCCCTCGAGCAGGCTGCCGAGGTTGGCGCGCACCGGCGACTGCAGCGCGGTCAGGATCTCGTCGAGCTGGACCGCGGTCGAGGTGTGGCTGACGGGGATTGTTTCACCGCTGCCGAGTTCGGGCGCGCTCGGGCTGCCCGGCTCGAGTTCGATGAAGAAGTTGCCCTCGAGGAAGATCCGCGGGCGGATCTCAGCAAAGGCGTCCTTGTGGATCGGGCGCCCCGACCCGTCGACGGTAAAGGTGACCGTGGTCGCGTCGCCGTCGCGTTCGACCCCGATCACTTCGCCAACTTCAACGCCGGCGATCCGCACCGGAGATTTGGTCGAGATGTTGACCCCGTTGGCAAAGGTCGCCTTGACTTCATAGCCATAGCTCGTGAACGGCACGTGTCCGGTGAAGGCGAGGTAGGGGCCGATGATGATGATCGCCATGAAGACCGCGGCGATCACCGCATTACTCGGGTGCCAGCCGAAGATGCCGCGGCCTTCCGCCACGGCTTTGACGTCGCGCTCGGGCAGGCGTCCCATCAGCCGCCTTCCTTCAGCTGGCCGGAAGTCTTTGTGCCCTGGTTTCCCGGCACGTTTCCGATCACCGTCTTGCCCTTCAGGTAGGGCTCGTTGCCGGCCTCACACTCGGGGGTCTGGCCGGGGGAATCGGTGTTCGGATAGGGGTTGTAGTGGAGGTGATTGAGCGAGGCTTCCGGGCCACCGCCGTTGGCTGGTGCCGAAGCCGGGCTGCCCTCATTGTTCGGCCCTTCGGGCACCTGGAAGGAGATCGCCCGCACCCAGGTGGCCGCGCCGTTGCCCTGGCTGAAGGCGCTGCCGAGGTTGCGGAAGGCCAGCGTCAGGTAGTTGCAGGTCGTCTGCGCGGGGGCGATGAACTTGATCGCCGGGTTCAGCGTTTCGTTGGTGTCGATCAGGAGATCGAGCCCGTTGAAGACGCCCGGTGCTTCCTGGAAGGCAAGCAGCGCATTGGCGGTTGGGTTGAGCTGAGCGTCAAAGATCGGCGATTCCTTCAGTACCGGGGTGCCGGCTCGCAGCGCCGCGTCGATCGTCGGCGAGGTTTCGGCTAGCGCCTTGGCGCCAGGCTGGAAGGCGGCGAAGAACCGTTCGGAGTCGTGCAGAAAGGGGCGTATTACCGGCAGGTCGGCATTCGCGGTGTCGAGGGTCGCGGGTCCTTTGGAGATCGTTTCCTGGATGTAGGGACGCGAGACCTGGGCGAAGGCGGCGAAGGTGCGATCGAGGACGATGAAGAGGTCGGCGTTGACCTGCGCGACCGGGGCGACCGTCGCGTTGAAGTCCTCCAGCGCCCGCCAGAAGCCGGCGAAGTTCGTTGAGGGCGTGGCCAGGCTGCGCAGCGGCGCCAGCGAGCTTTCGGCGAGTTTGCGCAGACTGCCAAAGGCGGCGTTCAGCACCGGGCCACGGCCGGCCAGGGCGTTGCCGAAGCCGGCCTCGTTTTGGCGGATAGCGAAGCGGGTTTTTTCGTCGAAGGTGTCGAAGAACTGATCGATATCGACCGGTTCGGGCCTGGCCGAGGCGAGCGGGATCGTTTCCCCAGCGGCGAAACCCTGGGAGGATTTACCGGGCACGATCTGCAGGTACTTGAGGCCGAGCGGTGACTTCGGCCGGATGATCATCGTCGAGTCTTTGGGGAGCGGTTCGGCGCTCTTGTCGAGGCTGAGGCTGAGCTCGGCGGCGAAGTGGCCGTTCTTCAGTTCGACCGGCACCACCGACTTGACAACGCCAACCCGCGCGCCGCCGATCCGCACCTCGTTGCCTTTGACCAGCGCCTGGGCATCGGGAACCTCGGCCTTCAGGTTGTAGGTCGATACGAAGGGCAACCCGTTGTTGGCGTTATAGGCGAGGAAGACCGCGACCAGGATCACGAGCACGGTCACCGCCCCGATCAGGACCGGGTTGCTGGCCACGCCCTGTATTCCGCTGCGATCTTTCATGGCCCGAGCAGGTAGTTGAGGAGGGCGCGCCGCGGCGCGGAGGTCGAGACTCCGGCGCCGAGCTGTTCCCCTTTGCCGATTTCAGGGGTCGGTTCAACCGGAGCCGAGGGTGCCAGGTAGCCACCGGCGCTCGAGGCGCTCGCCGCCGCCGTGCCGCCGCTCTTTTCGGCGAGTTCCCGCTGGATCCGCTGATACATCGCGCCGGCATTAAAGACCGAGGCGGAGGCTTCTTCCTTGTTGAAGTGGGCGTTGCAGGTGCTGGTCGCGACCGCTTCGTATTCGACGCAGTTACTGAGGGTCACCAGGCTCTGCACCAGGTGGCCGTATTGGTCAAACTCGCTGACCGCGCCGGTGCCGTTGTAGATCAATTCGACCAAGTAGTTGAAGCCTTTGGTCTTTTTCGTGGAGACCAGGAACTTGGCGAGCTGTGTGGTCGGGGCGGCGCCGCTGCGGGCCAGGTCGCGCGCTTTCTTGACCACCGGGTCGGCCGCGTGGAAGGTTGGGCCGGCGGCTTCGCCGGCGTTGCCGAGCGCCTTTAGCGCGACCGTGGAGGCGCTGGTGAACGGAGCCAGGTCGCGGGTAGCTTCGGTCAGCGCCGGCGTCGCCCGCCCGAGGTCGGTGACGACCGGTGTGCCGGCGTCAGAGAAGCCCTGCAGACTTCGCATCGTCGATCGGAACTCGCGCAGGAACTGCGGGAACTTCTGCAGCGAGGCTTCCAATTCGGCGCCGCGTTCGGCGGTCGCTTCCCCCGCCGCCCCGGCGTTGGCGAGGAAGCCCGCAACGTGGGCGCGCTGGGCGGCCAGTGGGCCGAGGATTTCCTCTGAGTCTGAGGCGAGCTGGGCGAGCTGGTTGCGCTGAGCGGAGAGGATGCCGAGCACGCGGTCGGCTTCGCGCAGGTCGGGGTTGGCGCGCTTGACGGCGGCTTCGATATCGGACCCCCGCCCGGCGACGGCGGCGCCGAGTTCATTGAAGATCAGGCGGAAGCGCTGGGCGTAGGGCAGCGTGTGGATATCGTTGATCAGGTCCGGGTCGACGCTGGTGCTGTTGTTCTCCAGCGGCAGCAGGCGCTCGCCGGCGCCGGGCTGGCCAGACTTGATCACGCGCAGCGGTGGTGGCGGCTTGCTGCCCGGTGCGCGGGGCAGCGTCGGGCGGCAATCGACGTACTTCTCGCCGATCAGCGACTGCGGGCGGATGATGCAGTTGGCGTCTCGGCGAAAGTCCTCGAAACCCGGGTTGGTGATGTTCATCACGATCACCGCCTTGCCGGGGATCGCTTCGGGATGCCCGTGTTCGTAGCTGTCGATCTCGCCGGGCATGGTGACGTCGACCGATTCGACTTCGCCGACATTGGCGCCGGCGATCCGCACCTGCTCGCCCTTGACCATGAATGAGCCGCTGTCGAAAATCGCGCGCACCACGTAGCCGCCCCCGCCGCTGCTGCCGGAGACGAGCAGGACAACGACTACCACGATCGCGACCAGCGCCAGTGTCCCGATCAGTCCTTTGCGTTTTTTCATGGGCCCGGGGGCAGGTCGGAGGGATTGCACTGGGCGGCGGTCACGCCGGAACCACTGAAAGGCGGTTCGACGTAGGGGTTTGAGCCATCGGCCGCCGCCTGGGTCGCGCCGCCCGGACAGCGACGATTGACGCCGGCCGAGCCGCCGAAAGCGCCGTACTGTTCGGAGGATTTGATCGGCTTCAGTTCGCCGCCGCTGTAGTTGAAGATGTTGAGGTCTGCAAACGAGATCCGCGCGTAGTGCCCGTTGCCGTCGTAGTAGCCGGTCGCCTGCCCGAGCTTGCCGAAGCCATTGAAGATCTCGGGCGTGTAGGCGCGGGCGAAGTTGAGGTCGGGCTGGAAGGCGGCGATCGCGTCTTCGGCATGGGGGAAGGCCTTTGAAGACTGCTGTTGCACCGAGGGCAGCGCGGCGAGCAGTTCGTTGGCGTCGTTGGCCTTGCCGGTACGGCTGACGGTCAGACGCAGGTTTTTGAAGACCGGCACCGCCTTGGCGACAACCGGACGCAGTTCGGCGAGAAACGGGGCGAGGTTCTTTGTCGCCGGCTTCGCCGTTTCGACTAGCGGATCGAGATCGTCGAGGGCGGCACGGAGGTTGACGAACGTCGTGTTGGCCTGGCGAAATACCGGCGGCAGCTCGCGCAGGGTGTGGTCGAAGGCGACGTTGCGGTTGGAGATCGCTTCGAAGGCGTTGGTCGCATTGGAGATCCCGCTGGTCAGCTGGTTGTTGCGCCCGGCGATCGCGGTGGAGAGTTTCGCCGTGCTGATCACGAAGCGTTCAAAGAGGCGCTCGTCGGAGTTCAGTTCACCGACGAAGGCATTGGTGCGGTTGAGGCCCGGGCCAAAGTATTTGTAGGCGCGGTTGGCGTCTTCACCTCGCCCCGCATAGATCGAGGAGCTGCCCTTGATGAACTGTTGGAGTCCCCGCCGCACCGAGGTCGGAAAGGTGTTGAAAAGGTCGTCGAGATCGGCGGGGGTCGTGGTCGAGGAGAGACCGAGGGTCGCCCCTTCTGCGAGTGCCGGTTCGTTGTTGGGCCCGGGGCTGATCGAGACGTAGTGGTTGGCGACGCCGGAGAGTGAGGTCGCGCGGATCACCGCGGTGGTGCCCTGGTGAAGTTCCTGTTCAGAGGAGATCTTGACTTCGGCGAGATTGTTGTCGGTCAGGCCGATGCTTTCGACCGAGCCGGCCGGAGAACCGCCGATCAGGACCTGGTTGTCGGGGACGAGCTGGCTCGCGTTCTGAAACAGGAGGGTGTACTTGTGTTCGCCGCCGCCGCCGAGGAGGATCACCCCGAGGGCGATCACGACCACCGCTAAGACCGCAATCGCCGCGGCGCGCGCGGGGGTGATCCCCCGGCTCTGCGCCGGGCCTTTCTCCTCGCCTATTGGATTGGCAGCCACGGGTCGTCGCTTACGGTTCTCTCGGCCTCCGATCCGAAAGAACGGCCGGCGAATCGTATCCGAGCCATCCCCCGCCAAGCCACGCTCAGGCGAGGACTTAACTGGAATTCAACGCGCTACTCTGGGCGCGCAGAGCGGTTTCAATAACCGGAGGCGCTTGACCAATTCAACTGAGGAGTCAAGCCACATGCGTAAACGTCTGACCATTGCCCTGATTGGCGCGGCTGTCGCGGCGCTTGTTGCCGCCGCCGGCGCCACCGCGGTGCTCACGGCCCCCGATGGCAATACCCAGGAAGTCGGGATCTCGTTCAAGCCGAAGAAGCTCTCAAAGACCACCCCGACCCCGGTCACGCTTGACGTCCTGACCAAGACAGGCTCGACAACCGACCCCAATGGCAAGCCCGTGCCCGTCACCGAAGCGATCATCGATTTCGACAAGGGCGCAACGATCGAAAGCAAGGGCTATCCGACCTGCGAAGCATCGAAGATCGAAAACGTGACCACCGAAGTCGGCTTGGAAAACTGCAAGAAGGCGAAGATCGGTGGCGGCTCGGCGATTGCGCTGCTGCCGACCGCCAAGGGCGCCGCCCCGGAGAACCTGACAGTGACCGCCTTCAACGGCAAGCCACAGGGCGGAAAGCCGGTCGTCCTACTGCAGGCCTACGGGCAGGCCCCGGTCCAGGTGACCCAGGTCCTCACCGGGGTGGTCAGCAAGTACAACAAGGAAGGCTATGGCCCGCGACTCACGGTGGCGGTCCCGCTGATAGTCGGTGGCGGCGGCGCGCTGACCGAATTTCAGACGTCGATCTTCAAGAAGTACAGCTACAAGGGCAAGCAGCGCAGCTACGTCAGCGCCGTTTGCAAGACGAAGAAGCTCAAGGGCCGGGCCAAGTTCGTCTACCTAGACGGCCAGTCGCTGACACCGGAAGTGACCGGGACCTGCTCACAGAAGCCCGAAAAGAAGAAGTAAGCGCAGAGTTCAGACGTTCAGCCGCGGGAGAGCTCGGTCGAGCCATCGCGGCAGCCACCAGACCCGCTTGCCGAGCATCAGCATCAGCGCCGGCAAGAGAACGATGCGCACGACGGTGGCATCGAGGAGCACCGCGACGGTCAGCCCGACTCCGAGCTGGCTGACCGTCGCCACCCCGGCCCCCGCGAAGACGACAAAGACAGCCATCATGATCGCCGCGGCGCCGGTGATCACCCGGGCGGTCTTCTCGAGGCCGAACATGACGGCGGCGCGCGTGTCCCCCTCGCGGTCATAGTGCTCGCGCATGCGGGTCAGCAGGAAGACCGCGTAGTCGATCGAGAGACCGAAAACGATCCCGAAGATCATCGTCGCCCCGACCGAATCGACGTAGGTCTGACCGCCCAGTGGCCAGCCCTCGGGGACATGGAGGAGGATCGTCAGAATGCCAAAGGCGACCGCGACCGTGGCTAGATTGAGACCAACCGCGATCGCCGCTAGCGGCAGCGAGCGCAGGATCAGGATCAAGATCAGGAAGGTTGCGAGAGTGATCGCGGCGACGACGACCGGGATTCGCGCCCGGGTTATCCGACTGTAGTCGTTTAACGTCGCCGGACCGCCGCCCACCCCGGTGCTCAGCCCGGCTTCTTCACCGAGCAGCGTGGCGTCGGAGTCGAGCTTGCGGTTGAAGGCGATCGAGCCCGGCGAGTTGAGCGCGTAGCGGGAGAAGACGAGCAGGGTCGCCGCCTGGCCGCTGTGGTTCAGATCGATCCCTTCGGCGGCGCGTTCGCGCAGGCCCGGCGAGGCGCCATCGAGAGCTGAGAGGACGAAGTAACCGGAGTCAAAGAGGCCCGGAGAGCGGTGGCGCAGGCGCTCGGCGCGGTTTTCGAGCGAGTTCGCGTTCGAACTCACCCGCACCGTTGCCCGTCCCAGCCCAGCCTGCAGCGGGTAGGAGCGGCGGAAGCCTTCGCCGAGGCTCTGCTCAAGCGCTTCGGTACCACCGGCCAGCCGCGCGATCCCCGCCGCCAGTGCAGTCGCCCCCGAGCCCAATCTTGCGATTCCATCGCCGACGGGTGCGACTCCGGCGACCAGGCGCTTTGATTCCCGCGCCAGCCGCTTGTCGGCGCCCAGCAGGCGCTGACCGGCTTCGGTGAGCTTGCCGGCACCGGAGCTGAGGCGCTTCAGGGTGTGGACCCCGGTCACCAGCCAGGAGGTGATCTGCTCGCTTTCGCCGGCGTCGAGAAGCAGCCGCGCTTGCAGGGCAGTCAGTTCGGCGGGCAGGCCGGCATAGGGAGGCGAGGTCGGCTGGCCGCTGGCGGGGTCAACACCACTGAGCGCCGTGAGAGCCTGGCGCACCGCGGCGATCGCCGCCGGATAGTTGGGGTCGCCCTTGCCGACGGTCATCGCTTCCAGCTGTCCGAGCGCGGTTTTCAGCCCTTCCTCGCTCACCCCGGTTGGTGCCTGCAGCTGCGGCAAAGTGACATGTGCGTCCTGGTTGAGCGATTTCTGCAGGGCCCGCGAACGGCGCAGCGCGTTGCGGCGCAGGTCGGGGATCAGTTCGTGCAGCCCCGTCTTCAGCTGGATATTGCCGAAGGCGACCCGGTGCTGGGCTTGGACGAGACGCTCGGTTCCCGATTCGAAGGCTTCCAGGGCGGCGATCAGCCGGCGCGTGCCGCCCGAGGCGCGGCCCAGACCGCGGGCCAGGGCTTTGGCGCCGGTTTCCGCCTTGCCCGATCCTTCGGCTAACAGGCCTGCCCCAAACGCCGCTTCGGATATGCCTCCCCGAACCTGGCTCATGCCGGCGGTTGCTCGGGCGAGGCTGCGGCCCAGGCGCCCGACCTGAGCCAGAGGTCCAGCCGAGCCGTTCTCACCCAAAAGCGCCGCGCCCTGTTCGCGCAGCGGGGTGACCGCCTGGGAGATCCGCGCTGGGCCGACCACAGCCTGCACACCAGGAAGGTGGGCGATGCGCCGCTGCCAGCGAGTCAGCGCCGCTAGGCGGGCGGGATCGGTGATCGGGCCGCGTTCGGTTGCGGCGACGAGGACAAATGGCGATTCGAAGCCGGGGCCTACGGTTCTGGCGAGAGTTTCGCTGTCGCGGCGGGCGGGATCACTCTTGCTCAGCTGCGCCGGGCTCGGCGGTCCGGTCTTCAACGCCAACGCCGGAGCGGCGAGAATCAGGATAACGACACCAATCGCGATCGCGACCGGAAGCGGCCGGCGCAGAGCGGCGGTGATGACGCTCATCAACCGCGAAGGTCGATCGGCGGCGGCCGGGCCGATCCGCCAGCGGTCGAGGTTGGATCCGAGCAGGGCGAGCAGGGCGGGCCCGGCCACCGTGGCGACCAGCACACTGAGCACGACGACCAGCGCCACCGTCGCCGCCAGCGAGGCGAGCAGCGAGCCGGGCACCACGAAGAAGGCGACCAGCATCGATAGCAGCAGCGTGCTGCCGGCAAATGCCGTGGTCCGCCCGGCGGTGCGGCGTGTTAGTGCCGCCGCGGTGAGCGGATCCACCCCGGCTGCCAGCTCCTCACGGAAACGCGAGACCATGAGCAGGGCGTAGTCCACTCCGAGGGCGAGGCCCATCATCGTGCAGACGGTGAGCGCGAAAGCGTCGATGTCAAACCAGCCAGTGAGCAGATAGAGCACCCCGCGCGAGGCGGCCACCGTTGCCGCCCCGAAGAGCAGCGGAATCGCCGCCGCCAGCGGCGAGCGAAAGACGATGAAGAGGACCAAGAGGAGGATCGGCAACGCGATCAGCTCACTGCGCTCGGCAGCTGAGATCGACTTGTCCTGGATCTCCCGCGAGAGGGTCGCGTAGCTGGTCTGGATGGCGCTGACCGGAGGATGTATCTGGCGCCCGAGGATTCCGTTGAGCTCTTCGACGGAGTGGTTGACCGCATCGGCGAGGCCGACATGAAAGTCAGCGATCACGAGTGCCTTGCGCGGGCCGGGTCGCAACGGCCCTACCGACCCCTTATCCCAGGGGGAGAGGGTGGTGAGCGCCGGGTCTGAGGCACGCAGAGCGCGGACCAGGTTTGGGCCCTGGCGGTCGAGTGCCGCGGCGGGCCCGCGCAGGAGGATCGCGAAGGGCGCCGTCTCTCCGAAATGTTCACGCAAGACCGTGTTTGCCCGAGCGGAGGCGGTCCCGGGAATATTCAGGGAGGTTGGACTGAGACGTCCGTCGACACCTAGGCCGAGTCCTCCGAGTACTCCGAGGACCACAGCGACCACCCCCAAGACGACCTTGGGATGTCGAAGCAGCAACGGTGGACGGGGCGGGCCCGGATCACCCTCACCGCGGCCCTCGTCCCTTCTCCTCCTTGAAGACACCGTGGTAGTTTGGCGTTCCGTGTCACGGAGGCAACGTCGAGACGCGGGAAGGCTCTGTTAAGGCTGGGGCGAATCCGGAGCGCTACTTCTCGCGGGAAGGGACTGTTTGAGTGAATATGGTCCGTCGCGGCCACATCTGGCGCGCGGTTGTGATCCTCGCCTCTGCGGGGTTACTCGCCCTCTGCGTGGCCGGAGCCACGGCCAACGGGGCGCTGGTCAAGGTCGGCAACCTCGTGCTCAAGGCCGACGGGGGTTTTCGGCCACAGCGTTTGCCCAAGAACCGATACGCGCCGATCGAATTTCAGGGCCACGCCGACATCCACTCGACCAGCGGCGGACCGCCGCCCGAGCTCTCCGAAGCCATCCTTGAATTCGATCATGACGGGCTTCTGCAGACCCGTGGTCTCGCCACCTGCCCGGCCGAACGGATCGCGAACCTCGGCACGGCCGCGGCGCGGCGGCGTTGCGCGGATGCGATCGTCGGCACCGGCACGATCGGCGCGACCCTCTTCTTCGAAGGCATCTCGGTTCCGGCCCACGCACCGCTGACACTCTTCAACGGCCCACCCTCGGAAGGAAATTTCGTCGTCAACGCCCACGTGCACATCGCCTCACCGGTCAATCAGACCTACGTTGTTCCGGTCACGATCGAAACCGAGCGCGGCGAATACCGCTACCGGGCGACCTTCAACGTTCCCAGCCTGTCCGGCGGCGGGGTACTGACCCATGTTGACGCCAAAGTCGGGCGACGCTACACCTATCACGGCCAAGAACGCAGCTACATCTCGGCTCGCTGCCGAGACGGCATCTTCAGCACCCACGGTCACTTCCTCTTTGCCGATGGCACGATCATCGATGGCGCAATCGAAAAGGGCTGCGTCGTCGAAAACCCCTGAATGAAGACCGGCCGCCGCTCCTTCGCCATAGGAGTCGGCTTCAGGCGGAGTGATTGAGAGGCACAACATCCAGTGGCCCCAAATCACCGCTTTCCTCCTGCGGGCGCGAGGTGAAGGCTCTACTTATAATGCCGAATCCCGGGCCGTTAGCTCAGTTGGTAGAGCAGGAGACTCTTAATCTCAAGGTCGTAGGTTCGATCCCTACACGGCCCATAACCGCTTCGCCCACTGATAAAGGAATCAACGAGCGCCCCTTTTTCGCTCTGACATTCAGGAGCTGCTCGACCGGACCGCCTCAGCTGACCAAATTCACCCGAGGTTTCTAGTAGTGCTCCGTTAGCTCGGTGGTGCCCGCAGCGGGTGGTCGGGCGGCAGCTCTCTGCGGCATGTGGGGCAGGTGCCCTGCCAGCAGGCCAGGAGCCCTTGCAGCTCCCGGAGGGCCCCGAAGAGGGTCAGGCTGCCGCCCTGGCTGGAGGGCAGCGTTCTCGCTCCAGGCTGAGGAAGGCGTGTGCGATGGAGACGAGCGTGACGTGGTGGTTCCAGCCGCGGTAGGTGCGGCCCTCGAAGTGGTCGAGGCCGAGGGCGTCCTTTAACTCGCGGTAGTCCTGCTCGATGCGCCAGCGCAGCTTGGCGAGACGCACCAGTTCTTTGAGCGGCGTGTCGGCCCCCAGGTTGGAGAGCCAGTACTTGGTCGGCTCTGACTCTTTGGAGGGCCACTCGCAGATCAGCCAGCGGAGCGCCAGCTCCGCGCCGGCCTTGTGAGCCTTGTGGCGCAGCTGGATATTCGCCGGACGGACCCTGAGCACGAGGAACCGCGAGCTCATCTTGCCGCGCGTCCCCTCCCGCCAGGTGACCGTCACCGCGGCCTTCTTCCCGGCGCTGAGCGCAAGTTCTTTGAACGAGGAGGGATCCTCGCGGTAGCGCGCACTTGGTGGGCGGCCACGGCCCGGCCGTCTTTCAGGCTGCTCGGGCTTGACCTCCTCGCGATAGGCGGAGGTGGTGCCCTTGACGTCCAGCACGTAGGAGAGCTCGCGCTCCTCCAAACCGCTGCGCAGCTCGGTGGTATCGCCGTAGGCGCCGTCACCGAGGATGACCGGCGGATCGAGCCCCCAGGAGCGAAGCTCGTCGATCATATCCAGCGCCAGCCGCCACTTCTCGACGTGGTGGACGTCGGCGGGCAGCTTCGCCTTCTGGCGGCGATCCTGGTTGAACTCGCCCTCCTCGTCCCACTCCTTGGGGATGAACAGCCGCCAATCGAGCGGACACGACGCGTTCTCTGAGGCGGCGTTGATCGAGACCCCGATCTGGCAGTTGCCGACCTTCCCCAGGGCGCCGCAGTACTGGCGCGCGACGCCGACCGACATCTTTCCGAACTTGGGGAAGCCCGTGTCGTCGATTATCCACGCCTCGGGTTCTAGCTCGGCGCTCATCCGCTCGGCCAGCGCCCTTCGCACCGGCTGCCAGTCCCACGGCGACTGGTTGACGAACTGCTGCAGGCACTGCTCATCCCCGTCCTCAAGCCTTGCCGCCATCGGCTCGATCGACTTGCGCTTGCCGTCCAACATCAGCCCGCGCAGGTAGACCTCGCCCCAGCGGCGCTGGTCCTTGCGCGGCATCGGCTCGAACATCTGCTCGGCGAAATCGACCAGGCGGCCGCGAACTCTTCGCAGTTTTGCGGGCGTGAGTCCCGACACCTCACTCATTCTGTCCTCCTCCGTCGATGTCACCCATCGGCGGAAGGGTTCGCCAGCTCAGTGCAAAGTTCCTGCAAGAGCTAACGGAGCACTACTAGGGAGCGGTGACCGAGGATCCGCCGCCCAAGCCGCCCAGCGGGTTTTCGAGCTTTTCTTTGCCTTTGCCCTTTTCGGCCTTTTCATAGGCCTTTTTGGTTTTCAGGTTCTGCTTGCCCTGTTTGCGGGCGCCGGCGAGCGATTTGCTGACTTCCTTTTTCTGTTCCTTGGAGGTCGCCAGCGATTCTGCCTTTTTGCCGGATTTGTCCCCTTCGGCGAAGTTGCCGGCGATCAGCTGGAAGAGTGCCAAGGTCGAGTAGGCGTTGGCACTCGGCTTGGCTTCCGCATAGATGCGCTGCGCATTGGCCGCTTCTTCGAGGCTTTCGAAGGCTTCTTCAAAGCCGATCGCCGGGCTTTCGGCGAGCACGATCCAGGTCTGGGCAACGAGTTGGGCGGCCGATGCATTTGCCTGCTTGCCGGCCTGCTTGGCGTAGCGGTTCCAGGCTTCGGTCGCCTGTTCGAACTCGGCACGCGCTTCGGTGCCGAAGGTCGGCGCACCGGTGCTCGGGTCCGTTTCAGCCGCGGCTCGGCCGCCCTCGATGCGCGTCCGGATCAGCGCCAGCTGCAGGGCTTCGTCTTCAGGGTTTTTGCGCAGCTGGTGTTCGAGACGTTCGGCCCGTTCGTCGTAGAGCTTCGTGTTGTTCGAGGAGCTCGACTGGTTGCCGAGCAGAGAGCCGATGTTGACCGGGCCGACGACGAGGAAGAGGCTGGCACCCATCAGCAGAGCGAGGATCGCGTAAACGACGCGTACCACGTGTTTACGTTTTCCCCGAATGTCGAACAGCATCCGCCGCTCGCCGCCTGATGCCACCAGTGATTACTCCTGAGTTGAGGGCTTGGCCAAACCTCCCCTGGCCACCGGCTCTCCGAAGGCCCGGGCAAGCAAGATACTCAACTCGTAGAGAACGAGCAGAGGCACCATCTCCAGCAGCATCGAGACCGGGTCGACTCCGGGCAGCGCCGCGGCGATGATCGCGATCACGAGGTAGGCATAACGGCGGTTTGATCGCAGCTGCGCGATGCTGACGATCCCGAGGCGGACGACGGCGACGATCGCCAGCGGCAGCTGGAAGATGACTCCCCCAGCGAGCATTGTCGTTCCGAAGAAGCTGTAGTAATCGCGGGCTCTGACCTGCACGTTGAACTGGCTGCTGTTGAAGTTGAGCAGGAACTGGACCGCGGCCGGCATCACGACGAAGTAGGCGAAGGCGATGCCGGCCAGAAAGAGCATCGGGGCCATGATCAGCAGCGGCAGCACTACCCGCCGCTCGGTTTCGCTGAACGCGGGCAGCACATAGGCGTAGAGCTGGTAGATCAGAATCGGCATGGCGAGGATCAGGGCGCCGTAGACAGTGATCGTCAGGGTCGTCGTGAAGGGCTCGGTGACACCGAAGGTGATCAGCTTCTTGTGGCCGCTGGGCAGCGGCCCGCCGGCAATTTCGAGCAGCAGATGGTTCTGCCAAAAGCAGAGCGCAAGGGCGACGCTGAAGACGACCAGGCAGACAATCAAGCGGGAACGCAGCTCGTCGAGATGCTCGACGAGAGTGAGCCGATCCTCATGGGAGACCGCCCTGACGCGGGCCATCGGAGCTCAGCCGCGGTCGTGGGCGACCGGCTCGTCCTCGGTGGCCTTCTCGGCCGGAGCGGCGGGCTCCTCCTGGGCCGCCGCTGACTCTGCGGGCGGCGGGGGCGGCTGCTCGATTTCGGCGGCCGGTTTGAGCGGCTCGTCGTCGTGCTCACCGTTGATCGAGCCTTTGAACTCGCGGATGCCCTTGCCCAGGCTCTTGCCCAACTCGGGCAGGCGTTTCGGGCCGAAGACGATCAGAGCGATGATCAGGACTATCGCGAGCTCGAAGGGTCCGACGTTGGGCATCTCGAAGCATGGTAACGGCCGGCGATGGCCATTGGATCAATCAGCCCCTCATGGGCGGCCCTACCCGGAAGTGGGGTTTCTTTGATTCCTGTCGAAAAAAGTGCGGATTGATTCGCAGTTTCGCGGGTTCGGTATAGATAGATATGGACGGCACAAGCCCCTCTAAGACCAAGCAGACACCGGCCAAGCAGGCTAAGCGGCTCGGCCTCCACGCCTGCGCCGAGTGCGGCTCGGGGCTGGTCCAGCCAACTCGCTGGGAGCAGGCCGGGGGTCGCGGCCACTGGCGGCTCTGGCGTCGCTGCCCCGAGTGCGGCTGGAGCGGGGACGCGGTCTACGGCGAGCGCGAGATCGACGCTTATGACGAGGAGCTGGACGCCGGCACCGAGGCGCTGAGCGCGGTGCTCAAACAGCTCGAGCGCGAGAACATGCAGCAGGTTGCCGATGCATTCGCGGCAGCACTTGCCGCGGATCTCCTCACCGCCGATGACTTTCGCTGAAACGCCCGCTCGAACAGGCGCCGATCGGCGCCTGTCTCAGCTGTAGCGCTCAACGACGCCGTCGGCGACCAGACCAAGCAGTCGGCGCTGCTCATGATCGAGTGTGCCGACCTCGAGATGGCGCTTGGCGCTGGTGACTAACTCCATCGCTCGAGCGCGAACCGCAGACAAGGCGCCGCTGGCCGCGATCCGTTCACACAGCGCCTCGGCGGCGCGGGAGTCGAGCGCTCGCAGGTCAAGCGTCGCTAGATCCGGGTCGCTCCGGACGGCGAGGATCAGCGGCAGGGTCACCGTGCCATCGAGCAGGTCGGTCCCGCGCGCCTTTCCGGTGCGCTCGGGCGGCCCGGCAACGTCGAGGACATCGTCGAGAAGTTGAAAGGCGAGACCGATCGAGAGGGCAAACCCCTCGAGCGCCTCTTCGGCTCGCGGCTCAGCCGGGCGATTAGCCCCGAAGCCCAGCCCACAGGCACAGGCGAACAAAGCCGCGGTCTTCAACCGGCAACGCACGAGGTAGCGCTCTTCGGACAGTGCCATGTCATACGCGTCCTGGCGCTGGATCAGCTCGCCCCGCGCCAGGGAGACCGAGGCCGCGGCGAGCAGCTCGATCGCGGCCGCGTCTCGGGCCTGAGCGAGGAGCGCAAACGCGCGAGAGAAGAGCAGGTCGCCGGTGCTCACCGCCCGACGCCGGCCAGAGGAGGCGACGACGGTCGGGCGTCCGCGCCGCAGGCCGGCGGCGTCGAGCACATCGTCGTGGACGAGGGTCGCCATGTGGACGAGCTCGACCGCCGCCGCGGCGCGCAGTGCCGCTTCACCTCCCTGCGGGCCGGCGCAGAGCAAAACCAACAGCGGGCGCAGGCGCTTGCCCCCCGCCTCGAGCGTTGCGGCGGCGTCGGCGGCGAGCGCCTCGCCGTGACCCCTGGTCTGCTCGCGAAGCAGCTCCTCGACCTCCCCGAGGCGACGGGGGAGCCAGGTGCTCGAAGCATCGAGTACCGCCGTCACCGGCGGCGGTACCGAGGCGGGGCGCCTCACCCGGCGAGGCCGGTGTGGATGGTGACGATCCCCCCCGCGAGGATCGTGTATCGGATCTGCTCGAGACCGGCCGCCCGATCCATCTTCTCAGCCAGCCCGCGCGGTGGGGGAAAGCTACGCACCGACTCCGCCAGATAGGCGTAAGCCTCGGGATCATCGGAGAGCCCGCCCAAGATCGGCGCGAGGCGATCGAACCACAGTGAGTAAAAGGTTGAAAACGGAGGCCGGCGGGGGCGGGTGAACTCGAGCACCACGAGTCGCCCGCTCGGGCGCAGGACGCGGGCGAGCTCGGCAAGACCGCGCTCGCGGTCGGCGAAATTGCGCACACCGAAACCAACTGTGACCGCGTCAAAGCGACCGGCATCATAGGGGAGCTGCAGGGCATCGGCCCACTCGAAACGCACTCCCGGCAGGCCGCGGGCCTGTGCCTTCTCCCGAGCGAGATCGAGCATCGGCTCCGAGAAGTCGCAGCCGACCACATGGCCTCCTGGCGACACCCGCCTGGCGAGCTCGAGGGTCAGGTCACCGGTACCGCAGCAGACGTCGAGCGCCGAATCCCCGGGCCCGAGTGCGGCGATCTGGGCGGCCCGCTCGCGCCAGCGGTGGTGCAGCCCGGCGCTCATCAGCGAGTTGAGCAGGTCATAGCGCGAGGCAACGCGATCGAACATGCGGTTGACCTGCTCCGCGAACTGGGCGGAGTCCCGTGAGGGCTTAGTCGAGCGAGGAGAGGAAATCGGCGAGCTCGTTCAGCTTCTTAGGCGGAAGTTCGCGGAACGAGGGCATGATACCCGGCCCGATCTCGACCGAGCGGATAATCGCCGCGCGCGGGATGCGTTGGGCTATGTGGGTGAGTTCGGGACCAGGTCCAGGGTTGCCGTTTTCGCCGAGTTTGTGGCAAGCCAGACAGCCCGAGCCGGCCACCACCTCCTTGCCGGCTTCATAGCGCGGCGCCACTTTCATCGAGATTTCGTCGGGCGAACCGCCAGTCGCGCCCTGATAGGTGAGGAAGGCCATCGCCGCGATCGTCAGGCAGCCGGCCGTGGTTGCGATCGGCCGCCGGCCGGGATGGCGCTGGGGCCCGCGGTCATAGAACGGCAGCAGCAGCAGCGCGATCATGCAGAAGGTGGGGATGCCGACCGTCGCTATGGGTACCAGTTCGGGTGGTTTGATCACCCGCAGGAGCTCGAAGAGGAAATAGAAGTACCACTCCGGTCGCGGCACATAGCTGGTCGTCGTGGGATCGACCTTCGGCCCCTGCTCGGCACCGAGAATTACCGACATCGCGATGATCACGGCGACGACAATCAGCGCCATCGCGGAGTCCTTGAGCACCGCGTAGGGGAAGAAGGGCTTGCCCTTCTTCTTGAGCAGCTCGTACTCCTCCAGATATGCCTGCTTGTCGGCGGGCTTCATGAGGCGGCTGAGCCGTTTGGCGGCGAGGCCCCGTTGCCCTCGACGCCCGCGTCGAGCTGGGTGACCGAGGTCGCCCCTTTGGGCTTATCGGCGTGCACCCAGGGCGGTGCGGTGGTGCCGAGCTTGACGACCAGGTACATATGGGCGCCGATCAGGGCGATGATCGCGCCGGGCAGGAGCAGCATGTGGATCGAGTAAAAGCGCGAGAGAGTCGTCGCGCCGAGCTCGGGCCCGGCGCGCAGGAAATCGCTCAGATAGGGCCCGATCACCGGTCCGGTTCCGTTGATGTTGATGCCGACAACCGAGGCCCAGTAGGAGCGCTCGTCAAAGGGCAGCAGGTAGCCGGTAAAGGCCATCGTCATCGTCAGGATCAGGAGGACGACGCCGATCACCCAGTTGAGCTCGCGCGGGTACTTGTAAGCGCCGAAGAAGAAGGTGCGGCCCATGTGCAAGAAGATCAGGATCACCATCACGCTCGAGCCCCACTTGTGCATCCCGTGGACGAAGGAACCGAGGAAGACGTCGTTGTTGATGTGGGCGATCGAGGCGTAGGCCTGGGTGGTCGAGGGTGTGTAGAACATCGCCAGAAAGACCCCGGTGGTCGCCTGCACGATGAAGGCGAAGAGGGTCGCCGAGCCGAGCGTGTAGAACCAGTTGGTCCCCTTGGGCACCTTGCGGTAGAGCAAGCCGGTGAGGAAACCGGTGGTGGCGGTGCGCTGGTCGATCCAGGCGAGGGCGCTCACCGGCGCGTCCTTGGCCTGCTCGGCGAGCCGCTTTGAATCCGACGGCCGTTCGGGGGGTGCGCTCTTGAGGTCACTGGGGGCGGCGCCCTTGTGCGACCCGTTTTCGCCCGGCTTGGCAGGCTTTCGCAGCGGCGCTGGAATCAGCGAGTCAAGTTTGCTCATGGCGGCGGGAAGGTGGAGGGTCGCGGCGGGTAGAGGTATTCCCAGATGCCGCCGGTGAACTCGCCGGGATCGCGCGCACGCACCGGTTCGAGCTGGTCGGTGACGCTGTAGCGGGGGCCGAGCTCGACCAGACCTTTACGGATGCGGGTCTGGAAATGGTCGAGCGGGCGCACCGGGGGGCCGCCGATCCGTTTGCCCTGGAAGTCATAGACGCCGCCGTGGCAGGGACAGATGAAGTTGCCGGCGGCCTCGACAAAACGAACCGGGCAGCCGAGGTGGGCGCAGCGGTTGGAGAGGGCGACCATTTCGTTGGGGTTCTCGCCCAGTTGCTTGGAGCCCTTGCGCACGTAGGCCGTCGTCTTGCCGGCGTCGCCGATTCCCTCGGTTTCGGTGAAGACGACCTGACGGTAGGTGTCCCGGACGAAGTCACCGACCGAGCCGACCGCCTCCCAGCGCTCCTTGCCCCGATGGAAAATCGGCGCGAGCGCAAAGCCAACGGCGGGCAAGACGATTGCCGCGCCGGCGAGGCCGCCGAGGCCCTGGGCGGCGATCGTGAAGGCGTGACGGCGAGTCATCGACTCGCCCTCGAAGTACCCGGGCGGGTCGGGCTTTGCCCGCTCCTCCCGAGAAGGGACCTGTGCCCCGTTCTGCTTGTCCGCCTCGTCAGTCACAGCCGCAAAAGTTTGGACCCCGGAGTCTATTGACTCGCGGCCGCAGAGTCGCCGATGGTGGTCGCCGCCGTGTGCCAGAGGGCGGGGGCCTCGGCCTCTCTGCCCTCCGCGTGCAGCTGGGCGCAGTCGCCGATCAACTCGGCCAGAGTGAGCACGGCCTCGGTATCGCCACCCGCGGCAAGGCGCTCGATGCCGAGCGCATACAGATAGTCACCGGCGAGCAGGGCCAAGTCCTGATCGTGATCGGCGAGCAGCCGCGGCTCGCCGTAGTGGAGCAGGTAGCCCTCGCGGACGGCGTCGAGGACGAAGGAGTCATAGCCCAACCCCGATGGCGCCGCCACCACGTGCGCCGAGATCGGGGTCTGCTCCTCGCGCAGTTGGGCCGCTAGGACACCGAGCGAATCGCCGGCCTCTCTCATTTGAGCACCTCGATGAGCGACTCCGAGGCGGCTTGCAGGGTGCGATCGATCGTCTCCTCATCGTGGGCGAGCGAGACGAACCAGGCCTCAAACTGGGAGGGCGGTGGATAGACCCCGCGCTCGAGCATGGCCCGGCAGAAGGCCGCGTGGGCGGAGAGGTCACAGGCCGCGGCGTCGCTGAAATCCGCCACCGGACTGGGGCTGAAGAAGAGGGTGAGCAGACCGGGCACCGCGGCGACGGCCAGCCGACGCCCGCCGGCGAGCTCGCGCAGGCCGGCTGCGAGTCTCTCGGTCAGCTCGCCGAGGCGCCGATAGGCGCCGGCGTCGAGGCGGCTCAGGGTGGCGAGGCCAGCTGCCGTGGCCAGTGGGTTGCCCGAGAGTGTGCCGGCCTGGTAGACCTCACCGGCGGGGGCGAGGGAGCCCATCATCGCGGCCGGGCCGCCGAAGGCCGCGAGCGGCAGCCCACCGCCCAGAACCTTGCCGAGGATCGTCAGGTCGGGCTCGACCCCGTAGAGCTCCTGGGCGCCACCGGGCGCGAGGCGAAAGCCGGTGATCACCTCGTCAAAGATCAGCAACGCCCCAGCATCCCTGCTTGCATCGCGCAGAAAACTGAGGAAGCCCTCGGCGGGTGGCACGACCCCCATGTTCGCGGCGACCGGCTCGGCGAGCAGGGCCGCCACCGAGTGCTGATCGAGCGCCCTCGCCAGCGCCTGGCGATCATTCCAGGGTATGACGACGGTGGCGGCGGCCTGGGCGGCGGTGACCCCGGGCGTGGCCGGGATCGCCAGCGTGGCGACACCCGAGCCGGCCTCGGCGAGCAGGCCATCTGAGTGGCCGTGATAAGCGCCTGAGAACTTGATCACCACATCGCGACCGGTGAGGGCACGGGCCAGGCGCACGGCGCTCATCGCGGCCTCGGTTCCCGAGGAGGTGAGGCGGACCATCTCGACCGAGGGGACGCGGGCGATGACCTCCTCGGCGAGCTCGACCTCGGCCTCTGTCGGGGCACCGTAGGTGGTGCCGCGGGCGGCCGCCTGATTGAGCGCGGCGAGCACGTCGGGGTCGGCGTGGCCGAGGATCAGCGGCCCCCACGATCCAACCCAGTCCAGATACCGATTGCCGTCCACGTCCCACAACTCGCAGCCCTCGCCGCGCTCGATGAAGAGCGGGTCGCGGCCGATCTGGCGCATCGCCCGCACCGGCGAATTGACTCCCCCCGGAATCACCTGCAGCGCGCGGCGGTAGAGCTCCGCCGAGCGCCGGTCCTTAAGAATGCTCGCGCTCCCAGCGCGCGTAGTCCTCAGTGAAGTAGTGCAGGCGGATCTTCTTGTACTCGGTCGAGGAATAGAGGGTGGCGCGATCCGCGGAGCCCATTCCGCACTCCTCGGCGATCGAGTCCAGCACCGCATCGCACTCCTGCTTGGAGCGACCGTGAGCCATGGTGAAGACGCTGTAGGGCCAGTCTGCGTAGGTCGGTCGTTGGTAGCAATGCGAGACGCCGCGGAAGGAGGCCATCCGGCGCCCGGTCTCAGCAATCTCCGCCTCGGGAACCTTCCAGACCCCCATGCCGTTGGCCGAGAAGCCGGCCCGGCGGTGGAAGAGGATGGCCGCGACACGACGCAACAGCTTGCGCTCGACCATTCCCCGCAGATGCTCGAGCAACTCCTCGGTCGAGACGCCGAGCTCGGCGGCGGCCTCATCGTAGGGACGCTCGACCGCTGCCATCGGGCCCTGCAGCGCCCGGATCACTTCGATATCGCGCTGGTCGTAGGGCTGGGCCTCGAGCTCGCGCGGCGGCGCGGCCTCAACCGCGGCGGCGAGCGCCTCGGTGCCCTTCTCCATCTCCAGGTTCATGTTGATCTTGAAGAGCGTCAGGGTCGGCAGCTGGCGCATAGACTCGGCGCCGGTCTCGTTCATCAGGACATCGATCGTGCCGGCCAGTCCCAGCTCTGAGTCGGGCGGCGTCGCGATCGTGAACCAGAGGTTGAAATCGTGGGTGCGCAGGTAATTGTGAGAGACGCCCGGGTGGGAGTTGACGATCGCCGCCGCGCGCTGAGGATTCTCGGAATCGACTTTGGCGGCGACCAGCATCGACTCATAGCCGAGTGCGCGGGTGTCGAAGATCGGGGTCAGCTCGCGGATGATCCGCCCCTCGAGTAGGCGCCGGGTGCGGGCGAGGACATCTTCAAGATCAAGCTCCGCCTCAGCGGCCAAAAGCGCGAACGGCTCGGCCCGCAAGGGGAACCTCGACTGCAACAGGTTCATCAGCCGCTTGTCGGCCTCATCGAGTGGGATCGCCGCGCCGTCCTTGCGCGAGCGGGCCTTGGAGAGCGGCAGCTTGGAGGCTCCTACTGAAGCCACGCTGCGGCCTCCTTGGCGTAGTAGGTGATCACGGCGTCGGCCCCGGCCCGGCGGATTGAGGTCAGCGTCTCAAGCACTGCGTCGCGCTCATCGATCCAGCCGTTGGCTGCCGCCGCCTTCAGCATCGAGTACTCGCCCGAGACGTGGTATGCCGCGAGTGGCGCCCCGGTCGCGTCCTTGATTCGGCGCACCACATCGAGATATGGGGTTGCCGGCTTGACCATCAGCATGTCGGCGCCCTCTTCGAGGTCGAGCTCGGCCTCACGAACCGCCTCGGCCGCGTTGGCCGGATCCAGCTGGTAGCCGCGGCGATCACCGAATTCCGGCGCCGAGTCGGCTGCCTCGCGAAATGGCCCATAGAAGGCCGATGAGTACTTGGCGCTATAGGCGACGATCGCGGTGCCGGGATGACCCTCCTCGTCGAGCTGGTGGCGGATCGTGGCGACCCTGCCGTCCATCATGTCGCTGGGCGCGACCGCGTCGGCACCGGCCTCGGCGTGGGAGATCGCGGTTTTCGCCAGTAGCTCGACCGTGATGTCGTTGTCGACCTCGCCGTCGCGGAGAAAGCCGCAGTGCCCGTGGGAGGTGTACTCGCAAAGGCAGACGTCGGTGATCACGCTGAGCTCGGGATGGGCCTCCTTCAGCGCCCGCACCGCCATCTGCACGACACCCTCCTCGTCGTAGGCGCCGCTGCCGGTCTCGTCCTTGGCCGAGGGGATGCCGAAGAGGAGGATCGCGCCGAGGCCGAGGCTGGCGATCTCGGTCGCCTCGGCGACCAGCTCAGAAATCGAGAAGCGCTCGATGCCCGGCATCGAGTCGACCTCTTCCCGCACCCCCTCGCCGGCGACCACAAACGCTGGCTGGATCAGCTGCGCGGGTGAGAGCCAGCTCTCGCGGATCAGCCCGCGCAGAGCCTCGGTCCGCCGCAGGCGGCGCATGCGTGTCGCCGGGAAGGGCACAGCCTCGATTCTAGGCAGGTTGGGAGAGACGCCGTTTTGGGCGGCGCGGGCGCGCTCTCAAAGCACCCCTAACATCGGGCTCAAATTTCGGCCAGTAGCGTTCGCCGGATGAACACGGGGACCGAGGCGACCACAGCTCTGCAAGCCCGTGGCCTGGTCAAGCTCTACGGCGGCCGCGAGGCCCTGCGAGGTGTCGACCTCTCGGCCGAGGCTGGCGAACTGCTGGCCGTGATCGGTCCCAATGGCGCCGGCAAGACCACGCTTCTCTCGATCCTGGCCGGCGTCATTGGCGCCGATCGGGGCGAGGTCAGCCTGCCGCGCGGCGAGGTCGGCTGGGTCCCCCAACAGGCGGCCCTCTACCGGCGCCTCACCGTCGAGGAGAACCTGCTGCTCTTCGCCCGCCTCGAGAAGCACCCGGACCCGCGCGCCTCGGTCGAGGAAATGCTCGCCCTTGCCGGACTCGGCGAGCGGCGCGCCGAGACAGTCGCCCGCCTCTCCGGCGGCAACCAGCAACGAGTCAACATCGCGATCGGACTGCTCTCGCGACCCGTCGTCCTGCTCCTCGACGAGCCCAGCGTCGGCCTCGATCCCCGGCAGCGGGCGCGACTCTGGGAGTTCGTCGGCGCCCTCGCCGGGAGCGGCACGACGGTGATCTTCTCGACCCATGACATCCAGGAGGCCGAGCGCTACGGCGACCGGCTGCTGGTCCTCGCCGATGGCGAGCGGCTCTTCGATGGCCCGGCCGAGAAATTGCGCGAGGCGGTCCGCAACGAGACCCCGGAGGCTGCCGGGCGCGACTTTGAGACCGCCTTCGTCGCTTTCCTCCTCCACCGAGGCCACTGATCGACGTGCGCTGGCTGCTGCTCAAGGACCTCCAGATCCTGCGCCGCTCGCCCCTGCAGGCCGTCCTGCTGGTCGCCTACCCGGTGCTCATCGCGGTCCTCGTCGGCTTCGCGATCTCACCCGAATCGAGCAAGCCACGGGTCGCCTTCCTCAACGAAATCCCGAGCGGGTCGAGGGTCACCGTCGGGGGTGCGCAGCTGCCCGCAATCGGGGTCGAAGGCCGGATCTGCGGACGGGTTGAATGCATCCACGTCAAAGACAAGGAAGAAGCGCGCCAGGAGGTCAGCTCCGGCGACGTGCTGGCAGCGCTCGTTCTGCCCCCCAACCTGGTCACCGAGATCAACTCGCTCTCGACCCCGACCCCTGGGGTGCCCGAAGTCGAAGTCTTGGTCAATGAGGAGAACCCGATCAAGGCGAGCGCGGTCAATGACCGCATCTCAACCCTGCTCGCCGAAGCGAACTTGCTGGTCGCAAAGCGGATCGCCGGCGAAGGGAGTCGCTTCATCGACCTGCTGGTCAACGGAGGGGACTTCACGGTCGTCGGGCAGGCGATCGAAATCCTTGGCCTGCAGGAGACCGCGAAGATCCTTGAGCGCGTCCGCCCGGCATTGGCGGCCGGTCCGTTGCGCGACCAGCTCGACCGGGTGATTAGGTTCGCCGATCTCTCGGGCGAAAACCTCAACCTGGCCGCGCCGCTGCTGGACCGCCTCACCCAGCCGATCGAAGTCCACAAGGTGGTTGTCGAAGGCTCCTCTCCCCCGCTTGAAATTTTCGCGATCGCCGTCGCCGCGACCCTCACACTCGCCTTCGTCACCGTCCTGCTGGTCGCTGGCTCGCTGGCGCTCGAGCGCGAGGAGAACGCCTTCTCGCGACTGACCCGCAGCCTCGTCTCGCCCTCGGTCCTGCTCGGCGAGAAGATCGTCCTCGGAGTCGGGATCGGCCTTCTTGTGACGCTGCTGATGCTCGCCGGGATGCAGATTTTCATTCCGCTGCACTGGAGCCGGATCGGTCTCTGGCTGGCGGCGATCCTCTTTGGCGGGGCGGCGCTGGGGGCAGCCGGGGCGGCGCTGGGGGCGGCGGCGCGTGAGGTACGCGCGGTCTCCTTGCTCGCCTTCATGGTGACCCTGCCGATCGCCTTCCTCTCGCTCGTGCCCTCAGGTGCAGTCGGTAAGGACGTCTACGACGCGATCAAACTCATCGTCGCGGTCTTCCCCTTCAAGCCGGCGCTCGACGCGATCAGCGCCGCGCTTGACCCGAGCGGCCCCTCGATCCTCGGACCGTTGATCCACCTCGCGATCCTGACCGGGGTCTACGGCCTGTTCGCGCGCTTTGCCCTGCGCCGCTTCAGCTCCGTCTGAGCGACCGAATCCGCTCGCGGGCGAGCGCCGGGTCCGCGCAGGCGCAGAGGACGAAGCGCTCGAGACTCTGCTCTGGAGCGAGCATCGCGCGCACTCGCTCCAGCACCTCGGCCTCGCTGCTTGCCACGAAGCGCCGGCGGCTGGCCGGGACCGCGGCCAGCGCCACCGCCGCGCCATTGAGCTCCAAGCAGCCGTGGCGGCTGAGGTAGGCGGGGGGCTCGCACAGCCGTCCGCCATCCTCGAAGCGGCACTCCAGGGAGGAGGCCCGCGCCAGCTCGTAGTTGGGCTCGGTGGCGGTTATCGCCCGGCGCTGCGCGGCGCTCAGGTAGAGGACGAAGGCGGCGGCGGCGGTGCCCGGGCTCGGGGTGAGGGTCGCCGGGATGGCGCCGTAGGGTGAGATGTGGGCCGAGTAGACAACGTCGAATCCAGGCAGGGTGCAGGAGCGCGCCGGCACCGGCTCGGCGGTCAGCGTGCCCAACTTGCGGGTCAGCACCTCGGGGGCCGCATTGGCTCCATAGGCGAGCAGCGGCGCGCCGCCCGGCGGCTCGATGGCCGCCCAATCGACCTCGGTGGCCCGGCCTGCGGCGAGCACGAACGAGCCGGCCGGTCTCGCGTATGGATAGCGGAGGGCTCCTCGCAGCACCTCCTCTGAGCCGTCCATCGCACAATGGTGATCGATCTGAGAGCTCGATACTCGCCCCGGCGATCGAGAGGTGGGGTCTGGGCGCGTTTGAGGTGTAAGCGCCGGCGATAACTCGCAGGGGCACCCGATCGATCAGCAGTTCCTGCCTCGGGTATTGGGGTCGCGTCGGTCTCCGGCCCGGAGGGCCTGGCCGAGGCGCCGCCGAAAGCTGGTCCGCGCCGCAATGCGCCTTCAACTTGGCCAGAAGCGCCCAGGTAGGGTCCGCTAATGCGGGTCCTTTTCATCGGCGACGTCGTTGGCGGTCCGGGGCGACGCGGCCTGCAGGCGTCGATGCCCCTCCTGCGGGAGCGCCACCGACCCGACCTGGTGATCGTCAACGGTGAGAATTCAGCCGGTGGAGTCGGGATCACACAGAAGACGGCGCGGGCTCTCTTTGAGGCGGGCGTCGATGTGATCACCAGCGGCAATCATGTCTACCGCCACCGCGAGGTCTACGAATACCTGGACAACACCGAGCGGGTGATTCGTCCCGCCAACTATCCGCATGCAAATCCAGGCCGCGGCCACACGGTGGTCGAAGTCGACGGCGACCGGGTCGGGGTGATCAACCTGAGCGGCGCGGTTGGCCTACGGGTTGCGCGCTCGCCATTCCACGAGGTGGACGCCTTGCTCGAACAGATTGAGGCCGACTGCCTGATCGTCGACTTTCACGCCGAGGTGACCAGCGAGAAGGTGGCCATGGGCTGGCACCTCGACGGACGGGTCGCCGCGGTCTTCGGTACCCACACCCACGTTCCGACCGCCGACGGACGCGTGCTGCCGGGCGGCACCGCCTTCATCTCCGACGTTGGCATGACCGGCTCGCGGACCAGCGTGCTCGGCGTCAAACCCGAGCAGGCGCTGAGATCACTGATCACGCAGATGCCGGTTCGCTTCGAGACCGCCGACGAGGACGTCTGGGTAATGGGCGCCGTGGTCGAGGTCAACCCTGCGGGGCTGGCTAATTCGATCGAGCAGGTGATGCTGCCGGCGCCAGCGACTCCCTAACGGCGGGCGAGGCACCTGCCATCGCAACGAGAAGAAGCGGAAAGAACCAGACGATGTAGAGGTAGAACCAGTGCTCTGCGGTGAGCTGAATGCCGATCAGCAGAGCTGCGCCGAAGGCCGCCAGTTGAGTCAGGCTCTTGACCCGTGGACGAAAGGCAAGGGCAATCGCGAGCCCACCGACGCAGACGAGGATCGCGATGCGCAGTGGTTCGAGCCCCGGGACCTGACCCCAGATGCTGAACGGAGAGTCACGGTGAGCCTGGTAGGCGATCGTGCGCTGGTAGAAGGTGGCTAGCCCCGGGGTGATCGCTGGCCAGGCCATCAGCACGGCCACCACTGCAGCAAAGGCCAGCACGAACCGCGTGCGCGAAGATCGCTTCAGCAACCAGTGCCGGGCGCCGCTGGAGTTTTCCGCGGTGCGAATCTGATCGCTGCGATCCTCGTGCGGCGGGGCTTGGATCTCCCCCTCCGAGGGGCGATAGGTCGCCAGCATCGGGACCAACAGAGCTGGAGCGAACTTGGTCAGGGTGGCCAGCGCTGCGAGGGCTCCGCGCGCCAGTGGTCGCGCCAGAAGGAGCAGCGTTGCCACCAAAAGCAGGGCGACCAGGGAGTCGTTGGAGTTCGACTCCAGCACGTAGGCGGTGTAGGGGTAGGCCGCCCAGCCGAAGGCCAGGGTGGCCCCGAGTCGGCGACCCTCCGGGCCGGGGCGGATGCGGAGACCCAGCCAGAAAAGGAGGGCGAAGGTCGCTAGGTCAAAAAAAACGGCGGCGCCGTGAGCTGCTGGTAGGTCATCCCAGGAACCCGACCAGGGCCAGATCCGCTCAAAGGGGACGTAGGCGTAGTAGTTGACCGGTCCGTAGGTGTCGCCCTGCGAGACGTCTTCGGGGAAGTTGTCGTAGAGCTGTTCGCCGTGAGCGATCCGATCGGCGCCGACGACCCCCGCATAGCCGACGTCGATTGCACCCGAATCGGCCATATTCAGACCAACGCGGAAGCCGACCAAGAAGAGGGCGGCGATCAGCAGCCAGCTGGTCGGCCAGCTGGGCCGCAGTCCTTCGCCACCCCGAAAGCCGAGCCAGAGGGCGCGACTCAAGAGATAGACGAGCGGTGGGTAGGCGAGGGGCACCGAGACACCGATTTCGGCCCGGTTGAAGAAGAAGTTCGAGACTCCGAAGCCGAGCAGGACGAGCAGGTCCAGATTGGCCGCTCGCCATGGTCGCCGCCAGTCAAAGAGACCGACCAGGAAGAGTGCGCAGATCGGTAGGAAGACGTAGGGCGCGTTGAGCTTGTGGCCGAATGCGCCCGAGTAGCCCCGGGCCATCTTCCAGGCAACCTGATAGCCGGTCCACGACTCGCTGACGGTGGCGGTGATCGGGTCGACCAAAACGAGCGCCACCTCCTTGCCTTCAGCGAAGTAGGCGACCTCCCAATGGCCTTCGACCATGCTCGCGCTTGAGCTCAGGCCGGGGTGCTCGCGGCGCTCCTGGACCACCTTTGCGTCGCGCCCGGCGACCCGAGTCGCCCGTGCCGCGCTGATCTGGTGCTGATCTGCGCCCGCGATCGCGGGAGAGGCGAGCAGCGCCAACAGCAGCAGCGCGGCGAGGAGCTGCCGAACCGGGGGTCGGGGGCCCCTCCCCCTCACAGACCGAAGTGCTCGAGCACGATCGGCGCGACATCGCGCAGGGACCACTGCTGGCGCCGGTCGGCTCGCTGCGGACCGCAACCTACAAAGAGCAAGGGCCCGAGGCTGTCCCCGCGGTGCAGAGACCCATGGCTGCCCCCGCCGGCATGGCTGGTTCCGCCCCAGTCGAGCGCCTCATAGCCGTCCCCCAGGGAAACGATGAAATCGCCGGCGCAGGGAGAGCTGAGCGCGGAGAAAACACGCGCAAAGGGGTCCGGGTACTCCTCGCTTCGCAGGCGGCCATCCTCGATCCTTGCCGCGAGCACCCCGAGCTCGCCGCGCAAATTCCAGCCGCCGCCGCGCAGGTCTGTCACCGGTCCTCCGGGACTGAAGCGCAATTGCTCGCCGCGGCGCTCGATGACCCCAACGGTCTCGCTGGCGTTCGTCAACGCCATCTCCGGACGCGCCACCGGGCTGCCATCGGGGAGCTCGAGCCAGCAGACCAGATCCACACCTTCGACCCGGGCCAGACCACGGCGCACCGCATCGTGCTCGGCCCGCTCCCCCTCATTTGGCAACAGATAGATGTGCGCCGCGCGGCCGGTGGGGCTGACCGCCAGCTGGGCCCCCTCAGGGCGCTCCTCCGAGGGGGCGAGGACCGACCACTCGCGGGCCAACAGTTCAACCAAGGGCAGGCCACGATCGACGGGAGTCTGCGCATGGTCGGCGACGAGGATTAGGGCGTGATCGGCGAGGAAACGCTCAAGGCCCCCGCCCGCCTCGACCAACTGGGCGAAGCACTGGTCCGCCTTGGCGATCGACTCGACACTGGCCTCGGGACCGTGGCGGTGAGAGTAGTTGTCGTTGTCTGCCAATGAGAAGAGCAGGAAGTCGAAGGAGCCCTCGCGCACCATCTCCGCGGCGCAGCAGGCCGAGTATTCGTCACGGACGCCGGGGATCGAGGTCGACTTGCAGGGAACCTCACGGCTGGCGTAGAGGTCGCCGTAGAAGAGCTCCGTCGGGCCCCAGGTGTGATGGCGGAACTTGAGCTGCGTCGCATCGACGGCTCGGCGCAGAAGACCGTCGAGAGAGACCTCATGGCGGTGGCGACCGCGGTAGATCAGGAATGGAGTGCAGGCGGTCCGCGCACCGCTGTCGTCGAGGCGCTCGAAGAGGGTTTCGGCCTCGGGATTGAGGTGGGCCAGGTTCATGTTGTAGACGAGGTCATAGAGCGCTCGGAAGACACCGACCGCGCGGGTCGCCTCCAGCGAGGAGCCATACTCGACGTAGCGGCGCTCGAGGCGGTGGTACCAGTTCATGCCGCTGATCCAGTGCTGATCGGAGCCCAGACCGGTGACCATCTCGGCGCAGGCGACGGGGGTCACCGAGGGGAAGCTCGAGACACAGTCGGGGACAAGGACACCGCGTTCCAACAGAGCCGCAAAGGTCGGGGCGCGCTCTTCGGCGACGGCGCGCTCGAGCATGTCGGTGCGCAGGGAATCGACGTAGGTGAGAACCAGTTTCTTCGCGGCCATCGCCGGGCGAATGATGGTCGACCCGGTTCGCGGGCTAGCGCAGCACGCGCAGGCCAGCGTGTTTGCGCTTGGCGCGCCGATGGCGAGCGATGCCGAGCCAGACCAGTACGAGCGCGATCACGATGACCGAAACCGCCAACAGGACCGAGGCGACGGCGACGATCAGCGCCGCGACCGCGACCAGGAATCCGAGCGCCCCGCCGCCACCCCCTCCGCGCCGGCCGGCGCCGGCGAGGAGATCGCTGATCACGATGCAGGCTGTGACAGCCCCCAGCAGGGCCAGGATCGCGCCGGGGGGGCCGTCGAGCAGGAACCCTGCGATCAGGCCGATCACGGCGGCCAGCAAAGTCATCCGACCGCGCGCGGAACCATGGGTCCCGGTGGTGCCGGCCAGCATCCCGATCGCGATGCCGATACCGAGGTCGGTGAGAAAGTGCACGGTCGAAAACCTAACTGCCTCGGCGCTTGCACGTCGATCCGCCACACTTCAGGCATGACCGACCTGCCGCCCCCCCGCCATCGGCGGCGCGCTCACACCCGCACCCGTGACCTCCAGCGCTACGCCGATCTGTTTGCCGAGCGCACCGGCGTCATGCGCTCCTCCGCGATGCGTGATCTGATGGCGGTCACCGCACGACCCGAGGTGATCTCCCTGGCCGGTGGGCTACCCGACACCTCCACCTTCCCGGCACAGACCTTCGCCGCCCAGATGACCCGGATCGCGCAGGAGTCGGTCGCTGAGGCTCTGCAATACGGGCCGACCGAGGGCTTCGAGGAGACGATCGACTGCATCCTGGAGGTGATGGGAGCCGAGGGCATGCTTCCCGACCCTGAGGATGTGATCGTCACCACCGGCGGCCAGCAGGCGATCGACCTTATCTGCAAGACCCTGATCGACCCCGGCGACGTTGTCATCTGCGAGGCACCGACCTATCCCGGCGCCGTGCCGGTCTTCTGTAGCTACCAGGCCGACGTTGTACAAATCGAGTGCGACGCGCAGGGAATGCAGATGGATCAACTCGAGGAGGTGCTCGCGCGCCTCGATAGCGAGGGGCGCCGGCCGAAATTCGTCTACTCGGTGCCGACCTTCCAGAATCCGGCCGGCGTGACGATGTCGCTCGCTCGGCGCCAGCGGCTCGTTGAGCTTGCCCGCCTGCGCGAGATGCTTGTCGTTGAGGACAACCCCTACGGTCTGCTCCGCTTCGGCGGCGAGGCGCTGCCACCCCTCTACCAACTCGACGGCGGCGACTTCGTCATCTACATCGGCACTTTTTCGAAGATCCTCTCGCCCGGAATCCGGCTTGGCTGGGCCGTGGCGCCACCGCCGGTGATGGAGAAGATCGTGCTCGGCAAGCAGGCGGCGGATCTTTGCACCTCGACCCTCACCCAGTACTTCGTTCGCGAGTACTTTGCCGAAGGCCGCTGGCGGGCCTATGTCGACAGCCTGGCCGAGGTCTACTGCGCTCGCCGCGACACGATGATTGCCGCACTCAGTGAGCATTTTCCGGCCGGGGCCGTGTGGACCGAGCCTCAGGGTGGATTGTTCATCTGGGCGACCCTTCCCGAGTACATCGACACCGGCGACCTCCTGGCCCGGGCGCTGCGCGAGGATGTCGCCTTCGTCCCCGGTCAGGCCGCCTATGTCGATGGCCGCGGTCGCAACTCAATGCGGCTCAATTTTTCCGGGGTCACGGAGGAGGAGATCCGCGAGGGAATCCGCAGGATCGGCGGCGTGATCACCGAGCAGGTCGAGCTCTACGAAGCACTAACCGCTGGCGAGCGTGCTGGGACTGTGCCGCTGAGCGACGACGTCCCAGCTGATCGCGGCGCTGAGCTGGACGAGGTCGTTCGGGACGCCAATGTCCTGCCCTTCCGAAAGAGCGGGGAGGGCGGGCGTTGAAGGTCGTCGTCTTGAAGGGTGGAAAGTCGCTTGAGCGCGGCGTCTCGCTGCGTTCGGCTGCGCGAGTCGAGGACGCCCTGGCGCGGCTTGGTCACGAGGTTGTCGCGCTTGACGCCGACGCCGGGCTGGTCAAGCGCCTGCTCGCTGAGGAGCCCGACCTGGCCTTCATCGCGATGCACGGTCGCGGCGGCGAGGATGGCACCACCCAGGAGCTGCTCGAGATCCTCGGTGTGCCGTTCACGGGGCCCGGCGTTGCGGCCTGTGCCCTGTGCACCGACAAGGTGCTCGCCAAGCACGCACTGCTTGGCGCCGGGGTCCCGACCCCTAGGTGGTTCGCCTTCAATCAGACGGCTTTCCGTGAGCTCGGCGCGGTCGAGGCACTCGCCGAACTCGATCGGCGGCTCGGTTTCCCGCTGGTCGTCAAGCCCGGACGCGGTGGCTCAGCGCTCGGGGTCCGCTTTGCGGCGGCGCCCGCGGAGATTCCCGAGGCGCTGGTCTCAGCCTTCAGCTATGACGAGCGGGTCCTGCTCGAGCGCTTCGTCGACGGGCGTGAGTTAGCGCTCAGCGTGCTCGGCACCGAGCCGCTGCCGATCGTCGAGGCGATTCCCGAGGATGGCGATCGCTATGACTTCGAAGCACGCTATGAGATCGGGCGCACCCGCTTTGAGTGCCCGGCAGAGCTCTCTGAGCAGGAGCGCTCGACGGTCACCGCGGCGGCGCTCGGGGCCTACCGTGCGCTCGGCTGCTCGGGTTTTGCCCGGGTCGACCTGATCCTCGGCGAGGACGGCCCCGAGGTGCTCGAGGTCAACGCGATCCCCGGGCTCACCGATACCAGCCTTCTCCCCCAGGCGGCCGAGGCCGCCGGGCTCGGCTTTGAGGAGCTGGTCGCGCGGATACTCGAGTTGGCGCTCGAGCCCTCCCCGACAAACGCGGTCTAAATCCGCCTAGCTTCTGCCAGTGGTTCGAACGATGTCGGTTCGGCGCGGCAACCAGCTGGCGGCCTTGCTCAGAGGCTCAGTCGCTGCCCTGGGCGAAATCATCCGGGGTGACCTCATCGAGGAACTCTTTGAACTTGTCGACGACCTCCTCGGTGTCTTCGACCTCGTGCTCGAACTCGATGGCGGATTCCTCGATCACCTCCTCGGCGGCGAAGATCGGGGCTGAGACCCGGACCGCGAGGGCGAGCGCGTCGGAGGGACGTGAGTCGATCTCCAGCTCGGTGCCGTTGACCGAGATCGTGATCGACGCGTAGAAGGTGTTGTCCCGCAGCTCGGTGACCGAGACGCGCTCGCACTTGGCATCGAGCTGCTCGAGCACGTCGGAGAGCAGATCGTGGGTCATCGGTCGCGGAGTCGATGCCCCCTGCAGCTTCATCAGAATCGCGGCGGCCTCTGGATGCCCAATCCAGATCGGCAGGAACTTGTTGCCCTCCACGGTCTTCAGCAAAACGATCGGCTGCTTGCCGACCATGTCGAAACTGACGCCATAAATCTGCATCTGCTGCAAGTGGGCGATCCTGGATTCGAACCAGGGACCTCGTCCTTATCAGAGACGCGCTCTAACCAACTGAGCTAATCGCCCGCCGTGTTGGCGGCGATGATACTGGCCAGCTGGAGCGCCTGGTCCAGGTCTTCGAAGCGGATCTCGACCGCAACCTCCTTACCTTTGCGCGACCGCACGCGGACCTCGTGGCCGATCGCCGTCTCGAGCCGATCGGCGGCAGCGCGCAGCGCCGCACGCTGCTCGGAGTCAACGATTGGCGCCCGCGCACTCTTTGGCTGGCTGGCCAGCTTGACATGATTCTCGGTCTCACGTACCGACCAACCGTGACGAGCGGCATCGCGGGCGAGGCGGCGGCGGACATCGTTACCCCGAGCGGCGAGGAGGGCACGACCGTGGCCCTCGCTGAGCTCGCCCGACTCGAGCAGCGCGAGCGCCTCATCGGGCAGATCGAGGAGGCGGATTAGGTTGGACACCGCCGGGCGACTGCGCCCGACACGCCGGGCCAGGTCCTCCTTGGAGAGGCCAAGCTCCTCAACCAGAGCCGCGCAGGCACGAGCCTCGTCAACCGGGTTCAGGTCCTCCCGCACCATGTTCTCGATCAGTGCCACCTGTAGCCGCTCGGCCTGCTCGGAGTCGCGAACAACCGCGGGCACCTTCTCCAACCCGGCGCTCTGGGCCGCTCGCCAGCGCCGCTCGCCAGCGATCAGCTCATAGCTTCCGTCGAGGAGCGGGCGCACCAACAGCGGTTGGACGACGCCGCTGGCTTCAATCGAGGTCGCCAAGGCCGCCATGGCCTCGGGATCAAACTGAGTCCGCGGTTGGTTGGGGTTCGGCTTGACCAAACCGACCGGCAGCTCGCGCAGCTCGCCGGCCTCGGCCTCGGTGGCCTCCGGCAGGATCGCCGCCAGGCCGCGGCCCATGCCGGCTCGCTTCTTAGCGGCCACCGGTGCAGCCGATCAACGGTGCGGCGCTAGCCACGGTCAACGAGCTCCTCAGCGAGTGCACGGTAGGCAGTGGAGGCGCGCGAAGAGGGCGCATGCTCGGTCACCGGGAGACCATAGCTCGGCGCCTCGGCGACGCGGACGCTGCGCGGGATCACCGTCTTGAAGACCATTTCCGGAAAGTGCTCGCGCAGCTCGCGCTCGACGTCCTGTGCGAGGCGGGTGCGCTCGTCGTGCATCGTGATCAGGAGACCGGACACGTGCAGAGAGGGGTTCATCTCGCGGCGGATCATCGCCAGCGTGTCGAGGAACTGGACCAGTCCCTCAAGCGCCAGGTACTCGGCCTGGACCGGGACGATCACCCGATCGGCACAGACCAGTGCATTGACGCTGACCGGCCCAAGTGATGGTGGGCAGTCCAGGACGGTGACGGCAAATCGCTCGCGGACCGGGCCGAGTCGCTCACGCAGCCGGCGCTCAGAGCCCTCGAGCCGGGGCAGCTCGACCGCAGCTCCGGCCAGGTCACGGCTGGCTGGAACCAGCCAGAGATTGTCGGGACCAGCCGGACGTGCCGCCTCGGCGACCGAGACATCACCGGTCAGACAATCATAGGAGGAGGGGTGCATATCGCGGGCGCCGCCGACGGCGACCGTGGCGTTGCATTGCGGGTCAAGATCGACCAACAGGGTCTGCTCCCCGCCCATCGCGACGCAGGCGGCGAGGTTGACGGCGGTCGTGGTCTTGCCGACTCCCCCCTTCTGGTTCGCGATCGCGTAGACGACTCCCATCGAGCCCAGCCTAGATGGTTGCTTGGCTGATCATCTAGGCAGCGCTGCCGGGCGGGCGCTTCTTCGCCATCCCGGCCCGGCGGGGGAGCTGAGCGGGGGTCCGGCCCCGCTTGCGCAGCACATGCAGGTGACGGTGGCGGCTACCGGCGAAGGGCCCGACCGCGAGCACCAGCTCGGGCTCCATCGCCAGGCCGCCGGCGGCGCGCGCGAGCTCGGCCTCCTCCTCGGGATCGCGCCTGCCCTTCCAGGCGACCAGCACCCCGCCCTCGCGAAGCAGCGGCGAGGCCAGCTCTGCAAGCGTGGAGAGCCGGCCCACGGCGCGCGCGGTGACGGCGTCATAGAGCTCGCGACCAGCGCCCGCGGCGAGCTCCTCCGAGCGGGCCTGGATCGTATTCGCGTTCATGATTCCTCCCGCGGCGGCGGCGCGCCTGGTGAACTCGCACTTGCGCCCGACCGACTCAACCAGATCGACCGTCGCGGTGGGCATCGCGACCGCCAGGACCAACCCCGGAAACCCTGCTCCAGAGCCAATGTCAGCGACCCGGTCGGCGCGGCGCAGATCGCTGACCGTGAGCCCGCTGAGGCTATCGGCGACATGGACCTGCCAGGCGCGGCCGGGCTCGGTGACCGAGCTGACCGAGGCGCGCTCGACGGCGAGCAACTCGAGCACCTTGTGCAGGGTCTCGCGGGCGCTCGCGTCAAGCTCGACCGGCGCCGCGCTCACTCGGCCACAAGCGGCGCGACGACCACGCAGCGATGCGGCTCATCACCTTCGCTGTAGGTCTCGACGCCGGCGCGATCCTTGAGGTGCTCATGAACGACCCGCCGCTCCTGGGCGCTCATCTCGTCCATCTCAACCGCGCGGCTGCCATCAAGTGCGCGCTCGGCGGCGCGGTCGGCGCGGGCGACCAGAACCTCGCGTCGGCGCTCGCGATAGCCGGCGGCGTCGAGCACAACCCGCTTGCGCTCGCGCATCCCCCGAAACGCGGCCTGGTAACAGAGCAGCTGCAGCGCATCGATCGTCTGGCCACGCTTGCCGATCAGGAGCCCGTAGTCATCCTCCCCGACGACGACCGCGTCGATGCGATCCTCGCCCTCGGTGACCTCAACCTCTCCTTCAAGGTCAAGTTCGTCGAGGACGCCCTCGACCAGCTCCTGCACCCGCTCCGCCGGCTCCGCCGGCCACGCGCCGGTTTCATCGCTCATGCGGCGATCCTATCGCGGCGCCTGCCGCCCCGAGGAGGCCGAATTCCCGAATCAGCGGGGCCGACTAGCGGCGCTTCTTCTTTTTGCGCGGCGGCGGTGGCGGTGGTTTCGCGGCCGCCACCTCCGCCGGCGTCGCAACGTGGGGAGCCGGAATCAGCCGCTGGATCGTGAACTGCTGGCCGATTGTCCAGAAGTTGGTCGTGATCCAGTAGAGAACGAGGCCGGCGGGAAAGCTGATCACGAAGGGGACGAAGATGAAGGGCAGGACCATCATCATCGTGCGCTGGCTTTTGTCGGCGGTGACGGCCATCACCATGCCCGAAACCAGCTGGGTCCCGACGTAGAGGATCAGCAGCGCGATCAATTCCGCGCCGGTCGCCTTCGCGGTCAGGTCGTTGATGAAGAGGAACGATGCCTGGGCTCCGCAATGCCCCGCTTCACAGCCCATATCGGCGGGCAGCTCGTGGCGGAGGACCTGAAACAAGGTGATGAAGACAGGCAGCTGCGCCAGCAGCGGGATGCAGGAGGCAAACGGGTTGACTTTGTTCTCTTTGTAGAACGCCATCATCTCCTGCTGCATGCGCTGTTTGTCGTTTTTGAACTTCGCCTGGATTTCCTTGATCTGCGGCTGCAGCGCCTGCAGCGCCCGCATCCCTTTCAGCTGTTTGTAGGTCAGCGGGATCAGCAGCGCCCGAGTGCAAACGGTCAGCGCGATGATCGACATCCCCCAGCTCAGGCCGACGTTGTCGTGGAAAAACTGGAGGACCGAGTTGGCGACATCGATCAGCGGTTGCAGGATGTTCGCCGCTGGGATCAAGTCTGCGCCTCGCCATGGTGGGTGGCGGGATCGACGGGGCCGACGCGCATCGTGAAGCGCTCAGGCACCGGATCAAAGCCGCCGTGGCTGAACGGATTGCAGCGCACCAGGCGCCAACCCGCCAGCAGCAGGCCGCGGGCCGCGCCGAAGCGCTCGATCGCCTCGGCGGCGTAGGCGGAGCAGGTCGGCTCATAGCGACAGCGGCGAGGGCGGGCGGGTGAGATCCAGCGCCGGTAAAGCGCGATCGTCGCTAGCAGAGGGCGTTTCACGTGGAACGCCCCCCAGGCGCCGCGCCGGCCAGGGCCTCCGCGATGTTCGCCGAGACGCCGGCGGCCCCCTCCCGCTCGATCAACTCTGCGAGCTCAGGGCGCGCGACGAGGACGAAGTCATGGCGCTCTGGAAGGCGATCGGCGAGCGCCCAGAAGGCCTCGCGCAGGACGCGCTTGACGCGATTGCGGTCGACCGCGCCGCCAATCTTGCGGCTTGCCGAGACGCCCAGTCTCACGCCGCGTTCCTCCTCGTCTTTGCGGGGAAAGCTGTAGAGAACGAGGTAGCGGGTCGCATTGGAGGAGCCATCGCGGTAGACGCGGTCGAACTCACCGCTTCGCGAGAGTCGGCGGCGTCGGGGCGGCGCCACTAGACCGTCAGGCGCTTGCGGCCTTTGCGGCGGCGGCGCTTGAGAATCGCACGGCCCCCACGGGTGCTCATCCGGGCCCTGAATCCGTGGGTCTTTGCGCGCTTGCGCTTCTTCGGCTGGTAGGTCCGCTTCATTGGGCGTCGCAGTATACGGACGGCCCAGAAAACTTTTGTTCGGGATTTGCGCGGGGCCGGAATTCACGGCGCCGTCGCGTCGCTATGGTCGCCGGCGGGTGGAAAAAGATGGCAATCGACAGCAGCTCGACTCCCTGTGGCGAGACGTGCAGAGGCGTCTGCGGGCCTCGGTCCCAGACTCAACCTTCGACCTCTGGCTACAGCCACTCAGGGTGCTCGGCAGCCGCGGCGCGACGCTTCATCTCAGCGCGCCGGAGGGAATCCGCTCCTGGGTGGAGCGCCGCTACACAGACCTGATCCGCGAAGCGCTTGAGGGCGCCGGGGAGGCTCTCTCGGAGGTCAGCTTCGGGCCGCTGGAGGCCGGCTCGGAGCGCGGCGCGGTGGGCGAGCGGTGCGGATTGAATCCCAACTACACCTTCGAACGCTTCGTGATCGGCGAGGGTAACCGCTTCGCCCACGCCGCGGCGCTGGCCGCCGCCGAGGCTCCCTCGGAGGCCTATAACCCGCTTTTTCTGCACGGGCCGCCGGGCCTCGGTAAGACGCATCTGCTCGTCGCGATCGCCAATTACCTCGGCGCCAACGCGCCCGGATTGAGCGTCCGCTATACGACCGCCGAGTCCTTCACCAACGAGTTCGTCGACGCCCTGCGTAGCAAGGGCGCCGAGGTATTCAAGCGCCGCTACCGGGATCTTGACGTGCTGCTCGTCGACGATGTCCAGTTCCTCGAGGGCAAGCCCAATACAGAAGAGGAGTTCTTCCACACCTTCAACGCCCTCTACGAAGGGGGCAGCCAGCTCGTTCTCTCGGCCGATCGGATCCCGAGCCGGCTCTCGACCCTCGCCGAGCGCCTGCGAGATCGGTTCGAGTGGGGTCTGACGGTCGCCGTCGAGCCACCGAACCTGGCCACCCGCCTCGTCGTCCTGCGGCGCCTGGTCCGCGAGGCGGGCCTGCCCGAGGGCGAGGGCGAGGCTCTGCTTGAGCTCGCGAGTCGGATCAATGCCAACGTGCGCCAGCTCCACGGCGCGCTGACCCGGGTGATCGCCCACGCCTCGCTGACCGCGCGGCCGCTGGACTCAAAGCTAATCGCCGAGCTGATTCCCAAAGCGGCGGAGCGAAGCGAGACTCCGGTCGAGGAGATCCAGCAGCAGGTCGCATCCTGCTTCGGTATCTCGCGGGCCGAGCTGATCGGCTCCAGCCGCGCGGCGGCGCCCCTGCGGGCCCGGCAGGTGGCGATCCTCCTGACCCGCGAGCAGACGGGGCTCTCCCTGCCCCAGATCGGCCGACTCTACGGCGGACGCGATCACTCGACCGTGCTCAATGCGCTGCGCCGGATCGAGGTCGGCATCAGCGAGGACCCAAACCTCGCCGATCGTGTGGAGAAACTCCGTACCGAGATCCACAGCGCGCCCGACTCTGGCCGCTGACGGCCGATGACGCTGCAAGAATCAAGCCCCTCCACAAGCTGATCCACAACCATCTTTCCCCATCCCACCGCGGTTCAAGCAGTGCCCGCCGCTCTTTCCACAACCACTAAACCAACTCGAGAAAGTACTCACCAGTTGAAGCTGAATACCAAACGCGAGGAGCTCGTCTCGAAACTCTCGGTCGTCTCACGCGCCGTCTCGACCCGTGCAGCGACCCAAGCGCTCTCCGGAATCCTGATCACGGTCGAAGAGGGTGGCGTCGTCAACCTCTCGGCGACCGATCTCGAGATGGGCCTGCAGACGACCCTCGACGCGACCGCCGAGGGTTCGGGATCGATCCTCCTCCCGGGGCGCCTGCTCGCCGAGCTCGCCCGCTCGCTGGGCGAGGAAACCGTGCAGATCGAGTTGCGCGATGCCGAGCGCGACGTCGAGATCCGCAGCGGCGGCTCCAGTTTTCACCTCCGGGTCCTACCCGCGGAGGATTTTCCGAAGTTTCCCGCCCAGGGTGAGCAGCCGCTCTCAATCCCAGCCCAGGCTCTGGCCGAGACCGTCGAGGTCGTCGCCCGCGCCGCCTCTCGCGATGATATGCGACCGGTTCTGACCGGCGTTCTGGTCAGCGCCAGCGCCAAGGAGATGACGATGGTCGCCACCGACTCCTACCGGTTGGCGGTCAAACGAGCCGAGCTTGAGCCGGGCATTGAGGGCGAGCTGGAGGCGAATATCCCGGCCCGCGCCCTGCGTGAGCTCGGCCGGATTGTGGCCGCCGATGGGGTCGAGCAGGTGGCGGTCAGCCTGTTGCCCAATCAGGCGGTTTTCAGGGCAGGGCCGATCGTCCTCAATACGAGGCTGATCGACGGGCAGTTCCCCAACTTTCGACAACTCCTGCCGGAGTCCTACGAGCACGATGTGCGACTTCCGAGGGGCGAATTCCTCGCGGTCGCCCGTCGCGTCAGTCAGCTCGCCCAGCGCAACGCGCCGCTGCGTCTCGCCTTTGCCGAGGGCGAGCTGACCGTGGCCGCCTCGACCCCGGACGTGGGGGATGCCGAAGAGACGATGCCGGCCGCCTTTGAAGGTGAGGCCCTGGAGATCGGGTTCAACCCCGAGTTTCTCAAGGAGGGCATCGAGAGCGTCGAGGGCGATGAGGTGATGCTGCGGTTGATCTCGCCGCTGCGGCCGGGCTTGCTGCAGCCGGTCGACAACGAAGATTTCCGCTATCTGGTGATGCCGATTCGCCTCAACGTCTGAGGCCGCGGTGCTGGTCGCCTCAGCCGAGGCCGCACCGCTGCGCAGCCTGGAGCTGCTGCGCGTCGAGATGCAGCCCGGTGTCCTCTGCCTCGTGGGCCCCAACGGCGCCGGCAAGACGAACTTCCTCGAGGCGCTCTATTTCGCCCTCACCGGGCGTTCCTTTCGGACCTCCGATCGTCGCGATCTGATCCCCTTTGGCGCCCCGCTGGCCAGAGCCGAGGTTCGCGTCGCCGAGGACGATGGCAGTGAGCGCACCCTGCTCGCCTCGGTCAGCCGCGGCGAGGGGCGCCGTCACCTGCTCGACGGCAGCCCGGCCGACGCGGCGACGATTTCCCGCCATCGCCCCCCCGTCGCTGTCTTTGCCCCCGACCGGCTCTCACTGATCAAGGGACCCCCCGCCGAGCGTCGCGCCCACCTCGACGGCTTTGCCGGCGCCCGTTGGCCCTCACGCTCTGGACTGCGCCAGCGCTACGGCCAGGTCCTAGCTCAGCGCAACGCCCTGCTCTCACGGGTTGCGGCGGGTTACGGCGAGAGCGCCGAGCTCGATGTTTGGGACGCCAGCCTGGCCGAGGCCGCCGAGCTTCTCAGCGCCGCCCGCGCAGAGGCCGTGGAGGAGCTCAGCCGACCCTTTGCGACCGCGGCAACTGAGCTCGGTCTCGAGGGCGGCGGCTCGCTTGAGTACGTCCCCCGCGCGGCGCGCGCCGCGGCGCAGATCAGGACCGGGTTACTCGAGCGCCGCGCGGCCGATCTGAAGCTCGGCCGCAGCTCCTGGGGGCCGCATCTGGACGAGCTCAAGATCTGCGCTCATCCGCGCCGCTCCCTGCGCCGCTTCGGCTCTCAGGGCGAGCAGCGCATCGCTCTGCTCGCCCTGATCTTCGCCGAGCGCGAGGCGCTGATGCAGGCCCGCCGGGTGACGCCGCTACTGCTCCTCGATGATGTTCTGAGCGAGCTCGACCCAGATCGCCGCGAGCGTCTCATCGCGCGCCTGGAGCGAGGCGGGCAGACGCTGATCACCGCCGCGGCGATCGACTCGATTCCGGCGCCGGCGAGGCAGAACGTGGTGACGATCTCAGTCAAGCGCCGCGGCGGGGTCGCGGAGGCGGCGTGAGCCAGGGGGGCCCAGGATGAGCGCCCGCCGAGCGCCACGCCCGGCGTCGGGAGCGCTGCGCAAGGCCCTGCAGCGTGCGGCCCCGCAGACCCAACTGGCCGCGGTCCAATCGTGTTGGGCGCAGGCCGTGGGGGAGCGAGTCGCGGCGGTCACCGAGCCACTCTCTGAGCGCGGCGGAACCCTGGTTGTGCGCTGCTCGGACCCAGTCTGGGCGCACGAGCTGGAGATGATGCAGGAGCAGCTTTTGGAGCGGCTGCGCGAGCACCTGGGAGAGCGGACACCACAAACTTTGCGATTCCGCGGCGACGACGCCGCGGAGCCCCCGCCTTTATAGGCGATTTGCAGGTATTTTCTGAGACATGCAGGAGAATTCAAGGGGCCGGAACTGGTATCCTTTATGTCAACTCGCATCCACCCCGACCCCCGGTTCGTCGAGGCCTCAGGGGGCCGGGGTTTTCTATGAATCCGGAAGGGACTAGTTGGCTGAAAAACCGAAGAGCGGCGCGGCAAAGAAGAAACAGGACAGCTCCTATGGCGCCAAGGACATCACCGTGCTCGAAGGGCTTGAAGCGGTACGCAAGCGGCCCGGCATGTACATCGGCAGCACCGGGCCCCGCGGCCTGCATCACCTGGTCTATGAGGTCGTGGACAACTCGGTCGATGAGGCGATCGCCGGGCACTGCGACAGCGTCAAAGTCATGCTGCACCCCGACAACAGCTGCACGGTCATCGACAACGGTCGCGGCATCCCGGTCGATGAACTGAAGAAGGAGAAACGGCCGGCGGCCGAGGTCGTGCTGACCACGCTGCACGCCGGCGGCAAGTTTGGCGACGGCGGCGGCTACAAAGTTTCCGGCGGCCTGCACGGGGTGGGGGTATCGGTGGTCAATGCGCTCTCCGAGCGCCTCCATCTCGAGATCAGCCGCGATGGCCATGTCTGGACCCAGGACTATGAACGGGGCAAGCCGCTTGGCGATCTCGCGAAGGGAGCCGCGAGTCAGGCGACCGGGACCTCAATCACCTTCCTGCCCGACGATGAGATCTTCCTCGATGAGCTCGAGTTCGACTACGCGACCCTCGCCGAGCGCCTGCGCGAGACCGCCTTCCTGACCCGCGGCCTGAAGATCGAGCTCCTCGACGAGCGCGGCGCGGGCCAGAGCGACACCTTCCACTATGAGGGGGGGATCGTCGATTTCGTCGCCCACCTAAACGAGAACAAAGACCCCCTGCACCGCAAGACCGTCTACTTCGAGGGCGAGACCGAAGACGGCATGGTCGAGGTCGCGATGCAGTGGAATTCCTCCTACCAGGAATCTGTCTTTAGCTTCGCCAACAACATCAACACCCACGAGGGCGGTTCTCACCTCTCCGGTTTTCGCTCGGCCTTGACCCGGACCCTGAACGCCTACGCCCGCGGCAAAGGGCTACTCAAAGAGAAAGACGAGAACCTGACCGGCGATGACGTTCGCGAGGGTCTCACGGCGGTGATCTCGGTCAAGCTCCAGGATCCACAGTTCGAGGGCCAGACGAAGACGAAACTGGGCAACCCGCCGATCGAGGGCTTGGTCAAAGAGACCGTCAACCGGAAACTCGGCGAGTTCTTTGAGGAGAACCCGGGCGAGGCGAAACGAATTGTCGGCAAGTCGGTGGACGCCGCCCGCGCCCGCCAGGCGGCCCGCAAAGCACGCGACCTGACCCGCCGCAAGTCGGCGCTCGAGAACTCGACCCTGCCGGGCAAGCTGTCCGACTGCACCGTACGCGACCCGGCCCTGGCCGAGCTGTTCATCGTCGAGGGCGACTCGGCCGGCGGCTCTGCCAAGCAGGGCCGCGACCGCAACACCCAGGCGATCCTGCCGCTGCGCGGAAAGATCATCAACGTCGAGAAGGCGCGGATCGACAAGGTGCTGTCCAATACGGAGATCCAGGCGCTGATCACCGCGATCGGTACGGGGGTGCGCGAGGAGTTCACCATCACCGACGCGAGGTACCACAAAGTGGTGCTGATGACCGACGCGGACGTCGACGGCGCCCACATCCGCACGCTCATCCTCACCTTCCTCTATCGCGAGATGCGGGAGCTGATTGAGGCGGGCTTCGTCTACATCGCGAAGCCGCCGCTCTACATGGTCAAAAGCGGCAAACAGGAAATCTACGTCGAGCGCGAGTCCGAACTGGAAGAGATCCTGTTGCGCGACAAACTCGAGCAACTCGAGCTCCTTGACGGCGCCAGCGCTTCGCACAAACTCACGCAGGCCCGTTGGCAGCGATTCAACCGCAGGCTCAAAGAGCACGAGGGGTGGTCTGACTCATTGCAGGCGGAGTTTGGCCACGAGCTGGTGCGCTTCCTCTCCGAGTCACAGATCCTCGACGATGGGGTGGCGACGCTCGGCGGCGCCCGGGAGCTGCTCGGCGGCGCCGGCACCGAGGGCGATACCTTCGACACCGAGATCGTCGAGGATTCAGACGCCGCGATCGCGGTTCGCGCGATCCACCGCCGGGATGGCCTGGCCCGGACCTTTGAACTCACCGACGAGCTCTTTAGGTCCAACGACTATCGCCACCTCGCCGAGTCTCACTCGGAGCTGCTCAAGCAGGTTGGGACACCACCCTTCACCGTCGCACTCGACGATAAACGCCGCAGCGCCAATTCCTTCGCCCAGCTGCGGGGCGAGGTTCTTGAGCTCGCCCGCGGCGGTCTCAAACCGCAGCGCTTCAAGGGTCTGGGCGAGATGAACGCCGAACAGTTGCGGGAGACGACGATGGATCCGGCGAGTCGGATGCTCGAGCGGGTGCGGGTCGATGACGCCGCCCTCGCCGAGCGCGTCTTCACGGACCTGATGGGGGACAAGGTCGAGCCCCGCAAGGACTTCATCGAAAGGCACGCCAAGGAGGTCAAGTTCCTCGATGTTTAGTCACCCACTCGGCAGGGAGGCGCTCTAGATGGAGGGCGGTCTGGAGGCGCTCACCGGTCGCATAGAGGAGCGCGACCTGACCCACGAGATGCGCTCGTCCTACCTCGACTACGCGATGAGCGTGATCGTCGGTCGAGCGCTGCCAGATGTCCGCGATGGACTGAAGCCCGTCCATCGCCGGGTCCTCTTCGGGATGCAGGACCTCGGGCTGCAGCCGAATCGGCCCTACCGCAAGTCGGCGACGATCGTCGGCGAGGTGATGGGCAAATACCACCCTCACGGCGACTCGGCGATCTACGACACGCTGGCGCGGATGGCGCAGGACTTCTCGCTGCGCTACCCGCTGGTCGACGGTCAGGGCAACTTCGGGTCAATCGATGACGATCCCCCGGCGGCGATGCGCTACACCGAGGCGCGCCTGGCGCGCCTCGCGACCGAGTTGCTGCGCGACCTCGACTCCGACACCGTTGACTTCGGCCCCAATTTCGACGAACGCCAGCAGGAACCCCTGGTCCTGCCGGCCCGCTTCCCGAACCTGCTCGTCAACGGCTCCTCGGGGATCGCGGTCGGGATGGCGACCAATATCCCACCGCACAATCTGCGCGAGGCGATCGGCGCGGTCAAGGCCTTCATCGAGAACCCCGATATCGATCTGGGGGGCCTGATGGAGCACGTCAAGGGCCCTGATTTCCCCGGCGGCGGGATCATGAGCGCCGAAGGAATCCGCGACGCCTACGCTTCCGGGCGCGCCTCGGTGCGAATTCGGGCGCGTGCCCACGTCGAGCCGATCAAGGGAGGTCGCGAGGCGATCGTCGTCACCGAGCTTCCCTTCATGGTCAAGAAGGGCGGCGACGGCGGGCTGATCACAAAGATCGCCGAGCTCGTCCGCGAGAAAAAGATCACCGGGATATCGGACCTTCGCGATGAGACCGACCGCTCGGGCATGCGTCTGGTGATCGAGACCAAGCGCGGCGGTGATCCGCCCGAGGTGGTCCTCAACCAGCTCTACAAGCGCACCCCGATGCAAAACACCTTCGGGATCAACATGGTCGCCCTGGTCGACGGGGTTCCCCGCACCCTCGGTCTCAAGGAGCTGATCGAGCACTACGTCGCCCACCAGCGCGAGGTCGTCACCCGGCGAACTCAATACGAGCTGCGCCAGGCCGAGGCGCGCGCCCACATCCTCGAGGGGTTGCTGATCGCGCTCGACAACCTCGACGCGGTGATCGAGCTGATCCGTGCCTCCAGCGATACCGAGGTTGCAAAAGCCGGCCTGATCGAGCGCTTCGAGCTCTCTGAAATTCAGGCACAGGCGATCCTCGACATGCGCCTCGCACGGCTCACGGCGCTGGAGTCCGACAAGGTCCGCGACGAGCACAAAGACTTGATGGAGAGGATCGGCGAGCTGCGGGCGATCCTCGGCGACCCGGCTCGGATCGACGCGATCATCATCGAGGAGCTCGATGAAGTCAACGATCGCTACGGCGATGAGCGGCGCACCGAGGTCACCCACTTCGAGGGCGACATGAACATCGAGGACATGATCGCCGATCAGCAGATGGTGATCTCGATCACCCACTCGGGCTATGCCAAGCGGCTGCCGCTCGCGACCTACCGCCAGCAGCACCGCGGTGGCCGCGGGGTAATGGGGATGGATATGAAAGAGGACGACTACATCGAGCATCTCCACATCTGCTCGACCCATGATTTCCTGCTCTTCTTCACCAACCGCGGCAAGGTCTACCGGCTCAAGGTCTACGAGCTGCCCGAGGGTTCGCGGACCTCGAAAGGAAGGGCTCTGGTCAACGTCTTGCCCCTGCGCGACGGCGAGAAGGTGACGGCGGTGATCCCGACCCGCGACTTTACGGAGAACAGGTACCTGGTCTTTGCCACTGCCCAGGGCCTGGTCAAGAAAACCGAGTTCACCGCCTATAACACACCGATCCGAGCCGACGGGATCATCGCGATCAAGATTCGCGACACCGACGAGTTGGTTCAGGTGCGCCTCACCTCCGGTGAGGACGACATTCTGCTCGTCTCCAAGTCGGGCCATGCCTCGCGCTTCTCGGAGTCCAAGGTCCGCGCGATGGGGCGCGACACCAGCGGCGTCAAGGGGATGAATGTCGCGGCCAAGGTCAATGGCGTGCAGAACCGGGTTCTGGCAATGGACGTGGCACGCGATGACTCAGAGCTCTTCGTCGTCACCGAAAACGGCTACGGAAAGCGCACCCAGGTCTCCGAGTACCCGGTCAAGGGCAGGGGGACCAAAGGCGTTCTGACCGCGAAACTGACCGCGAAGAAGGGTGGCCTCGCCGGCGCCCTGATCGTCCGCGAGCACCAGGACCTGCTCTTCATCTCCCAAAACGGGATGGTGCAGCGCACCCGTGCGGGCGGCATTTCGCAGATGGGACGCCCGACCCAGGGCGTCCGCGTGATGAACATGAAGGACGACGACGTCGTCAGTGCGGTCGCGCTGGTCGTCGAGGACTCCGAGCCAGCGCCATCACCGGATCCCGAACTGGCGCTCGGCGAGGGCGACCAGGCGGGCTAAGCGGCCGCGGGCATCTCGGCGGGCAGGTACTGCTGCCAGGCCAGCGGGATGGAGGGGCTCGCGACCTGAATGAAGACGGTTGGTCCGGGCGCCCGCGGGCTCTTGCGAGGGTGCATCTGGATCTCGCGCGGCAGGCGGTTGCCCTTGCGCCGGTTGCAGCTCGCGCAGGCGGCGACGATGTTCTCCCAGACCGACTTGCCGCCGCGGCTGCGGGGGATGACGTGGTCGACGGTGAGCCCGGGCTTGCGCGCGCCGCAGTACTGGCAGGTCCACGAGTCGCGCGCCAGCACCGCCCGCCGGGTGATCTTGCGGCGGTGCGCCTGGCGAGGGATTCGCACATAGCTGACCAGGCGGATCACGTCGGGACGCTCGATCGTCATGTGCTCGGAGTGCAGGACCCCGTCGCGTCGCTCGAGCAGCTCGGCCTTTTCCTTCAGCAGCAAGACGGTGGCTCGTCTCAGCGTGCAGACGTTGATCGGCTCATACGTCGCATTGAGTACGAGGACCCGTGCCATGTCGATCGAGAATTCTACGCAGGCGCCCCCGCGCCGCCACCGCCAACCGGGTAGGAGCCGAGGATCCGCACCGATTCCGCCTTGGCGCGCAGCGCCTCGACCGCCGCCGTGACCTGCGGCTCGGCTGCGGCGCCCTGCAGGTCACAGAAGAACATGTAGCGACCGAGACCCTGGCGCAGCGGTCGCGACTCGATCCGGGTCAGGTTAATTCCGCGGCCGGAGAACTCGCGCAGGGCCTCGACCAGGGCGCCGGGGCGGTCGTCGCCAAGCTCGGAGAAGACCAGGGAGGTCTTCCATTCACCCTCGCCCTCAGCCGGGGTGCCCTGCGGCGCGATCCAGACGAAGCGGGTCACGTTCGTGGGCTCATCCTCGATCCCTTCGGCGAGGATCGTTCCGCCGTAGAGCTCGGCCGCGGCGCGGGCGCCGATCGCCGCCCAAGGCTCGGGCGACTCGCAGACGATCCGCACCGCCTCCGCGGTGCTGGTCAGGCTGCGCGCCTGCGCGCCCGGCAGGCACTCGCGCAAAAATCGCGCGCACTGGGCGAGCGGCTGGGGGTGGGAGAGGACGGCGCTGATCCGCCCCAGCTCGATCTCACCGGCGGCGATCAGCTGAGCGCGCACGACGTAATCGTGCTCGCCGACGATCGTCACCGCGGGGGTCTCAAATGCGAGCGTGTCGAGGGTGGCGCGCACCGAGCCCTCGATTGAGTTCTCGATGGGGACCAGGGCCCGGTCGGCCTCGCCCGCTTCGACAGCGACGATCGCGTCGTGGACCGTGGCCGTGCGCTTTGGCTCGAAGCCGCCCGCGGGCGCCGCCACGCGCAGTGCGTCCTCGGTGAAGGTGCCCGCCGGTCCGAGGTAGGCGATCTTCTCCACCTGAGGCCCCTATTCGAATTCGACCGTGTAGGTGGCTTCGTTGTTGGTCGTGATCCCCTCGCCCGGGACAGAGGCGACTTTGACTTCCAGTTCGACCGTGCCGGTCGGGGCGGGGGTCAACGGGATCACGACCGTCTGCGTTTCCTGGGGAGCGATGCTGTTGATCGTGCCCGAGATCGGCGCACCACCACCAACCGTGACCGCCACCGACACCCCGCTCTCGGTCGATTCGCCCTGGTTTTGGACTTCGACTTCGACTTCGGGCGTTTCCTGGGCGGCGACCGCGACGCTTGATTCGCTGACCAGAGTGGTGCCGTTGACGGCCGCGCCGAGCAACCCGAGCCCGTGGATCCCGTTGGCTTCAGCCCCGTTGGCGGCCCCGCTGACGGCGCCCAGCGCCGTGCTGACTGCGGTCGGATCGAGCCACTTCGTCCCTTCGGGCAAGAAGACGCTCTCCGGTACGTCGTCGCCTTCGATCCCGCTGTCGGCAAGCACCCGATCGATTTCGGGTCGCACCACCGAGGCGTAGAGGACGTCGCTGGCGAGCAGCTTCTGCATCTGGTTGGCGATCGTTGTCGTTGCCTTCTTGGACCCGAGGTCAGCGAGCGCGGTGCTCATTTCGTCGGCGATTTCGTTCATCGCGCCGTCGCGCAGGTCGTAGGAGATTTCGAGTGCGTTCTGCGCCTTGCCCATGTCTCCGGGAGCGCTGAGGTCGTCGACGCGGCTGGTCAGGCTGCCCATCGCGCTGCGGTCAGCGTTTACCGTTTCGACGTATTCGGTGACCGAGAGTCCACCGGGGTCGCGGAGTTTCGCGAAGAAGTCCTTGCTCGTCCGGTTGGTCTCTTCGACGATCTGGGTTACGTTCCGCGCGTAGTCGCTGAGCGCGCGCTGAGCGCGCGCGTCCAGACAACCCTTGACGCCGAGCACGATCAGGATCAGCAGGATCAGGCCACCGCCCAGCGCCAGCGCCCGGCGCAGCATGATCTGCTGGCGTTCGGGGCGGCGGGGACGCCGCCGGCGCGGGGCGGCGGGGGCTGCTGACTCCTCCAAAGTGGGTTCTCCAAGCTGGTCGGGTGGCCGGAGAGTATGAACTCTCGCGGCGAATTGCCGCAGGATGCTGGCCGCGCATGCCGAAATCCAGGATGCATTGGTCGGTTCACTCGTACTTAACCGCTTTCTGATCGAGCGCCGCATCGGCAGCGGCGGGTTCGGTGTGGTCTATGAGGCCTGGGACGGACGGCTCGAGCGCCCGGTTGCGGTCAAGGCGATCGCCTCAGGTCATGGTGCCGATTCCGGTCGCGTCCTGCGCGAGGCCCAGGCGGCCGCGCGTCTCAACCACCCGGGGATCGTCACCCTCTATGAGATGGGTGAGGAGGACGGCAGCGCTCTGCTTGTCACCGAGCTGGTCGAGGGCTCGACCCTGGACCAGCTCAGCCGCGAGGGCGCGCTCAGTGACCGCGAGGTCGGTGAGATCGGGGCCGATCTGTGCGAGGCGCTCGACCACGCCCACTCGCGCGCCGTGATTCACCGCGACATCAAGCCCCAGAACGTGCTCGTCACCGAGGAGGGCGAGCCGCGCGCGAAGCTGATGGATTTCGGCGTCGCCCGCCTCGCCGACGCCAGTGCGCTGACCGCACCCGGCGCGGTGGTCGGCACACTCGCCTACATGGCCCCCGAGCAGGCCGAGGGGTGCAGCGAGATCGGCCCCGAGGCCGACGTCTACTCGCTGGCCCTGACCCTCTATGAGTGCTGGGCAGGGGAGAATCCCAACCGGCGCGCAACCCCCGCCGCGACCGCACGCGCGATCGGCGGCCGGGCCCGCCCCCTGCGGCGCACTCGCCCCGATCTTCCGCGCGAGTTGAGCGCCACGGTCGACGGCTGCCTGGCCCCTCGTCCCTCGCACCGGCCCTCCCTCGAAGAGCTCGGCGCGGCGATCGAGGATGCCCTCGAGCGCCTGCCGGAGGCGCTTCCCGGTCAGGGCCGACCGCTCGCCGGGCGGCTGGTCGCGCTGGGCAGCGCCGCCATGCTCGGTGTCTGGCTCGCCGCCGGTCACGGGGTCGGTCTACCGTAGGATTTCAGCCGGTGTCCCGGGTCCCGGGCAACGCCGATCGCGCTGCAGAAGGAGTGAATCCCATGAGCGTCCTACGCAACCTCGAGAGTCGCATCGAAGGCCTCGTCGAGGGAGTCTTCAGCCGTGCCTTCAGCTCCGAGGTGCAGCCGATCGAATTCGCCCGCAAACTGGCCAAGGAGATGGACGCCAACAAGACCGCGGGGGTCGCTCGGGTCTATGTGCCCAACGAGTACACGATCTATCTCTCCAAGCAGGATCGCGGCAAGCTCGAGGGTTATGAGCGCTCGCTCGAGCAGGAGCTATCCGGCTATCTGCTCGATCACGCCCGACAGCGCGGCTATGACCTCCTGACCCGTCCGGCGGTCGACTTCAAGACCGACGAGCGCCTGCGCCTCGGCGAGTTCGGGATTCAGACCCGCCTGGTCAAGCCCCCCGCCCACGAGGGCGATCGTCCCAGTCAGGGTGAGGAGGGCCACACGCAGGTCTACTCGGCGGTGCGCGAGCCCGAGGCGGCGGCGCCGAAGAACCCCCAGCAGCGCGCCGAGGCCCTGGTCGCGACCCGCGCCGTCGTCTCACTCGAAGATCGCCGCTACGTCCTCGATGGACCGCGGGCGACGATCGGCCGCTCCAAGGAGGCCGAGTGCGTGCTGCGTGACCCCAACGTCTCCCGTCGCCACGCCGAGCTTCGCCGCGCGGGATCGGGAGACTGGACGATCGTCGACCTCGGTTCGACCAACGGGGTCAAGGTCAACGGCCGCCGCGTAGCCTCCTCGCGGCTCAGTCCCGGCGATCAGGTGACGATCGGCTCGACTACGTTCTCATTCGACATCGAGCAGTAGGCATCCGCCGATGGAATACGACCCGATCTCGGTGGCGCTCAAGTTCGGGTTCCTGATCGTCCTCTACCTGTTCTTGTTGTGGATCGCGCGTTCGGCGATCAAGGATCTGCGCCGCACTGTCGCCCCCGCGCCCGACGCCACCGGCTTTCATCATGCTCCCGCCCTCGCCGGGGTCGCCGCGGCGCCCGAGACCTGGCTGATCGCCGAGCGCGGCGGCGGGCTGGCCCAGGGCGAGCGCTTCGATCTGATCGGCGGCCTCTCGATCGGTCGTTCCCGAGACGCCGACGTGCAGATTGAGGATCGCTACGCCTCGGGTATCCACGCGCGAATCTTCAGCCGTGACGGACGCACCTATGTCGAGGACATGAACTCGACCAACGGCACTCTGCTCAACGACGCGACTCTGAAGGGCGAGGCAGAGCTGCTCGACGGCGACGTGATCAGAATCGGCGACACCGAATTCAGGCTGGAGGCGAGTTAGTGCTGCGGATCACCGACCAGGCGTTTCGCAGCGACACCGGACGCCAGCGCAGCGCCAATGAGGATTCCTACTTCGTGCGCTCGCCGATCTTTGTCGTGGCCGACGGCATGGGCGGCGCCCAGGCCGGGGAGGTCGCCTCCAAGGCGGCCGCCGAGGCCTTCGATCGCGATCTGCCCAGCGGCGCGCCGGAGCCCTTCTTGCGGGCGACGATCGAAGACGCCAACCGCCAGATTCATGAGCTCGCTCGCAAGGATCCATCGCGGGCCGGGATGGGGACGACGATCACCGCGGCGATCGTCAATGCTCAAAGCGAAGAGATCGCGATCGGCCACGTCGGCGACAGTCGTGCCTACCGCCTGCGCGCCGGCAAGCTCGAGCGCCTCACCCGCGACCACTCGCTGGTCGAGGAAATGAGGCGCAAGGGACAGCTAACCGAGGCCCAGGCCGAGGACCATCCGCAGCGCTCGATCATCACCAGGGCGCTGGGCCCAGAACCCGCGGTTGAGGTCGATGTGCAGACGGTGCCGGCGAGTCCGGGGGACGTCTTCTTGATCTGCTCAGACGGTCTGACGACGATGCTCCCCGACGAGCAGATCGCTCGTCTACTGGGCGGCGCGACCTCGATGGACGCCGCGGTGCGGGCCCTGATCGACGAAGCAAACCGCGCCGGGGGGCGCGACAACGTGACCGCGCTAGCCCTCCGGGTCGAGGATGCCGCCGCCCCGGCGCGCGCAGCCGAGGGCGCCACCCTGATCGGCCCCAGCGCTGAGGCAGAGGGGCTGACCGCGACTGAGGTCCGCCGCCGCGCGGCCGCCGCGGCGGCAAAGGAGCGCCGTGAGGCACTCGCGGCTAAACCGCGGCGCAGGCGGCTGCGCACGGCGGCCAAGGTGGCGCTCGCCGTGATCCTCGTCGGGGCACTCGTCTTCGGCGCCTGGTACGGGAATCGCCACGTCTGGTTCCTCGGCACCGATGAAGCCGGTCGGGTCGCGATCTACCGCGGTCTGCCCTATGAACTGCCCTTCGGCGTGAGTCTCTATGAAGAGCGATACGCGAGCCCGATCCAGACCAGCTCGCTCCCGAGCCGGCGCCGCGCCGCCGCCACCGGTCATGACCTTCGCTCGCACTCTGAGGCGATCACTCTGCTCGAAGAAATCGAAAAGAGCAAAGGGATCGGTGCCGCGCCGCGCCCGGGAGGTGAACAGCCGCCAAGCAAGCAGCCGGGCAGCGTGCAGCCGCCGCAGAAGACCCCGCCCGCGAAGCGGGAAACGAAAGCGAGCGGGCGGGGCTCGCAGTGAGCTCGGCCCGCAATCGCGAGCTCGGCGCCCTGATCCCGGTCGCGCTCCTGTTGACCGCGGGCTTCGCCGCCGTCTTTGCCCAGGAAAACGCGCGCCAGGGAAACCTCAGCCTCGTCTACGGCGCCTACTTCCTCGCCGTCTGCCTGGCCACCCACATCTTTCTGCGCATCCGGCTCCCCGACGCCGACCCCTACCTGTTTCCGCTCGCCGCCCTGCTGACCGCCTTCGGCCTGGTGATGATTTACCGGATCGACGCCACTCTGGCCCGCGACCAGGCGAACTGGTTTCTCTTCGGCCTCTTTCTCTTCGTCCTCACGATCCAGCTCCTGCGCGAATATGACGTGCTCGAGCGCTACCGCTACACGATCGCCGCGGTCGGCCTGCTGCTCTTGATGGCGCCGCGGATGCCAGGGATCGGCGAACAGGTCAACGGCGCCTACCTCGGGGTCAGGCTCGGGCCGCTCTCCTTCCAGCCGGCCGAGTTCTCAAAGATCTGCATCGTCGTCTTCCTCGCCAGCTATCTGCGCGAGCACCGCGAGGTCCTGATCGTCGGCGCCCGCCGGGTGCTCGGGGTGACCCTGCCACCGCTCAAGCACCTCGGGCCGCTGCTGGTCGTCTGGGGCGCCTCGATGTTCATGCTCGTCTTCATCCGCGACCTGGGCAGCTCGCTGATGTTCTTCGCCGCCTTCCTCGCCCTCCTCTACGTGGCGACCGGGCGCTTCTCCTTTGTCGTCATCGGGATGGCGCTGTTCACCCTCGGCGCCTGGTTTTTCGCCTCGACCGTGGCCCACGTGCACGACCGGGTCGAGATCTGGCTCTACCCCTACCACGACCCACAGAACACCGGCTACCAGATCCTGCAGTCGATGTTCGCCCAGGCCGACGGCGGCCTCTTTGGCAAAGGCTTCGGTCAGGGCCTGATCACGGTTCCAGGTACCCATGCCGCGCTTCTGCCCGCCGCCCAGACCGACACGATCTACGCGCTGATCGTCAACGAGCTCGGCCTCTTCGGCGCCTGCGGTCTGATCGGGATCTACCTGATGATCGCGGCACGGGGTTTCAAGATCGCCCTGCTCGCCGATGACGGCTTCTCCAAGCTGCTGGCGACGGGCCTCACCGCCGTCTTCTCAATCCAGGCGTTCGTGATCGTCGGCGGCGTCACCAGGGTGATCCCGCTGACCGGCGTCACCCTGCCGTTCGTCAGCTATGGCGGCAGCTCGATCGTCGCCAACTTCGTGCTCATGGCGCTCCTGCTGTTGGTCTCAAATCGCGCCCGCCGCCAGGCGGCCGAGGGGCTCTGAGTTGAACCGCCAGATCGTCAAACTCTTCGGCTTTATCGTCATTCTCTTCGCCCTACTGGTCGGCTTCACGTCCTACTGGTCGGTCTTCGATGCCAAGGCGCTGAAGGAAAAGGAGGCCAACAAGCGGCCGCTATTTGAGCAGCAGCAGATCAAGCGCGGCCGGATTCTCGCCGACGACGGCACCGTGATCGCCCGCTCGGTGCCGAAGGGCCACGGCCCAGACCTTCGCTACGTGCGCCGCTATCCGCAAGGCAAGCTCTTCGGCCACCCGATCGGGTACAGCTTCGTGGAACAGGGCGACTCCGAATTCGAGCGCTTCCACGACGAACAGCTGGTCGGCGACGAATCCGAATTCAGCTCGATCCTCGACGAACTTCGCGGCAAGAAACAGGAAGGCAACGACATCGTCACCAATATCGACCCCGCAGCGCAGCGGGTCGCCATGGCGGGGCTCCAAGCCGCCGGTTTCGGCGCGGTTGTCGCGATCGAACCGAGCACCGGTCGGGTCAGGGTGATGGCCTCCAATCCTACGTATGAACCCAACCGCGTCCCCTACGAACTCGAAAAGCTGAACGCGAACGAAGTCGAAGCGCCGCTCGTCAACCGCGCGACCCAGTACGGCTACCCGCCCGGGTCGACCTTCAAGGTCGTGACCGCCGCCGCCGCGCTCGACTCCGGGGTGATCACCCCGGAAACGTCGATCAACGCTCCCGGGACGCTGAACGACGAAGGCCACGAACTCAACAACGATGGCCTTCAGGACTGGGGCTCGATCAGCCTCGACACGGCCCTGACCAACTCGGTCAACACCTGGTTCGCGCAGGTCGGCGCCAAGGTCGGCGAGGACGCGCTCTTCGAATACATGGAACGGTTCGGCTTCAACTCAAAGCCGGCGATTGACCTGCCCTCCGACGAGCTCACCGCGAGCGGCCTCGTCGATCTCGAAAGCAACAAGCTGCTGACCCGCAATGACCCGATCGATATCGAGCGAGTGGCGATCGGCCAGGAGCGGCTTCTGGTGACGCCGCTGCAGGATGCCCTGGTCGCTGCCGCGGTCGCCAACAAGGGGCACGAGATGAAGCCACAGATCTGGGACAAGGCGATCAACCCCGACGGCCAGGTGGTCGAACACATGGAACCCTCCGAATACAGTCAGCCGATCAGCGAAAAGACGGCCGAACAGCTGACCACGGCGATGGAAGGTGTGGTCAGGGAAGGGACCGGCACCAACGCGGAGATCCCGGGGGTCCCGGTGGCCGGCAAGACCGGCACCGCGGAAACGCCCGGCAACGAATCCTGCGGCGGCGGGGCAGAAGAAAACCAGGCCTGGTTCATGGGGTTCGTGCCAGCCAACGAACCGAAGGTTGCGATCGCGGTCTCGGTGGAGTGCACGCCGGAATTCGGAAATGACGTGGCCGCGCCAATCTTCCGCGAAGTGGCGGAAACGATCCTCAACGAGGAATGATCGACGGATGAGAGAAGGGTTCGGGCGTGGCTGAGCTGAGCGAGGGGAGCGTCGTCGACGGGCGCTACCGGGTCCTGCGCCGGATCGGGTCCGGCGGGATGGCCGACGTCTGGCTCGCCGAGGACCGCCACCTGCAGCGCCAGGTGGCGCTCAAGGTCCTTCACAGCCGCTTCGCCCAGGACCGTGAATTCGTCGAGCGCTTCCGCCGCGAGGCGGAGTCGGCGGCCGGTCTCAACCACCCCAACGTGGTCTCGGTCTATGACCGCGGCGAGGTCGATGGCACCTACTACATCGCGATGCAGTACCTCGAAGGCCGCTCGCTGAAAGAGCTGATCGACGTCGGGCTGACCCCCGAGCAGTCGGTCTACCTGATCCGCCAGGTGCTCGAGGGTGCCCGCTTTGCTCACCGCCACGGCATCGTCCACCGTGACCTGAAGCCCCAAAACGTGATCGTCGACGACGACGGCAAGGCGGTGGTCACCGATTTCGGGATCGCCCGCGCCGGGGTCTCGGAGATCACCCAGACCGGCTCGGTGATGGGCACGCCGCACTACCTCTCCCCCGAGCAGGCCCAGGGCGAAGACGTGACCCCGGTCTCAGACCTCTACTCGATCGGCGTGATGCTCTACGAGGCGCTCGCCCGCCGCGTGCCCTTCGAAGGCGAAAGCGCAGTCGCGGTGGCGATGAAGCAGGTCTCCCAGGCGCCCCAGCGGCCGAGCTCGATCAATCCCGAGGTCACCCCGGCGCTTGACTCGGTCGTCATGCGGGCACTCGAGAAGAGCCCCGGCGAGCGCTTCCAAAACGCCGACGCCTTTATCGCCGCCCTCGACGCGGCGCTGAAGGCCGGCGAGGAGCTGAGGGGTGGGACAGCTGCCTTCGCGCCGCTGCCCCCAACGGTGGCCGTGCCAGCTGCCGCCGAGGCGGCCGAAATGGACGAGCTCGAAGCGGAGCAACGCAAGCGCCGCCGCCGCATCTGGATCCTGGCGGCGATCGCGGTGGCGCTCGCCGCTCTGCTCGCCTTTGCGCTCACGCGCAGCACGACGACCGAGATCCCCAACGTGACCGACAGCCCGAGATACCTCGCCGAAACAAGGCTCGAAGCGCGCGGCTTCACGGTCGCCAAGGTGACCACGGTGAAGCGAGCTGAAGCGGCGGCGGGCACCGTCCTTGAGCAGGACCCGCTGCCCGGCAAGGCCGACCTCAACTGTTCCTTTCTGACTCTCTTTTGCTCCAAGCCGAAGGTCGATCTGACCGTCAGCAGCGGGCCCGGGGAAACCAAGGTGCCGAGCACGACCAACCTGCCGCAGGCCGAAGCGACCGAAACACTCGAAGCCGCTGGCTTCAAGGTCGAGGTCGAAAAGGTCCACTCGGCGAGCGTCGGCGAGGGTCGAGTCGCCCACACCAATCCCTCCGGGGGGGCGACGGTGACCGAAGGCTCGACGGTGCTGCTCGCCGTCTCCTCGGGGCCGAAGCTCGCCAAGGTCCCGATCTTGGTCGAATCGCAGCGCTCGGTCGCGGTTCAGCAGATCCGCAGCCGCGGCCTCATTCCCAGCGTCAGCGAACAGTCCTCCTCCTTGCCCAACGGACAGGTGATCCGTCAGAGCCCGAGCGCCGGCAGCCAGGTCCCGCCCGGCTCGACCGTCTCGATCACGGTCTCCAAGGGGGTGGAAAAGGCCCGGGTCCCCAACGTGATCGGCAAGCTGCGCCCCGAAGCCGTCGCCGCCCTGCGCGAAGCGGGCCTGCAGCCGAGCGTCAGCGAACAGGAAACCGACGTGGCGGCAAAAGTCGGGCGGGTTACCGACCAGTTCCCGCCGCCGAGCTCAGAAGTCGAACCCGGTTCGACGGTCACCGTCGTGGTCGGTAAGAAGCCCCCCGGCGGCGCCGAAGAACCTGAAGGATGAGGGTCGCCGTGATCTCCGGTGGGCGCTCCTCAGAGCACGAGGTGTCGCTGCGCTCGGGTGAGGCCGTCGCCCGCGGCCTCGAGCAGGGAGGTCACGAGGCGCTGCGGGTGATCGTCGCCCGCGACGGCGCTTGGAGCCATGCGGGAGAATCCCTGGTGCTGGCTCCCGGTCAGGGCCTGCTCGGCGCCGAGGCGGCCTTTCCCGCCCTGCATGGTCCCTTCGGTGAGGACGGCAGCGTTCAGGGCCTGCTCGAGTGCCTCGACCTTCCCTACGTTGGCTCGGACGTGCTCTCCTCGGCGATCTGCATGGACAAGCTGACCCTGAAGCGCCTCTTCGCGCAGGCTGGCCTCCCCCAGGTCGACTTCGTCGCGCTCGGCGAGCAGGGCTGGCGGGCGCGTTGCGCTCAGTTTGGCTCGCCGCTTTGGGTCAAGCCTTCAAGGCTCGGCTCAAGTCTCGGGATCAGCCGCGTCGAGGACCCCGCGGATCTCGATCAGGCGCTCGAGTTGGCGCTGCGCCACGACCCGCGGGTGATCATCGAGGCGCCGGCCCGCGGGCGCGAGGTCGAGTGCTCGCTGCTCGGCAACGAGCGGGTCCAGGCCTCCGCGCCGGGCGAGATCCGCGCCCACGGCGATTGGTATGACTATGAGACCAAGTACCGCGATGGCGCCATGGAGCTGCTCATCCCCGCCGCGCTTTCCGCCGGCCAACTCGAGCGCTTGGGCGAGCTCGCGGTTGAGGGCTTTCGCCTCGGCGGCTGCGCCGGCCTGGCCCGCTGTGACTTCTTTGTCGAGCCCGATGGCGAGGTTCTCGTCAACGAGATCAACACGATGCCCGGCTTCACCGAGACCAGCGTCTACGCCAAGCTCTGGGAGGCCGACGGCCTGCCCTACCCCGACCTCTGCGAACGTCTGGTGGCGCTCGCCATCGAGCGCCACGGCCTCGCCCGCAGCCACGAGTTCTGAGCTCAGGGCAGGATCGTGAAGGGCGTTCTGAGCTCGCCGCCGCCGTTGGCGCGACCGACCAGCCGGTAGCCGCCTGGCTTCAGCGGCTTGCCGTCGAGGCGCCCCGAGAAGGCGAGCTGATCGACGCCGGGCCCCGCTTCGCGGGCAAAGGAGCCGAAGTGAAGAGGACTGAAGTAGTGGCAGCGCCGGGCCGACCCAGCGCGCCGCGGTGCACCCCTTCTGCATCTGCCCGCGAGGCGGTGACCGGTGCGCCTCTGTTCGAAGGAGAAGGAGGCGATCGCCGCCGCGGAGAGCCGGAAGCTGACCGTCGCGCCGAGCGGATCTCCCCGCGGCGGGGCGAACTCATAGGCACCGATATCGGGTGCGGAGCCGAGCACACGGGGTCTGCCGTCCAGATCCAAGGCGCCGAGCTGGTCGATCACCCCGGCATCGATCGTCGGCGAGCCCGCCGCCTCTCGAAAATCCCCGGTCGCGGTGCTGAGGAAAAGTGGCGCCGCGGCCTGGTTGTTGGACCCCTGCACGATCGCCCCGCCGCCGCGCGCTTCGACGCTCGCGAAGTTGGAGTTCGAGACGGTGATCGCCGCCGTCCCTTCGCCGCTGCCCCCCGCATCCAGGTCGAGCGCCTGACCGCGCGCGATCACGTTCTTTAGGTCGAGTGTGTCGTTTCCGGGTTCCGGGTTCTCGTGGAAGGAACCGATCGCCACCGCCCCTTCTCCGCTCGCGATCGCGGTCACATTTCGCAGCGTCACCGTCGGGCTTCCACCCGCTCCGAAAACGGCTAAGGCGTTGGTGCCGCTGGCATCGAAGAGGCTGTCGCGGACGATTGCCTCTCCGCCGACCTCGGTCGCCACCGCGCCTTTGCCGTCGGCGTTGACCCGAACCCGTTCGGTCAGGCCGACGGAAATCAGGGCGTCGGCGTTCACCGCACCTGTGTCGGTGATTTCAGATACCGCAGGCTGTCGCCTTTGCGCAGGATGAAGAACTTGCCGCCGATTGTGGTCGTGACCTGCGGCATCGGGGCGCCGAAATCGCCGTGGATGTCGAGCCCTTCGACTGCCGGCGCGACGATCATTTCGCCAACCGAATAGAGCCCGCCGGTGACGATCACCTCGTCGCCGGCTTTTGTGCTTTTGAGATCGCCGTCACCAACGAGCAGGGGCTTTCGCGGCCGCAGGTTTCGCCGACTCCTGCAAAGCGTTGCGCGGCCGTTGCGCTCGCCGTCACACCCAGCGCAAAAAGGGTGCTGATCAAAGCGGCAAGCGCGAGCCTCATCGAGCGATCGTATCCGCGACCAGGTGCCGATCCAAGTCAGCCGAGCAGTTCGATGTTGCTGATCTCGACCTGGAAGCGGCCTTCCTGGTCGCGGGCTTCGGAGAGCTTGTTGAACCAGAGCAGGAAGTAGCGCGAGGGCCGGTCGATGGCGAGCTTGATTTCCTCGTTTGTGGAGGCGCCGATCGCCTCTCCGACCGGTTCACCCCATTCGCTCAGTTCGCCCGGGGGTCCGGAGCTGACGGCGAAGACCTGGCCGTCCCAGCCGGGAGTTGCGCCGCGCACGATCATCTCCTTGGGTCGCGCCGGGGAGGTGGCGGTCACGTAGATTCCGACCCCGGGGTCGGGCCCCGACTTCGTTCCGGCGAAGGTCTCGGAGTCATAGTGCTCGGATTCCCAGAAGGTCGTGGTCGGGTTGCCGTCCACGGCATAGGCGGCGGTCGAGTCGTTCTCCTTGCCGTCTCCCTCGGGATCAAAGGCGGTGGCGGAGGAAACTTCGATCGTGTGCCCCTTGCCGGCGTTCGCACCCCCACCACCGATTTCCCCATTGGAGATCAGCATCGTCGCGCCCAGCGCGCCGGCGCCGACCAAGACCAGCAGCACGATCGCGCCCCATGACCACGCGGCCCGACCGGAGAGCTTGCGTTTGGGCCCGGGCACGGCATCCAGCACGCTGGTCGCCTCGCCGGTGGTCGACCCCGCCCGCGCGGCCTCGACCTCAAGCGCGGTGGAGAGGTCATCCATCATCTCGCCGACGTTCTGGTAGCGCTCATCGGGCTTCTTGGCGGTCGAGCGCTCGACCACGAGGGCGACCGCCGCTGAGACCTCGGGCCGGCGGCGCTGCACGTCGGGCAGCTCCTCGTTGACATGTTTCATCGCCACCCCGACCTGGCTGTCGGCGTGGAAGGGAACCTGGCCGACTAGCATCTCGTAGAGCACGACACCGAGTGAGTAGATGTCAGAACGCGGGTCGGCACCGTGGCCCATCGCCTGCTCGGGGGCGACGTAATCGGTGGTGCCGAGCACCCGGCCGGTGGCGGTCATCCCGGCCTGTTCGAGCTGGCGGGAGATCCCGAAGTCGGTCAGTTTCGCCCGGCCCTCATCGTCGATCAGGACGTTCTGTGGCTTGATGTCGCGGTGGACCAGATTGCGCCCGTGGGCGATGCTCAGCCCGCGGGCGATCTCGATCGCGTAGGCGATCGCCTCCTGGATGTCGAGTGCCCCGATTCGCGCGATCCGCTGCTTGAGGGTCTCGCCTTCAACGTACTCGAAGACGATGTATGGATAACCGCCGTCCTCGCCCGCGTCGATCACTGAAACGACGTTGGGGTGGGAGATCTTCGCGACCGCACGCGCCTCCTGGCGGAAGCGCTCGAGCTGCTCGGCCTGCTCAGACATCTCGCGGTGCATGACCTTGACCGCGACCGGCCGGTCGAGGGTCTCATCCTTGGCCAGGTAGACCGTCGACATCCCACCGCTACCCAGCTTCGCCTCCAGCCGGTAGCGGCCGGAGAGCACGGTTCCTATCATCGAGCTGGTCGGTCGGGCATCCATTGGCGGAGGTCGAGTGAGGGTATTGCGGTCGCGCCCCCTGCGTCGAGGAATTCGGCGCCCGGGCGGGGTCTCCCGCTCAGTCGCGCTCGATCTGGCCGCCGCGCTCGACCGCCCATCCGACCCGTTTGGCCGCCGGGTAGTGGGTGCGCAAGAGGGCGAGCGCCGCATCCTCGTCAGCCGCCGCGATCACGACGCAAAAGCCACAGCCCATATTGAAGACCTCCTGCATCTCCCTCTCGGTGACCTCACCGCGCGCCTGGATCAGCTCGAAGACCGGCGGCACCGGCAGCGGCGAATCGATCTCATAGCCGACGTCTGCAGCGAGGCGCTCGAGGTTGCCGAGACCGCCGGAGGTGATGTGGGCGAGTCCGCGAACCTCGATCGGGGAGCCCAGCAGCTCGACGATCGCCTTAACGTAGATCTCGGTCGGCTCGAGAAGCTCCTCGCCCAGGGGGCGGCCCAGGGAGCCGTCTGGGTCCTGATCGAGCCCGATCCCCCGAAGCGCCGCGCGGGCAAGGGTGTAGCCGTTGGAATGGATCCCCGAGGAGGGCAGGCCGATAACCGGGTCTCCGGCGCGCACCGCTGAGCCGTCGATGATCTGATCGAGCGCCACCGTGCCAAAGCAGGCACCGGCGATATCAAAGCCGCGCACCATGGCGCCGAGCTGGGCGAGCTCGCCGCCGGGTATCTCGACTCCGGCGAGCTCAGCGCCGCGCGCCAGACCGATCCCGATCTGCTCGCAGACCTCGGGGTCGGCGCGCTCGATCGCGATGTAGTCGAGCATCGCCAGCGGTTCGGCGCCGACGCAGATCACGTCGTTGACGTTCATCGCGACGCAGTCGATGCCAACCGTGTCATAGCGCCCGAGCTGCTCGGCAACCAACAGCTTGGTGCCGACCCCGTCAGTGGAGAGCGCGATCCCGGTTCGCTCATCGATCCTGATCACGCTCGCGTAGTGGCCGGGCAGGGGCACCTGGCGCGAGGGACGGCCGAGCTCGATCGCGCTCAGAGCGCGGAGCAGCCCGGCGACGGCGCTATCCGCCGCGCCCTGATCGACTCCCGCCCTTGAGTAGGCGTCACTCATGCGCCCAAGTCTCTCAGGCGTTAGCCTGGCTCGGGAGCTGGCTCGAATCCTTGCCGGCGCCACCCTGCCGGTGCACGATCCGCAGGTCCGCTTGATCTGGGCGAGCCGCCTGGCGCCCGACTCGATGCCGCGCCGCGCCGCGATTAGAGGCAGAGGACTTAGCGCCGCAATTTTGCAAGAACCACCGCCGCCAGCCCGGCACGGTAGGCGGCGTAGGGCCACAGTGCCCGGTCGCGCTCGACCAGGTGGATCAGGCGTTGCGACGCGAGGGTCGAGGCGAAGGAGGCGGTCACTCCGATCGCCATCGAGCGTCGGGTGGAGCTGGAGAGGCTCCGACGCCGGGCCAGCCGCACGCCCTTCAGCGCGGCGGCGCCGACGATGATCGGCAGGGCGATCGTGCGCGAGAGCAGGTTCGCCTGGTCGCGGGAGAAGCAGCGCCAGCGCGCGGCCGCCAGGGTGACCCCGTTTCGTGAGACCCCCGGGGCGAGCGCCGCCGCCTGCGCGACGCCGAGTATGAGGCCGTCGAGCGGGGTGGCGTCACCGCGCCCGCGCAGCTGGGGCCGGGTGTCGGCGAGCACCATCGCCGCCGCCCCGGCGAGCAGTCCAAAGGCGGTCGTCCGCGGGCCGCCCAGGCGCTGCTCAATCGGCCGCTCGAGGGTGTAGCCGACGACCGCCGCCGGCAGGAAGGAGAGGATCAGGAGCAGGGCCCGGCGCGCGTCGAAGGCGTGCAGCTCCTCGGCGATCGTCTGGCGCTGGCCGAGCAGCAGCGCCGCCGCCGCCCCGGTGTGCAGGGCCACCTCAAAGCTCTTGCGCAGCTCCGGGTCAACCGAATCCCAGTCCCAGCTCGCCAGCCAGGGCAGCAGCACGATGTGAGCCGAGCTCGACACCGGCAAGAGCTCCGCCGGTCCCTGCACGATCCCGAGCGCCAGCGCTCGGGGCGCCGGGATCGCCCCACCGAGGCCCTCGCTCAAGCGATCTCGGGGCCGGTCGGATCCGTGCTCTGGGCACCACCGCCGCTGCCGCCACCGCGCCACCGGCGGACCAGGGCGTAGACGATCAGAGCGATGATCGCGACGACCACGAGGTAGTCAAGGATCTGCAGGTGGTGGCGCCATTGCTTCCATTCGCTGCCGACCTCCCGCCCGAGGATGGCGAAGCCCACCACCCAGGGCAGGGAGCCGAGCGCGGTCAGCCAGGTGAAGCGCCAGAAGGGCATCTTGGCGACCCCGGCGGGCAGCGAGATGAAGGCACGGACCAGGGGCAGGAGGCGGGCGAAAAAGACCGTGGCGTCACCGTGGCGCTTGAACCAGCGATCGACCCAGGCGAGCCGCGCCGGGCTGAGGTGGATGAAACGGTTCTTCTCGAGCAGATCGAGGCGGCCGTAGTAACCGATCGCGTAGGTCAGCCAGGAGCCGGCCATGTTGCCCGCCAGGCCGGCGAGACTGACACCGAGCAGGGTCTGGTTGCCGTTAAAGACGTTGAACCCGGCGAACAGCATCACCGCCTCGCTGGGAATCGGGACGCAGGCAGATCCCGCCGCCATCAGCAGGAAGACCCCGATCAGTCCCGTGTCATTGATCACGTTGACGCAGAAGTCGACGATCGGGCCGGTCAGGTCGGCGTAGAGGAATGGATGCAGCATCGCGAGAACGATGATCCTAGAGCCTCCCAGGCTCTAAAATCACCCAGCTCCCATGGGCCGGTTGAATCATCCCGTCTATCGCAACCGGGTACTGCAGGTCATCGCCGACGCCGGACTGGTCGCTTTGTCCTTCTACCTGGCCTTCCGCCTGCGCTTTCTCGACCAGGATGGCTTGCCGCATCGCTACCAGGTGCTCTTTGCCCAGGCGGTCGGATTCGTCATCCTCGGCAAGCTCGTCATCTTCGCCCTGCACGGGCTCTACCAGAAGTGGTGGCGCTACGTCAGCGGCCGCGACTTCATCCTGATCGTCCGCGCGGTCGCGGTTTCCAGCGCGATTCTGGTCGTCGCCTTCACCGTCTTGCGCCCCTTCGCCCACAGCCTGCCGCGCTCGGTTGCGGTGATGGACTTCATGCTCACCCTGCTGCTGATCGCCGGCGCCCGGCTGGTGGTCAGGCTGATCGTCGAGCGGCCCTCGCGCGGGGCGCGGATTCCCAAACATGAGGTGCTGGTCATCGGCGCCGGTTCGGGCGGGCAGATGGTGGTTCGCGAGCTGCAGCTCAATCCGCGTCTCGGCTCGACCGCGATCGGCTTCGTCGATGACGACCCGCGCAAGCGCGGGATGCGAATGTCGGGCGGTCTCAAGGTTCTCGGTTCGACCAAGGAGATCGCCCAGATTCTCGACGAGACCGAGCCCGACGAGGTGGTGATCGCGATTCCCTCTGCGCCGGGAACACTGCGCGCCAACGTCGTCGCCGCCTGCCGCGAGCGTGAGATCCGGGTGCGCACCCTGCCGACCGTATTCGAGCTGCTGCGCGGTGGCGTGCAGCTCAATAAGCAGCTGCGCGAGGTCCAGGTTGAGGATGTCCTGGGTCGCGACCCGGTTGTCTTTGAGCTCGATCGGGTCGGCGCCTACCTGCGCGACCGCATCGTCCTGGTCACCGGCGCCGGAGGCTCGATCGGCTCCGAGCTCTGCCGACAGATCGCCCGGGTCGGGCCGCGCCTGCTGGTGATGCTCGATCACGCCGAGGACAATCTCTTTGAGATCGATCGTGAGATGGTCGAGGAGCGCCACTTCACCAGCGTCGAGTCGGTGCTCGCCGATTGCAAGGAGCCCCACCGGATGCTGGAGGTGATGCAGCGCTTCAAACCGAGCGTTGTTTTTCATGCCGCCGCCTACAAGCACGTGCCGCTGATGGAGGCCAACCCGCTCGAGGCGGTCCGAAACAACGCGATCGCGACCCGGATCACGGCGGAGACCGCCGCCGCATCCAAGGTCGAGCGCTTCGTCTTGATCTCGACCGACAAGGCGGTCAACCCAAAGACCGTGATGGGCGCTTCCAAGGCGATGGCCGAGTGGATTGTCGAGGCCGCCGGCCACAAGCATCCGGGCACGCGCTTCGCCGGGGTGCGCTTCGGCAACGTGCTCGCCTCCTCGGGCAGCGTTGTGCCGATCTTCCGCGGCCAGATCGAGCGCGGCGGCCCGGTCACCGTCACCCATCCCGAGATGACGCGCTACTTCATGACCATCCCCGAGGCGGTTCAGCTGGTGATCCGCGCCGGGGATATCGGTGCCGGCAAGGGCGAGGTCTTTGTCCTTGACATGGGCGAGCCGGTGAAGATCCTCGACCTCGCCCACAACATGATCCGCCTCGCGGGCTATGAGCCCGAGCGCGACATCGCGGTTGAGTTCACCCAGCCGCGACCCGGCGAGAAGCTGACCGAGGAGCTCTTCGGCAGCGGCGAGACTGTGCAGCCGACGGCGGCGAAGAGGATCAGTCGTGCCGTGCGCAAGGTCGCCCTGGACCCGGAGTGGGTCGAGAGCACCCTCAACTCGCTCGAGCATCTGGTGCTGGCCGGCGATGAGGCGAATCTGGCCGAACGGGTGGTCGGGGTGATCACGGCCTCGGGTGGGGACGCCGCGACGGTCGTCTCCGACGAGTAGCCTCTCGCAGCCACTTTGGTCCATGTGATCGAAAAGATCGGCGCCTTCGCCGGCCTGGCCTCATTCTTTGGCCTCGCTGTCTTTGCGCTGCTCTCCTTCAGCCAGGCCCGCGACATCCGCCGCCTCCGTGATTGGGCCGGGTCAGCGCCCGAGCGCGACGCCGAGCGCAAGGAGTCGACCTCCGAGGCGGCGGCCGAGCGGGCCGAGGAGATTCGCCGCCTGGAGGGCGCCCGCGACGCTGAGCAGGCGACGGCCGAGCTGCGCGAGACGCGCCGCCAACGCCGCGAGGCGGGGCTGCCCGAACTGACGCGCCGCGAGCGCCTGCGCGCCGGGCTCTCCGGCGGTCGCGCCCGGCTCGCCGAGCCGGCCGTCCTGGTCGGGATCTTCCTGGTCGTCCTCGTGATTGGCGGGGGCGTCGCCTACGCGGTGCTGAGCGGCGGCGGTGAAAGCGCCAAGGGCGCTCATGGCAAGATGCGATCCGGGGAAATCGAAGTCGCGGTGCTGAACGGGACCGCGGTGCCGGGACTCGCCGAACAGTACGGACACAAGGTCGAACGCAAGGGCTTCAGGCTCGGGGTGGTCACCAACAGCAACTCGAGCTTCCAGGAAAGCGTCGTTATGTACAGCAACGGTCACGCGCCCGAGGGGCACCGTGTCGGCAAGGCGGTCGGCATCTCGAAGCTGAAGGCGCAGACCGGCGAAATCGCGAAGGCCGCCGAAGGAGCCCCCGTCTCGGTGATCGTCGGCGAGGACAATGCCTCGTCGAGCCCCTAGCCTCGCGGGCGTCGTCTTCGCACTGCTCGTCCTCGCCACCCTCGCTGCCTTCGCCTGGTCACAGAGGCTGAAGCGCGACCCGCTTGTACTCGACAAGGTCACCTTCGTCGGCGCCCCGATCCTGCACCCCAAGGACCTGGTCCACAGCTTCACGCCCAACGGCGATTGTCGCTATGACCGCATTCGGATCAGGTTCCGAACCACCCGCTCCGACGACGGCACCGTGCAGGTGATCAAGCCCGGCGGCCGCCTCGTCGTGACTCTCGCCCGCGAACGCTTCCTGAAGCGCTACCACTTCCACACCTACTACTGGGACGGTCGTCAGCGGGGCGGCGGCATCGCCCGCCCTGGCCGCTACAAGCTGCGGGTCAAGCTGCTCAGCCAGGAACGCACACTGGTACCCCCCGGCACGATCCATCTGCACCGGGGCAAGCGCCGACCGCTCCCGCACTGTCGGCCCGAGGCGGGCGCAAGGGCGAACGGGTGAGCGACCTGCTCGCCGGCCTCGGTATCGCGATCGCCGCCGCAGCAGCGGCCGTGGCGATCCTGGTGCCGATCGGCCGCGGCTGGCGCTCGGCGGCGATGCTGATCGCGCTGATCCTGATCCCGGCGCTGATCCTCGGCGACCAGTGGCACTCGCGCCAGATCGTTGATCTGCGCCACCATGTCAGCCACCTCGCCGCCCTCGGCATCGTGGCGCTCGCGGTCGCAGCGGCGCTGGCGGCATGCTTTCACCGCTGGCCGACCCTGCTTCCCCTGGCGATAGTCGCGGCCCTGCCCTTTCGCGTTCCCCTGCATGCCGGTGGCGATACCGCCAACCTCCTCGTCCCGCTCTACCTGGTGATCGCCGGCGGAGTCCTTGCCACCGCGCTTGGCAGCTGGTTGACCAGGCGAGGGCACGGGCCGGCGAGGGGCGTCGCTCCTCCTGGGGGAGCTGCGGAGAGCTCGCCCCGCGCCGCCGCGTCGCGGCCAGGCCGCGGCGGGCAGGGCGCCGTTGTCTGGCTCCCGCGGGTCCTCGCCGCGGTGGTGGTGCTCTACGCCATGCAGACCCTCTACTCGGCTGACTTCTCGAAAGGTCTGCAGGACGTCTGCTTCTTCTTCATCCCCTTCTCACTCGTCTACGCGCTGCTGCGCGACGTCGAGTGGGACCGGCGATTGCTGAGCCTCGTCCTTTGGGTGATCGCCGCCGAGGCGGCGGCCTTCGTTTTGATCGGCACCGTCGAGTACCTCAACAGCAGCCTGTTCTGGAACAACCAGGTGATTCGCTCGAACGAATTCCACACCTACTTCCGAGTCAACTCGGTCTTCTGGGACCCCAATATCTACGGCCGCTACCTCGCCTTGGTGATCGTCGTCGCCACCGCGGCGCTGCTCTGGGCTAAGCAAAGGCGCACGGCCGTGTTGCTCGCGGCCCTGGTCGGCCTGCTCTGGCTCGGCCTCGCCCAGACTTTCTCGCAGTCGAGCTTCGTCGCCCTGCTGGCGGGTTTGGCGGTGCTCGCGGCACTGCGCTGGAGCGTGCGTTGGACCGTCGGCGCGGTCCTCCTCGGCGCGATCGGCGCGATCCTCGTCGTCACCCTCGTCGGCGGCACCAAGCTGACGACTGACCGCATCAACATCGACACCAGCGGTCGCGCCAACCTGGTCTCCGGCGGCATCCACCTCTTCACCCAGCGCCCGCTCTACGGCTACGGGTCGGGATCGTTCCCGAAGGCCTATCGCGAGCATGTGAAAACCCGCAGGGTCCCCGTCTCGGTCTCCCACACCGAGCCGATTACCGTCGCTGCCGAGCAGGGCCTGGTCGGTTTGCTCGCCTACGCCGCTCTCCTGGTTGTCGCACTCTGGACGATGGCAACCGGGATGTTCGGCGCGGGCGGGGGGGATGATGGGGCGCTTGGGGACAGCCCGGCCCGCGGTGGGCTCGCGCGGGAGGCGTCGCTCGCGCCGCTGTGCTTGCCGTCTTCGTCGCCCTCCTGGTGCACACGATGGCCTATGCCGGGTTCTTCGAGGATCCGATCGCTTGGGTTTTGATGGCGGCCGGGGCCTCACTGGCCGCGGCGCCGATTCGCGACCAGACGTAGGCTCCTGCCGTGTCCGGGTACCTCCGCCGCCTGGCGAGCACCGGCGCCGCCTACACGGCGGCGAGCATCTTCTCGAAGCTGATCGCGGTCGCGCTGCTGCCGCTCTACACGCGCTACCTGACGACCGCCGACTACGGCGCGGCCGAGGTGATGTTCGGCGCGGTCGTCGCGGCCAGCATCATCGTCCGGCTCGGCACGGTTGAGGCGCTGCTGCGCTTCTATTACAAGGACGGCGAGGACCCGGCGGCGATCGTCTCCTCATCCTTCGCGGCGCTCTTCTGGTTCTCCACCCTCGCCGCCCTGATCCTCCTGCCCCTCGCCGGCCCGATCGCCGAGGCCCTGCTCAACCACCCGACCGCCGACCTCGGCGCCTCCCCGGCCGAACTAGGGCGGATCGCGATCGGCGGTCTCTGGGTGCTGACGATGTTCGAATACCTGCTCACCCTCTTTCGCCTTGAGGAGCGGGCGCGCGCGTACTTCACGACGACGATCCTCAACGTGCTCGCCTCGATCGGGCTGACGGTCGTCCTCGTCGTCGGCGCCGGAGAGGGCGCCCGCGGGCTGCTGGTCGGCAGCTACGCGAGCGGCGCGGTCTTCGTCCTCGGCCTGGTCTTCGTCCATCGCCGCCGCCTCGCGCTGAATTTCGATCTCGGGTTGCTGCGCCGCCTGATGCGCTTCGGCTTGCCGACGATGCCGGCCGAGCTCTCGCTCTACCTGCTCAACTTCGTCGACCGGATCATCATCACCCGTTACGCCGGCCTCCCGGAGGCCGGCCTCTACTCGCTGGCGGTCAAGTTCGCCCAGGGGGTCAACGTCCTCGTCCGTGGCTTCCAGCTCGCCTGGCCGCCACTGGCCTACTCGATCCGCGACGACGACGAGGCCCGCCGCGCCTATGCGGCGGTCGTCACCTGGTTCACCGCCGGCTGTGCCTTCTTCGTCACCGGGATGTGGCTGTTCTCGCGCTGGATCGTGCGGGCGCTCGCCGCGCCGAAGTTCTTCCACTCCTACGAAGCGATCGGCTTGATCGCGACCGGCGTCACCCTCTACGCGCTCTACATGGTCCTCGTCGTGATCCTTGGCCGAACCGGCCGCACCGGCTTCAACTTCCCGGCGACGATCGCGGCGCTGGGGACCAACATCGCCCTCAACCTGGTGCTGGTGCCCTCGCAAGGGATCGTCGGTGCCGGCCTCGCCCTGGTCGCCTCCTACATCGTGGTCGTCGCTCTGATGTACGGCTTCACGCAGCGCCTCTTCCCGGTCCCCTACGAATGGGGACGGCTCGCTCGGGTGCTGCTGGTCAGCGCGGCACTCGTCGTGATCGGCGAACTGGTCATGCCTACCGACGGCGCCCTCGGCCTGATCGGGCGGGTCCTCCTCTTCGCGGCCTACCCGCTCGCCCTGCTCGCGACCGGCTTCTTCACCGTGGAGGAACGGCGCTGGCTGAAACGTCTGCGCCATCCCCGCGAGCTCCTCGAGGAGCTGATCGTGGCGATGCGACGCCCCGCCGCCGTGGAGGGCTCGATCCCCGAGGCCTACGAGGCGGCCCGCATGGACGAGGACGCCGGCGTCAGCCGCTGAGTGCGCGGTCGCGAATGCTCTTGCCGAGGGCGGGAAAGAGCGCCTGCCGCGCGTGGGCCCAGTAGACGGGGGCGGGGTGGCCGGGGAGAACCGTGGCGACCAGCGCCCGCAGTCCGTAAGACCAGGCGGTGAGGATGCGCACAGCGAGCGCCGCCGAGGCGGAGTGATGCTTGCGCATGTAGAGCTCACGATTGCGGTGGAACTCGACGATCCGCGGCAACCCGGCCGAGAGCTCGGTCGAGAGCCGATCCTGGTGGACGGCCTCTGCGGCGGGAACGAACAGGGTGTGCCAGCCGGCGCCCGCCAGGCGCTTGCAGAAGTCGCACTCGTCGTAATAGACGAAGAAGTCGGTGTCCATGTAGCCGATCGACGCCGCCGCCTCGCGCCGCACGATCAGGGCGCTGGACTGAGCCCAGTCGACGGTCCGCGTGATCGGGCCACGGCTCTGAACGGTGAAGCGGCGGTGCAGGAAGAGTGCCCCTGCCAGCGCCGTGGCGAGCCCTGGGAAGCGCCAGGCGCAGGGCACCGGCGTGCAGTCGACGGCGAGCAGTTGCGCTCCGGCGGCGCCCGCCGACGGGTCGGCGGCGAGCGCGGCGAGCAGCGCCGCGGTGGCCCCCGGGCGCAGTTCCGTGTCCTCGTTGAGGAGCAGGCAATACTCGCCCTTCGCCTCCCGCATCAGGGTCGAGTCGTTCTCGGCCTTGCCGGCCCGTCGCTGCAGCGCGACCAGGCGGATGTCGCCGCCGAGGGCCTGCACCGCCTCGGCCGAGCCGTCCTCGGAGGCGTTGTCGAGCACCAGGATCTCGTGCTCCACGCCCGGCGGGTGGGTGCGCGCGATCGCGTCCAGGCAGGCGAGCAGGTCCTGGCGGCTATTCGTGTTCACGACGCAGTAGGAGAGCGCGGGGGGCACCGCCGCCACCATAATCGGCCGCCATGCGTGTGCAGTTGGTCGACCCCTCGGCGTTCACGCCGCCCTATGACCGCGCCCTGGCCGCGGCGCTCGCGCGCGCCGGGGCCGAGGTCGACCTGCTGACCAGCCGCTTCCTCTACGGATCGGTGCCCCCGGCGCTGGGCTACCGGGTCGAGGAGCGCTTCTACCGGCGCAGCGCAGCGCGTGGCCAGGGCGCCCCGGGCCGGCGCGCCTTCAAGCTCGCCGAGCACCTGCCGGACATGCTGCGCCTGCGCGGGGCCCCGGCGGCTGACGTCTTCCACTACCAGTGGCTGACCATGCCGGCCCTCGATGTCCACCTGCTGCCGCCCCGTCGCCCGCGACTAATCACCGCCCACTACATCCTGCCGCCGCGGCCCACCCGGCGGCAGCTGGCCGGCGCCCATCGGCTCTTCGGCTCGATGGACGCGGTCATCGCCCACTCCGAGCACGGGGCCCGCCGCCTGCGCGAGGAGGCGGGGATCGAAGCTGATCGGGTGAGGGTGATCCCGCACGGCGCCTTCGACTACCTGCCGTCCCTGGAGGACCAGCGACCTCTTCCCGCCGAGCTCGATGGCGCCGAGGAGCCGGTGATCCTCTTCTTCGGCCTGCTGCGCCCGTACAAGGGTCTCGACTCGCTGCTGCGCGCCTTCGCCCGCCTGCGTGGCGCCGAGCTCTGGGTCGTCGGCAACCCGCGCATGGACCTCGGCCCGCTGCGCTCCCTCGCCGCGGAGGCCACGGGCCGCGTCCGCTTCGTCACCCGCTTCGTCGATGACGCCGAGATCCCGGCGCTCTTCCGTCGCGCCGACGTCGTCGTCCTGCCCTATCGCGATGCCGAGCACTCCGGCGTCCTTTACACCGCACTCGCCTTCGGCAAGCCGCTGGTGTTGAGCGCCGTCGGCGGCTTCGGGGAGATCGCCGCGCAGGGGGCGGCCCGCCTGGTCGCGCCGCAGGACCCAGCCGCGCTGGCCGCCGCGCTGGCCGAGCTCCTCGCCGACCAGGGCGCCCGCGATGAGCTCGCCGCCGCGGCTCGGCGCGCGGCAGCCGGCCCCTATTCCTGGGACACCGTCGCCGCCCAGACCCTCGCCCTCTACGAGGAGCTGCTGGAGTCCGTACCGTGATCGTCACCGAAATCGTTTTCTGGCTCTGCGCCGGGCTGATCTTCTACACCCACCTCGGCTACCCCCTCGTCCTCTGGGCGCTGGTGCGGCTGGGGGTCGGCAGGGCAAAGGGTGGAGCCGGGTCGGCTGGAACAGAGCACTTGCCAGGTGTTTCCTTGATCGTCGCTGCCTACGACGAGGAGGACGTGATCGCCGCCAAGGTCGCCAACGCGCTCGCCCTCGACTACCCGCGTGAGCGGCTCGAGCTGATCGTCGCCTCCGACGGCTCAGGCGATGCGACCGCCGCCGCCGGCGCCGCCGCCGGCGCCGACCTCGTCCTCGACCTGCCGCGGGGCGGCAAGATCGCCGCCCAGAATGCCGGCGCCGCCCGCGCCTCGGGCGAGGTCCTGGCCTTCTCCGACGCCAACTGCGCCTGGGACCCCGACGCCCTGCGTCGCCTGGTCGAGGGTCTCGCCGATCCCTCGGTCGGCTACGTCTGCGGGCAGGTCCGCTTCACCGACGCCGAAGGCGACAACCTCGAGGGTGCCTACTGGCGCTACGAGATGGCGGTCCGGGAGCTGGAGTCCTCGCTGGCCGGTGTCACCGCCGGCAACGGCGCGATCTACGCGGTCCGCCGCGACGCCTACCTGCCCCTGCCTTCCTCGGGGAGCCACGACCTCTCGTTCCCCTTCGCGCTCGCCAAGCAGGGGTTGCGCTCGCTCTACACCCCGGCCGCGCGCGCCGAGGAGAAGATGGTGCCGAGCCTCGAGGGCGAGTTCGCCCGCAAACGGCGGATGATGGTCGGCCTCTGGGACATCGTCGTCGGCGAGGGGATGCTGCGCCCCCGCGGCTACCCCGCGCTCTACGCCTTCGAGCTCGCCTCACACCGCTTGCTGCGCTACCTGTCCCCCTTTCTGCACCTGCTGGCCTTCGCCGCCAATGCCGCCCTGCTCGGCCGCGGCTGGCTCTACGCGGCGACCTTCGCCGCCCAAATCGCCCTGCTCGGCGCCGCCCTGCTCGGCCGCTTCGTGCCCCTGGCGCCATTCCGGGTCGCCCGCTACTACGCGATGACCACCGCCTCGATCGCCGCCGGCCTCTGGGACCGCGCCCGCCGCGGCTCGCCCGGCACCTGGGAGAAGGCGGAGGGGACGAGGTGAGCTGATGCCGAGGGCGATCGACGTCGCCATCGCCCTGCTCGCCCTGCTGGTGCTATCGCCGCTGCTGGCGCTGGCCGCGCTCGCGATCCGCCTCGGCAGCCGCGGCCCGGTGATCTACCGCCAGCGCCGCGTCGGGATGGGCGGCCGGGAGTTCGAGATGCTGAAGCTGCGCACCATGGTGCAGGGCTCTGACCCGGTCGGGGTCGGCACGTTCGTCACCCGCGATGACCCGCGGGTGACCACCGTCGGCCGCTTCCTGCGGCGCAGCTCGCTGGATGAGATCCCGAACCTCCTCAACGTGTTGCGCGGCGAGATGGCGATCGTCGGCCCGCGCCCGACGATCCCGGCCCAGGTCCTCGACTACACGCCCTTCCAGCACCGTCGCCACGAGGTTCGCCCGGGCCTAACCGGCTGGGCACAGGTCCAGGGGCGCACCGGGATTCCCTGGGATGAGCGGATCGAGCTCGATGTCTGGTACGTCGAGCAGCGCTCGGCTCGGCTCGACGCGCGGATCCTGGCGAGCACACTCTGGCTGCTGATCAGCGGCCATGGCCTCGCTCCCGACTAGGGTTCGCCTCGATGGCGAGGATCGCGATCACCTACGTCGGCGGCCCGACCGCCCTGCTGGAGCTCGGCGGCCTGCGGTTGCTCACCGATCCGACCTTCGACCCGGCCGGCAAGCGCTATCACTTCGGCTGGGGGGCGAGCTCGCGCAAGCTCCAGGACCCGGCGCTGGCGCCCGCGGAGTTGGGAGGAATCGACGCGGTGCTGCTCAGCCACGACCATCACGATGACAACCTCGACCCCGCCGGGCGCGAGCTGCTGCCGAGCGCGGGCCGCGTGATCACGACGGTCCCCGGCGCCAAGCGGCTCGGTGCCGGCAGCCTCGGCCTGGCGCCCTGGTCTTCGACCAGCCTTGCCCTGCCGGAGGGCGGTGAGTTGAAGATCACCGCAACCCCTTGCCGTCACGGCCCGCCGCTCAGCCGTCCGATCGTCGGCGAGGTGGTCGGCTTCTTGCTCGAGTGGGAGGGACAGCGCGAGGGGGCGCTTTGGCTGAGCGGAGACACCGTCTATTTCTCCGGCGTTTCGGAGATCGGCGAGCGCTTCGACATCGGCACCGCGATCGTCAACCTCGGCGGCGTCCGTTTTCCCCTCACCGGCCCGGCCCGCTACACGATGGACGCCGCCGAGGCGATTGGTCTCCTCGAAGAGTTCAAGCTGAGCACTCTCGTTCCCCTCCACTACGAGGGCTGGAAGCACTTCCGCCAGGGGCGCGGCGAGCTCGAGGCGGCCTTCGCAGCGGCGGGTGTCGAGCAGCGAGTGCGCTGGCTCAAGGCGGCGATGCCGGTGGAGTTGGAGGTTTGAGCGTGGAGCGCTCAGGCCCGGTCAGCCTGCGCCGCTTTGAGCCCGGCGACGCCGCCGCCGTCCATCGCTGGTTCAACAATCCCAGCGCGACCGCCTCACTGATGGAGCAGCGCTCCGATTTCTCCCTCGCCGAAGCGCTGTCCTGGGTCGAGCGGGCGATGGAGGAGAGCGGCGAGGACCGCAAGTACGCGATCGTGGTCGATGGACACGAGGAGCCGGTCGGTTTCACCGCGCTCTACGGCCTCTTTCGCCAGACGGCGCCCGAGCTCGGCGCGCTGATCGGCGATGAAGTCCGCGGCAAGGGCGTCGGTCGTCGGGCCGAGGCGCTGACGATCGCCAAGGCCTTCGAGGAGTTCGGCGCCCACCGCGTCTACGGCCGCATCCCAGCTCGCAATCAGATTGCCAAGAAGACGGTCACCAGTCTCGGCTGGCGCCATGAGGGCACGATGCGCGCCCATCTCGCCCGCGAGGGCGCGGCGGCCGATGATTGCGAGGTCTGGGGAGTCCTGCCCGATGAGTTCCGCGCCGCCGCCGCGGACATTCTTTGAGCGCCCGGGCCGAGCTCCTCGCCGATCGCGGCGAGGCGGCGCTCGGCGATGATTTCTTTCGCTCACGGCCCTTTCTCGACGCCGAGGGCGCCACCCATACCCTGCGAATCACGACGACGGGCGCCGAGCTACTGGCGCCGTTGATCGTGCGCCCGATACCGGGCGCCGAAGCCGAGCTCGACGCGATCTCTCCCTACGGCTACCCCGGCCTCTTGGCACCGACGGGCGTCCGCGTGGATCCCGACCGAGTTGACTACACGCCGACCGGTTTGATCAGCGTCTTCATCCGCCACACCCTGGCCCAGCCGCCGCCGCTGAGCGGCGCCGCCGAGCGCAACCTCGTCCTGATCGCCGATCCGGCGCTGCCCCGCAAGCAGCGCTCCAGCGATCGCAACCAGATCAACAAGAACCACCGCAACGGCTACCGGGTGCAGATCCTGTCCGGCCCCGAGAGTGACGCCGCCCAGCGGGGCGCCTTCCTCACCGCCTACGAGCAGACGATGCGCCGCACCGGCGCCGCCCGGCGCTATTTCTTTGGCGCCGCCTACTTCGAGCGCATCCTCGAATCCGAGTACGCCTGGCTGGCCCTCACCCACGCCCCTGACAGGGCGATCTGCGCCGCCTCAATCATGGTCCAAAGCGACGGCTTTTTGCACTACTACCTGAGCGGCAGCCTCGATTCGCACCTCGGCGACTCGCCGATGAAGAACCTGCTCGCGGCCTTGGTCGAGCGCGCCGCCGAGCGCGCCCTGCCGCTCAACCTCGGCGGGGGGATCAGCGCCGGCGATCCGCTGGAGACCTTCAAGCGCGGCTTCGCCAATCGCGAGCAGGCCTGGCACACCTCGGCGCTGATCTGTAACCGTCAGCGCTACGCTCGCCTCTCCAAGGGCAGCGGCGAGGAGGGGGGCTTTTTCCCCGCCTACCGCCGCCCCGACTAGGTTTCTTCGGGTTCGCGCGGAGTCGGCCCGGTGAACGGGAAGGCTTCCACCGGCTCACGCCCATCGCTGCCCCAGGTCGCCTTGCCGAAGTCGCGAATTGCGTCGAGGGTGATCGCCCCTTTGTATTCCTTGCAGCCCATCAGATGACGCCAGGCCGTGGTCGCCACCGTGTAGGGCATTTCCTTGTTGGGGAACAGGAGCGTCGCCGCGTAGAGGGTTTCATAGAGCCCCTTCAGCGCCAGTTGGTCCTTTTCCGCGAGTTCGGGGCTGTACTGGATCTCCACGCGCCCGTGCTCGAGTGAGTGGACGAAGTCAATCTTTTCGGGCTCTTCGATGTAGGCGCCGTCGGCCTGCTGAAATGGCGGTTCAACGTGGTTGCCCGAGGTCGGCGGGTTGGTCTTGTAGTCGGGCGAGGGGCTGCCGGGCGGGATGTGGGTGTGCCCCTCTTCGGAGAGATGAAGGTGGAGCACGCAGCCGGCCTCTTTGGCGGCCTTCTTCAGGTTCGCGACCTTGACCGGCGGCGGCTTCGGTCCGCTTCGCGAATCCGGCTGTACCCCATTTGTCGAGCCGCTCCGCGTATCGATATGGGAGAGGCCCCCCGAGCTGCCCCCGCCCGAGGAGGCGATCGCCACCACGATCGCACCGACGACGATCACGCCGACCACAGCGGCGCCGGCGTAGACAATCATCAGCCGTTTGCGCTCCGAGCTGGAGTGGGTCTTTTCGCGTTCTTCGCGCGCTTCGCGCAGCCGGGCGCGCTCTTCTTCCCTGCGGTTGGCCATCGCGGAGGAGGAGTTTAGTGGGCCGCCGAGATCATCATGGGGCCGCCACCATCGTGCGCTCCCAGGGCCGCGCGGCATGCAGCGAGCCGAGCACGGCGCGGGTTGCCGGGGCCCGGTTGAGCGCGTAGAAGTGAATCCCCGGCGCCCCGGCGAGCAGCAGCTCGGTGCACTGCTGGGCGGCGAAGGCGACGCCGAGCTCGAACTCGGCGCGCTCGTCGCCCTCCGCGGCGGCGAACACAGTCTCCAGCCGGGTCGGGATCGAGGCGTCACACAGTTCGCAGATTCGTTTGGTCTGAGCGAATCCGGCGACCGGGATCACGCCGGCGATGATCGGTACCTCGATCCCCCGAGCCCGGGCAGCGCGGACAAAGTCGAAATAGACCTGGTTGTCGAAAAAGAGCTGGCTGATCAAAAACGAGGCGCCCGCCTCAACCTTGGTCTTCAGGTAGCGGAGGTCGGTCTCGAGGTCCGGTGCCTCGGGATGGACCTCCGGGAAACAGGCCGCGCCGATCGAGAAGTCCCAATCGGCGGCGATGAACGCGGCCAGTTCCGCGGCGCTGCCGAGGCCGCCCTCGGGCTGGACGAAATTCTCCTCGCCGCGCGGTGGGTCGCCGCGCAGGGCGAAGACGTTCTCGATCCCGGCCGCCGCGATTCGCCCGAGGGTATCGGCGATTCCCTCGCGAGTCTCACCGACGCAGCTGAGGTGGGCCATCGTCTCGAACCCGAGGTCCTGCTTCAGCGCCCGGGTTATCTCGACCGTACCGTCGCGGGTCGAGCCGCCAGCGCCATAGGTGACGGAGACGAAGTCGGGCTCCAGCTCCCGCAACGAGCGGGCGGTCGCGAAGAGCTCCGCGGTTGCCTCCGCGCTCTTGGGCGGGAAGAACTCAACCGAGAAGGTCGGCCGCTGCGATTGCAGTATCTGGTCAATCCGCACCGCCGCAGGGTAGCTGGGCGCGTGCTAGGCGGAGGCCTGGCGCCGCTCGACGCGATCCTGGAAGTAGGCCTGGATGTCCTCGAGGCGTTTGCCCTTCGTCTCGGGCACGAATTTCCAGCAGAACCAGAGGGTCAGGACGCCGATCGCGCCGTAGATCCAAAAGGCGCCGGTGCGCCCGGCCGCTTCGATCAGCAGCAGAAAGGTCAGCGAGACGATGAAGTTGAAGGTCCAGTTGGCCATCGTCCCGAGGCCGGCCGCCTTGCTGCGCACGTTCAGCGGGTAGATCTCGGCGTTGATCAGCCAAAAGATTGGGCCGAGGCTGATCGCGAAGGAGGCGACGTAGGTCATCAGGCTGATGATCGCGACCACCGAGGCGATCGTGCTGCCGCCGCCGCCGATGAAGGCGGCGCCGAGGGCAAAGAGCGAGACGATCATCCCCGAGACCCCGATCATCAGCATCGTCCGCCGTCCGGCTCGATCGAGCAGCCGCAGGGCGAGGACGGTGAAGCCGACGTTGATCACTCCGACTCCGACCGCCGCCAGGATCGAGCCCGCCGAGGAGTTGACGCCGGTGAATTCGACGATTGTCGGCGCGTAGTAGATCACCGTGTTGATCCCGGTCACCTGTTGCAGGATGGCCAGTCCGACGCCGACGAAAAGCGCCGCTTTGACCAACGGCTGCAGGAGCTCGCTCCAGGCGCCCGGCTTGTCATCGAGGCTCTCCTTGATCTCTTCCAGCTCGCGGTCGATCGTGTCCGGGTCATCGAGGCGGATCCTGGCAAGCGTCGCCCGCGCCGCGAAGTCATCCCCCGACATCACCAGCCAGCGCGGGCTCTGCGGCATCCGCAGCATGCCGAAGGCGAGCGCCAGCGCCGGCACACAGCCGAGACCGAGCATCCAGCGCCAGCCCTCGCTGTTGTTGAAGGCGAGCCCGACCAGATAGGCGACGAGGATGCCGATCGTCACCGCCAGCTGAAAGAAGGTCACCAGCCGCCCGCGACTCTCCGGTGGAGCGACCTCGGATATGTAGACGGGGGCGGCGGCGGAGGCGAGCCCGATCGCGACACCGATCACGATCCTGGCCGCGACCAGGACGTCGACATTGGGCGCCGCGGCGCTGACCAGGGCGCCGGCGATGAAGACGGCGGCGGCGATCAGGATCATCAGCCGCCGTCCGTATGTGTCCGCCGCCGGCCCGGCGATCGCGGCGCCGCCGACCGCGCCGATCGGCACCGCGGCGACGACCAGGCCCTGGGCAAAGCTGCCGAGGTTAAAGTCCTGCTTGATGAAGAGCAGGGCGCCGGCGATGATCCCGGTGTCATAGCCGAAGAGCAGGCCGCCCAGGCCGGCGATCGCGGCCGTCAGAACGACGTTGCGCCGCGCCCTCCTCCGAGAAGCCACGAGGCCCTCATCGTGCATGCATCGACGACCGTATAGCGGGGTCCGGACGCGGAGAGAGGGCCCCAGGGGCGCGATCGGCATGTCAATTTTGCGGATTTTGCGGAATCAGACGCGCGCCACCCCTTGCATTTCGGGTAGCGGGCGCGCTAAGTTCATCCTGCGACCGGGAAAGAGAGGACCTCCAGAAGCCAAGGGGGACACCGTCTTGAAGGTGGCGCGAAGAGCTTCTACGCGCGAAGGCTACGTGCGAGGCAGGCTATGAGCGTCACCCCCGGTTGCTTTTTCGTGCGCCTCTGAGAGTGCTCCACCGGCGTCCGATCGGCTGCGTAGCTTGAGGGCGTCGCGGAGCACCTGCCCTCCACGACGCGCGCCGGGGCGCACCCGGGAGCAGGGCGTCTTCAGCGAAACCCGGAGGGACGCCGTCGACTAGCCCGCCCGCTCCCGCTCTGACAGGATGCGAGCGTGAGTAGGCGTCGACGTCGGGGCAGGCAATGAGCGGCGAGCTCCGCTACGAGAGGATCGGCGCAGCCGCGGTCTTGACGATCGAACGCCCCGAGCGCCGCAACGCGATCGACGCCGCCACCGCCGAGCTCTTCCGCGCCGCCCTGCGCGACTTCGAGGCCGACCCAGATGCCCGCGTGCTCGTCCTCACCGGCGCCGGCGGGCAGGCCTTCTGCGCCGGGGCGGACCTGAAGTCGATGAATCTCGACGTCACGCACCCCGACGGCCCGATGGGGCCGACGCGGCTGACGCCCGCAAAGCCAGCGATTGCGGCAATCGATGGCTGGTGTTTGGCTGGCGGCGTCGAGCTGGCGCTCTGGTGTGACCTGCGGATCGCGACCGCGGCCTCGACCTTCGGCCTCTTCGAGCGCCGCTGGGGCGTGCCGCTGATCGACGGCGGTAGCCAGCGGCTTCCCCGCGTGATCGGCATCGGGCGGGCGCTGGAGTTGATCCTCACCGGTCGGGCGGTCGAGGCCGAGGAGGCGCACCGGATCGGACTCGTCAACGAGCTAGCCGGGCCCGGCCAACACCTTGAACGGGCGCTGGCGCTCGCCGAGACGATCGCCGGCTTCCCTCAGGAGACGATGCTCGCCGATCGCCGCGCGGCGATCGAGGGCTTTGGCCGGCCTCTGCTCGAGGGGCTGGCGCTCGAGGCCCGCCTCGGCGCCGGGGTGCTGGAGCAGGCCGCCCGCGGTGCCGCCCGCTTCGCCGCCGGCGAGGGCCGCCACGGCGCCTTTGAGTGAGGCGCTCGGCAACCCGGGCCCCTCCGTGGCGGTCGCCTGCCAATCGCCTTGGACTCGCTGCCGATGAGGACCCCGATCACGAAGCCATGCGGCGAGCGTAGGGCCGGGGGCCCTGCCTGTCCGACCCGTGCCAGCGCCTAGACTGGCGCCCATGAAGATCGCCGTCGTCGGCCTCGGCTATGTCGGCCTACCCCTCGCCTTGGCTTTTGCCGAGGCGGAGCACGAGGTCATTGGCCTTGACTCAAATCCAGCCCGCGTCGATGCGCTTAACGCTGGCCACAGTCATATCGAGGATGTGCCCGACGCGCTCCTCGAGCCGCTCGGCGAGCGTCTGCGCGCCACCTCCAGGCCCGAGGAGATCGCCTCCTGCGAGGCGATCGTGATCTGTGTCCCGACCCCGCTGACCCCCTCTCGCGAGCCCGATCTCAGCTACCTGCGCGCCGCCGGGGAGACGCTCTCAGAGGTCTTGTCGCCGGGCCAGTTGATCGTGCTCGAGTCGACCAGCTACCCGGGCACCACCCGCGAGGAGCTGCTGCCGGCGCTCGAGCGCTCGGGGCTCTCGGCGGGGACCGATTTCCAGCTCGCCTTCTCCCCGGAGCGGATCGACCCTGGCCGCACCGATTTCACCGTGCGCAGCACGCCGAAGCTGCTCGGTGGGCTGACCGAGGCCTGCACCGAGCGGGCCCGCGAGCTCTACGAGACGATCTGCGATCAGGTCATCGTTCTCTCCACACTGGAGGCGGCGGAGCTCGCCAAGCTGCTCGAGAATGTCTTTCGCTCGGTCAACATCGCCTTCGTCAACGAGCTGGCCCAACTCTGTGACCGGCTCGGCATCGATGTCTGGGAGGTGATCGACGCCGCCGCCACCAAGCCCTTTGGCTTCATGCGCTTTGACCCCGGCCCGGGGATGGGCGGGCACTGCCTGCCCGTCGATCCCTTCTACCTCGCCTTCAAGGCGCGCGAGAACGACTTCTATCCCGAGTTCATCGAGCTGGCCGGCAAGGTCAACCAGGCCCAGCCCGCTTTCTGCGCCGAGCTGGTCGAGCGGGCGCTAAACGATGCCGGCAAGCCGGTGCGCGGCTCCAAGATCCTGATCCTTGGGGTCAGCTACAAGGCCGGTGTCGGTGATACCCGTGAGTCACCGGCGCTGAAGATCATCGGGCTGCTGCGCGGCCTGGGCGCAGAGGTCGGCTATCACGACCCCCATGTTCGCGAGCTGCCCGCGCTCGGACTCAGCTCGAGCGAGCTCGAGGCCGGCCTGCGCGAGACCGACGTGGCGGCGATCGTCACCCCTCACCCCGAGTTCGACTACGAGGAGATCGTCGCGAGCGCCGCCTTGGTGGTCGACTTCCGCGGCGTAACGCGAGGCATTGCCGCGGACAACGTGGTCAGACTCTGAGCGCTGGGCGGCGAGGGCGCCCGTTGGTACCCCAATCTGGGTGGAGCGGGATAGGAGACGAGCACCTCTGGGTGCGATTCGGCTCATGCCCCGCAGACCTCCGGTCGGCGGATGGCGCCCTTCGTGCTGCAGCGCAACGGGTCCTTTTTTTCGCCGGTTGCCCTGATTTGCAATTGCCCCTCCTGTATACGAACATATGTTCGTATGGAGATAGCTTGCGCCTTGGTCGAAGAATCCCTGTTACTCAGCGTCGCCCAGCAGCTCAGGTTGCCGATCGAGGACGTCTGGGAGACCGAGCTGCGACGCCTCGAGGGGATCGGAGCGGCACTTGAGAGCGAGCGGGCGGGGGAGGCATTCTTCGTCCTCGATGGGCTGCGCGGGATCCATGGCGGCAGGAGCTCGGGGGTGGTGGCGGCAGCCCGCCGCGCGACGCGACTGCCCCTGCGGGTCGGGGTCGCCCCAACCCGCTTCGCCGCCGCGCTCGCCGCCCGCGAGGAGCGGGTCATCATCCCAGCGGCGCTGGGCGAGTTTCTCGCCGATACTCCTGTCGGCGCCCTGACCGCGCGCCTCGGCCTCCCCCCGCGCGCCGCCGAGGAGCTCGTCGAGGCGCTCGGCGGCCTTGGGATCGCCACCCTGGGAGCGCTCGCCGCCCTCACGGCCGATCAGGTCGCCGATCGCTTTGGGCCGGCTGGGCTGGGCGCCCTGGAACTCGCCCGCGGCAGGGGCTCGCCGTTGCGGGTGCGTCGCCCCCATGAGGAGCTGAGCGCGGCGATCGAGTTGCCCGAGGGGAGTGCCGGTGAGCTTCTCGATCACGCCCTCGAGCTGCTCATCGACCGCCTGCTCGCCGCCCCGCAGCGCAAAGGCCGCACCCTGCTGAGACTGCGCCTCGGCGCCCTGCTCTCCGATGGCGGAAGCTGGAGTGCTGAGCAGGGCCTGGGCCGCCCATCGGCCTCGGCACGGGTGCTGCGTAGCGTTCTGGCGCCGCGCCTGGCGGCGCTGCCGGCGCCGGCGGTTACCCTGCGCCTGCGGGCGCTGGCACTGGGAGCGCCGCTCGGCGAGCAGATTGAGCTCGCGATCCGCGGGCAGGAGCAGCGCCGAGCGCGCCTCGGGGCCGCCGTTCGGGAGGTGCGTGCGGCGCAGGGCGCCGAGACGCTGCTCAAGGTCCTCCAGGTCGACCCCAGCTCCCGCGTCCCCGAGCGTCGCGCGGTCCTCGCGCCCTTTCCGGCCCGATGAGCACCGCGCCGACTCAAAGCCCAGACGGCCGCTCGCGCCGCCTCTACAGGCCCCGCCGGGTGGAGGTGCGGGAGGACCCCCACGGCGCTCCAGCGGCGATCGCCGGCATCGAGGTCGAAACGCTGCGCGAGGAATGGCTGTTGGAGGACCGTTGGTGGACGCTTCACCCGCTTCGCCGCCGCTATTTCGAGCTGGTTCTGCTCGACGGCAGCGATGTCGTCGTCTTTTACGATCAGCTCGGGGGGGGCTGGTACCGCCAGCGCGCCTGAGCGCTTGCCAAATTTCGCGATGTCCTCCCCCTACGCAGAGTTACACGCCCACTCGGCCTTCTCCTTCCTCGACGGAGCCTCGAGCCCGGCCGAGCTCGCCGCTCGCGCCGAGCGCCTCGGCTACAGCGCCTTTGCTCTTACCGACCACGATGGGATCTGGGGGTCGATGGAGTTCGCCCAGGCCTGCAAGGGCCTCGGCGTGCACCCGATCGTCGGCGCCGAGCTGACTCTCGCCGGCGGCGCCCACCTGACGCTCCTGGTCGAGAGTCAGGCCGGCTATCGCAACCTCTGCCGGCTGCTCACCGCCGCCCATTCCCACACCCGCGACGCTTCCGGGCGCGCGCCGGGAGAGCCTTGGGTGGCGCTGGAGCAGGTCGAGGAGCGCGCCGAGGGCCTCATCTGCCTCTCGGGTTGCGCTCGCGATGGAGTCCTGGCGGGCCCCTGGGAGCGCGGTGATGCCCCGGCGGGGGCAGCACTGGGACGACGCCTGCTCGCCGCCTTTGGAGGCGAGCGCTTCCGGGTCGAGCTGCAGCGTCCCTTCTGGCGACGCGACCGCGCCCGCAACCGCTGGCTCGCCACGCTCGCCGAGCGGCTCGGGGTGCCCTGCGTCGCGACCGGGGACGTCCACTGCCACGACAGCGCTCGCGCCCAGCTCCAGGATGCCCTGGTCGCGGTCGGACTGGGAACCACGTTGGAGGCCTGCGAGCCGCAGCGTCGCGGCAACTCACACGCGGTGCTCGTCGCGCCGGCTGAGATGGTCGAACGCTTCGCCGAGTACCCCGACGCGGTCGCTGAGACCGTGCGGCTCGCTGAGCGCCTGCACTTTGATCTCACCGACGAGCTCGGCTACCGCTATCCAGGCTCTGAGGATCCGGGTGCTGGGCGCAAGCTCGCCGAGATCTGCCGAGTGCGGCTGGCGGAGCGCTACGCGGAGCAGGGGGCCGCTCGCCAAGCTGAGGCAGCGCAGCGGCTCGAGGATGAGCTGAGGACGATTTGCAAGCTCGGTCTCTCCGGCTTCTTTCTGCTTCACCGCGAGCTGCTGGAGTTGGCTCGCGAGGTCGCCCTGCAGGTGCGCGGCCCCGATTCCGCGCGCGCGATCCTGCCGCCCGGCCGCGGTCGCGGCTCGAGCGTCAGCTCGATCGTCTGCTACCTGACCGGCCTCTCCCATATTGACCCGGTGAAGAACCGCCTCTTCGTCGGCCGCTTCCTCAACGAGGAGATCGGGGAGCTCGATGGCGAACGGACGATGCCCGACATCGACCTTGATTTCCCGCGTGACATCCGCGAGGTCCTGATCCCCCGCGTGCACTCGCTCTACGGCAGCGATCGCGCCGCGCTCGTCGCCGCCTTCCCGACCTACCGGCCACGCGGGGCGGTGCGCGACCTCGGCAAGGCACTGGGACTGCCGGAGCAGGAGATCGACCGGGTCGCAAAGACGGTCGGCTTCCATGAGCGCCGTGCTGAGATCGAACGTGACGCGATCGCCGCGATCGGTGCCCGCCGGGTCGCCTCGTCGGGCTGGCGCGCCCTGCTGGGGCTCTGTGGCGAAGCGATCGGGCTGCCTCGTCACGCCTCTCAGCATCCGGGGGGGATGGTGATCTCGACCCAGCCCCTGATCGACGTCTGTCCGGTGGTGCCGGCGGCGATGGAGGGCCGCCAGATCGTCCAGTGGGACAAGGACTCCTGTTCGGATGCCGGCTTTCTCAAGGTCGATCTGCTCGGGTTGGGGATGCTCTCCGCGGTCGAGCGCTGCGTCGAGGAAGTGGGAAGGACGCGCAACGAGGCGCTCGACCTCTCGCGGATCCGGATCGATGACCCGCAGACCTTCGAATCGATCCAAAGGGCGGAGACGACCGGCGTCTTTCAGATCGAGAGCCGCGCCCAGATGCAGATGCTGCCCCGCACCCTGCCCCAGGATCTCGATGACCTCACCGTGCAGGTGGCCCTGGTTCGCCCCGGCCCAATCCAGGGCGGTGCCATCCACCCATACATCGAGCGCCGCAAGCTGTTGCGCGAGGACCCCTCCTTCAAGGTCCCCTATGCGCACCCGAGGCTTGAGCCCGTGCTGGCGGAGACGCTCGGCACGATCGTCTACCAAGAGCAGGTGCTCGAAGTGGCGAAGGCGCTGGCGGGTTTCTCGGCGGCCGAAGCCGAGGGGCTGCGGCGGGCGATGAGCCGCAAGCGCTCCGAGGAGGCGATCGGGCGCTACCACCGCCGCTTCCTGCAGGGCGCCGAGGGCAATGGGGTCGACTCGCGCACCGCGCAGAGAGTCTGGGAGGAAATCAAGGGCTTCTCGGGCTTCGGCTTCCCCAAGGCCCACTCGGCTGCCTTTGGTCTACTCGCCTACCAGTCGGCCTGGCTGCGGGTCCATCGCCCGCCCGAGTTCCTCTGCGCGCTGCTCAACGAGCAGCCGATGGGCTTCTACCCGCCCGACTCGCTGGTCCACGAGGCCCAGCGGCGGGGGGTGCGGGTCGCCGCGCCTGACGTCAACCTCAGCGCCGTCCTCTGCCATGTCGAACGGCCGCGCGGGGGGCTGCGGGTGCGGGTCGGGCTCGGCTACGTGAAGGGGGTACGCAAGGAGGAGATGGAGAGCCTCACCGCGGCCCGCGAGGAGGGTGGTCCCTACGTCGGGGTCGCCGACCTCGCCTCGCGCTCCGGTGTCACCCGCGACGGGCTGGAACGCCTGGCCTGGGCCGGCGCCCTGGACGAGCTCCCGCTGGGCTCCGCCAGTGGGCGCCGAGAAGCGCTCTGGGGAGCGGGGGTCGCGCCGAGCGCCCGTGGAGCGGGGGAGGGCACCCAGCTGGCGCTGCCCCTTGAGCTGCCAGAGTCACCGACGCTGGAGCCGCTCGGGGACTGGGAGGAGATGATCGCCGACTACCGCTCAACCGGGATGGTGCTGGGCGAGCACCCGATGTCGATGATGCGCCCCGGCCTCGGGCCCGAGGTGCTGCGCAGCACCGACCTCGAGCAGGCCGCCGACGGCAGCATCGTCGAGGTCGCCGGCATGGTCGTCGCCCGCCAGCGTCCCGAGACCGCCAAGGGGATCGTCTTCATGCTCTTTGAGGACGAGCGCGGCACCGTCAACCTGATCGTGCCGCCTCGCGTCTATGAGCGCCACCGCGCCCTGGTCCGAACGGCGCCGATCCTGCGCGCCAAGGGCCGCCTCGAGCGCCGTGAAGGGACGATCAACGTCCTCGTCTGGGAGCTCGCCGAGCTGCACCGCGCCCCCGCCGTCAAGTCTCCCCAGCTCAACCAGCACCCTCGCCAGCGATCGGGAAGTCCCCCGCAGCCGAGTGAGCCCGGCTCCCCAGCGCGCCGGCGCCTGCGCGAGCGCGCCGTCGCCGAGCTGCGGGCGGTCGCCCCCGCCGCTCACAGCTGGGGACGGCGGGGATAGGAGCAACCGATGCGGTCGAGGGTTCCACTTCTGAAGAGGTGAAGGGCGTTGTCGAGGTCCCGACCCCCGGCGCCCCCGAATGCGCCGGCAGCTTCCCCTACGCAAGGCGAGACGCTAGCCCACCGCCCTCGAGCCTCTCGGTCAGGGCGATCGTGACCCGCTCGCCGGCATGCTTGCCGATCGCGCGCCTCACCGAGGCCTTGATCGGCAGCTTGTGGCGCCCGTCGCCGAGCGCCATGAACGAACTCTGAAACGGCTCGCCGTTGACCGTTCCGCGGACCTTGACCAGGCCGCGGGTGCCAAAGAACCGCGCCGAGTCGGGCCAGATCACGTAGGTCCAGCCGCCCCTCGCCGGGCTTCGCTTCAGCCTCGCCGAGAACTCCTCGTCTAGGGCTGGGTTCAAGCCGGCTGTCCGGCTGCCAGCCGACCGGCCTCGGCGATCGACGCCGGGCAGGGCTGCGGCATCGGGAAGAGGCCCAGGAAGCGCTCGATCCCCCGCCGCTCGCCCTCGATCGCGACCAGCCCCGAGGCGAGCGCGTCATCGAGGGAGAGCTGGCCGCTGAGCACCGCGGCCAGGGTGCCGGGATCGGTCTCGATCACACCGTCAGAGCCGACCCCGTCCTCGCGTTCGAGCGCCAGCCGGCCGGCGGTGATGAGGACGTGGAAGCGATCCGCGCCGAGCCGCAGCTCGTAGCTGCTCTCGAGCCCCGCGGCCGCCTCGGCGTCAAACAGCGAGCGCAGCGCCAGGACGATCGAGTCCGGCCCGATCGTCTGCGAGTCCGGCGGGCGGGGCGAGCGCGCCCCCCAGGCGCCGAGTCGGCTCACGATCGGCTCCAGCTCCATGCCCCACTCGGTCAGCTCATAGACGGCCGAACCGGCGGGCGGCGGCAGCTTGCGCCGCCTGACGACACCGTGCTCCTCGAGCTCCCGCAGGCGCTCTGCAAGGATGTTGGTGCTCGCCCTCGGCAGGCCTTCGCGCAGGTCGGTGTAGCGCTTGGGGCCGAGCAGCAGTTCGCGCACAACCAGTAAACCCCAGCGCTCTCCGAGTACATCGAGGGCGTGGGCAAATCGACAGGCCTCGCCGTAGGAGCGTTTGGTCGCCATGGGGACAACTGTATCGCGTCAGTTGAATTTCACAACTAAATAGTTGTTTTTTTGCACTATCTGTTACGGTGCGACCAACCGCCGCCGAACGACGAAAGGAAGAGACCGCGAGATGAACTCCGCAGAAGCCGCAGATCGCAGACGCTGGCTGGCCCTCTACGTCCTCTGCGGGGGGATGCTGATGATCGTCCTCGACGCGACGATCGTCAACGTCGCCCTGCCCACGATTCAGGACAGTCTCGGCTTCTCGCAGAGCAACCTGGCCTGGGTGGTCAACGCCTACCTGATCCCCTTCGGCGGCCTGCTTCTGCTCGCCGGACGGATGGGCGACCTGGTCGGCCAGCGGCGTATCTTTCTCGGCGGGCTGACGGTGTTCACGGTCGCCTCGCTGTTTTGTGCCACAGCCCAGAATCAGGCGATGCTGATCGGCGGCCGCTTTTTCGCCGGTGTCGGTGGTGCCTTCGCCTCGGCCGTCATCCTGGGCATGATCGTGACCATGTTCCCGACCCCGAGGGAGCAGGCGAAAGCGATCGGTGTCTACGGTTTCGTCGCCTCCGCCGGCGGCTCGATCGGGCTGCTCGCCGGTGGCGCCCTGACGCAGGCGATCAGCTGGCACTGGATCTTCCTGATCAACCTGCCAATCGGGATCGCGGTCGCGATCGGCGCCCTGCGCCTGGTCGAGGGACGCCCCGGGATCGGCCTCAAAGAGGGCGCCGACGTCCCTGGTGCGGCGCTGATCACCGGTTCCCTGATGATCGGGACCTACGCGATACTCGGGATCAGCCAGCACGGCTGGAGCTCGACCCAGACCCTAGTTCTGAGCCTCGTCTCGGCCGTCCTCTTTGCCGCCTTCATCACCAGGCAGGCGCGGATCGCCAACCCGCTGATGCCGTTGCGGCTCTTCCGCTCTGCCAACGTCTCGGGAGCGAACGCGATTCAGGCGTTGGTCGTCGCTGGGATGTTCGGGATGTTCTTCCTCGGCGCCCTATATCTGCAGCGGATCCTCGGCTATAACGCGCTCGAAGTCGGCTTCGCCTTCCTGCCGGCGACGGTCCTGATGGGGACGATGTCGCTCGGATTCTCCGAAAAGTTGATCATGCGCTTCGGCCCGAAGACGACCCTGATCCCGGGGGTCGCGGCGATCGGCGTCGGTTTGCTGCTCTTTGCCCGCACCCCGGTCGACGGCAGCTACCTGCGTGACCTGCTCGCGCCGATGCTCCTGGTCGGGCTTGGGGTGGGCACCGCCTTCCCGTCGCTGATGACGCTGGCGATGTCGGGGTCGACCCCAAGCGACTCCGGGCTGGCCTCGGGCGTCGTCAACACCAGCATGCAGGTGGGCGGGGCAATCGGGCTCGCGGTGCTGGCGACGGTCGCCAGCGAGCGCACCAACGGCCAGATATCGGCCGGCGCCTCCAACCTGGCCGCCCTCAACTCCGGCTATCACCTCGCCTACCTGATCGGAGCGGCGCTGGTTGCCGTCGCCCTCGCGATCGCGGCCCTCGCGCTCCGCGCTCCGGCGCCGATGCCGGCCGAGGCGATGGCCGAAGCGGAGAGTCCATCGGCCATCGAGAACCAGCCCGAGCAGGCATACGCGGAGCCCGCCTAATCGCTATCCCAACGTTTCGGTGGCACTCGCCGTCGACCCCGAGGACGCCGAGTGGTTCGAGGCCCGGCTGCGCCGCGCCGGTTGCGCCTGAAGAGAACCGCAACCGCGCCAGGTCGAGGACCTCGGCGATCTCGACAGCGGTCATCCTCAGCCTCCAGCAGCGCCTCGATCACCTGGAGGCGCTCGGTCGGAGAGCTGCGTGGGCCAGGCCCTGGGTGCCCAGCGACCAGCCCTACGCTCCGGTTCGGTTGTGCGCGAGCTCGCGGCCCGGCGGGCTGGGCGGGCGCTGCCGTGGATCTTCATCGAGTCGGGCGAAATCCTCAGAAGGGCCCGCTCAGCCGACCGCCGTGCGCGCCCGCCCGCTATCGCTCGCCGCCGTCTCGCTGTCGTTGCGATTCCCCCGCGAGTGCCTCAGATTGACGATCAAAGAACGCGGGATTGTGGTCGCCAGGGTCCTCGCGGGGCCGACCTGGCGGGTGGCAAAGCGATCGAAACGCGCGGCCACCTTTGGGTCGCGGGCGGCGGCGGCGAAAAGTGCCCGTTCGGGCTTGCTCAGCTTACGCCCGGTCGCGTAGTCATGGATCATGAAGGCGTGGCCGCCGAGCTTGCGTTTGTGCAGGCGGCGGTAGCGCTTAAGTCCCCGTTCCAGGGACTCCTCTCCACTCAGCGCCGGGGCGAGGCTGTCGGCCAGCCACTCGCCAGACTGAAAGGCCCAGCCGCAGCCGACGCCAAAGAGCGGGTCGGCTGCCATCGCGGCGTCACCGACCAGCGCCAGGCCAGGCACGCTGGGCACCCTTATCCGGTTCGGCATGTCGATCTTGCCGAGCACCGAATCGACCAGTCGGGCCGAGCCGATCGGTGGCCCCTCGGGCAACGCTCCGATGTAGGAGACCAGGGCCGCGGTCGGGTCGTTTTTGAACTCTGGCAATAGCTCCTTGGTCGGCATCGCCGCATAGAAGACGAGGTCGCTGTCGGTCGGGAAGGCCGCCCCCCAGTGGGGATCGAGCATCCAGATCGAGCCGTCGGGGGCGTATCTGGGCATCTCGCCCTCGAAGTAGCCGCCGTAGGCGAAGCGCCCGTGGGGAAGCACCTTTTCAGCGACCCCCGAGAGCTCGGCGATCTTCGAGTCCCGTCCATCGGCGCCGATCACGAGCCTGGAGCGCAGTTCGGTCTCCTCGCCATTGGGCGCGCGCACCACGACTCCGGAGAAGGCCTCGCCATCGCGCAGCAGGCGTTGGGCACTGCGGCCGAGCATCATCTCGACCCCCTCGGTGGCGCCGGCGGCCTCGCGGACCAGCGGATCGAGGATCTCACGGCGCAGGTTGACCGCCAGTCCCGCCTTCTGCGGCGGCGCTTCGATCCAACCCCAACGGGTCCAGGCGTGCATCCGTGAGCGCACCCCGCCAGCTTCCATGATCGGCTCCAGCAGGCCCAGCCTTTCGATCGTCGGCACGGCGGAGGCCTGGATGTAGTGGGTGCAGACACGCTTGAAGGAACCCGGGTCGGGTTGTTTCTCGACCACCGCGACCCGCGCCCCGGCGCGGGCGAGCAGGATCGCGGTGCTGCAACCGGCGAGGCTGCCGCCGACGATCACGGCGTCGTAGTCGGTTGAGCTGTTGTTCCGGTCGACTGCTGAGTTGCTCATCACTCCACCTCCGCATAATGCCGCTGACTGACAGTGCGTCGCGTACTATACGCTCTGAATGATGGAAAGCAATTCGACCACAGCGAGCAAGCACCTGATTCGCCTGACGACTACCTCCTACGCGCTGCTGGCGCTCCTTGACCAACTCGGCCCGGCGACTTCATACGACATCAAGCAGGCGCTGGAGAAATCGATCGAGAACTTCTGGCCCGTTCCCCATACCACCGCCTATGAGGAGCCTGCCCGGCTCGCCGAGGGCGGTTACCTCTCGGTCGAGCAGGAGGCAGGCGGGCGCCGTCGCAAGAGTTACGCGCTGACCGCGGCCGGGCGCGAGGCGCTGGCAACCTGGGCCGCCGAGCCGAGCGCCGCCCCACCGCAGCTGCGCGACGAACTGATGCTCAAGGTCTTTGCCGGCGCCGACCCGGCGGCTCTGACCGAGTCAAGGGTCCAGTGGCACCGAGCCAAGCTCGAGGAGCTGCGCGGCTACCTGGTCGAGGTTCGCGCGGCCGCTGGCTGGGAGCGTTCGGAGCGCACCCTTATCGTCGGTGTAGCGTTTCACGAGATGATGCTCGGCCTGCTCGAACACCTGCGGACGGGGACCTAAACGGTGCATGGCGCCGCTCGCATCCTCGCTCTCGCTGTGCTCGGCGCCCTGGCGCTCCTCGGCGTCGCCGAGGCCGAAGTCATCGGCGGCGGCAACGTTCGGGTCTCCTTCCAGGGCGGGATCAAGCCGCGCGATTTGCCGCGCGGTGAATCGGTGCCGGTCGCGCTGCACGTCGCCGGCACGGTGCGCCCGCTCGCCGGCCGTCGCCCCGCGGCGCTGAGGAGGGTGACCGTGGCGATCAACCGCCACGGGATCGTCTCGACCCACGGTCTGCCCTCCTGTCCGCTGCGCCGCCTCAAAGGGACCACTACTCAACAGGCGCTTGAGCTCTGCCGCGGGGCTCTGGTCGGCACCGGTCACTTCCGGGCCCACGTTGAAATTCCCGAAGGTGCCCCATTTCCCGCTCGCGGGCGAATGCTTGCCTTCTCGACCGTGAGCGGCGGGCACCGGGCCCTGGTGGCCCAGGTCTATGGCACCGACCCCGTACCGATCTCGCAGGTGCTTCCGATCAGCATCGGGCAGCGGCGACAGGGCGGCTTCGACGCGACCCTCTCAGTTGAGATGCCAAGGGTCGGCAACAAGTGGGGCTATGTCACCGGCTTCAATATGACCTTCCACCGCCGCTACCGCTATCGCGGGCGTCTGCTCAGCTTCCTCTCGGCCAGCTGTCCGGCGCCGGCGGGGATCGGCAAGGCTCCATTCAGGGCGGCGCGCGGTACCTATTACCTCTCCGGTGGCACCGTGTTGAGCAGAGTGGTCAACGGTAGCTGCGCGGTGCGCAGGGCGCCCCCCGGTTAGCTGTTGGCGAGCTCGAAGGCGTCCTGGGCGCCGAGGAATGGCGCCAGGGTCATGTAGGTCGCCATCGGGACCAGCTCCGGCATGCTTTCCGGACCGTTTGCCTTGACCTGGTCATAGACCAGCGAGTAGATCGCCCCGCCGATCGCCTCGGCCGCGATTTCCGGGGTGTCGGGCGCGAGCTCATACCCCGGAGCGAGGAGTGCCTCCAGCCCTTCCATGATGGTGTCGCGGGTCTGCAGGGCACGTTTTCCCGCCGCGTACATCTCGACCGCCCCGAGCAGCGTGTACTCGGGCTCTTCGGTGCCGAAGCCGAACATCGCCTCAAAGGCACCCTTCACCGACTCCTTCCAGCTCGGCGCTCGGCGGAAGGCCGGCAACACCGTGGCGAGCATCTGGGCGGAGCCCGAGTCAAGCGCCGCCAGCAGCGCATCTTCCTTGTTGGCGAAGTGCTCATAGAAGGTGCGCTGGGAGGTCGAGGCGCGGTCAACGATCTCGGCCACCGTCGTCGCCGGATAGCCCTTTTCGGCGACCACCGCGGCCAGTGCTCGCAGCACCCGCTCGGCGGGGTTGGCGACCGCCTGGCGCTCCTCGAAGGGCCGCGCCTGTTGGGAACGGCGCCGTGGCGTGCGCAGCGCCCCCGGCGGCGGCGGGTAGGAGAGCCACCATTTCCAGATCTGCGGGGCGAGCTCGACCAACTCGTTCTCTTCGTCTCGATAGAGCCGCTTGTGGACGACCTTCTGCAGCCCGCCGATCATCGCCCGGACCATCTGCGAGGGCATCCCCTCGCGGCCGGGAATCTCCTCGAACAGTCCCCCGCCCAGCGCCGCGAAGGTATCGAGCGTGCGCTCGACCACCGCGACCCCTTCCGGGCCGGCTGCGTAGATCTCAACGAAGCACATCTTCGAGGCGGCCGGCTGGGCGGCGATCAGCTCGAAGAAGGCCTCGAGCGCCTCGCGGGTGCGCTCCTCTCCCGAGGAGGAGTGCTCGGCCTGCTCCATTACTTCGACGGTCGGCTGGGCGAGCGCCTCGGCCGCCGTCAAAAAGCACTCCTCCTTGTCGGTGAAATGGCGGTAAAAGGCGCTGCGCGAGACGCCGGATAGCTGCACCAGATCGGCCACGGTGGTCGCCTCATAGCCCTTTTCGGCGACCGTCGCGACCATCGCGGCGAAGAGCCTCTCACGCTGGTTTCGCTCCGCCTCCTCGCGTGGGGTGCCGCGTCCCGGACGCATCATTCGCGCCCTCAGTTCCGTCGCGTCCCCCCAAGGCGTCCGCACCATGCGGGCGGACATTAGCCGGGTATGGGGGTGTAGATCAGTACCGATCTCCGCCCCCGTCACAACGGTACGCAATCGACTCTAAGCACCACATTTGACTTGCCTGTAGCTTCACCCAAATCCTGATTGTAAAGCCAAATTCGCGCTTTGCAAACAACCAGAGACGAAGTTGTCTCTTGACATTCCGGTCCGCATCTGTTCTCATAGCTGGCGCCCAAGGAGACCCGCTTCTGAATTTAGGGGAAGCAACGTGTTCCAAAGGCCGGGGAAATGACAGTCGAGAGGGGAGGGACGATCGAGTGAAAGCGCTGCAGGCAAAGCTTGCCGCCGCGAGCCTCTGCGCCTCGCTTGCCACCCTGGCGCTCTGCGCCGCGCCGGCCGCCGCGGAACGCAGCTTTGAAACGCAGATCAACGGCTTTACCGCGCCGAGCGGGCTCTCGGTTGACACTAACGGCAACCTCTGGGTGACAGACAGGGGCAACCAGGGCCTGGTCACCGAGCTCGCGCCATTCCCGATCAGCACACCGATCGAGGAAGAGAACGGCGAAGGAAAATTCACTTACGGCGGGGGCTATATCGAAAGCGCCGCCTTGGATGCGAGCAATGGCGACCTCTACGTTGGGGATTCGGGCCAGGTCGTCGTCCACGTCTTCAACAGCGGTGGCAAATGGGAAGCGAGCTGGGGAAACTTCGGCGGGGGCTACGACCACGTTGCCGTCGACAACTCAGGTGGTGCAACCGGCGGTCGTGTCTACGTCTCGCAAACCTCGGGCGGCCTGGTCACCGCGTTCAAACCAAATCACGCAGCCGATCGCTTCTCGGCCAGCGAGCCATATATCGAAGGCAGCGAAAACAATGTGCTGAGCGGCACGCCGACGGGCACCGCGGGGGCGACCGTCCCGTTTCAGGGACCGTGGCGGCTCGCGGTGGATTCTCTCGGTGACCTCTACGTCACCGAGCAAAGCGGGCACGTGGTCGACGAGTTCAAGGCGAGTGGGGAATTCCTTCGGCAGTTCAAGGAAACGCCGGAAGGCGTGTTTGCCAGCGCAGAAGGCGTGGCCGTCGACCCAAACAACGGCGACGTCCTGATTGCCGACACGAGCGCAGGCCGGATCTACGAGTTCACCGAAAACGGGGAATTCTTAGAAGACGCCACGTTGAAAGGGACCGGTCCGGCACAGGAAACCCCGTTCGGCAGCCTCAGCGGCGGGCTCGCGGTCGATTCGAATGGCTACGTCTACGTCGCCGACCAGAGCGGCCATATCGACGTCTTTGGGCCGAACGCACTGCTTCCCAAGGTCACCTATGAACCCGTCGCCAACCAAACCCAGACCTCGGGCACGCTGAAGGCTTCACTGAATCTGAATAGCGGCCCGGTAATCACATCGTGCAAATTCGAATACGGGCTAAGCGCCGCTTATGGATCGAGCGCAGCGTGCTCTCCGTCCACGCCCTATAGCTCCGAAACCACCGCGGTGAGCGCCACGATCACCGGACTGATGACCGAGAGCACCTACCACTACCGCGTCGTCGTCACGACCGCTAACGGCACTAAGCGGGGAGGTGATCAGACCTACCTCCCACATGCGGTGGCCGGGCTTGCCACCGCACCCGCGAGCAGCGTCGACCGCAACTCGGCGACGCTCAACGCAACGTTCAACGGCGACGGCGAAGACACCCACTACTTCTTTGAATGGGGCACGAGCACGGCTTACGGCAACGTGACCGCCGCGCCTCCCGGCGAAGACGCAGGCTCCCCGGGAGGCCCAGAAGAACTCCATTTCCCACTCACCGGCCTCACGGTCGAGACGACCTATCACTTCCGGATCGTAGCCTCGAACAGCGCCGGTACGAGCAAGGGCTCGGATCGGAGCTTCGAGACGCTTGCGGCTGTCGAGCAACTGGAAACGCAGGCTGCTACGGACGTCAGGGGCTCGGTCGCCACGCTGAACGGATCTTGGACAGGCGACGGCAGCGATACGCACTATTTCTTTGAATGGGGGCTCACGAGCGCCTACGGAAACGTCAGCGCCGCTCCCCCCGGCACAGACGCCGGTTCCGGGACTGGTGTCCAGGCAGAGAGCCTGGACCTGGCGGACCTGAACCCTGACACCACATACCACTTCCGTATCGTCGCGTCGAACTCAACCGGGGTGACCTACGGGCACGACGAAGTTCTTACGACGCTTGCGCTGCCCGTGATCACGAATCTAATCACGACTGAATTCAAAACGACCAGCGTGTTGATCAACGCCCTGGTCAATCCGAACAACAGCGGCGAAACGACCTATCACGTCGAGTACCTGTCGCAGGAGGAATTTGAACAGGCGGGCTTCTCGGGTGCGACGGCCACATCGGAGAGCCAGTCAATTGGCTCGGATGGAACGGATCATGAACTGAACGTTGAACTGACCGGGTTGGCACCAGGGGCCGCCTATCGATATCGCGTGGTTGCCACCAGTCCAGCGGGCTCCGCGGATGGAAAAGAAGGAGCGTTTACGACGGTCCCGCTCCTCCCGCAAATAGACGAAGAGTCCGCTTCGGAGCTGGGGCCGGGAGCCGTGACCCTGAAGGCACAGGTGAATCCGGGTTTCGGCCACACCACATATCGGTTCCAGTACGGCCCGACGACGGAATATGAGGCGAACACGTTCCCACTGGAATTGAGCGGGCTCGGTGGGACCGATCAAGTTGCTAGCGCCTCGATAGAAGGCCTGATCCCCGGTGCCGCATACCACTTCCGGATCGTCGCCTCCAATTGGGCGGGCACCGCATACGGCACGGATGAGACCTTCGAAACCAGCTCCGCTCCCTCCCTTGGCCAGGTCGAAGTCGCGGATGTGACGCGGTCGGCAGCCACGGTCACAGCCGCCATCAAGCCTGGCCTACGGGCGACCACCTATCACGTCAACTATGGAACCACCCGAGCCTATGGCGGCAGCACACCCGAGAGCGGGTCGATCGGTTCCGACAACAGGTTGCACCAGGTCAGCATCCCTGTGAGCGGCCTCCAGAGTTCGACGATCTATCACTATCGGGTCGTCGCTTCAAATGTTCTGGGGGTGGCCTCCAGCACGGATCAGACATTCACCACCGGGCCGGCTGAAGAACAGCCGCCGGTCTCGCTGACCTGCAGGAAGGGAACGGTGAAGAAGCATGGCAAGTGTGCGAAGAAGTCGCGCCATCGCCGGCATCACCGGAAGGGGAGTGGGGGACATGCCTGAGTCACGCGACAAGATGAGCTGGGCCCGCCTGGTCGTGGGAGCGGCCGCCCTCCTCGCCTGGGCGCTCGCGGCGCAGCCGGCCGGCGCCGAAGTGAGCCATGAGTTCGGGACTGCAATAACGGGGTCTGGCGCCACGGCCCTCTCCTCTCCCACCGACATTGCCGTCGATCAAAGCGACCACGATCTCTACGTGACGGATACCGGCAACCATCGGGTTGAGAAATTCAACGAAGCCGGTGAATTCATCTTGATGTTCGGCAAGGAAGTGAACGAAACCGAGGTCAACGCCGCCGCCCCGGCGAGCGAACAGGACGTCTGCTCGAAGCAGTCGGGAGACACCTGCAAGAAAGGCGCGGCAGGATCGCTACCGGGGCAGTTCGAGGAACCGGAGTTCGTCGCTGTGGACAACTCCTCCGGGGGCGCGGGAGACGTGTACGTCGCTGACCCAGAATCGGGCTTTGTGCAGAAGTTCGACTCGACTGGACATCTGATCAGCACCTGGGGCGAAGCCGGCCAGACCGGCACCTTCGGCGCACCGGAGGGGATCGACGTAAGCCCCTCCGGCATCCTCTACGTCTACAGCCCAGAAAGAGGGTTCTTCTCAGAGGTCGCTCCGGACGGACGGACCCAGCTCGCTCGCATCTATATCTCCGGCGGCACGGAAGGTGGCGCCCTCAAGGTGGATCCGGCCGGGAACCTCTATGCGGCCGGCGAAGGCGGGGCCATCGACCGGTGGATTCCCAACCCGAAACCGGAAGAAGGAATCACGTTCACGCAGCGCCAGCAGGTCGGGACGAGTCACCCGACCTCCGGATTCAGCTTCGACCCCGTGGCGGGCGACATCTATCAGGACACCGAAGCGCAGATCGATCACTACAGCCCGGACTGCAACCCAAACGAAGGGGAATGCAGCCCGATCGACTCCTTCGGCGCCGGTCACCTCTTTGGCTCCAAAGGGGTGGCCGTGGATGGAGGCACCGGCTCCGTATACGTGGCGAATTCTCAGAGCAATGAAGTGTCGGTGTTCGAAGACGTTAGGCCGAAGGTGATCACCGGTCCGTCGAGCGAAGCCAGCGAAACGAGCGTGGTGATGACCGGACGAATCGAACCGACAAGTGTCAGCGGCGAAATCACCGAATGTAAATTTGAATACGGATTCGACAAGAGGTACGGCCATACGATCCCCTGCTCCCCGACCACCCCCTACGCCGGTGCACAGGATGTAACCGCCACCGTAACCGGGCTTCAGGCGGGGACGACCGACCACTATCGCCTGTTTGCGGCGAGCGCGAACACCAAGAAGGCCGGTGCGGACCGGACGTTTGTCACGACGCAGCCACCGTCGGTCGACGCGCTGTCATCGGAAAATCTCACGGCGACATCGGCAGACCTCAAAGGGGCGATAAATCCGAACGGCCTCGCGACGAGCTATCAGGTGGAATACGGTGGGACCACCAAATACGGCCAGGTGATCCCCGTGCCCGCCGGTTCGCTGGAAGCTTCCAACAGCGACCAGACCATCACCGTGCACCTCGAAAATCTGACCCCGCATGTGTCCTACCACTACCGCCTGGTCGCGACCAATGCCGACGGCTCGACCGCCACGGTGGACCACACCTTCAGCTTCTACCCGCCGCTGTGCCCCAACAGCAATGTCCGCCAGCAAACGGAAGCGAGCTTCCTCCCGGATTGCCGCGCATATGAGCTCGTCTCGGCAAGCGACGCCGGCGGCACGCTCCTCTACCCTGGCGGCCCGAACAGCGGTCAGGCGACCGATCCGTCGCGGTTCTCCTACACGGGCCTGTGGTCGACGATTCCGGGCTCGGGAGGCAGCCCGATCGACAGCAACGGCGACCTCTACGTCGCAACCCGCACCGATACCGGCTGGAACACGAGATACGTCGGCCTGCCCGCGTATCAGGCCGCCGTGGACGGTGGGCCACCACAGGGCCTGCCGAACTCCGCCCCAGGGCCACGCGCGAACCTCCCGGACTGGGATCTGTCGGGCGGAGTTACACCAGCAGACCTCATTCAAAACAACGTGCTCACAAATCCGGGCATGGGTCTGTTCGTCGATTGGAACGACGGAACCCAGGGGGGGGAAAACCCCACTCCGATTGCTTCCAACGCGGGATATGTGTTCAGCGCCAACGGATCGCTACTGGACCAATGGCCGACCAACCTCGCCTCGGTTCCGGCGGGCGTGAGCTTCGCAGGCGTCCAACCGCCGGGACTGAAAGCGCTCGACTGTCCCAGTGTCCCTGAATCGGGAGTCAGAAGCCTCTGCCCGGGAGATGTCACGGCGTCGGCCGACCTGAGCCACTTCGTATACGCCTCCGAGTGGAACGCATTCACACCGGAAGGCAAACAGACCCCGCCCGGTTCGGTGTATGACAACAACACCCGTACCGGGACGACCGAGATTGCATCGAAGCAGCCCGACGGCAAACCGATCGAATCCGAGCCCGGCGACCGGGCCGGTGACCCCTTGCAAATCCCCGCGGTCTCGAGTGACGGCTCGAGCATTCTGATCGCCGCCGGAGGGGTGGGGCCGTGCGGCCAGGCTACCTGCTCGACACCACCCTGCGGCAGCTTCTTCGGCCCGGCCGTCCGGTGTCCGATGCAGGCAAGTCACCTGTACATGCGTGTCGATCAGGCGGTCACCTATGACGTCTCGCTGGGCCACGATGTCCACTACGTTGGCATGACCCCTGACGGATCCAAGGTCTATTTCACAACTGACGAAGCCCTGCTGCCCGAAGACGAAAACACCAGCACCGATCTGTATATGTGGAGCGCAGAAAAGGCCAAACAGGAAGAACCGGCTCTCACTCTGATCTCCAAACCCAATGAAGGGGCTGACAACGAAGACAACTGCAATGCGACGTGGACCTCACAGTGCGACGTCGTTCCCTACTCCGACAGCTCTTACTGCACGCTGTCGAGCGGGGTTGGCGGCAACTGCCGCTCGGACAATTCGATAGCCGCCGAAAATGGCGATATCTACTTCTTCTCACCCTCCCAACTCGTCGGCAGCCTTGGGATCCCGAACAAGGAAAATCTCTACGACTTCCGTAACGGAAAACTTCAATATGTGACGACCTTCACGGCCGGCTCGTTTTGTTACGAAAGCGCGATCTCATATATAAGCGATTCCGCCTGTAGTGACACGCCCATCGTGAGGATGCAGGTGTCGCCGACCGACAGTCACATGGCGTTTGTGACCAACAGTCCCGTCACGGGGTACAACAACGCCGGTCACTTGGAGATGTACACCTACGAACCGTCGACGAAGCAGATCGTCTGTGTGTCGTGCATCCCGAGTGGTGCGCCGCCGACCGGCGACGTCGAAGCGAGCCAGGACGGACTCTTCATGACCGACGATGGGCGTGCCTTTTTCACCACCGAAGACGCCCTGGTTTCCGGAGATACCAACCACGGCGAGGATGTCTACGAGTACGTCGGCGGCCAGCCTCAGCTGATCACCACCGGCACGGGAGATACCCGCAAGCCTGAAGGACTCGTCGCCCTCCAGAGTGCCCCCGGGCTGGTCGGAGTCAGCGCCAACGGCACCGATGTGTACTTCTCGACCTACGACACGTTGACCCCCCAGGATCACAACGGGCTGTTCATCAAGTTCTACGACGCCCGGGCCGGAGGCGGGTTCCCGTCGCCGCCGGAAGCTCCCCCATGCGAAGCGGCGGAGGAGTGCCACGGTCCGCAGAGCCCCTCGCCGACCGCGGTCGTCCCGGAAAGCGCGGCCGCTCTGAGCGGCGGCAACGTTCCCTCGCGGTCAGGCCACAAGAAGCATCGGCATCGCGAGCGGCACCACCGTCGGGCGCGGCATCACAAGCGCCAGAGCGCTCAGGGAGCCGAGAGATGAGGTCTAAGAAGATGGCGATGAGGCGAGGATTCGCAGGGTTGGCCGCGGTTGCGGCGTGCGCTGGCGCACTGGCACTTGCGGCCGGGGCCCAGGCGAGCACGCCGATCGAAACCTTCACCGCGATCCCTTCCACGACGCAGGCAGGGGGGCATCCGGATCTGGAGGTTCAGTTCAGTCTCAAAAATCGAGTGGTTCAGGAAAGTCACAGCGCCTGCAATTGTGAGGACGCGCGCAACATCACCGCGCATCTGCCCACCGGCTTCATCGGCGCGCCCCACGCGACGCCGCAGTGCACGCTGGCCGAATTCTCCGCGAACCAATGCGCGATCGACTCGCAGGTGGGGATAGCCGAAGTGGTGGCGACCAACGCGCTGCCTGGAAATGCCGGCTTTCTCTCGATCATCTACAACCTCGTGCCGCCGCCCGGGGAGGCGGGCCTGCTGGGCTTCAAGCTTTTCTTCCTGAACACGCCCGTATACACCGTGCTCAGCGGCCGCACGGGTAGCGACTACGGATTGGACGTGACGACAAGGTCCGTCTACCACGGCGAATCGCCGCTCCAGTCGCTCCGCCAGGTCCTATGGGGCGTGCCGGCCGCACCGAGCCACGACTTGCTTCGATTCGACCCCGAATTGAATACCAATTCACCGGGTGCCACCTCGTACATCGCCGCCCTCTGTGACGCCAACGGAGCGCTCAGCAACGCCAATCCGAACTCGGTCGTCAAGCCCTGTTACTACAATTACATGACCCTTCCGCCGGTGCGCTCCAACAGCCCGGAAAATCCGTTTCAGGACAATCCGACAACGTGTGGAGCACCTCTGACCGCGACCCTGGAAGTCCTGTCGTATGACGGGGAAACCACGGAAGCCAACTATCCATGGCCGGAAATGTCCGGATGCGACCAACTGAGCTTCAACCCGAGCCTCTATGCGAGACCCACGACGACGGCGGCGGACTCGGCATCGGGCGCCGACGTCTTTCTTCAGGTGCCACAGCCGCAGAGTGCGGCGGTGCCGTCGCCGAGCGAGCTCCGGGGGGCCAAGGTCACCCTTCCCGTCGGCTTCTCGATTAACCCAAACGCCGCCGACGGCAAGGCGATCTGCAGCGACGCGGAAGGGCTGATCGGGCCCTTCGCCTCCGAAGCCGAAGCGCACTGTCCCGACTTCTCGAAGGTCGGAAGCCTCACAATCGAAGACCCGGCGCTCCCGGGGCCGCTCCCGGGCTATGTCTATCTCGGCGAACCGCAGCCGGGCAACCGCTATCGGATCTTCCTCGTGGCCAACGGCTTCGCCACTCACGTGAAGCTGTCCGGCATCGTGACGCCCGATCCGGCGACGGGTCAGCTGACCATAACTTTCGAAAACCTGCCGCAGAATCCGCTTGCCGCATTCAACATGCACTTCTTCGGTTCCCAGAGCGGACTTCTCGCCACCCCCACGCAGTGCGGCACCTATCCAGTCACCAGCGTGTTCACACCGTGGGACTCAAGTCTTCCGCCGCAGACCTCGACTCAGTACTTCAACATCGAATCTGGCCCCAACGGGTCCCCGTGCCCCGGTTCGACCCGGCCGTTCAATCCCCACTTCACCGGCGGCGTCAAGATCGCCAATGCAGGGGTGCACTCCCCATTTGCGGTCGAAATCACGAGGGCCGACGGCGACCAGAATCTCTCGCAGATCACGATCGCGACTCCTCCGGGTTTCACGGCCACCCTCCGAGGAGTCGCCTATTGCCCAGACGCCGCGCTGGCGAAGGCGGAACAAGGCGGCTACTCGGGGTTGGCGGAGGAGGCCAGCCCCAGCTGTCCGTCGAGCAGCCAGGTCGGGGTCTCCACGGCCGGCTCGGGGGCTGGGACCCACCCCGTGTACCTGCCCGGCAAGGTCTATCTCGCTGGGCCCTACAAGGGTGCCCCACTCTCGCTCGCCGTGGTCACGCCGGTTGTATCGGGGCCCTACGATCTCGGAAACATCGTCGTCAGGGTCGCGCTTCACGTGGATTCCGAAACCGCGCAGATCACCGCCGTCTCTGACTCCATCCCGCAGATCTTCGAGGGGATCCCTTTGCGACTGCGATCGGTCATCGTCGAACTTGACCGGCCCGGCTTTTCGCTCAATCCCACCGATTGCAATCAATTCGCGGTGAACGCGACGATCGCCGGCAGCGAAAGCGGGGCTGCAGGCCTTGCCTCCAGCTTCCAGGTCGCAAACTGCGCAGGCCTGCCCTTCCAGCCGAAGCTCTCCCTGAAGCTGACCGGCGCCCTCGGGCGACGCGGGCACCCCGGTGTCCATGCGGTCTTGCGCACTCAGCCCGGCGAAGCCGACCCCAGCATGCTCGCCGTCACCCTTCCCCCCAGCGAGCTCCTCGACAACTCTCACTTCGGCACGGTCTGCACCCGGCCGGCGTTTGCAGCGGAACAGTGCCCGCCAGGCGCGCGGCTGGGAAGCGCTGAAGTGACATCCCCTCTCCTGGAACGGCCCCTCATCGGGTCCGCCTACCTGCGCTCTTCGACTGGCGGTCTGCCGAACCTGGCGCTTTCCCTGAACGGTCAGATCCACATCGACGCGATTGCCCGGATCGACGCGGTCAACGGCGGCCTACGCACCACATTCCAGACGATCCCGGACGTGCCGCTGGGGACTGTCGTCCTCGACCTGAAGGGGGGCTCGAAGGGTTTGATCCAGAACAGTGAACCCCTCTGTGGCTCCCAGCGAAACGCGTCGGTCGTGATGCATGGGCAAAACGGCAAGAGGCTCAGCAGGCAGCTGCCGCTGGAACTCGCCTGCACCGGCTCGTCCTCGTCCTCGAAGCACCACCGTCTTTCGATAGCACCCCGCGACCCGAGGAACTCCAGATGATTGCGCCGATCCAGAGGACGACCACCGACCGTAGCATCCGGCGACTGCGGTGCCGGCTTGCGCCCTGGGCGCTGGCGATCATCGCCGGGGCGCTGATCGCGGCGTCCCCCGCCTCCGCGGCGCGCAAATACGAAACTCAGATCAAGCCAATCAATGATCCCCAAGGCGTGGCCTTCACCTCGACCAACGAAGCATGGATCAGTGGCGGCGCCGGAATCTTCAAGTATGGCGCCTTTCCGTCGGTGAGCCTACTTGGAGAAGTCGACCTTCTGGCCAGCGGTGTCGGCGGCAGCATCTCATCCGATGTCGCCTTTGATGAATCGACCAACGAAATGTATTTCGCCGACGCGAATGGTCGCAGTGTGGACGTCTTCAACAACTCCGGTGTGCTATTGCGGGCCTGGAACACGATCAACGGCAGCTCCGGCTACGAAGGCATCCATGTGGCGGTCGACAACTCACACGGCTACTCGAGGGGAAGGGTGTATCTGTCCCTCGCCTCGCCGGAGGACTACGTCGAAATCATCGACCCCCATCAACGGTCAGTCGACTTCCCGGCGCAGACAAAATACACCGAAGGCAGCAAACTGACCGGGACACCCAGCGGGCCGTTCTCTCAGGTCGAGGGGGTCGCGGTGGACAGCGAAGGAAACCTATTCGTGGTCGACGCTGCGGCGCACGTTGTCGACGAGTTCGACTCCACCGGAACCTACTTAAGGAACTTCCCGGACCCCAGTGCTCGCTACTTCGCATTCGATCGCGGTCAGGGGGGGATCGGAGTCGACCCCACCACCGGCGATCTGCTGGTCGAAAACTCGACCAGCGTCAAGGAGTACGACCCTTGGGGGAACTACCTGGAAGAACTGCCCGGCGAACCGGAAGGATCGATCAGCCCCAGCGGCGCAGCCAGAGTCAACTCGAGCGGCTATCTCTATCTCCCCGCCGAAGGCCATTCATACGAATACGCGCACAATGTGGTCGACATCTACTCGCCCCGACCGGCCTCTCCCGCGATCAAATACGAGCCGGTCGCCGGCCCAACCACCACCTCGGGGACCGTTCGGGCGGAAATCGATCCAAACGGGGGTGGGGGGATCACCTCGTGCAGTTTCGAATACGGCCTCGACTCGTCCTATGGCTCGAGCAGCGTTCCCTGCTCCCCGAATAGCGAGCCGTTCACTTCCGCCGTGACGGTGAGCGCGGAACTCAGCGGCCTCGCCGCTGAGACGACCTATCACTATCGCGTCGTTCTCACGAACCCAAACGGCTCGACCTACGGAGCGGATCAGACCTACACGCCGCATCGCGTCATCGGCCTGACCACCGAGGCCGCCACCAATGTTGGCGAATCCACCGCGACGCTCAACGGCTCATTGGTGGGCGACGGCACCGACACCCACTATTACTTCGAATGGGGTGAAACGAGCAGCTACGGTCATACCAGCGCTCCACCTCCGGGAGCCGACCTCCAATCGCCGGGAGGGCCCAACTCAACGGCCCTGTCATTCGACCTGACAGAACTGAGCCCGTACACCACCTACCACTATCGACTGGTCGCATCGAATGGCGGAGGCACCAGCGACGGGCAGGATCTCCTCTTCACCACCACTCCGGGAATACCCACGGATATAAGCGTGGCGGCATCAGAAGTACATACCGATCACGCCATGCTGCACGCGGCGATAAACCCAAACGGCGCGAGCACTTCATACGTGGTGCAGATCGTCGATAGCAATCAGTTCGAAGCGCACGGCTTCGAAAACGCGACGACGATCCCCGGCCCCGAAGACGGGATCGGGATGAGCAAGGAGTACCAGCCAGTCAGTCAACTGGTGACCGGCCTTTCCCCGGGAATCACCTACTACTACCGATTCCTTGGTGAAAACGAGGCCGGTACAGGTGGCACGGTGCGTAGCTTCAGGACCTTCGCGCCGCCTTCAGGAGAAGAAAACTGTCCCAATATCCATATGCGCCAACAGACGAGCGCCGCCGAACTCCCCGATTGCCGGGGATACGAGGAGGTCTCCGCTGCCGACACGGATGGCTATGACGTGGAGTCATCCCTGGTCCCCGGTCAAAGCCCGTTCGGGAACTATCCGAATGCCGAAGATCCGCCGCGCGTGCTCTACGGCGTGCATGATGGCGGGATTCCGGGATCCGGGGACCCGACTAACCGCGGAGTCGATCCATATATCGCGACGCGCACGGAACAGGGGTGGAAGACCGAATACGTGGGCATTCCGGCAAACGGCACACCGTCCACCAAGCCCTTCAGTTCGACCCTGCTGGAAGCTGACTCCACGCTTGAAACCCTCGCCTTCGGCGGAGCGGAAATCTGCTCACCGTGCTTCGCGGATGGCTCCACGGGAATCCCCGTGCACACCGCGGATGGCCACCTGGTCCAGGGCATGACCGGCTCCGAAAACCCCGCCACGCCGGCCAGTGCCGTCGGTTTCATCGGCAGGGCGTTGTCGGCCGACGGTACACATCTACTCTTCGGCTCGAGCACGAAGCTCGAGGCCGGCGGCGCTGAAGGGGCAATCTCGATCTACGACCGAAAGCTCGAAGCCGACGAAACGCACGTCGTCTCGAAGACGCCGGCGGGAGAAAATATCCCCTGTCTGACCAACTGCACATCGGACGGGATCGGCGAGCTGGACGTCTCGAAGGCTGGCTCCCGGGTCCTGGTTGGTCAGCTCATCTCGGAGGCCAACGGATACCGCTACTGGCACCTATATATGAACATCGGCGATTCGTCGAAAACGGTCGACGTAACGCCGGGCGCCACGCACGGCGTGCTCTACGACGGGATGACGGCCGACGGCTCCAAGGTCTTCTTCACGAGCGCCGACGCCCTCACCACGAGCGCCGATCAGGACACCGACCACAGCTCGGATCTCTATGCCGCAGAAATCTCCGCAGGGGGCACCGCGACCGTCACCCGGATCTCGACCGGGGTCGGCGGTTCCGGGAATAGCGATGAATGCGACCCCGCGGCCAACACGGTGCACGGAGCGATACGCCCGCACTGGAACACGGTCGGCTCCGAAGAAAACTGCGGGATCGTCGCCGTCGGCGGCGGTGGCGGCGTGGCCCCGGAAGGCGGCACCGTTTACTTCCTCTCGCCCGAGAACCTCACGAGCCTTCCCAACTGCGGAAACCCGTGCGACGGCACCGCTCCTGTCCCCAATGCCCCCAACCTGTACGTGGCAACCCCTGGGTCGCCGCCGCATTTCGTCTCGACGCTCGAGTCCAGCCTGACTGGATCGTTGCGCATCCGCCATCCCTTCCGCCGCAACTTCGGGGCCTTCGCAGAAGCCGAATTCGTCGCGGTGGACAACTCCGGCGGGCCTTCGAATGGCGATGTGTACGTGGCGGATCCCACCACCAACTGGATCTTCAAGTACAACTCGGCCGGCGAACGCATAGCCAGCTGGGGCTCCAAGGGCAGAATGACGGGTGTTCCTCCCTATCAGGCGGAATTCGGCCCGATCACCGGCTTGTCCGTGGACCACAACGGAACGCTTTACGTGGTCGACCAAGGAAGCCTTTCGGGACCGGGCGAGGTATTCGAGCTCGACCAGAGCGGCACGCTGATCAACCATCTCGAAGTCCACAGTCAACATCTTGGGCGAAATCCGGGAATGGCCGTCGACTCCGCCGGCTACATCTACACAAACGAGGAAGGCTTCAGCCAGTTTCAGATTCTCAGGTATGACAGCGCTGGTAACTTTTTGGGCTTCGTGACGCCGTCGAGCGAGCTGACGACGATGACGGTCGACCCCGAAACCGGTGTCCTTTACACCGATCGCGCCGGTGGCGGGATCAATTTCTATGAATTCAACGGCGCCGGCGAAGTGATCGAGGCAGGTGGAAAATCGTGTCACCTGTCGCCGGAATTTGAACACGGGTGCCACCCGAGTGGATTCTTCGCGACGCGCCTCAAGGGGATAGAAGGACTCGCCGTCGACCCCGTGACTCACGAATTGTATGTGGACCTGGGCGACGAAATCGTCCAGGTGACTCCAACCGGTGAATCGATCGGCGCCCCGATCGGCATCGGCGAGCTGCACCATTCCCTCGGCATCGCGGTCAGCGCATCGCACGAGGTCTACGCGACCAACGGGGTCGGGGTGCAGATCGCCTCCTATGGGCCCAGCGAGCTGAGCCCCGATCCCACGATCGACAACCCGCTCGTCATAGACAGCGTCAGCGACCCCGGGACACGCAACACGGCGGACTTCCAGCTCAGCCCGAGCGGCCGATTCGCCGCCTTCCCGTCGACGCTTCCCCTGACCGGCTACGACTCGGGAGGCCATCACGAGGTCTATCGCTATGACGGCGAGAACGAACTGCTGTCCTGTGCCTCGTGCAACCCGACTCAGGAGCAGGGCACCGCGGATGCGTCGCTGCCGGTCAACGGACTCGGTCTCAGCGATGACGGCCGGGTGTTCTTCAACGCCGGCGAAGGCCTGGTGGACCGGGATCTCAACGAAAAGGAAGACGCCTATGAGTGGGAGCCGGAGGGCTTTGAAGGGAGTGGGGGCGGACCGAAATGCGACCAGGCCGGCGGCTGCGTGAACCTCATCTCCGGAGGGGTCGGATCCTTCGGATCGAGCCTGCTTGGAGTCAGCTCCCACGGCGTTGACGCGTACTTCTTCACCCGCGACAAATTGGTTGAACAGGATGAAAACGGGAACACGATGAAGGTCTACGACGCCCGAGAAGACGGCGGCTTCGCGTATGCCCCGCCGCTGACTCAGTGCAAAGCATCGGACGAGTGTCACGGGCCTGGCAGCTCGGAGCCCGGCCCGCCGGCGATCAACACCTTCGCAAGCAAGCCGGGGGGTAACGCGACGAGCGTGCACTGCAAGCGAGGCCAGGTAAAGAATCAGGGCAGATGCGTGCGAAAGCGCAAACATAGGCACCAGGGTAGGGGGCAGCATCATGGTTAGGCGCGATTTGCTGAACCCGAGGGCGATTCTGGCGTGCGGTGCGGTGCTCCTCGCGATGTTGCTCTTTGCCTCACCGGCAATGGCGAGCGAGGCGATAGAAACGTTCGAAACGACGACGTCGACCACCGAAGCAGGTGGTCACCCCGACCTCTCGACCTCGTTCACACTTGCGAGTCCAGGGGACCCCGAAGCGGCTCGAAACGTGATCTTCAATGCACCTACCGGCGTCTTTGGCAATCCAAACGCCACCGTTGAGTGCACGTCGTCCGACTACGCACTTGACCAGTGTCCCTCCAACTCCCAGGTCGGCGTGATTACGGTCTACGCCAACTACGAAGGCAACTCCGACTTCCTGCTCGGAACGGCGCCGATATTCGCTCTCGAACCGGTTGGCGAACAGACAGCGCGGCTGGCCTTCATCGTGCCGTCGCTGAACATTCCGATCAATATTCCTGTCGCGGTACGATCCTCCGGCGACTACGGCCTGCGGTTCACGGTGTCCAACATCACCCAGCTCACCCCCCTCGCGGGTGCCAAGCTCACCTTTTGGGGCTTTCCGGCTGAGGCGATCCACAACTCGCAGAGGTTTCCCAAAGGAGCCGTGGGCGAACCGGCAGGCTGCCCCCATATCGCGGATACGAGCTGCATCGAAACTCCGACGCGGTCGAGTGTCGGGGTCCACCCATTCACCGACAATCCGACCACCTGCACGGGCGAACAGTTGGTCACGACCCTCGAAGTCCAGACCTACCAGGACCTCGAACACCTCTCACGCGAAACGGCGAGCTATCCGGCGACGACTGAATGCAAACTGGAGCAGTTCAACCCCGTGCTCTACGCCAGCCCCACGACCACGGCGACCGACTCGCCGTCGGGCCTGAACATCGAGCTGAGTGCACCGCAGTTCCTGGGTCTCGCCAACTCACCCTCAGAGATCAAGGCGGTGAACGTCAAGCTGCCGGAAGACTTCACCGTCAACCCCGATGCGGCCGACGGTCAGCAGGCCTGCAGCGACGGCGAGGCGAACTTCGACTCGGAGGGTCCGGCCGAGTGTCCGGACAGCTCCAAGATCGGCACCTTCTCGATCGGCACCAAGGCGCTCAACGGCCGCCTGGAAGGCGCGCTCTACATCGGCGAACCGAAGCCCGGGGATCAGTATCGGCTGTTCATGATTGCTTCGGGTTTTGGTATCAACGCGAAGCTGATCGGGTCCTTCAGGCCCGACCCGATCACCGGGCAGGTCACCGCGGAATTCGCGAACCTTCCGCAGGCTCCATTCGACGATTTCCAGATGCACCTGTTCTCCGGCGAACGGAGTCTGATGGCGACGCCGACAAAATGCAGGATCTACACTGTCAACGCGCACTTCTTCCCCTGGAATGGGTCGCTCGCCGACCAGGAATCGACGCAAGTCTTCGGCCTGCAGAGCGGACCCCACGGCTCCGAATGTCCCGGCCAGGTGCGGCCGTTCAATCCCACTCTGGTTGCGGGCGCATCGAATCCGACGGCGGGGGCGCACAGCTCCTTCACGCTGAAATTGAACCGCGAAGACGGCGACCAGTACCTGGGAAAGCTGAATTTCACGATGCCGCCGGGACTGAGCGCAAATCTGCATGGCATCACCTACTGCCCGGAGGCGTCGATCGCCGAAGCGGCCAACGCGCCCGGAAGGGTCGAGGAAGCGAACCCGAGCTGCCCCGCGTCGAGTGAAATCGGGACCTCCAACGTCGCAGCGGGTCCAGGCATCCACCCCTTCCACGCCGTTGGCAAGATTTACATGGCCGGGCCATTCCAGGGAGCGCCGCTGAGCCTCGTCGCGATCACCCCGGCATTGGCCGGACCCTATGACTACGGCACCGTCGTCGTCCGCGTCGCCCTTCACATCGACCCGCTCGACGCACATGTGATCGCCGACTCCGAAACCGTGCCGGAGATCATCGGCGGGATCCCGATCCGCATGCGGGAAATCAAGGTGAGCATCGACAAGCCGAACTTCATGATCAACCCGACCAACTGCTCGCCCTTCTCGGTCGGTTCAGAAGGAATCGGCGACCAGGGGACAGGGGTGGCGTTCAGCTCGTTCTTCCAGGTGGTCAATTGCTCGACCCTGCCCTTTAAGCCTGCAATGACGATCACTCAGCTTGGCGGCCACAAGTTGACGCCACGGGGCCAAAACCCGTCGATCCGCTTCGACCTCAACACCCGCGCTGGCGATGCCAACGTCCGCTCGATCACAGTGACATTGCCCAACACGCTGGAGATCGACCAGAACCACCTCGGCAACATCTGTGCCAAAGCCGAATTGGTGGCGACCCACTGCGCCGGGCGCCATCCGATCGGCACAGTCAGGGATGAAACGCCGCTCCTGGAAAAGCCGCTTGAAGGCCTCGCCTACGCGGTCTCCGGCTATACCGGCCTGCCGCATGTGGTCTTCATCCTTGGCGGCCAGGTGATGATAGTGCCGCAGAGCGAATCGGAAACGATCAAGGGCGGGGAGCTTCGCACCACGGTGCCGGTCGTCCCCGACGTCCCCATCGGTCATTTCCAGCTGACCCTCTACGGCAAGGGCCGGGGCTACATCGCAAACACCCGCAGCCTTTGCGCCAGTCCGGTGCGAGCAAGCGTCGAATTCAGCGCCCAGAACGGCAAGGCGCTCGCCCAGACGGTACCGATCAAGGCCGCCTGCGGCGCAAAGAAGAGCAAACGTCACAGGCGCCATCGCCGCTAGGCGAGGGTGCGAGTCGTCTTAACGGAGGAGAGACAAGCGATGCGAAAGATCCGCCCCCACATCACCTACGCAAACGTGATGGTCACGTTGCTGGCCTTCGTCGTTCTCGGCGGTGGCTCGGCTCTGGCCGCCGCCCAGTTGGGCAAGAACTCGGTCGGCTCTCGCCAGCTGAAGGCGAAGTCGGTGACCACCGGAAAGATCGCCCTGAATGCGATTACCGGCTCACTGATAGCGAACGGCTCGCTGAGTGGCGAAGACATAAATCTCTCCAAACTCGGCACCGTGCCGTCGGCTTCGAGCGCCGGTTCGGCCAGCAACTCAAACACGGTGGGGGGTCATTCTGCCGCCTGCCCGCAGGGCACCACATTGATCAGGGGGACCTGCTTCGATTCCGCCGCTGGCCCCGTCGTTGGCTCGGTGCAGGAAGCAGCCGATGCCTGCGCGGCCAAAGGCGGCTACCTGCCCTCCCCGATGCAGCTCTATGCGACGCGCGACATTCTCAACCTCGGCACCGGCACCGGCTCCGACAAGCAGTTCACTGACGCTTATTACTACGCTGCCGAAACGGGCTCGGACCCCTCGACGGTCACTGTCGACGGCACCGGGGCGATCACCCAGCAGGCGACCGACAACCCCGCCCACTACACCTGCGCATATTCGCTCGTTAGGTAAGAAGAGCCTCAATTCTCTGGCTGATTAGTTCTCATTGAGTGACGCCGGGTCTCAGCTGAGACCCGGCGCCCGTCCCGCCCGCCCGATCAGCAGCGCCGCTGGCGGAGGCAGGTATCGGTCCGATCGCTATGAGGTGCGCCGTGCTTTTAGGTCGCTCAGCCGCCCTTAGCCGGCCTTGGACCAGGGCATCGTCGTCGCTTTGAGTGGCGGTTCGTCGTTGCCGAAGCGGCAGGGCGGCGGCGCGCTAAATGGCGGTCTAGACGCGAATAAATTCTGTGTACATTTTTGTCTATAGGTATTGATTCGTACGCTCAAAACGGCATAAATAAGCCCTTTATCATGATCTGAGTTGACAATATGGTCTGTATCTGTTCTGATTAAAAAATGAAAACTCGCAGCGTCCCGAGCTTGACGGGGCCGAGTGGTGAGTAAGACGGCTCTTCGGAGTGTTCCCTTTACGCCGCGCGCCAAGCTACCGCGCGGCCCGCATGCGCTTCCACCCGACGTCGTCATCGCCCAGCAGCGCGAACGCCTCCTTTCGGCAGCAATCAACGCCACAGCCAGCTTTGGCCTTGCTGACCTCACAGTCCGGGATCTGATCGAAGGGGCCGGAGTTTCGCGTCGCACCTTCTACCAACTCTTCAACAGCAAGCTCGAGTGCGTGATCGCGGCCCATCGGCAGGCCCTCGAGCGATTCGTCAACTTGATGATCGGCGCCTGCTCGGCAGAATCGGCTTGGCCCGATGGCGTCGCCGCAGCGGTGAACGCCGGCCTGGAATTTGCGGCCCGCTCGCCCTCCGAGGCGCGTCTCCTCCTGCTCTCGTGCCACACGGTCTCCGAGCCGATGCTGAGGGATGCGGCGCAGGAGGCGCAGGAGCGCTTCGCCGCAATGCTGCGGGTCGGGCGCAAGCTATGCCCCGACGCGCGCGCCCTCCCTGAGCTCACCGAGCCGGCACTGGTGGGCGCGGTCAGCGCGATCGTGGGCGCACACCTCTGCACGCGCGACGTCGAGGGGCTTAGGCGGCTTGCCCCTGAAATTACCCAAATCATTCTGGCTCCCTACGTCGGTCGCAGCGAAGCACAGCGGGCTACCGAGGCAGCGGCCTAGTCAGGCTTCGTGCCGCCGCCGGAAGCCAGCTCGTAGGCCTGCTCGGCACCGAGGAACGGAGCCAGAGTCAGATACGTCGACATCGGCACCAGCTCCGGCAGGCTTTCCGGTCCCTTTGTCTTTACCTGGTCATAGGCCAGGGCGTGAATTGCGCCGCCGATCGCCTCCGCTGCGATTGCTGGCGTATCGGGCGCCAGCTCATAACCGGGGGCCAGAAGATTCTCGAGCGGTTCCATAATTCGGTCGCGGGTCGCCAGCGCGCGTTTGCCTGCGGCATACATCTCGACTGCGCCGAGCCGGCTGTACTCGGGCTCTTCGATGCCGAAGGCGAACATTCCCTCGTAGGCGCCGCGCACAGCATGCTGCCAGTCAGACGCCCGACGGAAAGCCGGCAGGGTGGTCGCCAGCCACTGGGCCGAACCGGCGTCGAGGGCTGCCAAGAGCGCCTCTTCCTTATTGGCGAAATGCTCGTAAAAGGTCCGCTGGGAGGTCGAGGCTCGCTCGACGATCTCTGCGACGGTGACAGCCGGGTAGCCCTTTTCGGCGACGACCGCGGCAAGCGCCCGCAGCAGCCGGTCGGCGGGCCCACTCACCGCCTGGCGCTCCTCGAAAGGCCGCGGCCGCTTGGTCCGTCGGCGCAGGACCTGGAGCGGCCCAGGTGGGGGCGGGTAGGAGAGCCACCAGCCGCAGATCTGCTGAGCCAGTTCGACCAGCTCGTCCTGCTCGTCTCTGTAGAGGCGCTTGTGGATTACCTTCTGCAGCCCGCCGATCATCGCCCTCAGCAACTGCGGCGGCATTCCCTTGCGGCCGGGAACCTGGTCAAACAGATCGATCACGAAGCGTTCGACTCTGTCCGTGGTCCGCTCGATCACCGCCACGGCCTCGGGCCCGGCGGCGTAGATCTCGACAAAGCACATTTTCGAAGCCGCCGGTTGGGAGGCGATCAGCCGTAACAGGGCCTCGATTGTTTGCTGCAGTCGTTCCTCCCCAGGCGGGGCCAGCTCGGCTTGTGGGATGAGGGCGTCGAAGGTCGGCTGGACAAGCCCCTCGACGGCGGCCAGGAAGCACTCCTGCTTATCTGAGAATTGGCGGTAGAAGGCACTGCGCGAGATCCCGGCGAGCTCGACCAGGTCGGCGACCCGGGTCGCGTCATAACCCTTTTCAACGACTATCGCGACCATCGCCGCAAAGAGCCGCTCGCGATGGTTGCGCTCCGCCACCTCCCGCGGCACGCCACGGCCTGGGCGCATCATCCGCTCGCGCAGCTCGCTGGCGTCTCCCCAAGGGGTACGCATTAGGCGACGCCCATCGTAAGCGCGACGTTTTGAGAGGGAAACGTCCCAAAAGAAAGCCCCCCATCCGCACGGGCAGAGCGGCGACTTTCTGCGCTGCAGAGCCAATTCTCCCACCGCTGGATTCTCATAGACACATCCCTGTGTATCACACTGGGGTCCGCGAGTATTCCAAAAAGATCCAGCGATCCCGCTCTCGGCTGTCAAACGTCCCTTAAGGCGACCCTAAGGTCAAATAAACAAGGCGGTCCTGGTACGTACTGGACCCCAAGCAAGCCTGGTCCCAACAACTTTAGAATGCGGGTTGAGCTAGGCGTAGAGCCATTTTCCTCGACCTGAGCGTCCCAACTTCTCTGTCGCAACTTGACAACGTGGTCCGCATCTGTTCTCATTGCTTCTGCCGTCGAGCGCTAGCCGACCCGAAAAGGGGGGCCAGCCCCACCGGCGAAAGAGAGAGAGGCCGATCGGCCCGTGTCGGGATCCGGATCCAACGGACCAAGGCAGGGAAGAGAAGCCAGGGATAAGGAGAGAAGTGATCGCATCGGTAAGGGCAGCGACGGGCTCACGCCTCGGCGCCGGACTGGCGGCACTCTGTGCGAGCGCTGCGGCAGCTGCCCTCTTCGCCTCGCCGGCCCTTGCAGCCCGCGGTTACGAATGCCAGATCACTGGCAGCTCGCTGCCCTCGACCAGCGAGTGCAACGGAGTTGGCAACACGGTGCCGGGCGGAGCCTTCGAGCTGCCGAACGCCGTTGCGATCGATGCCTCCGACAACGTCTGGGTTGCGGACGCACATGCCACGGAAACACACGCATCGACCGAAGTCGATGAGTTCAACTCAGTCGGCGACTTCATCCGTCAGGGCGATGGCGAAGGCCGCCTCTCCTACTACACGCTGGGCCTCGCCTTCCGAGACGCCTCGTCCCAGCTCTACGCCGCCGACACCGGCGGTGGTCATGTCTGGGTCCTTAACGAAGACCTCAGCTTCAACACGGATCTCGACCCGAGCGCCTGGGGAAGGGGCTGCTGCTTCATCCACGATGCGATCGACAACTCGGGCGGTACCTACGACGGGGATCTATATCTTCAAAGAGAAGGCACCGTCACCCGCGTTGATGGCGCCGGCACCGCCGTTGACTTCACGAGCGGCACCGCCGCAGGCGGCAACGTCCTCGACGGAGCCGATACAGCCGGAGGGTACTTCAGCTCCACCGGCCTCACCGTCGACTCTTCCTCCGGCGACATCTACGTGCTCGACTATGGCCACAACGTCGTCGACCAGTACGCGTCCTCAGGGAGCCTCATCCGGGAATTCAAGGGCAACGGCGTTCCAGGCGAATTCGGCCCCAACCTGACAGGGGCTGCCGTCGACCCCACCAACCACGATCTTCTAGTTGTCGATACCACGAACGACCTCATCGACGAGTTCGGGCCGACCGGCAGCTATATCGGGCAGATTGTCGGGACAGGGCCATCCGAGGCCACCGCATTCGGACGCCTCGACGGCGGCATAGCCGTCGACTCGTCAGGCTTCGTGTACGTCACCGATGAAACCAAAAAGGTGGTCGATGTCTTCACGCCGGACGTCACCCTTCCCAAAGTCTCGTATAGAGCGGTGACCGACCAGGAACAGACCTCGGGGACCCTGAACGCAACTGCGGACCCCAACGGTGGCGGCAACATCGTCGCGTGTCACTTCGAATATGGCACCACGCCCTCCTACAACCTGGGCTCGGTCCCGTGCGAACCCGACCCGGCCGGGAGCCCACCTGGCTCGAACTTCAATACAGCGACCCTCGTCAGCGCCCATATCACCGGGCTCATGCCGCAGACGGTCATCCATTATCGGGTCATCGTCGGCAACTCGAATGGAAGCCGAAAGGGTCCCGATCAGACGTACCTCCCGCAAGCGGTCGCGGCTCTCACCACCGACGCGCCCACCCAGATCGAACCGGCCAGCGCGACCCTCAATGGCTCCTACGTCGGAACCAACGAAGACACCCGGTTCTTCTACGAATGGGGCACCAGCACCTCCTACGGCCAGGTCAGCTCGGCTCCACCCGGGGCCGACGCCGGCGCTGCCTCGGGCCCAGACCGAACTGGCTTGCCATACGACCTCAACGGCCTTACCCCGGAAACGACGTACCACTACCGAATCATCGCCTCGAATTCGGTCGGTACCAGCACCGGCCACGATCAACACTTCATCACTCCGCCAGCTGTGACGGCGCTCACTACCGGGGCCGCGTCGGACCTTGCGGCAGGGGAAGCGACCCTGAACGCCTCCTTCACCGGAGTCGGCCGCGCGACGACCTTCTACTTCGAATACGTGGAAGACCAGTACTACGCATCGAAATCCGCCAATCCCTATGCGGCGGGGCTCACCAGCTCGTCGCCACCTGGGGCGGACGCCGGCTCGGGTGCGGGAACACAGGTCGTCAGCGCAGTCATCGACATCCCATCGGCTGGTGCCCGATACCACTATCGCGTGGTCGCGGCAAACGAATATGGAGTTACCTACGGCTCGGACCGGGTCTTCACAAGCGCACCGCCTCTCCTACCCGTGATCGGCAGCGTGATGGCGTCAAACGTCACCGACGAGGAGGCGACGTTCGAAGCAGAGGTGAACCCCGAGTTCGGAGCAACCGTCGTCCGCTTCCAGTACGGGGTCGCGCCAACCTATGGCTCGCAAAGTCGCCCCACGGAACCGATCGGCTCGGACAACTCGACGCACCCGGCAAGCGTTTCGATCGGCCAACTGGAACCGGGCACCGAGTATCACTTTCGCGCCGTCGCAACCAACTTCGCCGGCACTGTCACCGGGCCCGACCAGACCTTCACAACGGGCGGCTCGCCCTCGATTGTGACGCCTCCGCCCGGGGGGTCTCCGCCCCGACCGACCTCCCCGCCTCCTACGGAAGGGTCCGGCTGTGAAAGGTTCAGCGAAGCAGCGGCGGAAAGCGGCAGGACTGCGCGGAAGCTGCGCCGCGAGGCGGGCAAAGCCTCGACACCGGCCCAGGCGCGCCGTTTGGGCAAGAAGGCGGCGAGTGCTGCCAAGAAGGCCTCGCACCTGCGTAGCAGAGCGTCACGCTGTCGAAGCGAAGGGAGAGTCTGATGCAGGGTCTGCGGATAGCGGGCGCCGGATCGCGCCGGGTACCGGCTGAGATGGCCTGGCCCGCACTGGTCTCGCTGCTCTTCGTCCTCCTATTCCAGGTTTCGTCGGCTCACGCCGCCGTGAGCCACGCGTTCTCGGGTTCGATCGGAGCTGCCACGTCGAGCCCAGCCGATCCATATCCGATCTCTGGGCCCACGGATGTCGAAATCGACCAGGCGACCAACGACATCTACGTCACCGATCCCGGAAATCACAGGATTGAGAAGTTCGACTCCTCGGGGAACTTCCTCCTGATGTTCGGGAAGGACGTGAACCTGACGACCGGAGGCAATCTCTGCCCGGTCAGCCCGACCGACGTCTGCCAGGCCGGTGAATCGAGCTCCTCGCCAGGAGGGTTCAAGACGCCGGAATACCTCGCGGTCGACAATTACCCGGCCGGCCACGGGGACCTCTATGTCGCCGACACCGGCGACGACGTGGTGCAGAAGTTCGACTCTTCGGGCCAAATCGTCTCCTCCTGGGGCGCCAGCGGCCAGAAGGCGGGAACAGACACCGACATAACTTCATTCGGCGCTCTTTGGGGTGTCGCAGTCGGTGGACCCAACGGGGACCTCTATGTCGGCGGCAACGGCGGCTCCAGCGATAACGTCCTTCAGTACACCCGGGATGGGAACTACGAGGGCCCGTATCAAAACCTGTCCGGATCGCCTTGGCTGAAGGCCGATATTCATGGGAACCTCTACTTCCAGCGGGCGTTCGACGAATTTTTCGGACCACCAACCGTCTGGAAGGCGACGCTCCGCCCGAATACGCGCGGCGAATACGAAAGCGTCGTGATGGGAACCGAAGAGCCCGTCACGGGGTTCAACTTCGATCCCTCGAGCCAAGAGCTGTACCAGGACACCGGCTCCGAGATCGCGCACTATGGAGGCGACTGCGAACCGGTCGTTTTCGGGCCCTGCAGCGTCCTCGACTCATTTGGCAGCGGGCACCTCTCGTCCCCGATGGGGGTTGGCGTGGACGGGGAAACGCACACCGTCTACGTGGCCAACTCGGGCGGCGATGAAGTGGCCGTGTTCGGAGACGTGCGGCCGATCGTGAACTACGCGCCTCCGAGCGAAGTCACCCAATCCAGCCTGACGCTCAACGCGACCGTCGACCCAGCCGGGCGCGGCGCCGTCACCGCCTGTCGCTTTGAAATCGGCTTTGACAAGAGCTATGGCACCGTCCTGCCCTGCGTACCCGATCCTGCCGCCAACCCGCCGGCCAGCGACTTCACGAGCAAAACCGACGTCAGCGCCGCGGTCTCCGGACTCTCGCCCAACACCAAGGACCATTATCGGATCGTCGTTTCGAACGCGGCCGGCGCGACGATCGCGGGTTCCGACCAGACCTTCATCACCACCTCAGTGCCTTCGGTCGACGGCCTCGCGTCCGCAAACCTGACGGCGACAACCGGCGACCTCCAGGCCCAGGTCAACCCTGACGGGCTCGAAACCCACTACCGATTCGAGTACGGCCCGACGATCAACTACGGGCAGACGGCACCCGTCCCGGACGGCGTCATCCCAGCTGCGTTCGCCGACCAAGAAGTCGAAGTGCACCTGCTCGGCCTCGAACCGAGCATCGTCTACCACTACCGCCTCGTTGCGACGAACGACGACGGTGTCACGACCTCCGAAGACCACACCTTCAACTTCTTCCCGCCCTCCTGTCCCAATGCGAACGTCCGCCAGCAGACCCAGGCCAACTACCTTCCGGATTGCCGCGCCTACGAGCTCGTCTCGGCGGCCAACGCAGGTGGCACCCAGCTCTACACCGGCGGTCCCAACTCCGGTGCCGCGATCAGTCCGCCTCGCTTCTCCTACACGGGCCTCTGGAGCACGATCCCGGAAGCCGGTGGGCAGCCGATCGACAGCACTGGCGACCTCTACGTCGCCACCCGAACCGCCACTGGGTGGAAAACCAGGTACGTCGGATTGCCTGCGACACAGTTCGCTGCATCCGCCGGGCCGCCGCAGGGACTGCCCGGCTCGGCCAACGACGTCTATGGCGGAGGCGTCGCGGGCTCCGGGCCTAGGGGCGCCGCCGGTCTCGCGATCTACGTGAACCAGAACAGCGTTCTCGCCGATCCCTCGATGAGCCTGTTCCTGCAATGGGACGAGGGAAACCAAGCGGTGGGAGACACCCGGAACCCGACCCCGATGGCGTCCAACGCCCCGTACCTGCTCAGCTCCGAAGGCACGATCCTGGATCGCTGGCCGACGAACCTGGAAAGCGTCCCGGCGGGCCTGCACACCCATGTCGGACCGAAAGGGGAAGAAGTCCTGACCCAGGCCGGCGGTTCCCATGCGCTCGACTGCCCGCCAATCACCTCATTCGGGGGTACCGGCGCCCAAACGAGCTACAACGCGTGTCCCGGAGACGTGACCGCCTCCGAAGATCTCAGCCACTTCGTCTTCTCCACCGAGTGGAGCCAGTTCACTCCCGACGGTCAGCTCACCCCCCCGGGCTCGGTCTACGACAACAACATCGGCCAGAACCGCGTGAGCCTGGCCTCGAGGCTGGCGAACGGGAGCCCGATCCCCTCCGAGCCCGGCGACCAGGTGGGTGACCCGCTCCAGATCCCGGCGGTCTCGAGCGACGGGAGCCGGATCCTGATGGCCGCCGGCGTCACCGGCCCATGCGGATCGGCCACCTGCGAAACTTCTCCTTGCGGAAACTACTTCGGCTCCACTCCTCGCTGCCCGATGCAGCCCAGCCATCTCTATATGCGAGCCGACGAAGCGGTCACCTATGACGTGTCTCAGGGTCACGGTGTCAAGTACGTGGGCATGACCTCCAACGGCTCCACGGTGTACTTCACTTCCCCCGAACAGCTGACGACTGACGACCACGACTCGAGCGTCGACCTCTACTCCTGGAGCTTGGAAAAGGAAAAAGCGGGGGAACCGCCTCTGACCCTGATCTCGGTCGGCTCCAGCGGAGAGGGGAACTCGAACAGCTGCACATCGGACTTCACCACCGCCTGTGGAGTGGTCCCGTACTCGGGCCAGGCCTACTGTCAGCTGACCGGCGGCCGCGGTGGTAATTGCAGGTCCGACAGTTCCATCGCGAGCGAAAACGGCGACATCTACTTCTTCTCGCCGGAGCTGCTCGACGGGTCCCGGGGAATCCCCAATCAGAAGAATCTCTACCTGTATCGCAACGGAGCCCTGCAATACGTCACCACCCTGACCACCGACAGCTACTGCGTCACGGTCAACGACACGACGTCCACGACCCAGGCCTGTAGCAACACGCCGATCGTGCGGATGCAGGTCACCCCCGACGACGCCTACATGGCGTTCGTGACGGCATCGCAGGTCACGGGCTATGAAAACGCCGGCCACCTAGAGATGTACCGCTACCAGCCCTCGACGCGGCAGATCGTCTGCGTCTCCTGCCGTCCCGACGGTCAGCCCCCGGTCTCGAACGTCGAAGCGAGCCAGGACGGCCTCTTCATGACCGACGACGGCAGGGTCTTTTTCAGTACGGAAGACTCGCTGGCGCACGGCGACACCAATCAGGCCGAGGACGTGTACGAGTTTGTCGGCGGCCGCCAGCAGCTGATCACTCCCGGAACGGGCGGCGTGAAAACCCCGCCGGGGACGATCGAGCAGCTCCCCGGGCTGATCGGCGTCAGCTCCGATGGCACCGACGCCTATTTCTCGACCTTCGAAACTCTCGTCAAGCAGGACCACAACGGGCTGTTCCTCAAGTTCTACGACGCCAGGTCCGGCGGTGGTTTCCCGGCCCCGGCAGAACCCCCGCCCTGTGAGGCCGCGGACGAGTGCCACGGCTCGGGCAGCACGACTCCCGGAGCCGCGCCCGATGGGACGGAGGCGACACTCGTCAACGGCAACGCGCCGAAGTCGACCGGAAGCCGGTCTTCGAAGCACCACAAGAAACACAAGGCGCGGCGCCGCGGGCAGCGAGGCAGTCACCGTGCGCGACGTCAGGAGCCGACCCGGGGAGCAAGCAGGTGACATCGTGCCGACTAGCCATCTGTTTCGCCGTGACCGGCGTCACGTGCGCGCTGGCCGTGTGCATACCCGCATCCCCCGCGCAGGCTGACACCCCGATCCAGTCATTTGCTGCCGTGCCCGGTGAAGCCCAGGCCGGGGGTCACCCTGATGTGGAGGTTTCCTTCCTGCTCGCCAACCGGATCGATCAGAACACCCAGGCTGCCTGCAACTGCGCGGACGCAAAAGACGCCACCGTGCAGCTGCCGGCGGGCTTCATCGGCGATCCGCACGCCACGCCCCAGTGCACGCTCAGCGAGTTCTCGGTCGACGCCTGCCCGGTCGACGCGCAGATCGGGATCGTCAACGTCGAAGCGAGCGGCATTCCCCCGTTCAATTCGGCCCTCTACAACATGGTGCCCGCGCCGGGGGAGGCGGGACTGCTGGCCTTCAAGCTGTTCTTCGTCAACGCGCCGCAGTTCACGGTTCTCAACTCGCGCACCGACTCGGACTACGGGCTGGAAGCGAAGAACACCTCGATCGTGCACGGGGCCCTTCCGCTCCACGAATTCAGGGAGGTCCTCTGGGGAGTGCCCGCCGCCTCGGTCCATGACCCCTTGCGTCTCGACAAGCACTACACACCAGGAGAAGAGACGGCCTACCTCGGGAACTTCTGCGACTCCGAAGGTCATGCGAGCACGAGTGACCCGAACTCCGTCGTCCTGCCGTGCGAACTCGACTTGCTGACGCTCCCCTCGACTGCCTCGAACAGCGCTCTGACCCCATTCCTCCAGAGCCCGACGACCTGTGACACGCCGCTGAGCTCCTCGCTCACCATCCTTTCCTACGACGGCGGCACGACCGAGGCCAACAGCTCCTGGCCGGCGATGACGGGGTGCGACCAGCTCAGCTTCAACCCGAGTCTCTATGCACATCCGACGACCGAACAGACGGACTCCCCCTCTGGAATCGACATCGAACTCAGCGTTCCTCAGCAGATCAGTCCCTCGGTTCCGTCGCCGACCGAGTTGCGCGACGCGACAGTGACCCTTCCGGCGGGCTTCTCGATAAACCCGAACGCCGCCGACGGCAAGACGGCCTGCACCGAAGCGGAAGCGATGTTCGGCACCAAGGAAGAAGCCCACTGTCCAGAGTTCTCGAAGGTCGGGAGCCTCGAGATCGACAGCTCGGCGCTACCAGGCCCCGTGCCGGGCTTCGTCTATCTCGGCCAGCCCCTTCCCGGCAACCGCTACAGGCTGTTCCTCGTGGCCGATGGATTCAACACCCACATCAAGCTGGCCGGCACAGTGATCGCCGACCCGACGACCGGGGGGCTCACGGTGTCGTTTAAAGATCTGCCGCAGAGTCCGCTCACGAGCTTCAAATTGCATCTGTTCGGCTCCGAACGCGGGCTGCTGGCGACGCCGACCAAATGCGGGACCTACCCGGTGTTGAGCACATTCGTTCCCTGGGACGCGAGCCTCGCGGCGCAATCCTCGACCCAGTTCTTCTCCCTTGACTCGGGTCCTGACGGAACTCCATGCCCCGGCTCGAGCAGGCTCTTCAACCCCGGCTTCGAAGCTGCCTCGGCTGCCAACAAAGCCGGTTCGGACACATCCTTCTCAGCCACCTTCACCCGTGCTGACGGCAACCAGGACATGACCGGCATAAGCGTCACGACTCCGCCAGGGTTCACTGCTCGGCTGGCAGGGATCCAGTACTGCCCGGAGGCTGCGATCTCCCAGCTCCAGAGCTCGGGGTACTCGGGCCGGGCGGAGCTGGCTGCTCCGGCCTGCCCGGCGGCCTCGCAGATAGGGACTGTGTCCGCTGGGGCGGGCGCCGGCACCCACCCGCTATACCTCGCGGGCAAGGTCTACCTCGCGGGTCCCTACAAAGGTGCGCCGCTCAGCCTCGTGGTCGTGCTTCCCTCGGTCTCGGGCCCATATGACCTCGGCAACGTCGCCGTCAGGGCGGCGATAGAGGTCGATCCCCTCACCGGCCAGGTGACCACAGTCTCGAATCCCCTCCCGCAGATACTAGAAGGGGTACCGCTCCGCACCCGCTTCATCCGTGTAGTGCTCGACCGGCCCGATTTCGTCCGGAACCCGACGAATTGCGAACCGTTGGCGGTCACCGCCCAGCTATCGGGTGACGAAGGCGCCGTGGCGAACGCCCATGACCACTACCAGGTCGCGAGCTGCGCGAGCCTGCCGTTCGCGCCAAAACTGAGCCTGAAGCTCACAGGCGGCGTCAACCGCCTTGGCCACCCTGCGATCTACTCGGTGTTCTCCACTCAACCTGGCGAAGCGAACCCCCGTCGGATCGCGGTCACGCTCTCCTCCAACGAGCTCCTCGACCAGGGCCACCTCGGCTCGGTCTGCACGCGGCCCGCGTTCGCCGCCGGGACATGCCCTCCGAGCTCGGAAATCGGTCACGCCGAAGTCCTCACGCCGCTGCTCGACCGGCCACTGACCGGCTCGGTCTACCTGCGCTCCTCGTCCGTAGGGCTGCCCGATCTGGCGGTCGACCTCTACGGCCAGCTCCACATCGAAGCGGTCGCCCGAGTCGACGCGGTCAACGGCGGACTGCGAACCACCTTCAAGACGGTGCCCGACCTGCCGCTCGGGACCGTCCGGCTCGATCTGGCGGGCGGCAGCAAAGGTCTGATCCAGAACAGCGAACCGTTATGCGGTTCCCCCGAATACGCAGACCTGAAGGCAGCCGGGCAGAACGGGATCGCGATCGACCGCAAGGTCAAGGTCCAGGCAGCATGCGGCGGCGGCAAGCGGCACAAACTTCACGCCAAGCGGAGCCACCATCGCGACACGGCGGCGGCGAGGTAGGGGATGGCAACGATGGACAACGGAAATCCGCGGGAGGGCCTGATGGCTGAAAAGGGGGCACCTGTGAGGCGCAGCACCGACGTCGGCCGAGGGGCGGGGCATTGGCTGAGGGGGCTCTCCGTCGGCCTGCTCTGCACCGCCTGTGTGTCGCTCGGGCTGGGCGCTCGGACGGCGTCGGCAGAACCGCCTGCGCGGGCCTTCGACTCGCAGATCGAAGGCGGTGAAGGCGGATTCGTCAATGTCCAGGGCATCGGCTTCGACGGGGCCGGCCATCTTTGGATAGTCGACGATCAGGTGGGGGAAGGTCCCGCGCGACTTCAGCGGGGCATCTACAAATACAGCCCGTATCCCTCGGGGGAACTGCTCTCCGCGCCGACCGTTCCAGCCGTCTTTAGCCTCTCGCGTGAGATGCACCTCTCGGTCGATCAGGCGACCGACGAGGTCCTCGTCTCCCAGTCGAACGGCCGCAGGATCTTCTTCTTCAAGGAAGACGCATTCACACGTGAATGGAACAAAATCGACGACATCTACGGCAATCAGTACGGGATCGACGTCGCGGTCGACAATTCGCAGACCGCATCCCGCGGTCGCGTCTACCTCTCACTGACCTCACCGGAGAACTTCATCGAAGTCCTCGAAAGCGCCCAGAGGCCGGTAGAACTCCCGGCCTCCGCGTCCTACATAGAAGGAAACCGGATCACCGGGACGCCCCAGGGCCCGTTCGGAGAAGTGGGCAGAATCGCCGTCGGCGACGAAGGCAACCTCTTCGTCGACGACATAGGTGAAGGCGTGGTCGACGAGTTCGACTCCTCCGGCACCTTCCTCCGCACCTTCCCGAACCTAGGCGCGCTGGCGGTCGATCCCCTCACCGGCGACGTGATCATCGGCTATGAAGAATATGACCCGTCGGGCAATCTCCTCGGCATCCTGCCGCCCGCGCAGATCGGCCAGTCGCGCGAAAATTCAGATTACGCCTTCAACTCGGCTGGCTATCTCTACGTACCAAGCAGACGTCCGGGATATGAACATCTCCCCGACCCGATCGAAATCATCGGCCCTGCGCCGAAGTCACCCCAGGTGACATACCAGCCGGTCTCGAGCCCGACTCTGACCTCCGGAACCCTCAACGCATCGGTGGACCTGAACGGAGGCGGCGAAGTCACCGAATGCCAGTTCGAATATGGGGAAGCGGTCGGCAACTACAGCATCGGCAGCCTGCCCTGTGAAGCTTCCTCTGTCCTTCCGTACGGCGACACGACGGCGGTCAGCGCTCGTATCTCCGCGCTGACGACCGGCACGACCTACCACTACCGCGTCGCGGTCAGGAACGCCAGAGTCAAGAGCTACGGCACCGACCAAACGTACATACCAGAGGCGGTCCTGGCGCTCAGCACCGATCTGCCGAGCGCCGTCTCGGAATCGGGCGCGACACTGAATGGCTCATTCGTCGGCAACGGCGAAGACACGCACTACTACTTCGAATGGGGTAGGACCGTCGCCTACGGGAACACAACCGCCGCCGCGCCGGGGGAAGACGCCGGTGCTCCGATCGGGCCCGTCCGCACCTCTCTGTCCACGGCTATATCGGGCCTCAGTCCCTACACCACCTATCACTACCGGGTGGTGGCCAGCAATCAAGGCGGCGCCTTGGTGGCCCACGGCACGGATCAGATGTTCACCACGCCTCCGGGGATTCCCTCGATCGCGGACGAGTCGGCCAGCCAGGTGCACTCGGACCGCGCCGACCTTCACGGTCTGGTCGACCCGAACGGCGCGGAAACGAGCTACCAATTCGAATACGTCGACGATGCCAACTACCAGCAGAGCGGCTACGCGAACGCTCAGATGGCACCGGGGCCCAGCATCGAAATCGGCCGAGGCAAAAAATTCATGGAAGCCGAAAAGATCATCCACGGATTGACGCCGGGGACGCTGTACCACTATCGCGTCGTCGGTACGAACGACGCGGGCGTCGGCACGCCGAGCAGCGACCGCACCTTCAAGACCTATCCGTTCACCGAGGAAATCAACGATCCCTGTCCGAACGCCCACGTCCGCCAGCAGACCGGGAGCGCCCTCGCGATGGACTGCCGAGCGTACGAATTGGTCTCTGCGACCGACAGCGGTGGGTACGACGTCGAGTCGAGCATCGTCGCGGGCCAGACGCCATTCGGCGGATACCCGGAGGCCGAGAGCCCGCCGCGGGTTCTCTACGGAATCCACGACGGTGCGCTGAGCGTCGGCAGCCCGACGAATCATGGCATCGATCCATACGTCGCGACCCGCGGCCAGAACGGCTGGACAACCGAATACGTTGGCATCCCAGCGGCCGGTAGCCCATCGAGCTCAGCCTTTGCCTCGACTCTCCTGGAAGCCGACTCGAGCCTGGACGTGTTCGCCTTCGGCGGCAAAGAAATCTGCTCGCCCTGCTTCGCCGACGGCTCCGCCGGTGAGCCGGTCCACCTCCCCGGCGGTCAGCTGGTGCAGGGCATGTCGGGGTCGGAGCCGCAGCCGACGGCGGAACCGGCAGCGTTCATCGGCAAGCATCTCTCGGCCGACGGCTCGCATCTGGTCTTCGGTGCGACCGCGCCCTTCGAGCCCGACGGAAACGAAGGCGAACTGTCGATCTACGACCGCAACCTGAACACGAAGGTCACCCACGTCGTCTCGAAGACTCCGGCAGGGGCGACGATGACTGGGTCCGAACTCGGCGAGCTCGACATCTCGACCGACGGCTCACGAATCGTGATTGGCGAACTGATCTCCGAATCGGCCGGTCAAAAGTACTGGCACCTGTATATGAACATCGGGGATTCGAATCACACGATCGACCTTACGCCCGGAACGACTGCCGGCGTGGCCTATGACGGGATGACGGCCGACGGCTCGAGGGTCTTCTTCTCGACAACCGATCAGCTGACCGGTGACGACGAAGACACGAGCACCGACCTCTACGCCGCCCAGGTCACCGGTTCGACAGCCACGCTGAGTAGGGTGTCCACCGGGACGGCCGGCGCCGGCAACAGCAACGCCTGCGACCCCGCGGCAGACACCAAACACGTGCACTGGAACGTCGCCGGTTCGGAAGAGACCTGCGGCGTCCTCGTGATCGGTGGCGGTGGTGGGGTGGCGTCAGAGGGCGGATCGATCTTTTTCCTCTCGCCGGAGAAGCTCGACGGCCCTTCCAATGGGACCTTCAACGCCCCCAACCTTTACGTCGGCGAACCGGGGTCGCAGCCGCGGTTCGTCGCCACGCTCGAATCGACCGTCAACGCTCCTTTGCCGGTGGGCGAACATGCCTTCCGGCGCGACTTCGGCTCGTTCGCGAAGCCCGCGGGCGTTGCGATCGATCACTCGACGGGCGACGTGTATGTCCTCGACATCGGCAACGAATTCGGGGAATCGCCTGCGCTCGTTCAAAAATTCGACTCGGGAGGGCACGCAATCACCACCTTCGGGCAGGGCGGAAAGATCGAAGTGGCTGGGTCCTACGGGGCGGAAAACATCCCCACGGAGATGGCGATAGACCAGACGACCGGGAACATCTACGTTCCGAACCTCCTTGGCGGGATCGTCGAAGAGTTCGACTCGTCGGGCAAACGCATCGAACAGATAAGCATCGGCGGCCTGCCGACGGGGGTTGGTGTCGATCCCACCGACGGCAAAGTGTACGTGACCAACTACTTCGGCGGCGTGAAGGTCTACAGCTCGGCCGGCGTCCCGCTGACGAGCTTTCCGACGCTTCCGCAGCCGATGGGAGTCGCTGTCAACTCGAGCGGCACCGTGTTCGTGGTCAATGGGGGCGGGCCGGCCGAAGCCAAGGGGGTCACCGAGATGTACAGCTCGACGGGTACCGATCTCGGCCCGCTCGACGAAGGCCATTCCGTCGGCGTCGCGGTCGATCCCAGCGATGACCATGTGTACGTCGACGAGGAAGACCGAGTCCTGGAGTTCGACGGATCCGGTCATCGGGTCAACGTTCCGATCGGGGAAGGACGCCTCTCGGGTTCGATCGGGCTGGCCGTCGACTCCGGAGTCGTCGACGTGAGCGACCGCGGCAGCGGCGACGTCGAAACCTACGACCCAGCGGCGCTGCCGCCCGATCCGGCGATCGACAACCCGCTCGTGATCGACGGAGTCAGCTTCCCGGGAAAGCGCATGACTGGCGACTTCCAGGTGACGCCATCGGGTGCCTTTGCCGTCTTCACGTCCTCGCTGCCGTTGACCGGCTACGACAACGCGGATCACCGCGAGATCTTCCGCTACTCCGCCCAGGACCAGGGGATTGAGTGCAGCTCGTGCAACCCGACCGGCGCCCGGGCAATCGGTGACTCGGCGCTGGCCGGCAATGGCCTGAGTCTCACCGACGACGGCCGAGTGTTCTTCGACTCCGACGAAGGACTGGTGGATCGAGACGTGAACGACAAGCCGGATGCGTACGAGTGGGAAAGCGGCCAGGAACCCCAGCTCATCTCCACCGGGACGGGCGCATTCGCCTCGAACCTGCTCAGCGTGAGCGCCAACGGCGAAGACGCGTACTTCTTCACCCGCGACAAACTGACCCAGCAAGACAAGAACGGCAACACGGTCAGGATCTATGACGCGCGCGAAATGGGGGGAATTCCTTACGCCCCGCAGCCGGAACAGTGCAAGGCATCCGACGAGTGTCACGGCCCTGGAAGCGTTGCCCCGCCGCCACCGGCGATCCGGAGCATCGCGGGCAGTCCGGAATCACGGTCGACAGGCGCGTTCTGCAAACGGGGCTTCGTCAAGAAACACGGATCCTGCGTACGGCGTCGATCCGGGCATGGGCACCACGCCCACCACAGAAAGCATCGACGGAGCGCCACAGCCACGAACTCGCCCGCGCCGTCAGGCGGAGGTCAACAATGAAGAGAAAGATGTCGAGTACCGACCAAAGGGCGCCGCTTCGCGCGTTGATCTGGGTGACTGCCATCGCGTTCGCGCTGCTTCTCTGCGCCGCTCTGGCCTCCCCTGCGGCGCACGCGAGCGAGGCGATCGAAAGCTTCACGACGACCACTTCCGACACAAGCGCCGGGGACCATCCTGACCTGTCCACCTCGTTTTCCCTGGCGAGCCCCGGCAGCCCCGAGGGCGCGAGAAACGTGATCTTCAACGCTCCGGAGGGCGTGTTCGGCAACCCCAATGCGGTCACCCAGTGCACCCAGTCCGACTTTGCGCTCGACCAGTGCCCATCGAATGCCCAATCCGGCCTGATCACGGCCTACGCGAACTATGAAGGCAATCCCCATTACCTGCTCGGCACGGCGCCAATCTTCGCGCTCCAACCACTCGGGGATCAGACCGCGCTCCTCGCCTTCATCTCACCGATCCTAGACATCCCGATCCAGATCCCTGTGGCGGTTCGCACCTCCACCGACTACGGGCTGAGATTCACGGTCTCCAACATAACCGAGCTCACACCGCTGGCCGGGGCAAACCTGACGTTCTGGGGCTTTCCCGCCGCGGCAAGCAATGACGCGGAGCGTTTTCCTAAAGGCTCGCCCGGAGAACCGGCGAACTGTCCCGAACTGACTACCGCAGCCTGCATCGGCAAAGGGACGGCGGCGAGCATCCCCGTGCGCCCATTCACGGACAACCCGACGACCTGCCCCGGCGCGACACTCACGTCCAGCCTGGAAGTGCAAACCTACCAGGATCCGGCCAACCCGACTCGGAAAGAAGCCACGTACCCGGCCACCACCAGTTGCGATCTGGAGGTGTTCAACCCGGTCCTGTTTGCCAGCCCGACGACGACGGAAACGGATTCTCCCTCGGGGCTGAACGTCGACCTCGACGCCCCGCAGTTCCTTGGCTTTGCCGCTTCGCCGTCGGAGCTCAGGGCAGCTTCGGTGACCCTTCCCGAAGGGTTGACGATCAATCCGGACGCCGCTGACGGACAATTTGCGTGCTCCGACGCCGAAGCAAACTTCGACTCGGAGGGCCCAGCCGAATGCCCGGATCGCTCCAAGATCGGAACCTTCACGATCGGCACCCAGGCACTGAGCGGGCCGCTCGAAGGAGCCGTGTATATCGGAGAACCGAGGCCCGGGGATCAGTACCGAATCTTCCTCGTGGCGTCGGGCTTCGGCATCAATGCGAAGCTGGTCGGGAGCTTCAGGCCCAATCCGGAAACCGGCCAGGTGACGGCATGGTTCGAAAACCTCCCCCAGGTCCCCTTCGAAGAATTCAACCTCCACCTCTTTGCCTCCGACCGCGGCCTGATGGCGACCCCGACCCACTGCACGATCTACAAGACCCAGGCCGAGTTCTACCCCTGGAACGCCACCCTCGCCGAACAGGAATCCACGCAGGTCTTCGGGCTCGACTCCGGTCCCGATGGCACGCGCTGTCCCGGTGAAGCACGTCCCTTCAAGCCGACGCTGGTCGCGGGAACGCTGACCCCGGATGCCGGCGCATTTTCCTCATACACCCTCAAACTCGACCGAGAAGACGGCGATCAGTTCCTCGGGAAGCTCAACTTCACCCTACCTCCGGGGCTGACTGCTGACCTCCGCGGGATCACTTACTGCTCGGAGGCGAGTATCACCGCAGCCAGCAACACCCCAGGACGGACCGAGCAAGCCAATCCAAGCTGCCCGGCCTCATCGCAGATCGGCACCACCAACGTCGCGGCCGGACCCGGCACGCACCCCTTCCATGCAACCGGCAAGGTCTATTTCGCCGGGCCGTTCAAGGGAGCACCGCTATCGCTCGTGGCGGTCACGCCGGCGTTGGCCGGACCATATGACTACGGGACGGTCGTGGTCCGGGTTGCCCTGCACGTCGACCCGCTCGACGCCCACGTGATCGCCGATTCGGAAACGGTGCCCTCGATCATCGGCGGGATTCCGATCAGGATGCGGTCGATCCAGGTGAACATTGACAAGCCGAACTTCATGATCAACCCGACCAATTGCTCGGAACTTCGCACCGTGTCCGAAGGCATCGGCGATCAGGGCACGGCGGCGGCCTTCTCCTCGCCGTTCATTGCGGTCAATTGCGGCATTCTGCCCTTCGAGCCGAAGCTCACCATTATCCAGCTTGGGGGTCACAAGGGAACGCTCAGGTCGTCGGATCCGTCGATTCGCTTCGACCTGACCACACGGTCTGGCGACGCCAACATCCAATCCCTGTCGGTCACTCTGCCGAACGCGATGGAGATCGACCAGAACCACCTCGGCAACCTTTGCTCGAAGGCCGAGCTCGAAGCGACGCGCTGCGCCGGTCGCCAGCCGATCGGCGTGGTCAAAGACGAAACACCTCTGCTCGAAGCCCCCCTCGAAGGCCGTGCCTTCGCCGTTTCGGGCTACAAGGGCCTGCCGCACGTCGCCTTCATCCTCGGCGGCCAGGTGATGATCGTGCCCCAGGCCGAAACGAAGACCGTGAGCAATCAGCGCTTGCGCACTACGGTCCCTGTCGTCCCCGACGTTCCGATTGGTCACTTCCAACTGACCCTGTTCGGCAAGAGCCAGGGCTACCTGGCCAACACTCGCAACCTCTGCGGCAAATCGGCAGCGTCGATCGTGCAATTCACAGCCCAGAACGGCAAGACGCTGCGGCGGGACGAGCCGATCAAGACGGCCTGCGGGGCGACCAGCAAGCACCATAAGCATCACCGCCGCTAGCCGGCGGGCGGTCGCCCGTCAGATCGCCGCGATCTGATCTCTCCTCGCATCCGGCCGGTACACCGCCGTTCGCAAACCGCCCCTCGGCCTGGGAAAATGCGGGGGTGAGCGCTCCGGGTAGCCGCAGGTGAGATCTCGTCCTGCTCTGGCGGCGTTGGCGGCGGTCCTGGTCGGCAGCTTTGTTCTCGGTCTTGTCGGTCTCGGAGTCGAGGGCAAGCTCGATCCGCTCTCGCTGACGATCTCCGGCACCTCTGCGGCCGAAGGGGAAAAGCTCGCCGAGGAACACTTCGGCGACGCCTCTCAGTTTGCAGTCCTGCTCACCGGCCCGCCGGCGGAGATCGAACGCCAGGGTCCGCCTCTCGTCCGCGCCCTCCGCCACTCACCGAAGGCCACCGTGATCTCGCCCTGGGATCGCGGCACCGTCACGGCTCTGCGTCCTAGCCCCCGCCACGCGCTGATCATCGTCGACTACCACGTGCCGCTGGCCACGGCGATGCGCGACACCGTCCCGGAACTGGAGGAGATCCTCGACGAGAAGGTCAGCTCTCCGCTGCGCGCCACCCAGTCTGGGTTCGCCTCCGTCTCCCGCGCCCTGCAGGAAGAAACGATCGGCGCTACCGAGCGTGCCGAGCTGCTCGCCGCGCCGCTGCTCCTGCTCGTCCTGCTCCTGGTCTTCCGCTCGGTCGTTGCCGCCGCAATACCGCTCGCCTTCGGTGCTCTCACGGTCCTTGCCGGCCGCGGGGTGCTCGTCCTGCTCAGCTCGGTGATGACCGTCGACGCGATCTCGCTGGTCGTCTGCACGATGATGGGCCTGGCGCTGGGGGTCGACTACTCGCTTCTGATTGTCTCCCGCTTCCGTGAGGAGCTCGCCGAGGGAAGCACAGCGCTCGAGGCGGCGATGCGCGGCCGGGCCACCGCCGGCCGCACCACCGTCTTTGCTGGCTCCACTCTGCTCGCCGCGCTCGCCCTCTCCGCCTTCGTGCAGCCCGGCTCGCTGCTCCTCTCGCTCGCCGCGACGGTCGGCGTCGCGACCGTCCTCAGCGTGCTGGTCGCCGTCGCCGGGCTGCCGGGCCTCCTAACCCTGCTCGGCGAGCGCGTCAACGCCGGGCGGATCGGCCGCAGGACTCTCCGCCCCTCCGGCTCACGTGTCGCCGCGATCGCCGCGCGCGCACTGCGCCGCCCTGGCCTGGCGGCGATCCTGATCGCGATTCCGTTGGCCCTGCTCGCGGCCCCTGCCCTCGGCCTCAGCACTGCCGCCCCGGGGATCGACGAGCTGCCGAGCTCCAACGGTGCCCGGCAGAGCGCTGAAAAGATCGCCGATGCGGTCGGCCCCGGCTGGGAAGCCCCCTTCGTGGTGGTGGCCGCGGCCCAGCACGGCCCGATCACCACCCCGGAACGCCTCGCCCTACTCGGCCGCTGGCAGCGCCGGGTCGCCGCGCAGCCCGGGATCCGTGCCGTGATCGGCCCCGCCGCCATTGCCAAGGGCACGAAACCGCTGCGCGAACTCGGTGAAGATTTCACCTCGACCGGCCCAAACGGCTCCGCCAGCCTCGCCAAGCTCGGACCGGGCCTGTACCGCGCCTCGGGGGCCGTCTCGCAGCTGCGGGAAGGCCTTGCCGAAGCCGCGCAGGGCAGCGGCCTACTCGGTGAAGGAGCCGAACAGGCTAAGCAGGGCGCCGGGCTGATCGCCGACGGCCTCGGCCGCGCCGCCGGCGCCGGGACCGAAGCGAGCGGTGCAATCGACCGCCTGGCCGCGGGGACCAGACGGCTCTCCGACGCACAGCGCAAGACCTCTGCCGGCAGCCTGACGCTCGCCCTGGGCCTGCGCTCGCTGCTGCCCAGTGTCCGCGGCGGCGGCCTCGCCCGCGCCCGCCGGCTCGCCGAAAAGCTGGAAGCGGAATCGAAGGAGAACCCGGCTCTGGAACCGCGCGCAAATGAAGCCCGCGTCCTCGCCCGTGTGTTCTCCTCGATTCGCAACGAAGTGCACCGGCTGCGCAACCTCGCCAACACCGTCAACGGCGGCCTCAACAAGCTGGTCGCCGGCGGGCGCGAACTCGAACACGGGACCAGCCAGCTCGCCGGAGCGGCCGGCGGTCTGAGCGAAGGCTTGCTGCGGCTCACCGACGGCGCCCAGCGCCTCGTCATCGGGCTTGGCGAACTGCACGGCGGCGCCGGTCAGCTCGAGAGCCACCTGGCAAACGGCTATCAGGAATCCCAGCCGCTGGAATCCGGCCTGCGCCGGGCGAGTGTCCGAGTCTCCGCAACGGCTGGGCCCCTGGCCGCCGGTGCTCGCCGCCTGCAGCGCACCTCACCCCACCTCTTTGACTCGGGCTCCTTCGTCCTCTCGGCTCTGGAAGGTGCTTCTCCTCGCCGCCGGGCTCTGGCCGGCGAGGCGGTCAGCGTCGAAGGCGGTGGCCAGGCGGCGCGGATGCTGATCATCCCGAGCCACGGCCTCAACAGCCCGCAGTCGCGCCAGATCGGCAGTCGCCTCAACGTCGACGCCGAGCGGATCGCGCGCGAGGGCGGCCTGCGGACCGGGGTCGGCGGCGGCGCCGCGACCGTCAACGACTACGGCAGCGTTACTCGGGCGCGGATTCCGATCGTCGTCGGCGCCGTCGTCATCGCCTGCTTCCTGATGCTCCTACTCATCCTCCGCTCGCCGCTGCTCGCCGGAATCGCCGTGGTCCTCAACCTCGCCTCGGTCGGCGCCGCGATCGGCGTGATGACGCTGGTTTGCAAGATCCCCGAGGGCTACCCGCTCGGCGGGCACCCCTACATCGATACCGTCGGCGCCGCCGCGATCTTCGGTGTTACCTTCGGCCTCTCGATCGACTACGCGGTTTTCCTCCTCGCCCGCATGCGAGAGCACTATCGCGAGCACGGCGACAATGCCGCGGCGATCAGCTTCGGCCTTGAGCGAACCGCCGGAGTGATCACCGGCGCCGCGGCGATCATGGCCGCGGTCTTCATCTCGTTCGCCGCGGCCCCGATCGCGACCGTCAGCCAGATGGGAGTCGGGCTGACCGTCGCGATTCTGCTCGACGCGACCGTGGTCCGCATCGTCCTTTTGCCTGCCCTGATGCTCCTATTTGGTGATCGGGTCTGGCGCACCCCGCGCTGGCTGGGCCGGCCTTCCCCCACCCATGAGAGGCGTATTTGACTCCGGCTTGCGGACATCGGCGTACCCCGAATTGAGAGCCGAGGCGCTAAGGTCTTGGCAGGCAAAACAAACGCCTAACAATGCGTTAACAGGGATGGTGTTGAGGACTAGGGATGGGTTACATCGGACGACTAATCGCAGTCGTGACCGCGCTAGTGCTCGCACTGGGCGCCGCTGCTGCGATGGCGGAAACGTCCGTTCCGGCGAGCACGACGGCCCCAGCCCGCGCTTCCGAAGCTGCCGCAGGCCCGAGCCGCAACGAATATGTATCCGAATTGGAGAAGGTCTGTCGACCCGGCGCCGAAGAGACTCAGCGCGCGATGAAAGGCGTGCGCGATGACATTCACGCCGGGCGCACCGATGTGGCGACCCACAAATTTGAAGAGGCCGCGAAGATCTTCGGCCGGACGATAACCACGATCGCTCACCCAGCCCGGCCGCCGGCCGATGCCACCCGGCTGAAAAAGTGGTTCGTCTACCTCAATCGCCAGGAGTCCTACCTACAGGAAATCACCGCGCAGCTGCGTGGCGGGCACACGATCAAGGCACAGCGGCTGACCGCGCGCTTCATCCACAACGGCAACCTCGCCAACAACGTCACCCTCGCCTTCGGCTTTAACTGGTGTAGCTTCAAGTTCTCCAGGTACGGCTTTTGAGATGAGGCGCCGCGCCTGGCCGGTTCTGACCCTCGTGGCAGTCGCGGCCCTCGCACTCGGAACGGGACCGGCCGCCGCCGAACGCGCTCAGGACGAGAACGTGATCGTCTCCGTGGACGGCGGGATCACTCCCAAGGTCCTGCCCCGCGATCACCTCGCCCCGGTGGCGGTCAATCTCTCGGGGAAGGTCTTCACCTCAGATGGCTCGCCGATCCCCCGCGTCAACTGGATTCGGCTGGAACTCGCCTACCGCGGAAGGCTGTTCCGGCACGGCCTCGCGGTCTGCCCGCAGGTCCGCCTCGACAGCACCGACAGCAGGCAGGCGCTGCGATCCTGCGGGGAGGCGCTCGTCGGCCGGGGCGGGCTCTACGCGGAGATCTTCGTCCCCAATCAAGAACCGTTCGGCGTACACGCCCACCTGCTGGCCTTCAACGGACAGACGAAGGCGGGCCGCCCGGCCGTCCTGATCCACGCCTACGCCTCCGACCCGCCGGTCTCCTTCGTCATCCCCTTCACCGTCCACCACCGCAAGGGCGCCTTCCGCACAGTCTTGGTGACAACGATCAGGCGCTCGGTCGGGCCCTGGCCGCATGTCGCCAACTTCCGGATCAAGGTCGCACGAACCTTCAGCTACCGTGGGCGCAAGCGCAGCTACCTGAGTGCCTCCTGTCCGTTACCGACAGGCTTCACCGCCGGCTTTCTCTCCTTCGCTCGGGCCACCTACACCTTCGCCGGTGGCGCCCAGGTGACGAAGGAATCGGTCCGCAGCTGTCGCGCTCGCTAGTGGCGGCGGGCCGCTCCGGTACACCGGCGGCTCTAGTGCCTTCGCGCTGAAATGCTTGGCAGCGGGGCTGCGGACGGCATAGAGCGCACCGCGCTTGACACTTTGGTCCGTTTGTGTTCTTATTAGACCAGGCTGAAACGGCGGGAGGCGTCAATCATCAGCACAAGGATCACCGACATAGAGCCAGTCGCAGGGCCGCGAATTCGCAGGGACGAGTTCTCGATGAGCCTCGAGCAGCTGCAGGTCGCGGTCGCCAAGGGCTGCGCGGGACGCGATGCCTGGGCCGGGCGCTTCGCCGCGGGGATCCGCGCTGCGCTCGCCTTTGCCGCTGCCAACCCGAGCGCCGCCCGCGCCCTGATCGATGCACGCGCCGGGGATCGCGATGGCGAGGAGAACTATCAGGAACTGGTCGAGCGCTTCTCCGCGGCACTCGGTGAGTGCGCTCCGGCCGATGAGCGGCTGCTGGCCTGCCGCGATGAGGCTCTGCTCGGAAGCATCGCCGGCGTCATCAGCGGCTGCCTGCACTGCGGCAGCGCCGAGCGGATTGATGAAATCGCACCCGATCTCGTCTACCTCGCGCTCTTGCCACACGTCGGCTTCGAGGAGGCGAGGTACTGGTCCTACGCCGCGATCTGAGCGGCTTTCGGTACGCCCTCATCTGGCGCTCGGCTCTTTTTCAAGCCAAATGGAGTGAAGACCTTGACAAACTGGTCTGACTCTGTTCTTATATGTCCACTTGCGGAGGCGCAGGTCTTGCGAACTCGCAACCGATTGATCGGGCCGGAGTCGCCCCGTCCATTCCCTGTGCGGCGCGATTTCCATGTGAAGCAAACGTCATGACCCGGTGAGGTTTCCCAGCCTCGCCGGGTCGTTTGCGTCAGGGTCCAGTCAGCCACCGACGATCGGCGCCACCGCGACGCAGCGAATCGCTGCGCTGTGGGCCGGATCCAGGGAGTTGAGGACATCGGCGTCGGCGATCTGGTCGTAGGGCATCGAGAGGTGCTCGCCCCGGTCGGCCGGGCATTGGCTCTGCAGCAGGATGTTGGTCACCTGCGGCCCGGCCGCCAGGAAGGCCGAGCTGTAGGGGGTGACGACCTCGTCGTATTGGGACTCGATCACCGTGTAGCGGATGCCCGGCACCGTGTCCCCGCCGGCGTTCAGTTCGGTCATGAACGGGGATCCCTGTGCCTGCTCTTCGCAGGCCTCGCAGAGGCCGAGGAAGGCCTCGGCTCCGGGAAGGAAGCTGCCCAGGGTGAAGAGCCCGTTCAGGTCGGTACCGTGGTTTGAGGGGGCGAGCCCGACCAGGGTCCGCACCCTGCTCCCACCGCCCAGGTACTTGAGGTAGTAGCGCGGCATCATCCCGCCCTGGGAGTGACCGACCAGGTCGACGCGGCGGGCGCCGGTCGCCGCGAGAACCCGGTCGACGAAGCTCGAGAGCTGTTGCGCGGAGCGGGCGATCTCACCGGTCCCATACACGCCAAGCGCCGCGCTGCCGGCGCTGGCGCCGTAGTTGAGCGCGAAGACGCAGTAGCCATGGTTGCGCAGCAGGGGCGAGAGGGCCTGCCAGCTATCGGACATGTCGGCGAAGGTGCCGTGGACCAGGATCACCGGGCGCGGATGTTCGGCGCTTGGATGACAAGACCAGTCATTTGCACCGGGCGGACTGGCGCTCGGACTCGGCTGCGAATAGCCGAGCAGTCCGTTGTAGATGACGGGCAACCTTTCCGCAGCCACAGCGTTGGCCGCGAAGGCGAGCCCGGTCGCCAAGACGGATAAAAAAATGAGAAGTGAGCGGCGGCGCATAGACAGAGAATAGGACATCTACTACCCAAAAGTCAGTACGGAGAGTACCGTCACCGTTGGAGCTCCGAGCTGCGGCACTTCAACTGCGCCGCGCATTGACCGACGCTGCCCAGCCCCAGAGCCGCATGGATTTCATCCTTTCTCTCCCCGTGGGGCTCGCCGGGTCGCGCACCTCGGCCCAAAATCTCACCGCTTTTGAGGGGCCGGTGGGCGCACTGGGCCGCGCTCGCTTAGGGGCCGATTAGCTTCGATGGCTACGATCAAGCGGGTGGCAGAGAAGCGATACCCGCTCGTCCCGATCGGCGTGATCCTTTTGATCCTCGTCGCGGCGACCCTCGCCTTCCTTCTGCTCAGCGGCGGCGAAGAACTTCCCAACGGAGCGAAGGCGGCGAACGTCAGCGGCTTTGAGGGAGAGGTCCTCAAGCCGCGCCTGCCGGCCCCAGAAACGACCCTCTCCAACTACACCGGTGAAAGGGTCAGCCTCGGGGCGTTGCGCGGCAAGCCGCTGCTCGTCACCTTCCTCTACACCCACTGCCCCGAGGTCTGCCCGCTGATTGCCTCCAATCTCGGCGTCACCTTGAAGGAACTCGGCCCCGATGCGGCCCAGAAGGTCAACGTGGTCGCGATCTCGGTCGACCCCAAGGGCGACACACCCGCCACCGTCTCAAAATTCCTCGCCGAACGCGGTATGAGCGGCAAAATGGACTACCTGATCGGCGATGCCAAACAGCTTGGCCCGGTCTGGGAAGCGTGGAACGTCGGCTCTGAACGCGATGCCGAAAGCCCGGAATTCATCGCCCACTCGGCGCTCGTCTACGGGATCAGCTCCAGCGGCAAGCTGGTGACGATCTATCCGGCGAATTTCAAGCCCTCGCAGATCGTCCACGACCTGCCCAAGCTCGCCCAGCTCTAGATGACGCGGCGGCGCATCGTGACCGCGGCGGCGCTGCTGCTCGCCGCCGTGGCACTGATCGCGGTCGAGATCAAGACCAGCGGGAAGACCAAGTCCCGCCCGGCTCCGGCCCTGCCCAGCGAGGTCCTCAATCCGCCCCGGGTCGACCTCGCATCGCTGCGTGGCAAACCTGCCCTGGTCAATTTCTGGGCGAGCTGGTGCCACCCTTGCCAGCAGGAGGCGCCCGAAATGGAGCGGCTGGCGCGCAGGCTCAACGGTCGCGCCCGCCTGGTCGGTGTCGATTGGAGCGATGACCTCGGCAACGCCCGCGCGTTCATACGCGCGCATCGATGGACCTTCCCGGTCCTGCGCGACAGCGGGGCGGTTGGAGAGGAATACGGCATCAGCGGCCTGCCGACCACCTTCGTTCTCGATCGCCGCGGGCAGATCGTCGCGACTCTGCGCGGACCCCAGACGCTCACCGACCTCGAGCAGGCGCTGCGCTCGGTGGGCTGAGACTTGATCGTGGCCGATCGCGATCAACCCAACGGGAGAATCAGTGTGCACGCCTCGCGCCCGCGTTAGCGCTGGTTCCAGCCGGCGGGTCGTAACCTTGCTCGGCCTCCTGCTGGTCTTTTCGATCTTCGCCGCGACGATCGGGGGCGTCGCCGAGGCTGCGCCGCGGATCGCCGTGCAGGGCAACCGACTCGTAGACGGCGCCGGTCACCCGGTCCGCCTGCTCGGCCTCAACCGCTCCGGCAGCGAGTACTCCTGCCAGCAGCGCGACGGCTTCTTTGACGGCCCCAGCGACGCCGCCTCTATTCGGGTGATGAAGAGCTGGCATATCAATGCCGTCCGCCTGCCGCTCAACGAGACCTGCTGGCTGGGAATTAACGGGATCTCTGCGCGCCTTGGCGGGGTCGCCTACCAGGCCGCGATCAGGGCTTATGTGAGCCGCCTCGAGCGGGCCGGCCTCTACGTGATCCTCGATCTCCACGTCGCCGCCCCCGGCGACCAAGAGGCGACCGGGATCATCCCGATGCCCGACGCTGACCACGCCCCCGATTTCTGGCGCGGCGTGGCCAGCGCCTACCGCGATGATCACTCGGTTCTCTTCGATCTCTACAACGAGCCCCACAATGTCGGCTGGCGCTGTTGGGAGCGCGGTTGTGAGATCCATGACCCCCGCGTCGGCAGCTATCGCGCCGCGGGGATGGGCGAACTGGTCAGCGCCGTGCGCTCCACCGGCGCCGGCCAACCGCTCCTGCTCGGCGGCGTCGGCTGGTCCCGCAATCTCGACCAGTGGCTGGCCCACCTGCCACCCGACCCCCGGCACGCCGAGGTCGCCTCCAACCACACCTACAACTTCGCCGCCTGCTACTCGGTTTGTCGCAGCGCCCTAACCCGCATCGCCCGTCGCCACCCGGTGATCACCGGTGAGATGGGCGAGGGCGATTGTCGTGACACCTACATCGACCCCTACATGCGCTGGGCCGATCAGCACGGGATCTCCTACCTGGCCTGGGCCTGGGATACCCACGGCGGCTGGACCTGTCGCTCCGGCCCGTCGCTGATCCGCGCCTATGACGGCTCGCCGACCGGCTTTGGCGTCGGCTATCGCGAACACCTGCGGGCGCTTGCGCGCTAGCCGCCGCCGACCACCAGGGTCGCGTGCATGCCTTTTTCCCTGTGCTGGAAGAGGCTGCAGTAGAGCTGGTAGGTGCCCGGCGGCAGGTTCAGCCGGGCGCTCGTACGTTCAGCGGATGCCGCTTCGGGGACCGCCAGGGGCGGTTCGTCGCTGCCTTCGCGCTGCAGTTTGAGGTTGTGGTTGTCTTCGCCTTCGTTGTTGAGTTCGACCACCACTTCGCCGCTGCTGACTTCTGGCCGCGAGAGCGTGTAGCTCCACTCGACGGCCTTGACGCTCAGGTGGGAGACCGCCGGCTTCACTTCTTCCAGCGGCGGCTCTTCGATCGGAAACGGGGCCGGCGTCGCCGGCGGCGCAGCGGGCGGCGGTTCGCAGGTCCACCAGTGCCTCACCCGCCTCACCGCCCGCCGCCGTCCGTCGCGGCGGACCTGGCGGACGACGCGCCTGGAGTGCCGCCGCCAGGTGCAGCCTTCCCTGGCGGCCGGCGCGGCGGCGGCGAAGGAGCCGAGCGCGGCGGGCATGATCAGGGCGCCGATCAGCCCGGCGCCGATCAGCCCGGCGGCCGTCCGCCTCATGCCTTGACCAGGGTCGGCCGGGCAAACCCCGACGCCCCCGGGATGATCGATTCCGCATCGTGTCCCAGCCACTGCTCAAGAAGCGAGCAGTACATCGCCCGGAAGTCGCTGGTCACGCGGACGTTTTCGTTTTCATCAAGCGTCCCGAGGCCGGGAAATTCACCGACCATCTCGCCCTGGGCTTTGGCACCGACGACGAAGGCGCAGCCCGCGGCGCCGTGGTCGGTGCCCCGTGAGGCGTTCTCCTCGGGCCGGCGCCCGAACTCGCTCCACATCTCGACCATGACGCGGTCGGCGAGTCCCCGCGCCTCGAGGTCGCGCTGGAAGGCGAGGATGCCTTCGCAGGTCTCGCGCAGGCCCTTTGCCAGGTCTTCGGCCTCATCGGCGTGGGTGTCATAGCCGCCCGAGGCGCGTACCGTCACGACCCGCATCGGCAGGCCGATGGCGATGAAGGCCGCGAGGCCGGCGAGCTTGTGGGAGAACTCCGTTTCGGGGTAGGAGACCGGGCTGGTGAAGGTCCCGACTCCGCCCAGGTCGGTGCGCAGCTTGTCGGTCTGGGCCGTCGCTTTGCGCACCTGGGCGAGGCCAGGCGAGTCGGAGGGCAGGGAGCCAAAGCGAGCAAAGCTCTTGTACATCTCGTCAGAGACCGGCTCGCTGACCGGCGACCAGAGGTCATAGCCGTCGACGCTGTCGATCGCCGCCACCGGCCGTTCGGCCGTGGCGATCATCGGCGAGAGGCTGCCATCCATCGAGAGGCCCTGCAGCGGGTTGTCATCCTCGCCGACCTGATCGATGTAGCGGCCCATCCAGCCGGTTTGAAAGCCGAGGTCGAGCTCGCCGATCTCGTAGTAGTGGCGCGAGGTGAAATGCGATTGGTCGGGATGGTCATAGCCGATCGCCGGGAAGGCGCTGACCTTGCCCTCGTCGTGCAGGGTCGCCAGCCCTTCGGCCGAGGGGTGCCAGCGCAGCCGCGGGTCCTCGCTGAATTCGGTGCCGGCGTTGGGGGCGAGCGCGAGGTTTGGCCGCAGCTGCGAGTAGCGCGGGTCGCCGACCGGAGCGAGCACGCTGAGCGCGTCGATGCCACCATCAAAAAAGACCGAGACCAGAATCTTGTCACTCGGCGCGGCCTGGGCGATGCCCTGCTCAAAGGCGGCGAGGGGGATCTTCGAGGCGCCGTAGACGGCCAACGCGAGGCCGGCGCTTCGCGAGAGGAAGCTGCGCCTCGAGAGGCCGGTGCCCGCCGGCTTCGGCATGCCCGGCTCAATCGCCGGCAGTCCCTTGCCGGCCTCCGCCGCGGCGGAGCGCAGGAGCTGGGAGCGGGTGTAGTTGCTGCAGCAGCTGTGCATGCTCAGCTTCCCCTCATTGCAGGATCATGTCCGGGCTGACGCCGATCAGCTGCAGCAGGGCGTTTTGCCGCAGGGCCCGGTATGGGCCCTGCTCCCAGTCGGCGCTTGCCAGGGTTTCGACCCGGCGGCCGAGGTCCAGAAGCTCGGCCCGGTGTTCGTCGCGAAGCGTCGGTGAGCCCCAGGAACCGAGCGCCCGGGCGAGCGCTTCTTCGGGGTTCTCGGTGCTGCTGTACTGATCGTTCCAGGCGTCGACCGAGATGCCTTCGAGGACATAATCGACCGTGTTCCAGCGCGCCCGCATGCGCGAGGTGTCAAGCCAGCGGGTGTCATCCCAACCGGAGACGTTGGGCGGCCAGAAAAGCAGCTGTCCGGCCTGTTCGCACAGCCAGGCCCAGGCCGCGGTATCGATATAGCGACCGACTGAGCGCAACATCCCGGCGAGCTGGACCACGGGTGGTTTCACCATCGGCGGCCCTTCGTAGAGGTCGGGGCTCATCAGGATCGTCTCGAGCACCGGCCGGATCGCCCACCCCGAGCCCCGGTAGGTGTTGATCAGCCCTTCGGTGGTTGCCTGGCTGGCCGGCTGGGGGATGAAATAGCTCCACAGCTTGGCGACGAAAAAGGAGGGGTGAAGCGGGTTTTCGACGCACAGACGAGGCGAGTCTTCCCAGTTCCAGTTGCCGGTCTGGCCGAACACCGTCTTCATCCCGGTGTCATGACGGTTGGGATCAAAGCGGAAGTTGTGGGCACCGAGCTCATTTGACCATTCATAGGTCCAGCCGGTCAGCGCCCGCGCCTGTTCGCGGATGTCGTCCTCGGTGTAGGCGCCGCGGTCGGCGCCCAGCGAGAAGAGCTCCATCATCTCGCGGCCGTAGTTCTCGTTGGGAGCCTGCTTGGTGTTTTCGTCCCCGTTTAGCCATTGCAGCATCGCCGGGTCGACGGTGACCGCCTTGAAGAGGTCGAGGAAGGAGCCAAAGCAGGCCGAGCGGAAAAGGTTGGACTGGTCGATCATCTGCTGCTGTTTGGAGACCCCCGCGTTGGATGTCGCAAACCAGTCATGGAGGACGAGCGCCATCCGCTCGACCAGGGGCTGGTCGCTGCGCACCATTCGGTCGAGGAACCAGAGATGATCGTGTCCCCAGGCATCGGCGGGGGCGATCGGATCGCCTTCTTCATCGACCGGCGCCGGCCCGTGCAGGGTGGCGGTCCCGCTGGGGCGACTCAGCGACTGGACCGCGCCGACCAGGCCGAGGTTGGCGAGCTGCTCGGCCTGTCCGGGGATCGCGCCGAATCCGGCCCGCTGCAGCAGCCGCGTCGCCTGCGCGGTGCCGAACGGACCCTGGTAGGCGCCGGGCGGGCGCGGATCGCGATTGAGTGGCGCCGCGCAGCGATCCGCGGGGCGTGGTCCGGGGCCGCGGTGGTGGTGGCGAGGAGGCTTGTGCTTGTGGCGGACGATGTAGGCCTGCACGCGCCAGCCGCATTCGCCGTAATGCACCCAGCGATAGTGCTTGTCCCGCCAGACCCGCTTGTGGGCGCGGTGACTGGGCTTCCTTGGACGAGACGCGCTCGGTGTCGCTTGCGGAATTGCCATTGCGGGCGTAGGGCTCTCTCGGACCCGAAAGCAATCGGTCGGCAGAGGCAGGCGAGGCTTGAGGGATGGCGCTGGGTCTGGACGTAAGGACTAGAGGCGCTCAGCGGGGTGTCGACCGAGGGGTGATCCGTCCTACCTAAGCTTAGGTGCCGAATGTCTGACTCGAAGACCGCAACCGATCGCATCGAGCCCTACGTCTGGAAGATCGCCGGGGTCGTGATCCTGGGCATGACGATGTCGATTCTCGACACGACGATCGTCAACGTCGCGCTCGACACCCTGAGCAAGGATCTGCATGCCACGATCGCCCAGATCCAGTGGGTCGCCACCGGCTATCTGCTCGCCCTGGCGGCGGTCATCCCCCTGACCGGGTGGGCGGCCAGGCGCTTCGGTGCCAAGCGCGTCTACCTCTCCTCGATCGTCCTCTTCACCCTCGGCTCGGCGCTCTGCGGGCTGGCCGAATCAAGCACCTCGCTGATCCTCTTCCGCGTCCTGCAGGGCGTCGGGGGCGGAATGATCATGCCTGTCGCGCAGATGATCATGGCCGAGGTCGCAGGGCCCAAACGGATGGGCAAGGTGATGGGGATCGTCGTCATGCCGGCGATGCTTGCCCCGATTCTCGGCCCGGTCCTCGGTGGTGTGATCCTCGAGAACCTTCACTGGTCGTGGATCTTCTTCGTCAACGTCCCGATCGGGATCCTCGCCGCGATCCTCGGCATTCGGATGCTGCCTGACTCCGACCTCGGCGAGGCCGGAAAGCTAGATGTCGTCGGCCTCGCTCTGCTCGTCACCAGCATGCCGCTGACCGTCTACGGGCTCTCGGAGATCGCCACGCAGGGGAGCTTCACGGCGCCGAGCGTGGTCTACCCGATCGCGATCGGCCTGGCGCTGATCACCGCCTTCGGCTGGCACGCGCTGCGGGTCGAGCGACCGCTGCTCGATGTCCGTCTCTACGCCAACCGCGTCTTTGCCGCCGCATCGCTGACCACCTTCGGCCTCGGCGCCGCCCTCTTTGGCGCGATGATCCTGGTGCCGCTCTACTACCAGCAGGTCCGTCACGAGAGTGTGATTGTCACCGGCCTTCTGGTCGGACCGCAGGGGCTGGGGATGCTGCTGGTCGCTCCCTGGATTGCCCGCCTTACCCAGCGCTTCGGCGGCGGCCGTGTCGCGGTCGTCGGCGTCTCGGTCCTCGGCCTCAGCTCTCTGCCGCTGGCCTTCATCACCGCCCACACCTCGATCCTTCTGCTCTCGATCCTGCTGCTTGCGCGCGGGGTCGGCATTGGGCTCTCCTTCATCCCGACCACGACGGTCGCCTTCGCCTCGCTGCGCACGGATCAGCTCTCCGACGCGACCCCGCAGATGAACGTCCTGCAGCGGGTGGGAGGCGCGATCGGGACTGCGGTGCTTGCTGTGGTGCTGCAGCGCGCCAGCGTCGGTGCCAACACTCCCGAAGAGCTTGCGAGCGCCTTCGGTACCGCCTACTGGTGGGCGCTGGGGATCGTCGTCCTCTCGCTGATCCCGTGTGTGGTCCTGCTCCGCGCGGAGGGGCCGAAAAAACCGATCAGCTCCGCCGAGGAGATCGCCGAGGCGGGCGTCGAGCCGCTCGGAGCATAGGACGCCTCCAGAGCGTTCGCGACCGCGGCCCAGTTGTAGAACCCGCCACCCCTCCAGGTTTCGAGGTTGTGGGGGCCTTCATGCAGGCTGCCTTGCCGACGGAGCCGCAGGGGGTCGGCTGGCCGAGGTGCAGCCCGGAAGGGCTCGGCAGAGTCCGCCTCTCAGGAAGCAGGAGGGTGCTTGGCCCGCTGCGGCCTACGCTTGACGACGCGGAAGCGAACGATTGCCGGGGTGGGGTCGCCGCCGCCCGCGTTGAATGCCCGCATCCGAAAAACATGGCGGCCGACGCCCAGCCGCAGTCGCATCGGGGAGATGCAGGGTGCGGAGGGCCCGGCGCCGAGCTGGCAACGGAAATAGGCGGGTGCGGTACCGGTGGCGGCGAAGCGGAAGGCGACCGAGACTGGAGCGCGGCGGCGGGAGGCGACTTCGATCCTGGTTGGGGGTCGGTGAATGACACGCGTACCGGGCGGCAAGGGGAGAGGCACCGGGTGGCCGGTTAGCGCCGGTGTCGTCGTCGTCAGCAACTGACCAAACTTGCCACCGGTGACGCATAGCGCTTCGCTCGGGCAAGAGAGGCCGAAGAGGGCATTGGTAATCCCTTTGATCAGGTGTTCGGTCGCCCAGCCCCCGCCGGTCGGCGTCGTCGTCGCGCTGACTTCCCCGTTATTGCTCGACAGCACGCAGAGGCCGGCCGTCGGGCAGGAGGCGGCGAGGATCTGCAAGCGGGTCGGCAGCGCCGCCCCCACCCAGCCGCCGGCGGTCGGTTGGGTCGAGACGATCACGCCGCCGGCGTTGCCCGCTGCGCAGAGCCCGACCGAGAAGCAGGAGACGCCGAGCAGCGCGGTTTCGTCGGCCGGCTGCAGCGGGGCACTCCAGGCCGCCGCCCCCGCGGCGGGATCGGTCGCGACGACGACCCGTCCTTCAAAGCTGGTCGCGACGCAGAGTGTGCCTCCGTTGGCGGTGCAGGCGACGGCGTGCAGCTGCGGCGCTTCGCTCAGGTGGGCGCTGGTCCAGTCCGCGGCGCCACCACTCGGATTGTGCGAGGTGATCACGGTTCCCCCATAGCCGACCAAAACGCACAGGGTTGAGCTGGCGCATGAGACGCCAAAGAGCGAACGCGCCTGGGGGATCCTCGTCGGCGTCCAGGCCGCCGCTCCCGCGGCGGGATCGGTCGTCGTCCAGACCCCGCCGCTGTAGTCGACCGCGACGCAGAGCGAGCTCGAGGGACAGGATACGCCGCGCAGATTTCCCTTCAGTTTTTCTGCCAGCGTCAGGTGCGAGACACTCCAGGCTGCTTGTCCCGCGGTGGGCGCACTTGAGGTAACGATCACTCCCTGCTCGCCGACCCCGACACAGAAACCGCTCGGTTGGCAACTGATCCCGAACAGCGTTTCTTCGCCTCCCAGTTCGAGGTTGGTCAGGGTCCAGGGTGAGACGACCGGGGTCGTCGCGGCCTGGGCCGGGGTTGCGGCCAGAATGCCGAGCAGCGCGAGGCTGGCCAGCAGCCAGCGCATCCTCGCCAGGCGGCACAACCGCCCGGCGCTCAGGCGCGCTGGAGGCGGAAGCTGCGGATCGCGAAAGAAGTCTGACTCTTCAGGCGGCACTGCAACAGGGTTGCAGCTCAGCTCTGCC
>CAVWBK010000008.1:0-164251 GCA_963753245.1 uncultured Solirubrobacterales bacterium
GAGGAGCGTATCGACATCGCGGGCCGCCTCGACCGCCGGCCGGAGGTCGCGATGACGTTGAAACGCACCAGCCGATCCATGCCGGCGATACCGATGGCCAGAGAAGGCCGCCGATCGTCGTCGGAATGAGGCAGACCAGGAGCGCGATCAGGACCGTCGCTGAGAGCACGGTCCCGGAATAGTTGGCGAGCGGCCAAAGGGTGACGCAGACGATCAGGAAGATGTCGTCAGACCCGACAGCAGAATCGACAGCGCCAGTTCGTTTGGCGTCTTCTGCCGTTCGGCGCCTTCTACCAGCGCGATCATCCGGTCGATGAAGGTCGAGCCGGCGCGGCGGTGATCCTCACCTTGATGAAGTCGGAGAGCACCGTTGTTCCGCCGGTGACGGCCGATCGATTCCGCCGCTCGCAATAAAGGGCGCGGAGTCGCCGGTGATCGCTGAATTCATTGACAGAGGCGACGCCTTCAAGAATCTCGCCGTCACCGGGAATGACCTCGCCCGCTTCGACCACACGACATCGCCCAGGCGAATCGAGCGCGTTCACGCCTTCGACGACGCCACTCGAGATTTTCCGGATCGACGTAGCGCTTGGCGCGCGTGTCGCTGCGGGTGCGCCGCAAAGCGTCGGCTTGCGCCTTGCCGCGCCCTTCGGCGACGGCCTCGGCGAAATTGGCGAACAGCACTGTGAACCACAGCCAGGCGGCGATCTGGCCCGAGAACAAAGCGGTCCCGTTGTGGGTCAGAAGATCGCGAATGAAGAACAGGGTCACCATCAGCGACACCACTTCGGTGACGAAGATGACCGGGTTCTTCGCCAGCGCCCGCGGGTCGAGCTTGCGCAATGCGTCGATTGACGCGCTGGCGACGATACCGCTGTCGAACAGGCCTTGCGGCGTGGCTTTGGAGGCCATGTCGAATCTCCGATCAGAAGGTCTTGCCGTCGAGCATCAGGAAGTGCTCGACGATGGGCGCCAGCGACAGCGCCGGGAAATATTGCAGGAGGTAGAGAATGATGATGATACCCACGAGGAGGCCGACGAAGAGCGGCCCGTCGGTCGGGAAGGTGCCAGCCGAAGCGGGGATCTTCTTCTTCGCGGCCAGCGATCCGGCCAACGCCAGCACCGGAACGACAAAGGCGAAGCGGCCGAGCAGCATCGCGATGCCGAGCGTCGAATTGAACCAGAGCGTGTTGCCATTCAGGCCGGCGAAGGCCGAGCCATTGTTGGCGTTGGCCGACGCATAGGCGTAGAGGATCTCCGAAAGGCCGTGCGGCCCGTTGTTGTTCAGACTGTCGAGCGCCATTTGCAACAACGCCGACGCGCCCGCGAAGCCGAGCACCACCAGCGGATAGATCAGCACCGCCAGCATCGCGAGCTTCATCTCGCGCGTCTCGATTTTCTTGCCGAGATATTCGGGCGTGCGGCCGACCATCAGCCCGGCGACGAACACGGCGATAATCGCGAGCACCAGGAACCCGTAGAGTCCTGCGCCGACGCCACCTGGCCAGATGCAACCGGCCAGGAGGTTGAACATCGGGACCATCCCGGCCAAGGGGGTAGCGAAGTCGTGCATCGCGTTGACCGACCCGGTGCTGGTGCCGGAGGTGGCGGTCACGTAGAGCACGGACATCGCCTGACCGTTGCGAACCTCCTTGCCTTCGAGATTGCCCGCCGACGGGTCCACGCCCTGCGCTGTCAGAATCGGATTGCCGGCGGTCTCCGACCAATAGGCGACGCCAACGCCGGCGATGAAAAAAACCGCCATAGCCGCCAGGATCGCGCGTCCTTGACGCATGTCGCCGACGGCGCGGCCGAAGGCGAGCACAGAAGCGACGGGAATCAACAGCAGCGCCCAGATCTCCAGCATGTTGGTCCAGCCGTTGGGGTTCTCGAACGGATGCGCCGCATTGGCGTTGAAGAAGCCGCCGCCGTTGGTCCCAAGCTCCTTGATGATCTCCTGGCTGGCGACCGGCCCGATCGAAATGGTCTGCCTGGCGCCTTCCAGGGTCGTGGCGTCGACAGCCCCGACCAGCGTTTGCGGCATGCCCAGAGCGACGAAGACCAGCGCCCCGACCACCGAGATCGGCAGGAGGATGTAAAGCGTGACTTCGGGTCACATCGACCCAGAAATTGCCGACGGTGGTCGAGGAGGAGCGCGCAAAGCCGCGCACCAGCGCGAAAGCCATCGCGAGACCGGTCGCCGCCGACAAAAAGTTATGAACGGTGAGGCCGAGCATCTGGGTCAGATGGCTCATCGTGGTCTCGCCGCTATAATTCTGCCAGTTGGTGTTGGTGATAAAGCTCACCGATGTGTTGAACGCGAGGTCCGGCGCCACCGCGTCAAAGCCGCGCGGGTTCAGTGGGAGGAAGCTTTGCAGGCGCTGCAAGACATAGAGCGACAGGAATCCGGCGACGGAGAACGCGAGCATCGCCAGCGTATAGACAAACCAGTCCTGCTCGTGCGCTGGATCAACTCCCGCCAAGCGATAGAAGCCGCGCTCGACCGGTCCCAATGCGGGACTGAGAAAGGTTCTTTCGCCCGCGTATACGTCGGCAATGAATTTGCTGAGCGGTATGGCGCAGGCCAGAACCAGCGCGAGCACAAGCGCGATCTGCGCCCAGCCGACGAGCGTCATCGCATCACCCTTTGATCAGAATTTTTCCGGATGGATCAGTGTGTAGAGGAGGTAGAGGCCGAGCCCGACGGCGACGACCAGTCCGAGGATGGGCTCACTCATCGGATGCTGCTAGAGTTGACGCAGCGCGACGGCGTAGAGGCCCATCAACGCCAAAGCCGCCAAACCGAGCGCCACGAATGCGACGTCGACCATGTTCGCCTCCTTGCTGGAGCGGCTTTTAGCGCTGGCCGGCGTAAGGTTTCGATTGCGAATTGGGGGGCGGAGCGTAAGGATTCCATAAGGTTCTGTCCGCAATGATCCAGGAGGGCGCGAGTTAGGCGCGCGGAGGTCGCGGGAGATCAGACCCGGGCGAGCACAGACGAAGCAAGCGGGTTCCGTTGCGGAAACGGAAATGCGTCGGATCGTTGCAGCCGCAGTAAATATCACCTACATTGTGTTCATATCAGCGGCTTGACACATTCGTCGGTGCTAATGGCGGAAAAGATGTGGTAGCAACTTTCGGACGCGGGCTCAGACTTGGCGGCGCGGGGCTCGACTCCTCGTCCGCTAGGGCTTTCGTCATGATTTCGCGATAGTCACGCGTCTAAGCGTTGTCTCGCCGTAATTCAGGAGAAAATTTTGCTGCACATAACGCCAATGTCTCGGCGCCGGTGGCGAATAGCTGCAATCGCGTGCGCGCTGCCGGCGGCGATGCTGCTCGCTGGATGCGGCAAGAAGCAAGCAGAGCCGGCCGCGGTCGGCCAGGTCATCGCTCATGTCGGTCCGGACGATGTAACTCAGCAGGAACTGGACAACGAGCTTCGCCTCGCCAACGTGCCCGCCGATAAGCGCAACGACCAGATCGTCAAGGCGGCGTTGTCGCGCATCGTCGAACGCAAGTATCTGGTCCAGCAGGCGCTCGCGGCGAAGCTCGATCGCGAACCGACCGTGCATCTCGATCTCTTGCGCTCGAGGGAGCAGATCCTTGCCGGCGCTTTCGTTCAGCGCGATCTGTCCTCCAAGATGAGCTCGATTTCCAAAAACGAAATCGACAGCTACATCCAAGCCCACCCCAAGCAGTTCGACCAGCGGGAGCTGTTCCAGGTCGACCAGATTTCCTTCACGACGCCGAAAGACGTGGAGGCTCTCTCGGCGGCGACGAAGGATTTCAAGTCGCTCGATCAAGTTGAAGCGAAGCTCAACGAGATGAACATAAAATTCAGCCGCGGCACGGCGACCTTGGACAGCGCAACAATGCCCGCTGAGATGCTGAAGGTGCTGGACGCTCGCAAACCCGACGACGTTTACTTCATACGTTCAAGAGGGAGCGCGAGCTTTTTCAAGGTGACGTCTGTCAATTCGAAGCCGCTTACCACCGACCAGGCCAATGAGTTCGCGAAACGCCAGGTCCGGGTCGAAATCGGCAGAAAGGGCGCTGAAGAACGAGTGCCAGAGCAGAAAGACCGCGAAGCTCAGGGTGTAGGCGTTGACGGTCCACTCCAGGGACTGGATTGAGGCGCCGAGGCTGTTCTGGATCGAGGGCAGCGCCATCGTCACGACGAGGTTGTCGAGCGTGGCCATGAAGAGGCCGATCGAGACGATCGCGAGCGTCCAGGGCAGACTCGGTTTGCTTGGCGCTCGGAGGAATTTGGGGAGGGACATTGGTTTCTCCTTTTGTGTGATTACTCACTCACTTGACGAACAAAAAAACTCACTCGGGCCTCGCGTCGGCCTTCGCCAGCACCTGGGCCCAGTGCTCCTGCAGGTCCTCGATCTGGAGGGCCGCGATCACGTTGCAGAGCATGCCGCGGGCGAAGAAGCGCTGGATCTCCTGCGGCTGCTCTCCCGACTCCCGCTCGGCCATTTCGAGCAACATCGCGAAGCCGCGGCGCAGGGCTTTTCGCACCTCCGGCTCGCCTGCGGCGGCCTGACCCTGTAACTGGGTGAGCAGGAGCTCTGGATCCTGCAGCAGGTCGGTGTAGGCCTCCCCCATTGCCTCTAGCACCGGCCGATTCTCACCGCGTGCCTGCACGGCGGCCTCGACCAAAGTGTCGTGAATCCGTTCGTAGCTGCGCTCGAGGATCGCCACGAAGAGCTCGATCTTGGTCGGGAAGAGCTTGAAGAGATAGGCCTGGGAGAGACCCGCCGCGCGGGCGACATCGGTGGTCGGGGTGCCGTAGAGCCCGCGCGCGCCGAACTCCTTAACGGCGACCCGCAACACCTGCTCGCGACGCTCTTCGGCGGTCGAGAGTGACTTCACGCTAGCTTGATCGAAGGCCATTTAGTGAGTATGCACTCACTCACTTAATTTGTCAAGGGCCGCATTCCTGCGGCGCTGAGCGGTGCACACCTCGCCGCATCCCCCCCCGCCTCCCGGCGCACGAGCATTGGCGCCTCGTCACCCATTTTTCAAGCGCACGCTCAATTGCGCCGATCTTCAAACCGTGCGAATCATCAGCAGGCGAATGACTGCAGCCCGGAGCTCGGCCGGATTCACGCTGGTCGAGCTGCTCGTCGTACTTCTGATTCTCGGCATCCTGGCGGCGATCGCGCTGCCGGCGTTCTTCAGCCAGGATGAAAAGGCCGGTGACGCCAAGGCCAAGGAGTATGCCCACACCGCGGAGGTCGCAATCGAGACCTATGCGACCGAAAATGAAGGCTCGTTCAAAAAAGCGACGCCGGCGAAGCTGCTGGTGATCGAGCCGAGTCTGGCAAACGCTTCGATCACGGTTCCCACTGCCCAAGAAACCAAATACAAGATCACCTCCAAAGCGGACACCGGCCACGAATTCTCAATTGAAAATAACGCTGGGGTTCTCGCCTTCACATGCAAACCCAAAGAATCCGGCGGCTGCCCCGCCAACAAAAAATGGGGCGAATAGCCGACCGAATGTAGCCTGGTCGACGATGTTTTCCCCGCTGAGGGTGATGCTGATACTGGCTGAGGACTCCGTCGACGCACGTCGCCATCGCGTAGGCCTTCGTGGCCCTTGGAGTTGAAGGCCGATCAGCAATCAGGGAGGCGGGATCGGGACAATCGGCTGCGTCGGGGGGCCAGTAACAACGGGCCCTGGCTTGGGAAGCGGTGGCGGTGGCTTGGGTCCCAGGATGCCAACGTAGTCTGTGATGATCGCATCGAAAGGTTCCGCGCCTTCCACTCCCACGGTCCGGGTGATGTTCGCGCCGAGCACCCTGTATCGCGATGTCGGAGCCCGCTTGGACACCCGCCACCGGCATATGTGGTCGAGCTTCCCACAGGGCCTGGTCGGCCTGAAGTAGGAGGCGAAGCTACCGGCGGGGGCATTGACCCCTGTCGGTTCCCAGGCGACGGGACAGGGCCCCGTCAGTGGAATGTCGATGCAGCTGAATTTTTCGATCCTCGCGGTAATCACTTTGCCGGGCCGGACGATGTGCGGCGAGATCCGGAGGGTCCCCACAACCGATGTCAACAGGCAGGATTCCAGGCTGGCGCCCTTGGTTCCACAGGGGAGGGGTTTGGGCAGAAGATCCGAGGGACGGGCGGCGCGAGAGGAATGCGCGCTCGGGTCAATCCGAGGCGCCGACTGGCCGCTGGCGGTCGAGGACAGCAGACAAAGCGCCGCGACGAATGCGAGTCCGATTGCTGTAGGCCGCATGCCCCCAGCATCCTAACCCAGGGGGATTCGGGCGAAATGACCCCTCATCTCTCGAGATCAGATAAGGAAGGCGTCGGGTTGGGGTATCCATCAATGAGAGACGCGAACCGGGTCAATCTCCTCGGACCCTGATCGGCTCTAGGCGCGGGGACGGCAGCGCATGGATTGGGCCTCGACCTGACCGCACCGCTGACTCGCAAAGGAGGACCGGTGCCGCAGTCTTAACACGGGGGTGGCTCGACCTCTGAGAAAGCTGGAGCGTTGTCCAGCTTGCACGTCGCCACTTCGAGGACCGAAGCCGTACTCATCAGACCGTGCGACGGCGGTCAGTTCAGTCGCCCCGGGTTCCCAACTGGGCCCGGCTCAGTGGATCTTGCCGACGATGAGCTCATTGACCAGGGTGATCACGTGTATGAGGGAGATGTCGCCCTGCTGAGCGACACCGCCTGCTGACACCATCAACTCTGCGCCGCCGGGCGAGGGTCCGTATCCGGTCACAGTGATGTGGGTGAGCGATGGCTCGCCGGCACAGATTGGGCCGGTGCGCACTTCCAGCGGCGATGGTGCCGGCGCTTCTTCAGACCCGCACGGCGGCAGCGATGCGCTCGTCTTTGTGCCGGTCACAAAGAACGCCTTCTTCCCGACCTTCAGCGCCTTGCTCACTTCGCCGAAGACCTCGTGTTCTCGCGCTGCCGAGTGCACGGCGTCGCTTTCGGCCAGGGTGAACAGTTTCTGGCTCCAAGGGACGATCTGGATTACAAGCGCGGGTTTGTAGTGGTTGTGAATCTTGCCCGTAAAGGTGCATAAATTGCCGACTTTCTTTTCGAGCTTCAGCGGGCCGGTGCCCGCCAGATTCGCGATTGCGCCGCGTGATAAAGCCGAGCAGTCCGGAATTTTCGGCGAACTCTTGTGAGACGCCAGCGCGAAGGCGGGGAGCGTGATCAAGGCCAGCACTACCAGCAGTGCACTCCTCGTGCCTCGCCTGCGTCTTTAACCGCTTGAGAGCCACGGCGTCGCATCCGAACCGAGAGTAGCAGCGGCCCGAGCGTGCAAGCCACCGCTCCTCCTGCTCCCTAGAAGAGGAGCAGAGGCGGCCCCCGGGCATCGGCGCTTCCGCTTGGACGAAACCCGGACCTCTTCGGCCTGCATCCACTTGGGTGTTTGAGGTGAGAGGACCTCGGCCCCTCAGAAAACAATGGGCGGTACTGGGCTCGAACCAGTGACCTCCTGCTTGTAAAGCAGGCGCTCTCCCAACTGAGCTAACCGCCCCGGGAAGGCCTGATTATCGCTTGTGCGGCGAGTTTCGCCAAGTCACGCTGCGCGGTTTGACCGCTTTCGCTCGAGCCCTCGGTGTTAGGGTCAGGGCGATAGCCCCGGATGAGCGCGACGAAGACGGCGAGAATCGCGATTGTGATTACTGGGTTTGCCCTGCTGAGCTGGGCGCTCTCAGCGGCACCCGCCGCGCGCGCCACCTTTCCAGGGCAGGACGGCCAGATCGCCTATGGCCTCTATGCAAACTCGCAAGGAGAAGAGGGACCGGAAATCTTCCCGATCGGCATCGAAGCCATCGAGCCTGGCCGTCCCTCCCGCCGCTCCTTTCAGTTCAGCCACGACCCCCTGGTGCCTTCGAGTTGCATCGAATCCCCCTCCTACTCCCCCGACGGTCAACTGATCGCCTTCGATGCACGCTGGGGCTCCATTGAATGCGAACCCTATCCCGCTCCACCCCAGCCCCTTCCTCCAGCGAAGAACCTATTCGTGATGAGCGCCAGCGGAGGCGAAGTGCGTCAGCTGACCAAGGAACCTCACGTGGAAGACAGCGATCCGGGGTTCTCTCCCAACGGCGAACAGATTGCCTTCAGCCGACAGTCCCACGGACAGACCCAGATCTACACGATCGATACCGACGGCGGCGACCTGCACCAGCTCACCTCTAATTTGGCCAAGCCCTCCAAGGAAGACCTGAACCCGCGCTACTCACCTGACGGCAAACAGATCATCTTTGACTCGAGGACGGGGATCGAAGAGGTCAACTCGGATGGCAGCGGGCGCCACCTGCTGGTGGCAGATCGCGGCAAGTACAGGGTCGGCGAAGCCGACTTCTCACCCAACGGCAAGTTGATCACCTTCGTTAAATCGACCTACCGCAAGGGGTGGATCTACCTCGCAGAAGCCAACGGCAGGGCGGGGAGGCGCATCTCTTCTCCCGCGGCCGTTCGTGGGTATTGGTGTTATCCGCTCTGCGCGAGCAGCCCGATCTTCTCGCCCAGCGGCAAGCAGATCCTGTTTGTGGAGTTCGAAGGCGATGAAGGCTCGAAATTGGCCGAGGCACCGGTGGCCGGCAGGGGGCGCAAGCGAGTCACACAAATCGCTTCCAGCCACTTTGACATTGTCCGGCCAAGCTGGCAGCCGCTGCCCTAGAAACCGCCCTCGATCGCGGCCTGTCACTGTCTCACGCGGAGTTTGGATCGCCGCCGCCCGAAGCGCTTGGACGGGGAGCCGGTTCTCGGCCCAGGGCCGAGAACGTGGCTTTCGTCCGCTTACGGGTGAACGTTTGTAAGTGCTCTACCAACTGAGCTAATCGAGTCAGGCGCCCGACAGAGGGTCTCCCTCGCCTGCGCCTGCCCGAGGATTGCGACGGACAACGTAGTGCGCCAGAATCCAGGACCCGATCAGGATTACGACGGATAGGTAGGGAAAGACGCTGTAGGGGACCGGCTGGCCTGGGTGGAAGAGCTCGACGAAGGGAATCACGAGGGCCAGCGCGCCCAGGGCGGGTATCCCGATGTAGCGGATCGCCGAGAAGGAATCGCGGTGGCGACGCCACATGAAGACGGGTAGCGAGATCGCCGTGAACACGTAGACGAGGAGCACCAGAATCGTCCCCATCGTCGAGCACTCTGCATAGAGATTGACGGGGTCAGTCGTCCCGCCGATCAGGCCGCTGACATGGCACAGCCACCAGGTCAGGACGATCCCGAGACCGATGATGGCCATCAGCAGCAGCGCGTTTATCGGCGTCTCGCCCGGAGGACGGGACTTGCCAAGCCACCCCGGCAGCAGCCCCGAGCGTCCCCCGTCGAAGATCATCCTGGCCTGCGCGTTGACGGCGGCGACGAGGGTGCAGAGCACCGAGACGATGCCCGCGAGCCAGGCCAGGATCGCCGCCTGCCCGAGATAGTGGTCGGCCATTTCCAAAAACGGCACTGACGCGCGCCCGATCGAGGAGGTGTCGTAGTGGAAGCCGACAATCGTCGTGTAGGCAAAGAGGACGAAGAGCGCGACGGTCAGGGAGAGCGCCGTGTAGATCGCTCGAGGGATGGTGCGGCGTGGGTTGCGCGTCTCCTCGGCCAGCGCCGGAGCGTTTTCCCAGCCGATCAGCATGTACAGCGCCAGCGGGAATCCGGCGGAGAGCCCGGCGAGCCCATTGTTGAGATGCGACCAGGAGAAGGGTGTCGCGGAGAGGTGGCTGCGCTGATCGGCAAGCACGACCGCGCAGACGCCGATCATGATCACTACCTGGATGACCATCGCGATGCCAACCGCGCTCGTCGAAAGACTCGCGCCGCGCAGCGTCAACCCGATCGCCGCTGCGGTCATCAGGACCGCGATCGGCACCCAGGAGGGATGCCAGGAGGTGTAGTGCTCGAGAGTCAGGGAGATCATCCCACCCGCCATCGTGAACACGCCCGCGATCGCCACGGTGAAGCCGACGGTGATCAGCAGGGCCGTGGCCACCCCGGCCCTGGGCCCAAGGGAGGTCTCGACATATGTAATGAAGCTGCCTGCCGAGGGCTCCATCTTCGTGAACTCGGCGACGATAAACGCCAGGAAGAAGACCGCGATGCCCGCCGCGACGATCGTCAGTGGGGCCGCGGTGCCAGCCGTGACCGCGATCACACCAAAAGCGAAGTAGAAGTCGATCCCGGGTCCGATGTTCGCAATCGTCGAAGCGGTCACATCGGCAAGGCCGAGGCTCGCTTCAGCGGCTCCTACCTTGGCTTGGCTTTGACTGTCGCTCCTCATATGCACATCCCCCAATGCCGATCCCCGATAGCGGGCGAGGATCAGACATTCAATCGGTCATCCTTCTCAGGCGTTCATAACGTCTTTGGGCGGGACAACTAGATCCTCGGATTCTTTATCGGCTTCGCCGTCTTCCTGGCCTGGAAACCTTGGGAATAGGCGGGTCGGCAGCCCAGGTCAAGGAGTCTCGCGCCTGAAACCGTCGCGGGGACCTACAATCGTCCGCATGCGCCGATCGGGTTGCTTGCCGGCTTCACGGAGGGCGATGCTCGTCGCAGCCCTGGCCGCCGCAGCCGTGGCCGCCGCAGCCCCGTCGGCGGGCGCTCGCAGTGTCTTCGTCACCAACTACGGCGTGGGCACCGTCTCGGTCTTCGACACGCAGACGAACCAGGCGGCCGACTCGACGATCGGCGTTGGCAGCAAACCGGAGGCGATCGCGATCACCCCCGACGGCCGCTACGCCTACGTCACCGACGCCGGTGACAACGACGTCAGCGTGATCGACACCCAGACCCGCCAGCCGGTCGACCCACCAATCGGCGTGGGCACCTTCCCCTACGCGGTCGCGATCACCCCCGACGGCAGGTTCGCCTATGTCGCCAACAACGGATCGGGAAGCGTCTCGGTGATCGACACCCAGACCAAAAAAGTGGTGGCGACGGTGGAAGTGCCAGACCCAAACCCGATCGCGGTCGCGATCACTCCCGACGGCCGCCACGCCTACGTGGTCGACAATCACGAAAGCACCGTCTCGGTGATCAACACCGAAATCAACAAAGTGATCGGAGCTCCGATCGGCGTCGGCAATCACCCATTTGGGATTGCGATCACCCCGGACGGCCGCTACGCCTACGTCGCCGACAACGGCCCAAGCGGCGTGGGCGGCCCCGAAGGCGTCAGCGTGATCGACACCCAGACCAACCAGGTCATCGGCCCGGTGATCGCTGCCGGTTCGGGTCCGGACGCGATCGCGATCACCCCGGACGGCAAGCGCGTCTACGTCGTCGACGGTGGCTCGAGCAAGGTCGCCACCATCGACCCCCAGACCAACCAGGTCGTCGGCACGGCGCTCGAAGTCGGCGAAGGGGCAGAAGGGATCGCGATCACCCCCGACGGCAAGCGCGCCTACGTCACCGGCTATCTGCCCGACAACGTCTCCGTGATCAACACCTCTTTGTCCTCGGTCATCGGGACGGTTCCGGTCGGCACCTCTCCGACGGGCGTGGCGGTGGTCCCCGACCAGCCGCCCAGGGCCTCCTTCACGGTGCCTCTCGCCCGCCCCGGAGTGCCGGCGCCCCTAAACGCCTCCGCCTCCTCGGACACCGACGGCTCGATCGCCCAATACGCCTGGTCCTTCGGCGACGGGCAGACGGCGACGAGCGCCAGCCCACAGCTGAGCCACACCTATGAGCGCCCGGGCGATTACAAGGTCGCCCTGACGCTGACCGACGACGAAGGCTGTTCGACCGCCTTCCTGTTCACAGGACAGACCGCCTTTTGCGACGGCTCGCCGTCCGCCGCCCAGACCCAGGCAATACAGGTTGCCTATCCCGGCGTCCGCGTCCACTGCCCGGGGGACGCGGGGCGCCACGGCTGCCGATTCAGCCTCGAGGCGCTCGGCAAGCCTCATGGCAAGCTGGAGAGCGCCGCCACCGCGGTCAAGGTCCGATCGGGCGGCTCGAGGATCGTCTCGCTGAAGCCGAAGCAGGCATTCGCGTCGCGGTTCGCTCTCGGCAATCGGGTGCTGGTCAGAGAGCGGGTCGAGATCCGCGGATCGCGTCGCACCCGCTACGCGAAGCTGAAGATCGTCCAATGAAGGCGACGAGGTTGGCTCGCTAGGCGGCAGGGTGAAGTCCAAGCCTCAGACTGTCGCGAAACAGCGTGCGCGCAGCGAAGTCGGCCGGTTGATGTTTGGGCGGGGAATCGATCTTTTGGCCAAAAAACGCCGGCCTGACGGGAACGCTTGTACAGCAGGCGCTCACCCAAATGAGCTAACCGCTCGACGAGGGCTATTTCATGCGCTGCCCGACGGATCCCGAACATCTCAGGCACTCCGCAGCCTCTGGATGAACGGAGAGGGGGCCCTACGACCCCCTCCCGGCTTTCGTGGGTCGCCGCTTGGCTATCCGGTGGAAGCAGCCACCGTGGTGCAGATCGCGGTGACCGTCATCTGGGTCGTCGCGTTGTTCGCGAATCCGGTAGCCATCCAGCCAGTGCGGCTCGCCATCGGTCCGAAGTCGTTGACGTAACCTTCGAGCTCGCTGCTGACGGTTGCGCCCCCACCGATCACCTTGGTGCCGGCGGGGCAGTTGGCCGATCCAGGCGTCCCGCTACTGGGCCCCGTCTGTTCGGCCAGCGTCACGGTCGAGGCAGCGTAGGTCACCGAGGAGAGGTTGCTGGCGCTGACCCCGGTGAGGCTGGCGCCGACGACCTGCGTGCCGGTCAGAGACTGCGCCTTCACCTGCGCGGCGGTGATGCTTCCCGGCTTGATGCGGTTGCCGGGAATTGACTTGGGCTTGATCTGGGTACCGCTGATCTTGCTGGCCGCGTAGACCGTGCCGCCCAGCGCCAGGAACAGGGCCAGGCAGCTGATCACAAGCGACGCTGATGGTCGAAGTGGACGAGAATGCTTCACTGAAATCCCCCTGTGGGTCGTGGCTCTGGCCTCCACCCACAGGGGCCGAGGCATCTCGAGCAGGAGCCCAGCCCGCCATCAGGACGCTCAAACACCTGCATTCTGGGACTCCTTCGGCCGCAGAACTAGCTCAGGCGGCGACCTCGGAGCAGCTGAGTCCGCGCACCAAGTCCCGAACTGACCAGGTTTGGAAGGGACCGAAGACAAGCTCGCGCGGGCGTTCGACGCTAGTGCTGAGCAAGAACCGCTGTCGAGGCGCTTCGCGCGATTCGCCTACCTGTCGCTCCTCCAAGGCCTGCCTGTGGGGAGGGATCTCGCGGCAGGCTTACCGAGAGTGTGTGAGTGGACCCCCGGCCCGCAAATGCCGCCGCGGCCAACAGAACCACGGGCCGAGCCCGCCATCGGGCGGCTGAGTCTCACGGCAATACGATCCTGAACGTGACCGTGACGGTCGCGCCCTGCGTCCCGTCAAAGCTGGGGGTCGCGGCGAGTCGGTAGCGCCCGCGGGCGAGCCGTCTCACGCCCAGGTGGAAGCTGTTGGGACCGGCGCCATCGTCTCGGGTGAACGAGCGCACACCCTTATATCGCTTGCAGTGCTTCTTGACGAACCTTGTGCACCGGCTCAGCACGAAGTGGGTGGCGGAAGCATCGAGGTCGACGTAGGTCACCTTCGCTCCATGCTTGCGGTGCACCCGTCTCGGCTTGATCTTCAGTCCTCTAATCAGCGTCAGAGCGGGTGTATCGAACGTGCGGTCAGCGCCATACGTCGTCCCGTCGATCGAGCTCGCGACAACTCGGTAGTGATAGGTCATCCCGGGCGTCAGGGCGATCACCGGGGCCAGCACCGAAACACCCGTGACCCCCGCTAGGTGGCGGTCCGCCGTGCTACTTCCGTAGCCGGAGCTCGTGCCGTATTCGAAGTGGACGCCCGCATCGGCGGCATTTGCTTTGACTGTTGCTGAAAGCGTCGCCGCGACCGGTTTGATCTCGCTCGCCGGTCCGGTCGTTGCCTGGGGGGGAACAGCCTCATAGGAGCCGATGTCACAGGCCGCAGCGCCGGGGCGGGGGACGCCGCGCTGATCGGTCGCCGGGCAGCCGGCACCCGAAATCGGCACCTGATCGATTGCCGGGCTGCCCGGCTGCAGGCGCATCGTCTGCGTCGGTCCACCGTTGTCCGCCAGCGGGGCGAGCATCGGGTCCGCCTTGATGAAGTTCGTCACGATGCAGGGGTCCTGCGGGAACGGTTCGAGCGACGGCGACGAGTAGATGAGATTGTGACCGCCGTCGGTGATCGTGCCGCGGCAATCGCCGCCGGGCCGGTTGTCGTCCAGGAGCGTGTTCTGGAGCGTGGGCGAGGACAGCGTGGCGTAGATTCCACCGCCGTGACCGTCAGAGCCAAAGGCACCGGCCGGGTGGGTTTGGCTGGCCGCGCCGCCGCTCCCGCCTTTGCCGGTCGAGTTTTCGGCGACAGTCAGGTTGTCGAGTTGCACCGTCGAGTGCACGTCAAGCAGGCCGGCACCGTAGCCGCCGTTGCCCCCGTTGCCGGGCTGGCCGTCCTCCCCGCCCACGCCGGTGCCCGCATTCTGCCCGTTCGTCCCACCGCCGGTGATGTTGCCCTCGACCGTGTCGTTCGTCGCCCGAAGCGACACACCCACGCCGGCGCTCGCGATGCCAGCACCGTTGCCGCCAGAGCCACCTGAGCCGCCGTTGCCGCCGAAGCCCTGAGTTGGGTCGCTTTCTTGGCCCGGCTGCGCGCCGCCGGCGGCCCCGCTCGTGTTGCCCTCGACTGTGCTCGTTGCGATCGTGGCCGTCCCGCCCTCGATCGCGACGCCGCCGCCACCCCCGCCGCCGCCTCCGCTGCCGCCCGAGCCACCGTTGCCGGACTGCGTGTTGGCGGTGCTGCCCGCAGTACCGACACCGCCCGTGCCCCCGTTGCCGGCGCTGTTGCCGCTGATCGTGGAGTCACCTACCGTGAGCGTCCCGCTCGAATAGATCCCACCGCCCTCACCACCGTCGCCTCCCGGGCCCCCGCTGCCCCCGAGCGGACCGCCCTGCCCACCGTTGCCGCCATCGCCGGCGTGACTGGCAGTGACCGCGCTGTTAATGAGCGTCAATGTGCCCTCGTTCAGGATCCCCCCGCCGTTCGCGCCGGGGTTGCCGGCTCCGCCGGTGCTTCCGTAGGTGCCCGGGTTGCTCCCGCCACCGCCTTCTCGTGCGTGACCGTTGCTGATAGTCAGGCCGCGCAGCGTCACGCTCGCACCCGCCATGACCTCAAGCGCGCGATCGCCAAGCCTGCAGGCGTCGATCACGGTCTGCCCCGGGCCCGCCCCTTCGATCGTCAGGTCCTGCACGGTGCCGGCGACGCTGAGCTCGTCCCGCGAGTCATCGGTGTCGCCGGACACAGAGGTGGAGAGACACCCGGTCGGGTTGCCGATGATGAGAAAACCGGCCAAGGTCAGCGGATACGTGTGAGCTTCGAGCACGATGGTGTTCGCGCCGCTTTCAGCGGCCGTGCAGTCGCCATTGGCGCTCCCGTTGACAGTCGCGATCGCCTCCCGCAGCGAGCACTGCCCGTCGCCCGCGGTCAGCTCGTCGGTTGTCGTGTTCACCTTGATCGTCGCCGCTTGGGCGGGCGCCGTGGCCAGCAGCCCGGCGAGGAACGTGACGCCGAGTACGGTCCTCACCCCCATCGCCGACCATCCTATCGCTGTGCTACCTCTTTGCCGGCGCGAAGCGCTTCTTGGCGGCGGCGACGCAGTGTGCGCGTTTGCTCTTTTTGAGCTTCTTGCAAGCCTTGAGTGCCCGCCCCAGCTTCTGCGCCCCACTCAGGGACTTGACCTGTCCCCCGGCTACCAGGGAGCCGGTCGCTCCCCCCGGCGACCCGAGGTTAGGGCTGGACGAGGAGACGGTGTAGGCGATCGTCGCTTTGCTCCGCAATCCGTCGTGGCTCACGGCGGTCACGGTGTAGGTGAAGGACCCGGCGGTGGAGGCGTTGAGGGCGCCGGGGCTGTCGGCGCCATTGGAGTCAGTGCACGATTCGATTCCCGGTCCCCCCGCCGCTTCGGTGCAGGAGAACCTTGTGGGGATGGTTTCGCCGGCCAGGTAGGTCTGGTGATCGGCCGGAGCTTCGATCGTCGCCGAGGGCGAGCCCACCGCCGCGCCGGTCACTTTTATGGGCAGCGTCTGCGTCGAGACATCTTCGGTCCCGTTGCTGTCAATCACCGTCAGCGCGGCCTGGTATTGGCCCGATTTCAGGTAGGTGTGGGTCGGAGTGGAACCGCTTGTGGTATCGACCGGCGAGCCGTCGCCGAAGTTCCATTCATAGGTGGTGATCGGGGCGCCGATGTCATAGGACGCGCTCCCGTCGAAGCTGATTGGGTGGCCGGTTTCACCGGCGGCGGGCGCGGTGAACGAAGGCGTGGGACCGATTCGCGCGGCGCATCCTGCCGCTTCGTTTTTGGTGGCCGGCGCCGGCGTCTTCGTCGGTTGCTGGCTCCAGATCTGCTGCGTGTAGTAGTTGTGACCGTCGATCAGCTGGTTGAAGGCGGTGTCGTCGAGGAGGCTGCCGCCAAGCGGGGTGCCGTAGACCTCCGGCTGTGATTCGACAGTTGGCCCGGTGCACTTGTCGGCGACCTCTTCCCCGTTTTCATCGGTATAGCCAGTTTCGGGTTCGGGATCGGTCGCCGACTCCACGATCTCGTGGATCTCGGAGTCGAGCGTGCCGTCGGCGTCCTTATTTCCACCCACACCGGTGGGTGCCTGACCGGAATCGCATTCGGGGTCGTAGGGCAGGTCGCTGTATACGGCCAACTTTTTTTCGGAGCCGAGTTCGGTGATCTCGCTGTGGTATGCGCAGAATTCTTCGGGTGCGCATTCACCGAATTCGCAGGTCGAGACGCCTTCGGGCGTGTAGAGGAGATACTGCGCCTCGGGCGCGCTAGCCGGGTCGATCGGCCAGTGGTTGGCTTCGATCTGTTTAACGATCTCTTCACGGATCTGCGTGTCGGTCACGCACGGCGCCTTGGCTTTGGTGCAGCCTTCGGATTCATCAAGCGGCGGATAGGGGCCGGTCGCGAGCGCTTCGCCGCCGAATTCAACCTTGCCGGTGATCGCCTTTCCTTCACTGTTGGTGTACTGCCTGGCGACGGAGAACTCATCCGTGGTCCGCAAGCCTTCGGCTTGGAGGTCCCTGGCGTACTGGGTGATCGGTCCGGTGTATTCGCTTGGAAATTCTCCGGCTTTCTGCTGCCAGAAGATCAGATACAGCTTCGAGTTGAGGATCAGGGGACCGCCGTGGTACACGACCGGCGGCTGGGGTCCGCCGAGGCTAAGTGGCGCGCGGCCACGCGAAGCGAAAAGCGCCTCCGCCTTCCTGACTTTGGGCGTGGGCGTGACGCCGTAGGCACGGCCGTGGGCAAACACCACGCGGGCCTGGGCGACGCCGTCGCTGAGCGCGAGCAGCGCGGCCGCGAGCACAAGCATCGTGACAAGAGGGGCCCCAAGCCGACAACGCACCGGACTACGAGGAAGGCGAGCTTGCAGACCGGAGCGCATCGCCCGCCAAGCTTAATGCGAGCCCGGAGATGCTGCCAGCGAGCTGGCTGCGGGTGGGCGCGGCGCAGATCGAGCCAGCCTGTGCGCGCACTCCCAGCGTCTTCGCCGAGCTCGGGGTCTGATACCGCCTGATTGGCTGCGCCATGGGATCCGCTCAGAAACGCCAAACGGCGACCTCTTCCGATCCAATCGGTGCTTGTAAGGCAGGCGCTCTCCCAACTGGTTGAGCCGGACCGGGTTTCGCGGAGACCGCGATCCACCCCCGATTTGATCGGTCCTACGCCATCGATGCCGACGGGAGCCGCAACGTTACGAGCCCACGTACCGCGTAACCGCCTCGCGCGCAAGATCGCTGACCGACCGGCCCTCCTTCTTGGCGCGTTTCTGGGCGGCCCGGTATAGATCCGGCGTGGTGCGAAAGCTCATCCGAGGAGAGGGGCCCTGACCCGCTAGCGCTAGCGAAGGTCGGCCGACCCGGCGACGCTTCGCCTTTGAGAGGTCATAGCCCCGCTCTGCCTCCGCCGCAAGGGCGTCGGCAACCTCAGGAGTGATTTCCTCTCCAGCCTTAGTCCTTTGATTTTCCTTGAGCTTTGCCATTCTTCACCTCCTTGTACTGCTTCGAGTAGCGATCGCGCAGCGGCATCGCGTGAATCACCAACAGGCTTCCGTCCTCTAGCTCGACCGCCATCACCTCCAACGCGGTTCCGTTCGCATCGTCGCCGAGGAAGACGAGCCGCGTGCTGGCGCCAGCCGGCGCGTCAGCTGGCCGGCTCCTCCTCGAAGCGCAGACCACAATGTTGGATGACATAACGAGAGCGTTCACGGGATATCCGGTGCTTGGTCGCGGTACGCGCCCATTTCAGCTTCACGCGAGCAGACTAGTAATTATGTCGGACATTATTAGCAGCTGAGCCAGCTTCGGCAGATGGGCGGTGGCGGGTTCGAAACCGCGATCTCCCTGTTGTTCGTCGAGCGGGTGATCTTCCGACTGAGCCAACCGCCCACAACGCCTCCGGCTTTACCTTTGCCGGCTCAACGCACAAGGATTCGGACCCTGGCGATCCCAGCCTCCTCGCCCCAGCGTGGCGTCGGCACCCGGCCTCGGCCCTTGCGAGGCAATCTTTAGACGAACTTTGCCCCAACTTTTCCCGCGCTTGGAGCCTCTCGCTTAACCTCAGTCAAGACCGATGAGGAACGTGATGACAAGCTTCTTGGATGGGTCTAGCGCCGCCTACATGGCCCCCGTCGCTTCCCACGACGAGCGCCCGCGGCACACCACAGCCCTCCTACCTCCCACGGATCCACATATATAGAGATACCTATCTCTCCTCCCTGTAGTAACCCCAGAATTCGTCCCGCCTCCCCTGCGGGGCGTTTTCTGTTGAACAAAGCTCTAGAAAGCGCCCCGCAGCGATTTCGGGCACCCGCTGCGCTTTGCACACCTCTCCGTTCGCCTGCTCGTCGAGATTGCCATCTCCTAACCGAGTTCTCGTTGGTAACAACGAGGCAATATGACAGCGGGTCGTGAGTGAGCTACCGCCCGGTCGATAGGCCGCGGGCACGAGCCCGAGGCCCGGACTTGTCTATTTGTCCCATCCCGTTCCGTGTCAAGGGCAAGAGACTAGGATTCCCCTGTTAGGCCATGAGACGGATCAGGATCAGTCCAGCTATGGGCGTTGCGCTGGCCGCGTTGGTTGTGGCCGTCTCGGGGGGTGCCTATGCCGCGACGAGCGGCCCCTCCGGCGAAACGATCGCGGCCTGCGTGCGGCACAAAGGGGGCGCCTTGTACGTTGCCCGCAAGTGCGCCCACCGCGACAAGCGCTTGACCTGGAGCATCAGTGGTCCGCGCGGCGCCGCTGGAGCAAGGGGAGTGGCGGGCCAGGACGGCCCGGCGGGGCCGCCCGGCCCATCTGGTCCCACTGTCCTTGCCCAACCTGCCGCCTGGGTCATCCACAGCTCTGCGCCCCAGAGCGATTCGGTTTTGCCGGATCCCACCGAGAGCGACGGTTCCGGCAATTCCCAGGAGGACGCCTTCAAGTTCGGCGGCTTCGGGGGCCCGTTCACCGCGACCGGGCAGATGCAGCAGTTCCTGCTCAGCCCCAGCATCCTCAGCGGGACCGCGGTTCGCCTCAGCTCAGTGAGCTTCTGCTACTTCGTCGGGCCCTACCCTCCCGGCGACGCCTTGACGAACACGGTGATAAACCACATCTGGGTCTACGAGCTGAACGAGGCCGACACAGGCACAGGTTTTCCACCCTCGACAGCCTCCACGCCCCTCGACCAGGCGGTTTCGCTGGGAAACAAGAGCCACGGCTGCCCAACTTTCACCCTGAATAGCCCACCGCTGATCGAACCGGGCTCGTTCCTCTTCCTGCGGGTCCGAGTGGTGGATACCCAGGGCAAAGGGGACAGCACTGGCGCACTCGCGCAGTTGGGCAGGGTCACGGCCAGCTACGCGCCGTGAACCTCTGGCGAGCATACGCACGACTGAACACGCATTTGCGCCGCGGTGCCGATCGTCGTGTGTGTCGGGTGTGTCGGGAGAACTTGGAGTCAGTCCACCTAGTTCGTCTGCTCGTCGAGCCCCTGAAGTCGGGCGGAACCTCTTGAAGCAAAAGCACTCCCGACAGATGAATGGACGCGTGGCAACGCGGTCTTTTCCGGCGGGCGCGTTGGTGGGCGCTCAGCGTGTGCCAGGACAGCGGAGGTCGGCGTCGAGCGGGCCTATCCGGTACTGCACGAGGTTCGGCGCCACGCCGGTGAAGCCACCGCTCGTGCAGTTCTGTCGCGCCTGCGTGAGTGTTGCGTCGGTCCCGGCCACCCAGTCGGGCAGCTGGCCGTTGAAGGCCTTCGGTGTTGTCTGCGCTGTCAGCCCGGTGATCTCCTTCCACTGGGCGCTGTTGGAGTAGATCCCGATCGGTCCGCTGGCGCCGGCGTTGTGCAGGCCGGCGATAAAACCCTGCAGCGCAGCGACGTTGAGCTGGGAAGTCCCAGCCCAGCTCAGCATCAGCTCGACGTCCAGCCACCACGGCGCAGTCTTGGCCGCGACCGGGTCGAGCGCGGCGAGGAGCCGGTAGGAGTGAGCGGCGCGCTGCTCGCCATAAATGTAGGAGCAGGAGTTGGTCAGCAGGCCGCTGCAAGCACCGTAGGCAGGCGCGGTGCCGACGCTGGGCCAATCGGCAACGTGATGTCCGCCAGGGTTACCCGTGTCGATGTACAACGACAGGGGCGGCTGATTGGGGCGCTTCTGGCCCGGTGCGTCGCGGGCCCAGTGCAGCTCGCTGCTGATACACGGGTTTGCGTTCTTCGCCAGCCCGCCATTGACACCGACGATCCCGAACAGCGGATTCGACGGATAGGAACCCGAGCACTGCGGATAGGAGATGTCATAGCCAGTGGTTGGCGACGAGCTGCCGCTCACCACGACCAGTACCACAACAACGATCAAGGCAAGCGCCACCACCGGCACCCATCGCGCTCGGAACCGGGAACGACTGGCAGGCGGCACGGCTCCCAAGCTACCACGAGCCTGGGCACGCGCCCGCCCCTCAGCGGGCGCCATCAGAGTCACCCCGGACCGCAAAAGCAGGGCCGCCCACGGCGAGGGTTAAGGTCCCGAGATTCCTCCCGAGCGATGGTGAGCGGGGCCTGGTGCTCAAATGCTCGCTCGGCTAACCAAACACAAGCTCTGTTAGCGATCAGTCTTCAGGAAGGGCGGCAAAATCACGCTTCGCCTTCCTGTACCACCCCATTCCTGAGATGGGATGTTTCCACCTACCCTTCATCTCCTTTAAAGCACTTTCGTGCGTTGCATCACCCTCTGAAACCGTGTCCTTTAGATGTTTGTCCTGCGCCTTTATGACTTCATCCGCGGTAGTCCCGTGGTGGGCGAAATCGCAGGGCCCACCCAGTTGTTTACACGTCATCGTCTTCATATGCCCTACTTTCTTTCTTGGCTTTGTGCGTGTAGTGGCCGGAAACCAGCGGCGCAGCCGATTTCTACCTGCGGCCGAACCGAGGCCGCCAGTTGGCGTCTCGCGCCAGCAACTTGCGAGCATCGCGGCGCCCGCTGGCGATCAGGGTGGCCTCTCGAACGAGGTCGCGATTCATCAAGGCGAGAAAGAGCAGCGACCCGAATATGACCACCGCATCAATGCTCTCCCGCCCCTCCTTGGTCCAGTAGTCGTCCTGGAGGTTGAGCCACAGGGCGAACTCATCGAGGGTCAGCGCTGAGGCCATCCCATAGCTGGCAGCCGATGCGCGCGAGCTCCAACGATGTCCAGGGTCGGTCCCTAGGCCCACCTGAGCGTTCCATGCGTATCCGGTGAATAACAACCCGAGGATCCCGAACGTCATGTGGTGGATGTGGCGGCCGCCGGGAGTGACGTTTCGAAACGGCCCGCGGCCCGCGCGAATGGAGTGGGTGATGCCGCGTACGGTGGCAAACGACGCGATGAAGCCAACGTTGCCGAGAAACAGTCGCTCCTGGCGCGGGTCTGAGAGGTGTTTTCGGTAGAGCGCGCCGAGGACCTTCGGAGAGAGAAGCGAGCGCGAGGGCGGAGGCAAGCTCATCGAAGCGACAATACCCGGCCCTCTGCCCCGGTCGTCCGCGCGCTGCGGCTCCACGCCGCCAGGCAATTCGGTCCGCGACCGGCCGTTGTCCCCACCCGGGCGTCGGCCGAAGTCGCAGCATCGAGCGGTTCAACCGAGCCACCTCGAACGCTTCCAACAGATGGCAGGGCAAGGCTGGCGGGCCGCCGGTCAACGATTACGCAGAGGACACGTCTCCCCTGGGACGCGGACCGCTGCAGATCAGACGCAGCCAGACGACCTGCCCGTCGTTCTCGCGCAGATAGGCCTGCTGCTCATAGATGAACTGACCGTCGTTGTCGCTGCCATAGACCCGCCAGCCAACGCGCGAGGTGTCCTCGATGGACGCAGGCTCGGTGGCATCGACATGCTCGACGTCCCTTTCGGGATGCTCGAACCAGGCGCGCAGGACGTCCTCAATACCGGCAGGTCCGTTCGCCTCCCAGACTCGATTTGGCGTCATCGCCCGGAAGTCGATGTCAGGATGCAACGCGCTGCAGGCGCGGGGTAAGTCTCTGGCGAGGATTGCGTCGACGAAACCGAAAGTGACGCTCTCGGACTCGGTCAAGATCGGTGGAGTATTGCACTTGGTCTCAGAGTGTCAACGAGCCAGACCAAGTATTTGTTGGAGGGGCCGCTTCGGGATAACCAGGCCGGGTGGTTCGCTTACTGGACGACCTTGAGCCTGCGAATGAGGGTCTGTCTGGTGCCGTTGATCGTCACGCCCCCCTTGACCAGGATCCTCGCCGCGGAAGCAAGCTTTGTGGCGAAGGGCGGCTTTGGCTTCAGCGTCAGGATCGCGGCCTTGCCGGGCTTTACCTTCGCTTTCGCAACTGCCGTCTCTGGCCTTCCCTTGCGCTTCTTTGTGACCGCCCGAAGTTCGAACCTGCAGCCCCGTCCCTCGGCCCGCTTCTGGCACCTGACCTGAACCGCCGGGAAGGCCACTTTGAGCGCCTGCGTTTGCCTCGCCTCTGCCGATCCGTTGCAGTAGGCGGTCTGCCCGGTGAAGACGAGGGCGGTGGAGCAGCCCTCGTTGTCGGTCAGCGTCAGAGTCCCCTGGTATTGGCCCGGGGCGGCGTAGGTATGGCTTTCGCTCGGGCCGCCGCTGGCCGCCGTGATTTCGTCGCCGAAGGCCCATTCATATCGGGCGATGCTGCCGTCGGGATCGGTCGAGGCCGCCGCGTTAAAGACGATCGGCACATCCGGTCGGGCGAAGGGGTCGGCGAGCGATGCAACCGGCGGCTGGTCGGGGACGATCGCTAGTGCGTGCGGATGGCTGCCGACCGAGATCGGCGAGCCGACCGCCTCGTTGGTGGCGGTGTCGATCACAGACGCTGCCGTCGGCTTCGTTGGCAACGTAGGCGCGCTTGCCGTCGGGCGTGATCGCGACGCTGGCAGGGTCGCTACCGACCATGATCGGCGTACCGATCACCTGATTGGTGGCGGTGTCGATCACCGAGACGCTGCCATTGATGTAGTAGTTGGCGGTGTAGGCGCGTTTCCCGTCGGGGGTGATCGCGACCGAAACCGGGCCGCTACCGACCGAGATCTGCGAGCCGACCACCTGCGAACCTGTCCCCGACTCCGCGAAACTCCCCAGAGTCTTTTCGCTCTAACACGCCAAATTCACCTCGCTAGAGCCGTCTGCGGGCGACCCATAAGCCGCAGTCCGTCGGTCGTTGGTTCGAGCCCAGCCCGCCCCGTTTACCCACTGTCGTCGGCGCAGCTTCTGAGGGCGACGGCGAGTCGAAAACGGTGATCGGCGCCCGCGCCCGCTCGGGTAGCGCTTTCCAACAGGCCGCGCTCCTGCCAACCGGCACTATCCTCGTCGCGAAGAGCGACCAGGAGGTGGGCGGGCGAGAACCGGGAGATCGCGTCATCGAGGCGAGCAGAGGGTGATCGGCGGCGAGGGGCCAGCAAGGTCTGCACAAGGCGTGCTAAGTCGTGTACATTAAACCGAGTGGATGCTTCGGCAAAGCGCCTGAATGTCACCCTCGACGGGGAGCATGCGTCGAAGCTCGCGAGGCTCGCCGAGCGGACTCACGTGCAAGAGGGGACCCTTGCTCGCTCCCTGCTTTCGACTGCGCTCGATGACGCCGACCCAGACGCTGTGCGTATCACGGAGATCCTCGATGCGATTCCGGGCGCTTGGAAGCGAACCCAAGAGGGCCTCGCCGAGGCTGGCAGGGGAGAGGGAACGCCGCTCGACGAGCTGGCTTGAGTGGCGCGGGTAATCGTCACCCCGCGTGCCCGGCGCGACGTGGATGAGGCGATCTCAGCTTTCGCCCTCCCCGACGACGCGTGGGCTCGAATCGCCGGCTCACTTAGAGCTCTGGAGACTTTCCCGCTCTCGGGCCCCGAGTTGGCTGGTCGATGGGCCCGCACTCGGTTTGTGCTTGGTCCCTGGTCCTGGATGATCATGCTCTATCGCTACGAGGAGTCCTCTGACCAGGTCTTTGTGGTCGCGATGCATGACGCTCGATCGGCTCAATCGGCAACCGGCTCGCGCCGGTGAAAGCCTTGTCCCGAAGTTTGTACCTGTCTCCACGGAGCGCCGATACTGCTCAGAGCCGCTTCGCTCTGGCACGCCAAATTTGGCTTGTTAGAGCCATCTGGCGCGACTCGTAATCCGTCGGTGACTTGATCGGGCCTGGCCGGGCGAGTTGCGTATTCCTGGGGACTGTGGACTCGTCGCCAAGCAGCCTGCCGAAGCGTCCCCCTGGCCTGTCCGAGGCGCGCAGAAGCCTCGCTTATTTCAGATCGAGAACGACCCTGCCGTTCCAGCTGACGGTCTGCTGGGTTTCGCGCCCGGGGGAGGTCTTGGGCTTTGTTTTGTCATCAATGCTCAGGACCAGATGGCGATCGCCGATCTCGCCGCTGACGGTGGCGTGGGCCTGGATTTCGCCGCCGAACTGGTCATAGAGGCGCCCGCAATTCGGCGAGGCGAATCCGGTCGGGATCGCCCACATTGTCGCCAGCTTCCCGCCTGCCTTCTGGGTGACCTGCACGACGATCGAGCCGGGTTCAGGCTTCCCTTCCCAATCGCCGCTGCAGGGGTCAGTTGTGCCGCTCGCGGTCAGGGTCTCATCTCCGTTGGTGGTGTCGCGGCTGTTGATGACGACCGCAATCGTGCCGCCAGGCGCGAGCAGGACTGGCAGTTTGCTCGGCTCGAGCTTTTGCTCGAGGCGGCCGAACCCGGTCCATTTCAGGGAGGGGTATTCGGAGGTGGCCTTGTCCTTGACGATCAGAAGGGCGTGAACCGGCTCATAGACAAAGCTCTTCCCGATGCCTGTCGGAGTCCTCGCCCCAGAGGTCCCCGCCATCACACCAACCAGCAAGATGAGGCCGGCGCCAGCACCGCCAAGAATGAACAGCGATCGCGAGAGTCGTGCCGCCCCGATCTGATCGGCATCCGTGCCCGGCTTGCGCCGAGGCCGGCGTCTCTTCCGCAGTTTCATCTCTCTCCTCCTTTGACCGAACGCAGCCTGGCGCCACTGTAGCGCCCGCCAGAGGGCCGCCGCAGAGTTTCGACTCCACTTCTCCTCGAGTCGACAAAGCTCCGAGCAGCTCCTCGCCTGCATCTGCCCCTCGCTTCCGCCGACCGACGCGAGCTTTGGCGCTGGATGGACATGGCGAGATCTGGCGGCGCCAACTCGAGCCGGGCCAGATTCCGGCGGCCCGAGGCGACCGCTCCTCGGCCGCACGGCGCCGCCGGACCGGATTGGGCAGGGAACCGCGATCCCCTGCCCATTCGCCCCGCGCTCCCCGAGCCGATTTGCGCTCTACGCCGCGCTTTGCGGCCCCAAAGTTCGCCTGCTTGTAGCACCGGTGAACAACTGGGCCTCGATCGGCCCCCAACGCCGGCGGGATCCCTCGGCCGCCTAGCGCTGCTTTGCAGGGTCCTGGGCGCGAGATCTTCGGGCCCCACCGCCGCACGGGTCCCTCGATCGCGCCAGGGTATCCTTGGCCGATGGGCAGGGTTATGGGCCAGCGGGCGAAGGTCGATCGGAGGCCGCGCTCAGCCCCGGGCTCGCGTTTCAGCGCACGAATCTGGATCGGGGCCGTGGCCATGGTCGGATCGCTATTGCTCAGCGGATCCCCGAGCGCTCGCGCGGCAGAGGAATGGTCGGCGCCCAAGCCAGTTGATCCGGCGATCACGACCAATTCCATCTCGTGTCCTTCCACCTCATTATGCGTGGCCGTGGGTATGGCAGATGCCGCCGGGGCTGCCGCCGTCTACAACGCCGGAACCTGGAGTGAAGCGAGCCTGATCGACGCTCATGCCGAGCTGCTTTCGGTTTCCTGCGCGACCCCTTCCTTTTGCGTCGCCATGGACGGAAGCGGCGCTGCTCTGACCTACAACGGCGCCACCTGGAGCCAACCGGTGGCGCTCGGTAGCGGCCTGGACAACGTCTCCTGCGCCTCGGCCTCCTTCTGCGCCGCGGTCGGCGGGGAATATGCCGCGACCTACAGCGGCGGCCAGTGGAGCGCACCTGTCCATATCTCCGCAGGCGACCTGGACGCCGTCTCATGTTCTTCTGAAACATTTTGCATGGCGATCGCTCCCGGCGGCGGAGGACCGGCGTTTGAGACCACATACAACGGAAGCGCGTGGAGCAAACCGACTGAATTCGATAGCCAAACCAACTCCGCCCTGACCTCGCTCTCGTGCGTATCGGAATCCTTCTGCGTGACCGCCGGCAACTTCGGCGATGAGCTGACCTACAACGGCGCCAGCTGGAGCAAGGCCCAGGTCGCCAAACAGGGATTGATCGACTCCGTTTCCTGCTACTCCACAACGTTTTGCGCGGCGCTTACTCCGGGCGGAGAAGCGATCACTTACAACGGCAGCGCCTGGAGCACCGCGGCCAAAGTGAGTGAACGAGCGGCACGAGCCCTCTCCTGCCCGGGCAACTCGGTCTGCATCGCCGCCGGCGGGTATGCCTCCGGCTACAGCGCCACCACCTGGAGCGCGCCGGTGCCCGTTGGCGGCGGCGGAATTGACTCCGTCTCGTGTGCAGAATCCTCCTTTTGCATGGCCGTGGATGCCCATGGCCGCGCGCTCTCCTTCAACGGCGCCAGCTGGAGCAAGCCCTCTACGATCGATCCCGAAGGCGGCCTCGCGTCAGTGTCCTGCCCGACAGCCTCGTTTTGCGCGGCGGTCGGCGGCCGCGGACACGGCTACGCGCTCACATACAACGGCTCGAGCTGGGGCTCGCCGAGCGAAGTCGACAACGGAGGCGATCTGAATTCCGTCTCCTGCGTATCCGCCTCCTTCTGCGTGGCCCTCTCTGAACACATCGTCGAACACGAAGGCCGGGCCACCTACGCGCTCACCTACAACGGCAGCAGCTGGAGCGCACCTCAGGAAATCGATCCTCTGGCTGGGCTGCGCTCGGTCTCATGCGGCTCGGCGTCGATGTGTGTGGCGGTCGGCGAACACGACGCGGTGATCTATCAGGACGGCATCTGGGGTGCCCCGGACCCGATCTATCCGGAAGGCGACCTCTGGGGTGTGTCCTGCCCCTCGACAACGTTCTGCGCGGCGGTGACTGAACACTTTTCAAATATGGGCGTTCAGAACTTCGGAGAGGCTCTGACCTATGACGGTTCGACCTGGAGCACCCCGGGTGAAATCCCCCACGCGCCCGACCGCGGACCGTTCAGCGCCGGATCGGTGTCATGTGCCTCCTCGGCGTTCTGCGTTGCGACGGCCCGTTTTGAAGGCGCGGTATCGCTCTACGAAGGGAGTGAATGGGGCGCCTGGATCCCGCTGGAGATGAATGGCAACTTCTCCTCACCATCGTGCCCGTCCACCTCTTTCTGCGTGGTGGGAAATGGGTCAGGTCAAATCGTTTCCTACACCACCCCAACCACAGGTGAACCTCCCGCCGAACACCTGGAACCCTCCAGCAATCAGAAGCCGGAATCTCAGCAAACGCCACCCGTTCCACCAACCAATCCACCGATTGAGCGGGGGAAACCCATCGTCAACGGCAAGAGCGGCGAAATCGTTCTCGAATACGAATTCCCGGAGCCGGGGAGTGTCCAGGCCCGCGGTGAAGTGATCAGCGATGCGACGAAGGCTCGACTCGCCGTGCGTCATTTCGGACCAACTGAAGAATCATCATCCCCTGCTCCAGGTAGCAGGATGGATGCTCGCTGCAGTAGCGCTCAGGCCGGGGCCTCAAGTCGCTGCGCCGTACAGGCACCTGAATTTGGAGCGACAAGAACTGCGATAACCGCGGCGGGCCGCTACAGGCTGCATATCAGGCCGCGTGGCGCGATACGGGCGGCACTCAAGCAGGGCAAGACGCTGATGGTCCGCCTGACAGTTCTCTTCGAGCCGGCAGGTACCAATGACCAGATCCGCCAGAGCTCGACGGCCAAGGTGCATACTGCAGCGCTGAGAAGGGACGCCCGCAGTAGGAGGAGGATGCGGTTGCATGAGCTTGTGGCCTCTCGCCACAATCGCTTCTCGTCCTGGGCGGTCGTCTTCTGGGCGACAGTCCGGGCGTCCTCCTGGCGCGCCAAGGCGATCGCGCGCGTTGCATTGGCGCCCACTCGGCCAACCATCTTAAGCAGGCACACTGGGGCTCCCTCGGTTACCGCCCTCAGGTCGCCGGATCTCGGAAATCGCTCTCGCCACTGGTGACCGACAGGCGCTGGCCTTGCTGTTGGGCCCGCATGCCGTACGCTCGGGTCCAGGCAAACGTCAGGACGAACACGATCACCGGCAAGATGTTGGAGGTCTGCTTGGCAGTATTGATTGAACTCGTCTCAACGATGATCGCCTGGAGCGCCGACTCAGCGAGAGACGCCAAGCCCCACACCAGGGTGATTGTCCGGAACGATCGACGGAAGCCCGGGTAGCGCCACAGCTCGGCGAATGCACGACCCTTTGGGGAGTCCTCCCCCATCGTCTCCAGGGCGACGCGAAACATCAGCGGCCGCTCCCACAGCAGCGAGATCACGCACAGCGTGCCGAGCGCAATCCCGGGGACAAGCCCGTCGAGTAGGTAGAGCCGGGCGCTGCCGCTCGCCAAGCCCGCCACACTGCTCAGCGCGATCCCGGAGAGGACCAGTGCGCCGATCACGTCGAGGCGACGGTACCGGAGGACCGTGCCAGCCACGCGGAAGGCGGGCAAGATTCCGCTCAGAACCAGCGCAGCCACGTTCGAGAGATTCGCGGCACGAGCACCGTAGTACACCGCCAGCGGCCCGGCCACGTCGAAGAAGATGATGGCGGCGAGCGCCTTGGGCCTCGGTCCAGACCCGCTGCCCATCCCGGATTTCACATCGCGAACGCTACAACCCGAGCACCATTATCGCGGTCCGCATATCGACAATAAGGGCCGCGAAATCCGAGGCTTGGATCGACCATGTGAGCGCACTCGCGGCGGCTCACAGACTTGTGAGACGCCTCGTGCGTGAGGCGACTCGCCCACGGGCGGCAACCCGCCGACGACGGGCGTGATCGCGGCGCGCTCCGGCCGCAGGAGGCCGCCGAGCAACGCAACCCGCGTCCAACGAACCTAGTTCATCGCTCGCTGAGCGGGGCGTCTGAGCGCCGGCGACACTCGCCCGCCAGATGGCCTTGACCCGCTCCGACCCTAGCGCTCCGCCGCAGCAGGCAGCTTGGCTGCCTCGCAGGCGATGCATCCATGGCGAGGCGCAGGATGGCGTTTGAGCCTCAAGGAGCCTAGGCGGGCGGCGGTCAAGAGGCCGGCGGCGCCGGTGAGGCCGTGGGCGCGCCCACTTCCGAGCGGCCCAGCGGACACGTCCAGGCCCCGATGGGCGAGGTCACATCTCCGGCTTTGCCGACCATTCAAACAGGGCTCTTGGGTTCGGGCAATGTCGTTCAGGCAGCAAGCCCCAAGCAGGACCTGAAGGACCTCGGGTGTCGATCAGGTTCTGTGGAAGGGGCGACTGGGCGTTGGCGCCCTTCGCTCTGCGCCCATCGCTTAGCTCTGCCGGTGACGCTGGCGGTGCTTGTGCTTCCTCCCAATCTTGACGCATCGCGGGTGTCCGCTCTTCGTCACGCGACGAAAGCCCGTCTTGCACCGCAGCCATGGCGTAACCGGGGTCGCCTGCGGAAGCGCCGTCGCAGTGATGCTGCTGGCGGTGGAGGTGGATGGCGGCGGGCATGCGCTTTTGACTTCGCAGTTCGGGAAGACTTCTTCGCCTCGGGTCAGCACGGCGTCGATTTCGTGGAAAAACGCTCCCTTGGTGCCGGCAAGCATCGTCGCTTCGCCGAAGTTCGGGACTTCCTTCCAGTAGCGCCGCACGTAGCCGTCGGGGTTGGGGTCGAGTCCTTCTTCGACCCCGTCGACGGCGAAGGAAACCGCGTAGGTACCGGCCGGCAGGCCTGCAATCAGGTAATGGCCGCCGGCTTCCACGCCGGCGCACTTGATCCGCGCCTGGGTCATCGAATTCAGCGCGCATATGGCCGGCACCGAGTAGGGCCCTGAGAGGCCGACGATCGGCGTCCCCGTTCCCGCTTCGGTCAGGGTTCCTTCGATCTCGATCCCCGGCTCGAGGTGGGCTTCGACTTCGATCACCCCACCTGCCGTCAGGGGAATGAAGCCCGGCGGTTCGGGGAGCTGCTCTTCGACGTAGTCGACGTGCCCTTCGGTCCTGAATTCGAGCCGGTAGTGACCCGTGCCGAGGTTCTTGACGCTGAATTCGCCCGCCGCATTGCTGCGGCCGCAGTAGCCGATTTCGCCTGTCTGAGAGTAGCCGAGCAACTGCGCGCAGACCTGCACCCCTTCGATCGGGAGGCTGGTTTTGATGTCGTCCACCTTGCCTTGGAACTCGCCGCCGCTCTGCAGCTGGGCATTGATTTCCCTCTTTTCCCCTTCGGCCAATTCGACCGGATCCGCTTCTTCGGGGTGGGCCTTGCCGCTGTACCACTGCTGGGCGTAGTTCAGCGAGGGATTGCTTTCGACGTGAAAGCCGACCCGATAGGAGGCGGCCTTGAGGCCGCCGATCGAGTACTTCCCTTCGGCGTCGGTACTGAAGTCACATTCACTGCCGACCAGCGGGGTGAGCCCTTCGGCGCAGACGGAGATCCCGGCGATCGGTTCGCCCAGATGATCGGTGACTTTGCCGTGGATTTCACCGGTTGGGGCCGCCACCGCCGGCCCCGTCGAGAGCAGGCCGGACAGAGCGCACGCCACTGCGGCCACTCCCAACCGTCGTCCCACAGTCATTGCCGCCTCTCCCCTCGCTCGGTCGTTGCTCTGAAGAATCCCAGAACGCCCTGTAAGTTGCGGCGGGAGAGGCTGGCGCGATTCTTTTGCGGCCCCTCCGTTCGTCCACTCGTCGAGCTACCAACCAAGGTTAACCGCCCTCGAGCGCCTGCGACGGCACAGAGTGCCGCATCCACGCGAGGCTGTCGCACAAAGGGTGTTCGCGACAGGGACCCCTACGGCTGCTCAGACACGCGCTGGAACGGCTGGCGGGGCGACTGACAGGCCGAGCGCGGGGCGGTCGACGAACGGCTCCCCCGATTTTTCGCCGAGGCGGAAACGGGCTCCTACGGGGCCGCTGGGGGTTTGTGCGACAGCCTCACGCGAATGCGGGAGCGGAGCGAACTGTCGCTCTTCTCCAGGGCGAGCGTCGGGCCGGCGGTAGCTCAGACTCCCGCATGTCGCACGAGGCGGCAGCAAATCGCCCTGGCCCAGGCGTCTACTCGCTGTCTTCGAGAAGCGGAAGCTCTCGCGCAGAGCGAAGGTCCAACCCGGCGTGCCGCGGCCTCTAATGGTTATTCGGCCATAGCTCGTTGAGCAGACGTCCAGGTTGGCGGTCGGAATGACGATCATGACCTACTACTCGGCGAGCGGCCCGCGGAGCTCCGGGACCGGCGGCGGGCGCCGCCTAGGACAATCCGGGCGCCCCTTCCGTCGCCTCTTCTCACTCACCTCTTGTTGTTGACAGGGTGGCATGCGAGACCTCTGCAAGGAGCCTGCAAGCCAAAGGGAAGACGTGCTGAGCCGCTGGTGGTAGCCACGTTTGCGCTGTCGGACTCGATCAATCCGTCGCTGATCCTCGCCGACCTTAACTCGCTGGGGGACCGCACCCGCGACGGCGCACCGCCGCGCTTGCGATCGCAGCCTTCGCTGTCCTTTTCGGGAGGAGTGCCGGTCGCGCTGGGCCTCGCCGATGTCGTTCGGTCGCTACTGGCAGCCACGCGGTAGTCAGATAGACGATCGGGACTAGACTCCGACCGACCAACTGCCGGCGAAAAGGGAGGGTCCGAAAAGATGGGACTATTCGGAGGGAGGATGCGTGAGAAGCGGTTGGCGGATGCGGGCGTCGAAACCCAAGCTGAGCTTGTGTCGTTTACCGAGGTGGGCCAGCAGAACTTCACGCCACTTGTCGACCTGACGTTGCGGATCACACCTGCGGACGGGAGCGGGCGCTTTGATGTGGCGACCCGTGGGCAGGTGCAGTTCTCGGTGATCGGGAAGCTGCAGCCAGGCGACACCATCTCAGTGCGTTACGACCCCGAGGATCACGAGAACTTCGAGGTTGTTGGGGAGTGGGAGCCAGCGGCGGCGGCACAGGTGAGGGCGAGGCTGGCCTTGACAGCGCCAGCGCGGGCGATATTGGTGCGGCGGTACAGGCAACGGGCGAGACAGGCCAAAAAAAGATGTCAGCGGCGGAGCTTTTGGCGAGCGGCCAGCGAATGGCCGCGGTCCTGCGCGAGTTCTCGCCGTCCGGCAAGACCGTCGGAGAATTGGACCCCTCACTGCCCGATCCGGACGATCCGATGTACGTGTTCAAGGCCGAGCTGCCGATCGACGGCTCCAGCCCGATTGAGAGCGTGTTCATGAATCGCGTGCCGGCAGTGAAGCTCGCAAGCCTCCGTATCGGCGCGCACATGACGGTCGCGGTCAACCGGGCAAACCCGACGCGCGAACTTACGATCGATTGAGCGAACTCGCCGGTCGCGCCTGCACTCCCAGCCGCGCGTGACGATGGTCCCGGCGCGCCGCGCCCGCGTCCTCGTGCGGACGCGCCCCTGATATGGCCGCCGATTTGTCAAGTACCCAGCGCTGATCGCGACCGCAAAACGGCCGGATGTGAGAGGGGCTCGGTGCCCGGGCCCGGGCACGAAATCGACGGCTGTCAGTCTGACAATGCGGGAGTTGGCTATCCCAGGGCGCTGGCTTCGTCGCCGGCGAGCGCAATCTAGGAACGGGCATAGCCGGTGAGGGCCGCCCATAGTGACATCGCGCGTGCCGGCGGCCTTTGGCCCGGACCCAGGTGACCGAGCGCGACCGCTGTGGGGGGCGGTCAGCTCATGGCGCGGTGGCCGCGGCCCAGAGGAAGCCCGCCAGCTCCCTGGCAACCGCGACGGTTGCGACGTTTCCAGGCTTGCCGCGCTCGCGCAGCCGCTTGCCCACTCGGTGCAGGCGGTGCTGGGCGCGCCAGGCGATCTGCAGGACATGGTCGGGCTGGCCGGCCTGGCGGTTGGCGAGCGTGGCGCCGATCCGCGGCACTCTGGCGTAGTGGTGGGCAGACTCGACCAGCAGCCGGCGGGCAATCACCGAGCCGGTCTTGGTGATCGATCCCTGACTTGAGGACTCCCCGGACTGCTGCAGGGAGGGGGTCAGCCCGAGCCAGCTGGAGAGCTTGCGCGGCGAGGAGAAGCGGCGCCAGTCGCCGCCGAGCTCGAGATGGAGCATCAGGGCGGTGAGGGTGTCGATGCCGCGGAAGGCGCGCAGGCGGGCGACCGTCGGCCACAGCCGCTCTTCGGTGGCCAGCCGCGAGAGCCGCTCATCGAGGGCCTCGCGGCGGGCGCAGAGCCCGTCGACGGCGGCGAGCTGGTCGACGAAGGCCAGCTCGGTCGGCTCGTGCTCGAAGGCCTGCTGTGACAGCCAGCGGCGGTGATCGTGGCCCCAGGTGCTCTTGCCCGGGTAGACCCGCCCGTGCACGAGCAGGAGCTTTGAGACCCGGTGGCGGGCACGCATCAGGTCGCGGCGCACCTGTTCGCGGGTGCGCGCCAGGTGGCGGATCGCTTCCAGCCACTCCGGCGGGACGGTGACCGTCTTTAGCTGCCCGGCGAGCAAGAGCCGCGCCAGGAGCTCAGCGTCCTTGCGGTCTGTCTTTACCCGATCGCCGGAGGCCCGCGGCGTCTTGCTCGGCGCCACCACCGCGACCTCGATGCCGGCGCTCGTTGCCGCCCGCATCAACCCGAACCCGGTCGGCCCCGCCTCATAGGCCGCCCGCACCGGGGCCGCCAAGCCGCCGAGCCATCCCACCACCTCCTCGGTGCCGGGGCCAAAGCGCGCTCTGTGCAGCTCGCCGCTCAGCGAATCGATCGCCGCGGCGTGCGTGGAGCGCGCGTGGACATCCAACCCAACCCATGTCATCGTGCCGTTCATGGCCGGACCCTCCTTCGCCTGGGGTCAGCCGGAGCCCGTCTCCGGTCAGGTAAACCCCCGACTGAGCGAGAGGGTCCGGCCTACCTCGGATGGCTCCGGTGATTAATCGAGGCCATAGCGTCTAGCCCAGGCCGCTCATTTCGGGCGGTCTCAGCGAACTAGCGGGTAGGCGCAGAAGTAGGCCGAGGCTTGATTTGTTTCCTGTTCAACCGGGCTGCCGGTGCCGTCAATGACCACGGTCGAGTACTTGCCTTCGCCGACTTTGCTGTAGACGTCGTCGGTGTACTGGTGCTGGGAGGGGCCGGTCCCGTTGCCGAGGTTGAGGATCCCCTTGGTCGAGTAGAGCTCCATCGGGGTCGGCAGGTAGCCGCCTTTGGACGCGCAGTCTTCGGTCGCCGCTTCCAGGTTGGGGGCGACCGGGTTCGAGTGACTGTCAAAGCAGATGCCCTGGATCAGGGTCGTCCCGGCGGAGCATTCGGCCGCGTGCCCGCCGACGGTGCCGGCGTTGCCGGAGGTCGCGGAGGTCTCGGAGGCCGGCACGGTGCCGAGCTGCTTGAGGTCGATGTCGCTGCCGGTCAGCGAGCCGTTCGCGACCTTCGTGCCGTTGACCGCGTTGTTGGCGAGCTTGCCGGTGGTCACCGCCCCGGCTCTGAGCTGCCTCGGGCCGACCGAGTTCTTGCCGAGCTGCGAGGCGGCATAGGAGGCTGCGGTGCCGAAGACGACGAAGGCCAGAATCGTGACCATCACGTTCGCGTAGGTCAGATGCCGGCGAATGCGGCCCTCGGTTTTCCTTGTCTTCTGGTGCATCGTCTCCTCCGGTTCGATTTGCCGCCCTGGCCGGGCGATTCCTTACGCCGCAGCTTCTGCCGCTAGGCGCCGAGCCTCCCGGCGGCACCGTGTCGCTTGCGCCTCTGGTTTGCGCCACCGCAGGCGGCCTTGACAGCGACATTCCTCGTCAGCTGTCTGCCGTTTTGGGCGACAAACCCGACCGAGACCAGCGGCGGTTTGGCGCAGAGGCTCCGAGTGTTGCTCAGGTAGCCCTGCTTGCCACCGAACAGGGTCAACCTGAAGTGCCCGATCGGAGCGTCGGGAATGACGGGCGCCGTGGTCGAGAGCCGCGAGCCCTTGGTAGTGAAGGTTTCGGCGCGGGGCAGGAGGTCCACCTGGCCGTTGAGAACGAAGGCGAGCCGGGGCAGCCCGCCGGACCCCGAGACCGCGTAGACGGGGCCAGAGAGCGGCTGGTCGAGCAACGGTGTCTTCGTCGTCGCGGTGCCGATCGCCTGGCGTCCCGCGCACTGGGTCGCGGCCAGTTCTTTCTCAGAGCAGATGTTCCCGAGGTGTTTTTGGTCGATCTCGAAGGCGTTGGGCAGGGTCACGGTCAGCGACTTCAGATTTGCGTCGCCTGCCCTCGTCTTGAGGTCGAGCTGGAGGCTGGGATCCTTGCCGCGCCCGGTCGCCTTGTGCCCCCCCAATTGCCTGATCGCCATCCTCGGGCCGAAGGGCAGGGTCGCGCAGTCGACGGCCGCGAACGGCGAGGAGAAGCTGGCCTGGGTGCCCTGGTCACCGACCCCTTCGGAGAGGACCGAGAACTGGCTGCAGTTGGTCGGGTTGATCATGAAGTCCGGCTTGTCGATGTTGACCTGGATCGAGCGCATCCGGATCGGGATGCCGCCGATGATCTCGGGGACGGTTTCGGAGTCGGCGACGACGTGCGCGTCGACCGGGTTGATGTGGATCGCGACGCGGACGACGACCGTGCCGTAATCATAGGGGCCGGCGATCGCCGGCGTCACCGCAACCAGCGAGAGGGGAGCGCCCTGGAAGGGGCCGGCCATGTAGATCTTGCCGACGGCGTGGAAGGGATGGGGGCCGGGCCCGGCGGCGACGCTGGAGGTGCCGATCTCGCTGCTCGCCGGACAGCTGGGGGCAACCTGCTCGACCCGCCCGGGCGTGTTGGCAGCGGCGGCGATGTCGGCCTCCGGACAGTAGGTAATGCCATGGAGAGTCGCGGTCAGGCCGGGCGGCATCGTGAAGTTGAGATGGCCGAGGTACTGGTCGCCGTCTTCTCGTTCGAGCAGCAGCCTGAAGGCGCTGAAGGCGCCGGCGACGGGGTCCGACGTCCCGGCTTCGAGGCTGGGCTTGAAGGGCCGGATCCGGGCCGGGCAGCTGTTCCCGTGGGGGCCCGATTCGAGCCCGAAGGTCTGGGTCGAGCGCTGTTCGGCCAGCGTCGTGTTCCAGGGGTAGAACTCCGCTTGGGTCGTGTAGAAGGTGCACGAGGTCGGCGTTGCCATCAGCGCTCGCTCGCCCGAGAAAAGGTGCAGCTGGAAGGTTTCGAAGGGGACCTGCGGCAGGTTTTCGAAGTAGATCGAGAGCTGGCCGCTGACGGGGTCCGGCTTGACGGTGCCGATGAGCTTGGCGTTGATCCCGAACCCGGAGGCGATCATGAACAGCCGGTACTGGTCTCCGGGCTTCGGTTCGCCGATATACACGGCTCCTTCAAGCGGTCCGCTGAGCGCCTGCGTTCCGATCGAGAAGGTTCCGATCTTCGACTGGTTGGGGCATTCGGCCGGCCCCTCGGAGTCGAAGTTGGCCTGAGAGTCGGCGCAGGCGCTCTGGCCGTCCGCGGCATCGGGGTTGATCGTGAATCCAGGCGGGAAGGTAACCGTTGCGGCTTTCAGCTCCGAGGGGGAGGCGGAGAAGCCGAGTGACTGCGGCGCGTTCAGCTCGAGGTTGAGCCCCGAGGGCGCATCCGTTTCCGTCGTTGTCGGGCTGGCGTAGAGGACGGGGTTGAAGACCTCGAGATCGCAGCTCGTGGTTTCGGGGTATTCGGATTCCTTGCGGGAGAGGTGTTCGAGGTCCTGGTAGGTCTGGACTTCGAGAGTCGTGGTCAGCGGCGCCCCGGTGCAGGTGGTGGGATTGTCGGTGAGCGGCTGGATCGGGATGCTCGAGGGAACCGGGGCGCCCAGGCAGCTGGTGTTGGCGACACCAGGGCAGCCGGCCGGTTCGCCCGGTGCCCCTTTGGGGAAGCGCTGGCTGTTGTGGGCGGCGAGCGCCGGGAATCCCCACAAGGTCAGTTCCGCGCCCGCCAGCGGCGTCACCTGGGTGATGTCCTGAACGGTGAACCGCAGCCCGTAGTCGCCCGAGGTCCGCACGGCGACCGGGATCGTGATCGGGATGTTCAGAGTCGGCACGATGAACGCGAACAGAGCGGTCTGGTCGCTCTGTGGCTGAAGGTCGAAGACCGGCGCCGTGCCGAGCAGGTAGTTCGGATTCCCTTCGTAGTTCGCATAGACGGTGATCAGACCGGCCTGGGCATTCGACGGGCAGCGGTCATTCGCAAAGTCCGAGGCGGTGCAGTGGGTGATCGCGTCGGGATTGCCGAAGATCCCCGGTGGGGTGTTGAAGATCACGTTCTTCGCCGCCTCGGGGCTGCCCGGGGCGGTGAGCGTGAAGCTCGTTGAGAGGTCGGGGTGAGCACCGGCGTCCGTAGTCGACGCCGAGGTCGAGAAGGAGGAGATTTCCTCCTTGGCCTGGGCCGGGAGAGCCGCAATGGCGAACACGAGCAGAGCGCCGAGCAGGAAGGCGGACAGGCCGAACGCCCGCTGCGGGCGCCTGCTCGACCAGCTCTGCCGGGCCTCAGCCACGGGAACCCCTGCCTCCCCTGCGATGGCGCTTTCGGTGGGGCTTCTTCACGCATTTGCCCTTGCGCTTCGCGAAGCCGGGCTTGCACCTGCCCGAGGAGCGGCCGTCTTCGTTGCCGACCGGGGCGCTCGTGTTGGTGCTGATCAGCGGCGGCGGCTGCGCCTGAGAGCCGGCTCCGTGACACTCATCGGAGGCCTTGCACTGGATTTCGGCGGGAGCAAAGGCGAAGCCCCCAAGCTCGCGCGCGTCGTAGAGCTTGATCGTGCCCCCGTTCAGGTCTTCTTCGGCGAGTTTCTCACGGGTGAAGAAGTAGGCATCGGTACCGTCGGAGCTGACTCCGAGCAGGCTCGAGGCGGCGGGGCTGGCACCGGTCGAGATCAGCTGCACGCACCCCTTCGCCCCTTCGCAGGCAGCGGTCCCGTGCCCGTATTCGAAACCCGGGGCCTCCCACTGGTAGGCGTCTTCCTTGCTGTTTAGATCGCGATCGACTAGCCCTTCGGTCGAGTTGAAGAAGACGCGGCCGTCGTCGGTGAGCCCCAGCCCCTGATTGGGCAGTCCGGCTTCGCCGGTGGCCCGCTCGGAGGTCAGGTTGCACGAGGCACACTGCAACCTGCCGACGGTGGCGTCGTAGCGGAACACCTCGCGATGACTCGCATTGTCATAGCCCGTCAGCGGCAGCGCCGACGGGAAGGCGGCGAAGTCCCCCGACGGCGTGACCTCGAAGTCAGCACTGGCAGCGCGCCCGGGAGAGCTGACGCTATTGAGGACCACCGGACTGTCGACGCTCGGAGTGGAGGGCACCGTGCCGGGCCCGAATACCGCGACGTCGGCGGAGCCCGGGTTCGAGACGGCCACGGTGCCGGAGTCAACGGCGAGGCTGATCGACGAGGCGAGCAGACCCTGCCCGATCGGCGGGCCGGCGGGTTTCCTGGCGGTGTTGTACTCGGTGATCTGATCACCTTCGTCGACGTAGACATGGTCATCGGCCGGGTCCACAGCGACTCCGTAGGAGGGGTTCTTGTCGAGCTTCCCGACGTCTTTGCCGGTCGGGCCATAGATCTCAGTTACGCCTTTGGCGCCCGAGCCGCCACCGCCGGTGACGACGAAGGCGGTGCCGGAGGAGTCGACGGCGACCCCGGTGGGACGCGTGAGCGTCGAGAACTCGGTCACCGTGTTCCCGCTCGAGTCGAAGACCTGCACGTCCGATTCGCCGTAGCTGCTGACATAAGCATCGCCGTTTGCCTGGTCCACGGCCACGGCGCTGGGACGGGTCACTTCGAGCGTCGCGACATGATTGCCGGCGGAATCGAACTCCCCGACGAGGTTGTTCTGGTAGGCGGGAACGTAGAAGTCTCCGGTCAATTCGTCGATGCCGATCTGGCAGGGCAGCCCTTCGTTGCCTTCCATCCCGGGCACTTCGAGGACGCCGTGGTTGGCGAAGGTCGTGATCGGATGCCCGGAGGAGTTGAACTTCTGAACGCTCCCCGTCCCTTCGCGCCCGGTGATGTCGAGGACGTAGAAGTCGCCGGTCGCGTGATCGATCGCGACACCGGCGGGTTTTTCGAAGATCCCGAAGCTGCGCAGGAAGGGGTGAGCCGGGGGCGGGATCGGGGCGTTCGCGCTCGACTCGAGGGTCGCGATGAATTGCGGCGCAGAGCCGGGGCGAACCACGTAGAGGTTGGGCGCGTCGGGGACCGGCTGGTGTTTGGGGCTGGACGTGTCGAGGGCCTCGGGCGAGAGGAAGTAGACCGTCCCGTCCCCGGAGGCGACCCCGCCCGCAACCGCGACGACGCCGCAGTTGGCTGCCGCACCCGTTGTGTTCCAGTGCAGCTCGGCGGTGTTCGCCACCGGGTTGCAGGACGCGGCGTTGCCCGGTTCGCCAGGGTTGCCGGGATTGTCCCCCTTTGACACCAGGTTCAGGGGCTGTCCTTCCTCCCACATGAAGAGTGAGTCGCCGCTGTGCTGGGTGTCTTCGCCGGTCAGGTGTTCTTCGGAGGCGAAATAGACCTTGGACCCGTCCGCTGTCATGCCGTCAAAGACGACTCCCTGGGCGGCGCCGGGTGTCAGATCGATGGTCTGACTCGAATCGCCAACGTTCATGTAGAGATGCCAGTGTTTGGCGCCGCCTTCTTCGGAGACGAGCTGGCCGATCAGGACATGTGAGCCGTCGGCGGATAGGGCGACCTCCCCGATCCCGGCCCCGGTCATCGTCGAGCCGTTGGGCGCCTTTGAGACAACCCGCGTCTCGCCGGTCCGCAGATTGCGATCATAGATCGAGATTTCGCCGTTGTTGCCGTCCGGCTCGAACTGGGATTTGGAGCCAAAGATCAGGTGTTCGCCGTTCGCCGAGATGCTCGTCGCGACGAACCCTGCGGCCACGGCTGCCGGCTGGTTGATCGAGCCGGCCATCCCCTGGGCCAGTTCCCCGTTGGGGAGATGCACGGGCTCGCCGGTTTCGGTCGTGCTGGAGGGGAAGCAGGGCGAGCAGATGTCGGAGCCACCGAAGACGAAGCTTTCGAGGTCGGCGTCGGCGCCCAGCACGGTCGATGCGAACGGCACCGCTGAGTAGGGGTTGTCGGAGGGAATCCCGACGTAGCGTGTAGTCCAGCCTTCGGCGCCACGGGTGGCGACGTAGGGATCGACGCCATGGTTGGTCGGCTTCCCGGCCCCCGGGATCCCCCCATCGTGAACGCCGTAGAGAACGCGGGGCTCACCTTCGGGGCCCTTCGCTTCGGGGTAGCCGGCGAAAGGCATCTGACCCGGGACGAGATCGGACTCGACGTCATAGCCGCCGGCGTCGGCCGCAGAGACCAGCTCGTAGCCGCGACAGTCGAGAAGGAGCGATGCGCCGGTCTGCTGGCGGGCGTGGGCGTTGGGGCAGGGGTCCGAAAAAGACGGGGCGAAACCGAAGGTCTTGAAGGTTGCTTCGGTGCTACCGCCGCCGAGTGCGTTCGTGCCGGTGATGCGGTAGCGGTAGAAGGTGTTCGCTTCGAGCCCGTCGACCAGAGCGCTCACAGGGCGGTAGAGCTTTCCCCGGCCCTCACGCGGCGTCTCACTCGCCGTCCTCGCATTAGCCCAGCCGCTCGCCAGGTACTGCGTAGTGGTGACGTATTCGAAGTGGGCGGTCGTGTCAGCCCCATTCGGGTCGATTTCGGCTTCGAGCACGGCACGGTCGGAGTGCACGTCGGCCACCGCCGGATTGGCTGCCGTCGGCACGCCGGCGCTGGTCGTGAAACTCCGGTCTTCGCCGAGGCTGACTTCGTGAGCCCCGTTTTCGGCGACGACGCGGTAGTGGTAGGTGCTGTATGGCCGAAGGCCCGTCAGCGCGGCCGACAGCGCCGTGCTGCCCGGTCCCGCCGGCGAGCCCAAAGCGGTGGACGGGGTGGCGTGCCCATAGGTAAGGGTGCGGCCCCACTGGAAGTGGTAGGTGGTCGGCGTACCGTCGCCCAGCACTGACCCGTGCAGCGTCGCTCCGGATTCCGTCAGGCCATCCGGAGCTTCGGTGCTCAAGCCGACCACGGCGTGCGGGGTAAATGCCTGGTCGAGCCCGTACTTCGTTCCGCCGCTCGTGCTCAGAGCCACTCGGTAGTGGTAAGTCGTCTCCGCGCTCAGGCCGGTGAGGGTCGCGCTGACTTCGGTCGGGCCGCCGTATGGGAGGCCGCCGGTCGCTTCGCAGGGCAGGGCGCCGAGGGTGTACTGGCCGGCCGCTTCCCCGTATTCGAATTCACAGGCCGTGATTTCGCCGCCGCCGTTGGGGCTCACCTGCGCCTTCAGCGTCCCGCCCGTGGAACTCGGCGCCGAGGCCGGCTGCTGATAGACGACGGTGGCGAGAACCGTGTTCGGCTTGTAGATCGTGATACCGCTCGGGCCCTGCTTTGCGTACAGGTACCCCTGCGCGTTCACCGCCAGCGGCTGGCTCGTCGGCAGCGATTCGAGGAAGTTGCCGGAGGCGTCGAATTCGGACCCGCCGATCAGGATGTTCCCGTCCAGGGGGTCCACGGCAACCGTCCCGGCGCTGCCGAACTTGCGCACGAAGGTCCCGGTCGAGTTGAACTCGTCCACGGTCCCGTGGCCGACATCGGTGACGTAGATATTGCCGTTGTCGTCGACCGTGATTTCGCCGACCTGGCCGAAGGGGCCCGCCGGGGTGCCCATCAGTTTGTTGTCGTTGATGTAGCTGGCGGTGGCGGGGAAGTCGACCGGGTTCTCTTCGGCGTCAAAGGCCTCGACGTCGTCCTCCGGATAGGTGAGCGAGAGGTAGATGCGACCGCCGGAGTCGGTCTCGGTGTTGTCAATCCCAACGTGGATTTCCGAGTTGCAGGTGAAGCAGGAGAGCGCCGAGTTGATGCTCGTCCACGAGTGTGCGTAATGGCCGCTTTCTTCGTAGATGTCGACTTTGCGGGGATTTGAGTTGGCGACGAAGATCTCACCGTTTTCCGCATCAACGGCCGCCTGCAGCTCGACGATGAGGGTGCCAACCGGGCCGCTGGTGTTGAGCGTCTTGAGGAGCGTCTGGGAGGGATAGGGGTTGTGCTCATAGACGCCGTTTTGGCCCGGGTTGTTGGCCGGGGTTGGATGGCCTTCGTCCGTTATCCAGACGTTGCCGCGGGCATCGATGCTGAGGCTGGCGAGGCCGGGGAAGGATTCGCTGATTTCGGAATCGAACTGGCGCGCGGCCAGGGCCCGCCCGGCGCCCAGCAGCGCCACGAGCACTAGCAGCCCGCCGCAGAGCGACGCCAGCATTGTGAGGCGCCTGGGGACCGCTATCCGTAGGCCGAGCGGCATCAGCGCGCCGCCTTCCGGTGGCCGCGACGCTGGCGCTTCGCCGGCGCCCCCGAGCAGGGAGTGCTCAGTTCCTGGTTGCGGCTATCGACGAGGTTGTTCTGGCCCGTGAGGCGGATGAGAACCCCGTAGCGGCCCTTGCCACCACAGAGGTTGGAGCGGTTTTCGAGCAGGCCCTTCTTGCCGCCGTCGAGCTTGAGGACGAAGCTCGAGATCGGCGCGTCGGGAACGGTGTGGAAGGTGGTGCGCACCCGCCCCTGGACGCTCTGCACCTCCCCGTCGAGGACGACCTCGATCTGACCCTTGAGATCAGCGACCACGTCCGGCAGCTTGTGGCCGAATCCGGTCATCAGGTACACGGGACCCTGCAGCGGTTGTTCGAGCAGTGGCGTCACCGCCCTCGCCGATCCGATCACCGAGCTCGCCGGGCAACCCGTGCCGGAGAACTCCACCCGGGTGCAGGGATTCCCAATGTGGGCGTTGTCGACGAGCTCAGATCGCGGCAGGCTGACGGCGGTGGAGGCGACGTTGGCTTCGTGGCCCGCGGTCCTCAGCGTCGCGGTGAGGGCGGGACTTCCGACCCGCTTCGTGTCGCCTGAGAGCTTCAGGTCGAGCTTGGGCGCGAACGGCAAGGCCGTGCAGTTAGCGACCTGGAAGGGCACGCTGAGCGTAGCCTGCGCGCCTTCGCTGCCGAAGGCCGTGGCAACCGTCTTGAGCGAGTCGCAGTTCGTCGGGTTGAGCGTGAAGTCAGGGCGGTCGAGATTGACCCGGATCGAGCGCAGGCGCAACGGAATCCCTTCCAGGATCTGCGGAAGCGGATCGGATACGGCCGTGATCTGGGCCGTCGACTGATTTACGTGCAGCGCCGCGCGGACGACGACGTTGCCGAGGTCATAGGGGCCTGAGACGGCGGGGGTTATCACCGCGAGGCTGAGCGGAGCGCCCTCATAGGGGCCCGCGAGGTAGACCTTTCCGGGCGTGTTAAGCGGGTGAGTGCCGGCGCCGGCGCCTGTCACCGCGGTCCCGATCTGCGATGAGGCTGGGCAGCTCGGACTGCTCTCCTCCAGCAATCCCGAGTAGCCGGAGCGGGCCGCGGCGGCGAGTGAGGCGTCCGGGCAATAGGAGACACCCGCCAGGCTGGCGCTGAATCCGGGCGGCGTCATCACGTTCAACGAGCTCAGGTTCTGATCGCCGTCGGGCCGCGTCATTTCCAGCGAGAACGGCGTGTGTGCGCCGGCGGTGTCGCTGACCGCGGACGCGGCGAAGGCCGGGTGGAAGGGGCGCTGCCCGTTCGGGCACGGGCTCCCGTCGGGGCCGCTGGAGAGCGTGAAGAACTGGGTCGAGGTCTGGGTTCCGATCGTCTCATCCCATGGCGTGAAAGTGGTGGTCACCGGATAGGTGCCGCACTGGGTGGGCGTCGCCAGCAGCCCTCGTTCGGAGCCGAAGAAGTGCATGTTGAACGCCGTCAGCGGCGACTGGGGGAGGTCCTGGAAGGAGACGGTCAGGCGCCCGCTCGACGGGTCAGCGGTGACCGTGCCGGGGAGTTTGATGTGGACGGCGAAGCCGTCGGCGACCAGGAAGATGCGATACCGATTCCCGGGCTCGGGCTGGCCCAGGTAGATGGAGCCGGGCAGCGGGCCGGGGAGCGCAGAGCTTTCGATCGTCAGGCTGCCGACCTTGGCGAAGTCGGGGCACTGTGCTTCTTCGGGCGTGCCAAACCGCGCTTCGGCGTCAGTGCATGCCGTCTTGCCGTCGGCGGCGCCGGGGTTGATCGAGAATCCTTCGGGCAGCGTCACGGTGGTGGCCTTCAGCTCGGTCGGTGAGGGGATTTCGGGGCTCACCTGCTGCGGAACGGAGAGGTCGACGTCGATCCCCGACGGCGCGTCGGTGGTCGAGGTCGTCGGCTGCACGTAGAGGCTGGGGTTGAAGCTGAGCTGGTCACAGCCGGTCATCTGCGGCCACGCGGCTTCCTGAGTTGTGATGCCGCCGTCATAGGAGAGAACTTCGAGAGTCGAGGAGAGTGGGCCTTCGCAGGTGGTGGGGTTCTGCAGGAACGGCGTCGCCGGGCTGTTGGAGGGAATCGGAGCAAGATCGTTGAAGTTCGTCTCGCATGGCTTGACGATCGTCTCTGGATCTTCGGTGCTGAGCGCTCCGCTGCCATCGCAGAGGGTTCCCAGGTAGGCCGTTTCACCCAGCGTTTCGTTCTTGTTGGTTCGCAGCAGATTGTGGCTGGGATCGGCCGGCACGCCCCAGAGCTCCTCGCGGAAGGTGTGCAGCGGGAAGGAGCCGTGATAGAGCGAGACCGCGGTCGCGTCGAGGCCGTAGTCGCTGCCCGTGCGAGCGCTCAGGTCGAGGAACTGCGGCGAGTCGATCAGGAACACCTTAAACCCGCTCAGCCCCGAGACGCCGGGCGGGGGGATCAGGTTGTACACAGCGCTGTCGAACGGGATGTCGCCGCCGATCCGGGCAGTCACGTTGGCGCTGACGATCCCCACCTGCGAGTCGATCGGGCAGTTGTTGGTGGAGAACTGAGCCATCGAGCATTGCGGCGCGGCGTGGGGGTTGCCGATGAAGCCGGTCGGGAAATGGACGGTGGAGTCTTTGGCGTCCTGGCAGTCACATGGGTCGGTGCTGACCTGCAGGAACCGATTCGTGACACCGAAGTGGATCTCGACGTCGGGGTGCCCGCCGGCCTGTGTGGTCGACGGAATGTCGGTGAAGAACTCGATCGGAGTGTCAGCCCGCGCAACCGCGGGCACCAGGCACAGGGCCGAGGCCGCGACGAGCGCGACAGCGAGGCGGGTCAGCCGAGCTGCCCGCGATAGGCGCGCTACCTCGGTGCGCATCACCGCCCCTGCTTTCCGGCCGCGCGATGCCCGCGCCTGTGCGCATGCTGCGCCTTTCGGTGCCTCTTTTTCTTCTTCGCCTTCCTCGTTTCGCTCGGGAAGTTGCCGCGATCGCCCAGCCCGGCCCCGGCGCCCACCTTTAGCGGCGGCGGCATTTCGCTTCCCGCCGCGTGACACTCATCCGCGGCTTCGCAGGACGGTGGTGGTGGTGGAGCCGAGAAGCCGCCGCTTGTGCGGGCGTCGTAGAACTTGATGAAGAGGCCGTTGCGGTCGCTCGGCACCAGCGTGTCGAGGGTCGAGAAGTAGACGTCGGTGCCGTTCGCGCTGACCCCGATCAGACCCGGGTTGCTCTTCACGTCCGGTTCTTCGGTACCGGGCTGAATCCCGATTTCCCCCGTGCCCGGGGTGATCAGCTGCGGGTGGCCGTCGACATACTCATAGACGTCCTCGCCCTGGTCGGTATCCCCGTGGACCAGAGGTTCTTCGGTGCTGAAGAAGGTGCGGCCGTCGTCGGTCATAAAGAGGCCGTTCTGGCTCGCTTCCACGCCGGAGCTCGCCGGCGTCCCGCTGGGATTGCAGGACACGCAAACGATCCGCCGCGCAGCCGGGTCGTAGGTGTACATCTCGAGATGGCCATCGTTTTCGTACTGGGTCACCGGAGAGGCGGTGAGGAAAGCCATGTGGCTGTCGGTCGGCGTGACCTCCATCCTCGCGACTGGCGTGTCGCTGCAGGCGGAATCGGTGTAACCGGGAATCGGACTTTTGTAGCAGTAGGGACCGGTGGTAATCGTGGTCACGTACTGCGCTTTCCCATTGCGGTACACGTACAGGTTTTCCCGATTGGGGATTCCGCGGGAGCCGTCGAGCAGCTCCGGGGAGAAGAAGTAGATGTCGCCGTTGGCGGCGATCGAGTTGTCGGACTTGCAGTCGCCGCCGGCCCCCCCGGCGAGGGTGCAGTAGGAGGCGTCGGTATAGGTGAGCACACCGCATTCCGTGGTGAAGCTCGCGTGGCAGTCGCTCGTGTTACCAGGTTCTCCCGGCTGGCCCGGGTTGTCTGCCTTGGAGATGAGGGTCAGGGGTTCTCCGGCGAGCTCGCCCTGTTCGGACCACATGTAGAGGCTTTCTCCCCCGTGTTCCAGGTCTTCTCCGGTCAGATGTTCGTCGGAGGTGAAGTACACCTTCGTGCCGTCCGGGGTCATGCCGACGAACTTGACGTCATGGCCCTCGGAGACGTCATAGGTGTTGAGGTCGTCGACGCGCATGTATAGGTGGCTCGCCTGCATCTGGCAACGCGAGGCGGGTTCGCTGCCAAAGCTGATGCAGGGAGAGACTGGGGCGCATTTCGCTGCCCCGCAGGGACCGGTTCCACCTGCCGCCATGAGGATGTGGGAGCCATCTTCAGAGACGGCCGGGATCTGAAGCGGGTCCCCCGATTCATCGCCGGGCTCGGACTGGATCGGTTTGCCGTCGGGCAGCAGCGAGGCGATTTCGACGGCGCCGGTCACGGTGTTGTTGTCATAGACTGACCCTGGCGGTGTCGTGCGGCCACCGACGGTGAACGGGCTCCACTCGGTGGCGAACACGAAGTGGCTGAGGTCAGACGATGCGGTCACGTCACCGGGGCAGTTGTCGGTGCCGTGCCCGGGGACGGTCGGGCACGCGAGCGCGTGATTCCCGGCCTGGGTCGGGATCTGGACGCCTCCCGGACCTTCGATGTTGCCGCCGGGCACGGTGGCGAGGTTTGTGGGCCAGCGATCGACGAAGGCGCCTTCTGCGTCCCAGACATAGGGGGCGTTGTCCGCCCCTTCGGTTTCGTTGCCGAGCGAGCCGTCGTTCCAGTCGACGAATCTGCTCATCGACGGGTCGGTGAGGACGTTGGCCTGGATTTCCCACGGCTGCGTGAAATAACCGTTCGCCTCGTGGACGTGGCCGGGTCCCTCGACGCCCGTGAGTCCGCTGCCGACGACGCCGGAAGAAAGCGGGGGTCCCATCGGTGGGCCGCCGGCGATCGCGAATTCCGTGGCCGGCAGGCCCACGTACCTGGTCTTCCAGCCGGTGTCGGTGCGCGTCGCCACGTAGAGGTCGCCCTGGCCGTCCATCGGATGGCCGCCTGAGCCGGGCACGGTCGAGTAGAGGCCGACGAATGCGAATCGCGACGGGCTCGTCGCCAGGCCGGTGTTCGGTCCGCCGGCGAAGAGCTGTGTGCCGCCCGCGTTTTCAGGCGAGACCAACTCGTAGGCGCGACAATCGGGCAGATAGTTCGCCTTGGTCTGCTGGCGGACGTTTTCGTTGGGACATGCCGGCGGATAGAAGCTGAAGGTGTGGTCTTCGGCGGCGGTCGAGCCGTCATCATTAGTCGCGACCAGGTTGTAGTGGTAGGTGGCCCCGGGCGTCAGATCGGTGAGGTGAACTTCCAGGAGGTGGTCGGAGTTCGAGGCCGCAATTGTGCCCGGACTCGCCGGTGCGGCCTGGTTGTAGCTGGTCGATGTCCCGTAGTTGAACTGATAGGTCGTGTCCAATCCGTTGGGATTGACCTGGGCGATCAGGGTCGCCGTCGTCGCCGTGAGGTCTTCGGATTTGAGGCCGTCGATGGCGGGCGGCTGGGTCGTAATGAAGGTCGCGTCGTTGCCGTGGGCCGTTGCGCCGACCGAGTTCGTCGCCACCAGCCTGTAGTGGTCGCGGGTGCCGCCTGAGAAGCCGGAGATCGTCGCCCTGACTTCCGTGGGTTCCGAGAATGGATGTGCGCCAGGATCGGGCGTGCAGGGGACCGACGTCCCATAGGACTTGTCGAACCCGTATTCGAAATGGCATTCGACGATTTCGCCGCGACCGGCCGGATCTATCGCCCCCGTCAGGGTGAGCGTCGATTCGGAGGCTTCGACAAACGGGCCGGTTTCGACAATCGGCCTGGCGTTGCCGAATACGGCGATGTCGTTTTCGGCTGTGTTCGCGACATACACGGTGTGGGAGGTGTTGTCGGCCGCCACTCCCTGGGCGCTGGTCAGATGGCCGGATCCGAACGAGTCGGCGGGTTCGTTGGGGGTCAGGGTCGCGTAGTGATTGACCGAGGTGCCCGTGTCTTCATACAGTTCGTCGGCGGGAAGGTCGAGGGCGAATGGCGCGCCCGAGTAGTAGGTGCCGCCCGGCCCGACCTTGAGGAAGTAGCCGGCCGGGGGGTTGTGGTAGGGGGGGATGAAAGTTCCGTCTTGGGTGTATTCGAGAGCGTTGGTGCTGCCGTATTCCGGATGGCGGGTGCCGACGCTGAGCAGCCCGTCGGTGAGGGAATTGACGGCCACGCCGTAAAGGGCCGGAAAACCGGGCAGGGAAGATGCGTCCGCTCCGTTCTTCTGACCGCCGACACCCCAGCCCGCCACGATCTGTCCGGTTGCGTCGAACTTGGATACCAGCCTGTCGCCCGGATCCGCGACGTAGACGTCCCCGGCGGAGGGGTCGTATTCCTGGCATGTCGGCGTGGTCGTGCTCGTCAGGGGAGGTTCGTGCAGGATGCAACTGTTGTCGACGGCCAGGTAGCTGGGCGAAACGAAGGCGCCCGGACTTTCGCCTGCCTGTCCCGGCTGGCATTCGTCCCCCGAGGCAAGGCTGCAGAAGTCCTGTTCGGCGAGCGTCCCATTTGCTTCGGCCGTCGTCTTGTTGACTTCCTTGCCGAACATGTAGAGGAAGTGCCCGCTGGAGTCGAGCTTCTCGACCCGGTGGTTGCCGGGGTCGGCGACGTAGATGTCCTTGCTGGCCTGATCCACTTCGACGTCGGTCGGTCCCGTGACCGGATACGGGTCGGTTGGACTGGAGCCGGCTGCGCCGAAGGTCGTAGTGAAGACATGGCTCGTCGATGCGGACACCGGCGAGGCGCCAAGCAGCGCCGCGAGCGCCGTCAGAAGCAGCGCGATCCGAAGTTGCGGTAAGCGGCTCATCGGCGGCCGGCCCCACGTCCCCGCCGCTGGCCCCGGAGCTTGCGGTGGTGCTTGGTCACGCAGTGCCCGTGCCTGCGAACCTGGCCATTCTTGCACTTCCTGGGCGGCGGAGACTGCTTTTCTTCGGGTCTAGGCACCGTCGTGAAGCTGGCATCCGGGCTTGCCGTCTGGCCGACGCCGTTGCTGGCGACGATGCGGTAGTGGTAGGTGGTGCCAGGAGCGAGGCCGCCGATCGTCGCCGTCGCCGAGTGAGGCAGGCCATCGGAGCCGACCGACCCGCTCTCGGGGGTGCTACTGCCGTAGGTCGTGCTAGCGCCGTATTCGAAGTGGTAGGTCGTGGGCGAGAAGCCCGGGTTGACCTGCGCGTTGAGCGTCGCCGTAATCATCGAGATCGCCGATGCACCGATTCCCGAGACCCTCGGCGTGTCGGTGGTGGTGAAGGTCTCATCAGGTCCGGTCGTCCGGCCGCTGAAGTTCACCGCAACGGCGCGGTAGTGATAGGTCTGGCTCGGCCGCAGTCCGCTTATGGTCCGAGCGGCCAGATGGTCGGCGTCGTCTTCGCCCACCGGTTCTCCGACCGGAGTGATTTCTCCGTAGGAACTCGTCTGGCCGTATTCAAAGCGGACCAGGGTGGGCCCAGACCCGGGATTCACCTCGGCTTCCAGGACGGCGCGTTCGGGCGATTCTCCCGAGGAGGAGGTGGCGTCGATCGTAGGCAGCACCGGGATGTCGGTCTTCAGCGTCTGGTCTTCTCCGTAGCTGGTGCCGAAGGAGTTTTTCGCGACGAGCCTGTAGTGATAAAGGGTGAAGAATTTAAGGCCGCCGATGGCGGTGCTGACCTCCTGGGGGCCGTTGCTCGCGGTCAGCGCTTCGGCAGTCTGGTTCCCGTACGCCGCGGTGAGGCCCCATTCGAAGAAGTAATGGGTCGGGCCGCCTTCGGAATCGACCTGATAGGCGCCGTTGAGAATGGCGGTCGTGGTCGAGACTTCGGTCGCCGGCTTGGTCCCCAGCTCGAACACCGCCGGCGGTTCGACCACCTGATCCTGCCCGTGGCTGGCCCCGTTTTCATTCGTGGCGACGAAGCGGTAGTGATACTTGGTCAGTGGGGCGAGGTTCGTGACCGTCGCGCTGACGTCCGTTGACGCAGTGATCGGGCTGGCGCCTTCGCATGGGACTTTGCCGCCCGTGTATTCGGTCGTCGTCCCGTATTCGATCTCGCAGTCGGTGACGGGCGGGCCACCGGCGAGGTCGACGTGGCCGGTCAGCCTCGCCGTGGTGTGCTCGACGTCGGCCGCCGCTGGGGGGTTAGTGGTCACGTCGGCGACGATCGCCTGCGGCCCGAAGACGTCGATCGCCGAGCCGTAATAGGTGTCGATGTAGACCTTCCCGGTGCTTTCGCTGACACCGACCCCCCAGGCGTCGTCGACCACGCCGGAGCCGAAGTTGCTGATCGGCGTTTCGCCACTGGGGCTGTACTGGAAGATCTTTCCTGCTTCGCTGGCATAGACGTCCTGGGTGGTGGGGTCGATCGAGACGTCCTGAAAGGCGCCAGACTCGACCTCGCCTTCGAGGACGCCGGAGGGGCTGAACCGCGCGAGCCCTCCTGGCCCCGAGAAGCCGCCGCCGGCGACGAATATCTGGCCGGCATTGTTGACGGCGACGCCGAGTGGCGATGTCACGGGGGCGGTGCTGAATTCCATCACGGGAGCCCCCGCCGAGGTGAAGACCTTGACCTCGTTTTCGGTGTAACTGGCGACGTAGAGGTTGCCGTTGCTCGGTTCGACCGCAACCCCTATTGGATGGCTGACCGTCAGTTTTCCGCCGACGCCGAACGAGCCCACGGCGTTGCCTTCGGAGTCGAACTTGTAGACGGTGCTCCCCGATTCCGCGGTGACGTACAGGTCATGGGATGCCTGGTCGACTGCGAGCTGCCACGGGCCGTAGCCGAAGCCCGAGATATGCCCGGTCCCACCGCCAAAGGAGGAGACCGGCGCCCCTTCGGCCGTGTACTTGTAGACCTTGGTTCCGTTCAGGGCGGCCGCGTAGACGTCCCCGTTGGACTGATCGATTGCGAGCCCCACCCCGCCCGCGATTGAGCCGAAGGCCGCAGTGGTCGTCGGATCGAAGAGGTGGGTGGTTTCGGCAGCTGCGCTGGGCGTGAGGATCAGCGCCGACAGGCACGCGCAGGACAGCATCAGTGAGCACGCCCACGCATGGTTGCGCCGTGTGGCGTTCAACGAGCGTGTTCCTGCGAGTCGTCTTGCATCTTCAGCCTGATTTCCGTGCGAGTCAAGAGCGGTAGGACTCCTACGGCGCGGTGACCGCCCAGGCGCCCGACATCTGGGTGGGTTCTTCGCTCGCCGGACCTTCGTAGGCGGCGTAGGCGATCGCCCCCGTCGTGCCGGCGCCGAACTGGCGCGAGCCGGGCCGCCTGAAGTAGGACACGTAGAAGCTGGGGGTTTCCGTCGGGTTTTCGGTCGCGCCCTGGTAGAGGCAGAGCGCCCCTTTGGCGGCCCGCGGGTCTTCGACCGTTCCGGGGCATTCCGGATTGGAATGGTTTTCCTGTTCTTCCGTCGTCACCCACGCCGCGTTGGAGATCGGGGAGGCGAGCGGGATCGAGAATGAGATCGTCGTCTGGCTATACAGTTCTTCGACGTTGACGATCCGCGGCGTCAGCCAGGTGCCGGTCTCGGTTTCGCCGCTGGGAAGGGTTTCCGTGAACCCGGTCTGACCCGGTTCCCCCGGTTCGCCGTCTTCGCCGGCTTCGCCCCTCGGCCCGGGAGGCCCTTCGACCCCGTTGCAGACTTCGTGCTTCGTGGCGGGCGAGCTTTCGACTTCGACGCGGGTGCCGCCTTCTTCGCAGCCGACGGCGGTCCCGAGGACGACGCTCTTGCCGTCGGCACCGGCCGATGCGGCGGGCCCGGGCGCGCCCTGAGGCCCAGCCGGTCCTTGAGGACCCTGGGGCCCGACCGGCCCCTGCTTCCCGCGACGGCCCGACTTCTCGGTTCTACGGGCGTTCTGGGAGTGATTGGCGGCGATCGCGCCTCCGGTGAGCGCGAGGACGATCGCCGCTACAGAGAGGGCCAGTCCGGCACTGCCAAACTGGTTGTGAAGCTTGGCGAACATCAGACTGATCCTCCTTGTGAGGTGTTTCTCATCTCGATCCCGAATCGGCGACCCGGCACCGAAAACCGTCGGTCCCGTGCACGTCCCTGTTGATAGTCCCTGGTCCCACGGTCACGATCCATCTCTCGACGAACCGCGTCCCTTCGCTTACATCGGCGCCGAGTCTAGTGGAGCCGATGCGACCGGTCAAGCAGGAGGTGCTGGGCGCCGCCAAGGGCGCCAGTGAGAGCCGGCTGCGGCAACTGGCCGCCCGGTGGCTGTCGATAGACCAAAGGAGGATCAAAATACAGCGGCTGTGCCAGCTGTCGCGGTTACGGTTAACTTGCCTGGCCCTGCCGGGTCATAACCGTCGGAACCATCGAACGCGAAGGAGAGCCGTGCCCCCCAATATCCCGCTCCCCACCGACGACGAGCTCGAGCCCGAGCATCGCGAGATGCTCGCAAAGCTTCCGAGCTTGAACGTCTTTCGCATGGTTGCCGGTGCACCCCGCGCCGTCCGACCGTTCATGCAACTCGGAAGCGCCGTGCTGTCCACGGCACTCGACCCTCGGCGCCGAGAGATCGCCGTGCTGCGGGTCGCCCACGCGACCCGCGCGCCATACGAGTGGGCCCAGCACAAGCAGCTCGCCGAAAACTTCGGGGTGACCGACGCAGAGATTGAGGCGATCGGCAAGGAGGAGCCGGTCTCGAGCCTTGACCAGGAGTGCAACCTGATCTGTCGCGTCGCCGATGAGGTCAGCCGCGAGGTGCGACTCTCCGACGCGGCGCTCAAACAGATCGTCGATCGATATGGGCCGCGTGAGGCGGCCGAGTTGATCCTGTTGGTCAGCTACTACAACATGGTCAGCCGCTTTCTCGAGTCGACACGGGTGGAGATCGAGAACGAGCAGTTGCTCCAAGGACGGGGACTCGGCACGATTCGCCCGGCAGAGGATTAGGGAGGCTTGGGTGAGGCTCGAGGAGAAGGTCGGCATCGTGGTCGGCGCGGGTCAGTCGGCCGGCGAGACGATCGGCACCGGCCGAGCGGCGGCGCTCGCCTTCGCGCGCGAGGGTGCCAGAGTCCTACTCGTCGATCGCGACCTCGACTCGGCGCGCGAGACTGCCGAAATCATCGCCGACGAGGGCGGTGTCGCCGAGTGCCTAGCCGCGGATTGGACCGACGCGGCCGCATGCAAGGCATTCGCCACGGCGTGTGTCGACACCTGGGGCCGTATCGACTTCCTGCAGAACAACGTCGGCATCGGCACTGGCGATGCCCCCGCCTTGCAGCTGACCGAGGAGGCCTTCGATCGGATCATCGAAGTCAACCTCAAGGGCTGCCTGCTCTCCTGCCAGGCGGTTGCGCCTCTGATGCGAGAGCAGGGTTCGGGATCGATCGTCAACATCTCCTCAATCGCGGCGCTCGCGAGCGCCCCCCTTACCGCCTACAAGATCTCTAAGGTCGGCGTCAACGCGCTCAGCCAGTCGTTGGCGATCGAAAATGCCAAGCACGGCGTCCGGGTGAACGCGATCATGCCCGGGCTGCTCGACACGCCAATGGCAATCGACGCCTGGGCGGAAAGGCTGAGCGTTCCGCGCGAGTGACATCCGCGCCCAGCGCGACGCGCTGGTCCCGCTCGGAGCCAAGATGGGCACCGGATGGGATGTGGCCTACGCAAGCCTCTTCCTGCACTCCGAGGAGGCGGGATTCATAACCGGCGCCCTGCTGCCCGTTGATGGCGGTCAGCTCGCACGCGTCGGGGGGTAGTCAAACCCGACCTCAGGCAGGGAGAAATCCGTGTACGGCCGCGGTGGTTCTTGGCTGTTCCCAAGCTCTCCTTCGCGGCACGATCGAGTCGGCGCTTGAGATCCTTGATTCCGCAATGGTGAACAAGCGGCGCCATGAAGGCGCGCCCGACCCGACGGCCATGAGGATCAGGCCACGGTCCGACGCGAACCTGAAATCAGCTTTGGGTGAGAAACGCTGGCGACGGTAGACAGAGGATCGGCCGCCGAGCGCGTTTCAATCAGCGCCCGGCGGAGCGATCCCGTTCGGCTCAGCGGCTTGCGATACCGGGGAGCGCACGAGTCCCTTCGATCTGGACCGCTTCGAGCGAATCTGGATTCAGCCCAAGCAGGTCGAGGATCGTCGGCGCGATCTGGGTGGTCTCCACCCAGCTTCGATGCATCGCGGGCCTTACGACCCCCGGTGCGTAGACCACGATTGGCACGTCGCGGTCGGCAGGATTGGCGCCGCCGTGCTCGGCGATCTTGGTGCCCCCGGTGTAGACGACGCCGACCTGAACCACGCCCCAAACGTCAGGATGCCGTGGGTCGCTCAGAGGCACTCCGAAGTACCGCGCCGAAGCAGCGCCAGCGTAGATCTTGGCCAGCCCCGAGTGGGCAAGGGTTCGCGTGCTGCCGTCATAGGCGACGCCTGTGGCCGAGTGGTTCCAGAGGTAGTCCTTGACAAAATCGGCTGCCTGCTGGGAGGTGTCTGAGAGGTAGCTCTGCCAGGCGTCGTCATCGGTGCCGGCGACGATCAGGGCGCCTGCACCGGGGTGGGCTTCTTCCCAGGCGGCGTTGATCGCTTCGATGATCGGCCCGTCCTTGATCCGAGTCAGAGAATTCGGGTCCTGCGGGGACTGACCGTGCTTGGCCGAGACGATGATCGCGGTCGAGTTGGCCAAGCCCTGTGCGTCGATCTCGTTGACCATCGCCTCCAGCTGTTCGTTGATGTAGCCAAGCGCCCGCTGCAGCAGTGGCCCAGGCGTTGTCGTCCCGGGCAGGTAGCCGCCATTCAGACCGTCTGATTTGAGCAGCTTCTCAGCCGTAGAGACGGTCTGGAAGTTCATCCCGAAGATTGCCGGGGTTCCGACTTTCGTCGTGCGACTGTGGTCGTAACCGTCGATCTCGTTAAGCACGGCCTGGACCTTGTAGGAGTCGTAACGCATGGTGGCGGAGTTGTCTTCGGTCCAGCTGATTTCGCCCGGGTAGGGAGTCCCATCGGGTTCAAGCGCGACGCTGTCGATCTCGGGAGTAAACAGGTCGTCGATACCGTTCCCGGATGGCCCATCGAGAGCTTCATAGGCGGGATGCTTGTCCGACCAGGCGGTCCACAGCCCATGTTCGTGAGCGACGTTGAAGACGGTGTTGACTTTGAGGTATTCATGCGGATATATGGGCTTGCAGGTAGCCGGATTGACCGGCAGCTGGGACGGTTCAAGCAGGGTCTGCGGAGTCGAGGTCATTTCGAGGATGCTTCCCGGGAGACCCGAGAGACCCTCGCCCGCATCCAGCGCGGCCGGATTCTTGTCATCGGGGGAGTCGTAGATGACTTCGCCGCCAGTCGGCTGGCCATGGCATGAGCTCGTCCCGGCCGGCAAAACCGCGTGGCTGTACTCGTCGTCGTAGTAGATGCCAGCGGTGCGAGGGTTGGCGCCGGTGACCTGGGCGACCATCCCCGGGAAGGAATCGGACGGGATCGGAGTGTGTGCCCCCGCGTACTCAGAACCGCCACCGGCTAGTTTCGCCAGCTCTGATTCTGGATGTTCCCGAACGTACCATTCAAGGTCTGACTGGTGTAGACCGTCGACCGAGATGAGTAACACATGAGAGACGGAGGACTTGTGATGGTGCCCGTGGTCCCGCCAGGGAAACGCGAAGACTGCGGCGGCTGAAAATCCTGCCGCTATTAGCGCAATGGCAAGTGCGACTGCGCCGCGGTTGATGCGTGCGAACATGAGCGTCTCCTGGGTCTTGTTGAGCGGCGGGCTCCCAACAAATATCCTTTGGGTCATAGGGCGCGATGTTGCCGAGTCGTGCACATCGTGTATTCACGGTGTGAACTTGCATCCGTATTGCCCAATTGCTCAATTCCGGTCGAAAATCGGGATCCGTTCTGGGGCTGCCCCGCACTTGCCTTGGCCCTCAGTGCTCCGAACAAGGGCAAGAGCCCAGCGCTATAGAGCGGTTTCACCGCATTTTACGGTCTCTGGAAGGTGGAGCGGGCGTCGCGATGCCCGAGCAGTGCGGCGTTGTGGACCGCGCTTTTGCGGGCTGCTTCCGCATGCTCGTCGAGCCTGCGATATCTCGACCGAGAGATCCGCCCCCTAACACCGCCGAGAGCCGATTGCCACTGGGAGCCGCGGCTCTGGGCCGCTGTACTTCGGCCACCAATGAAACCCCGTTCAAATCGCCCCGCCGATCAGGCCGAGGTCGCGGGCTGCTCGACTCCGAGGCCATCGGTCAGGCCGTTTGCGAACGTCCTTGCCGTCTCCAGGTGGTAGTCCTGGATATTGGTCGGTGGAATCCTCACGCCAAGGAACTTGTCCCGGTACTCCCCGGAACCGAGAAAGCTGATCAGCGAGAGCAGCCTCCGGATCTGCCCGCCTTGGTAGGCAAAGTGCACGCCCCCGACGTATTTGCCCCCTCGTTGGGTCGCGAGCTTCTTGACGGTCCGAGATTGTGGCCGAAAGTAGCGTCGGCAGCAAACAACCGGTGCGAAGCGGGTTCCCTCGGGAAAGATCGCCTCCGCCGCGTCAGATCCGAGATAGGAGCGAATCGGCAGGTCAGTCGAGAGCCACCACGTTCGGCGCGCCGATGCAGAGGAGATCGTAGTGCCCTTGAACGGGCCCCATCGGGGATTCCGATCTCACCGCGTCTTGCGGAAGATCTCGGTGGGAATCATCGCCGATACCTGCAGGAATGGACGGCGCATTGGGAAACTCGTGAAAGTGGGCGTGTATCGCTTGTCGGTGAGATCGATCGCCGCCAGCGTGACCTCGAAGCCGCGCTTGGTCATAACCTCGCTCATCCCCTCGACCACTTTCAGCGTCTGGTTCGTGTAGGTGTAGTAGACGAAAAGCACTTTGGGTTTAGCCGCATGCAAGTGCGTTCCCCCGGGGTTGAGGCCGCCAGCGCCGCTAGGAGATCGGCACGGTCCGAAGGGAGACCACGACGAGGTCGCCATCAAGCGGGCAACGGCGGCCGGTAGCCGGGGACGGCCCCTGCGGTCGGCGTGAGCCGCTTCTTGGCGAGCTGATCGATGAGCAGGGTTAGCATCGTGTCCCGCAAGGCGCGCGAAGCGTTGTCCGCGTAATCGGGGTGGGCGAGGTTTCGTTCCTCATAGGGATCAAGCGTGAGGTCATAGAGCTCGAATTCATCGGGCTCGGGCTCGGTGACATCTAGCGTCCTGCGGCCCGCCAGACGCTCGTCACGCACTCCGGGGACGGTCCAGAACTGCATATTGTCGTGGTAGCGGGAGAACTTGACACGGTGCTGCTCGCCGTCGATATCGACCACCGCGACCACCATCTCGATGTGATTGGGCTGGGGCACGACCGAGTAGACGCGGAGTTTTTTGGCGACCCCCGCAACGGGACTGGCGCCCGAGGCACTTCCCTCGCTGATCTCGTCGTCGGTCGTGAATAGGACGGGCTCCGGCGTCGCGACCGACTCTGCTCTGCGAACTGCCTCCGAGAGGTCACGACCTACCAGGGGTCGAGCGTCGGTGTGATCCTCCTGCAGCTTCGTCAGAGCCTCGCTTTGATCGATGCCGGTCAGGCCGAGGAGTGTCGGGATCAGGTCGGCGTGGTTGGTCGGGAACTCGAGCTCCCGCTCGCCGCCCGGTAGCTGCGGGCTGGAGACGATGAACGGCACGTGCAGCGCCTCCTCGTAGGCGACATGCCACTTCTCATGCATGCCGCCGTGTGCGCCCTGCATATCGCCGTGGTCGGAGCTGAAGACCACGATCGTATTCTCGAATGCTGGGCTCGCGGCCAGCGCGTCGAGGACGCGGGTGATCTGCTCTCCGACTGCCGCCTGTACCTGGTAGTAGTACTTGAGGTGGGTCTGGATCCAGGGCTGCGGCGCGCCCATCTTGGGCCAAGAGTCGTTGTAAGCCGCTTGGCAGGCGGGCTTGCTCGATAGGTCCTCGTCGTGGGTCGGCGCCTGCTCGACGTGAGGTACATCCGAAGGGTGGTAGCGCAGCCCCTGAAGCAGCCCGACGACGCCGAAAAACGAGTCGTCGTGGGGATTGAGAAACGAGCAGACGGTGAGCCACGGATCCTCACCCTCCTCTTGCTCGAAGCGCTTCAGCAGGTCGATCGTCTCATCAGCGGTGAACGGATCCTTGACCGTCCCCATGTTGTGCTTACCGAGGCCATGGGGCTCGGGACCGACCCACTCAGAGAAACCGAAGTCGTCGAGCAGATCGGCTTTCAGGTACTTCTCGATGTTCTCCTCCTGCGGGGTGCCATCGTCGTCGATCGAGAGCAGGTAGCCCTCGCCGTCCTCGGCATCCAGGTGGGCATGGGAGGCGTGCCACTTGCCCTTGAAATATGTTCGGTAGCCGCCTGCTCGAAACCAGTCGCCGAGGGTCGGCACGCTGTCGGGCGCGAGCCAGAACATGTCCTCGCTGTCAGGGGTCTTCGCCAGGCCGTCGGTTTGGGTGACGCCATGGAGCGACGGGTACTGACCGGTCAAAAGCGAGGCTCGGCTGGGAGCGCAGGCAGACGCCATTGGGTAGTGATGCCTGAAGCTGACGCCGGTCTGGCGTAGACGCTCAACACCCGACATACTCTCGGCCCGGAACCGTGCCAGCTCCTCTGACTCATACCCAGGCGGGTAGCGGAGCTGGTCGGTGAGGATCAGCAGGACGTTGGGCTTACTCATCGCATTCTCCAGTTCAGAAATAGACGGTGATGTCAGATCAATCGGTGATCCGATGGCTGTACTCAAGACGGCGGCCGTGGTCGAGCGGCACTGCGGTTGCTTTCGATGGCGGCCACTCAGGCACCGCGACCAACTCGCTCCTCTTGAGGGCCTAGCCTAGCCTGATGTCGGGTGAGTTGGGTGAAGTTCTCTATCCAAAGTCCTCAAGGGCGCCAAGATCAGCTGCGGTCGGTGCATCGAGGTTCTCCCGGTCGCGGCGGGCGGCGCTCCGACCTGTGAATTGGGGGCGCTCGCTGGCGGCCCGAGGAGGCAGCGGGAAAAGCGACCGGCGGCGCAGGGGGACGATCAAGGTGTTCCACGGTCGGGGTGCCCGGCTGCCTCAGCCCCGTCTTGTTGTTGACTGGGTGGCATGCGAGCTCTCTGTGCAAGGACCCTGCGAGCCAAAGGGAAGACGTGCTGAGCCTGGCGCTGGTGGTAGCCGCGATCGCGTTGCCTGACTCAATCAATCCGTCGCTGATCCTCACCGACCTCTACCTCGCTGGCGGAGCGCACCCGCGACGGCGCACCGCCGTGTTCGCGATCGCAGTCTTCGCTGTCACATTTTCAGGAGGCGTGCTGGTTGCGCTTGGTGTCGCAGATCTGGTTCGGTCGCTCCTGCCGACATTCAGCTCCGAGGTCAAGTATTGGCTGATCGTTGTGGGTGGGGTGTCGCTGAGTTTGGGAGGCGTGGCGATCTGGATCAAACGAAGTGCGTTGGCGAATCGTCAACAGCCCAAGACGAAGAGCAGTGCCAGCGCGGGCCAATCGGCGGTCCTGATGGGAGCCGGTATCGCCGGGGTCGAATTGCTCACGGCATTTCCTTACTTCGCTGCGATCAGCATCATCGTTGGCTCGGGGGTCTCCTCGCCTGAGAAGGTGCTGCTGCTCGGCATCTACAACCTTGTCTATGTCCTGCCGCTGCTCGCTATAGCGATCGTCTGTGCCGTGATGGGCCCCGGCGCGGCCGGATTCCTCAGCAGGATCAGGGCCAGCGTTCTGAACCGCTGGCCGGTCGTAATCGCTCCGCTGGCCTTCGCGGTCGGGCTGGGGTTGACGATGTTCGGAGTGCTCCGGCTTGTGGCCATCTGAGAGCAGCTGGCGATCTCCGTTCTCTCAACTGGCCTGAGGAGATCGTTTAGGCTCCTGACATCCGACAGTGAGGGTCAGATCACGGGGTTATTTCGAGACGGTGGCGACGGTGGACAGCAGTTCGTGATGCGCGAGAAGCTGCTCTCGGTCGGCGACGACTTCTGGATTGAGGACAACGGCGGTCAGAAGGTCTTCAAGGTCGACGGCAAGGCCTTGCGCGTGCGCAAGACGTTCGTTCTGGAGGACGCCTCTGGGAACGAGGTCGCCCACATCCAGGATCGGGCGCTCAGCGTTCGGGGCACGATGAAGGTCGAGCGAGACGGTCACGAGATGGCGACCGTGCACAAGGCACTCGTCGGGATCCGCGACCGCTTCGATATCGACGTTAATGACGGCGACGATCTGAAGGCCAAGGGAAACGTCCTCGACCACGAGTACGAGATCAAGCGCGACGGCGATGTGATCGCCACAGTTTCCAAGAAGTGGGTGCGGGTGCGCGAAACCTATGGAATCGAGATCGTCGATGGCGAGGACGTAGCGCTGTTGCTCGCTATTGCTGTCGCAATCGACGAGCTGGCCCGCTGAAACTTTCTTGGTCGGGTTCGGCCCACAGCGGGCGCCCGCCTTCGGTGTGCAGCAGCTGTCGGGCGATGACCACCTGATCCCATCGGACGCAGGAGTGCGCCGGCAACGGGCTTGGGGTCGTCATCGCAATCGGAGACCACCCTCGGCGATGGCCGGATGCCCGTGGGGAGTGGTGAGGTTCCGGATCGGACTTTCGCTGCGCGAAGAAGCCCTTCCAACTCCCTGGCCGCTAGCATCAGGACGCTTTGCCGCTTGATCCTGGCATCCGCTTTCCCGGTGAGTCCGAGGATTACCGCGCGGCCCGCAATCGGCTGCTCGAGGCGGAGACAGAACTGCGCGCAGACCTTGAGCGAGTCGCTGAGCAGCGCCGTTCGCTGCCGCTGGGCGGCCCGGTTCCCGAGGACTATCGCTTCGACGAGGCCTCGGAAAGGGATGGCGAGGTGTCCTTCTCGGAGCTCTTCGAGCCGCAGAAAGACACGCTCGTCATCTACAGCTTCATGTTCCCGCGTCACTCGGCCGATAGGAGGCCGGGGGCGACGTGGGCGAGACCGGTCAGCTTCTGCTCGAGGAGCAGCCGTGTCCCTCATGCACTTCGATCCTCGACTCTCTCGACGGCGCCGCCCGCCATCTCGCGCAGCGGGTCAACCTGGCCGTCGTGGCAAAAACCGCGCCCGAGCGGCTCCGAGCCTTCGCCGAGGAGCGCGGTTGGCGCCACCTGCGACTGCTCTCGTCAGGCAATAACAGCTACAACCGCGACTACAACTCGGAGTCACCGCAGGGCGAGCAAAGCCCGATGATCAACGTATTCCTCCGCGTCGGAGATCACTTCCGACACACCTGGGCAAGCGAGCTGTTTTACGCACCGAGCGAGGAAAAGATGAGCTCGCGCCACGTCGACTTGATCTGGCCAACCTGGAACATCCTCGACCTGACCCCCGCCGGCCGTGGCGGGCCCAGCGAGGACCTCTCACAGCTCAGTAATTGAAGTTGCCTCTGGCGCCGCCTCGATGTGGAGCGCGAGGTGCGCCTTGACGAGGTGGCCTAAGCCTGCTGCCGGGTCGAGTCAGCCGATTGAGTCTGCCCAGTCGCGCAGCCGGCCCGAGAACTGCGGCGTGGCCGCGTCCACCTCGACCACCGCATCGGCCGGGACGTCGGCCTTGCGAGCGGCGGCGAGGATCGCCTCAGGCGAGGGAGCCTCGTAGAGGCAGTAGGTTCGCCGCCGATCGGCACTCAGGAACGAGAACAACCAGCTGACTCCCTCGTCGCCGTTGATCTCCTCGATCATCTCGACGTCATCCTCGCTGAGGTCGAGTTGCTCAGCGAAGCTGCGCTCGATCATGTAGAGGGGCATGCCGCGATGGTAGCGGGGATCCTCGCCTAAGCCGAGGCGAGCCCGTGCAGGTGTGCGTAGGAAGCCGCCTCGGTACGGTTCCCGCACTCGGTCTTGCGCAGGATGCTGCGCACATGGTTGGCCGCGGTGTGTTCGCTGATTGACAGCTGCGTGCCGATCTCGCGATTGCTCAGTCCCCTGGCGACCAGCTCCAGGATCTGAGCCTCACGCGGGGAGAGCCCGTCGGGCAGACCACCGTCGGGCGCGGTCACACCTTGCGAGCGGACCTTGGCCGAGAAGTCCACCCATCCCAATCCGCTCGGCAAGACCGGCCGCCTCGCCGAGCAACGCCTCGGCCTGGGCGCGGGACCCGCGGCCCTGGCCGAGGAGGAAGCGGGCGTACTCGTAGGCGGTGTGGGCGACCCAGGTCGAGGCGCCCATCCGCTTGTTCTCCGCGATTGCCCGCTCAAAGTGCTGCTCGGCCCGCTCGGTCTCTCCCAGCGTCGCTGCGAGCATGCCCAGGTAGCGGTCGGCGGCGCCATAGCAGGCGACCAGGTGGCCGATCATCACCGTGGCGCCGGCGAGGGCCTCCAGCTCGGGGTAGACGATCGCCGCCATCGCCTCATCGCCGAGCGCTGTGCTGGCGTCGGCGAGGTAGACGAGCGTCGCGAGCCAGAGGGAGGCGCGAAAGCCGTCGATGCCCTCCGCGGCGAGCCTCGCCAGCTCGCGCCTCGCCTCGCGCTCCATGCCGAGCTCGGCGAGCACGGCGACCAGGCCCGGACGCCAGGGCCCGGCGCGATCCGCCTGGCCGGCCAGGATCCTCACCGCCGGCGCCAGCTCGGCCAGCCGTCCCTGCTCGCGGCGGATGCCGAACATCTGGATCCCATAGATGGCCGACGCGTCGCGCCCGGTCAACAGCAGGCCCCAATCGCGGGAGCGCGCCGCCCTCTCCTCGGCTGCGGCGAGGTCCCCGTCACAGAGAGCGATCGCGGACCCGTAGTGCTCGGCGACGTGGTTCATGAACGGCTGCGCGGTCCGCTCGGCCATCTCGAGCTGGGCGGCGACCTCCTTGCGGGCCGACTCGAGGTCGCCGAGGGCGACGAAAGTCGGCACCCGCCAGGCCATCGCCTCCGTGTAGATTTCGGCGTCCCCGAGCTCCTCGGCCAGATCCCTCGCCTCGGTCAGCATCGGCAGGATCTCCTCAAGCGGAGTCGTGCCGCGCGCCCAGTAGGAGCGCACCAGCACCTTTGCCAACCCGCTGGCATCCTCCCGGCCGCGGGCCAGCGCGACCGCGCTTTCGCGCACGATCGCCCCGCGCTCGCGCTCGCCCTGGAAGTCGAGCGCGCGGGCCAGGCCGGCCAACAGGCCCGTCCGCAGCTCACCGCTGTCGGGGCCCAGCGCCGCCAACGCCTCCTCGAGCAGGTCGATCGCCTCGCGGCTCGCCAGCCCCGGGCGCCAGCAGGCCTCCTCGTAGCCGATCGCCGCCCGCGCGCGCAGCTCGGCCGCGTCCAGCTCCCGGGCCAGCTCCGTCGCCGAGCCGAACGCCTCCAGAGCGTCGGTCGCGTTCCCGGCCCGGTGACTCGCGGTGCCGAGCTCGAGCAGCGCCTCCGCCCGCTGGGTCTCGTCCTCGATGCCGATCTCGAGCGCGGATCTGAGGCGCTCCGCCGCTTCGTCGAAGGAAAGTGCGGCGCTCGCCGTGCGTGCCGCGCGCAGGTTGTAGTCAATCGCCCGCTCGGCGCCGCCGAAAGGCGCCGCGGCGCCGAAGTGGTGGGCAAGGTCCGCAAGGCTTCGGTCAGAGACCGGCCCGGCGCTCTCGAGTGCCTCCGCAACGCGCAGATGAAGCTCCGCGCGGCGCAGGCGCGAGAGCCGGTCATAGAGCGCGCGCCGCACGATCTCGTGGGTGAAGCGCCAGGCCAGGCGCTTCGAGGGAAGCTCCTCGATCATCCCGCTTGCTACCGCCTGCTCGAGAGCGCCGAGCAGCTCTGCCTCTTCGAGATCGGCGGCACGGCCGGATCGCCTCGAACTCGAACTCCGATCCAGATGCGGCGGCGAGCTCGAGCAGATCCGCCGTTTTCGGAGCCAGGCGTGAGAGCCGCTGGCTGACCAGCTCGCGGACGCTCTCCGGAGTCCCCAGCGCCGACAGCGGCTCGGTGACAGTGAGGCGACCGGCGGCGACCTCGACCGTCCCGGACTCGGCGAGGGCTCGCCACAGCTCACAGACGAGGAACGCATTGCCGCCGGTGAGATCGCGGATCGTGGCCGCCAGCCGGTGAATCTCAGGCCCCGGGTCACTCTCGGCGGCCGCGGGCGACGAGGTCGGCGATCTCCGCCTCGGAGAGTCCAGAGAGACGCATCCGGACCACGTCCTCGGAGCGGCCGAGGTCAGCCAGGGTTTCGGAGAGCTCGCCCGAGACGTCGGCCTCGGTGCCGCGGAAGGTCACCAGCAGCAGCAGGTGGGCGTTCCAGGCCGAGCGCGCCAGATGCCGCAGGAGCAGGAGCGTGGGGCGATCGGCCCAGTGTCCATCCTCGAGCACCACCAACATCGGCCTGTCGCGGCTGATCCGGGCCAACAGGTCGGCGACCGCTGTGTGGAGCCGGTGGCGCTCCGTATCGGGATCGGCCGCGACCGGCTCCGGCAGCTCGCCGACCAGGGCGGGGAGGTCAGGCAACAGTCGGGTCAGCTCGCCGCCACCGGGGCCGATCGCAGCTCGCAGCTCATCGACCTCGGTCACCCGCACGAGGCGATCGAGTACCTCGACAAAGGGCCCGTAGGGCGTCTGCACGACCGCATCGCAGCCGCCGTAGAGGACAAGCGCTCCATCGGTCGCGGCCTGACCCGCGAACTCGCGCACCAGGCGGCTCTTGCCCGCGCCCGGCTCGCCGGCGAGCAGCGCCACCCTGCGGCCCTCACCCGCTGCCTCTGGGATCAGGCTCCGAAGCTTCTCCAACTCGGCTACGCGGCCGACGAATGGCGAGCTCGAAGTCGGGCGGAGCGAGCCCGGTAGCTCCGGGGTCTCAGCTTCCATGACAGAAAGATAGTCAGTTTTGACCATTCCCCCCGGAGACCGGTGGGTCCGAGGGCCGGAATTGGGTCAGTTCAGGTCATGACAGGAGCAAACGAGCGTCCTAACCTCATCGAAACCGACTTATGACGAGACCAGGAGGAAAGATGAACACCCCCGGCACCCTGCTAGAGAAGGCCCGCGCCGAGATGTCCGGATTCAAGGGAGGCCTTACCGGCCCAGAGGATCCCGGCTACGAGGAGGCCCGCAAGGTCTACAACGCGATGATCGACCGCCACCCGGCTCTGATCGCCACCTGTGCCGATGCCGAGGACGTCGCCAAGGTCGTCACCTTCGCCCGCGACAACGGGATCCTGCTCGCGGTTCGCGGCGGCGGCCATAACGGCGGCGGTCTGGGGACCTGTGAGGACGGTGTCGTCCTCGATCTCTCAGGCCTGAAGGCGATCGAGGTCGACCCCGAGGCCCGGACGGCACGGGTCGGCGGCGGCTGCCTCTGGGGCGAAGTCGATGCCGCGACCAACGAGCACGGACTTGCCACCCCCAGCGGGATCATCTCAACCACCGGCGTGGGCGGTCTCACGCTCGGCGGCGGCCTCGGCCACCTGACCCGCAGGTGCGGGCTGACGATCGACAACCTGATCGAGGCGGAGGTCGTGCTCGCCAGTGGCGAGCGGGTCCGCGCCGCGGCGGATGAGAACCCTGACCTGCATTGGGCGATCCGGGGCGGTGGCGGCAACTTCGGCGTCGTCACCTCGTTCCTCTTTCGCCTTCATGAGGTGGACACGATCGTCGGCGGTCCGACCTTCTGGCCGGTCGAGCAGGGCGCCGAGGTGCTGAGGGCCTATCGGGACTTCCTGCCCAACGCCCCCCGGGAGCTGAACGGCTTCTTCGCCTTCACCTCGGTTCCGCCGGCGCCGCCCTTCCCCGAGGAGCTTCACCTGCGCAAGGTCTGCGGCGTCGTCTGGTGCTACTCGGGGGATCCGAAGGATGCCGCCAAGGCGATGGCACCTCTGCTCGAGGCACTGCCGGAGCCCCTTTTGCACGCGCCCCAGGAGATGCCGCTACCAGCGCTGCAGAGCGCCTTTGACCCGGTCTATCCGGCCGGTGACCAGTGGTATTGGCGCGCCGACTTCGTCAAGGAGATCCCCGAGGACGCAATTGAGGCCCATGCCAAGTTCGGCGCCGCGATGCCGACCTGGAAATCGACCATGCACCTCTACCCGATCGACGGCGCCGCCCACGATGTCGGCGCCGGCGACACTCCCTGGGCCTACCGCGACGCCCTCTGGGGCTCGGTCTTCGCGGGGGTCGATTCCGATCCGGCAAACGCGGATGAGATCCGCGACTGGTGCGTCGAGTACTTCGAGGCGCTACACCCCTATTCCGCCGGCGGCGCCTACGTCAACATGATGATGGACGAGGGTCAGGATCGGGTGCGGGCGAGCTACGGCCCCAACTACGACCGTCTGGCAGAGATCAAGGGCAAATACGACCCAGCCAACCTCTTCCGCGTCAACCAGAACATCGAGCCGAATGGCTGAGCGCGATTACGACGTTGTGGTCGTCGGCGGGAGCCTGGCCGGGTGCGCTGCGGCTCGCCTGCTCGCGCTGCAAGGGGCTCACGTCGCCGTCGTCGAGAAGCGCCGCGAGCTCGACGCCCACAAAGTCATCTGCACCCACAATATCCAGGCCGGTGCGCTGCCGGCGATCGAGCGCCTCGGGATCGGGCCGGCGATCCGCAAGGCCGGCGCCGTTCACGCCCAGAGCGACATCTGGACGCGCTACGGGTGGATACGCCCGCCTGATCGAGGTCTGCGCAGCTTGAACCTGCGGCGCTCGGTCCTTGACCCGATCGTGCGCCGGCAGGCGATCGAGACTCCGGGCGTGGAGTACCTGCCCGGTCTCGCCGCGGTGGGACTTGAGGGCGATCAGCAGATCGAAGGCGTCCGCGTGTCGGGGCATGGGGACAAGGAGGAGAACCCTGCGGGCAAGGCTCGTGGTTGGCGCCGACGGGCGTGATTCCCAGGTGGCGCGGATGGCGCGAGTCTCAGGACGTATCCGACCCCACAAGCGCTTCTGTTATTTCTCCTATTTCAAAGACGTCTCGCTGCGCGATCCCGAGCGGGGGATGGTCTGGTTCAGCGACCCCGACTTGGCCTACGTCCACCCAAACGAGGAAGGCGTCTCGATGGTTGCGGTGATGCTGACCAAGCCACGCCTGGACGAGTTTCGCGGTGACCCGGAGCCGGCGGTTCGCGCACACTTTCGGAGTCTGGCGGATGCTCCAAGCCTCGACGACGCGCGCCCGGTCTCGAGATGGTTCGGAAAGCTCGAGATGCCGAGCACGATCCGCCCTGCCGCGGCGCGGGGGATGGTCTTTGTCGGCGACGCCGCCCAGGCATCCGACCCGCTTTTCGGCGCCGGCTGCGGCTGGGCGTTCCAGTCGGCGGACTGGCTGGCCGAGGAAGTCGGCCCGGCTCTCCCACAGGGATCCGATCGGGAGCTGAACCGAGCCCTGGGCGCCTACGCACGGCGCCACCGCCGTGAGCTCGGCGCTCATCATTGGCTCATCTCCGACTACTCGAGCGGGCGCCGTTTCTCGCCGATCGAGAAGCTCATCTACTCGACTGCGGCGCGCGACGCCGAGCTTGCCGGGCGGGTTGAGGACTTCGGCACCCGCTCGGTTGGCGGCATCGCCGGCACCCGCCGGATGATCTCCCGGGCTGCCTTGGTGCGGCTCGGGTTATCCGGCTGAGCCGACCGGGCGTGGCGCAGACCGCCGAGAGCTTCGGGCCTCAGGCTAACCGGCGCCGCTCAGCCGACCGACGGCACGCATGGCCGCCCGGGAGCCGTCGGGGGCCGAGAACGAGACGCTCGCCTCGATTTTCGGCGGCAAGTGGCCCTGCAGCAGCCTGCGGCCCGTCGCGTTGAGCGGGACGGAGATCGTCATGGTCCCCAGGGCGGGAATGCTGCCACGGAGCTGCGCGGAGCCGATCGTCAGGGCTTTGCCAGCGCGGCTGGCCCGCGACCCCTTGAGGGCTGGAGTGATCGCTTTCAGCGTCACTGAGAGCGGCACGACCGGGAACGCGTTTGCGTTGTGGACTTTGAAGGAAATTCGGCCTTTGGACAGCAGGTGTAGTCCCCCGGCGAGCTTCACCGCGGCCTTGCCCTTGAGGAAGCCGGGTGGCTTCGGCGGGGGGTTGCTGCCGGTGGAAATCAGGTTCAAATCGACGGCGCCTGGGCGGTAGGAGGGCTGCCAGGCGGTGTTGGCGGGGGTACCGGTCGATGAGGAGCTGGCGAAGCTGCCCGCGACGCTCGGCGCGGTGAGGACGCCGGCGATCATCGTCGGCACGGCCGGCTGGTAGCCGCCCCCGCCGAGCGCGGCCAGGGCGCCCGAGAGGCTCACTGTGCCACTCACGGCGAGCGTGTCGTGCTGGGCCGCCCCCGTGCCGTTGACGTGCACCGCCAGAGTGCCCCCGAGCTGCTGGGTGTAGTCGCCTTCGATTTTGAGCGTGCCCGGCGTGCCGTCCTCGGCGCCGGGAGAGACGCTCGCACCGGGATTGACGACGTCGCCGATGATCGTGCCCGGCCCCTGCAGCGAGCCGCCGTCCAACTCGATCGGGCCGATGTTGCCCTGCCCGTCGTCGCTAGTCAGCGTGCCACCGAGGACCGTCGCGGCGGAACCGGTCTGGCTGAAGCCGAGCGGCACCCTCAGCACCGCGCTCGGCGGCACCGCCACCCGGCCCAGTTGTGAAAGCGGAGCTTCGATCGCCACCGCTCCCTGCGCGCTCAGCGAGCCGGTTGGGTCGACGATCACTCCGTCGTCGTCGCTGCTGTTGCGGGTGAAGCCGCCGGGCGCCGCGATCGTCGTCGGCCCGTCGACGCTGACCGCGTCGCCGTTCTGGTCAGAGCCGATCGTCACCGGAGCGGCGATCTGGGTCGGCGAGGCGAGGGTGAGCGAGGTCGGATTGCGGCTCGGGACCTGAGAGTCGAGGCTCTCCTCGTCGAGATAGTGCCGTTCGCCGGCGACCACGTTGGTCTGCAGCTTGTTGTCGGTCAGCAGCGAGCCTTCGATGCCGCCGTCAGCCCAGCGCAGGTCCCCTTCTCCGGTCTGGGCGGCGTTGAGGACGCCGTCGAAGAGCTGTCCTTCTGAGTTGACCGTGCCGGCGTGCAACTCCGCGCCTTCGCCGTCGATGCTCAACACCGAGCCGTTTCTCAGCGTGGTCGTGCCGACGACGTGCGCCAAGCCCTGTTCGCCGAGGCGTAGGGTGCCGCCGCCGCCGAAGATGCCGCCTTCGGCCAGCGTCGCCCGGCCGTCGCCCTGCACCAGCAGGGTGCGCCCGGCGCCGATCTCGAGATCGCCGTTGTTGAGGAAGCTGAGCTGGTTCATGGCGACGGTCGTCGTCGGTGGTGGCGCCGGGATCGCCGGCTGCTGGGCGAGGATTTCAAGCTTGCCTTCCGGCGTGTTGTCGAGCGCGCCGGGGCCGCATGCGCTGCTGTTGCAATCCAGCTCGGCTCCGGCGTGGACCTTCATCGTCCCCCAGTTCTCGAGCCGCGCCGGTTCGCCGTCGACCAGCAGCTCGCCCTGTTGGACGTCCATCGAACCTTCGTTTCGCAACAGTGTGCCTGCTTCGTTGACCAGCTCGTGGGTGCCGGTGCTGTCGAGCACCGTCTGGAAGCCCGGCGCCAGGGTCAGCTGGCCCTCGAAGGACCCCGACTGCCACTCGAGCGCCCCTTCCCCGTGGAGCTGCCCGATCGCGCCGGCGGGCTCGCCGGTGAAGGCGTGCCGGCCGTCGGTCAGGGTCGAATCGCCCTGCATGCTGAGCAGCGCGTCTTTGCCGACCCCGACGCTGCCGTCGACGAGCAGCTGCGCCAGGTTCGTGAAGTCGATGATCCCACCCGCGGAGCTCGACTTGACTTCCGAACCGCCCTTCCAGCGCGAGAAGGAGAGCCCCGGCAGGGTCCAGGAGTTGCCGTCAAGGTCGACCAGCGCGTGCGGCCCGAGGTTCAGGTCCAGCTGCGGGCTTTCCACGTCACCGGCCAGCATCAGGCCGCTGTTGATCTCGAACTTCGCGTTGTCGTCTCCCTCGCTCGCTCCGTTGCTGGAGATGCTCGCATTTTCGCCGAGCACGCTGCCGACCCCGCCGCCGATTTCGGCAAGGCCGTTGGCGACCAGCGTTGCGGATTTGTCAGAGAGCGTCAGATCGGTGCCGCCTTCGACATCGAGTGAGCCGTTCGAGGTGATCGTGCCTTGGGAGAGGCCCAGCTTGTGGGACAGCGATGCTTCGCCGGCGACGGTGAAGCTGCCTTCCAGTTCGCTCGCCGCCTTCGTCTTTTCGCCGCCTTCCCAATTGAGGTCGCCTTCGATCGTCAGGTTCGAGCTGGTCAGGAAGGCATCGGACCCCTCGACAGTCAGTTCGCAGACGCTGCCGCTCGCCCCTTCGACCTCCGCCTCGTGGGCTTCGTTGCCCTGGATCGTCGCCGCGTCGCCCTCCTTCGGGGGCGCTTCCTCTTCGGGGCTCCAGTTTTTCGCATCGTTCCAGTTGTGGCCATCGCCTTCGCCGGTCCAGGTGAACGAGTTGGCCGGCGAGCAGCCACCGATGCTGATTGGGAGCGCCCAGGCGTAGCCGAAGCAGAAAACCAGCGCCCCAAAAACTGCGAGCGCGGCGATCAGGAGCAGGCGGGAGTTGGCTCTCGCGGGCAGGTGCATCCCAGGTCGAAGGCTACCTTTTCACGGCGAATTTGGCGAGGTCCGATCGCGGCACCGGGCCCAGCGAGAGCAGCGGCAAGGCCTTCACGAGGATGGCCGGGCACCTGTGAGGGCGAGCCGGCTCGGGCCCTCCCAGCCGCAGGTCATAATCGTAATCACTCGCGGGAACAGAGGAGTGGCGAACCGAACTTCGATCGATTCCCGATCCTACTTCCGGTCGCGCTCACTGCTGGGAGTCGATCAACCGTGGGTTGTAGAGGATCTCCCACAGATGGCCGTCGAGGTCGCGAAAGTAGCCGGAGTAGATCCCCCACGGACGGTCATGGGGTCGATCGGGGAGAGTGGCCCCGGCCGCTTCAGCCTGGGCGAGCAGGGCGTCAACTTCGGCCTTGCTTGCCACCGCGTGCCCGATGCTGAACTCGCCGGTCTTCGCCGGACCGAGTGGGACCTTGGCATCCTTCGCCAGCTCGGTGCGGGGATAGAGCGAGAGGATCAGTCCGGACCCCAACTCGAACAACGCGATGGCACCTGCCGGGCTGAGATCGTCGCCGACGAACTCGGTCGCGATGATCCCACCCGACTCCAATCCCAGGCCGTCGCGGTAGAAGTCAAGCGAACGCTGTAGATCAGAGACAGCGAGGGTGATTACGTCGATGTGGGCTTCCACTTTCTGTCTCCTCTTGCTCTGACGGCTCCATTTCTTGCCGGTCGGGTCGTTGGTCGCGAACTATTAGCTTCAGCAGCTCCCAATGCCTATACCCAGCCCTCCCTCTCACCGCACTCAGCCTCCTTGGTCGAGACAGGTTCATGTACTGGCGCTGCGATCTCCGCCGAATCTGAAAGCGCCGTGCTGACGCTCGGGTGGCGAGGCAGGATCCGCAACCTCCAGCGCCAGGCCGGACTTCACCCAGAGCCCGGGCTCGGAGGTATGGTGGCCAGATGAGCCGCGTCGCGCCGACGATCATCGGGACGGCATCGGCACTGGCGCTCGCCGGGGCCCTCTTCCTCGCCCCTTCGGCATCGGCCGCGACTCACCACTTCCGCGTGCTGTCGGCCTCTGAGACCTACAGCACCGTTGCCAGTGAGGGCTGCGTTTCCGGCAGGCGAGACGTCACCGAGTCGACCACCGGCAAGGTGCCTGATGACCCGCGGAATTCCTTCACCCCCGGCTCGGGCCGAGAAGGCATCATCAGCACCCGTTCCTCGAGCACGGGCACCTCGCCCACCACGGGCCAGACCTCCAACGACTACACCGATGCCCCGTGCGCCTCGCCGCCCTGCCACCACGACTACGGCGCCACCCCCCTCAGCGGCGGCTCGATCACGATGATGCTCACCGAAACAGGCGACCCCGCATCCCTGAAGGTCTCGACCAGCTTCGGTCCCCCGGAAGTCGGCGACGTCACCGTGGGCATCTGCGGGGACATCGCCGCGGAGTTGCCCGAAGAACCATCGACCACCGTCTCGACGGCGTCGCTGTTCAGCGGCAAGCCGGTGACGATCACGATCTCGGGGTCGCTGTCCATCCCCAAGGACATTCTCGGCAATCCAGCCTCGATCAACGTGACCTACGACGTGACGATGAAGGTCCAGGGACTGGGCAAGGAACTCCAGGCCGACCCGGGAGGCCCCTATACGGTCAGACGCGCCGCCCGGATCAAACTCGACGGCTCGGGTTCCAAGCCGAAATCGAAGATCGTCAAATACCTGTGGAAATTCCAGCCCGAAGGGGGCGACTGCCCCGGGGATATGCCGGCCAAGGCAACCCGGAAGGAAGGGCGGGAGACCAGCCTCGTCGCGCTTTGCGGCGTGCGCGCGACCCTGACCGTCGTCGCCAGCGATGGTGATCGCGACTCGGCCAGCACGACAGTGGACGTCTTGCCCCGCGGGCCAACGGGCTGGCGGACGCCGTTCTCCCAGCGAGAAGAATCCGCCGACCCACGAACCCCACACGAAGCCCCCAGTGCCACCTCGCTTGGCAGCGGCGCCTACGGCTTCTCGATATCCGGCGGGCTCAATGTCTCTGACTGCGGGGGAGCCTCGGAAAGCTCGGAGATCCTCTGTCCGCTCACGGGCAGCTCGGGCAGCTGGCTCGGGAAGGGCTACGAGCTGGCGAGTGTGAACGACCCCAACGGCCCCTTCGACGGCTACTCCTACGTCGTCGCTCCGGAGATCAAGGTCAAGCGCACGGCTCTGATCAACCCGACACTCCTGCCCGGCACCCCCTTCTACGAACACAATCTCCAGGAAGGGCGAGACGTGGCCGGATTCCTCAACGCAATCCGCGAGCACGAGGGACTCGGCAACGGCACCCCCCACAGCGGGCACGGCGGAGCGATGAAGGAAGTCCTCCAATCCGCGAGCGGCGATCCACGCCGCGTGATCGAGCAGATCTTCGCGCCCGACCGCGAGGCGGCGAAGAAACGGGTCGACGGCGCGCTGCAGGAGATCGAGCACCGGCTGGACCGCGAATCCGAAGACCCGCTCGCCGAAATCTGGACCGGCACAATCGACTTCTACGACTCCTACCAGCAGCGCTGGATCACCGGCGAAGGGTTCCGGATCCCGGGACGGATGGGCGGCTGAGGATAGCTACGGCTTGATCTTGAACGCCCTGGCTGCCGGGGTCGGATCGAGGTAGCCGGCCGGGTCGCGGGCCTGGACCTGGAAGCGGTGCTTTCCCCGCTTCAGGTGTCGGTAGGTCTGGGGCGATTTGCAGGCCTTGAACGGCTGGCGATCGAGCTTGCAGAGGAAGGTCGAGCCGGGGGCGGTGGAGGAGAAGCGGAAGCTCGCGGAGTCATGCGTCTGGCTGATCTTCACCTTGCGGATCAGCGAGTCTGGCAATTCGACCACCGACTTGGTCGCTTCGACCGTGAAGGAGCGAGTGGCGGGTGTTGGGTCCGTGTTCTGTGAGGCATCCACAGCTCGGACTTCGAAGGTGTGGACCCCGAGCGCCAGCGAGCTGTAGGCCTTGGGCGAGGTGCAGGGTTGGAAGGCCGACTCATGGCTAGAGTCGAGGCGACATTCGAATTTCGAGCCGGCCTCCGAGGCCGAGAAGGTGAAGGTCGGCGCGGCGTCGGTGGTGGGTCCGGAGGGGCCGGAGTCAATCGTTGTTTGCGGCGGGGTGATGTCAGGTGACCCCGTAACGATCAGCCCGAACGTCTTTTCGCGAGCCCCTCCGGCATCACCCACCGCAATGTCATAGGTCGTGCCGCCGACCGCTTCAAAGCTGACCTTGCTGCCGTATGGGTTCTGAGTGGCGCAGGCCGGATCATTGTTGTTATCGGTGACCCGAGTCAGGTCGTCCAGGGCCGAGCCGGTGTAGACCGCAAGGATGCTGTCTATTTCCCCAAGGCAGGTGTTGATCGTGGTCGGACCGGAATTGGGAGCGGTCCAGCGAAACCAGACGGAGTGGTCGCCTTCCCAGAGGTCTGAGTCAGGGGGATCGGTCACATAGTGGTCGGGCTCACCGGTTTGCCTGGTGGCGCCTGCGGTCGTTCCTTCGACCGCGAGATTTTGGCCTTCCAGCACTTCGGCGCGTTCGAAGTCATCGTTCGCTGGTCCGAGGTAGGTTTTCAGCCCCGCATCGTCTCCGGCACTGCCGGTGAACGGAGACTGAAAACGGTTGAACAATTCGACCCCCGCGCACGGATCTTCGTCGTGGAAGCCCCAGGAATTCTGAGCCGTGTCACTGGTTTGCAGAGCAATCGCGTAGGTGTTGCCCGCGGTCAGAAAGGCGGCGGTTTCAGGGGTGAAGTCCGCGGAGTAATCGTGGAAGGTATTGTCCGCGATGATGCTCGCCGCGGGGATCGTGGTGGATGCGAGCACCGGATCCACCGGTGTCCCGGTTTCGTCGGTGCCGTAGAGCCGAACGTTTACGTCGCCGCCGGCTCCACCTGGAGCACGCGCGTAGTTCAGAACTTCGACCGTGAGCAACTTTCCGCTGCGTTTAGCCGGAAAGGTCTGGGCCCACTCGGCCACGTTGTTGATGATCCCGAACCCGTCACTGCCGGATACACATTCCGAATTGCGCGTACCGATCCCCTCTGCGGGAGAGGCGGTGATCGCGAGGGCCAGAACGAGCACGAGCAAAGCGGCGCTGCCGCACCCGGCCGGCCTGCTGCGATTCGACCGGTCACCGCGGCCTGGGATTCGGGTCATCTGGGTATCCACCTGTGGATTGGCGGTGCCATGAACACTCTCCAAGCCCACGATAGCCCGCCGCCCGGTGTCCAAGCAAGTCGTCTGGCCGACAGTTTGGGCCAGCGGGCTGATCGGACCTGCGCCAAGGCATAAGTGAGAGCAAGCTCCTATTGATGAGCGTGCTGAATCGTGGAACCGCAAGGATATGGGTCAGGACCTGAGGCTGAGGCCATCCGAATCACTGGAGGCGTTGCCTTATGCTCGAGCGATGCCCAGCGCGCTTCCTTCGATCGCCTATGACGAGTGGCGTCCGACCTGCGACACACTGCACGCCCATAGCCAGGTCCTCGGCAAGCTCGCCGCCGAGCTCGGGCCGCCCGAGCCCCAGCTCCAGCATGCAGCCCTGCGGCTCACCGCGCGTGGGATGGAGACGGCGCCCCTGCCGTCCCCCAACGGCGAGGGGGTCTTCGTCGCCGCGCTTGACCTGCAGCGTCATGAGGCGGTTCTCGAAAATAGCGCCGGCGACCGCCGGGCGGTTCCGCTGACACCCGACCGTCCGGTCGGGGAGGTGACGCGGGCGCTGCTGGCGGCAACGAGCGAGCTCGCTGGAGCGGTGCAGATCGACCCCACTCCTCAGGAGGTCACCTGGACCGTGCCCCTCGACGAGGATCTCGAACACGCGACCTACGATCCCCAACAGGTCGAGACCTACATGGCGATGGCCACCGAGGCGGCCCTCGCACTAGCCGCCTTCCGGGCACCGTTCCGCGGCCGCTCGACTCCCGTCAATGCCTGGTGGGGGTCCTTCGACCTCGCCGTCAACCTCTTCTCCGGCAGTCCGGCGGCGCCACCGGCCCAGGACTTCATCATGCGCAACGCGATGGACGCCCAGGACTTCGCCTTCGGCTGGTGGCCGGGCGACGAGCGCTATCGGAAGCCCGCCTTCTACGCCTACGCGCACCCGGCGCCCGACGACTTCGCCGATGCTGAGCTACCCCCCGCGACATCGCGCTGGGATAACGAGCTGGGTGAGTACGTCCTCGACTGGGAGGACGTGGTCGGCGCCGCGGATCGGCGTGATCTGCCGCTCGAGTTCGCCCGCGCCGCATTCCGGCATGCCTGCGATGTCTGCGGCTGGGATCAGCGATTGGCGCAGAGCGCGGACGGCCAGCCGCCACCCGTCGTTTGAGCCGGGTTGGCTCGACCCCCGGCTGGTCGAAGTGAAGGCCTGAGAACGCTTGATCAGCGCGGGGGAAGGCCCGCATCGGCAAGGCGCACGGAGATCAATTTCTTGACGAGTACTGTTGGCAGGGGACGATCAATTGCGAAGTGCAGGGAGCTCTTCGTCATCTCGTAGCCCTCCAGCTCGTCGGCAAGCTGGCCGAGGACCGAGCCGCTGAAGGGCAGGTAGCTCAGATGATTCTTGAACGCGGCAAACCCGGCGATGGCCGCGCCGCGCAAGCGGAACGCCGGGACGCGATAGGAGATCACCTCCTCGGCTTCTGGGACGATCTCGAGAATCGTGCGACGCAGCTCCTGAAGCGTGGTGCGCTTCGGCTCCTCAAGGTCACACAGGTAGCACTCGACCTCCTCGGCGGACATCTGCAGGCAGTGTAGGGGCCCGTTCGCCCCTCAACTGGATCGCGGGACCGATGAGCGGCACAGGATCGGCGCGGCTTGATCAATCGGGTGGTGATCGCGGTCATGGCTGGAAACGGCCCGAACCGGTCCGGCGGCTGGTCGCTATCTGTGAACAACGAAGGGACCGTCGTCATCATCATCGGGACGCCGCTGAGCAGCAAAACCCACACCGTTGTCCTTTGCGAGTACAACCCCGCGACCGACCCGACGCCCGGCTCTTGACTCGGCGCGGCGGGAAGGCTTGGCTTCTGGCACTGAGAGGGGTGATCTAGCCGGCCGGGGATCGCCCAGCACGGTGCCGCGCCTCGGCGGCTTTCGCCCTCGGTGCGAGCACGTTCATCGCGCCCGCAACGGACGTGAGAGGAGGTCTGACCGATCCGAGAAGCGACACCTCCGATCCCGATTGGGCAGGGAACCGCCACCCCCTGCCCAATCGCTTCCAATGTCTTGCGGCGCTTTCCGCTCCACAACGCCCTTTGCGGCCCCACCCCTCGTCTGCTGATCTCGCAGGCGCCATCCGATCAGCGCCGCCCCGGAGCGCTGATGGCGCGGGTGATCGAGCGGCCAGGGGCCCTGATCGCAATCCCGTGAGGGCAGGAGAGGCAGCTGCTCAAGCCCCATCTCCTCCGTGCCGCTAGGGGGCTCTGCCGCTGGGGGTACCTTCTTGAGTCTGTGGCGAGTGCCTTGAGTCCAGGGACAGGGAACCGATCTCGGCGCCTGCGGCGTTGGTCGGCTCTCCTCGCGTTGGGAGTCGTGGCGCTGTCAGCCGCAGCGATTTGGAGAGCTGAGACCGAGAGCACGCCAGCGCTGCACTTCCGCCGCACCCTCGCTGCGTTCGTCCGGGTTCCCGGCAAGGCACCGGCGATCGGCTGGCCGCGCGAAGGCGAGGCGGCCGTGGACGTCGAGGGCGTCGGCAGTTTCGGAGGCGTGGGCGGACGGGCGCCGGTGCCGATCGCGAGCGTGGCCAAGGTGATGACCGCCTACCTCACTCTGTGCGAGCACCCGCTGGCGCCGGGAGCGGAGGGATTCCGGCTCAGGATCAGCGCCGCGGACGTGAGGGATGAGAGGCGCCGAGTCGACCTCGACGAGTCGACCCTGACCGTGAAGAAGGGGGAGGTGCTCAGCGAGCGCCAGGCGCTCGAAGCGCTGATGCTGCCTTCGGCCAACAACATCGCCGGTCTGCTCGCGATCCACGACGCGGGTCGGCTCTCAACCTTCGTCGGGTGGATGAACGCCGCCGCCAGAGAACTGGGCATGGGCGCCACCACCTACACCGACCCAAGCGGCTTTGACGCCGGCACCGTCTCCACCGCCGCCGACCAACTGAAGCTCGCCCGCCTGGCGATGCGCAATCGCATCTTTGCCGAAATAGTCGATGAGCGGGCCACCGATTTACCGGTGGCGGGACGGGTGATCAACTCCAACAGCCTGGTTGGCGAGCACGGATTTGTGGGGGTCAAGACCGGCTCTGACGAAGCGGCGGGCGGTTGCCTGATGTTCGCGAGGCGGGTCGCCGTCGGCGGCCGTTCGCTGATGGTGGTTGGCGTCGTCTTGGGCCAGCGCCGGGGCGAGCTGGTCGAAGCCGCCCTTACCAGCGCCCAACGGATCGGCCACTCGGTGGGATCCGCCCTCGGCCTGGAGACGGTTCTGCCGGCCGGGACGAGCACGCTCTCGATCAGCAACGCGAGCGGCACGCGGATCGTGGCCACGACGTCCAAAGCACTGCGCGAGATCGGCTGGCCGGGGCTCAGATTTCCGGTTCGGGTGAGGGTTCACCCAGATGGCCCCGGGCTGCGGGCCGGCCAGCGGGTCGCAACCGTGGCCCTCGGCGGCTCGAGCAGCGCCCGCACCGCCGCGCGAACCGCCGCCGCGATCGGAGGCCCATCGCTGGGCTGGCGCCTGCTGCATATCTTCTAACCGGGGCTGCGCGGCGGTGCCGCGAGAAAAGAGGTGATCGCTTCGGCAAACGCCTTCGCCGCGAGGCGTTGGAAGGAGGGGCGCACGAGGCGCGCAGCGTCAGCGCCGTTTCGCATGTTGCCGGCCTCGATCAGCACCTTGGGTACCGTCGTCAGGTTGAGCCCGGCAAGGTCGTCGCGCAGCGAGATGCCAGCGCTGCCGTCATAGGTGCTCAGCGGCATGCCGGTGAGGCGGTGGTAGTGCTCCAGGAGCATCCGGCCGAATGCCTTCGAGGTGCGGATCACCCGATTGTTGGTCCCATCGGCGACGGGCTCGAGGATCGCGAAACCGCGGCCACCGGGAGGGCCGCCGTCGGCGTGGATGTCGATCGCAACGTCGGCGCGGGAGCGATCGATGATCCTCGCGCGGCGGGTGACGCAGGGCCCGACGCCGTGGTTCGTTCTCCGCGTGAGTACGACCCTGGCGCCCTCGCCGCGCAGGTCGGCGGCGAGATCCCTGGCGACCTTGAAATTGAACCACGCCTCGGTATAGCCGCCCTCGGTCTCGGTCCCGGTCGTGTCGCAGGCCTCCCTTTCGCGACCGTTCCAGATCAGGTGGTTTATGAAGGCGGGGTCGGTGAAGTTGTCGCCGTTGTGCCCGGGGTCGATACCGACCACCTTGCCCGCGAGTGGCAGCGAGCTAGGACTAAAAGTTTCCTTCGGGCCGGGGCCGACGGTGCCGAACAGGGCTCCGAGGGCCGTCGCCAAGGCGACCAACGAAGATGTGGCCAAGGAGATCGTGCCCGCGATCCTCGCACAGGGACCAAAGCCAGTGGTCCGGCGGGTGCCAGCACTGGGAATCCCGCGCCGGGACCGTTTCGGGGTTGTGGTGCGGGCCCGCACCACAACATGAGGATGAGGGGAACGGAAGGGACGGCGGGCCGTGAGCTCCGGCGTGAGGGGGTCTTCGCCGGCGCGCCAGGCGCCCAGATTCGGGCACCATCGTCGTTTAAACTGCTCGGCGAGAGCCTACAATTTGAGCATGGCTTTTGGGAGGACCGCGGGGGCGGCAATGCTTGCAGCGCTGCTCAGCTTGCTGGCGAGCTCGAGCGCCTGCGCGGCAACCTGGAGCCCGGTGCAACTACCTGGTCCGGCCGCCAAGGTCTATCTGCTCGGCATCTCCTGTCCCTCGAAGTCCCTCTGCGTGGCTTCGGGCACCAACAACCTGATCGCCTCCTCAACCGACCCGACCGGCGGCCCGGGCGCCTGGAATGTCGTCTACGCCGGCGAAGGCCCCTGGCCCCATAGCGCCGAATGGAACACCCCCTTCATCAGCGGTCGCCAGATCCAGGGCATCTCCTGCCCCTCCGCCCAGCTCTGCGTCGGGGTCACCGACCAGGGCAATATCTACACCTCAACCCAGCCCAGCGGCCCGGCCTCGAGCTGGCAGACGACCGAAATCGACGCCAAGGGCCGCAATACCCACCTCTTCGGAGTCTCCTGTCCCTCGGTCTCTCTGTGCGTGGCGGTCTCGGGCAAGCGCTCTGATCAAGGCAAGATCCTCACCTCCACCGATCCGACCGGCGGCGTCGGTGCCTGGCATGCGATCGAACTCGGGGAACCGTTCGAATTTCGCGGGATCTCCTGCGGCTCGGTGTCGCTCTGCGTCGCGGTCACCAACGAAGGGCGGATCGTGACCTCGACCGAACCGCTGGGCGGCCCCTCGGCCTGGCAGGTGATCGGAGCGCCGGGAGGACCCGGGGGGTTGCATGCGGTTGCCTGCGTCGCCGCGGCGCTCTGCGTGAGCGGCAACCAGGGCGGCAACATCTTCAGCTCGCAGAGCCCGACGGCGGGCCTATCGAGCTGGCGGGAGGTCGGCGGTGGTGGCTCGGTTCAGATCACCGGAATCTCCTGCCCCTCGGCCTCTGAATGCCTGGCGGTCGATGACAACGGCAGCACCCTGATCTCCAAGGAAGCGGGCGCTGGCCCGAGCGCCTGGACCTATTCCAATCTGATTCCCTTCGCACCACCAACCAACCCAGAAGAGATCGAGGGTAACGCCCTCTTCGCCGCCTCCTGTCCGAGCAGCTCGCTTTGCGCGGTGGCCGGCACGCTCGGGCAGATCTTCACCACAACGAGAGCCTTCGAACAGAACGCGGCGCCGAGTGGCCCAAAGAAGCGGGGCCGATCCCGAACCCGGCGCCCGCGGGCCAAGATCGCGATGCTGCACCTGCCCGGCCGCCATCGGATCAAACACCAGCGCGGCCCGATTTTGGTCCGCTTCTACGCCGAGGGTGGGGCACGGGGTTTCGAATGCCGACTCGACCATCGCCCGTTTAAGCCCTGTCGGTCCCCGAACCATTACCTGCTCGCAGTTGGCCGCCACGTCTTCGCGGTGCGGGCGATCGGCGCCACCGGCCTCGCCGGTCCGACCGTACGCGAGGTGTTCTTCATCGGGCACCACTGCAGCCGCGGCCCGACCGGCGCGCGCATCTGCCAGCTGCGCGCCGAGGCCCGGCGGCGATGAACAAGGCGACCTTCTGGCGAGCGGCGGGCCTGCAGCTGCTCGCGGTCGCGCTCCTGTCCCTGGCGCTCGGCCTCACTCTTCCCCACAGCTTCTTTGAAGACTGGGGCTGGATCGCCGGTCCGGCCGCCTGGCTGACCTGCGCGGCGCTCACGGCGCGGCTCCTGCACCTGCCCGGCGCCTCGACCATGCTCGGCGCGGTCTTGGCCGGGATCCCGAGCGTATTCGCGGTCCTGCTCGGCGTCCACTGGCTCGGTGCTGTGCTCGCTGTCATCCTCTTTGCGCTCTGGTGCGCGCGTGGACCCCGCTGGCGTGCAGCCTGAGGCCTGGTCCGCAATCCAGCTGGCGCTGTGGCCCCGGCGCGTCGTCCCGGCCGGCGCGATGAAAAGACCAGCGGCTGACGGCGATCCCCGAGCAACTCGGCTGCGCGCAGCCCAGAGGCCGTACGCCAGAGTTAGGGCGGCGAGCGCCGTGGGAGCTGGTTGCTCCCTCAGCACAAACCGACTCGCGCCCTGATCCCCTCAACCGGGATAAGCGCAGCCCGGGCGCCAGGTTCCCCACCCGCCTCCTCAGCTACTGATCGAAGAGCAAGTGACCGAAGTCGTGGAACCGCGCGGATCAACGGTCGTGAGGTTGGGCGCCGCGCTTGGCGCGAGAGCGCAGTCTGCGCAGAAAACCGAGCGGCTTGACGATCATCTGCGCCAGTTTGTAGCGGCGCCCGGTGAGGATCTCGTGGAGGTCACGGCGGACTCGATCGAGCTCTGCGTGGAGCTCCTGCTCGCCAGCGATCCGCGCCTGTTCGTCGCCGCGCAGCTGCTGCTCATAGTTGAGGACCCTCCTCTCCGTCTGCCATTGGATCCTGACCAGCCGCGCCAGCTCCGGCAGCCGGCGCTCAGAGGCTGAAGCCGGTTCCTCTGGGATCAGGGCACGCAGTGCGGAGACCAGTTCGGCGGCGTGCTTTCCCGCTTCGTGATTGCGCACGACGAGACTTCGATTGACCGCGCCCATCTTTGGGTCGTAGTTGGCGAGGTCCGCGCAGAGAGTCTCAACGTCAACCGCCCGCTCCGTTGCCAGGCTCGCAAAGCCGTCCCGCTCAAGGGCCGGGTAGGAGTCCTGGGTGACCCATCCATCCGAAGCGAAATGGCCGAGGACATAAACGGCGCAGCCGCAGGCCATCGCCTCAAGCGCCGAGCGCCCGAGGGCAAACACGACATCGCTGCGACGCAGCCCTTCCTCGGGGCTGAGCGTCGGTTTACCGCCTTCGGAGCTGCCGATCAGCGTGAAGTTCATCCCCATCTCGCCGGCGGCTCGTCTGACGGTCTCCAACCGCTCTCCATAGAGGTAGTTGCTCAGTACGGTCAGGCGTTGTGGACGCTCCGGCAGAGGGGGGCGCAGGGTGAAGCGCCAGGTGTCAATCGGCTGTCGCAATCGGATCAGCTGGGGGCAGTGGGCGAGGGATTCCAGCCGTGCGGCAACCCTCTCGTTGAAGGCCACAACAGCACCCACGGTCCCGGGCAACTGTGGCGGATACTGAACCGCGTAGTCCGCTGAGTGCGCGACGAACAGGTGGCGTGCCGATGGAAAGCGTTCGGCGAGCGCGTAGCTCATTATCCCGTCCTGCCCGATGATCGCGTCGTAGGCGTCGTCGAGCTTGTGCTCGGAGATCACCACCCGAAGCCCGCTCTGATCGGCCAGCTCGCTCATCGCGCCCGGCTCGAGCGTGTCGATCGTCACCTCGTGGCCGAGCCGCTCCAGGGCAAAGGCAACCGTGAGCAGATAGGTCTCGCTACCGCCCGGATGATCAAGCGCGTGGGTTGCCAGCAGAATCTTCATTTGCTTAGTCTCACCGAACCGGATGGATAACGAAGGTCGCGATCGCCTGCTGCGCCCAGCGTGGGAACTCTCCCCCTTTGACCAAAAGGTCCAAGCGCTTTCGGAGATCGCGAATCTAATCGGCCCAGATAGCCGCGCCTCCTCACCGCCGATTGCACTGCCCTACACACTCCGCAACCTGGCCACCGCGGCCCGCGGTGTCTCCTGGGCCCGCGGCGGTGGGGCGACGACTCTGCCGGGGAAGCTCGTCCTGCAAAACGCGCCGCGCACCCTGCGCCTGCTCGCCCGCCGCCTGCCCGAGGGCTGCATCGTCGTCTCGGGAACCAACGGCAAGACGACCACGGCGTCGATGATCGCGGCGGTGCTTGGTTCCGTCGGCCTGGAGGTCGTCCACAATCGCGCCGGATCCAACGGGGCCTGGGGTGTGGCAACGGCGCTGCTGGAACGAGAGGGCGAGATCGGAGTCTTTGAGGTCGACGAGGCATGGCTGGCGATCGTCGTGATGGAGCTTTCCCCCCGGGTGCTGGTGCTGGGCAATCTCTTCCGCGATCGGCTCGACGGCTACGGCGAGCTCAACTCGCTGGCAGACGCTTGGCGGCTGATGTTGAGGGAGGAGGATCGAGCCACCCTGGTTCTCAACGCCGATGATGCCGTGGTTGCGAACCTCGGCTTCGAGCGCCACCGCAGGGGCCAGCCGCCGCCTCTGTACTTTGGCGTCGAGGACCGCGCACAGGGCATCGCGGGGACCGAGCAAGCGCTGGACTCGATCCACTGCCCGGTCTGTGAGGAGCCGCTGCACTTCGAGACCAGAATGCTGAGCCACCTGGGTCACTATCGCTGCCAAGCCTGCGGCAATCGGAGGCCCGCCCCAGCGCTCAGCGCCACCGCGATCAGGTTCGATGGGAGTGCGGGATCCAGCTTCACGATCGAGGCCGAGGCGGGCAAACTCGACCTGGATCTGCGCCTACCGGGCCTCTACAACGTCTACAACGCGCTGGCCGCGACCAGCGCGTTGGGCGCGATCGGCGTCGAGCGCGCTTCGATCTCGCCAGCCCTGAATGCCTTTGTGCCGGTGTTCGGACGCGGCGAGCGCATCCGGGTGGGAACCACGACCCTGGTGATCCTGCTGATGAAGAACCCCGCAGGTGCGACCGAGCTGCTGCGAACCCTGAGCAGAGATCCCTCGCCCCGTCTCAACCTGCTGATGGCGCTCAATGACGAGCCCTCTGACGGGCGCGATGTGTCGTGGATCTGGGATGCCGACTTTGAGCTGCTGGGCGGCCGAATCGGAGAAGTGATCTGCAGCGGTCGCCGTGGCGCCGAGCTTGCACTTCGCCTCAAATATGCGGGTTGGCCCTGCTCCAACATCAGAGTCGAGGATCGCCTCGCCAGCGCCCTCGATCTGAGCCTGCGGGGTGAGCCCGAGCACCTGGTTTTGTTGCCGACCTATTCGGCCTTGCTCGAGCTCCATCTCGAGCTCGAGCGTCGCGGCCTTGTCGGTCCCTACTGGGCCTGAGCACCGACGCCGCCAACCTCGAACTGTCGGAAGAGCGCGGTGCGGTCATCAATTCTTTGGTCCTTGAGCGCCTCCACGACGTTGCCCCGGCCGAGGATCGAGACGACATCGCCGGGCTCTGCCCCACGCAGCGCGGCTGCGAACGCCCGCTCTCGATTCGGCTCGATCAGGAGCTCCGCACCATCGCCAACCGTTGCCGCGCCACTGATCAGGCCTTCCAGCGTCCGCAGCGGTGGATTGGAGCGAAAGCTACCCGCGGTCAGTACGAGACGGTCACACACGATCCGCGCGGCGCGGCCCATTGCGCGACGCTGGTCGGGGTCCGGGGCCCCAAGCAGCCCGAGCACGGCGTGCAACCGAGCGCCCGAATCCATGCCCCCGCGCACTGCGCTGAGGAACTGCTCGGCCGCCGCCGGCGAGCCAGCGGTGTCAAGGATCAGCTCGTAGTCCTGGCCGCACTCGATGCGCTCGAAGCGGCCCCGGGGACCGGGATGATTCGCCAGCACCTCGAGCAACACGGAGCGCTGCACACCGAGCAGATCGGCAAGGGCGACAACCGCGGCGACATTGCGGGCGTTGTGGTGGCCCGGCAGCCTGGTGCTCACGGCGAGCGGACCACTGGGGGTGCTCAGGACCACCTCCGCTCTCCACAGATCCCAGCGGGCATCGCGGATGCGGTAGTCGGCCTCGGGCCCAACGCCGACCCGCACCACCCGCCCACCGCTGCGCTCGACATCAGCGGCGAGCTCTGCTCCGAAGCTCTCGACGGTGTCCACCACCGCCAAGGGCACCGTCTCGCCGTTTTTGATGAAGAGGCTTCGCTTGACCTCGCCGTAGCGGCGCATCGTTCCATGGCGGGGAAGGTGATCCTGGCTGAGGTTCGTGAACACCGCAATCTCGGGCATCAATGCCGGGCAGCCCTCCAGCTGGAAGCTGGAGACCTCACAGACGATCACGTCGCGCTGATCGGCGACCGCGGAAAGCGCCGGGGCGGTGTCTGCGTTCCCAGCCAGACTGACTCGCAGGCCCGAGCGCGCGAGGACTGCCGCGGTCAGGGTCGAGGTCGTCGTCTTCCCGTTGGTTCCGGTCACGGCGATCATCGGGGCATCGTTGAGCCGCCAGCCAAGCTCGAGCTCGTCGAGCACCTCGAGTCCGCGCTCCCTGGCCTGCCGGAGCAAGGGGGCATCGATTGGCACTCCCGGGCTGCGCAGTAAGGTGCGCGCCGCTGGCGCCAGATCGAAAACTCGCTCCTGCGGCCCGAGATGGATGCGGACCCCAGCGGCCCTCAGTTCCCGGCGCACCCGCTTTGGCACCTGATCGGGGAATCGATCGGTTCCCAGCACCTCGCTCCCCGAGCGACGGCTAAGCGCCGCCGCCGCAGCGCGGCCAGCTTCGCCCAGCCCGACGATCACATAGGGGCCCTCCGGCAGCGGAGGGCGAGGACGCGCCTGCAGGCGCGACTGTTGACCGTCAAAAATGGCAGTGACGCTGGTCACCGGGTTGCCCCGATTCTCCTCCACTTGCATCAACGTCGACCAGCGTAGCGGCGGACGCCGGGTCGCCCCGAGGGAGAGAGACATCGCGGCGTGCCAGTTGGGCTATGACAGGAGTGAACCGGCGGGCGCCGAACACCTGAAAGGATGAGCACGAATCGTGCCGAGGCCTTCTCTGATGGCGTCTTTGCGATCGCGATCACCCTGCTGGTGCTCAACATCCACGTGCCCGATCCGGGCTCCGAAGAAGGCCTTGCCCACGCTCTCGGTGGGCAGTGGCCGAGCTATGCCGCCTACGCGATCTCCTTCATGACGATCGGAATCATCTGGATCAACCACCACGTCATGTTTCGTCGACTGCGGGTCGTTGACCACGGGATCCTGATCTGGAACCTGCTCTTGCTGATGTGCGTTGGAGCGCTGCCGTTCACGACCGCCCTGATGGCCTCCTACCTAAAGGAGGGCGCCGGAGAGAACCTCGCAGCCGCCGTCTACAGCGGCTCCTTCTTGGTCATGACACTGGTCTTCGCCGCCACCAACCACCATGTCCTCTTCCGCAAGGCCGATCTCCTGGCCGCCCACGTTGGCGAGGAAACCCGCCGTCTGACCTTCCGGCGGGGAATGTCCGGCGCCTTGCCCTACCTGCTCGCCACCGCGCTGGCCCTGGTCTCGCCGTACCTGACGCTGACAATTTGCGCCGCGGTGGCGGTCTTCTATGCGCTTCCTTTTGCAAGCGCGAGTAGCGCGGGTCCTGATTCCCCGGCCGCCGAAGAGAAGCACCTCTGAACGAGTCAGCGGCGCTGATGAAAACCCGAAGGCACCCCCAGCTATTGGTGATCTTGGCCCTTGGGGAAGCTCGCCGGCGGCGGCATCCCCCCGGCAACTGTGCGCCAGCCGAAGACCCGCACGGACGTCGCCCTCAGGAACTCTTCACACCTCAAGGACCAGGGCAGCGCAAACTGACGGACGAGATTGCAGGTGAGCGCGGCAAGGCGCCGGGGGCAGCCATCGCGAGGTGCAGCATCGGAGCGCCAAGGCTCCAAGCACTCCTCGACGACGACGCCAAGTTCGAGTGATCGGTCGAACCAAATCGAGATGCGGATCCGCTGCGTGAAGAGCCGCTACCCTCGAGAATATGACGGTCCAACGCTCGGAACACGTCGGCATCGTGGTTGATGACCTCGCCGTCGCGACCGAGTTCTTCGTCGAGCTCGGACTCGAGCGGCAGGGCGAGACGAGCGTCGAGGGTCGCTGGGTGGACCGGGTCATCGGGCTCAAGGGCGTGCGGGCCGAGATCTCGATGCTGCAGACCCCGGACGGCCACGGACGAGTCGAGCTGGCGAAATTCCACTCACCGCAGACCCCGGGCGCCAAGCAGAACCCCGCGGCGAACACCCCGGGCATCCGCCACATCACATTCGCCGTCGAAGACATCGACGCCGTCGTCGCCGGCCTGCGAACCCGCGGCGCTGAGCTGATCGGCGAGCTGGAACGCCACAAGGACAGCTACCGGCTTTGCTACGTCCGCGGCCCCGAGGGGATAATCGTCGAGCTGGCAGAAGGGATCGGCTGAGCGGTTCGGTCCCAGACCTCCGAGACTGAGGTGCTCGGTGCGGAAAGCTGGCCCGATGGGAAGCGGGCCGGTTGCTTTCGCCTCTCGATCGTCCCGGCGGGCGCGCTCGAAGCTTCGGCGCCGCCTAGTGGCGGCGGCGCTTGGGTCGTTTCGCCCTGTTGCCGCAGGCGGTCTTCATCGCCAGCTTCTGGGTCAGCACCTTGCCGTTTTGGGCGGCGTATTGGACCGTGGTCATCACGGGGTGCCGGCAGAGGTTGCGGGTGTTGGCCAGGTAGCCCTGCTTTTGGCCGAAGAGGGTGAGCTGGAAGTGGCCGATCGGCACGTCGGGGACGGTCGGCACCAGGGTGCGCAGCCGCTGTCCGCTGATCGTCGTCGTTTCGCCCTGGGGGACGACGGTCACCTGACCGCCGAGGATGAAGGCGACGTGGGGCAGGCCACTGAAGCCAGAGACGGCGTAGGCGAGGCCTTCAAGGGGCTCTTCAAGCAGCGGGGTAACGTCGGAGACGGTGCCGATCGGCTGGCGACCCTGACAGTGGGTCGCTTGTAGTTCAGATCTGGAACAGAGGTTGCCGAGGTGATTCTGGTCGATCTCCAGCGTGTTGGGCAGCGTCACCGCGACCGAGTGGATGTTGGCGTCGCCTTCGCGGGTGCGAAGGTCGAAGCGAATCGAGGGGTCCTGGCCGCGGGCGGTCGCCTTGTGGCCGCCGAGTTGGGTGACTGACATCCGGGGCCTGAATGGGAGGATCCCGCAGTTGACGGCCTGAAAGTAGGAGCTGAAGGCGACCGCGGTCCCCTGGTCACCGACACCTTCGGAACCGACCGAGAACGGCGAGCAGTTGGTCGGGTTGATCATGAAGTGTTCACGATTGATGTTCACCCGGATTTCCCGCATCCGGATCGGGATCCCGCCGATGATCTTCGGCACCGTTTCGGAGTCGGCGATCACATGCGCATCGAGCGGGTCGATGTGGATCGCGACGCGGACAACGACGGTGCCGTAGTCATAGGGACCGGCTAGGGCCGGGGTGATCGCGACCACCGAAAGCGGCGCCCCCTGGAAGGGTCCCGCCAGGTAGAGCTTGCCGACCGCGTGGAAGGGGTGCGAGCCGGGGCCGGCGGCGACGTTGCTCGTTCCGATCTCACTGCTCGCCGGGCAGCTGGGGTTGGCCTGCTCGACTTTGCCCAGCTTCTGCGCCGCTTCGGAGATGTTTGCCTCCGGGCAGTAGGTGACGCCATGCAGATTGGCGGTCAAGCCGGGGGGCATCGTGAAGTTCAGCTTGCCCAGGTACTGGTCGCCGTCTTCGCGATTGAGCTTCAGGGTGAAATCCGAGTAGCCGCCTGCGGCCGGACTCGAGGTCCCAGCTTCCAGGGTGGGATGAAATGGACGCACCTGTCCGGGGCACCCGCTCCCTTCGGGCCCCGAGGTGACGTTTAGCACCGGCGCCGAGTGCTGCGGGGCAAGAACCGCGTTCCAGGGAGCCAGGGTCGATTCCGCGCGGTAAGAGGAGCAGTCCTGAGGGGTCGCCATCAGGCCTCGGTCCGAGGCAAAGAGATGCAGGTTGAACTCTTCAAAGGGAACCTGCGGAAGTTCGTTGACGCTCATCGTCAGCTGTCCGGTTTTCGGGTCCGGCTGAAAGGACGCGCTGAGCTTGGCGTGGATGCCGTAGCCGTCAAAAATCATGAACACGCGGTACTGATCGCCCGATTCGGGCTCGCCGATGTAGAGGGATCCGATCAGCGGGGTTTCGAGCGCCGGGGTGATGACTTCCACCGTCCCGATCTTCGAGCTGTCCGGACAGGCGCCCGGCAGATTGGTGCCGAAGCCCGCCTGCGAGTCAAGGCAGGCGGACTGACCGTCCGCGGCATCGGGGTTGATCGACAGACCTTCGGGCAGGGTGAGGGTCGCCGAGCGGAGGGTCGAGGGAGACGGCGCTTCACCGGCCAGGAACTGATCCGCCTTCAGCTGGATATCAAGCCCCGACGGGGAGTCTGCCTGCTGATTGGTGAGAGCCAGGTTAAAGACCGGGTCAAACTGTTGATTTTCGCAGCCGATCGTTTCGGGGTAATCGGCTTCCGCACGCGATGGTTTCGGATCCTGATAGGTGGTGACTTCGAGCGAGACGGGAAGCGGCGCCCCCGTGCAGACGCTCGGGTTGTCCGTGAAGGGTCGCACGACCTCGCCCGCGACCGGAAATGGGGCCGAGATGCAGGACGGCGTCGTCGACCCAGGGCATCCCGGAGGCGAGCCAGGACCACCAGGATCAAAGCGTTCGGAGTTGTGAGCCGGTTCAGCTGGAAAACCCCAGATGTTGAATTGAACACCGGAGATCGCGACCGTTTGCGGGATGCTCGAAAAGGTCATCTGCAACCCGTAATCACTGGCACTACGAACCCGAATCGGAACGATCACGGGGACGTCAACGGTCGGTACCACGAATGCAAGGCGAGCCGCTTCGTCTTCACCGAGCCGTTCGACGTTGTAGACGGGGGCGGTGCCGAGAGTGTAGTTCGGCTGGCCTTCGAAGTTTGCGAAGATCGTCACCAGTCCGACCTGGGTGCCGGGCGCGCAGTGGTTCACGACGAACTCCGAGTTCCGACAACGAAATGTCGCGCCCGGGTTGCCAAATACGCCGGTCGGCAAGTTGACGGTGATGTTGCTCGCCACCTCCGGTTCGCCCGCGTCGGCGAGCCGCAACCGGGACGCGAAATCAGCGTGGCCGCCAGCCTGCGAGTTCGAGGAGCCAACACTGAATTCAGAGATCGCTTGGCTGGCGGCTGCCGGAGCCGTGCCGATGGAGAAGAGCAAGCCGACGAGCACACTGAGAAGAACCAGTTGACGGGCCGCACACCGCCTCCCCTCGGGGCGGGCGGGGATCCTGGTCCTCCTCACGCTCTCATCGCTCCTGTTCTTTTGCTCAGCCATGGTGGACGTGGTTCTTTGGGTGACCAGCACGGTGGTGCTTGCCCCGATGGCGCCGCCTGATGCAGCTGCCGCGCCGCTTGACAAATCCTCGCTTGCAGTGCCGGAGCCGGATTTCAACTCCGGCACCCGTGACGGTGTTGATACCCGGGGGTCCGGGTGGTTCGGTGCCGGGTCCGTGACACTCGTCCGAGGCGGCACACGGTTTCAGTGCCGGGTCATGAACAGTGCCGCCCCCTTCGCGCGCATCATAGATCTTCACGGCACGCCCGTTGTCGTCCCCCGCCACGAGGGTCTCTCTGGTGAAGAAGAAGGCGTCCCTTCCGTCCGCGCTGACGGTGACGAGGCTCGAATTATCAGGGCTGATCCCCGTTGAAATCAACTGCGTCGTCCCGTGGGACCACTCGTATGCGTCGGTGAGTTCATTCGTATCGCGGAGGGCAAGTGCTTCCCTAGTCGTGAAGAAGACACGGCCGTCTTCTGTCAGGTTCAGGCCGGTGGGCGTGAGGAAGGTGTCGTAGGCGGTGGCGGCACCGGTCGGCGCGCAGGACGTACATGCCAGCGGTTCGGCACCACCTTCAGAGTCAAAGCGGTAGATCTGGTAGTGACCGAGGGTCGGATATCCGGTAAGCGATTGATTCGAGTCGAATACTGCAAATTTGCCATCTGCGGTGACCTGGATATCACCGAAGGTGCGCTTGGCGTTTTCATCCACTGCATGTTCAATCGCGGGGTTGGTGATCGTCCCTCTATCGATGGTCGCGACAAATTCCGGCTCCCCGCCCGGCCGTACGATATAGAGGTTCGGCTCATTTTCGGTTCCGGCTGTTCCGTCTAGCTGCTCCGGGCTGAGAAAGAAGAGGGTCCCCGACCTGGAGGCGACACCGGCTGCTCCGGCAAAGCCGACCGCACCACATTTGCCGTTGCCAGAGGGAGCATTCCAGCTAGGAGACCCCCCTGGCGTGCAGCCGTCGCTGTTGCTGGGGATTCCGCCCTTCGTCGATACCAGCCGCATCGTGACCGTCCCAGTCGGGCTCACTTCGTCTTCGTAAAGGTCGGCGCTTTCGTCTGTATCCGCCGGCAGCAGCCGGTCAGTCGTGGTGAAGAAGAGGCGCGATCCATCTTCGTTCATGCCATCGAAGAGCACACCCGCTTTTGCCCCCGGAGTGAGGTCTAGCGAGTCGGGCGAGGTGCCGATGTGCATATAGAGGTGGTAATAGGCGTTGCCCTTTGAGTCGGCAGATAGCTTCTTGCCGACGACGATCCGGGTTCCGCTTTCCGAGGTCGCCAACTCCGCCACTTCTCCCCCGGCGATGGTCGAGCCGTCGGGAAGCGTCGAGACGACCTGGGTGACCCCGGTGGGGAGATCCCGATCATAGATCGAGCCGCTGCTTTCGCCCTGCGGCTCAAACACTGCCTTCGAGCCGAAGATCAGATGGGAGCCGTCCGCGGAGAACGGCTGCCAGACGGTTTCGGCCGGGTTCGCCTGGGATCCCGGATTGAGCGAGCCCTGCATCCCCTCGAGAACGGCACCACCTGAATGGCGCAGGGGAATGTTCGTGGAGCCGTCGGCAAAGCATGGACTGCAGATGCCTTTGCCGCCAAAGGCAAACTCGTTCAGCGAGGGGTCGGCCGCCAGCAGCGGGGACCCGAATGCACCTTCGTCGGCCATCCCGTTTGCCGGCAACCCGACATATTCGGTCGTCCAACCGTCGGGACCGCGAACCGCGAGATAGGGATCGCTTCCGAGATTCGTCGGGTCGCCGGCGATACCCGGGATCACCCCGTCGCTCAACGAGTAAAGGAGGCGGCCCTGCGTCGTTGGATATGCCATAAGCGGAGCCTGACCGGGCACCGTGTCGGACTCCACGTCATAGCCACCCGTATTCGAGGCGGAAGCGAGTTCATAACCCCGACAATCGAGCAGCAGTGATGATCCGGATTGCTGGCGGGCAACGACATTGGGGCAGCTGTCGCTTCCCGCATCGGGCGCGTAGGTCATGAATTCACCGGTTTCGCTGTCGGTCGCCCCGGCTTCGTTGCTGACCGCGATCCGATATTCGTAGGCCGTATCGGCGTCCAGTCCGGTGATCAGCTGGGACTGTTCGTAGAGTCCCGGTTCATAGGAGTCGGATCCTTCGAACACACCCCGTTCGATCGTGGTGAAGCCGACCGAGTGGGTCTCCGGAGTGGACTGATTCAACGGACCACCTTTGGGGCCATATTCCATGTGGAAACTGGCATTCCCGCCGTTGGGATCGAATTTCGCCCTGGCCCTGACCCCGTCCGTGCTGACGCGGTCGACGAGGGCGAGATCGACGATCGGCTTACCCTGAGGCAGGAATGCCTGCTCATTACTCATGGCGAGCTGTTCATTGGCGTTTTTTGCAACCAGCTTGTACCAGTACCGTTGGCCCTTGGTCACCGATGTCGGTGCACTGGTCACGGTCTGATCGGTGGACCCGGTGAAGCTGTTTCCCTGTTCGCACGGCACCGTTGACCCGAGCGCCTGGGTGGAACCGTATTCGAAGTAACACCCGGTGGTAGCTTCACCGTCGGGATTGATAGTTCCCTTGAAAACGATCGAAGTTCCGTTGGGATCCGGGTATTCGGGAGGCAGCGCGGTGGTGTCGGGAATGATGTGGGGATTCGTCGGGATGAATTTCTCGACATGACGCACGCCCCCTTCGTATTCACGTCGGTTGGTTACCCAGACATCGTGCGTGGCAGGATCCACAGTGATGCCTTCGGACCCCGCGGCGAGTCCGAGGTAGGAGTGTGCGGGGTCGGGAGTCCCCCAACCGCTGCCGAGAAGCCGGCCTTCGCTGTCGAAGGCTTCAAAGGTCCCGTCCCCAAGCATGACAAACACATTGTTGTTGGAGTGATCGACGGCTACCGCCGAGGAACTTGAAGAGGGGTTCACCCAGTAACGTTCGAGGCCGTGCTGGGACATCTTGATCACATGTCCTTCGCCCCCGAGTTCGCCGCCTTCGGCTTTGATCCCATACAGTTCATTATTGCTATCGAACACCGGCTTGCAGATGTGACCCCGTTCAGACCACTTGCGGTCCGTGTTCGCCTCCAGACCGGGGCTGCCGGCGTAATCTTCGGCAACCTGCTCGCCCGTGGGTGAGAACTGGACCAGCCCCTCACGATTGTTGATGAGGATGGCTTCCCCGCCTGGCTCGGGCACGATCCCGCAGGCATTTTCCTGCCCTCCGGTGAGCCCTGGAAGCGCTTGGCCGTCGGGGGTGAAACTCGAATACGATTCGCCCGAGCTGCCGTAGACGTTGCCGTCGTTGGGCCCGCCACTCTGATCGACCGAGACCTGGGTGTAGTTGGGCCCGAATGAGGAACCCGAGTTCATTGACAGCGAGGCGGTTCCGGTTCCGCTGAAGGGCACGCCGGCGCCCGCTTCGCTGAGGCGAGTGATCGAGGCGCTGGAGCCACCTTCGGCCACGTAGAGATCGTCCGTGGAGGGGACGTATTCAAGTCCCCCGATGCTTTCACCGAATGCGTGGCCGGCCGCAGAGCCGTCGATGTAGGTGCCCGAGTAGACATATTCGTAGACGGTGCTCGCCGATGCGGAGCCGGCGACGCAGGCGAGGAGCGAGATCAAAGAGAGGAACGCGAGGCCGAGGTGACGCACCCGCCGCCGGGCCCCTCGCTCGAGGATCACCCCGTTTGGGGTCTTCTGAGATCTTGGCGGGAAGCCGATCATCTGCTGACCGTGCGCTTGTTGTGTTGAGCACCTGGGCGGTGGCCCGAGGGGCCGCATGGGACCTGGAGCTTGGTGAGGCGAGTGCTGAGGGCTCCGTCTTGCCCCTGGAGGCGGGCCGCGGCCCGCCTCCGGCGGCCGCAGAGGCCTTCGCTGTTTTGAAGCAGACCCTTGCTGCCCCCGAGGAGATTCAGCTTGACCGTGCCGAGCGGCACATCGGGGATCCCCTGAAAGCTGGCGCGGTAGGCACCATGAACCGAACTTATTTGGCCGAATGCGACGACATGGATCTGGCCACTGAGATCAAGGGCGAGGTCGGGCAGGCCGCTGGCCGCGGAGCGGAGGTAGACGGGGCCCTGGAGCGGCTGTTCGAGGAGCGGGGTGGTCACGGATGCCTCGCCGACCAGCGAACCTGGCGGACAGGTCTGCTTGTCGAATTCCACCCTGGAGCAGACGCTGCCGATATGAGAGTTATCCAACTCCTCACCCGGTGGCAGGGTGACCGTGATTGTCCGTGGGTCCGCTTCGCCAGGACGAGTGGTCAGGACGGCGTGGATTGCTGGGTGGCCGAGCCGGTTAACGCCGCCCGTCAGGCGCAGTGAGAGACCCGGCGCAAAACTGAGCGCCGCGCAGTCGGCAGCCTGAAAGCTGTTGGTGGGCGTCGCGCTTCCGCCTTCATCGCCACCGAGGAGCGAGGTCACCGTGGAGGGCTCGCAGTTGGTCGGGTTGAGCGTGAAGCCGGGACGGTCGAGGTTGATTCTGATGAAGCGGGTCCGAAGCGGGACCCCTTCGAGGATCTGTGGCAGAGGGTCTGAGACAGCGGTTACCTGCGCTGTTTGGGGGTTCACCCGAAGCGCCGCTCGCACCGCGACGTTGCCGAAGTCATAGGGGCCCGACACCGCGGGCAGGACAACCACAAGGCTGAGTGGCGCACCCCTGTAGGGACCCGCGAGGTAGACCTTGCCGGGCAGGTAGAGCGGGTGCACCCCTGCACCCACTCCGGCGTAGGCGCTACCCACGAGGCTGTTCGCTGGACAGGCGGGGGAGGCCTGCTCGGCGGCCCCCGAATAGCCGGCGCTGATCAATCTTTCGATCGCCTGCTCGGGGCAATAGGAAACCCCCCTCAGTGTGGCGCTTAAGCCTGGCGGCGGGCTGACCGTCACCCCAGCCAGGTTCTGTTCTCCGTCCTCGCGGGTCAGGGTTACGCTGAACGGAGCGTGCGCCCCCGCCGTCGTCCGTTCGCTCCCCGCGTCCAGCGTGGGCGAGAAGGGCCGGGGTCCGGGCGGGCAGACGGATCCGCCGGGCCCAGAGTCGAAACTCATGAAGCTGGTCGTATGGCGCGTGGCGAGCTGGTTATTCCAAGGGATGAATTCACTTTCGACCTGCGTCGTCCCACACTTGAGGGGGGTGGCAAACAGGCCCCGTTCGGAGCCAAAGACGTGGATGGAGAAGTCTTCAAGAGGAGCCTGCGGCAGGTTTTCGAAGACGAGGGAGAGCTGTCCGGTCCTCGGATCAGCCCGTACCGAGCCGGGGAGCTTCACGTGCGTGGCGAAGCCGTTGGCGGTAAGCAAGACCCTGTATGGGTCGCCGGGAAGCGGGTTCATGATGTAGAGAGCGCCGGGGATCGGTTCGGGCAACGCAGACACATCGAGTGTCAACGTCGCCACCTTCGAGTATTCGGGACATTCCGCCGCAACGAGGGTGCCGATTGCAGTCAGCGGTTCGGGACAGGCGACCTTGCCGTCGGCGGCATTGGGATTGATGGTGAAGCCCGGTGGCAGCTTAATCACAGCCGCCTTGGTCTCCGACGGAGAGGGAGTGACGGGACTCTGCGTCTGCGGAACGTGAACATCGATGTCCATTCCCGAGGGAGTGTCGGTGCTGGATGTGGTGGGCTTGGCGACCACGCTGGGGTTGTAGCTCGCCTGCTGGCAGCCGGTCATCTCGGGGAAGGGTGCTTCAGCATGTCCTTCGACGCCACCGTAATATTCGACATCGCCCTTGACGGTCAGCTGTTCGCCGCAGATGGTCGGATTTTGGAGGAATGGAGCTTCGGGGAATGTCGGAGTGGCGTAGGTCGAGCTGACGAACGGAAGCCCGGGAGGACAGCCGATGATTTCCGGACCAAAGACCCCTTCGTAGCACGCACCGACTCCCGTCAGCGGTGTGAAGAATCGGTCCACGTTGTGGATCGGATTGGCTGGCACGCCCCACAGGTCGGTGATGAAGTGATTGAACGGCAGGCGGGCGAGGGGCGAGGTGGCGACGTCGAGGCCATAGTCGTTATTGGTTCGGGCTGAGAGTTCGAAGAAGATCGGAAAGTTCAGAAATGGCGCCGTGAACCCAAGAAGGCCAGCTTGGTCGGGCTGGGTCTGCATGTTGTAGATGGGCACATAGAGGCCGAGGCCCGAGAAGGCGATCTCGAATTTCCCGACCTGCGCGTCGACCGGGCACCTGGCCTCGTTAAATTCGGTCAGGCTGCATTTTGGAGCGACGTGGGGATTGCCGATAAAGCCGGCCGGCCAGTGGATCGAGATGACACGAGCGGCGAGACATCCCTGCGCGCCGCATTCTCCGCCCCCTTCACCTTCCTGGTTGACTTCGAAGTTGATTTCAACATCGGGATGACCGCCGGCCTGGGTGTCGCTGGAACCGACTTTGAAGAAGGCGAACCCAGGTTCAACCGCGGCCTGCGCAGACTGGGTCACGAGCAGGGTGAGGAGGGTGGCAAGGCCGATCATCAGGGCGCTCAGAAAGGCCCGGTCCGGCCGCCGGGAATCAAGCCCCCCGCGGGCCGCATCGGCACCTGCTGGCCGACAACAACCCCTGCCTTCCCGCGTCATCGAGGACCGATTACCCATGACGACGGGTCCTGGGGCGACCGTGGCTGTGCCCACGCCGACGCTGTTTGTGCGCATGAGCACGCTGCCGCTTATGGGGGTGTTTGGGGTGCTTGCGGCGGTGGCCGCCACGACCGCCCACATTGCCCACCTGGCCAAGCTTGGCTGTCGTGGCCGTCACCGAGGGTGGCGGCACCTGGCTGGCTTCGCCATGGCACTCATCAGCCGCCGCACACGGTGCGGGCTGGGGATCGTCGGGAAAGCCGCCATTGGTGCGAGCGTCGTAGAACTTGACGAATTCGCCGTTCTCATCCTGGGTGACCAAAGATTCGTAGGTGGAGAAGTAGACGTCCGTACCTTCGCGACTCACAGCCTCCAAGCCCGTGTACTGCCCCTTGAGCAGCAGGCTGAGGACTTCCGAGCCACCCGTGAAGTCACGCGAGCCGAGGCCTGAGGTGATCAGCTGGGGCCGACCATCTACGTACTCGTATACATCAAGGACTTTGCCGTCTCGGTCGCGCGGCACCAGAGCGTCCGGCGTCGTGAAAAAGACGCGCCCGTCATTGGACATGAACCGGCCACCCTGGCTGGCGACCACATTGCCCGTCGGCGACACCCCGCTCGGGTTGCAGGAGGCACAGCGAATGACCCCGGTGGTCGGTTCGTAGGTGTACATCTCTTTGAACCCATCGCTCTGGTAGGAAGTCAGTTGAGAGGCCGTCACCATTGCGGCGTGTTCGCCGTCCGGTGAGATCTGCATCCGGTTGACTTCCGTACCGGGGTCGAACGTGGCAACCAGGTGCACAGCGCCGTCGTGATAGACGTAGAGATTCCGTTCGTTCTTGATTCCCGGCTTCGTTGGATCAAGGAGCTCGGGAGAGTAGAAGTAGATGTCGCCGCTGTTTTCGGCGATCAGGTCGTCCATGGCAGATGGGGCGCTAATCGTCTGATTGCCGTTCGGATGCGCAAATTCCGGGCTCAGGGGCTTGACGCTGCAACCGGTAGTCCAGCTAGCGTTGCATTCGTCCGTGTTGCCATCGCCATTACCCTGACTGATAAGGGTGAGCGAGTCAGTGGCTTCCGACCACATGTAGAGGTCTTCGCTCGAGTCTGTATCGGCCGGCAGCAGTTGCGCGGCCGTCACAAAGTAGACCGTGGCACCGGTTCGGTCCATTGCGACAAAGTGGACCGCTGCTCCCTTGGAGACATCGTAGGTGACACCCGTACCGCCTCCGACGCGCATGAACAGGTGACTCAGGCCGCCCGCGGCCGGGGTCGCCATGAGGATATGGGATCCGTCCGGCGACACTCCGGGGATCTGTATTCCCGCATTCGTCGGAACTTCTTCGGGAAGTGGGCTGCCGTCGGGGAGCTTCGATATGACCGACACCGTGCGTTGATCGAGGTCGTTGTCATATAGCGAGCCCATTCCCGAGGACAGACCCCCTGAAGCGAACGGTATCGCCGGTTTTGGGTTCGGTTCCCACGGCGGCCCGTCGTTCCATTCGGCGGAGCCAAAAACGAAGTGGTGGAAGTCACCGGACATCCGCTCTTGTCCGCGAAAGTGCTCGCCTTCTGGGATTTCGCTGAGATCGGTCGGCAGCTGTTCGAGCTTTTCGCCAGCGGCCATGAACAGATACGGGGCGGCTTCCATGTGGAAGCCGTAGGATTCCGATTCGCTGTGATCGACACAGAGAGTCATGGCTTCGTTGCATTCCTTGCGGCCCGTTTCGTAGGCTTCAGCCCCGTTGAGGCCGGGCAGCGAGGTCACCCAGCCGCTGTTTGTGCGGCTGGCCATGTACATGTCGACCACACTGTTGGGGGCATAGAGCCCGGTGATCGAGCCGATTCCGCCAAAGAAGGCGAAATGCGAAGGACCCGTCGCGAAACCCGGATTCATCGGGTAGTCGATGTGTTCGCCAAAGGGCGAGTTTTCCAAGGTCTCTTCTCGTTCGCTAATGGCGTGGCTCGGATAGAGGAGCACGGCGCCGGCGGCGGCCGGCGAGACGAGCTCGTAGGCGCGGCAGTCGGGCAGATAGCTCGAATCCGTCTGCTGGCGAACATGTTCGTTTGGGCATTTCGGGGGCGTGAATTCAAAGGTCGTATCGCTGCTTTCGGTCGTGCCCCATTGATTTTCGGCCACCACGCGGAAGTGATATGTCACTCCGTAGCTGAGGCTTTCGACTTTCTGCTCGACGTCAACGGGTTCCACGCCGTTGCCGATATCGGTGAGGTCGGCCGGGGCGGAGTTCCCGTATTCGGTACTCGGCCCGTACACGAAGTTGTATTTCGTCTCGTATCCGTCCGGGTTGATTCTGGCGCGCAGAACTGCGCTGGTGCCCGTGACTTCCGTCGTCCGAACGCCGGCGATGTCCGGGGTCGCCGCTGTTCGGAAGGTGCGATCCGGACCGTAGGTGGTCCCATTTGAGTTGGTCGCGACGAGCCGATAATGAAAGATCCTGCCGCTGGGGAGGCCCGTCACCGCCTGGCTCACCGGCTGCACGAGGCTGCCTGAGCCAGCGGATGTCACGGCAGTTTCCTGGCCATAGCCGGTCGACAGCCCGTACTGAAAGCCAAACGTTGTTGGGATCCCATCGGGGTTCAGCGTCCCCTCCAACGTTGCACCGGAGGTATCGACGCTATCGGCGGGAAGCGTGTTGGCATCGAGCACGTAGGCGGGAATGAACGTCCTGTCGATCCCCATATTTGTGCCGTTGTCGTTTCCCGCGACGAGCCGGTAATGGTAGGTCTGACCTTCGGTCAGACCGCTGAGGTTGGCACTGACTTCTGTCGGTGTGGTGAAGTTCGACGAGGAGGCGTCGGGTGAGCAGGTTGCGGTCCCGACTTCCGGTCCGGTGTAGGACGCGTTCGGGGCATATTCGATGAAGCATTTGTTGACCGGGTCGCCACCGGCCGGATCCACCTCGCCCTTGAGGGTCGCCGTGGTGTGGCCGACTTCTTCGAGGTTCGACCTAGCGGTTCGGACATTGGGAATGATCGCGCCTTCGGGGAAAATCACGACTTCGGGACCGGAGGTTCCGGAGGTGGACGCGTAGACGTGATGATCCTTGGTGACCGCAACGGCATTCGAGCCTTCGAGGGTTCCTTCGCCGAGGAGGGGCGCGTCCGGAAAGGATTCTTCTTCTGGAGTTCCCTGGCTGTAGATTTCAATTCTGTTGCCGCGGTCGACGTAGAGGTCGTTGGTCGTGAGGTCGACATCGAAGAGGCTGAATTCGGAGTTCAGCAGCGGGTTGGCGACGAAGGGCGAGGGCTTCGCTATCCAGGGTTCGATCTGTTCTGGAGTAGCCCCATACGCGGGGATGGAGAGTTCTTCGGTGAACTGGTCCGCCTCATACTTTGTCAGCAATGGGGTCCCGAAGAATGTGGCATGACCGTCCCAGATCGCTCCCGTCGAGTCCACGCTGATGTGAAATGGGGTGCCGTATATTTCTTCGGATTCGAAGTACTTTCCGTTGGAGCCATAGAGGCGCTTTATTTCGCGCAGCGCGGGGTTGTACATGGACACTCTGTCACCAGGTGACTTGGAGGTCACGTAGATGGTTCCTGTGGGCCCCACCGCCACACCCCCGAGGCGGTTCTGAATGCTGCTTTCAACCGGCTGCACGATGGCCGCCGCATATTCACCGCTGGGTTTGAAGATGTCGACGTTCGGGCTGTTGCTGACGAACAGCTCGCCGTGGTTTGGAGACGCGGAGTTGTCAACCGCGAGCTGCGGATTGGCGAAGTTCGGGAAGGTACCTTCGGCGGAGTCGGGGTCTCCGGTCAGCTCATTGCCGCTGATGTAGGAGGCGCTGGCGCTGAAATTCGCCGGGGTGCCGTTCAGATGAAAGCGCTTTATGTAATCCGGTTCCGGATATGGAGCGGCGCAGGAGACATAGACGTATCCGCCGCTTTCATCGACCGCGATGGAGAGAATGCCACCGCATTCTCCAACTGCGAAGCGCCCTTCCACGGGCAGGTGGGTGTAGGCGGCCTCCGCGGCGCCTGGGGCGAACAGCGGAATGGAGAGGATCAATACGAAGCTGATCAGGGCGAGGAGAATTGCCCGACGCCCGGGACGGGCCGGACCAGGGACCAAGAGCGTGAGGTCGGTCCTGCCGAGGTCCCCGTAAGGGGGGACAGTTGAGGCGCAGGGGGGCGATTCGGCCAGGCGAGGAGGAGCGTAATACGCAAGCAGCGCGCGGGACATGGCCAAATGCTGCTTGACCCGCGAGCCTCTCACTCGATTCCCTCCTCTTGCTGTCCCGTGCCATCGAATTCGCCGAGTCCTCAAGCGACTTCGCCTGTGCTTGCTCTCTGCTAGCCCCAGAGGCGCGAGGCCTCTACCTTCCCGCAGCTAATTAGAGCCTACGCAGACCGGCATGTCAAGGCTTTTCGCGGGTGTCAGAGGAACGATCGTCGACGACCTCGAGCGCGTCGGGCGGCCAGCAGCAGCGCACGACTGTGCTTCGCAATTACGGCTCCCACCTGAGCAGTCGGCGCTTCCAGCGGGATGGACGGGTGCGCAAGAAGTCGAATTGACTGGAGAAAGATCGGGGTCTTGCCTGCAGAGGTGAAAGGCGACGCTGTGGATGATGCGGGCTCGGCCGCGGTCGAGGACCTCCCGGCGGTCGCCCCAGCTGCGCTCGGGCTCGGGCACCCAGCGGCGCCCCGGTGAGTGTTGGGTTGTCCCAGTCGATGTGATCGCTGCTCATCGGAGACGGCTACCGCTGCGACGACAGGCAGCGCGTGGAAGGGGTAAGTGCCGCGAGGCCAAGGTGCTCGTCGCCTACGCGCGACCTGTGTTCGAGATCGCTGATCTAGAGGACTGGCCGCGGACAGAAACCTAGGCGGAATGCGAAATTCTCCAGCGGATGATTGCTGCATCAGCGCTACATTCAGGAGGGTCAAGTCGCTTCAGATCCCGCCGCGCGGGTGGTGTGATCTGAAGGGACCAGCCGGAGGTCAATCGAGGCCGAGCTCGGCGCGCAATTCCTCAGAGGAGACCGACTCACCGCGGGCGGCGAGCGCCTCGGCTGCACTGGCATCCTCCTCGGCGTCGGAAGTCTCGTCGTCAAGAGGAGCCGCGGCCAGCGCTTGCAGCATCGGATCGTCTCGCCGACGCTCGACGATTACGAGTGCGGCTGCCGCCTCCTGCTCGGAGAGGTCATCGACCAGCTTGTGCAGTCGCTCCTTGGTGGTCATGCCGAGAATGGTACCGGCGGCAGACTGGCTCATCTAGCCAATGACCGCTCTGATCGCGTCGTGGCTGCGCTGCAGAGGGTGGGTGTAGACGGAGATCATCGTCTCGACCGTGTGGCCGGCGACCAGGGCGAGGTCAGCGTCGTCGATGCCGGCGGCGCGCAGGTGGGTGACATAGGAGTGGCGGAACTCGTGCGGGGTCGGGTCGAGGCCGGTGGCGAGCTGGGCCGGGACCCAGACGTCGCGGTAGAAGTTGCGCTCGCGCCAGAGCTTGCCGGTCGGGGTCGGGAAGAGCAGCTCAGTGTCGATCCGGGTCGGTGTCGATTCGATCAAAGCTGCAAGGCTCGGTGGAACCGGGACCGTGCGCTCGTGGTTCTTCTGCTCGCTCGATTCGACCAGCTCGCCTTCGTGGGCGGAGAAGCAAAAGCTGAGCAGCGAGCCATCGAAGTCAGCGCGGTGCAGGGCGAGGAACTCGCCGAGCCGTAGCCCGGTCAGGCCCGGGGTGAGGAGCCGCGCCTCGTAGTCGTGGGCGGAATAGAAGCGGGGCTTCGCCTTGGCGCTGCGACGTTTGGTGCGCGGGTCGGGTGACCGCCTGGTCTGGGCCCTGACCTCGGGGCGGCCACCGGTGGCAAACTCACGCATCTGCTCGAAGCTCCAGATCCGCGGCTTGCGCGGAGGCTTTTTGATCCGCGGATCGCTGCGGCGAAGGCGCAGCCCGCTGAAGGCATTGACGTGGGCGACGTCGTCGCCGATCGCGTCCTCAGCCATCGCCGAGAGGGCGCCGAGGATGCCGCGCACGCCCTGAGCCGCGCGGCCTTGGATGCGGAGCATGTGGTCGACGAGCGCCAGAACCTGGCGGCGTCGCAGCTCGTCGAAGCGCCAGTCGCGCAGCGGCCGGCCTTCAATGTCGACGTCGAGCACGTAGCCGACCCGGTCGCGGTTGGTCTTATTGGTGCGCTCGGAGCGTGGGTGGTGAGTGAGCCAATTGGCGAAGTAGGCACCGATTTGTTGGGGGGTGGCAACGCCGCCGGTGTGGAGGCGCTCAAGCGCCTCGTCGATCGCCGCCTGGGCGTCGCCCTTGCGCTCGAAGGTCGAGCGGCCACCGTTCCAGCGGGGCTTCGCGTATTGCCTGCGACCCTCAAGGTCGCGGAAGCGGGCGATCCAGACAACGCGACCGTCCTCGTAGCTGCGCTTATATGGAGCCTCTCGTGGGGGGCGGCCCACAGCGCGGCGACGAGCGCTCACGCGACGGCCACCTGACGCTCGTCTTGGAACTGAGCGACGAAGGAGTCGACATCAGCGGGATCGAAGCGCCGACAGCCGTCGAGCTTGTAGGAGCGCAGCCGGCCTTCGGCGACCCATTTGCGAATCATGCGGTCGGAGACCTGCAGGTAGGAGGCGAGCGAGTCGGGCGTGAACCAGGCGACCCGCTCGGTCTTGATCGAGAGCTCGGTCATGGCAACAAGACGTTGGCGGGAGAGGTTTCGCTCCCCAGCGGCGAGCGGCTTGCACCCAGCACCGGTGGTGGCGCTCATCGAAGCCTTCCCCGCGGCCGGAAGTGATGGAGATGGTGCATCACCGACTTAAGAGGGGCGGGGTCGATTTCTCGCCCCCCTTACTGAGTTGTCACCCAAGCCCGATGCAGACCGTGAACCGCGTGCGCAAGGTCCAGACCCGCCTTGTCACCCCGGCAACGATGAGAAGGAAGGTGAGGCCGCTCCCGCATGTCGTCCAAACTGAGCGTCTTGCCGTCTGGTCGGCAGACGCTCGCAAATCGCGCAAGGCGAGCGTCTGGCACGATCGCCCATGGCGCGCTAGTTCCTCCCCAGTAGGCAATGGTGCCGGTGGTGTATGAAGGTGGCGTGATTGTTCAGACTAATGACGGATTGCTGGCGCAGCAGCTGCTTCGAACGCCCGGCGGCAAGGTCACCGAGATCCTTGAGAAGTTGCTGGGTGTCACGGTTCGTGCAGTAAAGCTGGAAGAAGACTCGCGAGTCTTGGTCGAGGCCCTTCCGGAGCTGGATGCGCCGGGCGGGATGCTCATGACCGAGCGTCGGGTCCTTCTTTGCGCAGGATCGGAGAACGCGCCCCTCCTCCATGCGACTTCCAGGATCGTGCTCGGTCGCCTGCCCCATGGAGCCGCTCGGGAACTGACCGAAACCGACGTGCCCATCGGCAAGGTGCTAGGGCGCCACAGGCTGGCCACAGCTTTTCAGGCGCACAGACGCTGGACGGAACCGGCCGAGGGCTGGTCCGGACTCCCTTCGGCCCACAATGCCGACGGTACGGTGGCCTGCCGCTCCTATCGACTGCTTGTCGGCGGCCTTCCGACGATGTGGATATCCGAGCGATTTCCGGCTCTATAGCGGTAATGAAAGAACAGGGAGCCAGGAACCGGTTGCCCCAGATGCCTGCAACGGGCGAAGAGCAGAAGGGGGCGCGATCAAGTCAGCCTGCTGCTCCCTTATTTGGAGGCGGGAGCCAGTCGAAACCGTGCCATGCGGCGGCACCCGAAGGGCGGTAGCAGGCCCCCGCTTCACTCGGCAGGCTGGCCTCTCCGGAGGGCCGCCCGGCCCTCGGCAGCGCAGCGGTTGATCTACATCAAACCGCGCCGTTGCCCTGGCGCGGGTGAGTTGCACGGGACCGTTTCGCCCTGGCATTGGACGGCGCTACACGCCGCGATGTAGCCCAAATGTAGCCACGAGCGGTCGGCGAGGCTTGGAAGCGGGCGGCAGGACGCGGGCGAGGCCCGGCAGCCGAAAGGGTAGATTCACCGGCCGGAAGCCAAATTCCGGCAAGGGATGGAAGAGAACGGAATGCGCCCGACGAGAATCGAACTCGCGACCTTCGGCTTGAAAGACCGACGCTCTTTGCCACTCGTTAAAGCAGCGTTGACCACTGAGCTACGGGCGCACGCCTCGCGCACTTTAACGGGAGCAAGGTGGACTTAGGTCTCGAGAGTCGCACCGCTTTGGTGATGGGCGCCAGCCGCGGGCTGGGCAGGGCGATCGCCGCCTCCCTCGCCCGCGAGGGTGCGTGCGTCGCGATCGCCAGCCGCTCGCGCGAGCGGATCGAGGAGGCCGCGGCGGCGATCGACCCGGCACCGACGCCGTTTCTCGCCGACGCAGCAGACCTCGAGCGCATCGCGGCGCTGCCGGCCGAGGTCGAGGAGGCGCTCGGCCCAATCGACATCCTCGTCACCAACAGCGGCGGTCCACCACCCGGGGGCGCGCTGGCGCACGAGCTCGGGGAGTGGGAGCGGGCCTATCGCTCGCTGGTGCTGGCGCCAAGGGTGCTCGCCGAGGCCGTTGTCCCGGGGATGCGGGAGCGCGGCTGGGGTCGGATCGTCAATGTCGGCTCGAGCGCGACCCGTGAGCCGATCCCCTTCCTCAACCTCTCCAACTCACACCGGATGGCCGCGGTCGGCTTCCTCAAGACGCTCGCCGGCGAGGTCGCCGGGGACGGGATCACCGTCAACACCCTCGCCACAGGCCGCTTCGCGACCGAGCGACTCGCGGCGATGGCCTCGATGGAGGCGGCCGAAGAGTCGGCGAGGAGCGAGGTCCCGGCCGGGCGCCTCGGCCGACCCGAGGAGTACGGAGATCTGGTTGCCTTCGTGTGCTCGGAACGCGCCGCCTACATCACCGGGACCGTGATCCCGATTGACGGCGGCCTCCTGCACAGCGCCTTCTAGCTCAACCGGCGCCCGGTTTCTCGCGCATCGAGGGGAAGAGAATCACGTCGCGCAGGGTCGGGGAATCAGTGAGGATCATCATCAGGCGATCGACACCGAGTCCGCAACCGCTCGCGGTCAGCATCCCGTACTCGAGCGCCCGCACGAACTCTTCATCGTGCTCGTGGGGATTCTCCTCGGCACCCTTCTCCTGGCGTTCGCGCTGTTCGACGAAGCGGCGGCGCTGCTCGACCGGGTCATTGATGTCGGTGCCCCCGCCGGTGATCTCCATGCCGGCGACGATCCCGTCGAAGGCCTCACAGAGGCGCTCGGGATACTCGCGCACGGGCTTGACCAGCGGCCAGATGTCAAGCGGTAGGTCACAGATGAAGGTCGGCTGCCTGAGCTTTGGCTCAATCAGCTTGCCCTGCAGGGTGTCGGCGAGTGCGGCCCAGTCATCGTCGGGTTGGGCATCGTCTCCGGCAAGCTCGGCGAGCTGATCGCGACTCAGCTCGGTGATGTCGGCGCCGGTCTCCTCGAGCAGCGCCTCGCGCAGGGAGATCCGCTTCCAGGGGGTCGCGAAGTCGATCTGCTCGCCGCCGAAGACCACCTTGGTGGTCCCCATCACCCGCTGCACAACGGCGGCGATCAGCTCCTCGGTAACCGCCATCACGCCGTTGTAGTCGGCACCGCTGACAAACCACTCGAGCATCGTGAACTCGGGGTTGTGCTGGGGCGACATGCCCTCGTTGCGGAAGAACTTGCCGAGCTCATAGACATCCTCAAAGCCGCCGACGATCGCCCGCTTGAGATACAGCTCGGTGGCGATTCGCAGGAAGAGGTGGCGGTCGAGGGCGTTGTGGTGGGTCTTGAAGGGGCGCGCCGCCGCGCCGCCGGTCATCCGTTGCAGGATCGGTGTTTCGAGCTCAACGTAGCCGCGCTCATTCATGTGCTCGCGGATTGCCGCCAGCAGCTTGGCGCGCAGCTTGAAGACCTCGCGCGAGCGCTCGTTGGCCATCAGGTCGAGCTCGCGCTGGCGGTAGCGCGTATCGGGGTCAGAGATTCCGTGGAAGAGGTCTGGCGGGTCACGCAGCGCCTTGGCGAGGAGCGTCGCCTCGCGCACCGCGAGCGCCAGCTGTCCGCGTTTGGTGACGTGCAGCTCGCCCTCGATGCCGACGATGTCGCCGATATCGAAGTCCTCGATCCGACCGAAGGCCTCCTCGCCGAGGGAATCGACCCGGGCATAGGCCTGGATCGTTCCCGAGAGGTCGCGGATGTCGAGGAAGGCGGTCTTGCCGTGCCCGCGGTGCCCGGTCACCCGACCGGCGATTCGGTAGGAGAGCTGCGACTGCTCGCCCTCACCCAGCTGCGCGGGGTCATTGGCGGCGTAAATCTCCTCGATCCTGGTGCGATCGGGGAAGGCGCGGGGGAAGGGATCGATTCCTTCGGCCCGCAGCCGCTCCGCCTTGGCGCGACGCTCGGCCTCGGTCGAGCCGGTGGAATCGGTGCTCATCAGCCCGCGCCCCGGCTCACCGAACGCGGCCGACCGTCACCCGCTCGCCACCCATGTAATCGGTCAGGGTGCGTGCCTCCTCGAGCATCTCCCGCATCGTCGGCCCGTGGTGGGTGTCGTGCTCAAAAGCTGCCCGCCAGCCTGAGGGGAGCTCGCCGAGCACACCGCGGATCACGCCCAGGCCATCCTCACCGCAGTCCCCGGTGACCGCGATCCGCGGCTCGCGCTGAATCTCGGGCGAGCGATCGAAGATCGTCGCATCGGTGACGTAGGGCAGGTTGGCGAGGACCATGTCAACCGGCTCGTCAAGGAGCCCGTCGGGCAGTCCCTCCTCGACGCTCACCTCGAGCCCGATGCCGAGCCGCTCGGCGTTCTCGCGGGCGACCGCGGCGGCCTCGGGTGAGAGATCGGAGGCGCTCACCCTCAGGTCGGGACGCTTGTTGAGCAGGGCGAGGGCGACGGCGCCCGAGCCGGTGCCGATCTCGTGCACGCGGGCACCCTCGGGCAGCTCGGCGGCGACCTCGACCAAAAGGCCGGTCTCGCGGCGCGGGATCAGCACCCGCGAATCGACGGCGACGTCGATCCCCTGGAAGCGCTGATGGCCGAGGATGTAGGCGAGCGGCTCGTGTTCGGCGCGGCGGGCGACCCGCTCCTCGATCGTGGCGGCCAGCTCCGTGCTGAGCTCGCCCGAGCCATCCGCGGAGAGCTGCTCGACCGCGATTCCCAGCGCGTTGGCGACCAGCGCCTCAGCATCGGCACGCGGCTGCTCACAGCCGGCGGCGGCGATCGTCTCGGCCGCCTTGTCGACGGCGGCGCCGACGGTCGTCTCAGTCACTGCTCGAAAGCCTCCCTCTGGGTTGCGAGTCCGGGGTCGCGCCCGAGATTACCGTGGCGGCGCTTGACGACGCAGATCCAAACGAGACCGACCGCCACCATCCCGAGGCTCTCGAGCTGAGCTGCGGTCAATCCCAGCGCCACAACGTTGTTGCGGCGGATGAACTCGACCAGGAAACGCTCGACGCCCGCGTAGATCAGATAGATCGCGAAGAGCACCCCGGTGCGGAAGCGGTCGCGCAGCTGCCAGAGGATCCAGGCGCCGAGGCCCATCACCAGGGTCTCGTAGATCGGCGTCGGCTGCACGGTGCGATCGGTGGGCAGGGTCCCGTTTGGATAGGACATCGCCCACGGTCCGTTCCAGGCCTTGCCGTAGTCGCCGTCGCCGGAGAGCTGACAGCCGCAGCGCCCGATCGCGTAGCCGAGCGCCAGAGCCGGGGCGCAGAGGTCGAGCAAGACCAGGCCGAGGAAGCGCCGGTAGTGGGCCCAGATCACGACGGCGAGGGTGCCGCCGATCACCCCGCCATACCAGACCAAGCCCGAGCCCGAGAAGAGTTTGCCGAGCAGATCGTGCTTGACGCTGTCGTAGTTTTGGACGATGAAGTAGATCCGCGAGCCGACGATCCCGCCGGCGAGGGCCGAGAAGCAGAGCTCATAGGCCCAGTCGGTCGGCTTGCCGATCTCGCCCAGGCGCTTGGCGATCAGCGCCCCGGCGCCGAGGAAGGCGAGCGCGAACATCAGACCGAAGGTCTGCAGAGTGAGCGGGCCGAGGTGGAGTTCTGGGTACACGAGCGCCTAGGAATCCGCCAGCAGCGTGGCGAGCAGCGCCTTCTGGGTGTGCAGACGGTTCTCGGCCTGATCCCAGACCGCGGAGCGCTCGCCGTAGAGCAGCTCGGCGGAGATCTCCTCACCGGGGTGTGCGGGCAGGCAGTGCAGGACGACCGCGCGATCCTTGGCCGCCGCGAGCAGGTCGGCGTCGACGCGAAACGGGGCCAGGTCGCGTCGGCGCCGCTCGGCCTCGGGCTCATCGCCCATGCTGACCCAGACATCGGTGTAGATCGCGTCGGCTCCCGCGGCGGCGCCCCGCGGGTCATCGGTCAGCTTCGCGCCGTGGCCCTCCTCGAGCTGGTAGCCGGAGGGCGCGGCAACAAGGAACTCGACACCGCAGAGCTCGCAGGCGATCGCCAGCGAGCGGGCGACGTTGTTGCCGTCACCGACGTAGGCCAGACGCAGGCCCTCGAGCTCGCCGAAGCGCTCGCGCAGAGTGAGCAGGTCAGCCAGCGCCTGGCAGGGATGGTGGATCGGGGTCAGCGCGTTGATCACCGGCACCTCGGCGGCGGCGGCCAGCTCGGCGACGTCGCGATCAGAGCCTGAGCGGATCACGATCCCGTCGATGTAGCGCGACAGGACGCGGGCGGTGTCGCCCACCGACTCGCCGCGGGAGATCTGCAGTTCATCGCCGCGCAAAACGATCGGGGTGGCGCCGAGCTCGGCGACGCCGACCTCAAAGGAGATTCGGGTCCTGGTCGAGGGCCGCTCAAAGACCAGCGCCAGGCTGCGCCCGGCGAGCGTCTCAGCGCCGGCACCGGCCCGTCTTCGGGCTTTCAAATCGGCCGCCAGCTCGAGCAGCTCGGCGAGCTCAAATGCGCCCAACTCCTCGCCTGTCAGGAAGTCTCGCTTCAAGCCGGAAATACTAAGCGGGTGCCGCAGCTGACCGCGATCACCTGGAACCTCTTCCACGGAAGGGACTTCCCGCCGGACCCCGAGCTCCTCACCTGGCGCTCGCGGTTGCTGCGGATCAGCGAGCGAAACGCCACCCACATCCAGGTCAACCGCGGGCTGGCGCGCGAGTTCTGCGCGCTGCTGGGGGCCACGGCCTGGGACGTCGCGCTTCTACAGGAGAGCCCGCCGCGTTTTGCCCTGCCCCTGGCCCAAGCCTGTGAGGCCCAGCGCCACCGAGTCCTCACCTCTCGCAACGGGTTCGGTGCCCTGCGCGGCGCCGCGGCGCGCCTCAATCCCGACCTGATCGCCTCCAACGAGGGCGGCTCCAACCTGACCCTGGTGCGCGCCGCCGGGGCGCTCGGGCCGATCGCGGAGCGCCACGGGCTGACAATCCACGCGGGCGGGCCCGAGCGGCGCTCGATGGCGCTGACCCGTACCGCCTCGGGGGTTTGCCTCGCCAACCTGCACGCTTCGACCAATCCGCGCATGGCCAGCGAGGATGTCCTGCTCGCCGCCCGCGAAGCGAGTCAGTGGGCGGGTGGGGCACCCCTGCTCTTCGGCGGTGACCTCAACCTGCGGCCGCGCCAGAGCCCGCAGACCTTCAGCGAGCTCGAAGAGCGCTTCGGCCTGCGTGCTCCGACCGGGCCGGATGCGATCGACCACCTGCTCGCCCGTGGGCTGGAGGTCCTCGAGCCGCCAGCCCGGTGGCCGCCCGAGCGACGTGAGCTGCGCGCCGGCGGTCTCGCTCTTCGCCTCTCCGACCACGCTCCGGTCGGGGCGGTTTTCGAGACCCTCGGAGTGCGGTAGTGCGATAGTCACCCCAACCACCGATCAGGAGACGAGAGCAGATGGCGGAGAAAAAATCCAAAGCGTCGAGCAAACCCGGCAAAGGGAAAAAAGCTGCCAGCGGGTCGCGGAAAACCAAAGCGGCCAAAAAATCAACGGCGCCGAAACAAACGGCCAAAAAAGCGAAAGCCTCGAAAAAAGCCGCCGGTCCTCGCAGCACCGGCCTCGATAAGAGCGTCGAGGAGTTCCGCGCCAGCCTCGAGCGCAACGTCACGGTCAGCCGTGATCGCCTCCAGGAGGTGGTCGACGACGCCGTGCGACGCGGGCGGATGACGCGCGGCGATGCCGAGAAGATGCTCTCGGACCTGATCAAACGTGGGCGGCGTCAGACCGACTCGCTGCTCAAGGAGCTCGAACGGCTGGTCAAACAGGCGCGCAAAGAGGTCGGTGGACGGGCCCAGCCGGTTCGAAAGCAGGCCACCCAGGCAGCGCGGCGCGCCGCCAAAAAGCTCGGTTAGTGCCCGAGCTCGAGCTCGAGATCGACTCGCTCGCCTTCGGCGGGCGGGGCATCGCTCGCGAGGAGGGGCTGGTGGTCTTCGTCTCCGGCGCCCTGCCCGGTGACCGAGTGCGGGCCGAGGTCACCAAGTCCAAGCGCCGCTTCGCCGAGGCACGCACCGTCGAGCTGCTGCGCCCCGGCGCCGAGCGAATCCCCGATCGCTGCGTGCACGAAGGCGAGCCCTGCCCGGGGGCACCGTGGCAGGGGCTGCCCTATGAGCGCCAGCTCCAGCACAAGCAGGATCAGGTCGATGAGGCCCTGCGGCGCATCGGTGGCCTCGATGACTTCGCGCTCGAGGAGATCGTGCCCGCCACGGCACAGTGGCGCTACCGCAACAAGCTCGAGTACTCCTTCGGCGAGCGCGATGGCGAGCCCAACCTCGGCTTCCACGCCCGCGGGCGCTGGGACCGGATCGTCGGTGTTGAGGACTGCCTGCTCGCCTCCGAGGCGGGAAACGCCGCTCGCAACGAGGTCCGCGACTGGGCACGGCGTGAGTCGCTTCCCGCCTATGAGAAGCGTGACCGGCGCGGGATCTTGCGCAATCTGGTGGTCCGCGAGGGGCGGCGCACGGGACAGCTCCAAACCCGGCTGATCACCTCCCCCGCCCAGTTCACCAAACCGCCCGTCGACCTGCACACGGTGATCGAGGGCGATTCCGGCGGTACCGATGGGCCGACCGGGGCGCTGGGCGAGGAGCGCCTGCGCGAGGAGCTCTGCGGACTGGCCCTGGAGATGTCTCACGGCGCCTTCTTCCAGACCAATACCGAGATGGCCGAGCAGCTCTACGCGGTCGCCGCCGAGTACGCCGGTCTGGGTGCCGGCGAGCGCCTCTTTGACCTCTACTGTGGGATCGGCACGATCGGGTTGACGTTGGCCGGGCGGGCGGGCGAGGTCTGGGGTCTGGAGCTGGTCCCCGAGGCGATCGCCGATGCCAAGGCCAACGCCGCGCGCAACGCGATCAAAAACGCCCAATTCTTCGCCGGCTCGGCCCGCACCAATACGCGAGCGCTGATCGAGGCGGCCGGTAAACCCGATGTGGTGATCATCGACCCGCCCCGCGCCGGCCTCTCGCAGAAGATCGTCAGGCGGGTGATCGAGTGCGAGGCAAAGAGGATCGTCTACGTGTCCTGCAACCCGACCACGCTGGCGCCCAACGCGGCCCAGCTCGGCGAGGCCGGTTATAGGCTGCGCCGCGTGAGGCCGGTTGACATGTTCCCCCAGACCCCGCACATCGAGTGCGTCGCGTTGCTCGAGAAGCAGGTCTGATGGGGCGCGGCTTCGGCGTCGCGGCCGGCCTCGGGCCCGCGGTGGCGCGCCCACTCGCGGCGCGCTGCGCAGAGCTCGGCTATGACTCGGTCTGGTCCAACGATCACCCCGGCGCCAAGGGCCTTGAGACGCTCGCTGAGTTCGCCGCCGGCGCGCCCTCGATCGAGCTTGGCGTCGCCGTGATCGCCCTCGACCGCACGCCGCCCGAGGAGATCGCCGCCGACATCGAGCGCCTCGGGCTCGACCGCGCGCGGCTCTGGCTGGGAGTCGGCGCCGGGTCGACGCCGAAACCGCTGAGCAGGATGCGCGCGGCGCTGCCGGCGCTGCGCGAGGCGCTGCCGGGGGTGCGCCTGGTGCTGGCGGCAATGGGTCCGAAGATGTGTGCGCTGGGCGGCGAGCAGTTCGACGGCGTTTTCTTCAACTGGATGACGCCCGATTTTGCCGCCGGCGCTCGCGAGCAGGTCGAGGCGGGTGGCGCCGCCGCCGGCCGTGAGACGCCGCCGGTCTTCGGCTACGTGCGCACCGCGGTTGGCCCCGACGCCGCCGCGCGCCTCGCCAAGGAGGAATCGTTTTACCGCGACCTCCACGAGGGCTACCGCGATCATTTCGGCCGTCTCGGCGAGCCCGAGGGAACGGTCGGCGTCGCCGCCGTGGACCCGGCCGCCGCGCAGCAGGCGCTCGCCGCCTACACGGCGATCGATCAACCGGTGATCCGCGGCCTGACCAGCGCCACGAGCGAGGCGATGAGCGCCCTCGCCGAGGCCACGGCTCCCTGACCGGCACCACTCCGCCGAGCGAAGCCGAGCAGTTCAGAGGACGCTGTCGCGATCTGCGAGCCGGAGGCAGGCGCCGCGCTCAGTAGGGCGGCAGGTCCTCATACCAATCGCCGAGAACCTTGAACGAGCGCCAGAAGCGCTGCTTGGCATCCTCTTCGTCCAGCGATTCGTCGATGTCTGGGGTGTAGAGGGCATCGATTGTCGGGGTGAAGGCCTGCACCTCGCCCAGGCGCGGGTCGATCGGCCGCGCGAGCGGAACCTCGAGCCCGTTGATGACCCGCAGCGCCGGCTCACCCATGACGACGAGAATTTTCGGCTGCACGACCGCGAGCTCCTCGACCAGGCGCCGCACGCACCGCTCGGGCGCGAGGTCGGGCTCGGCGATCGGGCACTTCACGCAGAGGGTTCCGTAGACGACCAGCGGGTCGATTCCCAGCCGGCGAAAGCTTTTCATCAGCGCGTTGCCGGGCCGCCCGTAGAAGGCGACCCCCTCTTCGATCTCGGCGACACCGGGCGAGTGCTTGACCATGAAGACATCGGCCTGCGGGTGACCCGAGCCGAGTACCGGCATCAGCTTGCCGCGCGGGCAATGGGGACAGTCCTGCAGCTCATGGGTGAGCTGGTTGAGCTCGCGAATCGCGCGCTCCAGGTACTTCTCGCGTATCTCGTCATCTGTCGCCGGCACGGTCGGCGACATCTTTGACGGCTCGGGCGCGGCTCCTTTCGAGCGCCTCGCCTGCATCAGCTCTTGCTCGCCGCGCGCCTCTTGCGTGGGCGCCCGCCGCGCACCGGCTTGGCATCAGGGACGCTGCGCTTGGCCGCCTTCGGGCGCCCGGTTGTCTGCAGCAGCTTCAGCGCCTGCACGTAGACCAGGTTCTTGTGCTTGCGGGTGATATCGGCGTCACGCATCGCCTCCAGGAACTCCTCGGGGCCATCGAAATCGTGAATTCTGACCCGCACGCTGCCGAGCCCCTGGGCAACGTGGCTGTCAGAACCCGCACCGGGGACGATTCGGTACTTGCGGGCGAAGCGCTCGGCCTCTTCGTTGAAGGCACTCACCGCGACCCGCGGGTTGAAGACCTCGAGCACGTCGACCTCCTCGATGATCTCGAGCAGGTGCTCGTAGTCGGGCACCGAGTGGAATCGATCAAAGGGATGGGGCACGTAGACCAGGCCGCCCTGGCGGCGGATCTCGGCGATCGTCTCGGCCATCGTCATCCCGCGCGGGATCTTCTCCTTGAGGAAGAGGCCGATCACCTCGCCCTCCTCGGCGGTCTTCACCTCCTCGGCGACGATCACCTTGAGGTCGCCCATCTCGGCGGCGATCTTGCGCGCCTCAAGGGCGCCGGAGACCTCGTTGTGGTCGGTGATCGCGATCGCACCCAGACCGCGGTCGCGCGCCGTCTCGAGCAGGACCTCGACCGGCGTCGCGCAGTCGGGCGAGTGATCGGTGTGCATGTGCAGGTCGACCTCGATCAGGGGCCGGTCGGCGATCCGCCGGCGCGCCTCGGTGTCACCGCTGCCGCTGTGGCGACGGGCCGCGATGCGCTGATAGATCGCCTCCAGCTCGGCCGCCACCTGGGCCCAATCGCGTCCCTCACCCGCTGCCTGGACCAGCTCGTAGGGCGGCCCGGGGAAGTAGCGCTCCAAGAGCTCGCCGGTCGCCGGTGTGACCACGGTGCGGGCGTCGAGGCGGCCGAAGAAGATCTCGACCAGGGGCCGGGCGACCTGAGTGGAGAGAACCCGCTCCTGGGGCGCGTGGAAGGTGGCGACATTGAGCGAGAAGGAGTGGCGCAGTGCGGTCGAGGAGATGCGCGGGGCAAACGGCTCGTGGACGTGGACGATGTCGAACTCAGAGCCGGTGAGGCGTTTCTTCACCGCATCGCCTGAGCCGAGCACGACGACCTCGTGGCCGCGCCGGGCGAGTTCCGCAGAGACCCGGTTGACGAACTCGTTAACAGGGCTGCGGGTGCCCCGCCGGTGGGGCGTGATCTGGGCTATCGAGAGACGGTCGACTGGGGCCACGGCCCCCAGGCTAACGTCAGACCTCGGTCTTGGACTCCGGCGCCGCCACAGGCGACTCACGACGTGCGTAGGTGGCGATGAACTCCTCGGTCTGCTCGCGGGCCTCATCGTCGGGGCGCTGGCTGTGCGGGGACTTCATCAGATAGCTGGAGGGCCCATCGAGCTGGCCGGCGATCCCGTTGTTGAGCGCCAGCTTCAGGATCCGCACCGCGTCGATAACGACACCGGCCGAGTTGGGCGAGTCCCAGACCTCGAGCTTGAGCTCGAGGTTGAGCGGCACGTCGCCGAAGGCTTTGCCCTCGACCCGGATGTGGGCCCACTTGCGATCGGTCAACCAGGGCACGTAATCGGAGGGCCCAACGTGGACCTGATCGGCGGGCAGCTCGTGGCCCATGATCGAGGTGACCGCGTTGGTCTTTGAGATCTTCTTTGAGTCAAGCCGCTCGCGCTCGAGCATGTTGTAGAAGTCCATGTTGCCGCCGACGTTGAGCTGGGAGGTGCGCTCCATGCGCACCCCGCGATCGTGGAAGAGTCGGGCGAGCTGGCGGTGAACGATCGTCGCGCCGACCTGGGACTTGATGTCGTCACCGATGATCGGCAGGCCGGCCTCCTCGAAGCGCTTGTCCCAGTAGTCCTCACGGGCGATGAAGACCGGCAGGCAGTTGACGAAGCCGACGCCCGCCTTCAGCGCCTGCTCGACGTACCACTTGGTCGCCTGCTCGGAACCGACCGGCAGGTAACAGACCAAGACGTCGGCCTTTGTCTCCTTGAGGATGCCGACGATGTCGGCGGTCTCACCGGGGGCTTTGGTGATTTTCTCTTTCAGGTATTTGCCGAGGCCGTCGTGGGTCATCCCACGCTCAACCCTGACGCCGATCTCGGGAACGTCGGCGAACTTGATCGTGTTGTTCTGGCCCGACCAGATCGCCTCGGAGAGGTCCTTGCCGACCTTCTCGGAGTCGATGTCAAAGGCGGCGACGAATTCGACGTCGCGGACGTGATAGCCGCCGAGGTCGACGTGCATCAGGCCCGGCACTTCCTCGGAGGGATCGGCGTCGCGGTAGTAGTGGACTCCCTGGATGAAGGAGTTGGCGCAGTTGCCGACGCCGACAATCGCGACCCTCACCTTCTCGTCGGGACGAGCGGCGCCGTTGCCGTTTACTCCGTTGCTCTCACTCATGAATTCGAAGTCCTTCCTCGATCTGACTAGGTGGCTAAGCACACCCCGGGCCCATGCTGGTTACAGCTCGGGCGAATCGGCGGCCTCGCTTGAAAGCTCGTTTCGCACATGCCAAACACGCTGGATCACGGTGACGAAGGTCAGCGCCGCGATCACGTAGATCGAGGGCGCCAGCAATTCGAAGCCAAAGATTCCGGCGCCCTTGGCGAAGACCAATCCGATCGAAAGTAGCACCACCCTGACCGGCCGCGTCGCCAAGCCGACCGTGCATTCGACCCCGAGCGCCTCCGCCCGCGCCCGGGTGTAGGAGACCATCAGTGATCCGAGCACCGCGATCACACACATCGCGGCGGCGAAATCGTTGCCGATCGCAGCGAAGTAACCGGCGACAGCGGCCAGCACGATCCCCTCCTCGATCCGGTCCAGGGTCGAGTCGAGAAAGGCGCCAAAGAGCGTCCCCTTGCCGGACATGCGCGAGTAACGACCGTCGAGGGTGTCCATCACCGAGCCGAGAATGAAGGCGACGCCGGCGAGGAAAAAGAGACGCTGGGTGACGAGGGCGGCGGCGATCAGGTTGCCGAGCAGGCCGGCACCGGAGATCGCGTTGGGGGTCAGGCGAGACTCGATCAGGCGGTCGCGGGCATAGGCCCGGAACTCCTGGCCGCCACGCGATGCCTGGCGCCCGTTGCGGCGCCCGCCGGGAGCCCTGGAGGGCGCCGAAGGTTCCATTGCCTGCTGAGGCTATCGCCTGGCAATGCCGCGAGGGCGGACTAGATCTCCGCCGCCTCCTGGACCGGACCGACGCGGAAGGACCAGGCCTCCGGACGGGCGCGGGCGAGAAGCCGTTGGGCGACCAGCGCCGCGGCGATCGCGACCAACCAGCCGAGCGCGACGTCGACCCAGTAGTGGTTTGCGGTGACGATCACGACCCAGGCGATCAGCAGCGGCCAGACAGCCCAGAAAACCCTTGACCAGCGGTGGCGACAGACGCGCAGACCGGTGCCGCCGATCATCAGCGCGAAGGCGCAGTGCATGCTCGGCACCGCGGCGTAGGGGTTGATGAAGATCTTTGCCAGCGCCGAGTTGTGGTTGACATTGGAGAAGTCGGTGATCGTGTCGACGAAGCCGTGTTCGGGGAACATCCGCGGCGGGGCGGTCGGAAACAGCGTGTAGCCGACCAGCGCCAGCCCCATCGAGACCACGAACATGTTGCGCACGAAGTAATAGGACTCGTTGCGGAAGAGGTAGAGCCAGATCAAAAAGCCGAAGGCGATCGAGAACTGCGCGTTTAGGTACATCTGGTTGGCGATGTCGATCAGCCAATGGGCGGGCAGGAAGAAGGCCTGCAGGCTGGGCTCAAAGAAGGTGTGGGTGCCGCGCTCGAAGGCGATCACGTGCTGGCCGTGGACGATCGCGTCGGCGCGCTGGGAATCGGCGATCCCCCGGACCAGCTCATAACCGACGTCGACGCCAACCAAAATGGCGAGCTGACGGCCGGCGTCACCCCACCCCTGAGGCAGCTTGGATGTGACCCACGCAAAGGCCCGAGACATCGGCTGATTGTAGTCGCCCTGTTAACGGCCCGGAAGCGGCCCCCGGGGGAAGAGACCCAGCCTGGCCCGCAGACCGAGCTCCCCTTGAGCCCTGCTCGCTCGCCGCTATCCAGATTCCCCGGCCGGGTCGCACTAGGGTCCCGGGATGGCGTGGAGGCGACCGGATCGGCGTCGGGTGGGGGCAATTCGCGACCGCCTGCGCGAGATCTACGGGAGGCCGATCAACCAGCCTCACGGCCAGCCGGTTACCGAGTTGGTCAAGACCGTCCTCTCCCAACACACCAACGATCGCAATCGCGACCGGGCCTTCGCGGCGCTGCGCAAGCGATTTCCCTCCTGGGAGGCGGTGCGCGACGCGCCGCTGGCGGAGGTCGAGGAAGCAATCCGCCCGGGCGGGCTGGGGCGCCAGAAGGCGCCCCGCATCCAGGCCATCCTCGGGCGCCTGGGCGACCCGCCGAGCCTCGATTGGACCGCGCCGCCGACGCCGCGTGAGGATTCACTGGCCTGCCTGCTCGAGCTGCCCGGGGTCGGACGCAAAACCGCCGCCTGCGTGCTGATCTTCAGCTGGGACATCCCGGAGATCCCGGTCGACGTCCACATCCACCGCGTCGGCGGGCGTCTCGGCCTCTTCCCGGCGAGGGCCTCCTTCGAGGCGGCCCATGATGAGATGTTGGCGATCGTCGCTCCCGAGGACGCCTATGAGATCCACATGAACCTGATCCGCCACGGGCGCGAGGTCTGCCGTCCCAAACCGCGATGCGCGGAGTGCGCGCTACGACGGATGTGCCCCTGGTACCGTGCCCAGCGCAAATGAGCAGCGCGGCGGAAAACAGATGAGGAAAAAAACCTTCGCCATCTTCGGGCTGGTGGCGATCGTGCTCGTCGTGCTGATCCCCTGGCTGGTCTTCCGCTCAAACGGCGACGCGGCCCGCGGCGCCCAGCAGGTCCCGGCGCAACTGAAGGAAGGTCAGAGTCTCTTCCAGACCAACTGCGGCACCTGCCACACCCTCTACGCGGCGGGCACCGACGGCAACTATGGGCCCAACCTCGACGTGCTGCTCGCCCCCAACGGTCCGCCCTCGGGCCCCACCGCGAAGCAGAGTGTGGAAGGACTTGAAAAATTGGTTCTCGACACCCAAAAGGAAGGGCTCGACACCACCACCACCCCGGGCCGCATGCCCGCCGGGATCCTCAACGGCGCCCAGGCCGAAGAAGTCGCCGAATTCGTCGCCCACACAGCCGGCGAGGGTTAAACCCGCCGACCCCGAAGCAGGAGCCCGGCCTTTGGCCTCAGGGCAGGACCCTCAGCGAGCTGAACAGGCCGGCGTGATCGGAGTCCCAGAACCCGTTCACCGGTGAGCGACCGGTCAGCGAGGAGGCGATCAGCTTCACCTTCTTTGGGTCCGGAGTCATGATGTGATCGACCTGGTGGTCGAGGTCGCTGAGCTGCCCCCCAGCGCCTTCAGCCAGAAGGCTCGTATTGAGGCAGCAGCCGAGCGGCTTGCCGGTGCTGCGCTCGCGCAGACCGGCACCCAGCAGCGTGCGATAGGCCTGCTGGTCGCCGGGTTCGACCGTGTTGTCGTCGGAGTTCAGGTCGCCGACGAGGATCGTCGGCAGCTTGCTGGCGACCGGACCGGCGGCCAGCTCCGCCGCCTGCTGAGCGCGGATGCTCGGCACTTCGCTGGCCGGGTCAAAGGACTCCAGATGGGTGTCTACGAAGTGCAGCTCGCGACCCTTGTTCACCCGGGCATCGATCGAGGCCCAGCCGCGGGTGACCGGCACTTCGACCCCCTGGATCTTCTCGACCAGGAGGTGCGCGTAGTGCCCGGTCTGTGGATCACTGACCCTGACCGCGCCGACCTTGGCGAGGATCACGTCGCGCATCGTCAGCCGGTCGTTGACCTCGGCGTTGGGGATCACCGAATTGGGCCCGTCCCCGGGCTGCCCGTTGACGTCGGCGGGAGCTTCGAAGTCGAACTCGTCGTTGACGACGGCGACCCGGTAGCGCTTCTTGCCCTTGTTGAGCTGGGCGAGCAGCAACCCCAGGTAGTCGTAGGTGACTTCGGTCGCGTTGGGGGCACGACCACCGAGCAGCGGTTCGAGGCTGGGCGGCCCCTTGCGCCACAGCGCGACCTCCTGGAGGCCGACCAGGTCGGGACTCTTTTTGATGATCTCCTGGGCGAGGCCCTTGGCCCTGATCGGGAACTCGTTGGCTTCGACATCGCGGACGACTTTGCCGGTCGCCGCGGTGAATTCACCGAGGCTCTTGGCGGTTATCGCCGGGGTGAGGTCGGCGCCGAGGTAGAGGTTGCGCGTCATCACGTTGACGACTTCCGCCTTCCCCTTGGGAACCGTTCCCGCCGCCTCGGCGGCACCGGAGGCGAGCGGCGAAAGCATCAGGGCGGCGACGATCGCCAACAGGCCAACCCGCCTGGGCGATACGCGGACGTGACTCAAAGTGGTCTCCTCTATTCGTTGGCGCGCCCCCCACGCCCTGACCCCACAACCCACTATATGTGGGATCAGCTCGCCCGTCCCTCGCCTTGTCCTTGCAGCGCCGAAAGTAATCTGCCATACTGCCGCTTAGATTTCTTGGCGCAACTCAATCAACTGGAGGTACTTGATAGTGGGTAAAACGATTGGAATTGACCTGGGCACGACGAACTCCTGTGTGGCGGTGCTCGAGGGCGGCGAGCCGACCGTGCTTGAGAACGCGGAGGGCGGCCGGACCACCCCCTCGGTCGTCGCCTTCACCGAGTCCGGCGAGCGCCTCGTCGGCACCGTTGCCAAACGTCAGGCGGTGATGAACCCCGAGAACACGATCTTCTCGATCAAGCGCTTCATGGGGCGCAAGGAGGCCGAAGTAAAGGAGGAGGAGACGATCGTCCCCTATGAGGTCGAGGCCGGACCCAACGGAGACGTCCGCGTTGATGTGCGCGGCAAGCAGTACAGCCCGCCTGAGATCAGCGCGATGATCCTGCAGAAGCTGAAGACCGACGCCGAAGCAAAGCTAGGCGAGGCGGTCGACAGCGCCGTGATCACCGTCCCCGCCTACTTCAATGATGACCAGCGCCAGGCGACCAAGGACGCCGGCAAGATCGCCGGGCTTGAGGTCAAACGGATCATCAACGAGCCGACCGCAGCCTCGCTGGCCTACGGTCTCGATAAAGAGAAAGAGGACCAGACAATCCTGGTCTTCGACCTCGGCGGCGGCACCTTCGACGTCTCGGTGCTCGAAATCGGTGACGGAGTCTTCGAGGTCAAATCAACCGCCGGTGATAACCATCTGGGTGGTGACAACTGGGACAAAGCGATCGTCGAGTGGCTTGTCGCCGAGTTCAAACGCGACCAGGGCGTCGACCTGGCCGCCGACAAGAACTCCCTGCAACGTCTCTATGAGGCCGCCGAGAAGGCCAAGATCGAGCTCTCCTCCACCCAGGAGACCCAGATCAATCTGCCCTTCATCACCGCGGTCGAGGGTCAGCCCAAACACCTCGACCTAAAGCTCAGTCGCTCGAAGCTAAACGAGCTGACCGGCGATCTGCTCGAGCGCGTCGTCGGCCCGGTCAAACGCGCCCTCGGCGATGCCGATGACGCCAGCATCGACCACGTTGTCCTGGTCGGCGGGATGAGCCGCATGCCGGCCGTGCGCGAGCGGGTCAAGGAGCTGACCGGCAAGGATCCTCACCAGGGAGTCAATCCCGATGAGGTCGTCGCGGTCGGCGCCGGCATCCAGGCCGGAGTGCTCGCCGGGGACGTCAAGGACGTCCTGCTGCTCGACGTTACCCCGCTGACGCTCGGGATCGAGACCAAAGGCGGCGTGATGACGAAGCTGATCGAGCGCAACACGACGATCCCGACGAAGAAGTCGGAGACCTTCTCGACCGCCGATGACAACCAGCCTTCGGTCGAGATCCACGTCCTGCAGGGCGAGCGGGAGATGGCGAGCGGCAACAAGAGCCTGGGCAAGTTCCAGCTCACCGGCATCCCGCCGGCGCCGCGCGGCATGCCACAGATCGAGGTCACCTTCGACATCGACGCCAACGGCATTCTCAATGTCGCCGCCAAGGACCTGGGTACGGGCAAGGAGCAGAAGATCGAGATCAAATCTGGCTCGGGCCTCTCCGAGGAGGAGATCCAGAGCATGGTCACTGACGCCGAGTCTCACGCCGAGGAGGACCGCCAGCAGCGCGAGCTGGCCGAGGCGCGGAACCTGGGCGAGAACGCCGCCTACCAGTCCGAGAAGGCGATCGAGGACGGCGGCGAGAAAGTCGACTCGGCCGCCAAGGAGGAAGCCGAGAGCGCGATCAAGGAGCTGCGCGAGTCACTGGCCTCCGAGAACGCCGAGGAGATCAGCACCAAAACCGAGGCCCTGAGCGCCGCGATGCAGAAGGTCTCCGAGCAGATCTACGCGGCGGCCCAGCAGGAGGCCAGCGATGGGGGATCGAGCGATGGTGAGTCCTCCAGCGCAGATGAGGATGAGGTCGTCGATGCCGAGGTGGTCGATGAGGACGAGGGCAAATGAGCGAGGAGCCACGAGCAGCGCAAGCCGGGCCAACCGCACCCGGCGCTCGCGACCGGGCCGATCAGCAGCCGCCGGGTGGCGGTTGCCCTGACTCCGCCGAGCCCAGCGAGGTCAAAGCCGCCGCCACCGAGGAGGGCGACTCTGAGCGCCAGAGCGTCGAGCAGGACATCGACGCGCTGGTGGCCGCCGAGCAGCAGCGCGATGAGTACCTGGAGCTCGCCCAGCGCACCAAGGCCGATTTTGAGAACTACCGCAAGCGGATGAGCGCCGAGGTGGCGGGTGCCGCGGCGCGCGGCAAGGCCGAGCTGGCGGTTGCGATGATCGGCGTGATCGACAACCTCGAGCGTGCACTGCAGGCCGCCGGGATCGAGCCCGCCGGTAAAAGTGCGCCCTCCGAGCCGCTGGCGGAGGGCTTTTATCTCACCTATCGTGAGCTACTTGCGGCTCTTCAGCGCGCCGGGATCGAGTCCTTTGAACCGGCCGGCGAGCGCTTTGACCCCGCCTGGCATGAGGCGCTGCAGAAGCTGCCCGTGCAGGGCGTCGAGCCGGGCTCGGTGGTCGAGGTGGCGCAGAAGGGCTACCGCCTGGCAGATCTGCTGATCCGACCAGCCCGCGTCGTGGTCAGCGAGTGAGGCGGGCGCTTGGCTGAGGACCTCTACAAGCTGCTCGGCGTCCCCAAGAATGCCTCCGAGGCGGAGCTCAAGAAGGCCTACCGCAAGCTGGCCCGCAAGTACCACCCCGACCGCAATCCCGACGATGCCGGGGCGGAGGAGAAATTCAAGGAGATCCAGGGCGCCTACGACACGCTCTCAGACCCCGAGAAGCGGGAGGCCTATGACTCGGGCGGGATGTTCGGCGGCTTTGGCGGCGGCCAGGGGCCGAGCCCGTTTGGGGGGGCGGGGTCCCAGGGCCCGTTTGCCGGCAACGTCGACCTCGGCGACATCCTCGGTGGCATGTTCGGCCGTGGCGGACGGCGCGCCCAACCCCAGCAGGTGCAGGGGCGCGACCTCGAAACCGAGGTTCGGCTCAGCTTCGATCAGGCCGTCAACGGCGCCCAGGTCAGCGTCACGGTGCCCAAGGAGGAGCGCTGCCCGACCTGCCACGGCAGCGGCGCGAAGCCGGGCACCACTCCGATCACCTGCCCGCGCTGTGAGGGCAGCGGCATCGATGCCCAGAGCCAGGGAATCTTCTCGATCAGCCGACCCTGTCCCCAGTGCGGGGGCGCCGGGCAGATCATCGAGGAGCCCTGTGAGACCTGCGGCGGCTCGGGGCTAACCCGGCAGACCAAGCGCTACAAGGTGAATATCCCTGCCGGGGTCAGGGACGGCACCCGGATCCGACTCGCCGGCAAGGGCGAGGCGGGACCGCGCGGAGGGCCGCCCGGTGACCTCTTCGTGACAACCAGAGTGGCCGCCTCGCCGGTCTTCAAAAGACTCGACGGCGGCAACCTCGAGGTGAACGTACCGATCACCCCCGCCGAGGCCCTCGGCGGGGCGACGATCGAGGTGCCGACCCTGAGTGGGACCAAGAGAATCAAGGTTGCGGCCGGTACCGGCCACGGGACGATCCAGAGGCTGCGCGGCGAGGGAGCGCCGAAGCCCGGCGGCGGCGAGGGTCGCGGCGACATCCGCTACCGCCTCGAGATCGAGATGCCCGCTGAGCTAACCGCCGAGCAACGCGAGGCGGTCGCAAAGCTCGCCGAGGTGCTCAATGGCGGCGACCCTCGCGCCGAGCTGCTGAGAAACGCGGGGCGCTGATGGCCAGCCGCGGAAGGCGCGTGACCCGGATCGAAGCGGCGATCGACGAGGAGCGCGGCGTCTTCATGATCTCGGTCGCCGCCGAGCTCGCCGAGATGCACCCGCAGACGCTACGCACCTACGAGGCACGGGGGTTGATCGCCCCCCAGCGCTCGCCAAAAAACACCCGCCTCTACTCCCAGCGCGACGTTGAACGTTTGCGCCGGATCCAGCATCTGACCTCCGAGCAGGGACTCAATTTGGCCGGGGTCGAGACCGTGCTGGAGATGGAAGCCCGGGTCGAGAAACTCGGCAGCGAGCTGAGTCGGCTGCGCCAGCGGGCCGCCGAGCTCGAACGCCGCCTCGCCGGATCCTAGCCGGCCGCGTTCAGCGCCTTAGCGAGGATGCGTTGCAGAGTCGCCAGGTCGCGATCAGAGAGTGCCTCGATCAGCTCCGGCGGGCGGCTCATCCGGTCGACCACCTCGGCGCGCACGCGCTCGCCCTCCTCGGTCAGGACGAGCAGCCTCACCCGCCGGTCGCCGGGGTCGGCGGTGCGCTGAACCAGACCGCGCTCCTCGAGGCGATCGGTGATCCCGGTCAGGTTCGAGCTGTCGCAGGCGAGCTGCTCTGCGACCTCGCGCATCGCTCGGGGCCGGTCCAGCGCCCGCAGCACCATCAGCTGCGGGGGAAACAGATCGAACTCGCGGCAGAGGGCCATCAGGCGCGGGCGCTGGGCGATCATCAGCTTCGCCAGCATCTCCGCCACGCCGCGCTGCAGATCACGCCGCTTGGAGCCGGCGTCGCGGGTCGAGTCGGGCACCGTCATAGTTGCCAATTTAACAGAGGACCTAGATAATTTAGGACCTCAACTTTGTGCTATACAGCCGGTCATGGAGAACAGCATCGAGGTCAAGCGGCTGGTCCGCGAGTTCAAGAACGGACCGCGCGCGGTGGCCGGCATCGATCTGCTGGTCGGATCTGGCGAGATCTACGGCTTCCTCGGCCCCAACGGCGCCGGTAAGTCGACCACCGTCCACATGCTCACCACACTGCTGCCTCCGACCAGCGGCAGCGCGACCGTCGCCGGCCATGACATCGTCAGCGAAGGGCCCCAGGTCCGCGCTGCGATCGGCGCCGCGCTGCAGGAAGCGGCGCTCGACCCGCACCTGAGCGCCCGCGAGCACATGCGCCTGCAGACCGCCCTGCACGGCCTGCCGCGCGCCGAGCGCCTGCGCCGTGGTGACGCGCTGATCGAGCGGGTCGGCCTCGCCGAGGCCGCCGATCGCAAGGTCGGCGGTTACTCGGGCGGGATGAAAAGACGGCTCGACCTGGCGCTGGCGCTCGTCCACGGGCCCCGGGTCCTCTTCCTCGATGAGCCGACGACCGGCCTCGACCCGCAGAGCCGGGCGGCGCTTTGGGATGAGGTCTCGCGGCTCGCCGGCGAGGACGGGGTGACCGTGTTTCTCACCACCCAATACCTGGAGGAGGCAGACCAGCTCGCCGATCGGGTCGGGATCATCGACGATGGCCTGATTGTCGCCGAGGGCACGCCGGAGCAACTCAAGGCCGAGATCGGCCGTCCCAGCCTCGAGGTCGTCCCCGCGGTGGCCGCCGAGGGCGAGAGGGCGCTGGCGATCCTCGAGCGCTTCGGGGCGCGGGTGCCCGCCTCGCGCGAGGCGGTCGCGGTGCGCCTGCAGGGCGGCGGCGAGCAGATCGCCGACGTCGTCCGTGCGCTCGACTCCGAGGATCTGCGGGTAGCGAACATCGAGCTGCACGCGCCGAGCCTCGACGACGTCTTCCTCGAGAAGACCGGCCGCCACCTCGAGGGCGCCAGCGAGGAGCCGGCCGAGAAGGGCGAGGAGATGGCGCTCCCGCAGATCCGCGCATGAGTGGCGCCGCGGTCGCGCTGCCGCTGCCCTCCAGCCCCGCCTCGACGCTCCGCACCCAGATCCTCTCACTCGGCGGCCGCGCCGTGCTGCGCACCCTGCGCCAGCCGGCGATGATCGTCCCCAGCCTCGTCTTCCCGCTCTTCCTGCTCGCCGTCAACAGCGCCGGCCTCAGCGCTGCGACCCGGATCCCCGGCTTCCCGACCGATTCCTACCTGACCTTCGCGCTCGCGGTTCCCTTCATCCAGGGCGCCCTGTTCTCGACCATGAACTCGGGCCAGGCGCTCGCCGAAGACATCGAGAGCGGTTTCTTCAACCGCCTGGCGCTGACCCCGATGCGGGGCTCGGCGCTGATCGCCGGGCAGCTCGGCGGCCTCGTCGTGATCGGCTTGATCCAGGCCAGCGTCTACCTCACGGTCGGGCTCGCCGCGGGCGCTCATTTTGCGGCGGGAGTGGCTGGCGTCCCGGTTCTCTTCGCGCTCTCGATCCTGATCTCGATCGGCTTTGGCGGGATCGGCATGTTCATGGCGATCCGCACCGGCTCCGGCGAATCGGTCCAGGGCATGTTTCCGCTGCTCTTCGTCTTTCTCTTCTTCAGCTCGATCTCGCTGCCGCGCAACCTGATCCAGGAGGACTGGTTTCGGACGATCGCGACGATCAACCCGGTCAGCTACCTGATCGAGGGCGTCCGCAGCCTCTTCGTCTTTGGCTGGGACGGCGAGGCGTTGGCGCTCGCCTTCGGCGTCGCAATCGCCCTGATCATCGGCTCGATCTCGATCGCTTCGCTGGCCCTGCGCAAACGGATGGAGCGCTCATGAGCACCCTCGCCGAATACCGCTCCTCGGCGCTTGGGATCGCCTGGCGCAGCCTCCACAACGCCTTCACCAAACCGGCGATCCTGCTGCCCTCGCTGATCTTTCCGCTCTTCTTCCTGGCGGCCTTCGCCGGCGGCCTCTCGGCGGTCTCAAAGACTCCCAACTTCAACTATCCCGAGAGCTACACGACCTTTGTCTTCGGCTTCGTCCTGCTGCAGTCCTCGGCCCTCGGCGGAGTCTTCACCGGTTTCTCGATCGCCGCCGATTTCCAGTTCGGGATGGGCCGCAGGATGTTGCTCGCGACCCGCAACCGGACCTCGATCATCGTCGGCTACGCGATCACCGCGGTTCTGCGCGTCCTGGTTACCTGGGTCGTGGTCACGCTGGTCGCCCTGCTCGCCGGCATGGAAGTCGGCGGCTCGCCGCTTGAAATCGCCAGCCTCTATCTGCTCTCGCTGACGATCAACGTCGTCGCCCTGCTCTTCTCCAGCGGCATTGCGCTGCGCCTGCGCACCCTGCAGGCGGGGCCGCTGATGCAGTTCCCGGTCTTCATCTTGCTCTTTCTCACCCCCGTCTACGTGCCCCAGGCGCTGCTCGCTGGCTGGGTCTCACACGTCGCCAAGGTCAACCCGCTGACCCTGATCCTCAACACCAATCGCGACCTGCTGGCCGGCCAGTCGGCCCAAATCCTCGCCGCCTACGCGGTCGCCTTTGCCCTCGTGGCGCTGCTCTGCACCTGGGCCGTCTCGGGGATGCGCCGGGCCGAGGCGGCGGGCTGAGCGACGCTGAGCTTGCCAGGCTCGCGCCACCTCGATCTGGAAGTCCTCCCGCGGACCTTGAAGCACGCCTCCGGGGGCGGCGAGCTCGGCGGCTGCCCGATCCTGCCCGCCGCCGAGGGCGCCGGCGGGCACCGCCGCCAACCCGCAGCGGGCCAGGCCGAAGCCTCGAGCGCCAGACATCTCGCCGCCGAGGGTACCCCGAGTGAGCGGGGCCTTCTAGACTCGGCCCGGTGCAGCCCGACCGTTTCACGGTCAAGTCCCAAGAAGCGGTAGCCGCCGCCCAGGCGCTCGCGGCTGAGCGCCGCAACGCCGAGCTAACCCCCGCCCACCTGCTGGTTGCCCTGATGCGCCAGGATGATGGCCTCGCCGTCCGCATCATGCAGAAGCTAGGCGTCGACGTCGCCGCGCTCACCGCCCGCGCCGTGGCCGCGGTCGAGGAGCTCCCGAAGCTCGCCGAGACCGCCGAGGTGCGCGCCTCCTCGGCCCTTCTCGCCACGCTGCAGCAGGCCGAGAAGGAGATGGCGAAGCGCGGCGACAGCTATATCGCCGTCGGCCACCTGCTGCTCGCCCTCGCCGAGAAGAGCTCTGGGATCGCCGACCTCCTGCCCGAGGGCAAGACGCTGGCGGAGGCGGTCGCCGAGGTCCAGGGACCGGGCCACGTCACTTCGCCCGACGCCGAGGCGAACGCCGAGGCGCTGGAGAAATTCGGTCGCGACCTGACCGCCGATGCGCGGGCCGGCGGTCTCGACCCGGTGATTGGCCGCGACGAGGAGATCCGCCGCGTGATCCAGGTCCTCTCCCGGCGCAGGAAGAACAACCCGGTGCTGATCGGCGACCCCGGGGTCGGCAAGACGGCGATCGTCGAGGGGCTGGCGCAACGGATCGTTGACGGCGACGTGCCCGAGAGCCTGCGCGAGCGCCGCGTGATCGCCCTCGACATGGGCACCCTTCTGGCCGGGGCAAAATACCGCGGCGAGTTCGAGGAGCGCCTGAAAGCGATCCTCGGCGAGGTCGAGGATGCGGCGGGCCAGATCGTCCTCTTCCTCGACGAGCTGCACACGATCGTCGGCGCCGGCGCCGCCGAAGGCGCGGTCGATGCAGCCAATCTCCTGAAGCCGATGCTGGCCCGGGGGGAACTGCGCTGCGTCGGGGCGACTACCCTCGATGAGTACCGCAAGCACATTGAGAAAGACGCGGCGCTCGAGCGCCGCTTCCAGCCGGTGAGCGTCGGCGAGCCCGATATCAACGACACGATCGCGATCCTGCGCGGGCTCAAGGAGCGCTATGAAAATCACCACGGCGTGCGCATCACCGACTCGGCGATCGTCGCCGCCGCGACCCTCTCGGAGCGCTACATCGCCGACCGCTTCCTGCCCGACAAGGCGATCGACCTGATCGACGAGGCGGCCTCGCGGCTGAAGATCGAGATCGACTCGATGCCGACCGAGATCGACGAGGTGAAGCGACGCATCCAGCAACTCGAGATCGAGCGCGAGGCGATGAAAAGAGAGACCGACGAGGCCTCCAGGGCGCGGCTGGAGGCGCTCGAGGCTGAGATCGCCGAGCAGGGCGAGGCCTTCGACGAGATGAACGCCCGCTGGCAGAACGAGAAGGGGGCGATCGACTCGATCAACGCTGCCAAGGCACGGCTGGAGGAGGCCGGCCGTGAGGCCGAGCGCGCCGAGCGCGACGCCGACCTCGAGCGAGCGGCGAAGCTGCGCTACGGCGAGATACCCGAGCTCGAGAAGACGCTCGCCAGCCAGGAGGAGCGGATCGAGGAGCTGCACGCCGGCGGTGGCTCGCTGCTCGCCGACGAGGTGACCGAGGAGGACGTCGCCGAGGTGGTCGGCAAATGGACCGGGATCCCGGTCAGCCGCCTGCTCGAGGGTGAGGTCGAGAAGCTGATCCAGATGGAGGCGCGCCTGCACAAGCGGGTGATCGGCCAGGACGAGGCGATTGCCGCCGTCTCCAACGCTCTGCGACGCTCGCGGGCCGGGCTCTCGGATCCCGACCGGCCGATCGGCAGCTTCCTCTTCCTCGGCCCGACCGGGGTCGGCAAGACCGAGCTGGCCAAGGCGCTCGCCGAGTTCATGTTCGACTCCGAGCAGGCGATCATCCGCCTCGACATGTCCGAGTACATGGAGAAGCACACCGTGGCGCGGCTGATCGGTGCGCCGCCGGGTTACGTCGGCTATGAGGAGGGTGGTCAGCTGACCGAGGCGGTCCGCCGCCGCCCCTACGCCGTGGTCCTGCTCGACGAGATCGAGAAGGCCCACCCCGACGTTTTCAACACGCTGCTGCAGATCATGGACGACGGTCGCCTCACCGACGGCCAGGGCCGCACCGTCTCCTTCACCAACACGGTCCTGATCATGACCTCCAATGTCGGCAGCGAGCGGATCGTCGGCGAGGCGATCGACGAGAAGATGCGCGAGCAGATCGAAGAGGTTCTGGCCGCCACATTTAAGCCCGAGTTCCTCAACCGGATCGACGACACGGTGATCTTCCACCGTCTCTCCAAGGCCGACATCGGCCGCATCGTCGAGCTCCAGGCCGAGCAGCTGATCGGCCGCGTCGCCGAGCGAGGTATAAAGGTCAACTTGACGGTTAGATCAAGGGAGTTACTGGGCAATCTCGGCTATGACCCGACCTACGGGGCGCGGCCCCTGAAGCGGGTGATCCAAAAGCAGCTCGTCGACCGCCTCGCGCTCAAGATTCTCGAGGGCGAGTTCGCCGCAGGGGACGTCGTCGAGGTCGATGCCAGCGACGGCGAGCTGGCTTTCTCGGCCGCCGCCAAATCGTCTGCTTAACAGCCTTGTTACTTAAGTGGCGCTGAAGATCCGCTGATATTCAGCGCAGGGGCTTGGGATTCCTCGGCCAGGGATGCAGGAGTCCGCCCACAATGCCGAATTCCTCCGTAACCTTTGAAAGCTTCAGCCATGCCAAGTCTACGTCGACGCCACTCTGACCCGCACTCCGCCGGGAACGCTCCCCTGCGCTCCGCGCTGGCCAGCGCCGCCCTGGCGGTCGAGGATCGCGTCGTCTGGGGGGCCGGCGACCTCGCGCGTGGCTTCGCCGAACTGATCAGGTGGCCTGCGCAGCGGATCGCCTGGGCGCTCGAGAACTGGCTGATCTGGCCGCTCCAGGAAGAGACCGCGCTCTGGAGTCGGCCGACCCGCTTCGCCGTGCTCGCGGCGGCCGTGCTGCTCGCCGGCGCCGCGCTCGCGGGTGGAATCGTCCTCGCCAGCCCATCCCACCACGAACCCGCCCCGGTGGCGACGGTGTCAGGACCGAGCGCCACCCGCGCGGCGCCCGTGGTCGGCGCAAACCGTGCCGCCGCGGCGCCCCACGGCCCGGTCCTGCACGGCAGCGCGCCCAATTTCGCCGCCCGCGCCGGCGCCGGGGTGCCGAAGTCAGGCGAAGCGGAAGTGCTGCACTCCGAACCGCTCGGCGCCAAGGCGGCGCCCCACGCGGGGGCCGGCGAAGCTGGGGCTGCATACGCCGCCAAGGAAAGTCCGACCAAAACCACCACCGGCAACGGCGCCACCCCTGAAGTCGCCGGTCCGGCCGCGCTCAAGGTCGCCCACGAATTCGCCGCCGCCTTCGTCCTCTATGAGATCGGCACCGATACGCCGAAGGTGAAGGCGGCGATCGCAAGATCGACCAGCCCCGACCTGACCAAGGCGCTGCTGCGGCGACCGCCGCGCCTGCCCTCCAACGTGAAGGTGCCGAAGGCCAAGGTGTTGAACATAGTCCCGGGGCCGGTGCAAGACGGCACCTACACTCTGAGCGTCTCGCTGCTGCGGGTTGGGGCCACGAGCGAGCTGCGCCTCAACATGAAACAGGGCAAGGGCGGAATCTGGCAGGTAACGGACGTACTGGGCTGATGAGCAAGCGCTTGAAGAAGATATTGATCGGGGGGGCGCTGGCGGCGTTGCTGGGGGCCTCCGCCGCGACCGCCGCGACCCTGCCGCCGGCGACGATCTCCCAGGCCCCGGCGAAGTCCGCGGTCAACCTCCAGCAGGGTGAGACGCTGGTCGCGCCGACGCCGGCCGCGCCGGGCACCGGGGGCACCGCGGCTCAGCCCAAACCCGCCCCTGAAAAATCCGAAGCCAAGCGCCCGGAAGTCGAAGAACCCGAAGCTGAACCCGAATCAGAAGCGGGTGCGGAAGCGCTGGCGCCGAGCTCCACCGAATCCTTTGAAGTCGGCGCCCTGCCGAGCTCCAGTTGCGCCGGCTCCGGCGTACCGCCGATTCTGATCCCGATCTACCAACACGCCGCCGCGGCCTACAACCTCGGCCCCCAGGGCCCCGCCGTATTGGCCGGGATCAACGAGGTCGAGACCGCCTTCGGCACCAACCTCAACACCTCCGCCGCGGGAGCGATGGGCTGGATGCAGTTCATCCAATCGACCTGGGAAATGTATGGCGTCGATGCCAATGGCGACGGGGTCAAGGACCCCTACAACCCCGAAGACGCGATCTTCGCCGCGGCTCGCTATCTCAGCGCCGCCGGAATGCCCGCGAACACCTACAGCGCGATCTACTCATACAACCACGCCGACTGGTACGTCTCGGAGGTTCTCGCCAACGCCGCCTGCTACGCCCCGATCGTCGGCGGCCCGAGCGCGGCTGGCGGTCTCTCGCTCACGCCCCAACGCGAAGTTCTGACCTGCACGCCGGCCTCCGACTGGCGGGCGGCGATCCCGGCCGATTACCTCGAAGCCTTCGAGACCGCGGCCGCCCGCTATGAACTTGGTCGCCGCGGGGTCTGGGCGCTGGCTGCCGTTGCCCGCCTCGAGTCGGATTTCGGACGCGGAATGACAAAACAAGAAATGCGCACCGCCGGTCCGCTCGGACTCGACCCGACCGAGTGGAGCACCTACGCGGTGGATGGCGACGAAGACGGCCATATCCGCCACGCCGACCCGGCCGACTCGGCGGCAACGCTGGCGCGCTTGATCTGGTCGCGCGGCAGCCTGCGCGCCGGGATCTTCACCCACAATCAGGCCGAGTGGTACGTGCAGGCGGTCCTCGCCGACGCGGAAGAGATCGAAGGCTCCTGCAAGGTCAGCTATGTCGAATGGCCGGTCGCCCTGCCGGCGACGGTCGGTACCTATGTCAACCCCTTCTCGCTGAGCTCCAACCTGGTCCTCGGGCGTACCGACCAGGGTGTCGATTTCACCGGCTCGGGTCCGATCGTGGCGATCGGGGACGCACGGATCCTGCAATCGAGTGCCCCGGGCTGGCCCGAAGGCGGCGGCGTGCTCTACGAACTCCTCAACGGCCCGATGAAAGGCACCGTGATCTACGTCTTTGAGGGAGTCGACGCCACGGTCGCGCCCGGACAGCAGGTCAGCGCCGGGGACCAGATCGCCAACTTCCGACCGGGCGGGTCGATCGAGATCGGACTCGCCGATAGCGCCGGCACCCCACTCAGCCACGGCGAATATTTCGAGGGCAAGGAAACTCAGTCGGGCCTTGAGATGCTCTCGCTCCTGCAGTCGCTCGGCGTCTGATCGCAGACCGAGCGGGCGCCGCTCGCGTAACGTAGGCGAGAACCCCTGCGGAAGGAGACAACATGCCCACCTACGTGATGCTCACCAACCTGACCGCCGACGGCGTGCGGACCCTGAAGAACAACCCAGGCCGCGTGGCCGAGGTCAATAACGAGGTCGAGCAGATCGGCGCCAAGGTCCTCGCCCAGTACGCGACCCTGGGCCAGTATGACTTCATCAGCGTCGTCGAAGCGCCCGATGATGCGACGATGGCCAAGATCTCAGTCGAGCTCGGCTCACGCGGGACGATGACCAGCCAGACGCTGACCGCGCTCCCCGCCGAAGAGCTGGCCAGCTCGCTTTAGGGGTACCGCCGTGAGGGTCCTCGTCATCGGCGCCGGCGGGCGCGAGCATGCGATCGTGCGGGCGCTGGGACGCTCGGCCCGGGCGCCCGAGTTGCTCTGTGCACCGGGCAACGCCGGGATCGCCGCCGATGCCGAGTGCCTGGCCGAGGTCGGCGTCGAGGAGGTCGAGTCGATCCTCTCCCTCGCCAAAGAGCGCCAGGTCGACCTCGTCGTGATCGGACCCGAGGCGGCGTTGGTCGCCGGGGTCAGCGACCGCCTGACCCAGGCCGGGGTCCCGGTCTTCGGGCCGAGCGCCGCCGCCGCCGAGCTCGAGGGCTCAAAGGCCTTCGCCAAGGAGCTGATGCGCGAGGCCGGGGTGCCGACCGCGGACCATCTCCTGCTGGCCAACCGCGAGGAAGCGATTGAGCAGATCGCCCGCGCCTCCTACCCGGCGGTGCTGAAGGCCGACGGCCTGGCGGCCGGTAAGGGCGTGATCATCTGCGCCACGGAGGCCGATGCCCTGGCGGCCGCCGAGGTCTTCTTCACCGAGCGCCGCTTCGGTGAGACCACGGTCGTGCTCGAGGAATTCCTCGCCGGCGAGGAGCTCTCGCTGCTCGCCCTCTGTGACGGGGAGAACGTCGTCCCGCTCGCGCCGGCTCAGGACTACAAGCGGATCTTCGACGGCGACCGTGGACCCAACACCGGCGGCATGGGCAGCTACTCGCCGGTGCCCGGCTTCGGCTCGGTTGAGGTCGAGGAGATCATCGACTCCGTGCACCGCCCGATCCTCGCCGCGATGGCGGCCCGCGGGCGACCCTTCCACGGCGTCCTCTACGCCGGCCTGATGATCGGCCCCGCCGGCCCCAAGGTGCTCGAGTTCAACGCCCGCTTTGGCGATCCCGAGACCCAGGCAGTACTGCCGCGGCTGCGCTCGGATCTGGTCGACCTCTGCCTGGCCGCGCGCGAGCCGGGCGGCCTGGCGGGGATCGAGGCCGACTTCGCCGAGGACTGGGCGGTGACCGTGGTCCTCGCCTCGGCCGGATATCCGACAAGCTCATCCAAGGGCGAGGTGATTGAGGGGCTCGCCGCGGCGGCCGAGCTCGCCGAGATCACCCACGCCGGCACCGCGCTGCGCGACGGGGCGATCGTCACCGCCGGCGGGCGGGTGCTGAACGTGACGGCACTCGGACCGACGCCCGCCGCGGCGCGCGATCGCGCGTACGATGCGGCCAGCCGCATCTCCTTCGACGGCATGCAGCTGCGCACCGACATCGCCGCGCGCGCCGTCGAGCGCGTTCCCAGTTGACTCCAGAGAGGATCAAATGAGCGAGATCTCCGAAGACCCGATGCCGAGCGAGGAGCCCCTGCCGGTAGAGCCGCTGACGATGCCTGCCGTCGAGGAGGCCTTCGACGAAATCGACGTCGATGAGCCCCTGGTCGGGATCATCATGGGCTCCAAGAGCGACAAGCCAAAGATGCAGCCCGCGGGGGCGGCGCTGCACGAGGCGGGTATCCGCTACGAGGTGCGGGTGATGAGCGCCCATCGCGATCCCGAGATGGTCCGCGAGTACTGCACCAACGCGAGGATGCGGGGGCTGCGGGTGATCATCGCCGGGGCCGGGATGTCGGCCGCCCTGCCGGGGGTCGCCGCCGCCCACACCGACCTGCCGGTGGTCGGGGTGCCGATCCTCGGCAAGAGCCTCGGCGGCCTCGACGCCCTGCTCTCCGCGGTGCAGATGCCGCCCGGGATCCCCGTCGCCTGCGTCGCCATCGACGGCGCCAAGAACGCCGGCGTGCTGGCGGCGCGCATCATCAACGCATGATCGCCCGCTACACCCGGCCCGAGATCGGCGCGGTCTGGTCGGCGCAACGAAAGATGGAGTGCTGGCTGGCGGTCGAGCTGGCGGCGACCGAGGCCTGGGCGCAGGAGGGCGTCGTCCCCGCCGAGGCCGCCGAGGCCGCACGCGCAAACGCCGCCTTCACGGTGGCGGCGGTCGAGGAGCGCGAGGCGCTCACCGACCACGATGTGGCCGCCTTTGTCGACGTCCTCGGCGCCTCGGTCGGCGAACACGGCCGCTGGATTCACTACGGCCTGACCTCCTCTGACGTACTCGACACCGCGCTCGCGTTGCAGCTGCGCGAGGCCGGCGAGGTGGTGCTCGCCAGCGCCCGTGCCTATCGCGATGCCCTGATCGAGCGGGCGCTGCAGCAACGCGAGACACTCTGCGTCGGGCGCACCCACGGCGTCCACGCCGAGCCGACGAGCTTCGGCCTGCGGCTCGCCGGATTCGCCTTTGAGGCCGACCGCAACCTGAGCCGGCTTGAAGATGCCTTCGAGCAGCTCGCCTTCGGCAAGCTCTCCGGCGCGGTCGGCACCTACGCCTCGGTGCCCCCGGCGGTCGAGGCGCGGGTGATGGAGCGCCTCGGGCTGCGGCGCGAGGACGTCGCCACCCAGGTGATCCCGCGCGACCGCCACGCGGTCTTGACCTCGAGAATCGCGATCGCCGGGGGTGGCCTGGAGCGCTTTGCCACCGAGGTCAGAAACCTGCAGCGCACCGAGGTGCGCGAGGTCGAGGAGCCCTTTGCGGCGGGCCAGAAGGGCTCCTCGGCGATGCCCCACAAGCGCAACCCGATTCGCAGCGAGCGGATCACCGGACTCGCCCGCGTGCTGCGTGGCTACGCCCAGGCGGGACTTGAGAACATCGCCCTCTGGCACGAGCGCGACATCTCCCATTCGGGTGCGGAGCGGGTGATCCTGCCCGACGCGACGATCTGCCTCGACTACATGCAGGCTCTGGCGGGCGGCGTCGCCGAGGGGATGTCGATCAGCGCCGAGCGCATGCGCGCCAACCTCGAGCTGACTCACGGGGCGCTGTTCAGCCAGCGCGCGCTGAGCGCCCTGGTCGAGTCGGGGATGAGCCGCGATCAGGCCTACCGCGTCGTCCAGGAGACCGCCCAGCGCGCCTGGGACAGGGGCACCGAGTTCCGCGAGCTGCTGGCCGCGGCGGCTCCCCAACTCGACCTCGATCAGGTTTTTGATTACGGCGCCTACCTGACCCATCTACCGGAGATCTTCGAGCGTCTCGAAGCGCTTCGTTAGGGTTCGCGCCGATGGTCCTCTACACCTGCGCTCAGAAGACCCACCTCGGCTCGCTCGGGCACCCCTGCGGCAAGGCGGCCAATGCCCTCGACAACGCCGGCTATGGGTACGAGATCAAGGTCGTCGGCGGCTACCGGCTGATGCCCTGGACCTGGGGCAGCCGTGATCGCGACCGCGCCGAGGTCAAGAAGCTGAGCGGCACCAACGAGGTGCCGATCCTGGTCCTCGACGACGGCGAGGTGATCTCGGGCTCGGGGACGATCGCGCGCTGGGCCAAGGAACACCCCAGGGCGCGCGAGGGCGCCGCCAAGAGCGCGACCTAGACGGCCGCCAGCTCGCGCTCGGCGGCGGGGTGGCGAGCGCTGAGGCGCACCCGGGTACCGTCGCGCGGCGAGAGGGTGACGTTGCGGCGGGCGATCTGCTCGGGCCGCGGGTCGGCCTTTTCAAGCTCGCAGCGCATCAGCACCGAGCGCAGCGCGATCCGCATCTCAAACTCGGCAAAGGCGGCGCCCAGGCAACGCCGCACGCCTCCGCCGTAGGGGATCCAGGAGTAGGTCTCAGGACCCTCCTCCAGAAATCGCTCGGGCCGGAAGGCGAAGGGCTCGGGGTAGACGTCGGCGCGGGTGTGAACGAGCCAGATCGCCGGGGTGACGTCGGTCCCGGCCGGCAGGCGCAGATCACCGGCGAGCAGTTCCTTGCTCAGACGGCGCCCGGCCAGCGGCACAACCGGGCGCAGGCGCAGCGACTCGGTGATCGTCGCCCGCAGATAGTCCTCCTCGCCGGCGCCCAGCGAGTCGCGCAGGCGGGTGAGCGAGGCCGGGTGGCGCAGCAGCAGGTCAAAGCTCCAGGCCAGGCCGGTTGCGGTGGTCTCGTGGCCAGCGAGCAGCAGGGTCATCAGCTGGTCGCGCAGATCGGTGTCACTCATCGCCTCGCCGTCCTCAAAGCGACCGAGGATCAGGGTCGAGAGGATGTCATCACGGCTCTCGAGATCGTCCTTGCCGCGGTGCTCGGCGATCTCGGCGTAGAGCAGCGCGTCGATCTGGGCCAGGCGCTTCTCGAAGCGCCGCATCACCCGCTCGCCGCCGCGCAGGCGGCTGGTGGCGAGCACCCGCAGCTGGGTCAGGGGTGCGGAGGTCTCGGCCAGCAGGCCCCGCAGGAGGACGCGCAGCCGCGCCAGTCGCGGCCCATCGGCGACGCCGAAGACGACGCGCAGGATCACCTCGAGGGTGACGGCCTGCATCCGCGAGTGGAGGGCGAACTCATCGCCCAGCGGCCAGCTATCGATCTCGGCGTCGATGATCGCGCCGACCACGGGCTCCAGGGCACGCATCCGCTCACCGTGAAAGGCGGGCAGCATCAGCTTGCGATGGGCCATGTGGTCGGCGCCTTCGAGCAGCAGCAGCGAGCGGGCGCCGAGGATCGGTTCGAGGAAGATATTTCGCCCCGGCGGCAGCCCGTGGCTGCGCTCTGTGTAGAGGGCTTTGATCACCGCCGGGTCGGAGAGCATGTACATCGGCCGCTCGAAGCCGAGGAACTTGACCCCGAAGGCGTCCCCGTAGCGCTCCCGGCAGGACTGCATGAAGGGCAGCGGCCGAAACGCCCAGCTCAGCGTCTGGCGCAGCGGGCTGATCGATGATTCGGGAGGCAGCGCCATTTCGACAGGATCGCAGACGCGCCTTCGAGCCTCAATTCACAGGCTTTCACCGGCCCGTCTGCTGGCTCAGGAGCCGGACTCCGAGAAGCGGGAGCGGCTCCTGCTCTGGGTGCTGGGCAGGCTGCTCGCGAGCGACCCGCCCGATAGCTAGCATCGGGATCATGGCGAGCGCGCTGCAGGACCTAAAGCTCCACTCCTCGGGAAAGGTGAGGGAGATCTATGAGTGGGAGGAGGACCTGCTGATGGTCGCCTCGGACCGGATCTCGATCTATGACGTGGTGATGCCCACCGCGATCGATGACAAGGGCAAGGTCCTCAACCGGATCTCGGAATTCTGGTTTGAGCTGAGCGCCGACATCGTCCCCAACCACTTCCTCTCAAGCGACGTGCCCGAAGAGGTCGCCGAACGGGCGATGCGGGTGCGGCGCCTGGAGATGTACCCGGTCGAGTGCGTGGTCCGCGGCTACCTGTCGGGATCGGGCTGGAAGGAATACCGCGAGGGTGGGGCGGTCTGTGGGATCGAGCTGCCCGCCGGGCTGCTTGAGTCCGATCAGCTGCCGGAGCCGATCTTCACACCGGCGACCAAGGCCGAGATCGGCGACCACGACGAGAACGTCGACTTCGAGCGTGCCGCCGAGATCGTCGGTGATCGGGCGCTGCTCGAGGAGCTGCGGCGAATCTCGATCGAGGTCTACCGACGCGGCGCCGAGCACGCCGCCGAGCGCGGCATCATCCTCGCCGATACGAAGTTCGAGTTCGGCCGCCACGCGGGTGCGGAGGTCGTCTTGGGCGATGAGGTACTTACCCCCGACTCCTCGCGTTTTTGGCCCGCCGATCGCTACGCGCCGGGCGCCACGCCACCTTCCTTTGACAAGCAGTTCGTCCGCGACTGGGCCAGCGAGCAGGGCTGGGACAAAAGCCCGCCGGCGCCGGAGCTGCCCCCTGATGTGGTCGAGCAGACCCGGGCCAAATACGTCGAGGCCTACGAGCGGATTACGGAGCGCCCCTTCTAGTGGCACGCGCCCGGGTCCTGATCCGGCCCAAGGAGGGCATCCTTGACCCGCAGGGCAAGGCGGTCGAGCGGGCGCTGCCCGCACTGGGGTTTGCGGGCATCGACCACGTCCGCGTCGGGCGCATGGTCGAGCTTGAGGCCGAGGATCCCGAGCGCATCGCCGAGCTCTGCGAGAAGTTGCTCGCCAACCCGCTGATCGAGGACTTCGAGATAGAGCAGCTGTGATCTGGGGGGTGCTCCAGTTCCCCGGCTCCTGCGATGAGCGCGACGCGCTGCGTGCCTGCGAGCTGGCCGGAGGCAGCGCCCGTTTGATCTGGCACGAGGAGCACGAGCTCGGCGAGCTCGACGCGATCGTCGTCCCCGGCGGCTTCTCCTACGGCGATTACCTGCGTGCCGGGGCGATCGCCCGCTTCTCGCCGGCGATGGAGGCGCTCACCGCCTTTGCCGCAAAGGGCGGCCCGGTGCTCGGGATCTGCAACGGCTTTCAGGTTCTCTGCGAGGCCGGCCTGCTGCCGGGCGCCCTGCTGCTCAACCAGGATCTGCGTTTTGTCTGTCGCCAGGTCGATCTCCTGGGCGAGACTGAGGAGCGACTCTCGATCCCGGTCAAGCACGGCGAAGGGCGCTTCTGGGCGCCCGAGGACGTGCTTGAGGAACTCGAGGCAAACGCGCAGATCGCCTACCGCTACGCGCCGGGGCAAAATCCCAACGGCTCGGCTCGCGACATCGCCGGGGTGCGCAATGGCGCCGGCAACGTCCTCGGCCTGATGCCCCATCCCGAGCACGCGGTCGACCCGCTCAGCGGCTCGACCGACGGCCTGCGGGTCTTCGCGGCGCTGGCGGGGGCGCGGGTATGAGCGTCGAGCTCGCCAAGCACCGCGAGCTCGGCCTGACTGACTCCGAGTACGAGCTGATCGTCGAGAAGCTCGGGCGCGAGCCCAACGACGTCGAGCTGGCGATGTTCAGCCTGCTCTGGTCTGAGCACTGCGCCTACAAGCACTCGCGCAGGCTGCTGCGGCGGCTGCCGACCGAGGGTGAGCGGGTGGTGATGGGCCCGGGCGAGAACGCCGGCGCCGTCGACGTCGGCAACGGCTACGCGGTCGCCTTCAAGGTCGAGTCCCACAACCACCCGAGCGCGGTCGAGCCCTTCCAGGGGGCGGCGACCGGCGTCGGCGGCATTCTGCGCGACGTCTTTGCCCTCGGTGCGCGGCCGATCGCGATCCTCGACAGCCTGCGCTTCGGCGAGCTCGACTCCGAGCGCTCGCGCTTTTTGCTCGACGGCGCGGTGCGTGGAATCGGCCACTACGGCAACTCGATCGGCGTCGCCACGGTCGGCGGAGAGATCTACTTCGAGGCCCCCTACGAGCACAACTGCCTGATCAACGCGATGTGCGTGGGCATCGCCAAGAGCAAGGACATGGTCCGCGCCGCGGCCGCCGGGATCGGCAACGCCGTCGTTCTGATGGGGGCCGCGACCGGCCGCGACGGAATCGGCGGCGCCTCGGTGCTCGCCTCCGCCGAGCTCGGCGAGGGCGATGAGACAAAGCGCCCGACGGTGCAGATCGGCGATCCCTTCGAGGAGTCGAAGTTGCTCGAGTGCTGCCTGGAGCTGCTCGCCAAGGGGCTGCTGGTCTCCCTGCAGGACCTGGGCGCCGCCGGGCTGACCTCCTCCGCGGCTGAGATGGCCGCGGCCGGCGGGGTTGGAATCGAGCTCGACCTGGCGCGGGTGGGGTTGCGCGAGGCCGACATGGAGCCCTTCGAGATCATGGTCTCCGAGTCACAGGAGCGGATGCTCGCCGTGGTCGAGCCGGAGAGGGTCGCCGAGGTGATCGCGGTCTGTGGGAAATGGCAGGTCGGCGGGGCTGAGATCGGGGCGATCACGACCGGCGGGCAGGTTCGGATTCTGAGCGCCGGGGAGCTCGTCGGCGAGATGCCGGTCGCGGCGCTGGTCGACGGCTGTCCGCTCTATGACCTCGACCCGGCCGAGCCCGAGGGCTGGGCCTACGGCAACCGCGTCACGCTCGATCCCCAAGCCTCCCCTGAGGACACTCTGCTGGCCCTGCTCGCCTCGCCCAGCATCGCCTCCAAGCGCTGGGCCTTCGAGCAATACGACTCGGTGGTCGGCTCGCGCACCGCGCGGCGCCCCGAGACCGCCGACGCCGCGGTGCTGGCCCTACCGGAGTCCGGCAACGCGATCGCGGTCTCGATCGACGGTAACGGGCGGCGGGTCGCCTGCGATCCCTACGCCGGCACGATCGAGGCGGTGCTCGAGTGCGCCCAGAACCTCGCCTGCGTGGGCGCCGAGCCGCTCGGCCTGACCAACTGCCTGAACTTCGGTAACCCCGAGAAGCCAACCCCCGCCTGGCAACTGGAGCGCTCGGTGAGCGGCCTGGCAGAGGTCTGTGAGAGGCTCGGCGTGCCGGTCGTCGGCGGCAACGTCTCCCTCTACAACGAGGGGCCCGAAGGCCCGATCTATCCGACTCCGGTGATCGGCATGGTCGGCGAGCTGCCCGACGCCGCGCGAGCGGCAGGCTCGGGGTTCGCTCGCGAGGGCGATGCGATCGCGCTGCTCGGCCCCTTCGAACCAACCGCGGCCGGCTCGCAGCTGACCAAGCTGCGTGGCGCGCTCGAGGCGGGCCTGCCGAAGCCAGAAATCAGCGCCGTCGAGGATGCCTGCCGCGCCGTCCGCGAGGCGGTCCGCGCCGGCCTACTGACCTCGGCCCACGACATCAGCGACGGCGGCCTTGCCTGCGCGCTCAGCGAGTGCGCGATCGCTGGCAGGCTCGGCTGTCGGGTCGACCTCGCCCCCCTGCGCGAGCGCGGTTGCTCGCCGGAGGAGGCGCTGTTCGGCGAGGGAGCGGGCGGCTTCTTGCTCAGCGGCGAGCGCCGGGCCCTGGAGCAGATCGGCGCCGTCTTTCTCGGCGAGGTCGGCGGCGCGAGAATCGAGATCGCCGCCGGGGACCAGAGCATCACCGTCGGCCTCGAGGGCGCCACCGACGCCTGGCACTCACTCGCACCTGTCTGAGCCGCGTCCGCACGCCGGAATGCCATCGGCGCCCGCCGCCGGAATTGAATTCGAGGCTTAGGGGGCCCAAGAGACCCTCGCACGAGAAGAGCGCACGGCCGCCCAGCGGCGCGCTCGCCACCTCGTTAGCTCGATCGGCGAGGCGGGCCCGGACCCAATCGACGCTACCCTGCGGGCTGATGCGAAGGGGGATTGGAGCGCTCATCTGCGTGATTGGCGGCCTCGCGATCGGCTTACCGAGCGCCTCGGCGGCGAGCCAGTTCGGCAACGTCTGCACGGCAAAAGGGGGCGCGCCTCCAGCGACTTGGACCCAGCTCAGTAACGAATCCAGCGGCCTGCCGATCACGGCTCCCATCAACGGGGTGCTGACCAGCTGGAAGGTCGACTCCGGTCTCCCCGCAAGCCTCCAGGAGCAGCTCAAGATCCTTCGCCCCTCCGGCAAACCGAATGAATTCCGGGTTATCGGTGAACAGCCGGCGCAGAGCATTCCCGAAGGCGAAGACGTCTTCGAGGCTCGCATCCCGGTGCAGGCCGGCGATCGCCTGGCTCTTTACAGCAAAGAAGCGGTGCCTCTGTGCACGCCCGCCAAAACGGGTGACATCGCGGGCTTTTTCCCCGGCGACCTGCTGAGCACCGACGCAGCCAACCCTTTCGGCGAAAACGCCCAGCTCAGAGTCCCGGTCTCCGCGATCGTCGAGCCCGATGTCGACGGCGACGGCTTTGGCGATGAAACCCAGGACAAGTGCCCGCAGAGCGCGGCCTTCCAGACCGAATGCCCGCCGATCGGGCTCGAAGACCTCGCCGTACCCGGCAAGGGCTCACTCACCTTGCTGGTGATCGCCGACCACGAAGCGCCGGTCACGGTCACGGCGGCGACCGTCGTCGGCAAACGCTCGAAGCGGCGTCCGTTGAGAGGCGCAGCGCTGACGCTCAAGGGCGGGACTCAGACCGTGAAGCCCAACCAGTTCGCCAAGTTCAAGCTCAAATTCCCCGCCGCCCTCCGAGCCCAGCTGCGCGGCCTTCCCCACGGCAAGTCGCTGAAGCTGACCGTGACGGCCTCGGCGACGAACCTCGTCGGCCAGGTCTTCAAGAAGACGACGACGGTCAGCCTCAAGGGCTAGCCCGGCTTATTTGCCCCCGAGTCGGAGTCGGGGTCCGATCCCCGACGGCTGGTACTCTCCGCTGGTAGGCAGTCCGCCTGCGCTTTGAGTCCTTCACAAAGGCGAGGAAAGCGCTCCTTTTCAATTGACCGAGCGGGTTCTCAGCGACCGCGATGGACCGCGCGATGAGTGCGGGGTGTTCGGCGTCTACGCGCCGGGCCACGATGTCGCTCGGCTTGCCTACTTCGGCCTCTACGCGCTCCAGCACCGCGGTCAGGAGTCAGCCGGGATCGCCGCCTGCGAGGGCGGCCACATCACGACGATGCGCGACTCCGGCCTCGTTTCCCAGGTCTTCGACGAGGAGAAGCTGAAGGCGCTCGAGGGCGACATGGCGATCGGTCACGTCCGCTACTCGACCACCGGTGGCGGCTCCTGGGAGAACGCCCAGCCGGTCTGGCGCGATGACGGCCGCGAGCTGGCCCTCGCCCATAACGGCAACCTGACCAACGCGGTCGAGCTCTGGAGCGAGCTCGAGCAGGGCGGCATGGCCTTCCGCGGCACCTCTGACTCGGAGATTATCGCGGCGCTGCTCTCCTCCCACGAGGGCCGCTTCATCGAGGACACCGTCGCCGAGGTGATGCCGCGCCTGCAGGGGGCCTACTCGACGGTGGCGATGACCAAGCATGCGATCGTCGCCTTCCGCGACCCCCATGGGGTGCGGCCGCTCTCGCTGGGGCGACTGGGCGAGCGCTTCGTCGTCGCCTCGGAGAGCTGCGCCTTTGACATCGTCGGCGCCGAGCTGCTGCGCGAAGTTCACCCGGGCGAGATGGTCTCGCTGACCGAGCGCGGCCTGGAGACGCGCCAGGTCGTGCGCGCCGCGCGCCCTGCGCACTGCGTCTTTGAGCACATCTACTTCTCCCGCCCCGACAGCCGCCTCGAGGGCAAGGTGCTGCAGCAGGTGCGTGGGCGAATGGGCGAGATCCTCTGGCGCGAGGCGCCGGTCGATGCCGACCTGGTGATCTCGGTGCCCGACTCGGGCAACCCGGCCGCCTCGGGGTTTGCGCGGGCCTCAGGGCTACCCCGCGACGACGGGCTGATCAAGAACCGCTACGTGGCGCGGACCTTCATCCAGCCCGGTCAGGAGCTTCGCAAGCGCGGCCTGCGTCTCAAGTTCAACCCGCTGCCGGAGATCGTCGCCGGCCAGCGCATCGTCGTCGTCGATGACTCGATCGTGCGCGGCAACACCACCCGCCAGATCGTCGGCATGCTGCGCGATGCCGGCGCCGCCGAGGTCCACCTGCGGATCTCGGCGCCGCCGATTCGCCACCCCTGCCACTACGGAGTTGACATGTCGACGCGCGAGGAGATGATCGCCCACGAACGGACGATCGATGAGATCGCCGACGAGCTCGGCGCCGACAGCCTCGCCTACCTCTCGATGGAGGGGGTCTATGAGGCGATCGGCACGGCGCCCGAGGACCACTGCGATGCATGCTTCACGGGACGCTATCCGCTCGGCAACCCGGAAGCCGCGAACGGCAAGTTCGCCCTCGAGGACATCACCGTCGTTCCCGCCGCCCCCTAACCAGAGACGTGGTCCGATCTCTGGCCGCGTCCGCTGCCTCAGTGGGCGAGATCGAGCCCGAGCCAGACGATCAACAGCGAGACGAGCAAGATCGCGCCCTGCAGCGCGTGCAGTTTCGGCCAGCGCAGATGCAGCAGAGCGAGCGCGACGACAAGGCCCACCAGCACCAGCTTCCAGCGCAGGGTCGAGCTGGCGAAGAGCTCGTAGTGGGAGGCCAGCGCCCAGCCGCTGAGGATCAGCACCGCGAGCGCCGCCAGCGAGCCATAGCCAAAGCGCCGGGCGACGGCGCGCATCCGCTCGCGCTCGCCCTCAGCGCGCAGGACGGGGACGACGGCGACCCCGAAGACGAGCTGGCCACCAACGAAGAAGGCCATCGCCAGGAGGTGGAGGTAGAGAACCGCCTGCCAGAAGTCGTCGCTGCTCACTCCGTCAGCGTATGTCGCAGGGCGGCCGGGGCTCGAACTTCCTTTCCGCCTCTTCTTCCTCTCGCGGCGCCCTCGGCGTGCGTGGTCTTAGTCTGAAGAGCCGGGTTTGCACATTCGCCGTTGGCGGCCCTGGGGTTCGCGCTGTGCGCGAAGATGGGCGGGTGAGCGCCTTTCGGATCGTCGTCCTCGCCTCGGGAAACGGCACCAACCTGCAGGCGCTGATCGACTCCGTCCACGGGCGCGAGGGGATCGAACTGGTCGGCGTCGGCTCCGACAAGCCGGGGGCGCGGGCGCTGGAGCGAGCCGCCTCGGCGGGTATCGGGACCGCCGTCTTTCCCTCTACGGCCTACGAGAACCGGATCGGCCGCGACGCGGCGATGGCCGACTGGATCGAGGCCCGCCAGCCCGACCTGGTCGTCCTCGCCGGCTACATGCAGCTGCTCAGTCGCGGCTTTATCGAGCGCTTCAGGCAGCGCGTGATCAACGTCCATCCCTCTCTGCTGCCGGCCTTTCCGGGCCTTGACGCGATCGGCCAGGCGCTATCGGCAGGAGTCTCGATCACCGGTGTCAGTGTGCATTTCGTCGATGAGGGCCTCGACACCGGACCGCTGATCGTGCAGCGCGAGGTCGCGGTCCCTCCAGGCCGGGAGCGCGCCGAGCTCGAGCGGGCGATCCATGCGCTCGAGCACGAGCTCTATCCCGAGGCGATCCGCATGATCGCCCGGGGGCTGGTTAGGATCGACCGCGACGATCCGAGGGTCGTGGTAATCGATGAGTGAGGCACCAGCAGATACCCGCACCGAGGCCGCCGGCGATGGCGCGATCGTGGTGCGCCGGGCGCTAATCTCGGTCTCCGACAAGACCGGGGTGCTCGACTTTGCCAAGAGTCTGGCCGCCCTCGGGGTCGAGATCCTCTCCACCGGCGGCACCGCCTCAGCCCTGCGCGAGGGCGGGCTCGAGGTCACCGATGTCGCTGAGTTCACCGGCCAGGAGGAGATCCTCGGCGGCCGGGTCAAGACGCTTCATCCGCGCCTGCACGCCGCCCTCTTGGCGCGCCGCGAGGACGCGGAGCAGATGGCGACCCTGGCCAGCGAGGGAATCGAGCCGATCGATCTCGTCTGCGTCAACCTCTATCCCTTCGAGGAGACGGTCGCCGGCCATGACGTCGGGCATGAGCTCGCGATCGAGAACATCGACATCGGCGGTCCGACGATGATCCGCGCCGCGGCCAAGAACCACGAGAGCGTCGCCGTCGTGGTCAAGCCCGAGTCCTATGACGCGGTCAGCGCCGAGCTGGAGGAGTCCGGCGGTGGGGTCTCGGCCTCGACCCGTCACTGGCTGGCGAATGAGGCCTTCGCCCAGACCGCCCGCTATGACGCCGCGATCAGTCGATGGTTCTCGAATTCCTACGAGGAGTTTCCCGAGCACCTCGCGGTCGCCTACGAGAAGGTGCTCGACCTCTCCTACGGCGAGAACCCGCACCAACGCGCCGCCCTGTACTCCGAGGCGGGGATCCGCAGTCACGTGCTCTCCAAAGTCTCAAAGATGCATGGCCGCGCGCTCTCCTTCAACAACGTTCTCGATCTCGACGCCGCGCGTCGCCTGGTCGCTGACTTCTCCGAACCCGCCTGCACGATCGTCAAGCACAACAACCCCTGCGGGGTGGCACTCGGCGAGGATGCAGACGAGGCCTACCGGAAGGCGCTCGCCTGTGACCCGATGTCGGCCTTCGGTGGAGTGATCGCCTTCAATCGACCGATCGGCACCGAGCTTGCCGCGGCCCTGCACGAAAACTTCGTCGAGGTGCTGATCTCACCCGGCTACGAGGAGGGGGCGCTCGAGATCCTCCAACAAAAGGAGGCGATCCGGATCCTGCGCGGCGAGGAGCGCCGCGGCACTGACCCGGTCGAGCGCGACTCCAAACGGGTCCTCGGTGGGCTGCTGATCCAGGATCGTGACGGTGACCCCGAGCCGCGCGAGATGATGGAGGTGGTGACCAAGGCCACCCCCGACGAGGAGCAGTGGCGCGATCTGCTCTTCGCCTGGACGGTGGTCCGCCACGTGCGCTCAAACGCGATCGTGATCGCCAAGGACGGCGCGACTCTGGGGATCGGCGCCGGGCAGATGAGCCGGGTCGATTCGGTGCGCCTGGCGGTCGAGAAGTGCCGCGATGCGCGCGCTGAGGCGGCCGCGGAACTGCTGGGCGGCTCGGCAATTGCCTCCGATGCGTTCTTCCCCTTCGCCGACGGACCGGAGGCTGCGATCGAGGCCGGCTCGAGCGCGGTGATCGAGCCCGGCGGCTCCAAAAACGATGCCGAGGTGATCGCCGCGTGCGACGCCGGCGGCGTGGCGATGGTCTTCACCAAGCACCGTCACTTCCGCCACTAGCGCCAACCGGCGCCCGCGACCACGATCCGCAGCCTGGCTCAAAGTACCCCGAGAGCGAACGTTGAGCGGGGTCGTGTTCGCGCCCTAGCCTCGAAGCCGACCGTGTCGATCAACACCTTCGGGGTCCCCCTCCCCCGAAGGTGTTGCAAAGAAAGCTCAGCAGATTGAGATCTCGCCTTTGAGTGTGCGCACGACCTTCTTACTCTTGCCGTGCTTGGTCGCGATCGCGGTCACCCTGACCGTCACCGTGTGCTTGCTGCCGGCCGCCAGCGGCCCCGGGTTGATCAGCAATTTGAGCGGCTTCTTCTTCAGCGTCTTCAGCTTCTTGCCGTCAAAGGTGAAGCTCGCCTTGATCAGCTTCAGCTTCGACTTCAGCGCTTTGGCAACTTTGTGGCGGACCCGTTTCCCGGCTCCGGCGTAGAAGGACTGTTGGGAGGCCAGGCAGCTCTGGGGCAGGCGCAGGGTGAGTTCGAACTCACCTACCGGCGTGCCGACCGTCTTTTCCTTGCCCGTGTAGGTGGGCGGCGGGGGCGGGGGCGGCGGAGCATAGGGAGTCACCGGATTGAGGTCGGCGACGTGCAGGCCGCCTTCGTCGAGGAAGGTGAGCCAACCGGCGCCGTTATTGCCGATCGCGAGCTGGGCGTTGTCATCGATGTTGTAGCTGCCGCCGATGTGGGCAATATCGGTCGCGGCGCCGAAGCTGGCGCCGCCATTTGTGGAGGTGTAGAGGCGCATCACGTGGGCCTCGTCCCCGGCCCGGGTGGCGGGCCAGGCGACGGCGATGATGCCGCTCGGGGACTGGGCGATGGCGCCGCCGGTGAAGAGGCCGGCCGCGGGGTCTTCGGTGAGGTTCAGCGGCGCCCCAAAACCGGTGCCGTTGAACTTACGGAGCCCAACGACGGTCGGCGTGGTGCCCGAGCCATATTCCTGGGAAAGGAGGAAGAGTCCGCTGGCCCCGCCGGAGAGCTTTGGCTCATCGCCGTTGGCGATCGCCGTCGGCCCCGACCAGTCAGGTTCTGAGGTGAGTGACCCCGAGCCCAGGTAGCGATAGAAGAACATCGCATCGGGTTCACCGAGGTTCCAGTAGACCTCGACCGGGTTACCCGAGCTGTCGAGTCCCATGCTCGAGCTGCCGACTCCACCGGGCCCGGGATTGAGGAAGCTGAAGTTGGTGCCGGCGCCCCCGGCGGCCGGTGTGGCGCTGAATCCGACACCGACGTTGTAGGCCCCGATCAGCAGATTTGAGCCCGAGAGGAACACGTTGGTCGGGTTGGTCTTGTTGGAGTAACCGCCGGCGTTGAGGGTGCCGGCGCCAAAGCTCTGCCCGCCGTTGGTCGAGGTCCAGATCACGACGTCATCGAGCACGTAACGCGGCCCGACCACATAGACCGTGTTGCCGGCGCCCAGCACCGGGAAGAGGCCGGCGAGCTCATCGGTTGAATCGGTCGCCCCCGGGATCGGCAGCGCGATCGGCGCGCTGCAGGTGCCGCCCGCCGGGATTTTGCAGAACATCGGCTGGTCGGGGAGCGTGCCGCTCGACTTGTGGGTCCAGGTCACGTAGGCGTTGCCGGCGGAGTCCTCGACCAGCCGCCCCTGCGAAGTCGCCTGGGAATCGAGCGTGAAGAGATCGTTGGCGCTGGCCGGAGCGGCGAGTAGCGCCGCCGCGGCCGCGAGCGCCGCACAGAGGAGGACTGGTCTCATCGCCCCAGTCTAGTTCTCCAGACCGGGGCGGGCGAGCTCTTTTTGTCTCTCACTCGCCCGCCGCACATGCTCACAGACCTCCTCAGGAGCGTCGGCGCTGAGCAGCAGCTCCTTGTCGGCGGGTGAGATCAGACCGTCTTCCTCAAGGCCCTGATCGATCCAGGTCAGCAGCGGCGCCCAGTGCTTGGAGTCGACCAGGATCGTCGGAAAATGTTTGATCCGGTGGGTCTGGATCAGGGTCAGGCTCTCAAACATCTCATCGAGGGTGCCGAGACCGCCTGGAAAGATCACGAAGGCACGGGCGTAACGGACGAACATCAGCTTGCGGGCGAAGAAGTAGTGAAACCTCAGCGGCCGGGTGGCGTAGGGGTTGGGCTGCTGCTCCCGGGGTAGCTCGATGTTGAGTCCGACCGTCTCGCCGCCGGCTTCCTTGGCGCCGCGGTTGGCGGCCTCCATCAGCCCGCCGCCGCCGCCGGTGATCACCGTGAAGCCGTGCTTGGCGAGGCAGGCGGCGGTCTCGCGGCAGAGCTCATACCAGCGGTGTCCCTCCTGCACTCGGGCCGAGCCGAAGAGCGAGACGCCGTCATCGATGTCGCGCAGGGCGTCAAAGCCGCGCTCGATCTCCGCGCGAATGCGCACCAGGCGAGCCTCGTCGCGCGCCTCGTCGAGGTCGGCGGGAACACGGAGCAAATGCTCGTCGTGATTGGCCCCCGGGCTCGGCTCTGAACTCGACAAGTGCCCCCGGCGGGATTCGAACCCGCGCCGCGCGGCTTAAAAGGCCGCCGCTCTAACCAACTGAGCTACAGGGGCGAGGCAGCCATGGTAGTTGCCGGGCGGCGCTCAGGAAAGCTCGGGCAGACCCCGCGCGGGAGTCGAGGCCTCAGCGTGGGTGCGGCGCGGGATGCGACCGGCGCGGCGGGCGGCGTGACCCGCCTCGACCCCTGCCCGAAGCGCCGCCGCCATCAGGGTCGGATCCGCGGCGCCGAAAATCGAGCTCGCCGCCATCACCGCCGAGCAGCCGAGCTCCATCGCCAGCGCCGCGTCGGAGGCGGTGCCCACCCCGGCGTCGAGGATCACCGGCACCCCGGCACGCTCGGCAATGATCGCCAGGTTGTAAGGATTGTTGATGCCAGCACCGGAGCCGATCGGCGAACCGAGCGGCATCACCGCCGCGCAGCCCAGGTCCTCGAGGCGGCGGGCGAGGATCGGATCGTCATTGGTGTAGGGCAGCACGGTGAATCCCTCGGCGACCAGTGTCTCGGCCGCAGCGAGCAGCTCGACCGCATCGGGATACAGGGTGCGGTCATCGCCGATCACCTCGAGCTTTACCCACTCGCTGCCGAGCGCCTCTTTGGCGAGGCGAGCGGTGCGCACCGCGTCGCGGGCCGTGAAGCAGCCGGCGGTGTTGGGCAGGGCGAATAGGCCGAGTCGGTCGAGCAGGTCGATGACCGAGCCCTTGGCCTGCGGGTCGATGCGGCGCAGGGCGACGGTCACGATCTCAGCGCCAGAGGCGCCCAGCGCCGCCTCCATCTGCTCCAGCGAGCGGAAGCCGCCGGTTCCCGCGATCAGGCGCGAGGACCACTGCCGGGCGCCCAGCTCCCAGGTTTCCGCCCCACCCTGGATCGCGCCCAGCACCTCGACCCGCTCGCCGCCGGCAAGCGGGGTCGTCGACCAGCGCCCGCGCGGCACCACCTCGCCCTGCAGGGCGGCCGCGAAGCCACGCTGGTTCGGATCGGGCTCGGCGCCGAGCTTGGCGCGTACCGCGTCGGCGAGACAGGCACCCTCGGGTAGCTCGCAGGGCTCGCCATTTAGCTCGATCCTCACACGCTCACCCCGGGGCTCAGTGCCTCGAGGACGCGGGCGGCGGCCAGCGGCGCCAGGAGGATCCCGTTGCGAAAGTGCCCACTGGCCCAGATCAACCCCTCAAGGCCCGCGGCCGGGCCGACCAATGGCAGGTTGTCGGGACTTGCGGGGCGCAGCGCCGCCAGCGCCTCGACCAGCTCCATCTCGGCGACCTCGGGCACCAGCCGGTAGGCCTCACGCAGCAGCTCGTGCACGCCGCCGGCGGTTACCGCGGTGTCAAAGCCCTGCTCCTCCACCGTCGCCCCGACAATCAGGCGACCGTCGAGGCGGGGCACCAGGTAGACCCGCTCGGAAGCCAGGATTCGGCCCGCGACGGGCGGCGAGCCGACCGCCGGGCGCAGCCCGAGAATCTGACCCTTGACCGGTCGCACTGCAGGACGCGCGATCTCCGGCAGCCACTCGATCGCCCCGGACCAGGCGCCGGCGGCGAGCACGACACTCTCCGCGCGCAGCTGCGCGCCACGGGATGTCTGCACACCGGTGATCCGCCCCCCCGCGAGCAGGGCGCCGATCGCCTCCTCGCCGCTTCTGAGCTCGACTCCCTCGGCGCCAAGCGCAGCCAGCAGAGCCGCGCTCAGGGCGCGGGGGTCAACCACGGCCTCCCCGGACGCGTGCACGCCGCCGGCGAGCGAGGGTGTCAGGCCGGGCTCGAGCTCTCGACAGGCCGCCGGCGAGAGCCAGCGCGCCGGCAGGCCAAGGCTGCGCTGCAGATCGTGGACGCGGCGCAGCTGCGCGGCCTCGTCGCGGTCGAGCGCGACGTGCAGCGCTCCGCTGATCTGATATCCGGTCTGCAGCCCGCTCACCGCCTCGAGCTCGGCGACGAAACCGGGATAGAGCTCGGCGGCGATCATGGTCAGCTCGAGCAGCGCCGGCTCGCCGAAGCTGAGCTCGCCGACCGGTGCCAGCATGCCGGCCGCCACCCGGGTCGCGCCCGCCGGCGGCTGGCCGCGCTCGAGTACAGAGACCCTGGCTCCGGCCTGGGCCAAACGCCAGGCACAGGCGAGTCCGATGACCCCGCCGCCGATGATGATCGCGTCGTAACTGCGCTTCTCGCTCAACTTGCCTCCGCCGGCATTACCCGGATCAGGTCCAGACGGTCGGTGGCCTTGTTGCCACCCTCTCAGCCCTCGCGGGCTCCCGTACTTCTCCGATGCTACCCCGTCGCGGTCGCGCTCAAGCCATAATCGTTGGATGAGCCTGGCACAACCAGAGGCCGCCGGCCCGCTGCGGCGCGAGCGGCTGCGCACCGCGCGGCTTTATTTCGTCTGCGACGCACGGCCGCGGGGCGCCGACCCCGAGCCGCTTTTGCGCGCCGCGCTCGGCGGCGGAGTCGACATCGTCCAGCTGCGCGAGAAGTCGCTGCCCCCGCGCCAGATCGAGGTGGCGGCACTCACCTTCCGCCGACTCTGTGACACCTACAGCGCCCTGTTCATCGTCAACGATGACCCCGAGCTGGCCCGCTCCTGCGGTGCCGATGGCGTCCACGTCGGCCAGGATGACAGCTCGGTTGCCGAGGCACGCGCGTTTCTCGGTGCGGAGGGAATCGTCGGGCACTCGACCCATTCCGCGCAGCAGATCGCGGCCTCCGCCGAGCTGGCGCTCGACTACATAAGCGTCGGCCCGGTCTGGGAGACGCCGACCAAAGAGGGCCGTCCGGGAGTCGGCCTGGAGCTGGTCGCCGAGGCGGCGCGAAGCGCTCCGCACCCGTTCTTCGCAATCGGCGGAATCGATCCCTCAAATGCGGGTCAGGTGGTGGGGGCCGGGGCGCGGCGACTGGGCGTGGTGCGCGCGATTCGCGACGCCGAGGCGCCGGCGGAGGCGGCCGAATCCCTGCGCGCGGCGCTGGCCAGCGCCGGCGAGGCTGCCCCCGGTGGCTGAGGAGCGCCGCAAACGCAAGCAGCGCGGCGCGCAGCCAAGCGGCGTGCGCGAGCGCATGGAGCGCGGTTACGCCGAGGCCGAGATCCGCAACCGGCAGGCACGCGAGGCGCTCGAGCCGCTGGCTGAGGGCGAGCGTCCACTGGTGGTCACGATCGGCGCCCTGGTCGCGGCGGCGGTCGCCGCCTCAATCATCGCCGGCTACCTGACCGGCGTCAAAGTCAACGGCGAAAAACCTCACCTCGCCCAGGTGCTGGCGCCGGCGCTGCTGATGGGAATCATGGCCCTGGGCATGTGGCGGGCGCGCTACTGGGCGGTGCTCGGCTTTCAGCTGCTGCTCGTCTTCTTGATCTTCAGCGCCGTCTTTGGCCTCGCCGTGCAGGCCGCCAGCGTCGTCCAGTTCGCGGCGACCTTTGCCCTGCTCGCCGTTTCGGGCAGCTTCTTTTTCTTCATGGTCAAGGCGATGGCCCGGATCCAGATGCCGGAGCGCAAGTAGCCCAGGGGAAACCGCCAGCCCCAGCTCTCCTGCCAGGGCGGCTGGCGCGGTCCGTTCTATAGGCTCAGATCGATGGCTGATTCCTTCGACCTGATTGTCATCGGCGGCGGGCCGGGTGGCTATGTGGCTGCGATCCGCGCGGCGCAGCTGGGCAAGAAGACGGCGGTGATCGAGCGCGACAAGGCCGGCGGTCGCTGCCTCAACTATGCCTGCATCCCGGCCAAGACCGTGCTGCGCAGCGCCGAGATCTATGACCAGGCTCGCCGGGGCGCCGAGCTGGGCATCGTTGCCAAGGACATCTCGATCGACTGGGAGGCGCTCGGCAGGCGCCGCGCCGCGGTCTCGGAGTCGCTTTCGAGCGGAGTCAAGATGCTCTGGGACAAGAACAAGGTGGCGCTGATTGAGGGTGATGGGTCGCTGAGCGCCGAGGGCAACGTGAGGGTCGGCGAGGAGGTCTATGAGGCGGGTACGGTGATCCTCGCCACCGGCTCGGTGGCGCTGCCGATCCCCGGGGTCGAGTTCGGCGAGCGGGTGCTCGACACCTGGGGCGCCTGGTCGCTGCCCGAGCAGCCGAAGAGGGTCGCCGTGGTCGGCGCCGGCGCCTCGGGCGCCGAGATCGCCTCGGCCTACGGCCGCTTTGGAACCGAGGTGCTCCTGATCGAGATGCTCGACCAGATCCTGCCCGCCGAGGACAAGGACATGGCTCGCGTCGTCGAGCGGGCCTTCAAGAAGCAGAACATCACGATCTCAACCGGGACACCGGTCACCGATGTGAAGGCCGACAAGAGCTCGGTCAAGTTCAGCTACGGCGAGGACTCGGCGGAGGTCGACTACCTGCTGATCGCCGGCGGCCGCGCTGCCGACGTCGAGGGGCTGGGGCTGGAGGAGGCGGGGGTCAAGCTCGCCGAGAGCGGCAAGGTCGAGGTCGATCCCTACCAGCGCACCTCCAACCCAAAGGTCTATGCGATCGGTGACCTGGTCAATGCCAAGGCGCTCGCCCACAAGGCCTCAGAGGAGGGCGTGGTCGCGGCCGAGCACGCCGCTGGCCTCGAGACCCACCCAGTCGCCCAGAACCTGGTCGCCGGCGCGACCTTCTGCCACCCCCAGGTCGCCAGCGTCGGCCTCACCGAGGCAGCGGCCACCGAGGCGGGGCTTGAGATCAAGGTCGGCAAGCAGAAACTCGGTGGGGTCGGTGGCGCGACCGTCTATGACGACAAAGACGGTCTGGTCAAGCTCGTCGTCGATGCCAAATATGGCGAGATCATCGGTGCCCACATTGTCGGCAACCGCGCCTGCGACATGATCGCCGAGCTGGTCGCGACGATGGCACTTGAGGGCGGCTATCAGGAGCTGGCCCGGATCGTCCATCCCCACCCGACGATCTCCGAGGCGATCCTCGACGCGGCGCGGGCGGTCGATGGCTGGGCCATCCACGCCTAGGGCCACTTTTTACTTCGACCTCGGGTCGCCCTATGCCTACCTGAGCGCGGAGCGGATCAGCGCACTGTTCAGCGACGCCGAGCTCGGCCAGCCCGAGTGGCAGCCGATCCTGCTCGGTGGCCTCTTCAAACGCTTCGGCCGCGAGTCCTGGGCGCAGGGGCCCGGACGCGCGGAGGGCATCGCCGCGGTCGAGCGCCGCGCCGCCGCCTACGGCCTGCCGGCGCTGCGCTGGCCCGAACCCTGGCCTGCCAACACCCTGTTTGCGATGCGCGCCGCCAGCTTCGCCAAGCAGACCGGCCGCACCGTGTCCTTCTCGCTTGCCGCCTTCCGCCAGGCCTTTGCCGCCGGACGCGACCTCAGCGAGCCCGAGAATGTGATGATCGCCGCCGCCGCCTGCGAGCTGCACCCCAGGGCTCTGCTCAAGGCGACCGCGACCAGGGCGGTCAAGGAGGCGCTGCGCGAGGCGACCGAAGCGGCGGCCAGGCGCGGCGTGATCGGGGTGCCGACGCTGGTGGTCGGTGGAGAGCCCTTCTGGGGAGACGATCGGCTCGAGGAAGCGGTGCAGGCGGCGAGCTAAGGTGGCTGGGATGCCCGAGCTTCCCGATGCCGCCACCTGTTATGAGCTGCTGGCGCGGATGACGCTGATCCGCCGCTTTGAGGAGGAGGCCGGACGTCAGTACCAGCGCGCCAGGGCCGGTGGATTCCTGCACCTGGCGATCGGCGAGGAGGCGACGATCGTCGGCACCGCTTCGGTGATGGGCGCAACGGACTACCTGATCGGCACCTACCGCACCCACGGCCACGCGATCGCCCGTGGGACCGACCCCAAGCGGGTCATGGCCGAGCTCTTCGGGCGGGTCGACGGGACCAGCGGCGGGCGCGGTGGCTCGATGCACATCTTCGATCGCGAGCGGCGCTTCATGGGCGGTTACGGGATCGTCGGGGGCAACCTGCCGATCGCCGCCGGCCTCGCCCTCTCGGCCGAGTACAAGGGCGAAGACGCGGTCACGGTCTGCATGTTTGGCGATGGCGCCTCAAACACTGGCAACTTCGGCGAGACGATGAACCTCGCCGCGCTGTGGAAGCTGCCGGTCCTCTTCCTGGTTGAGAACAACCTCTACGGGATGGGCACCTCGATCGAGCGCCACTCGGCGCAGACCGATCTCTCCAAGAAGGCTGAGGGCTACGGGATCCCCGGTCGGCGGATCGATGGGATGGACGTGCTGGCCGTGCGCGAGGCGGTCCTCGAGGGGACGCGGCTCGCCCGCGAGGAGCGCCGCCCGACCCTGATCGAGGCCTTCACCTACCGCTACCGCGGCCACTCGGCGGCCGACCCGGAGGTCTACCGCGAGCGCGAGGAGGTCGATGAGTGGCGCGAGAAAGACCCGATCGAGACCTTCGCCCGTCGCTGCACCGAGGAGGGGCGCCTCGGTGAGCGCGAGCTGGGCGAGGTTCGTGAGAAGGCCGAGGAGGTCGTGCTCGCCGCGGTTCAGTTCGCCGAAGCCTCACCCGAACCGGCGCTCGAGAGCCTCTATGAGAACCTCTACGTGCTCGAGGGTGCGAGCGGCTGGTATGCGCTCGATGAGCGCAGTCCCGAGCCCCATCGCGGTGAGCATGAGGAGCGGGAGATGCCCGAAGCCGCCCGCGAACTGGCCGAGGCGGGCGCCGCCTACGCCGGCCAGCCGGTCGCGCCACGGCCCAATCCGGCAGAGGAGGGCGACGCCCAGCTCGGGGTCGAGCCCGAGGTTGCCGGCGAGGTCGAAGACCGCGACGTGGAAGAGAAGGGGGTCGAGGGCTGATGGGCACCCTGCGGATGCGCGAAGCGCTGCGCGACGCGATGGCGGAGGAGATGCGCCGCGATGAGGGAGTCCTGGTGATCGGCGAGGACGTCGGTGTCTTCCAGGGGGCATTCAAGGTCACCGAAGGACTGCTCGAGGAGTTCGGCGAGCGACGGGTGCGCGATACGCCGATCTCTGAGAACACGATGGTCGGCATGGGGGTGGGCGCGGCGATCGGCGGGCTGCGACCGATTGTCGAGCTGATGACGGTCAACTTCTCGCTGCTGGCCCTCGACCAGATCGTCAACCACGCGGCCGCGATCCCCTACATGTTCAACGGCCAGGCACGGGTGCCGATCGTGATCCGCATGCCAGGCGGCGGTGGCCACCAGCTCGGCCCAACCCACTCACACAGCTTCGAGGCGCTCTACCTGCAGGTCCCCGGGCTGCTGGTTGCCTGTCCCTCGACTCCAGCCGACGGCAAGGCGCTGCTGAAGGCGGCGATCCGTGACGATAACCCGGTTGTCTTCATCGAGCACGAGAGCCTCTATGGAGCCCGCGGCGAGGTTGGCGAGGACGCCGAGACGCTGCTGAGCTTCGGCCAGGCCGCGGTGCGCCGCGAGGGCGCCGACCTGACGATCATCGGCATTCTCAAGATGGCTCACGTCGCCGCGGACGCGGCCCGCACCCTCGCCCACGAGCATGGGGTCGAGGCGGAGGTGATCGACCCCCGCACACTGCGACCGCTTGACCTCGACACGATCCTCGAGTCGGTGCGGAAGACCAATCGCGCGGTGATCGTCGAGGAGGGCTGGCCGCACGGCGGAGTCGGCGCCAACCTTGCGACGCTGATCACCGAGCAGGCCTTCGACCACCTCGACGCCCCGATCCAGCGGGTGACCGGGGCCGACGTGCCGATGCCCTACTCCAAACGGCTCGAGCAGGCGGCGATCCCCCACGAGGAGAACGTTGTGCAGGCCGCGCTCGCAACTCTGAAGGGCTCGATCTGATGGCCGAGGTGGTCATGCCGCGGCTCTCGGACTCGATGGAGGAGGGGACGATTCTGCAGTGGCTAAAGCAGGTCGGAGACGCGGTTTCGATCGGCGAAGAGCTGGTCGAGATCGAGACCGACAAGGCCAACATGGCCTACGAGTCAGACCTGGCTGGAACCCTGACCGAGATCCTCGCCAAGGCGGGTGAGACCCATCCGATCGGGACGCCGATCGCGGTGATCGGAGACGGGGACCCTGAGCGAGCCCAGCGCCCGAGCGCGGTGGGTCTCCCGGCTGCGCGGCAGGCGGCCTCCCCCCCAAGCCGGCCCGAGGCCCCCGATGCGGGGATCGATTCCCGCCCAGGGGCCGAACCCGCCGCTGCTGGGACCGGCGCTGAGCGACTGCGGGCCTCGCCGCTTGCCAAGCGGATCGCGAAGGAGCGGGGGATCGATTTGAGCCTCGTCTCGGGCTCAGGTCCGGCGGGGAGGATTGTCAAGGCAGATGTGGACCGGGCGGCTGCTGGTGAGGATGGCGGCGCTCGGCCCCCCGGCCCGCCACCCCAAGCTGAGGCGCCGGTGCAGACCGCGAAGGGCACGGTCCGCGTCGAGCAGCCCTCCAAGCTGCAGGCCACGGTCGCCCGTCGCATGGCCGAGTCCAAGGCGACGGCGCCGCACTTTTACCTCGAGGCCGAGGTCGACATGAGTCGCGCGGTTGAGGCGCGCGGAAAGGTCAAGGAGCTTGCCGCCGAGGGCCTCAACGTCCCCTCCTTTAACGACATGGTCGTTAAAGCCGTGGCCCTGGCCCTGCGCGAGCATCCGCGCGCCAACGGCGCCTACCGCGACGGGCGCTTTGAGCTCTACTCGCGGGTCAATGTCGGGATCGCGGTCGCCGCCCGCGATGCGCTCGTCGTGCCGACCCTATTTGACGCCGACCGCAAGGGGCTCTGGCAGATCGGCACCGAGTCGCGGGAGCTCTCGCGGCGGGTACGCGAGGGCACCATAACCCCGCCCGAGCTCTCCGCTGCGACCTTCACGGTCTCCAACCTTGGGATGTTCGGGATCGACCGCTTCGCCGCGGTGATCAACCCTCCGCAGGCGGCGATCCTCGCCGTCGGCGCGATCCGCGAGCGGCCCGTGGTCCGTGAGGGCGAGCTGCGCAGCGCCCACCTGATGGCCGTCAACCTCGCCTGCGATCACCGCATCCTCTACGGCGCGCAGGGCGCCGAGTTCCTCGCCCGTATCCGCGAGTTGCTCGAGGAGCCGTTCTCGCTGGCGCTCTAGTCGGGCCGTTCTGAGCAGACCCGGTGGCGACCGAGCAGGGCGCCGGCGCTGAGATCGGTACCGACGCGAAAGACGCCGGCGCGCTTGGCTTCGAACATCGTCCAGGGACCGCGCCCGCGCAGGCAGGCCGTGCCGCTTGAGACCGTCCAGTAGCGATTGAAGTGAATGCGTAGGAGGAAGTCGCCGGCGCGTGGAGTGTGAAGCTGGAACCAATCCGCCCCGATCGAGGTGAGACGCGCCGGGGGCTGGACCAGGCCGACCGCGCCGCGGACGGCGAACAGTCGCCAGTCGCTGTTGCTCCAGACCGGCTTCAGAAAGCCCAGGCCGCCGCTGATCAGGGTCGCCTCGCGGCGAGCGATGTAGTCAAACGTCGTGTGCCTGGGCAGGGCCACGTAGCTGACCCCGCGCGCCGCCAGCCAGCTGCGATAGGCGGCGGGGGTCAGCCCGGAGCGAAAGAATTCGAGTTCCTCGGATTCGAGCTGGCGCTCCCATCCGCGGGCCAGGAGGAACTTCTGACCCATGTAATAGACCTCCCAGCGATCCTCGGTCGGCGGGATCTCGATGCGCACCGGGGCACCCGCGGTGCGCCGGCGCAGGGTCGAGATCAAGGGCAGGTAGAAGCTGCGCTGGGCGGCGGGATCGGTGATCGCCTGGGAGACGTCGCGCACCGCGGCCTGCCACTGCCAGTAGAGGAGCGGCACCGCGCAGAGGAGCAGTAGCGCCCGCCGCCGGGGTCCGCCGAGGCCGAGGGCCAGAACCGGCGCCGCCGCCAGATTGCTGAGGCGAACGACGTTGCCCCCCATCGCGTTGGGCAGCGCGTAGACGAGGAGCACCGCGGCGCCATAGAGGAGGGCGCCGCGGCGCAAGAGGCGTTCCCCCGGCGGCAGGGCGATGAACACAAAGAGGGTGACGGCGAGGGTGCCGAGCAGGCTGGAGAGGTCAAAGGGCTCGGGACCGTTGGTCGGGAAAGCGAGCGTCATCGAGGCGATCGGCAGCGCCGCGGCGAGCGCCAGGATCGCCCCCCGCCGGCGCTCGTTGACCAGCGCCAGCATCAGGCCGATCAAAAGCAAGAAGAATCCGGCCACCGGACTCGCGAAGGAGGTGGCGGCGGCCAGGGGCACGGCGAGCAGCGGCCGTTCGCTGTCGAGGACGACCAGTGCGGCGAGGCCGATGGCGACCCCGAGGGCGAAGGTCAGCCGGCCGCTGAGCAGGGTCGCGACGATCCCCGAGCTGAACCACAGAGTCGCCCATTGCGCGCGCGCCAGGTAGTGCCGGCGGGCGAGAATCGCGAAGAGTCCGGTCGCGACGATCGCCGCCAGCCCGCCGGCCGCGGTGGCGCCGAGCGCGGCCCCCAGCGGCGGGAAGAGCACGCTGTAGCCGAGCAGGTATTGGCCCCCGTACCAGTAGTTATTCCAGGCCAGAAAACCGTTGGAGGCAAATAGTTGGCAGCGGAAGAGCTGCTCGGCGAGGTCAACGCTGGGGGGGCGGATCACCATGTAGGCGATCGCCGCGGCGAGCACGGGCAACAGCATGCCGAGCCACGAGAGCAGGGCGGTGTATGGGTGTCTCCAGCGAGCGACTGGCATCGGGGGGGCGCCGCGGGAAGAATAGTCGCGCGTCATGCAACGATCTATAAATCGGCGAGCAGATCCTGATAGTGCGTTGCGGCACGTTGCCCTACGAACGGGCGCGCGCCGCCCAGAGCCGCCTCGAGGCAGCGCGCCAAAAGGGGGCGATCCCCGATGTGCTGATCCTGCTCGAGCACCCGCCGGTCTACACGCGCGGGCGGCGCTCTGGGCCCGAGGAGCTGCCGATGGGCAGCCGCTGGTATGAGATGCAGGGGATCGAGATCCACGACACCGATCGCGGCGGGCGAGTCACCTACCATGGCCCCGGCCAACTGGTCGCCTACCCGATCGTCTCCCTCGCTCCCTACGGAGACGATGTCCATGCCTATGTGCGCGGTCTCGAGCGAGTGGCGATCGAGGCATTGGCTGAGCATGGCGTCGCGGCGGGGACGATCGAGGGCCTGACCGGCGTCTGGACCGAGCCGGCTGCAAACGGGCGGCTCGGCGCGGCAGAAGGCCCACAGCGAGGAGCGTGCAAGATCGGTTCGATCGGCGTCCACGTCAGCCGCGGGGTCACCACCCACGGCTTGGCGATCAATGTCAGCAACGATCTGCAGCCCTTCGAGTGGATCGTGCCCTGCGGGATCGAGGACTGCCGGGTGACCTCGTTGAGCCGCGAGCTCGGCGCCGAGCAGAGTCTTGAGAGCTTCGCCGAGACACTCGCCGCTCGCTTCGCCGCGGTCTTCAAGCGCCAACCGGTCGCGACCGAGCCAGCCGAGCTGGGCCTGGGGGCGGCTAGTCTCGAGATCGCAAGATGACCGAGACCAGCGAGCGCATCCACGTAACCCGCTCGCGCGCAAAGCCCGGCGGGACCTCGCCCGGCGGCGAGGGCGACATCCCCTTCAAACGCACCCGCAAGCCGCCCTGGCTCAAGGTGCCCGCACCGGGAGGCCCCAACTACCGTCGCCTCAAGGCGACGATCGCCGCCGACAATCTGCACACGGTCTGCGAGGAGGCCAACTGCCCCAACGTCGGTGAGTGCTGGGAGCGGGGAACCGCGACCTTCATGATCCTCGGCGACGTCTGCACGAGGCGCTGCGGCTTTTGCAACGTGAAGACTGGCGTGCCGAGTTGGAACGACCCGCTCGAGCCGCTGCGCGTCGCCAACCAGGTCAGGCGGATGGGCCTGCGCCATGCGGTGGTCACCTCGGTTGACCGCGACGACCTCCCTGACTATGGGGCAAGTGCCTTTGTCGGCGTGATCCGCTCGATCCGCCGCCAGGCGCCGGGCTGCAAGGTCGAGGTCCTCACCCCCGACTTTCGCGGCCAGGAGATGCCCCTCGCCCGGGTGATCGCTGAGCGCCCCGATGTCTTCAACCACAACGTGGAGACGGTGCCGCGGCTTTACCCAATGGCACGGCGCGGCTCACGATTCTCCCGCTCAGCGCGGGTGCTGCGAGTAGCGAAGGAGATCGGCGGTCAGGAGGTGATCACCAAGTCCGGGTTGATGGTCGGACTCGGTGAGTCCTTCGAGGAGATGATCGAGGCCTTTGGGATCCTGCGCGAGCACCGGGTCCAGGTTCTCACCGTCGGCCAGTACCTGCGCCCGACAGTGAATCATCTGCCGGTCGTGCGCTACTGGCATCCGGAGGAGTTCGAGGCACTCGAGAAGGCCGCCTATGAGCTCGGCTTCGAGTCGGTCGCCTGCGGGCCATTGGTGCGCTCCAGCTACCACGCCGATCAGAATCTGCCGGAGTCAGCGCTCGCCGGGGGCTGAGCTCGTGAGCCTCGCGAATGCGCGGGCGAGTGCCTAGGAGAACTCGATGCGCTCGGGGTTGGCCGGGCAAGCGACATCGATCCCTCCTCCAGCCTCGATCCGGCCCAGCTGCTCCAAGTGCGGCCGGGCGCGCACGGGCGCGACCTCGGCGAGCCGGCGATGATGGAGCCAGCCGGGATCGAACCGGCGACCTCCTGCTTGCAAAGCAGGCGCTCTGCCAACTGAGCTATGGCCCCGTGCCTAGAAGTCTAGGCGCGACCTAATCGTCGAAGTCGAAGTCCTTCGGGGGCTTTTGCTCAAACCAGAGCTCGTCGTCCTCGGGGGCCTCCTCAAGAAAGTCCGGTGTCTCCTCGAGGACATCCTCCTGGCTACCCCGGGCGGGGGCGACAGGGCGCTCAATTTCCTCAGAGGCAGGCTCCTCCTCACCAGTCCCCCCAACCTCGTGCGGGATTTCCTCGGAATCGAATTCCTCGGAGGCGGGCCCGACCTCCTCGGAGGCTGGATCAGAGGGAGCCTCGAGTGCCTGATCGAGCTCCTCGGAGAGGCGCTGCTCGTCAAAAAAGTCCTCCTCCCCGTCCTCGTCCTCTTCGGCGCCCGACGGGGCGAGCGGCTCGGCCGGACCCAGGCGGGGCTCGACGATCTCCTCGGCGACCAGCTCCTCATCGGAGGGGCCGGGCGCCTCGGATGAGGAAAAGTCCTGCTCGACATCGAACATCTCGGTCGGCTGCTCGGCGATCGCGTGGCGCTCTTCGGTCGAGTGGCCAGCGGGCGGCGGAACGATTGCCTGGTGTTCTGCGGCGGGCTGCTCCTCCTCGGCGGGCGCCTCTGGTTCGGCCTCCAGCGGGGACTCCTGCGGCTGCTCGGCGTCGTTCAGCTCCACCGGTTCCGGTGCTTCCTGGACGTCGGCGACCGGCTCGCGGCGAGGCCGGGGTTGCTCGGCCTCATGGTCTAACTTGGTGGCCGGCTCAGCATTGACATCGGGGGGCTGATCGGGCTGGATCAAGAACTCGGTCGCGGCCTCGGCCATCGGGTCCGCATCTGCCTGGCTTGTACCGGGTCGCTGTGGGGGGCCGAACGCGTCGTCCTCGAGCTGCTTTAGCTCGGAATCATCGGCACCATGCTGGCGCTTGAGTTCGAGATGCTCGCGGATTGCCTCGTCGAGAATGCCCATCATCTATCCCCGGGGGGAACCTAAACCCTATGCGGTTATCGGTGCGGTTACCAGA
>CAVWBK010000009.1:0-182893 GCA_963753245.1 uncultured Solirubrobacterales bacterium
TCACCGGCGCTGCCCTCGGTGATCGCTTCGGACGCCGACGCATGTTCACGATTGGCTTAAGCATCTTCACCCTGGCCAGCGCCGGCGCCGCCCTCGCGACAAGCGCCGATGCCCTGATCGCGGCGCGCGCGATTCAGGGACTTGGCGCCGCGATCCTCCTCCCCCTGACCCTGACTCTGCTCTCCGATGCGGTCCCCCGGCGGCGGCGGGGGATGGCGCTCGGCATCTGGGGCGGCGTCAGTGGCCTCGGCGTTGCCCTCGGCCCGCTGGTCGGCGGCGCCGTCATCAGCGGCATCTCCTGGCACTGGATCTTTTGGATCAACGTGCCGATCGGCCTGCTGCTGCTGCCCCTGGCGGGGACCCGCCTGAGCGAGTCGCGCGGTCCCAATGATCGCCTCGATTTGGGCGGTCTCCTGCTCGCGGCACCGGGTCTGCTCGGCATCACCTACGGCGCAATTCGCGGTCAGGCCCTCGGCTGGACCAGCCCAGCGATTCTCGCGTCCTTCGCCGTCGGTGCGAGCTTCCTGGTCGGCTTCGCCGCCTGGGAGCGCCACTCACGGGCCCCGATGTTGCCGATGCGATTCTTCCGCTCTCGCGGTTTCGCCGCGACGAATGGGCTTTCATTCGCGATGTATTTCGGCATCTTTGGCTCGATTTTCCTGCTCGCCCAGTTCTTCCAGATCGCCCAGGGCTTCACGCCGCTTGAAGCAGGGCTGCGGACCCTGCCCTGGACCGGGATGCCGATGATCGTCGCCCCGATCGCGGGGATTCTCAGCGACCGGATCGGCTCGCGGCCGCTGATGGCGCTGGGCTTGGGATTGCAGGCGGTTGCGATGGCGTGGCTTGCCGTGATCATCAGCCCCGACATCGAGTACGCGCGGTTGGTCATACCGTTCATGATCGCCGGGACCGGCATGGCCCTCGTCTTCGCCCCTTCGGCGAACGCGATCCTCGCCTCGGTCAAACCCGAGGAGGCCGGCCAGGCATCCGGCGCCCTGAACGCGATCCGCGAGCTTGGCGGAGTGATGGGCGTCGCGGTTCTGGCCACGGTGTTCAGCGCCCATGGCTCCTATCTCTCGCCGCAGGCGTTCACCGACGGACTGCGGGCCGCGATCCCGATCGGCACGCTGGTTCTTACCCTCGGCGCCCTCAGCGCCCTGCTGGTCCCCCGAACTGAGGGCCAAACGGAGAGCGGGAGCGGCGCAAAGGAAAGTGCCGCGCTCCGGGGTGGCGGCGGGGCCCCGGCCCAACAGGGCGCCTGAGCGCTCCCGGTTGCAGGTATAAGGGCGGGGTGGCGGGGCCGCGATCGCGGCCCGGCAGCCCGCCCCGCGCGGCCCTGGGCGCGGGAGCCTTGATCTCGGCTCGGGAAGCAGCTCAATTGGCGCACTGGATCCAGGCGCACGACTGCGGCTCCAGCAGCGATCCGGAGCCGTGCCTGGGTTCAGTGAAAGGGGCTCGCCTGATCCGGGTTGGTCAGGCTACGCCTTCGCGCTCGCGCAGGCGCTCGCGGGCGGCGGCCACCGCCGATACCGATGAGCGACAGGCCTTGGCGATCGAGTTGTCGGCGTGATCGGGCACGCGGCTCACCTCGAACTCGATCAGGCCCGCGCGGCGGAGTTTGGCGCGGGTGTCGCGGTCAGTGTCTTCGGGCGCTGCCTCAAGCGCCGCATCACCGGCGCGCGCGCGTCTGCAACCGAGGCAGAAATCACCCTCGGCCGTGCTGATCCAGGTATCGGGAAGCGGGGCCCGGCTGCCGTCGATCCGGCTCGCCGAGACGCCACAGCCATCGCAGGTCCACTTCTTGGCTCCATTGGCGAGGCTGGTCATCGTCCGGCTCCGGTCCGGCGGCGGCGTCGTGAACGCGAGGACCCGCCATTTCGAGGCGCTCCGCTGTTTTGCAGCTGCGCTCGCTTGCCGCCCGCTTGTTCGAACTCCCTGGCGAGGCCGAGGTCACCGGCCATGCGCCGCACCTCATCGGCCTGATCGGCGAGTACGAAACTGACCCCGGTACCGCGGGCGCCGGCCCGGCCGGTGCGCCCGACTCGGTGCACGTAGGACTCGCGGTCACCCGGCGCGTCGAAGTTGACGACCTGGGTGATCCCCTCGACGTCGATGCCGCGGGCCGCGACATCGGTTGCGATCAGCGCATCCACCTCGCCGCCCTCAAAGCGGGCCAGCGCCCGTTCGCGTTGAGACTGGCTCTTGTCGCCGTGCATCGCGGCCGCCATCACCTGGCGCGCGCGCAGGCGCTTGGCGAGGCGATCAGCACCGCGCTTGGTGCGCACGAAGACCAGGGTGCGCCCGCCCTCGGCGCCGCGCAGCTGCTCGATCAGCTGGTCGAGCTTCGCGCTGGGCGAGTCGAGATGAAAGAAACGGTGCTCGATGTCGGGCTTGTCGTGATCGCGAGGCGCGTGGGTGTGGCGGCGCGCATTGCGAGTGTAGGCGGCGGCGATCTTGCCGGTGGCACCGGCCAGTGTCGCGGAGAAGAAGAGCGTCTGGCGCCGCTTCGGGGTGAGGGCGACGATCCGACTGACGGCCGGCTTGAAGCCCATGTCGAGCATGCGATCGGCCTCGTCGAGGACGAGGACCTCGACCTCCGCGAGGGAGACGGTGCCGCGCGCGACCAGATCCTCGAGGCGCCCGGGGGTCGCCACCAGGATGTCGGCGCGGCGGGCTTCGGCGCTCTGGGTGCCAAATCCGACTCCCCCGTAGACGGCCGCGATGCGCAGGTTGAGGGCGTCGGCCAGCGAGCGCAACTCGTCAACGATCTGACTGGCGAGCTCGCGGGTGGGGGCGAGGACCAGGGCGGAGGTGTGCCCGGCGCCGGGCTTCAGGCGTTCGACCAGCGGGATGCCGAAGGCGAGTGTCTTGCCCGAGCCGGTTGGCGATTGGACAAGCAGGTCATGACCGGCGAGTGCGTCGCGAATGACCATCTGCTGGACCGGGAAGGGTTGGGTGATGTCGCGGCGTGCGAGTGTACGCACGACAGAATTTGAGATGCCGAGATCGGCAAACGAAGTAATGGTGTGGGCTCCTTTTTGAGCAATAGGGGAGATCCAGCAGCCCCTAAAGCACCAAATGGCACACGGAGGGAAAACGGAACCTCTCGAGTGGCGTTCGCCGACTCGACGTACTTCACCGTAGCAGGCGACCTCCCGCCGACCGGCAAGTTCCCTGCAAATCGGGCCCGGTTTGAGAGCTTGACCGGGGGAGAACTGTCCTCCTCACTTGACCCTCGCTCGCCGGCACCGCGCGGAGCCCGGTCAGTGCGCTGCGCAGGGCTGTGCTCTGAACGCCTGGCGCGACCGGGTGTCCCAGACCGGGCCAGACCTGTCTCTTTACAGCGTCCCCTCACCGATCTACGGTGGCCGATATGAAACGAACTTCGCTCAGCTCCCGTCTCGCCAGGCTGACCGCATTGCTGGCCCTCGCCGCGGCGCTGGCCGCCTGCCTTGCCGCCTCCGCCCAGGCGACCTTCCCGGGCAAACCCGGCCCGCTCGTCTATCCGCGCTTTGACGTTGAGGAATCGGGCACCAGCGGCGGCCTCTTTTCGCACGGCCCGCGGGAGAGTCAGAAACCCCACCAGCTGACCAAAGCAGCCGGGGACCGGACGCCCTCCTTCTCAGCGGACGGGCGACTGATCGCCTTCGCCGGTGATCACGAAGGGCTCGCCGAAAGCGGATCGCACATCTACGTGATGAATGCCGACGGCAGCGTTCTGCGCCAGCTGACGAGCGGCACGGCCAGTGACTCAGATCCCTCGTTTTCTCCGGACGCCAGCCAGATCGCCTTCGACCGAACCGCGGGCTCAGGGCCGGCGCAGATCTACACCATCAATCTCGACGGCAGCGGGTTGCGGGCGCTGACCGAAGGCCCGGGCAGCAACTCAGACCCGGTCTTCACCCCCGATGGGCACCACATCGTCTTCGTCACTAACCGCGTCGCCGACGCCCCCAGCGATCACAGCGACATCTTCGTGATGGGCGCCGATGGCTCCGGCCAGCGAGTCCTGATCGATGGCGTTCACGACGAGTCCGAACCAGACGTATCGCCCAACGGCCACGCGATCGTCTTCGTCAGTAACCGTGACCACGGGCCGAACATCTTCATCGCCCGCGCCAACGGCACCCACGTGCGCGAGGTCACCCACAGCCACCACGACTGCTTCAGCAGCGCCTGCTACCTGGCCCCGACCTTCTCCCCCGATGGCAAGCACATCGCCTTCCTGCGCGAGGGTCGCGATGCAACCGCGCTTGAAGTCGCCCGTCCCAATGGCTCGGGTGCCAAGGAGTTCGATGAGGGCGGCACCGAAGAAGAAGGCTATGGCCCTGAGCTCGGCGCCCCGACCTGGGGGCCGGTGCCCAGATGACCCGCCTGCGTGGCGCCATGCTGGCCGCGCTGCTCGCCGGCTGCCTCTCGCTGGCCGCGGCGCAGGGCGCCCAGGCCGCGGGCCAACTGGTGCTCGTCTCCAGTCCGGAAGTGAGCGACCTCGATGGGGTCGGCGCCCAGGGACTGATTCCCTCGGTCTCAGCCGGCGGGCGCTATGTCGGCCTGATCGCCGATGACTCAGCCGACGGCACCTTTGTCCTCTTGCGCGACCTGCAGCGCCCGGGGACGATCGCGGTGACCAAACCGAGCGCCGAATCAGAAGAAGGCGGCTTTGACGCCGATAGCCCCGGGCTCTCCAGCGACGGGCGCTACTTGGTCTTCGGCTCTGAGGACCCGGGGCTCAGCAGCGAAGATGTCAACTTCAGCCGGGGCCCACTCGGTGAACCCACCGGCAACCCGGTTCGCGACGTTTTTGTCTATGACCGGGTGAAGAAGTCGATCATCCTGGCTTCGCGACGCAGCGGCGCCACCGGTGCCGCTGCCAACGAGAACTCAAACCTGCCGGCGATCTCCGGCGACGGGCGCTACGTCGCTTTTGGCACCGAATCGAACAACCTCACCCCGGGAAAACACTTCGAAGGCGGCGTCTACGTACGCGACCTGAAGAAGGAGAACACCACCCTCGCCTCGCGCCAAAGCGGAGCCAAGGGCGAGCCGATTCGGGGCTTTGAACCCTCCCTCTCTGAGCACGGCGACCAGGTCGCCTTCTCCTGGTCCTTCGGGCACGGCTATCACGATCGCAACAACGAGATCTCGGTCCGCGACCAAAAGAGCCAGCGGACCGTGTTGATCTCACGCGCCAGTGGCGCCAGTGGCGCGATTGCCAACGCCGATTGCGAGGAACCGGCGATCGCCGCCGACGGTCGCCACGTGGCCTTCGCCTCGCAGGCGACGAACCTGGTCGGTGGCGACGATCACCAGGTCGAAGACGTCTTCGTCCGTGACCTGAAGACCGATCGCACGACCTTGGTCTCGCGCGCCAGCGGCCGCCATGGTCAGCCCGGCGCAGGCGACTCCTCGCGCCCAGCGATCTCCGCCAACGGCCGCTACATCGCCTTTCAGTCCTACGCCAACAACCTCGGCCCCCACGACAATCCCGCGGTCCCCGATGTCTTCGTCAGGGACATGAAGACCGGGCGCGTCTACCTCGCCTCGGCCGGCCTCGACGGCGCCCCCGCAAACGGTCCCTCCGCCGATCCGGGAATATCGCCCGACGGGCACTTTGTTGTCTTTGACTCCAAGGCGACGAATCTGAGCCCCGAGGACACCAATCGGCATATGAGCGTGTTCAGGTACCAGGTCCAACCTTGAGTGAGGGGGATCGTGAGGATCGATACGCTGGGGATAACCGGAGGAGAGGGGTAACCGTGAAACGCATGAAGCTGATCGTGATCGCCGTCCTGGCGCTGGGGGTGCTCGCCATCGCCGGTGCCGCCGAAGCGAAAGTGATCCGAGTCGGCGACATCATCCTCACCGCCGAAGGCGGCTTCTCGCCGACCAAGCTGCCCAAGCACGAAAATGCGCCGATCTCGCTGCACGGAGGGGGCAAGGTCTCAACTGTCTCCGGCGCCTACCCGCCGATTCTCGAAAACATCAACATCGAATTCGACCGCCACGGCTCGGTGGAAACGACCGGGCTGCCGGTCTGCAGGCAATCGAAATTGGAAGCGCGCACCGTGCCCGAGGCTCGCAAGGCATGCCCGGGGGCGATCGTGGGCGAGGGCTTTGGCCACGCGATCGTCGCCTTCCCCGAAAGCAGACCGATCAATGTCAACTCGCCGATCACGCTCTTCAACGGTCCTCCCAAACACGGCGACCCGACCGTCCTGGCCCACGCCTACACCACCTATCCGGTGCCGGTCGCGCTGATCGTCCCGGTCGTGATCGAAAAAATCCACAAGGGCGTCTATGGCTACCGGACCAAAGCGCGGCTGCCGAAGATCGCCGGCGGCGCCGGGATCCCGATTTCCGGTCATCTGACGATCAACCGGAAATGGACCTACAAGGGCCAGAAGCACTCCTTCGTCAACGCCCGCTGTGAAACCGGCCACCTGCAGGCACGGGTGGAAGGCACGTTCAAGGACGGCACCTTCCTCAGCGGCGTCTTCATCAAGCCCTGCCAGGTGCGCAAGTAGGTTCTTCGGCCCGCGCCTCAGGCGCGGGCCCCCAGCTCGGGGGTAACGGTGCCGCCGCGCTGGCGCTCGCCGCGGCTGACGGCGTCGAAGAAGGCATCGTTGCGTCCGCGCCTGAGCGCGTGGGGAAAGAGGCGGCGGGCGCGGCGGTGGGCGGCCGCGAGCGAGCGGAAGGAGCGCTCGTGGGCGGTGCTCCAGGGGATCGCGAAGAGCTCGCGCACCCGCGGCGACAGGGTGCCTTTGATGACGTGGTTCTGGGCGGCGAGGTTGGCCCGGGCGAGCGCCGGGACCGGCTGTTCAAAGGCGACCAGGGGCGCCATCTCGAGTGCATGGGGGGTCGCCTGCAGCTCAGCTGAGCCGAGTTTGTGGGCCCACCAGGATTCGAACTCGCGGTGACTGGCGGGGAGCTCGCTGGCCGGCAGCCCGAAGAGCTCGCCAAAGCGCACGTAGTCTCGCCACAGGTCCTCCCGCTCCTCCTCACTCAGCGGCCGCACCATGGTTTCGTACATCGCCCGGCCCGAGTCGGCGATCACCGCCAGAGTCCAGCGCATCAGCTTGGGGTCAAAGGCCGAGTAGGGGGTGCCGGATGGATGCGCCCCGGCCGCCTCGGGCAGCTCGCCGCTGACCCGCGCGTGCGCCCGGCCCACGCCGGCGAGGGCGCGGTCGGCCTCCTCGCGGGTGCCGAGCAGAACCGTCTCCTGGATCTTCGCGGTGCGCGCGAGGCGGCGGAAGGGGCGCTCGGCGGAGCGCGTGTTGAGCATCGTCGCGGTGTAGGTGAGCGGTTCCAGGGCACCGATCAAAAGCGCGCGCTGTCCATAGAGCAGGCCGACGGCGCGCTCGCCGTGGACCATGCGCGCGATCGAGCGCCCCGGCGCAAAATAGTGCTCCTGCTCGGCGATGGCGCTCACGCTGAGCGCAAGATTAGCTCGGCGAGTCGGGCTTCTCGCGGCTGAGGGCGAGCGCAGCCGCGGTGCTCGGGTCGTTTCTTGAGCCACGCTCGCTCAGTTCATGGGCGTCGAAGATCTCCTCGAGGTCCTCGCGCGAGAGGGTCTCGCGCTCGAGCGCGTTGGCGGCGAGATCATCGAGGCACTCGCGGTGGGCAGCGAGCAGCGCCCGGGCGCGCCGGTGGGCATCGCGGGCCAGCATCATCGCCGCCACATCGACGTCGCGGCGGGTTCGATCGGAGAGGTCATAGTTGCCGGTCGGCAGAGCGATCGGCGGCGCCCCCTCGGCGTCGAGGGCGACCCCCATGCCGAACTCGCTGACCATCTGTTTGGAGACCGCGTGCACGCGCGCAAGGTCGTTGACCGCTCCCGAGTAGGAGGTGCCGAAGACCTCTTCCTCGGCGGCGCGCCCGCCGAGCAGGCTGACCAGCTCGTTCTGCAGGTCCTGCTTTGACTCCAGGTAGCTGTCCTCATCGGGTGAGGAGGCGACGAAGCCCAGGGCGGTGCCGCGCGGAATTATGCTCAGTATCTCCGGCGGATCGCCGCCGACCAGGTGGCGACAGAGAGCGTGGCCGGCCTCGTGGAAGGCGATGATCCGGCGCTCCTCGGCGCTCAGCCTGCGGGCCTGCTGGGCGCCGACGGACTGGCGCATCAGGGCCTCGTCGAGGTCCTCGCGGGCGATCGAGCGGCGCCCGGCGCGCCCGGCGATGATCGCCGCCTCGTTGAGTGCGTTTGCGAGCTGGGCGCCGGTCATCCCGGTCGTCTTTCGGGCGACATCGCGAAGGTCGAGGTCTGGGCCCAGCGGCTTGCCCTTGGCATGGGCGGCGAGGATCGCCTCGCGGCCATCTCGGTCGGGCGGGGAGACCAGCACCTGGCGATCAAAGCGCCCCGGTCGCAGCAGGGCGCGGTCGAGCTTCTCGACGTGGTTGGAGGCGGCGATCACGATCACCGTGCCCTTGGCGCGCTCGAAGCCGTCGAGCTCGACCAGGAGCTGGTTGAGCGCCTGCTCGCGCTCGCTGGTGCCGCCGTCGCCGCCAGCGCCCGAGCGGGCGCCGCCGATCGCATCGAGCTCGTCGATGAAGATCACCGCGCGCCCGGCCTTGCGGGCCTCCTTGAACAGTCTGCGGATGCGCGCCGCGCCGCGCCCGACGAACATCTCGACGAAGCTCGAGCCCGAGGCTGAGAAGAAGTCAACCCCGGCCTGGGCGGCGACCGCCCGGGCGAGCATCGTCTTGCCGGTTCCCGGCGGCCCGTAGAGCAGGACCCCACGAGGAGCCTGGGCGCCGAGCGCCGCGAAACGATCTGGCTCCTTGAGCCAGGCGGTGACGTCGATCAGCTCATCCTTGGCCGCATCGACGCCCTGCACCTCCTCCCAGAGCACCGGCTTGGTCCTGCTCGCCTTGACCGTTTCGGGCTTGGTCGAGCCAACCGTGCTGCGCAGCAGCGTCATGAAGACGAGCAGCAGGCCGGCCATGAAGAAGACCCCGAAGACCGGGTACCAGCCGAAGAAGAAGCTTTTGATATCGGCGGCCAAAAGCGCCTGGGTCAGGTGCATGCCCTTCAAGTTAAAGGACAGGGCCAGGCAAATCGGTCAGTTTTCGCCGCCTCCGGGTCGCATATTTGTCCAGGCGCGACGCTCGGGGGCTCAAGTTTCTAGCCGCGCTGCACCTGCGAGCCGCCGACGATCGCCTCCTCGCCGCCTTCGGCGAAGAGGACCCAGGCCTTGTTGCCCCCGTCATAGTCAGGGGCCCAGAGCTTCAGCGTCGCCGGGCGCTCCCAGACCGTGACCTGCTCCTCGCCGGTCTGCTCGAGGCCGCGCCAGATCCTGACGAAGGGGTTGGCCTCCAACTCAGCCCCGATCGTGGTCGGCTCGCGATGGCCGGGGTGCACGACGGTCTCGGGCGGTAGCTCCATCAGTCCCATCACCGAGGACCTGAGATCGGCAAAACCGCTGGCGCCGGGTGCCATCGTGCCGCCCACCGTGCCCTTGAAGAGGACATCGGCGGTGAAGAGGTCGGTGCCGTTGATCAGAAATGCGAGGTGCCCGGCCGCGTGGCCGGGGGTGTAGATCGCTTCGATCTCAAGCCCGCCGGTGCTGAGCTTCTCGCCGTCGCCGAGGGTCTGCGCGACCTCCTCCTCAAGCTCCGCCGCGGCCTCGGCGTGGGCGACCAGCGGCGGGCCGCCGAGCTGCTCGCGGGCCGCGGACAGACCGGCGATGTGATCGGCGTGGGGGTGGGTGATGAGGATGTGGGTGATCTCGATCTGCTCACGCGCGGCAAGCTCGAGCAGCGGCCCGAGGTCATCGTTGCCGTCGATCAGAACGCCCTTGCCTCCCTCCCGATCGGCGACCAGGTAGGCGTTTGAAAGCCACTGCGGATTCTCGGTCCTCTCGATGATCATGCGCCTAGCTTAAGGCCGAGACCGAGCTACCCTCAAGCAGGGTGTGGGCGATCAGCTCGGGGTCATCCCAGGTCGGGGTATGACCGACATCCGGCAGGGTGAGGAAACGTGCGCCGGCAGGACGGCGCTCTGGCCGCGGCGGTCCGAGCAACCGATCGCGCTCTCCCCAGGCGATCGTCACCGGGACATCGTCGGGATAGCCGGCCGGATCGAAGAGGTGGGTCCGCATCGCCCGGTTTGCACCGCGGTAGCCGCTCGCATCGATCCAACCCAAGACCAGTTCGCGCCCGGTGCGCACCGGGATGCGCTCAGGATGGGCGGCAAAGGTCGCCAGCATCGCCTCCCGCGAGCGGCGGAAGCGCAGCGCCAGGGAGACCAGCGGGCGGGCGCGCCCGGCCCAGACGTGGGGGTCGCGGCGCCGAGGCCCCAGCGGTCTGCGCCACAGGCCGGCGGGCGAGAGCGTCGTCACCGAGGCCGCCGAGCCCTGGCGCCCCATTTCCAGCGCGACCCAGCCGCCGAGGCTGTTGCCGGCTACGTGGGGCCGCTCGATGCCGAGTTCTCCGCACTGGCTGGCGATCGCCCTGGCCAGGTTGGCGGCGGTCGGCTCGACTCCCCCGCCGAGCGCCGGCGCTGAGCCGAAGCCGGGCATGTCCAAGACGATCGTCTGGCGCTCAGATTCCAGCTTGCCGAGGACCGGCTCCCAGATCACGCGGCTAGCACCGAGGCCGTGGAGGAGCAGCAGCGGCTCAGCGCCGGCGCTCATCGCCACCCCGGTTTGGCGAGCAGGACCTGAACGTCGCCGATCCGCCGCTCGCGAAAGCCCGCCTCGGAGGAGCTCAGGTAAAAGGACCAAAGTCGGCGGAAACGCTCGTCATAACCGCTTCCTCGCAGCCGGCCCCAGGCGGCGCCAAAGCGCTCGCGCCAGGCGGCGAGGGTGAGCGGATAGTGCTCGGTGATGTCCTCCGACCAGACCTCTCGCATCTCTGTATCGCGGCTCAGACAGGCGGCGATCTCTCCCTGTGAGGGTAGGCAGCCGCCGGGAAAGACATGCGTGTTGGCAAAGCTGCGGGCGCCCTTCTCGATCTCATAGAGGCGATCGTCGATCGTGATCGCCTGCAGCAGCATCAGCCCGTCGGGTGCCAGCAGTTCATCGCAGCGCCGGAAGAACTCGTCGAAGTGCTGCCAGCCGACCGCCTCGATCATCTCGACCGAGGCCAGGCGGTCATAGCTACCGCGCAGATCGCGGTAGTCCTCAAAGAGGACCGTGACCAGCTTCTCGAGCCCAGCCTCGACGACTCGCCTGCGGGCGAGGTCGTGTTGTTCCTGGGAGATCGTCGTTGTCGTCACTCGGCAGCCGTGCTGGCGGGCGGCGTGGATCGCGAGCCCACCCCAGCCGCTGCCGATCTCGAGCAGATGGTTGTCGGGGCCGAGGTCCAGGCGCTCGCAGATTCGCTCCAGCTTCGCGAGCTGCGCCTCCTCGAGGCTGGCTCCGCGGCGCGGAAAGTAGGCGCAGGAGTAGATCATCCGCTCGTCGAGAAAGGCGGCAAAGAGGTCATTGCCAAGGTCATAGTGGGCGGCGATGTGGCGCCGGGATCCGGCACGGGTGTTGTCGGGGACCAGCCCCCGCAGCCGGTGCAGCAGGGCGCGTGGGCGGGCCACCGCCCCACGCAGGCCGTCGAAGGCCTGCAGCTCGCGCGCCGCGATGCGCATCAGTGCGACGAGATCATCTGTTTCCCAGAGGCCATCGACGAAGGTCTCACCGAGCCCGACGCTGCCACGCAGGGGCGCGCGCCAGGCGCGGGGGTCGCGGATCCTCACCGTCGCCCGCAGCTCGGCCTCGGGCGGGCCGAAGCGCAACGGCCGCCCCTCCTCGAGCACCTCGATCCGCCCCGCCTTGAGGCGGCGCAGGACCAGGCTGACGGCGCTGCGGGCGAGGCGGTCTCTCACGGCGAGATGAAGCCCTTGGGGCGCTTGTGATCGGGGTGGGGGAAGTAGCGGGCACCCTTGAGGCGCAGGCGCAGCGTTTGCGCATAGATCTTGAAGAGGACCTGGGCGCTCATCGCCGGGTAGCGGGCCAGCATCGCGCCAAGCAGGGGGGCGCTCAGCTCGCGGCGCCGCAGCGAGAGCGTCGCATCGAAGGTTTTGCCCCCGCTCCCGTGGTCGGGCCGCGACTCGATCTGCACCGAGAGCCCAGCCCCCGGCTCGCTGGCGCGAAAGGAGTAGGTCTTATCCATCCCCATCAGGGGGGAGACGTGCAGTTGCTTTTCGAGCTCGTCGGCCAGAACCGCTCCTTGCTGGGTTCCGCGCGCCAGGACATAAGGATGACGCTCTCCCCAGGGAACGTTGTTGACGTCGGCGATCACGGCCTCCAGGTGTTCTCCGCCGGGCGCATAGCAGTAGTAGAAGGCGACCGGGTTGAAGACGTGACCGAGGTAGCGCAGGCTGGCCAGGAGGCGCACCGGGCCCCGCGGGCGATGGCCGGTCGCGGCCCCGACGACGTCTCGGGCGCACTCCGCCAGCGCTCGGTCGGGGTCGCCCATGAAGTCGCGCCGGCGGAAGCGGGCCGGCGCCGCTCGGCGCGCCGAGAAGAGCGGAAAGGGGTCGAGCACCCCCGGCAGCTCGTCAAGGTCGAGATACATGAGGAAGAGCCGGTAGCGAAAGGCGTGCTCGACCGGCTGGAAGCGGCGGTGGCGGATCCAGCCCTCATAGACCGCCGAGGCGCTCATTGGCTCATGCCGCCAGCGCCGGCACCAGCGCCGCCGCCGCCTCGATCTGCGCGCAGACGCGCTCGGCGCTGATCACGCCGTCCTCGTGAAAGCCCCACCCCCAGTAGGCGCCGCAGTAGTGGGTGCCGCGCGGGCCGCTGATCTCAGCGTGCCGGGCCTGCGCCCGCACGCCCTGCACGGTGAATACCGGATGCTCGTACTCGAATCGCCCGAGCACCGAGTCGGGGTCGATCGCCTCGGTGCGGTTGAGGGTGAGCAGATACTGGCGCTCGGCCGCCAGGCGCTGCAGATTGTTCATCCAGTAGGTCACCGTGGTGCGCCGGGCCGGCTCCTGGCTGAGATGGAAGTTCCAACTCGACCAGGCCGCGCGTCGCCGCGGCAAGAGCGAGGTGTCGGTGTGGAGCAGTGCTTCGTTTCGTTGGTAGGGGATCGCGCTGAGGATCTCGCGCTCGGCCTCGCTGGGGTCGGCGAGCAGGGCCAGCGCCTGGTCGGAATGGGTGGCGATCACGACCGCGTCGAAATGCTCGCTCTCGCAACCGTCGGCCTCGATTCGCACCTCGCCGAGCAATCGCTCGACTCGTCGCACCGGCGCGGCGAGGCGCAGGCGATCTCGCCAGGGCGCCGAGATCGCCGCCACATAGCTGCCAGAGCCGCCGGCGACGGTGCGCCAGCGCGGCCGTCCTCGCAGGCTGTACATGCCGTGATTATCGAAGAACTCCGCCATGAAACTGGCCGGAAAGCTCCACATCTGGGCCGGATCCGCCGACCATACGGCCGAGGCCTGGGGGACGATCAGGCGCTCGATGAACTGCTCGGAGAACCGCATCTGCTCGAGCCAGCGTCCGAGCGGGGGGGAGGTGCCGTTCGGCCCGATCAGGGCCGGCGCCTCGCGGTTGAATCGTCGCCACTCGCCCAGCATCCGCAAGAACGAGGGGCTGAACAGGTGGGCGGGGCGGGCGAAGAGGCCGCGCGGGGTGCCCGAGTACTCAAATCGGCCCTCGCCGTCGGAGACCGAGAAGCTCATCCGCGACGGTTGGGTCTCGACGCCGAGTTCGCCGAGCAGGCTTTCAAAGCGCGGGTAGTTACGGTCGTTGAAGACGATGAAGCCGGTGTCGATTCGGTGTGCACCCTCGGGCGCCTCGACATTGACGGTGTGGGAATGCCCGCCGAGCCGCGGCGCCGCCTCATAGACGGTGATCTGGTGCTCGCGGTGCAGGTGGTGGGCGGCCGCCAGCCCAGAGATTCCGGTTCCGATGATCGCGACCCTCATTGGCTGAAACTACGTTGGCGCCGCCCGATCGGTTGTATTTGTGCCGATCAGCCGTAGGGCTGATAGATCAGATGATGGCCGAGCAGGGCGCTGACCGTCGCGAAGCGATAGCCGCGTGCGCGCAGCGTGTCGATGATCTTCGGCAGCGCTTCCAGCGTGCCGCCGCGCGGACCGCCCCCGTCGTGCATGAGGATGATCGAACCGGGTCGAGCGGCGCCGACCACGCGGCTGTAGACGGCGGCGGCGCCCGGCGTGGTCCAGTCGCGCGGATCGACGTCCCAGGTGATCGTCTGCATGCCGAGACTCGCCGCGGTCGCGATCACCGAGGAGTTGGAGCCGCCGCCCGGCGGTCGGAAAAGGCAGGGACGAAAGTGCGTGTAGCGTTCGATCAAAGCACTGTCGGGGGCAATTTCGCCGTAGCCCGGGTATTCGGTGTGGTGCATGGTGTGGTTGCCGATCTCGTTGCCTTCGCGCAGGATCCGGCGCATCGTGGCTTCGCGCCCGGCCATCTCCTGGCCGATCTCAAAGAAGGTGCCGTTGACGTGCTTTTCGCGCAGCACATCGAGGAAACCGTCGGTGTATTCGCTGGGGCCGTCATCGAAGGTCAGGGCGACCACATTCTGATCGCGCGGCCCGTTGGTGAACAGCCCGGCTTCATCGCCCCCGCTGCAGCCGACCGGGCGTACGGGGCGCAGGCGGAAGACCTTGGCCGAGGGAGCGGCGGGGAAGCTCGATTCGCATTCCCGAACCGCGCCAGCGCAGTGGCCGCGTAGCTCGAGAACCCGCCAGTGATAGCGCTGGGGGGCGAGCCCGGCAGCTTCGGGCAGCAGGGTTAGGACCAGATGCTTTGGCGCGGGACGCCTGACCCGCGCGGCGATCGTCTGCGCCTTGGTCGTCTTGCCGCCGGCATCGATCGCCAGGAGGCCGACTCGACGATGGGCGTCGTGGCTGCCGCCGAGGCAGAGCCGCCGTTCAGCCCCGCCTCCGGTGCCTGCGAGTGAGAGGCATAAAAATGGGGCCCCAGCGCCGCGCTTTGGCAGGGGGTCAAGGGCCGCCAGGGGGACCGATCTCCTGGTCCAGATGCTGGCGATCAGGCTCTGGCCCCTCTGCGAGAGGCCGGCGCGGCTGAGGTCGGGCCCGACCGAAGCTTCATTCCTGCCCTGTGCCTGCGCGCTGCCTGCGCCGGTGCCCGCCAGGGGCGCGAGGCCGAGCACCAAAATGCAAAGGATCTTGCGGGAAGTGTGAATCATCGGTGAGGAGATGTTTACCGAAGCCATAGGCCAGCTACCGTGTTGGGATCGATGTGAGGGCCAGACGCACTCAGGTGCCGGGCTCCCGCCTGGCGCTCCTGGTGATCGCGTGCCTGTTGGCAGCGGTCGCGCTCACCCCCGCCACGGTGCACGCCGAAACCGGCGGCGCGGGGGAAGTCGGCGAACCCGCTCCCACCAGCGCCAGCGGCGAAACGCCGTTTGATCGTCAGGGCATGTGGATCTGGTATGTCGAACACTCCGAAGGCGGCAGCATCGCGAAGATCATCGCCCGCGCCAAGCAAGCGGGAATCGGCACCGTGTACGTCAAGTCCGGCGACGGCGGCAGCGTCTGGAGCCAGTTCACCACCTCGCTTGTCAACACGCTGCACCGGGGCGGCCTCGACGTCTGCGCCTGGCAGTTCGTCTACGGCAATAACCCGGTCGCCGAGGCCAAGGTCGGGGCGGCTTCGGTGGCCCGCGGCGCCGATTGCCTGGTGATCGACGCCGAGGGTGAATACGAAGGCAAGTACGCCGCCGCGGACCGCTACATCCGCGCGCTGCGAGCGCGGATCGGCGAAAGCTTCCCGGTCTCGCTGGCGGGATTCCCCTACGTCGACTACCACCCGGCCTTTCCCTACTCGGTCTTCTTCGGGCCCGGCGGAGCCCAGTACAACCAGCCGCAGATGTACTGGAAGGCGATTGGCACCTCGGTGCGCACCGTCTTTGAGCACACCTTCCTCTTCAACCGGCTCTGGGGGCACCCGATCTATCCGCTGGGGCAGACCTACGAAAACCCCGGCCGCGGCCAGATCGCGCTCTTTCGCAGCTTCGCCGAGAGCTACGACGGCCTGGCGCCGAGCTGGTGGGACTGGCAGGAAACGAACGCCGCAGGCTGGCAGGGTCTCGGCACTCGGGTGAACGCGATCTCCGGTTACCGTCCGATCGCCTCCAACCCGACGCTCAAGAGCGGCAGCAGCGGCGACATTGTCGTTTGGGCGCAGGAGCACCTGCGTTCGGCGGGCGAGTCGGTGCCGGTGACCGGGGTCTTTGGCAAGTTGACGCGCGCAGCGGTGCACGAATTCCAGGAATCCGCCGGGCTCAAGACCGATGGCGTGATCGGCGCGCTGACCTGGAAGGCCCTGCTCCGCTACCAGCCGGTCCGCTATCTGTGGGCGGGGAGGCAGGCGAGCCCGCGGCGCGGAACGGCCTCCGCCAGTCGCGCAATTCCGCCAAGTCGCCCGCTCTCGGCCTCACTGCCGGCCAAGGGCGACGAGATCCCGCCCGGCCTAGGGCGTTAACCCCGCGGTATCTTCTGGGCGCGCTTACAATCGCTTGCCCTGAGGTGGGCCTCCGCCAGCCGCCGCCCTCCTGCTTTTAGGCTTGCCGCGCCTACAGGCTTCACGTCGCCGCCACCGCGGTCGTCCCGTCGCAGGTGGTGACGCTCACAAAGACTTCGCCCGGCGTTTTTCGCTTCGAGGTTTTGGCGACGATCTCGCCTTCGCTTTGGACCGTGAAAACCGGCGGCCGGGACGCTACCGAGGCTCACCTCCGAGGCTTCCTCGAAGTCGGTGCCGCGGGTCTTATGGTTCCGCCACCGGGCTAGCGCCGAGGTCGCGGGCGAGATCGGGGTTGCGGTCGGGGCCGGCTGCACCAGCGCTCTGACCCCGATCTCCACGTTGTTGCCCGGGTAGGCCGGCGAGCCTCCGCCGAGCGCCGTGAACCAGTTCAGGTAGCGGGAGCCTTGACGCCTTCGACGCCGACGCAGTCTTCGTTGACGTTTACCCCGAGCAGATCTCCGGTCTTGATAGGCAGGTCGGTGTGCCAAGTGCCTTTCCGAGTAAGCCACCGCTCGCCATCTTCTGGGCGCTGGTGCCCGCTCCCGTGTATGCGCCGCCTCCGGCGGGGCGAAGGACGCGCAAGTCGAAGGTCTGGCCGTTCGTAAAGTTACCGTGCATTCTCCAGCTGACTACGACGCCGTCGACCGGCGAGCTGGCGTCTACGCTGGCCTCGCCTAGCGTGTCGTTCGCCCAGGTGCCGCTCGGGCCCGTGCAGTCCTGACCGTTGAAAGCGCCTGTCAGAGAGCTGCCGACCACGATTAGGTGCGCCGCGGCGATCGAGCAGGTCGCCGCGAGGATGACCGCGACGATACTCAGGAGGAAGTCCGAACGCAGCGCGCTGCGAGACTTCACAAATCGGCCAGGCGCGCGAGAGCGAGGACGGAAATCCGCTAGCTTTCGCTCCTCGGGCTGCTCCCAATCGGCCCATCCGAATCTCTCGGGGGCGTAGCTCAGCTGGTTAGAGCGCCGGCCTGTCACGCCGGAGGTCGCGGGTTCGAGTCCCGTCGCTCCCGTCTCGCTGGAACCCGCATTGTGTCGCGGGTTTCCGGCGGAGCGGGAAACCCGCGACAGGGGAACTTCGCGCTTTGGGTGCCACGTTCGGGTACCAACTGCCTCGTGAATTGCGCCGCGCCCAGCTTGGCCCCGGGACCGTTGGGGCTCGCGGCTACATTTCTTTCGATGGCAGCTCATCCTTGGCCAGACATTCCCGACGAGCAGCGGTGGTCACTGGAGTTGATGGAGGAACGTCTGGAGCGAACCTCCCAGCCGCCGTGGGAGCATTCAGCCCGCGCCGAGGAGCTTCGCGCTCAGGCGGCGAAGACCGACATCGAGGGCTACCGCTACGCGGCACTTGCTTTGGCCGATCGCTACGAGCAGACGGCAGCCGCTCGCCTCGCTTCAGCGTAGCTCTACGGCTCCAGCATCGAGCGCAAGTGAGCCGCGATTTCGCGCTGGAGGTTCAGCAGCGACTGAACCTCCGGCTCGACATACTGCGCCGCAACCGCATCGTTCCTCCAGTCATACGTGCGGTGCTCTCTCGGGCTCGCGGGATTTCGCTATGACGGCTCCGAGGCGGCACGCCTGCGATTGATCGTCGTACTGCCGCTGATCGCGTTTCAGGCGGCTCCAGATTGAGCCAACGGCCCGGAGTGTGGTGTGCGCGAGGCTCGATGCGGTGCCAAGTGTGCGATACACAGCGACGAATTTCCTGGGAGTCAACCTGGCCTGGACCCACTCCCGCGGTCCGATCGCCGCGCAGCCCCACCAACAGATCTCCAGCTTCTGGAGGCCGTGAACGTCCGGTATTGGCGGTCGAGCGGTCATCTACGCGCCGTCTCGGGCCTCCGAGCGATCTACGTCAGGTGGGTGGGTGTCAACGCGGGGGTGGGGTTCAGGCCACGTCAAGGTTGCGGTAGGATTTTCGGATTCCGCAGCATCTTGGCGATTAGGTTTGCGCTGTGATCTTTGCTCACGTGTTATGCACGGCTGAGAAATCATGCGTGAAGAGACCGCCAGACCAACAAGTCGAACCCTGGCTCGTGTCGCGTCCCCGGTGGCGCGATTAGGCTGCCCGGTGCTCGCGCTCGTGCTAGTGACGATGGGGGCGCCGGCACTCGGTACCCCTCCTGCGCATGGCTCCTCCCACCCAGGGTTGGCGGACCGAAGCCCGCCATTTCACGCAAGCGCCGTCGAAAGCGCCGTGCAGACCTCTGCCTCGCTCTTCCAACCCGGAGGCAAGCTGACCGCCGCCGGTGAGGCCGGCGCCGGCTTCTTCGGCTTCTCCGTTGCGCTCTCAGCGGATGGGAACACGGCGCTGGTTGGCGCCCCCGTCGACGACGCGGCATGGGTGTTCACCCGCTCGGACTCGACCTGGTCTCAGGGCCAAGAGCTCACCTCCAGCGAACTGACCGCGAAAGCGCAGTTCGGCACCTCGGTGGCCCTGTCCGGTGACGGACAGACGGCGTTGATCGGTGCTCCGCACGACGGCACCGCCTGGGTCTTCACCCGCTCGGGCTCGACCTGGTCTCAGCACCCTGAAAAGCTCGCCGACAACGTCAATGACTATGGCGTGGCGGTGGCGCTGTCCTCAGATGGGCGCACGGCACTTGTCGGCGCCCCAGGTGAACTTGGCGAAGAATCGGGCACGGCAATCGTCTACACCCGACCGGACTCGAGCTGGACCGAACAGGCATCCCTTAGTCCAAAAACGGGCGAAGGGGGTGAGGAATCGCTGTTCGGCTCGGCCGTGGCGCTGTCCTTGAACGGCAGCACCGCGTTGGTCGGCGCACCCTTCCATGGTGAAGCCTTCGGTGCCGCATGGGCGTTCGCGCGTTCGGGCGAAAGCTGGGCTCAGCAGGGCAAAAGGCTCGAACCCGCCGAAGAAATCAACGCCGCCGAATACGGGACCTCACTGGCGCTCTCCGGCGACGGCAACACCGCGCTGATCGCTGGGCCAATCGCAGGCGGAGCAGTCGGCGTCTTCACCCGCTTAGGGTCGACCTGGTCCCAACAGGGAGGATTGCTGACGGGCGCCAACCCGAGCGGCGAAGAAAGGTTCGGCCGAGGTGTGGCGCTCTCCGAAGACGGGAACACCGCGCTGATCGGCGCCCCGGGAGAAGGTGGGGGAGGGGCATGGCTCTTCACCCGCTCGGCATCGACGTGGACCCGGCAGGGCAGCGAGATCGGTGGCTGCGAAGAGGTAGGCGAAGGCGGCTTCGGGGGTGCGGTCGCGCTCTCGGGTGATGCCACAACCGCGCTGGTCGGCGGGTCTAGGGACAACGCCAACGTCGGTGCCGTGTGGCCGTTCGTGACGAGCTCGGGAAGCGTCTGCTCGCCCAGCGGCGGTGGCGGTCGAGAACAACCCGAAACGACGACGACGCCGGGCACGACGACCCCGCTGGGCTCGAGGATCCTTCCAGGCACGAAGATAACTAAGACGAAGATCAATGCGAAGAAGCGTATGGCGACCTTTTCGTTCACCGGTATAGGGACGACGACGGCCTTCCAGTGCGAGCTCATCGCGTCATCAAAGAAACGCCATCACAAGCGCACTAACGCCTTCGCCACCTGCCAGTCGCCCAAGGGCTACAAGCACCTGGCACCAGGTCGCTACACCTTCGCGGTGCGGGCGCTTGATGGCAGCGAATCGGACCCGACTCCCGCCAAGAACGCCTTCAAGATTCGGTAAGGCGAGACCCGCATCGCCGCATTGGTGACTCGCGCCAGCACGGGCTCCTTGCCGGCTCAAGCAGGGCTCAGCCCTCCGGCAGGTTCTCCAGATCCGCCTGGTCCTGCGCGCGGCTCTGCATTCGCTTCATCTCTCGCAGCCGGCTAAGTGAGCACACGCGTACAGGGATGCCCAGCACATTGCTCTCGACCGCGTCCTCGGCGAGTTCGGAGTACCCCGGCACCCCGCGCAGGCGCTGTACTACGTCGAGCCCGCCGAACCGGGTGTCGACGGTGACATTGCCGCCGCGCAGGATGACAGTGCCGTCCTCGTCGGGGTCGAAGGGACGTCCTTCGACCGTCGGCAAGGTCGAGCACAGCGCCTCCAACGCGGCGGTGAGCAGCTTCAGGTTCGCCGGGTCGGGATCGGGCACGAGGTCGAGGTCTTCGGTCGCCCGTATATACCCGTGCGCTCCCACCGCCACGCCGCCGATCACAACGAAGCGAACCTCATGCTCGTGCAGGGCCGCGAGCAGGCCGCGGAGATCGAACTCGCTCAACGCGTCGAGGCGGCGCCCTTGACGGCGCTCATCTGCTTGCAGAGGGCGTGCACGCGCGCCAGCCGCTCGCTCATCGGCATCGTGCGGGCAGCCTCCAGGCGAGCGGCTCGCGAGCGGCTCATGTCGCCGATGTCGCCCTCGCGCGCCGTATCCTGCTTTTTCGCCGTCATCGTGGGCAAATCCTAGCGTCGTCTACAAGCACGATCGCCAGGGTTCGGGTGTCCGGGATCACAGGTTCGATCGCTCGCCCACGCCGATCGACCAGATACCGCGCCTTGTCCACAGGAGAGCTCCCCTCATTCGGTGTCTCCTATGTCCTGACACAGATGTCGCCTTTGTTCTGAAACCGGACACCGTCGCTCCCGTTCAAGCGGATTCCCATGGAATAGCTGGGTTGCCGCTCCTCACTGGGTTCGCAGCGCCCCTCGAGGAACGCGGTAGCTACCAGATTTGGGTACCGACGCTTCGTGTAGGACCCCCCCCGTCGTCCATGCCAGTGCGAGCACCTCCGTTGAGCGACGCTCGAGACCGTTCACACCCCAAGGCGTGAGCTCGGAGCTGAGATCAGCCGCCCGAGCCGCTGGCTGGGCAGCCTGCGTCGGGAGGTCTAGGCTAGCGCCACACCTGTGTCTTAGGCCCTGACTCGTTGGCTAGTATCTTGCTTACAAATCTCCTTAGAGCTATGGCTAAAGGTTTCAGAAAAACGCTTTTTTCTGCAATTTTGAGAACTACTCCAAACTTGCAGCTTTCTGCGTATTTCTGAAAGTAATGCTGTAAACTGTTTAGCGATATGTCGCTGAAAGAGAAAGAGCGCACGATTAGGAATATCGCTCGCCTGCGGCAAGCCGAGCGCACTGCAAAGAGCCCAGAGGTAGCCGCTGTGCGAAGCGATCTCGAAGAGGCACTGGGCGGGACTGTCTCTCGCAATCTCGCCGCAGGTCTGCTCGGTGTGAGCCACACTGCTCTCAATAACTGGATTGCGGCGGGTGATGTGCCGGCGGTTATCTCCGAGCGTGGTCGTAAGGAGGTTCCGGTGGGAGCCCTGCTCGATCTCTATGAGCTGATCGGTGAGCGGGGCGATGGCTCCGGCCGCCACCGCCTTGAGCCGGTAATGCGCAAGAATCGCAGGCGAGCCAAACTGATGAGGCCTGCGAAGGGCCCGGAGTTCTCCGGGGCGGAAGGGCATCGCCGTGCGGAGCTCCGCGGTCTGGCTTACCACCGTGCACTCGCGCCTCGGCTTCGACGGCGCAGCCTCAATGAGGCCGCGCGAAAGATTCGCCTTTGGCAAAGACAGGGCAGGATCAATTCCCACTACGCCGATCTTTGGTTGGAGCTCCTGGCCCAACCGGTGCACGAGGTCCGCAAGGTGATTACCGCCGATAACCAGTTCGGCAGGGATTTGCGTCAGAGCTCTCCATTTGCCGGTGAGCTCAGTGAGCCCGAGAGGCGCAGGATTCTGGAAGCGGTGCGCTAGCGGTGCGCAAACCCGACTTCGACCACGTGGTCGCCGCGGCGGTCGATGTCTCAGGAGAGCGCGAGATTGTTGTCATCGGTGGCCAGGCGATCCTGGCCAGTGTTGAGGACCCACCGGAAGCCCTTATCGAATCAATGGAGCTCGATGTCTACCCGCTCAACGATCCCGACAAGGCCGAGGAAATCGACGCGGCTCTCGGTGACGGATCCCCCTTTCAGGGAACCTACGGGTTCTTTGCGCAGGGAGTTGGACCGGAGACCGTCAAGGCGCCCGCCGGTTGGCAGGAGCGGCTGATCAGGATGGCGGTCCCTCCGCGGCCCGCCCAGAAGGTGGAGCCAATTGCCTACTGCCTGGAGCTCCACGACCTCGTTCTCGCCAAGTGTGCCGCGGGCCGTGAACGCGACTGGAATTACACGCGGGAGATGCTGAAGCGCGAGTTGGTCGAGCTCGATGAGCTCCTCGGCCGCATCTCAGAGATGCCGGTATCCGCTGCAACCCAGGAGCAGATGAAAAGGATGCTCAAGGGGATCGGCGTCCAGTTGGGGTTGATTGCCGAATAGAGGAGTGCCCATCCGAGGCGCTTGAAGATCGCATCGATTCACGGCGTCGAAGCAGTGTCGCGGCGCTGCTAGGCAGCCGTAAGCTCAGCCACTAGGGCGAAAGTACGGCGCTCGATCTCGTCGCGCGTTGCCCGCACCGCAGCGATCGGCTGGCCCTTTGGGTCAGGCAGGTCCCAATCGATGTAGCGCTTGCCGGGGATGTAGGGGCACTTGTCCCCGCAGCCCATCGTCACCACCACATCGGCCCATTCGGCATCCTCGGTCGTGAGTCCCCTCGGCTGTCTCTCGCTGAGGTTGATCCTCAGCTCGTTCATCACCTCAACCACCTCGGGATGAACACGGTCGCCAGGGGTGGTCCCGGCCGAGCGGGCGCTGTGGCGCCCTTGCGCTGCGCGTTCGAAAAGCGCCTGGCTCATCTGCGAGCGGCCCGCGTTGTGGAGGCAGACGAAGAGGGCGTTGGCCATGTGATCTCCGCTGGTCTCAGAGGGTGGACAAGGGGACGCCGATCACGTCGAGGCGGCGGGTCAGCCCGCCGAGGGCGAAGTCGCGGATCTCCTTGGCGTCGGCGCCGAGAGCGCTCCAGTTGATCCCCTCGCGCTCGGGGGGTGCGAGGGACTCGGCCACCGCCGGCAGCAGCTCGCGCAGGGTCGAGCGCACGGCCTCGGCGAGGGCGGGCTCGGCGGCGACGGCTTCGCGCAGATACCAAGTGCCATAGCCGATGTGGCGTTGCTCGTCGTGGTGAATCTTCGAGTAGCCGGCGATGAACCCGGGCAGCAGCCCCTCGCGGTCCAGGTAGCCGGTGACGAAGTTGAACGAGGTCAGTCCGAGCGTCCCCTCGAGGACCTGGTGGTAGAGGGTGACGAAGCGGACCTTGACCTCCGCGTCGCCCGGGTTCGCAACGAGCTGTTCCTGGGCCTCGACCAGGGCCACGTCGAAGATCCGGCGAAAGGCGGGGGAGATCTGCTTGCGGGCGCGCTCGATGTGGGCGCCAATCGCCGCCGGGTCGGCGACGACCTCGTCCTGAAAGCGGGCGTAGAACTGCATGTGTCGGGCCTCATCAACCTGCTGGGTCGCGAGGAAGGTCGCTTCCTCCTCGCTGCCGTAGGCCCCGACCAATCCCGAGAACTTGGTCGTGATTCGCTCCTCGGCGACCATCAGCGAGCAGAGCACCCAAAAGATCAGGCCCCGATCCTCGCCGTTCAGCTCCTGCCACTGCTCGGCATCGGTGGCGAGGTCGATCTCGAACGGGCTCCACTGGCCCTCCTCCCAGTGGCGGTAGAGCTGCTGCGGGCCGAACAGGTTGACCTCGGTCATCTTGGGCTTGCCGGCTTGCGGGCGCGAACGATCGCCGAGCCGGCGCGCTCGTGGACCCGGTGGGTCTCGGTGATCTCGATGTCGATGAGGCCCGCCGAAGCGAGCGCGGCCTCGAACTCCGCTCGCGTCAGGGCTCCGGCGATACAGCCGGTCCACTGCGCCATTTCGGCGCGGGTCGCCTCTGCCATGTCCTCGTCGGCGATCACGTCGGAGACCGCGAAGCGCCCGCCGGGCCCAAGGACCCGCGCCGCCTCGGCGATCACCTTCGACTTGTCGGCGGAGAGGTTGATCACGCAGTTGGAGATCACCACGTCGACCGACTCGGCCGGCAGCGGGATCGCCTCGATCTCCCCGCGAAGCCACTCGACGTTCTCAATGCCTGCCTTGCGCTGGTTCTCGCGCGCCAGCGCCAGCATCTCGTCGGTCATGTCGAGGCCGTAGGCCTTGCCGTTCGGGCCGACGCGGCGGGCGGAGAGCAGCACGTCGATTCCGCCGCCCGAACCGAGATCGAGCACCGTCTCCCCTGGCGCCAGCTCGGCGACCGCGGTCGGATTGCCGCAGCCAAGCGAGGCCAGCGTCGCGGTTTCGGGCAACTCGCCGCGCTCGCCCTCCCCGTAGAGCCCGGAGCCGAAGACCAGCGCTTCCTCCTCGCTCAGGACCGCAGCTGATCCGCAACAGCCGCCGTCGCCCGCATTCACGGCGGTCGCGGCGGCGCCGTAGCGGGCGCGAACCGCCTCCCGGACCTCCTCGGCGTCGGGCTGACCGGCCGAGCAGCCGCAGCTGGAGGACTCCGATGAGCAGCAGCCGTCCTTCGCGGCGGGCTCGCAACAGGTCGCCTCGGCCTCGCTCGAGCAGCACGCGCTGGCCGGAGCCTGCTCTAGCTCAGCCACGCCGAGAACTCCTTCAGGGAGTCGGGGATCACGTAGTAGTAGGCCCACAGGCCCGGTCGCTCGGAGCCGACGATGCCCGCTTCGCGGAGCACCTTGAGGTGGTGGGAGATCGTCGGCTGCTTTAGGTCAAAGAGCGGGACCAGCTCGCAGACGCAGACCTTGCCGGCGTGCTTTCGCAGCACGTCAACCAGCTGCAGGCGCACCGGATCGCCGAGCGCCTTGGCGACCACCGCCATCCGCTCGGCCTCCTGGCGCACCACGTCGGGATAGACGACCGGCTCGCAACATGGTTCCCCGATGGGGCGCTTGGTCTTCGGCTCCAGCTCCAAATCGATGCTCATCTATTTACATATATCTATTGAAATCAGACTTGTCAATGCTTAGGATCGCAGCCGAATGGAGACCGTCGCCGTCATCACCGATATTCACGGCAACCTGCCGGCGCTTGAGGCCGCGCTGGCGAGGGTCGATGAGATCGCCCCCGATGCGCTCTACTGCGGCGGCGATCTGGTCGGCTACGGCCCCTGGCCCAACGAGGTCTGTCGGCTGATTCAGGAGCGGGGCATCCCGACGATCTACGGCAACTACGACTACGCGATCGGCCGCGACGAAGAGGATTGTGGGTGCGCATACGTCACCCAGCACGACCGAGAGCTCGGCCAGCTCTCTGTGAACTGGACCCTGGAGCACACCGACCAGCGCTCCAAGGACTTCATGCGAGCGCTGCCCTTCGACCTGCGCTTCGAGTTGGGGGGTGAACGGGTCCGCCTCGTCCACGGCTCACCGCGCAAGGTCAACGAGTACCTCTTCGAGGACAAGCCGGCGCACACGTTCGAACGGATCGCAGCAGGAGCGGACTGCGACGTGCTCATCTTCGGCCACACCCACAAGCCCTGGATCGCCACCTACGGCGAGGTCCTCTTCGTCAACTGCGGCTCGGTCGGAAAGCCCAAGGACGGCGATTCGCGTGGGGGCTTCGCGCTGCTTGAGGCCAGCGGCGACGAGGTGCAGGCCCGAATCGAGCGCTTTCACTACGACGCCGAGCTTGCCTCGCGCGAAGTCGCCGCCGCCGGCCTGCCCGCCGAGTTCGCAGAGAAGCTCCTGGTCGCGGCATGAGGGCGGGGAGCTGATGAGAAACGTCCTCTTCGTCTGCACGCAGAACGCCGGCCGCTCGCAGATGGCCCAGGCGTTCTTCGAGCGCTACGCACCGCCTGACTTGCGGGCCGAGTCGGCCGGGCTCGAGCCGGCCGAGCGCATCCACCCGCCGGTGGTCAAGGCGATGAAGGAGGTCGGCATCGACATCTCCGACCGCCGCCCGAAGAAGTTGACCGTCGAGATGCAGCTGCACGCCGATCTTGGGATCACCCTGGCCTGCGGCGGGCGCTGCCCCTATGTCCCGACCCTGGTCGAAGATTGGGATGTGGCCGACCCCGACGGCAGGCCCATCGAGGCGGTCCGCGTCATCCGCGATGACCTCGCGGGCCGGGTTGAGGACCTGCTTCTCAATCGAGTCGAGGAGGTCCGCGCCGATGACACCGCCCACGCGGTCCGGCTGGCCCGCCTTCTCCCAAACCTGATTGCAGAATTTGAGGCGCAGCGGACTCCTGAGGAGATTCGCGAGTGCGCCGACGCCGTCCTGGCGCACTACGACGAGGCGCAGATCCGCAGCCACGTCCTGACCCTGGCGCAGCGCCGCACCCGCGAGTGCCTGCGCGCCCCGACTTGCTATGAGCTGGAGGTTGCCCGATGACCGAGGCCCCGCTGCCGCGCCGCCTTTTCGCCGAGTTCCTCGGCTCGGCATTTCTCGCCGCCACGGTGATCGGGTCGGGCATCGCCGCCGCCCAGCTCTCACCGAACGACGTCGGCCTGCAGCTCTTCGAGAACGCCGCCGCCACTGCGGCTGGCCTCTTCACCTTCATCCTGATGTTCGGGCAGGTATCGGGCGCCCACTTCAACCCGGTGGTCTCCCTGGTCGATGCCAGCTTCGGTGGGCTGCGCTGGCGCCACGCCCTGGCCTATATCCCGGCCCAGGTCGCCGGCTGCATTGCGGGAGCGGTCGCCGCGAATGCGATGTTCGCCCTCTCGGTGATCAGCATCTCGACCCACCACAGAGCTTCTCCCTCGCACCTGTTCGCCGAGGTCGTCGCCACCCTGGGCCTGATCCTGGTGATCTTCTCGTTGGCGCGGACCAAGCGGGGCAACCTCGCTCCGGCCGCCGTCGGTGCCTACATCGGCGCCGCCTACTTCTTCACCAGCTCGACCAGCTTCGCCAACCCGGCGATCGACGTGGGGCGGATGTTCTCCAACACGTTTGCCGGTATCGCCCCAGCATCGGTGCCGGCCTTCATCGTCTTTCAGCTCATCGGCGGTGCGGTGGCGATTGCCGTTATCCGCATCCTCTACCCAGACATCACGGCCGATGAGGCGGCGGAGATCATGCTGCCGCACGGCGAGGACGGCGTCCCCGACGTCCCGCTGGCCGCGAAGCACGGTGGCTGAAATGCCGCCTCATCCGGCTTCTTCTGACTTGGCATTCATCCGCGGTTCCACTCATCTATCGAGAAATGCGCGCCGGGTTCAGCGGCGCCGAAGGGGGATTCCTTGAAGCAGTCTCTGTTGCGCGTCAGTCCAAGAAACCTAGTCGTGGCCGCTGCATCCGTCGCTCTGTTGGTGGCCGTGATCGGCCCATCGCTCGCCAGCGGGTCCAGCGCCGGATCGTCATCGGCGCTGCCGACCATCACCATCAAGGGCAGCAGCGAAAAGACGTTGCACTTCGTCGGCCCGAAGACCATCACCGAAGGCGAAGAACTGGAAATCGTCAACCAGACCGACCCGCGCAAGGTTGGGCCGCAGACCTTCTCGCTGGTCGAAGCCTCCCTCATTCCGAAGACCAAGGCTCAGCGCGAAAGCTGCGACAAGAAGGGGCACATCTGCAAGGCCATCATGGGCTGGCACGGAGTGAGGGGCCAAGCCTCAGCAAAGACCGTGGTTGTCGAAGCAGGCGAAAAAGGCTGGGACGCAGAAGGTGGGCTCAAGGCCAAGGGCGATTCCTGGTTCGCCGGCAACAAGGGTGCGGTCTTCGGTCAGCGGGTCACGGCCGGCGCGACTGCGGCACCGATCAAGCTGACCTTCATGAGCGCCTTCGATCCATCGCTGCACGGCAGCATCACGGTCTTGCCGTTGCGCTAGCCGTAAAAACCTCGGCTCGATTTTGTCCAGGGCGCAGAGGTCCAGCGTCCTGGGCTTTGTTGGTAGCGAGCGCTGTTCCCGATCTGTCGCACCAGCCGCCCTTCTCGCTTCATCAAAGCGCGGGCTAAGCCGGGTCTGGCGAAAAGCTGGCATCAGACGACGGGAGCGGGCTTGGCGACCGACAGGATGAGGACTTCAGCAACACCCGGTCGGAGCGCGACCCTGGCAGGCTGTCGCTGGTGCATCTGAGCGCTGCCGCAGAACAAGCCTGGCCCCCATTTGTGCTTGTCAGCGGGTTGTTGCTGATCGGCCTGGTCGCCAATCGCGATGGCCTGTTCGAGCAAGCCGGGCGTTTCCTGCAGGCCCTCGCGGGTCCGCCCGTGGCGTTGCTCGCCGCCTGCCTGCTGCTCGTAGCCGTCGTGACTGCGGTGCTCAACCTCGACACCGCTGTGGTGTTCCTGACTCCTGTCTTGGTGCATGCAGCTCGCCGGCGCGGCATTGAGGAGGAGGCGTTTCTTTACGGCGCGGTCTACATGGCCAACGCATCATCGCTCTACCTGCTCGGATCCAATCTCACCAACCTGCTCGTCTTAGCCCACCAGCCGATCTCCGGCGCGACGTTTGCCGCGCGCATGTTCGTCACTGCGCTCGCCGCAACACTCGCAACTGCGCTCGGGCTGTTTGTGCTCTTTCGCCGCCGATTGCGAGCCTCCGCAAGTCGACATCCTCAGCGGGCGAGCTGGGACGCGCTCGGCTTGGGGCTTCCTGGCGCTCTCGCCGCCGCGGTCCTCACAATCGCGCTTCGCGACCCGGCGATACCCGTCCTCCTAATCGGATTGACCCTGGCCGCGATTGAGGTGGGGCGAGGCCGGCTGCAGTGGCGGGATATCTGGCGCGCACTCGGCCCGGTGGTGCTGGTCAGCCTGTTCTTGGTGTGCGTCGGGCTGGGAGTCCTTGCGCGCTCCTGGGACGGTCCTGCGCACCTGCTGAGCGGCGCCGGACCATGGGGCACTACGGGGATCGGGGCGCTTGCGTCGGTGCTGATCAACAACCTTCCTGCCGCTGTCTTTCTCTCGGCACACCCGGTCGCGCACCAGAGCGCATTGCTCCTGGGGCTAAACGTCGGCCCCAACATTGCCGCGACTGGGTCCCTCTCGGCGTTCCTGTGGTGGCGTGCCGCACAACAGGTGCATGCACAGCCATCACTTGTGGCGTTCTCGCGCCGAGGAGTCCCCCTTGCCGTCTTCGCGATCCTTGTCGCTCTGGGGGCCGCGGCCGTCCTGCCGAGCGGCCTCTGAGCGCTGACCGAGGAGTGCCAGGGCAGCAGTGAGGTCGACCGTCGCGCCCTGCACTGAGAAACGGAAGCATTCCTCGGTGGCGGCCCGAGACGCTCGAGGATCCTCCGCTGCGGGATCGCCGGCCGTGTTGGCGGACGCGCTCGCAATCACGCCTGAGCAACAACCTCGGCCAGCGGCGCGAGGTCTCAGAAGGCGCGGTAGGTGCTCTTCGTGATCGTGAAGCCGTGATGCGAGCGATTTGCGCAGCGAACCGCTCGCGAACCGATCGTGCAGGTCACGCTGATCGGGCCGATGCTCCACTTGCGCCCCTTGCTGAGCGCCACCGGTTTTGTGCCGACGAAGGAGTCTTGGCTGAGCCGTGCGAGCGAGGGGTGCCCAGTCGATCCGAGGAAGACAAAACCGGAGTCACCGATGCTCTTGGCCTTCGGGGGCGGCACCGGCTTGGCGCTACAGAGCAGCTGCATCGGCGGCGAGTTGACCGGGTGGATCGCAACGCCACAGGTGACCTTCCCGCCCAGCGCCGTCCACAGCTGCGCGCTCGACGTCGAGGCGAGGGCGGTCGGGGCGAGCGTCGCCAAAAACAGCGCCGCGAGAGCCGTTGCGAGCAGGATGCCCCGGTGAAAGTGCCTCCCTCCGCGGGTTGGCTTTGCCACGCCGAGGATTGTAGCCCTGGACCGGGTACCTGAGACCCGGCGGCCTCTTTTGGGGATTGCGAGCTCCGTTGGTCTCACTTCAGGCACCCGCTCTCGGGATCCGACTTGGCTCGAGCACGCGCAGGTGCTGTGTCATCGAGAGGGGTGGGCTCCTGCGCCGGCCCGCAGCATCGAGGTCAGCGGTGGACAGGAGGCCGACCGGGTCACCGCCGTGACCTCGAAGCCGTGACGTTCATAGAGGCTCACGTTGCGCGGGTTCGGGGTCTCGAGAAAGGCCGGCAGGCCGCTTTCGTCGACGATCGCCAGGCAGTGTGCGAGGAGCCGGCCGCCGATGCCGGCGCCCTGGTGGCCCGGCTCGACTGCCAGCCAGGGCAGATACCAATGCGGGTAGGCAGGGTGTGCGTCGCCCATCTGTCCGAGTACCGAAAACGTCTCCTCCTGCTTTCCCTCGGCGACGCTCTCGCTCAGCACGGCGACGACCGCGTCATCGTCCGGAACGACCCCTGGGCCAAGCCAGAGGGCGACCGCAGATTGATCCTCGAGGCACCAGGCGCTGCCCTGCTCAAACGCCCGTCCCCCGAGCGCGGCGACCAAACTCGGGAAGTTCTGCTCGTAGTCCTGATCAGCCGCGTAGAGCCAGCGCTCGACCGGATCGGCGGCGAATGCAGAGACGACGGTGGCGATCGTCTGGGGTTCGTCGCCGGGGTTGAGCGGTGAAGCCGGCTGGGAGCTCACCGTCCGATTCTAGGCCGCGGTTAGCGCGCAAGCGAAGGTATCCGCTTGCCGGGGAGGTCGGCGATTGCTGAATAGCGGTAATCGGCGGCGATCCGTGCTTCGATCCCGACCACGCTGCGATCAATGGAGAGCGCCGCGCCGTTTGAGCATGAAATGGGCCGAGGCGCTCCGCGCTAAAGAGGTCCTCCAGAGGCCCCGGATGAGCGAGCCGCAAGGCCCGAATTCAAGGCACCGCCTCAGGACGTGCTCCTCGATTGCTGGCCAGACCCAGGATCACGCCCAGGGAGAAGACCCCGACGAACTGGCGAGGCCCAACCTTGGCACCACCTCGCCATTTAAGCGTTCAGTCAAGTGCGCTGGCTAGGCGCGGTAATCGGGATTCGGGAAATCGAAGCTGCAGCCCGCGTCCCACTTCGTCCGCTGGTTCCCATGGGCTGGGATGCCGCCCGCGTCCTTCAGCGTCCGCGCCAGGTGCAGCATGTTCCAGGCCGCAAATGTTGTGTTGCGGTTGGTGAAGTCGTTCTCGGGGCCGCCCGAGCCCTCGTCGAGGTAGGAGGGACCTGGCCCGGCCTCGCCGATCCAGCCGGCGTCGGCCTGCGGGGGGATCGTGTAGCCGAGGTGCTGCAGCGAGTAGAGGGTGTTCATCGCGCAATGCTTGACGCCGTCCTCGTTGCCGGTCACCAGGCAGCCACCGACGCGCCCGTAATAGGCGTACTGGCCGGCATCGTTGAGCAGGTGCGAGTTGCCGTAGAGGCGCTCGACGATCTGGGTCGCGATCGAGGACTTCTCTCCCAGCCAGATCGACATGCCGAGGACGAGGATGTCGGCCGCCATAACTCGTTCGAAGATCGCCGGCCAGGCGTCCGTCTCCCAGCCATGCTCGGTCATGTCGGGCCAGACGCCGGTGGCGATCTCATGGTCGACGGCGCGGATGCAATCGACCGCGACCCCGTTGCGGCGCATGATCTCCATCGAGATGTCGATCAGGCCCTGGGTGTTGGAGACCTCCGGACTGCGCTTCAGCGTGCAGTTGAGGAAGAGGGCGCTCAGATCCGAGTAGTCGATCTCGCTCTTCTCGCACAGCTCGGCCTGTTGGTCGGTCAGCTCGGTCACGGCAGCTCCTTGTCGTCGCAGGGTCCCAATTTTCCCTTCAGCCCTGCAGAGTGAAGCGGACCCGGGTGCCAGGCGGTGCGCCATCGAGCCAGATTCGACCACCGTGCGCCTCGACGATCGCGCGACAGACGGCGAGGCCGAGGCCGGCGCCCTCCTCACTTCGCGACTCATCTCCTCGGTAGAACGCCTCAAAGACACGCTCGGCGTCGGGCCGACCGATTCCCTCACCGTCATCGGCGACCTCGATCTCAATCTGCCCGGCCGCTTCGCGCGCTCGCACCGTCACGCTGCTGTCGGCGGGAGTGTGGCGGATCGCATTCTGGATCAGGTTGAAGAGAACCCTCTGGACCTTCTCGGCGTTTGCCCGCGCGATCACCTGATGGGGCGGGAGCTCCGCCGCAAGGGCGACGCCGCGGGCCTCGGCGGGCACCCGCATCGCATCGACCGTGTCGCCGATCAGGTCGCGCATCTCGACCTGGCGCATCGTCCAGGAGATGTCACCTGCCTCGATCCGCGAGAGCTCGAAGAGGTCATCGATCAGGACCGTCAGGGCCTCGACGTGGGTTCGCATCTGCCCCAGATAGCGATCCCTGGTCTCGCCGCTGACGACTCCGTCATCGACCGACTCGACCAGCAGTCGCAACGACGCCAGCGGTGTGCGCAGGTCGTGGGAGACGGACGCGACAAGGCGCCGGCGCGCCTCCTCGGCTTTGCGACGCGAGCGTTCCTCGGCGACGAGGCGAGCGGCCAGGTAAGCGGCAAGGGCCCCGCCGACGACCGCGAGGACGACGAGCGCGATCTGTCCGAGGCCCATTCGATCGGGGACGGTGACCGCCGCCGCGCCGGCGAGAAAGGCTGCGAAGGCGATTAGAAACGCACGTCTCATGGTCGCAACCTGTAACCGACACCCCACACGGTCTCGATGAAGCGTGGGTCGGCCGGGTCGTCGCCGAGCTTTGCCCGTAAGCGACGGACGTGCACGGTGACGGTGCTCGTGTCGGTGAAAAACGGGAAGTCCCAGACCGTTTCCATTAACTGGTCGCGGCTGAAGACCTGGCCCGGATGGCTCGCCAGGAAAGCGAGCAGGTCGAACTCGCGCTGGGTGAGGGAGATCTCTGCGTCCTCCAGAGAGACGGTCCGCATCGCCGTGTCGATCCGCAGCGGACCGAGTTCGATCGGCGCCGCCGCCGGGTCGGCGCGGCGAGCCGATCGGCGCAAGACGGCCTCGACCCGTGCGACCAACTCGGCCGGGGAAAACGGCTTGACGACGTAGTCATCGGCGCCCCGCCGCAGTCCAGCGAGCCGATCGGACTCCTCCCCGCGCGCGGTCAGAAGGATCACCGGCACCGAGGAATGGTGTCCCTCATGGAGCCTCCGCATGACCTCGATTCCATCGATCCCGGGCAGCATCACGTCGAGAACGATCAGGGCGGGCCGGAACCGTTCGGCGAGGCTCAGGGCCTGCAACCCATCCGTCGCTTCGAGCGTCTCGTAACCGGCGCGCTTGATGTAGCGGCCGACGACCTCGACGATCGTCGGCTCATCGTCGACGACCAGGATCGTTCCCTGTGAGGAGTCACGCATCGGGGCAATTGTCCCGCCTCGGCTAACCGAAGGTGAAGGCATACCCGGTAACTCCCGGTTCGGGGAGGAGTTCGAGGTCGTGGTTCTCGACCTTGGGGAGGTTGACCAGGTTGTAGAGGCGCTGTGCGCTGACGTCGAGGAGGCCGTTGTGCACGTCGGAGCCAGCCACGCCGCTGGGGATCGGTTTGCCGTCGAGCATCACCCGGACCCTTCGGTCCTTGCCTGGTGAACCGAGCACCAGATACACGCGGCGGGCGCCGAAGCTGAGCGAGAGCGATCCGCCCTCTGCTGTCGCTGAGTCGAGTCCAATGCGCCATTTCCCCCGGTAGGTGAATTCGTTTGGCGGCGGCGAACCGCGCGGGGCGTTGAAGTCATGGCTTCCGGGGGAAAGAGTCGGGTTGGTGAAGCGTTCGGCCCGGGAAGCGCCGATGTAGGTCTCCGGGGTCGTGACGGTTTTCGATGGGGCCACCGCCTTGACCTTGGACTTCTCGGGCCCCGCGGCGTGGCCCGCTTCAGCCAACAGCTGCCGGATCACCATTTCTTTTTTTCCATACTCCCCCTCGCCGAAGTCGGCGAAGCGAACCCGTCCCTTCGCGTCGATGAAGTACTCGGCTGGCCAGTATTGGTTGCCGTAGGCGTCCCAGGTGGCGAGGTCGTTGTCCTGGGCGACCGGGTATTCGATGTGATTGCGATCGATCGCTTCCTGGACGTTGCTGGCGCTTTTCTCGAAGGGGAACTCGGGCGAATGGACGCCGACGATTGTCAGCCCGTCCTTGCGATATTCCTTATCCCAGGCGGTCAGATAGGGGAGCGTTCGCAGGCAATTGATGCAGCTGTAGGTCCAGAAATCCACCAGCACAACCCGGCCCCGCAGCGAGCGCAGCGTGAGCGGCTTGTCCCCAGGGGTGTTGAACCAGTGCTGGTTGTCGACGAATTCGGGGGCCCGGCCGAGGTCCGGGAGGGTTGAAGTCGGATTTGCGCCGTCGGTCGCAGCAGCGGCATTCGCCTTCACCGCCGCGGCACCAACGCCATGAGCAGATTCGCTTCGTACGCCGTTCAGCGCCGCTTGCGCGGATGCCGTGTTCTCAAGCCCTTCGGTCGGATCGACCAGGAAGCTCGGCAGCGAGGCGGCGATCTGATTTTGAAATTTGATGTCGTAGTTGCCAAGCATCGCGAGGGCGATCACAACCATGATCGCGCCCATCGCGACCTGCAGGCCGATGCCCCGACGCGCCAGTGGTGCGGTCAGTCGACGCCCACCGAGCATCAGGAAGTAGAGGACGACCGCGGAGCCGATTCCGTAGCTGAGGGCCACCGCTAGCCGCCCGGCGGTGAACGACTGCGATGCGGACACCGTGATCACACCGGCAAGAATCGGGCCAGCACAGGGTGCGTATACGAGCCCGAGGCTGCCCCCGACGGCGAGGCCCGACCAGAATCCATCGCCGCCGCCACCCGCGATTCCGGCCCTGCCGGCAAATCGGCTGAGGGTCGCCTCGATTCGGGCTGAGAGCGGCGGGATCATCAGCGATATGCCAAATCCGAGCAAGATCGCGATCGCGAACTTGCGCAGGAAGTCATTGGGCAGGCCGAGGGCCGAGATCACATAGACCAGGGCGACCGTTGCAAAAGTGAACGAGAGGGCAAGCCCGATCACTATCCCGAGCGGTCTACGCCGACCGCCGGTGGCCCCAGCGGAGAGCGCGATTGGTAATACCGGCAAGACGCAGGGCGAGAGCGCTGTGCCCGCACCCGCGACGAAGCCAAAAAGCATCAACAGGACCATCGCTCAACCCTGACGCCAAGAAATTACGCGGAGATGACGATCAGCCTTCCTTCTTCATCGCCGCTTCTTTCTTCATCGCTTCCTGCTGCTTCATCGCCGCTTCTTTCTTCATCGCTTCCTGCTGCTTCATCGCCGCTTCTTTCTTCATCGCCTCTTCGTGCTTCATCGCCTCTTCTTGCTTCATGGCGTTTTCACTCTTGGTGGTGGAGGCAGCGTTGCTCGAGCCGCCGGCAGTCGCGCTGGTGGTGCTCGATGAGCTGCTTCCGCAGCCCGATAGCGCGATGCCACCCGCAACCGCGACGGTCGCGAGCGGGAACAGGAGGATCTGTCTCACCTGCATTGCGTGCTCACTTTCATGGGGGTCATGGCGAGCGCCAGGCTAGGTGGAAAATGTGACGAAAGGAGAAACTCTCAGCGAAAGCCGCAGCTGTTCTTAACCCCCGCGAAGAGTCGATCGGTTGGGTGGCTTTGCGATCCCTTGCTCAGGTTCCTCACCCTTCGCACCCCTCGCTGGCAACAGCAGGGCGATGAAGGCGAATTTGCCGCTGGATCACGTTTCGCCAGGTGGGGAGTTCCACCACTCGTCGGGATCTCGTCGCGGAGGTTCTCCTGAGCTCGCCCGACCAGCTCGGAATTCGAGATGCTCGGCCGGCCCGAGCAAGCCACTCAGCCACTGGGGACCGCGGCGCCCGCCAGGCCGACCAGCGCCCCCACAGCACCTGCGGCGAGGAGCACCAGCACGACGCTGCGGCGCCCGAGGAGCAGCGCCACGGCCGCAGCTGCCAGCACCGCGGCCTGCCACCACTCTGTCAAGGCCATCCCGAGCGGGACCGCCGAGCCGATAATTGCGCCGATGGCCGCCGGGCCGGCGCCGTCCAGGAAGGCGAGAACTCCGGGGTTTCGCCGCAGTTGATCGAAATGACGGGCGCCGAGCAGGACGAACGCGAACGAGGGGAGGAAGGCGATGAGCGCGGCCAAAAGCGCTCCGCCAATTCCGGCGGCGGCGTAACCGACCACGGCGACCGTGTGAGTCACCGGTCCCGGCGTCACCTGCCCGAGCGCGACGGCATTCAGAAATTGGGGGTTCGTCATCCAGTGGAAGCGATTTACGGCATCGCCCTGCATCAGGGGAACGATCACGAAGCCGCCGCCATAGGAGAGGGCGCCCACCTTTAGTGCAGTCCAGGCCAGGGCGAGTAGGCCGCCGCTGGCAGCGCCGACAACCGCCAGAACTGGCCAGGCCTGAAGGCTGAGAGCCTGCCCCGGGGTCGCTCTGCGAAACCAGATCTCGATCAGGCCGCAGACGATCAGGACCAAGACCAACCAGGCGCCGAGAAGCGCTCCCGCTACCCCACCCAGCAGTGCGTAGGCAACCCAGCGCGCGTGGACCCTTGCTCGATCCCAACTGGATGGGATCAGCCCGACGCCGGCCCGCACGGCAACCGCAGCAACCGCGGCGCCTGCACCGGCACCGGCGCCGCGCACCCACACCGGGGGCGAGCCGGCCAGAAAGAGCGCCGATAGACCGAGGATCGCCGTCAGGCCGGGCAGGATGAAACCGAGACCACCGACTAACGCGCCCGATCGTCCCCCGACCCGCCAGGCGCAGAAGATCGCGAGCTGGGTCGAGGCCGGGCCGGGGAGCAGATTGCAGGCGGCGATCGCGTCCTCGAACTCATGGGCGGAGAGCCAGCCGCGCCGTTTGACGCAGAGCTCGCGCAGGAGGGCGATATGTGCGGGGGGCCCGCCGAAGCCGATGCAGCCGATCCGACCCCACTCTCTGGCGATCTCAACTGGGCTCGGTCGCGCGATCGGCGATGCCATCGCGCCAACCTACTGGCGGTTCCTGCTGGGCTCGATGTCGCCTCAGTGCGCTCTATGGCCGCACCGGGACGGCTGGGTCGGCGCCTATCCCAGCTTGACGGTGATCCTCGCCCCCGGCGCGAGCACCTTGCCGGGTTTCGGAGTCTGCTCCTTCACCTTCGCCGTTTTCGCGATCGCCCCGTTTAGCAACTTGACCTTGCCGAGCTTGCAGTCGGCCTTGGCGAGCCGCTTCTTGGCGGCCTTTAGCTTCTTGCCGAAGAGCTCCGGGACGACGCAGTGGGGCGCTTCGGTGTATGTGAACCTAGCGCCGCCAACCACGGGACTCGTACCCGCCACGGTGCTCACCGTGACGTTCGCCGCCCCCGCCGCGGCGGGCGGTGCGATGGCGCTGATCTGCCCTTCTGAGTCCACCGTGTAGGCGCTTGCCGGGATGGTGCCGAACATCACCGCTGAGACGCTGGCGAAGTCGGCGCCCGTGAGGGCGACCGCGGTGCCGCCTCGGACGGAGCCCGTAGCCGGCGTCAGAGCGCTCACCGTGGGTTGGGGCTGGACTTCGGCGTTGAAGGTGAATTCGGCGCCGGTACCGGCTTCGGTGTAGGGAACCGTTGCCCCTTCGGGCAGCGCCGGGCCCCAGCCGGCGACCGAGGAAAGCGGGGCTGGCGAGAGGATGCCCACCTTCGCTCCTTTGACGACATCGAGGCCGATCGTGTCACCGGCGCGGATTGGCAAAGCGGCGGCGAATGTCTGTAACCCCGGCCCTGGGGAGACGACCGGGCTGCTGGTCCCGGCCCCGGTGTAGGACGAGCTACCCGCGGGTCGCAAGACTCGCAGCGAGAACGGCCCAAATTCGGAGCCAAGCAGATGCCAGCGCACGACCGCCCCGCTGACCGGAGAGGTCGCGTGCGCGCCGGGCGCTTCGATCGTGATGTTGGCGACGGTTGAGTTGCTGGTGACGGGGTTCGGGTCAGCCGCGCCGAGCAACGGGCTACCGACCATCACCGGAGCAGCCGCGGCGGAGACGGGTAGGGCGCAGCCGATCACGATCGCGGTGAGCGGGACTAAAACTCGCTTGATGGCTTCGGTCACGTTTTTTTCGCTCCATGCAGCAGGCTCTCCCCAGAAGCGATCAGAGCTCACGCCGGGCGCAGCTTTCCAGATGCGCCGGCCCTCGTCAAACCCGACGCCGGCCGTCGCTTCTCGCCGCCGCTCTCAACGGCACGGCTGAGGCGATCTGCGAGCATTGGCGCACGTGCGCCTTATCTTGCCGATAGCGATCAGCGCGGTCCTCGGCGCCGGCCTGCTCGCGGCACCGGCCCTCGCGGCTCCCGAACGGACCGTTTCGGTGGCCGGCGAAGCAACCGTGAGTGTGCCCAATGACGCCGCCAGATTGGGGTTCTCGGTGAGCGCTGTGCGCACCAAGCGCAGTGCGGCGCTGGGCGCGGTCGCCAGCGGCCTTCGCGCGGTGATCGCCGCGGTTCAGAAATCTCCTGGGGTCGGGCAGGGCGATATCACCACGGCGGCGATCTCGGTGAGCAGGGTCACCCGCAAGAAACGCGACCTCTATCGCGCGAGTGAGGGCATCGGGGTAATTCTCCATCAGCCCGAACTGGCCGGTGAACTGGTCTCGGCCGCGGTCACAGCCGGCGCCACCGGGACCCGAGGGCCGACCTTCTTTGTCGGAGACGAAAGCGCCGCCTACAACGGCGCTCTGATCGCCGCTCTCGGCCAGGCCCGGGAAAGAGCCGCGGCCCTGGCCGCGGCGGCGGGCGCCACGCTGGGCTCCGTGATCAGCATCGCCGAAGGCAGCGAGGTGACCCCTGCCCCTGAAATCGCCCAAGGCACTACCAAGGGGGCCGCGGACTGTGGCATCGTCCCCGTCGCCGCCAAGCGCTCGACCCGAAGCTGCGTCGCAGCTCCGCCGGTCAAGCCCGGCCATACGACGGTGACCGCGACGGTGCACGTCGTATTCGCCCTGCTCTAGACGCGGGTCCGGGACGCCCCCTCGTCTGACAGCGCGGCTTTGAACCCGGCCAGCCCCCGTCCGCCCCGCCGAGCGACGGCGGCGCCACGCTCCGGCAGCCGATGGGAGCGTGGCCCTCGAATCCAGCGCGGCTGGGATCATCAGGGATCGGGTAGCGATCAGAGATGGCCCCACCGCCGCCAAGAGGCAGAGCAACCGGTTCGCCGATCGCGACCTCGCTCGTGCTGATCGTGGTCCTCCTCGCCGTGCTCGCCGCCGGTGGCGCCGCGGCCTCGAGCGCGACGCGGCGAGCCTACGCAGCGAGGATCGAGCCGATCTGCAAGGCCCATACCCCGGCGATCGAAGCGTTGCTCAGCGGGACCAGAAGGATGGCGAATCATGGACAGCCCGTCGCCGCCGGCCGGCGCTTCATTCGGGCCTCGAATATCTTTGCCGCCACCGTGCGCAGGGTGGCGATGATTCCCAGGCCCTCGCCAGACTCTGTGCGTCTTGGTAAATGGCTGACTAGGCTTCGCAACGTGAAGGAAGGCCTGCGGCGAATCGGGACAGCTCTAAAGGCGCGCAATCGACTCGAGGCGCTGAACCGGGTCGGCGAGCTGCGAGACGCCGGCACCGCGGCGAACAAGGCGGTTGTCGGCTTTCATCTTCACTACTGTCGGATCTACGAGTCGCGTTTCAGCTAGAGAGGCTGGGTCTGCCGAGCAATGAGCGCCAGTCAGGCGAGCCTCGCGGTCTCGGTCTTCCTGGCCTGTGCGGTTGAGGCGGTCGAGGCCTTCACGATCGTGCTCGCGGTGGGCTCCACGCGGCGCTGGTCCTCGACCCTGATCGGAGCCGGCGCGGCGATCCTTGTTCTCGGCTGCCTGGTCGCGCTGCTCGGCCCGGCGCTCACCGTCTTGCCGATCGGCGTGCTGCGCCTCGTTGTCGGCGCCCTGCTTCTGATCTTCGGTTTGCAGTGGCTGCGCAAGGCGATCCTGAGAGCGAGCGGACTGAAGGCGCTCCACGACGAGGAGGCGATCTTCGAGCACGAGGCCGAGGCGGCGCGACACCTCGCCCTCGGGGCTGGGTTCGACTCCTATGCCTTTGCGATCTCCTTCAAAGCCGTCCTGCTCGAGGGCCTCGAGGTCGCCTTCATCGTCCTCACCTTCGGCGCCAACCAGCACGACATCGCGCTCGCCGCGCTCGCCGCCGCGCTCGCGGTCCTCGCGGTCCTCGCCGCCGGACTCGCCGCCCGAGCCCCGCTGGCCCGCGTGCCGGAGAACACGATGAAGTTCTCCGTCGGTGTCTTGCTGACGACCTTCGGAATCTTCTGGGGGGCCGAGGGTGCCGGAGCCTCCTGGCCCGGAGGCGAGGCATCGTTGCCGCTCCTCGCCATCCTCACCCTCTGCGCCGCGGCGCTGATGGTGCGCGACCTACGCAACCGCGCCGATCGGTTCTCACCGGAGCCCCGCTAGCTTGCGCTCGCTCGCTCACGGAGCCTGGGAGTTCGTGGTCGGCGATGATTGGCGAGTCGCGCTGGGGGTCGTCGTGACCCTGGCCGCGACCGCCGCAATCGCCGCCGCCGGGCTGCCGTCTTGGTGGCTCAGCCCGCTCGCGACCGCGCTGATTCTCTATCGCTCTCTGAAGCGGGCACCGGTGAACCCTGGCTGAGCAGCTTCGGGCGCCGGGTAGCCAGCTTCCTCTCCTCACTTTGTTCGAGGCGGTCGGCATCGTCCACCGCCCAGCCCACACGCTCGACCAACTGGCCCGAGAAATGGGCGGAGTCGAAATCGGTGAGCGCGATGCGCTCGCTGTAGACGACCTTGCTGGCGGTCTCCTCGGGAGTCTCGGTCACGACAAGTATCTGGGCCACTGGATGCTCCTTCGTAGGGGGGAGTGCTCAACTCAGAGTGCGCCGTTCAGATTGCCGTCTGGTCAATATTGAGTAAAGATCGAGTCAATAGTCTGGCCCCGGAGGCGGGGTGGTTGAGCGGCCAGGCGCGGCGGGCTTGGCGCTGAGGATGTGTCTGGGACTGTCGAGGACGACACCTTGCCGCCGAGCGCCGGCGCGGTCCGGGCTGAGGACGACGTTTGGGCTCCGCGGCGAGGATTTGGCGAGCCGCGCTCTCGGCGGGGCACTGTACATCGGGGCGAGCGCGCCAGCGAGAACTTCGGACCCCTGTACAAGCACGGTTCAGCCCAGGCGGAGCACCATTTCTTCATGGATTCACGCCCGCGCCAGATAGTCGCCTTCGGCGGCGGCGGCTTCTCGATGGAGTCGGGAAATCCGCTGCTCGATGATTACGTGCTCGGGCTCTGCGGGGTCGAGCGCCCGCGCGTTTGCTTCTTGCCCTCGGCCAGCGGCGACGCCGATCACTACGTGGTCCGCTTTTACCGTGCCTTTCGGGCCGATCGCTGCGAGCCCAGCCACGTCTCACTGTTTCGCCGCGAGCAGGGACCCGGAGATCTGCGCGGGCACCTGCTCTCCCAGGACCTGATCTACGTCGGCGGTGGCAGCCTGATCAGCCTGCTCGGGGTCTGGCGGGCGCACGGCATCGATCAGATCCTGCGTGAAGCGTGGGAGGCCGGCATCGTTCTCTGCGGCCTCTCGGCGGGCTCCCTCTGTTGGTTCGCGGAGGCGCTCACCGGCTTTCATGGCGACCCGCGTCGGGTCGACGGTCTGGGACTGCTGCCGTTCAGCAACTGCGTGCACTATGAGCCCGGCTCCGAGCGCCGCCTCGCCTACCACCAGTTCATCCGCGGCGGGATGCGCCCGGGCTACGCCGCCGAGGACGGAGCCGCTCTGCATTTCACCGACACCGAACTGAGCCGGGTGATCGCCTCGCGCCCCCAGGCGCGCGGCTACCGGCTCGATCCGCTCGGCGAGCGGGTGATCGAGATGCGGATCGCGACCGCCTATCTCGGTGACGCCTGTGTCGCGCCGCTGCCCGCGGCGCCCGAGGCGATCTCCACCGCGGCGGCGGCTTAGCCCAGGCCCGATGATTTCCCGGATCCTCGCCCTTGGAGGACACGATTTCACCTCGCGCCCGCCCGACCGTGCGGTCTGTGAGTTGATGCTGCGCCTGGCAACCGAGCGCGCCGGTGGCCGACCGAGAATCTGCATCCTGCCGACGGCGAGCGGCGACACCACCGAGCAGATCGCGCGTTTCTACGCGGCCTTCGGCGAGCGGGCCTGCGATCCGTCTGACCTCTCGCTATTTCGCCTCGGGCGCCACCCAATCGCGCTGCGCGAGCACCTGCTCGCCCAGGACCTCGTCTATGTCGGTGGTGGCAGCCTCGTCAACCTGCTCGCGGTCTGGGAGGCACATGAGCTCGGCGCGATCCTCAGCCTCGCCTGGCGGCAGGGCATCGTGCTCGCTGGCCAGAGCGCCGGCGCGATGTGTTGGTTTGAGGTCGGGATCACGAAATCCTCGGGCAAGCCCGCCGCTGCGGCCGGCCTCGGTCTGCTCGGCGGCAGCCTCTGCGTGCACTACAACAATGAGCCCGAGCGCCGCGCCGCCTACCTGGAGGCGGTCGCCGAGGGGATGCCGGGGGGCTACGGTCTCGATGACTACGCGGGCCTGCTCTGGGAGGGCAGCGCCCGCCCCTCGGCGCTCACCGCCCGGCGCGGGGCACGCGCCTACCGGGTGACTCGCGGCGAGGACGGCGCCGATGAGGCGCCGATCCCGGCCCGCTTCTTGCCCGCCCCGGCCCCCGCGACCCTGCGCGAGGACATCGCCGAGTTTCGGCGGATCACCGGGATGCGGAAAAAGGCCGGCTGGCTGGGCTGAGCCGGCCCGCCGAGCGCTCAGCCGCCGGCGGCCGGCGGGGCGGTCGGGTCAGAGGACCCTTCGCCGATGCTCTCGCGGGCGATGTAGTCCTCGGCGAGCAGCAGGTTCTCCTTGGAGCGGCCGACCACGTTGAGCAGATCGCCCATCAGCGCAACCTCCTCGACCTGCTCCTTGACGAACCACTGCAGGAACTGCTCGGCGCGGTAGTCCTTGAGCTCGCGGGCGAGCTCAAAGAGGGCGAAGATCTCAGCGCTGACGCGCTTCTCCTGCTCGAGGGCCATCTTCACCGGCTCGCTGCCGTCGGCGAAGCTCGTCTGCTGGGAGTTGATGTCGGGGATGTGGATTTCCTCGCCGACGTCGAGCAGGTACTGGACCATCATCATCGCGTGCTCGCGCTCCTCCAGCGCCTGGCGGTAGAAGAAGGCGGCGAGTCGCGGCAGGGTCTCCGCGTCGTAGTAGACGGCCGCCGCGACGTACTGCTGGGAGGCGGCGAACTCGTTTGCGATTTGCTCGTTGAGGGCGTCGGGGAAGCTCTTCTCGGTCAAGTTCGGCTCCTTGCACGTCGAGGGCGGGTAGCGGCAACGTAGCCGAAACGCCGAGTTCGGCCGCCCGAAGCCCGCCTCAGGTCACCCTAAGGCCCTCGCCCCTAGCCCGCCCAGCGAAACCCGGTTGCGCTCAGCGCCGCCGGCATCGGGCTGCTCGGCAGTCCCGGTTCGGGGTCGGCTTCGTTGTAGGGACGCGGGGCGGTGTCGTTTGGGGTGTCGGGGTGAAAGAGCGAGGCCAGAACCTGGATCTGGCCGCGGCCGACCGAGAGCTCCCACTGCCCGCCGCCGTAGGCTCCGATCTTGCGCTCGGCGCAGTAGTCATAGGTGGCGCACAGATCCTCCAGAGCACCGATTCGCGAGGGCTTGATGTTGACCATCCGCGGTGCCCAGGGCAGCGCCTCGATGTCGGCGATCGAGTGGATCGGCGCGTCCCAGGTGAGTCGCTCGCGGACCGGCTCAAGCAGCGCCCTGGTCTCCTCGTTGACGTCGGGGTCCTCGAGCCAGGCAGCGGGAAAGGCCTCGATCAGCTTTGCGTAGAGCTCGGGGTCGGTCTGCACGTCAACCGGGGTGCCTTTGTAGAAGCCCTTGAGGTCCAGTGAGTCCACCGCTGCGGTCTTGACCAGGGCGGCGATCAGCTCATCGGTCCAGTCGTTGGTCGGGTCGAGCTTGAAGCGCAGCCCCGGGTAGGGATCGAGCTTGCGGCGCAGGGTCTCGATCGATGAGGGCTCGCCCTCGCCGGGGGAGAGCCGCATCGAGCAGACGAAGGTGACCGGCTCCGGCTCGCGGCCCAGGGCCTCGGCGATCCCGATTCCCGCCTGGCGCAGCGCCAGATCGAGCGCCGCTGACTCAAAGGCCCAGCGTCGGTAGCGGCGCGAGACCTCGCGCTGGGGCTCGGCTGGGAAGGTGTCAAGGCCGCCGATCAGCTCACAGAACTCCGCCACGCTCCTCGCCTCGCTGAGCTGCAAGCTGGCGCCCGCGTCCTGCAGGGCGACGTGGTCGACGGGGTCATAGGTGACGTCCTCGCCCATGCCGACCTCGCCGCCGCCACGGATCTCGATCACGGTGCTCAGCCGTTCGAAGCCAGGGGTCAGGAACTCCTCGCCGCGCAGCTCATAACCCTCGATCTGCAATGGCAGCTCGGCAAATTTCTCGAAGGTGGCCATCGCGACTGAGCCTAGCGAGTGACCCGCAGGGTGCCCAGGCCCCGATCGCTGCTGCCCCGCACGTGGCCACCGTGGCGAACGCTCTCGGCGATGTAGTCGAGCGTCTCGCGGGTCAGGCGCTCGCCGGGCAAGACATTGGGGATCCCCGGCGGGTAGGCGGCCAGCGACTCCGCCGAGACCCGGCCCGCGGCCCGCTCGAAGGCGACCACCTCCTGGGCGCCGAGGAAGGCCTCGCGCGGGGTCAGCGCCAGCTCGCCCCAGGGCGGCGGTGGCGCCAGGCGGCCGTGGGGCTGCTCGGCGCCGGATTGGCCGAGGTTCGCGACGACCTCCTCGAGCGCCGCGAGGAGCCGGGCGCCGGCGACCGAGGCCGGCTCGCCGAGACCGAAGATCGCGACGATCAGGTTCTCCGAGGAGAGCTCCAGATCGATCCCGGCATCGAGCTCGAAGGCGGCCTTGGCCAGCCGGTAGCCGGTCGATCCGGTGCCGCGCACATCGATCGAAACGCGCAGCGGATCCCAGCCGGCGATTCCCGCCCGTCCGACCATTCCTTCGTCGAGCACCGCGAGCCCGGGGATCGCGGCGATCGCCGCGCGTGTCGTCGCGATCGCCTCCAGGGTCTCGGTGAGGAGCTCCTCGCCGTGGATCTGGGCGTTGCGCCGCGCCGCATCCAGCGAGCCCGAGAGCAGGGCGCTGGGACTGGTCGTTTCGACCAGGCTGACGCAGCGGTCGACGATTGCCTCATCGATCAGCCCGCCGGCGCCGAGGTGAAGCATCGCCGCCTGGGTCAGGCTGCCGACGATCTTGTGGGTCGAGGAGACGACCAGATCGGCGCCTTGGCTGAGTGCGTCCGGCGGCAGGGAGGGATGAAAGCGCAGGTGCGCCCCCCAGGCCTCATCGACCGCCAGCGCCACACCGCGCCCGTGGGCGACGCCAGCCAGCCCGGCGACGTCCGCGCAGGCACCGAAGTAAGTCGGCGAGACGACCATCGCGGCGATCGCCCCGGGCGTGGCCGCGAGGGCGCGATCGAGCGACTCCGGCGTCAGGCAGTGGGCGATGCCGAGCTCGGGGTCGAGCTCGGGCGCCGCGAAGCTCGGCCTCAACCCGCTGAGGACGAGCCCGTCGATCACCGAGGAGTGGACGTTTCGCTGCACCACGATCGGGCCGCCGGAGTGGGCCAGCGCTAGGCAGATCGTGTGGTTGCCCTGCGAGGCGCCGTTGATCAAAAACCAGGTTCGCCGCGCCCCCCAGGCCTGCGCCGCCAGCGCCTGGGCTTCTTCAAAGGGGGTCGGCGCAGCACCGACGTCAACGCCCACGGTGATCGAGGGGATGTCGTTGCGCAGGCCGGTCTCCCCGACCAGGGCCTCAAGTGCGGGGTCCGCCCCGGGCCCACCCTTGTGTCCGGGGACCTGGAAGCGGCCCGGGTCGCGGGCCGAGTAGGCCAAAAGCGCATCGACATAGGGGGTCAGGCGCTGGTCGGGGGAGCTCATCGACCGAGTCTACGCTCGCCCAGAGGCCGCTTCGGGGACACTCTGGGGTTATGAAGCACACGCCACATGGCTACTGGTTGGAGGAGGCCGGAGGGGTCGAGCCGGCGGCCGCGCTGGCCGGCGAGCGCGACGCCGATGTCGTCGTGATCGGCGGCGGCTACACGGGAATGTGGACGGCCTGGCACCTGACCGAGCTCGAGCCCGAGGCCCGCATCGTGGTGCTCGAGGCCGACGATCTCTGCGGTCAGGGGCCGAGCGGGCGAAACGGCGGTTTTTGCAACGTGATGTGGCTCTCGCTGGCGAGCATGCGTGAGCGTTGGGGCGCCGAGGGGGCGCTGGCCGTCGCCCGCGCCGCGGTCGCCGCCGTCGATGGAATCGAGGACTTCTGTCACTCCCAGGAGGTCGACGCCTGGTTTCGGCGCGCCGGCTACCTGAAGGTGTCAACGGCCGCCGCCCACGATGCCAGCTCAGCCGAGGCCCTGGCGGCCTGTCGCGAGCTGGGCGAGGCCGACGCGGTCCAGGAGCTCTCCGCCGAGCAGGTCGCCGGGCGCTGCGCCTCGCCGCTCTTTCGCGGCGGCGTGCTCTTCCCCGACGCGGCCACCGTGCAGCCGGCGCGCCTGGCGCTCGGTCTGCGCGGGCGGCTCCTGGCGCGCGGCGTGGAGATCTGTGAGTGCTCGCCGCTGCGCAGCCTGAGGCGGCGCGCCGATCACGTCGAGGCGCGCAGCGAGGAGGGCAGCGTGCGGGCCAAGCGCGCGGTGCTGGCGATCGGTGGGGCGGCGAAGGGGATCCGCGGGCCGCTGCGCGGCAGGCTCTCGATCGCCTCATCGCACATCGTCTTGACCGAGCCGGTGCCCGATTTGCTGGAGGAGATCGGTTGGACCGGGGGCGAGTGCATAACCGACAGTCGGGCGCTGGTTGACTACCTGCGCACGACCCCCGACGGGCGCATCGCCTTCGGCTGGGGCGGGGGCAAGATCGCCCTCGGCGCCCACCTCGATGGTCGCTCAGAGCTCGACCGCGAGGTTGTTGGTCAGACGGTCGATCACCTCAGCGCCTTCTTCCCGGGCCTCAAGGGAACGACGATCACCCACGCCTGGGGCGGGCCGATCGACGCCACCCCGACCCATCTGCCACTGGTCCTGCCGCTGCGCGGTGGGCGCGCCTTCGTCGCCGCCGGCTACACCGGCAACGGCGTCGGCCCCTCCCACATGGTGGCGCGGACCCTCGCCTCACTGGCCCTCGATCGCCATGACGAGGCCTCGCGCCTGGCCTACGTCGACCCCTCCCCGCCACGGGTCCCACCCGAGCCCTTCCACTGGATCGGCGGCGAAGCGATCCGCGCCGGGATCCAGGCCAAGGAGGACGCGGAGCTGGCCGGTCGGGAGCCCGGCCTGCTCAGCTCGACCCTGGCCCGGGTGCCGGAGCTGATCGGTTTTCACATCGGCCGCTGAGGCCAGTAGGAGCGGCGCTAGCGAGGGACCGGCACGACCAGGACCGGGATCTCGGATTCGTGCAGCAGCTTGTAGGGGGTCGAGCCGATGATCGCGCCCTTCAGTGGCGCTTCGCTGTAGCTGCCGACGACAATCAGGCGCGCGTCGCCTTCGCCGGCCGCCTCGAGCAGCGCGTGGGCGGGCTTCAGCGCCTTCAGCCGCACCTCGTGCTCGACGCCCGCCGCCTCCGCCAGCGCCGCACCCTCGGCGGTCGCCTTCTCGGCGAGTTCTTTCACCGCTTCGCGGGCGCTGGGGATCTCACCGCCGCCGTAGCCGCCGGGGGCATAGCCGAAGACGATCACGACCTTGTCGCCGAGCGCCTTGGCCGCCTCGGCGGCTTTCTCGAGCGCGGCCTTGCTGCACTGTGACCCGTCATAGCCAACGATGATCTCGCTCATGGCTCTCTCCCTCCGTGCTCAGTCGGCCAGCACCGAGGCCTTGCCGACCACGGTGCCCTCGAGGATTCCTGGATCGGCGACTTCCGGCTTGCGCTTGAAGAACTTCGGATAGGCGAAGTTCGCGAAGACCATCACCACGACCCCCATCAGGATCAGCCCGACCCCGATCGCCACCGGCACGCCGAAGCCGAGGACGGAGGAGCCGGTTTCTGTTTCGGCCGGGTTCTTGTAGGTGATGAAGGCTTGTATGAAGATGTAGGTGAGCATCGCCCCGCCGAGCAACGGAGCGACCCCGACCATGATGAAGTTGCGAGCGCTCTTGAAGATCTCCTTGCGGTAGTAGACCGCGCAGGCGAAGCCGGTCAGGCCGTAGTAGAAGGCGATCTGGAAACCGAGGCCGATGATCGCGTCGCCGAGGACGCTGGTCGAGACGTTGATGATGAAGAGCGTCCAGACCAGCGAGAGGGCGCCCATCGCCAGGGTCGAGACGTCGGGGGTCAGGTAGCGCGGGTGGATGCGCCCGAAGGATTGCGGGATCGAGCCAAAGCGCGCCATCGAGAGCGTGGTTCGGGCGGTCGGCAGGATCGTCGTCTGGGTCGAGGCTGAGGCCGAGGTCAAGACGGTGATGATCAACAGCTTGTCGAGCGGCGAGCCGAGGACGCTGCCGCCGAGCGCGCCGAGCACGTCTTCGGCGTTATTGCTGAGGAAGCCCGGACCGTGGAAGGCCTGCGCGGCCGTGGCGACGACGACGTAGATCAAGACCAAAAGGATCGTGCTCATCACCGCGGCTTTGCCCGGCCCGTTGGCCGAATCGGTGGACTCCTCGTTGACGCAGACACCGCTGTCCCAACCCCAGTAGATGAAGACGCCGAGCAGGACCCCGTCGACCAGCGCGGTGGTCCCGCCCGGGATCCCAAACGGGGAGAACCAGCTGAGGCTGACGTTGACCGATTCGGGAGTTCCGGTGACGTAGACCTTCCAGAGGGCGACCACCGCGAAGAGCGCCAGGGTGAAGATCTCGATGCCCAAGAGGACGAACTGGGTGCGGGCCGAGATCTCGATCCCGATGTAACAGATCCAGGTCATCACCGCGATCCAGACCGCGGCGACGATGCTGATATCGAGCAGGTTGGTCGAGGCGCCGTTGAGCCCAAAGAGCAGGAACGAGTAGACCGCGGCGATGTAGGCCAGGGTCGCCATCACGACGACGTCGGCGGCGACGATCGTCCAGCCGGTGAGCCAACCGAGGCGCGGGCCGAGCGCCCTGGTGACCCAGGTGAAGCTCGTCCCGCAGTCGGGATCCGCCTTGTTCATGTAGTTGTAGGCGGCGGCGATCAGCAGCATCGGGATGAAGGAGACGATCATCACCGCCGGGGCGTGGAAACCCATCCCGGCAACCGCGGTGATGAAGCCGAGCGTCACCGCCAGGCTGTAGGCCGGCGCCGTGGAGGCGACGCCGATGACGAGGTTCGACAGGTAGCCGATCGCCCCCGTCTTTAGACCCTTGTCCCCTCCTGCCGCACCTGCTTCGGGGACGTTCCCGGCGGGGACTGAAGCACTCTCCACTGACTCTCCTCCTTTGGACGCAATGCCCGATTGCGGCAGGTCGGTAGCGACGGTAAGGCCGCAGGCGGGCCCGCGCAAGGGGCGATTGTCTCAAAGGTGGTGCTTGTCCTTGTACATTTCGGATAAGCCCCAGACCTGGACTTGACCGAATGACCACTTGTGTAGGACCTTTTTCGGAGCTAGCGTTATCCATATCGTCGTAGTCGAGAAGGAGACCCCTCATGGCCGTCGCATCGAAACCGGACTCAGAGGTCGGTAGCAATCTGCAGGAGATGGCCTGCCGCCATCTCTGGATGCACTTCTCGCGGATGGGCTCCTACGGGGGCGATAGCGAGATCCCGATCATCGTCAGCGGCGATGGCTGCTACGTCTATGACGAGCACGGCAAGCGCTATCTCGATGGGCTCTCGGCGCTCTTTTGCGTCAACGCCGGTCACGGGCGCAGCGAGCTCGGCGAGGCCGCCGCCCGCCAGGTCGATGAGCTCGACTTCTACACGCTCTGGAGCTACGCGCACCCGCGCGCGATCGAGTTGGCGGCGCGGATCGCCTCGTTGGCCCCCGGCGAACTCAACCGCGTCTTCTTCACCTCGGGCGGCTCGGAGGCGGTCGAGTCGGCGCTAAAGCTCGCCCGCAACTACCACCGGGCGCTGGGCAAAGGCCAGAAGTTCAAGGTGATCGCCCGCGAGATCGCCTACCACGGCACCTCGCTCGGCGCCCTCTCGGCGACCGGCATCACCGAGCTGCGGGCGCAGTTTGAGCCGCTCGCTCCCGGCGCCTGCCACGTGGCCAACACCAACGTCTACCGCTGGCCAGCCGAGCGCGAGCCGACCTGGGCGGCCGACGCGATCGAGGAGCGGATCATCTTCGAGGGCCCCGAGACCGTCGCCGCGGTGATCCTCGAGCCGGTCCAAAACGCGGGCGGCTGCTTCGTCCCGCCGGAGGGCTACTTCCAGCAGGTGCGCGAAATCTGCGATCGCCACGACGTCCTGATGATCTCCGATGAGGTGATCTGCGCGATGGGGCGCCTCGGCCACTACTTCGGCTGCCAGCGCTTCGAGTACCAGCCCGACATCATCACGATGGCGAAGGCGCTGACCTCCGCCTACGCGCCGATGGGGGCGCTGGTCGCCTCCGACCGGGTCGCCGAGCCCTTCATGGAGGGCAACGCCTCCTTTGCCCACGGCTTCACCTTCGCCGGGCATCCGGTCGCGGCGGCGATCGCGATGGCAAACCTCGACGTCTACGAGCGCGAGGACCTCTGCGGCCATGTGCTCGCCAAGGAGGGGGAGTTTCGCCAGATGCTCGAGAGCCTCGCCGATCTGCCGATCGTCGGTGACGTGCGCGGCGCCGGTTACTTCCAGGCGATCGAGCTGGTCAAGGACAAGGAGACCAAGGAGAGCTTCGAAGATGAGGAGTCAGAGGAGCTGCTGCGCGGCTTCCTCTCCGGTGAGCTCTACCGCCGCGGTCTGATCTGCCGCGCCGATGACCGCGGCGACCCGGTGATCCAGCTGGCGCCGCCGCTGATCGCCGACTCCGAGCAGTTTGCCGAGATCCACGACGTGCTGCGCGAGGTGCTCAGCGAGGCCGGCAAGCGGATCCGAAGATAGGGCTGCGCGGATGCTCACCGTTCAGAGTCTCCTCGACGAACTCGACCTGAGCCTGGTCGCCGGTGAGCCGGCCGCCGAGTCGCCGGTGCGCTGGGTCCATATCTCCGAGCTCGAGGATCCGACCCCGTGGCTCTCCGGTGGCGAGTTGATCCTGACCACGGGGATCCCCTTCGCGACAGCGGCCAAGCAGCGCGCCTTCGTCCGCCGCCTCGCCGACCACAACCTCTCGGGCCTGGGCTTTGGCACCGGCTTCAGTCACGAGAAGCTGCCCAAGGCACTGCTCGAGGAGGCGACCAAGCGTGAGTTCCCGCTCTTTGAGGTCCCCTACTCGACCCCCTTCATCGCGATCACCGAGAAGGCCTTCGGGCGTCTGGTCAACGAGCAATACGAGGTCCTGCAGAGGGGAATCGCCGTCCAACGCAGACTCGAGCGACTGGTGCTCGAAGAGCGCGGACTCGAGGAGATCGTCGCGACGATCTCCTCGGCGGTCGGTGGCACGGTGGCGATCCTCGGCAGCCGCGGCGAGCGACTCGCCGGGCGCGGCTTTCGGCGCCAGCTCTCCGTCGAGGCGGTGAGTGCGATTCGCGAGGAAGCCCTCGCCCACACCGGCGACGGTCACTCCTTCGTTCCCACCCATCCGGCGATCGCCGGCCGCGCCCTGGCCCACCCGGTGATCTCGCCCGGCGGCGGCCCGCCGCAGGCCTGGGTCGTGATCGTCAGAGACTCCGGTGGCCTCGGCGACTTCGAGCGCCTGATCCTGCAGCAGGCGGTGGCCGTCGTTGCCCTCGAGCTGATGCGCCGCCGCGTCGCCCGTGAGACCGAGCGTCGGCTCGCCGGCGATGTGCTCGCCGGCGCCCTCGGCGGGCGGCTCGAGCCCTCCGAGCTGCGCCGCCGCCTGGAGCCTTTTGGAATTGGCTCCGAGGCGGCGGTCCTGGTCTTCGCCCTCGACGATCCCGCCGCCGCGGAGGCGGCCCTGGAGCGGGCCCTCGCCGCCGACGCCTGTCCGGCCGTCGTTGCCCCGCACGCCAGCGGCTCCCACGAACTGCTCTGCGCGGTGATCGACGCCGCCGACCGTGACCCGATCGACGTTGCCGCCGAGGCACGAAAGGCGCTGGTCAAAGAGCGCGGCGCGGTCCGCGCCGCGGCCAGCCGCCCGGCACCGCCCGAGCAGCTGCGGCGCTCCTTTCACGAGGCGCGCTGCGCCCTGGAGGCGACCGCATTTGACAACGGCAGCGCCCCCGAGGTCGCCTCCTGGCGTGATCTCGGCGCCTTCACCCTGCTGCTCTCGGTCCAAGACGATGAGGCCCTGAAGCTCTATTGCGACAGCGTCCTCGGGCCGATCGAGGCCGGCGACGAGGAGTACGGCGGCGAGTTGCTGCGTTCGCTGGAGGCCTTCATCGAGCAAAACGGCCAGTGGGAGCGCGCCGCACGCCAGGTCTACTGCCACCGCCACACCCTGCGCTACCGGATGCGAAAGGTCGAGGAGCTGACCGGGCGCGACCTCTCGCGTGCCCACGACCGGATCGAGTTCTGGTTGGCCCTGCGGGCGAGGGAGCTGGTCTGATGAGGGTCGGGATCCCGACCGAGATCAAGCCCGATGAGTACCGGGTCGCGATCACCCCGGCCGGCGTCCGCGAGATGGTCGAACACGGGCACGAGGTGCTGATCGAGGCGGGCGCCGGCGAGGGCAGTGCGGTCTCGGATGCCGATTACGAGTCCCAGGGCGCCAAGACGCTGCCCGACGCGGCCGCGATCTTCGCCGAGGCCGAGATGGTGCTCAAGGTCAAGGAGCCCCAGGCGGTCGAGATCGAGATGCTGCGCGCCGGCCAGCTGCTCTTCACCTACCTGCATCTGGCGCCCGACCCCGAGCTGACCCGCGGGTTGCAGGGCTCCGGTGCGACCTGTGTGGCCTATGAGACCGTCGAGGACGCGCGTGGGCGCCTGCCGCTGCTGGCGCCGATGAGCGAGATCGCCGGCAAAATCGCGACCCAGGCGGGGGCCTTCATGCTCGAGAAGCCGCTCGGCGGCCGCGGGATCCTGCTCGGCGGGGTGCCGGGCGTGGCCGCCGCCAACGTGATGGTGATCGGCGGCGGGGTGGTCGGTATGAACGCCGCCTTCATCGCGATCGGGATGGAGGCCGACGTCTTCGTCTATGACAAATCGATCGACCGCCTTCGCGAGCTCGAGGTCGCCTTCGGCGGGCGCTGCTCGACCGTCTACTCGACCACCCTTGCGGTCGAGGAGATGCTGCCCCGCGCCGACCTGGTGATCGGTGCCGTCCTCGTACACGGCGCCCGCGCCCCGTATGTGATCAGCCGCGAGCAGCTCTCCCTGATGCAGCCCGGCGCGGTGCTCGTCGACGTCGCGATCGACCAGGGCGGTTGCTTTGAGACCTCAAAACCGACCACTCACCACGAGCCGACCTTCGAGGTCGACGGAATCGTCCACTACTGCGTCGCCAACATGCCGGGCGCGGTGCCGATCACCTCGACCCGAGCTCTGACCAATGCCACCCTGCCGTATGCGATCGCGCTCGCCGACGAGGGCGTCGCGGGGGCGATCGAGAAGGTTCCCGGGCTGCGTGCGGGGGTCAACGTGGCGGGCAGCCGGGTGACCCACGAGGCGGTCGCCGAGGCGGTCGGCGAGCAGTACATGCCCCTCGAGCAGGCCCTGGACTTGGAACTGACCTTGAAATGAGCACCCAACAGGAGGGAGCCCAGTGAGCACCTACGCGGTTGTCAACCCGGCCACCGGAGAGACGGTCAAGGAGTACCCGGAGATCTCCGACGAGCAGCTGCGCGCCGCCCTCGGGCGCGCCGCGGACGCCTCTCAAAGCTGGCCGGGCTCGGCCGCCGTCGCCGAGCGCGCGGCGCTGGTCGGCAGGGTCGGCGAGCTGCACTCCGAGCGCCGCCGCCAGCTCGCCGAGATCATTGTCGCCGAGATGGGCAAGCCGATCGAGCAGGCACTTGGCGAGCTCGACTTCGTGGCCGAAATCTATGCCTTCTACGCCGAGCGCGCCGAGGATCTGATGGCAGACGAGCCAATCGAGCTGCTCGGTGGCGAGGGCACGGCGGTGGTCCGCCGCAGCCCCTTCGGCGTCCTGCTCGGGATCATGCCCTGGAACTTCCCCTATTACCAGGTCGCCCGTTTCGCCGGTCCGAACCTGGTGATCGGCAACGCGATCCTGCTCAAGCATGCGCCGCAGTGCCCCGAATCGGCCGCGGCGATGCAGCAGATCTTCGATGACGCTGGCTTGCCCGAGGGCGTCTACCAGAACATCTATGCCACCAACGAGCAGATCGAGTGGGTGATCGCCGACCCGCGTCTGCACGGGGTCTCGGTCACCGGCTCCGAGCGGGCCGGCGCCGCCGTCGCCGAGATCGCCGGGCGCAACCTGAAGAAGGTGGTGCTCGAGCTCGGCGGCTCGGACCCCTTCATCCTGCTCGGTAGCGGCGATCTCGACGCCGCTGCCCAGCAGGCCGCCGAAGCGCGGCTTGACAACACCGGCCAGTCCTGCAACGCCGCCAAGCGCTTCATCGTCGCCGAGGAGCTCTATGACGAGTTCCTCGAGCGCTTCCGCGAGAAGCTGGCCGCCGCCAAGCCCGGCGACCCCAGTGCCGAGGACACCGCGATCGGGCCGCTCTCCTCGCAGGCCGCGGCCGACCGGCTCGAGGATCAGGTCAAGCGCGCGGTCGAGAACGGCGCCGAGGTCCTGCTCGGCGGAAAGCGCGAGGGCAACTACTTCGAGCCGACGATCCTGACCGGGATCGAGCCCGGCGATCAGGCCTCCCAGGAAGAGTTCTTCGGCCCGGTCGCGCAGGTCTACCGGGTTGCCTCTGAGGAGGAGGCTGTCGCTCTGGCCAACCAGACACCGTTCGGCCTCGGCTCCTACCTGATGAGCACCGATCCCGAGCAGGCCGAGCGGGTCGCCGATGCGATCGAAGCCGGGATGGTCTACGTCAACCTGGTCGGGGCCGACAGCCCGGAGCTTCCCTTCGGCGGCTTCAAGCGCTCGGGCTTTGGTCGCGAGCTCGGCCGCTACGGCGCCGATGAGTTCGTCAACAAGAAGCTGATCCGCAGCGCCTGAGCGCACCCTTTGTCCGCCGCGGGTCTCTACGCTCCACAAGTGAAGAGTCGAGCTAGGGGCATGGGCGCCGCGATCGCGCTGCTCACGGTCGCGTTTGCGTCGATCGGCGCCGGGCCGACCGGGGCGCCCGAAATCAAGGAACCGCGCTGCCACGGACGCCGGCCGACGATCATCGGCACCGATGGCAACGACGTGTTGCGCGGGACGCCGGGCCGCGACGTGATCTGGGGCGGGCCCGGCGATGATGAAATCTTCGGCAGCCTGGGTAACGATCTGATCTGCGGCGGCGCCGGCGAGGATCTGATCCATGGTGGCCGGGGCGATGACTACCTCGATGGCGGTCCCGGCACCGACCGCGTGATGGGGGATCTCGGTGATGACACGGTGCTCGGTGGCCCCGGGGACTACGACGAGGTTGCTGGGGGTCTCGGCATCGACACCCTGAGCGGCGGTCCCGGAAACTACGACCTCGTCCACGGCGACTACGGCTATGACCGCATGGACGGTGGTGCCGGGATCGGTGACATCGCCTCCTTCGCCACCGACGTCGGTGCCGGCAAGGATGGCGGTGTGCGGGTCTCCCTGCCCGAACACCGGGCCCGCGGCGATGGCCACGACCGCCTCTACCGCTTCGAGAGCATCGAAGGCTCGGCCTTTGATGACACCCTGATCGGCGACAAGAACTCCAACGTGATCGACGGCGGCCCCGGCGATGACACGATCATCGGTGGCGGTGGCCATGACGAAATAAACGGCGGCCAGGGTAGCGACGCCTGCAAAGGAGCGAAGGGCAGGACCGTCTCCTGCGGCAAGGAAAAACCGCTCAAGGCCTCTGCCTACGCTGAATTCGACGCCACCGGCGGGGGTGGCGGCGGCGTCCAGGTGATCGGCCTCGGCGGGACCGATGACTTCACCCTGCGCTTTGAAGCGAGCGCTGACGCGCTCGGGATCGGCGCCAAAAAAGGGATTGCGATCGGCCCCGGGTGTGTGCGGATCGGGCCCGACCAGGTCTCCTGTCCGTTCGGCGGCCCGGCGCGCTGGCTGACCGCCGACCTCGGACCCGGCAACGATCGGCTCACGGTGAAAGGCTCACTCGCCGCGATCGCCAACGTTCGCCTCGCGGGCGGATTGGGCAACGATGTGATCAGGGGCGGCTCAGAGGACGACCTGATCGAGGCCGGCTTTGGCAGCGACCGCCTCTACGGGGGCGGCGGGTCCGATGGCCTGATCGGCAGCATTCCCGGGCCGACCTTCCTCTACGGGGGCAAGGACGGGGACCTGCTCGCCGCCGGCGGCGGTTGCGCCGGGGGCGCCCTGGTCGGCGGCCCGGGCCGAGATGATGCCTCCTTCGCCGAGACCCAGGCCCACCCGGGTCTGCTGCACGTCTCCTTCCCGCTGCACAAAGCCTGGATCGACGCGATACCCAACTGCCGCCCGGTGCGCCTCTCGAGCTCCGATGAGGACATGGAGGGTTCCTTTGACAACGACGTGCTGGTCGGCAACGGTCGCGCCAACAGCATCCTCGGCCAGCCCGGGGTCGACCGAATCTACGGCGGTGGAGGCGCCGACACGATCGACGCTCGCGACGGCGTGCGCGACGAAGTGATCCAGTGCTCGCCCAACCCCCCGACCGTGCACGCACCGCCGATTCGTGGGCGCCAGGGACGCAGTGGCCACGCCTTTATCGACCCCTTCGATCCACACCCACTCGGCTGTGCGGAAGTCAGCGTCGGGCAGCCCGTGGCGGGGCTGGGCAAGACCGGCGAACACAAGCCCAGTCAATAGGCTTTAGCGATGAAGCCAAGCGCCAGCGCGGCGGAGGCCGCGGCGATCGCCGCGGCCCTGCAGCGATTTGCAGCCGAGACCGCCGCGCCGCCGGTGGGCGGCGGGCAGAGGGTCTCACCGTGGACACGCGCGGCTCTGCTTGAGGGCGTTAGTGCCAAGGCAACGATTCAGGACCTGGAAGGTGGTACGCGATGACCGTGGTGAAAATCATCGAGCTGGTTGGCAGCTCCAAGACATCGACCGATGACGCCGCAAAACAGGCGCTCTCCCAGGCGCAGGGGACGCTGCGAAACATCCGCGCCGTCGACATCGTCTCGACCGGGATCCGCGGCGAGAACCTCGACGAGTACCGCGCCCATGTGCGGGTCGCCTTCCTGATCGAGGGGACCGAGGTTGACTGAGGACACCGCGAGCAGCAACGAGATCTCCCGGGAGGAGGCCCAGGCGCTGATCGAGGACGGCGCCCAGCTCGTCGATGTGCGGGTCGGCCACGAGTGGGACGCCGCCCACATCCCCGGTGCCACCCATCTGCCGCTCGAGCAGCTGCCCGAGCGGATCGCTGAGCTCGACCGCGAGCGCCCGGTGATCCTCTACTGCCGTGGCGGTACCCGCTCCTCGATGGCGACCGAGGCGCTCAGCGACGCCGGCCTCAATGCGGTCAAGCTCAGCGAGGGCATCGTCGGCTGGTCGCAGGCCGGCCTGCGACTCGATCCCGAGGACGGCTACGTCGCCGAGTCGGGCGAAGCTGCATCGATTCTGGAGGCGAGAAAAAGGGCCCAGCGCGCCTGATCGGGGTTAAATACCCTAATTCCTGTCAGGTTTTGCTATTTTCAATCTCGTGGAGGTCGTGGTCGATCAGGACAAGCAGCAGCGCGGCAAGGGCCGAACCGGCACTCTGGAGAACCCCGAGAGCTATGAGAACGTCCCCGGCAGCGTGATCCCGATCATCGAGCGCGAGTTCGATGATTTCGACAATGAAGCCGAGAAGTTCCTCTCCGGCGAGCTCGAGGAGAACCAGTTCATCGGCTTTCGCCTCAAACAGGGCGTCTACGGGCAGCGCCAGCCCGACGTGCAGATGGTCCGCGTCAAGCTTCCCTACGGCGGCGTCACGCCGCAGCAGATGGAGGCCTTCGCCAGCGTGGTCGAGAAGTACGCGCCGCTCAACAAGGGCCACATCACGACCCGGCAGAACATCCAGATCCACCATGTGCCGTTGCGCGACATGGAGGCCCTGCTGCGCGAGATCGCGCAGGCCGACCTCTCCTCGCGCGAGGGTTGCGGCAACACGGTGCGCAACGTGACCGGTGACCCCTGGGCAGGTGTCGCTAGCGATGAGATCTTCGACCCGACCCCCCACGCCCACGCCTACGTCCGCTATTTCGTCCGTCACCCGACGACCCAGCTGATGCCGCGCAAGATCAAGACCGCCTTCAGCGGCTCCGATGAGGACCGGGCGATCACCGGCATCCACGACATCGCCTTCCTCAGCCGCGAGCGCGAAGGTGTCAAGGGTTTTGAGGTCCGGGTTGGCGGTGGCACCTCGATCATGGCCCGGGTCGCCCCGACCCTCTATGAGTTCGTCGAGGCCGACAACGGCGACTACCTCAAGATTGCCGAGGCCGTGCTGCGGATCTTCGACCGCCAGGAGTGGCTGCGCGCCAACCGCGCCCGCGCCCGAATCAAGGTCCTGATCGACAAGATCGGCATCGATGCCTTCCGCGAGCTCGTCGATGAGGAGCTCGAGGGCGACTGGGTGACCGAGCGCGACTTCGACCTTGAGCGCCTGCGCTTTGACGATGACGAGCAGGCCAATGCGCCCGCGCCACCGGCGCGGGCCGCCTCGCCCAACGGCGATCGCAGCGAGTTCGAGCGCTACGTCGAGGGCAACGTCAGGGCCCAGCGCCAGGAGGGCTTCGCGAGCGTCGAGGTGAAGATCACCCGCGGCGATCTGAGCCCCGAGCAATTCCGCGGCCTGGCGGCGATCATGCGTGAGCACACGGGCGGTTACGCGCGCAGCACGGTGCAGCAGAACCTGGTCTTGCGCTGGGTTCGCGAGGAGTCCCTCTATGACGTCTGGCAGCGCCTGGTCGAGCTTGGCCTGGGCGAGGCCGGTGCCCGGGAGATCACCGATGTGGTCAGCTGCCCAGGCACCGACAGCTGCAAACTTGGCATCACCAGCTCGATGGGCCTGAATCGAGCGATCAAAGAGCGTGTTGAAGCGATGGGGATCTCCGATCCGATGACCAAACAGATCCACATCAAGATGAGCGGCTGCCCCAACGGGTGCAGCCAGCACCACATCGCCAATATCGGCTTCTACGGCGCCTCGCTGAAGGTCGGCGGCCGCCAGATGCCCGCCTACATCCCCCACATCGGCGGCAACTATGAGGGCGGCGAGGTGGTCTTCGGCACGCGGCTCAAAGCGCGACTGCCGGCCAAACGCGTGCCCGCCGCGGTCGAGCGCTGGATCCGAATCTATGAGGCCGAGCGCCGCGATTCCGGCGAGCAGTTCAACGCCTTCGCCGAGCGGGTCGGCGCCGAGCGCTTCGAAGCCGAGATCAAGGACCTCACCCTTCCGGCTGAGTTCAGCCTCGAGACCATGCAACAGTTCATCGATTGGAACCGCTCCAGCCCATACAAGGTCGAGCGCGGGGAGGGGGAGTGCGCGATATGAGCCCGGCGACCGCACTGGGTGTGCCCGCGCTCTCGATTCCGACCACCGAGGAGTGGGCCACCGGCGTGGCGGAGGAACTCGAGGAGCGCTCCGCGCCGGAGACGATCGAGTGGATGTTCGAGACCTTCGGCGAGCGCCACTACATCGCCTGCTCGTTTCAGAAAACGAGCTCGGTGACCGCCCACATGGCGAGCCAGATCAACCCCGAGGCGCGCTTCTTTTACCTCGATACCGACGTCCTCTTTCCCGAGACCTATGAGACGCGCGACAAGCTCGCCGAGCATTTGGGGATCAATTTCGATCGTTTCCACAACCTCTCCCTGGAGGAGCAGGCCGAGCGCCATGGCGAGGAGCTTTGGAACAGCGACCCTGACTTCTGCTGCGGCCTGCGCAAGGTCGAGCCGATGCGCCGGGCGCTGTCTTCCGTAGACTGCTGGCTCGCTGGCGTTCGCCGTGGAGACTCCAGTACCCGGTCAAAGACCCCGAAGTTCGGCTGGGACAAGAAGTTCAACCTCTGGAAGCTGAACCCGCTGGCGGACTGGTCTGAGCGCGACGTTTGGAACTACATCCGTGAGCACCACCTCCCGTACAACCCCCTCCATGATCACGGCTACCCGTCGATCGGCTGCACGCATTGCACCAAGCCGGTTGGCCCGGGCGCTTCGCCCCGCGACGGGCGTTGGGCGGGACTCTCCAAGACCGAGTGCGGGATCAACTGAACAGACCGGGCACCCCGCGCGCCCCTGATTCTCATTTCCTGATTCCCTTTCCCCGACCCGATTGGTGAGATTCCCCCGATGAGTGAGACGATGACCGAGCTTTCCCTGACACTTGACGAGCGCCACACCGCCGACTTCGAGATGATCGGACTCGGTGGTTTCGCGCCCCTGGCCGGCTTCCAGGGCTCCGCCGATTGGGAGCGGGTCTGCGCCGAGATGCGCACCGTTAAGGGCGATTACTGGCCGATCCCGATCACGCTGGCGACCGAACTCGCCTGCGAGGTCGGCGACGTGATCGAGCTGGCCAGCGATGAGGGCAAGGCGCTGGGGCGGATCACGGTCGAGGAGATCTGGGAGCGCGACGCAAAGAGCGAGGCCGAGCGGGTCTACGGGACCGCCGACGGTGAGCACCCGGGCGTGGCGGCGATCTATGCGGAGGGCGACCGGATGATCGCCGGGCCGATCGAGGTCGACGCTCTGCCCGATCACGATGAGGCCTTCATGCGTCGCTACAAGACCCCGGCCGAGCACAAAGCCGACTTCGCGGCGCGCGGCTGGAAGCGGATCGTCGCCTTTCAGACCCGCAACCCGATCCACCGCGCCCATGAGTACCTGACCAAGGCCGCGCTGGAGACCTGCGACGGGCTCTTCATCCATCCCCTGATCGGCAAGACCAAGGCCGGCGACATCCCCGCCGACGTGCGCATGCGCTGCTATGAGGTGCTGATGGACAACTACTACCCCAACGACCGCGTCGTGCTCGGCGTGAAGCCGGCGAAGATGCACTACGCCGGCCCGCGCGAGGCCGTCCTGCACGCGATCGTGCGGCGCAACTACGGCGCCACCCACTTCATCGTCGGCCGCGATCACGCCGGTGCGGGTGACTACTACGGCACCTATGACGCGCAGAAGATCTTCGATGAGATCGACATCGACGAGCTCGGGATCGAGCCGCTGATGTTCGAGCACACCTTCTGGTGCAACGAGTGCGAGGGGCTTGCCTCCGGCAAGACCTGCCCGCATGACCAAGAGGCGCACCTCTTCCTCTCCGGGACGAAGGTTCGCGAGATGCTCAGCAAGGGCGAACGCCCGCCGCACGAGTTCTCCCGCGATGAGGTCGCCGACATCCTGATCGACGCTTACAAGGAGGACTGAAAGGTATGGCTGGTGAGAAGGGCTTCACCCTCTGGTTCACCGGGCTCTCCGGAGCCGGCAAGACCACGATCTCGAGACTGCTTGAGGGGCATCTGCGCGAGCGTGGATCAAAGCTCGAGATCCTCGACGGCGACGTGGTCCGCGAAAACCTCTCCAAGGGGCTGGGCTTCTCCAAGGAGGACCGCGACATCAACATCCGCCGCATCGCCTTCGTCGCTGACCTGCTCTCCCGCAACGGCGTGCCGGTGATCACCGCCGCGATCTCCCCCTACGCGGAGATCCGCGACGAGGCCCACGAGCTGATGGGCGAGCGCTTCATCGAGGTCTACGTCAAGGCCTCGGTCGACACCTGCGCAGAGCGCGACGTCAAGGGCCTATATAAGAAAGCCTTCGCCGGTGAGATCAAGGAATTCACCGGCGTCTCGGACCCCTACGAGGTCCCCGAGAACCCGGCCTGGGTCTGCGACACCGAGAACGAGTCCCCCGAGGAGTCCGCCCAGAAGCTGCTCGGCTACCTCGAGCAGCGCGGGCTGGTCCCGGCGCCCGCGGTCACCGCCTAGCTGGGGACGACCCCCTCCCGGCGCCAGCGACCGAGCGCCGCGCCTGGGCGCCCGGCGGGTCGCCTCGCCGGGGCTAGGGCCTGGGTGGCACCTGGGGCAGACCCAGCCCGTAGGTCTGATAGGCGCCGAAGGCCGAGAAGGTCTTGTGGGTCGGCCCGTGGTAATCGGAGGAGGCTGTGGCGAGGAGCCCGAGCTCGCTGCAGAGGGCGAGCAGATGGGCGGTCTGCTCCTTGCTGTGGGTCGGATAGAAGCACTCGACGCCGTCTGCCCCAAGCGAGCGGATCAGCTCATCGACCTCGGCCGACTCGGAGATGTCCCAGTAGGGATGGGCGATCACGGCCACGCCACCGGCGGCGTGGATCAGCTCGATCGCCTGCGCCGCGGTCGGCCAGCGGCGCGGGACGAAGGCCTTGGCGCCGGGCACCAGGTACTCCTCAAAGAACGGTCCCAGGTCGCCGCTTGCCCCGGCGGCACGGGCGATATGGGGGCGGCCGATCGAGAGCGCATCGCCGGCCTCGGCGACCGCGTCCTCGAGGGTCAGCTCAAAGCCCTCGGCGCGCAAGCGCTCGATGATCTCCCCGGCCCGGGTGACGCGCTCGCGCTGGGCGCGCTCGCAGGCGGGGGCGATCGCCTCGAGGTCGACCCAGTAACCGCAGACGTGGAGGTCTTCTGCGTACTCATGCACGCAGGACATCTCGATCGCGGGCAGCAGCTCGATCCCGAGTCGGTGCGCCTCCCGTTCGGCCTCCTCGACCCCGGCGATCGCATCGTGGTCGCTGAGGGCCAGGGTCGTCACCCCCGCCTGCACCGCCCTTTGCACCACCTCGGCCGGGACCAGCTGGCCGTCGGAGACGGTCGAGTGGCTCTGCAGCTCGATCAACATTTCCGGGCAGCCTAGCCTGGCGTCGAGAAGCCCGGCGCGCTACGGTCTTCTGGGACGTGTGGGGGGTTAAAGAGACTGTGTCAGGGAAGAGGGTGATCATGAGGGTCGCGTTGCTCGCATGCGCAATGTTTGTCCTGGCCGCCGCGCCGGCCGCCGCTGCCCCCGCCTGGCTGGCGCCCGGCGAACTCTCTCAACCGGGCCGCGATGCGAGCAATCCGGTCGTCGCGATGGATGCCGGCGGCAACACCGTCGCCGCCTGGGAGCGGCAGAGCACCAGCGGCCCCAGCCACATCGTCCAGGTCTCAACCCGTGTCACGGGGGCCAGCTTCAGCGCTCCCACGACGCTCTCCGAAGCCGCCACCCGGCCCGAGGTGGCGATCACACCCGGTGGCGAAGCGGTGATCGCCTGGTGGCACTTCGCCAACCCGCCCGGAGTCTCGGTTCTCGAGCTCGCGACCCGGTCGCCCGGCGGCTCCTTCTCAGCGCCGGTTGAAATCACCTCGCTGCCGGCCGGAGTGATCCCCGGAGAAGCCCAGCTCGCGATCAGCCCCGGCGGCGACGTGCTCCTCGCCTGGGCGAGCCGCGATCCAGAATCGGTCGTTGACCCGAGCGCCAACTTCATCGAAGCCTCGGTGCGCCCCGCGGGCGGCGCCTTCAGCGCGCCGCAGGTGATCTCCCCGCAGCCTGTTGTCGAAAAACAGAGCGCCTTTCTCGGCGGCGCCGCGATTGATGACGCCGGGGAAGCGACCGTCACCTGGGACTACGAAAGCAAAGAAAACGACGTCATCGAAGCGGCCTCGGCACCGCCTGGTAGCCCCTTCTCCCCGGCGGTGCAGCTCACCCCCGGACTGGCGCCTGAAGAAGACGCGATCGTTCCCGATGTCGGAGTCGATACGGGCGGCGATCTGACCGTCGTCTGGCAGCTCGCCACCGCGACCACCGATACGGTCGAGGCCGCGACCCGCGACGGTGGCGGGTTCTCGACCCCGGTGGCACTCTCTGAACCCGGGCAGCTGGCCTTCGCCCCGCAGATCGCCGCCGCCCCGGGCGGCGCCGCGACGGTGGTCTGGGAGCTCTCCAGCGCCCCCAACATCATCCTCCAGGGTGTGACCCGGCCCGACCCCGGCAGCCCCTTCTCCGCCCCGATTGACATCTCGGCCGAAGAAGGGCAGGCGAGCGCCCCGAATTTGGCCGCCAACGCGAACGGGGAAACGCTCCTCACCTGGTCGGGCAGCGATGGTTCTGAACAGGTTGTTCTAGCCTCGATCCGAAGGCCAGGTGGCTCCTTCTCGGTGCCCGTCGCTATCTCTGCGACCAGTCCCGACACGATGCGACCGGCAGCAGCGCTGGATGGCGCCGGTGATGCCACCGTGCTCTGGCCGCGCTCAAACGGCGTCAACTCGATCATCCAGTTCGCCGGCTATGACGCATTCGCGCCCCAGCTGCGAGGCCTCTCGATCCCAGCCACCGGAACGGTCGGCACGCCGGTGGCGTTCTCGGTCTCACCGTTTGATGTCTGGCCGCTCGGGGCCGCCGTCTTTGCTTTCGGCGACGGCGCCCAGGGCGCCGGGGACTCCCTCACCCACACCTACTCCGCGGCGGGCACCTACCGGGTCGGGGTCACCGCCACCGACGGCGCGGGCACGCCGACCAGCTCTGAAGGGTCGATCACGATCGCTCCACGCAGCGACTTTTCGATCGGCAAGCTGAAGCTCAACAAGAAGAAGGGAACCGCGACGCTCAAGGTCAGCGTTCCCGGGCCGGGCAGGCTGGTGCTCTCCGCCAAAGGCATCAGGAAGGTGAGCAAGCGAGTCGCCAAGGCCGGCCTGGTGACGCTCGCGATCGACCCACAGGGCAAGGCCAAAAAGCGCCTCGATCGGAGCGGGAAGCTGAAGCTCAAGCTCTCAATTTCCTTCACGCCAAAGGGCGGCACAACCGCGGTTCACAAGAAGAGCGTGAAGCTGCTCAAGAAGCGCGGCTGACGCCGAGCCATCCGAATAGACTGCGCCGCTGATGAGCCCTTCAGCGCTGCCCTTCGAGAAGGTCCTGATCGCCAATCGCGGCGAGATCGCGATCCGCGTCGCCCGCACTCTGAGGGAGATGGGGATCGGCTCGGTCGCCGTTTACTCGGAGATCGATCGCGATGCACCGCATGTGAGGGAGGCTGATGAGGCCTTTCTGATCGGCCCGGCGCTGCCCGCCGAGAGCTACCTGGATATCGCCAAGATAATCGCCACCGCGAAGCAGGCCGGCGCCCAGGCGATCCACCCCGGCTATGGCTTCCTGGCCGAGAATGCCGAGTTCGCCGGCGCCTGCGAGGAGGCCGGAACCACCTTCATCGGACCGCCGCCAGCGGCGATCGAGTCGATGGGCTCAAAGACCCGAGCGCGCGAGATTATGGCCGCGGCCGGGGTGCCGATCGTGCCCGGCGCGACCGAACCCGCCGCCGATATCGAGGCCGCTCGCCGCCAGGCCGAGGAGGCCGGCTACCCGGTTGCCTGCAAGGCCGCCGGTGGCGGCGGGGGCAAGGGGTTCCGCGTGGCGCAGAGCGCCACCGAGCTCGAGGAGGCCTTCGAGGGCGCCGCCCGGGAAGGCGAGAAGTTCTTCTCCGATGAGCGGGTCTATGTGGAGCGCTACCTGCACGACCCGCGCCACGTCGAGGTCCAGGTGCTGGCCGATTCCCACGGCAACGTGATCCACCTCGGCGAGCGCGACTGCTCGGTCCAGCGCCGCCACCAGAAGGTGATCGAGGAGGCTCCCGGACCCCACGTCGATGCCGAGATGCGCGAGCGGATCGGCAAGATCGCAACCGACGCCGCCCAGGCGGTCGGCTACCGCGGTGCCGGCACGGTCGAGGGGATGCAGGTCGGTGAGGACTACTTCTTCCTCGAGATGAACACCCGTGTGCAGGTCGAGCATTGCGTGACCGAGATGGTCACCGGCATCGACATCGTCCGCGAGCAGATCCTCGTCGCGGCGGGCGAGAGACTCTCGATCTCCCAGGCAGACGTCGAGCTGCGCGGGCACGCGATCGAGTGTCGCATCAACGCCGAGGCAGCCCACAAGAACTTCGCCCCCGCACCAGGTGCGATCACGACCTATCGGGAGCCGGCCGGACCGGGGGTGCGGGTCGACTCCGGTGTGCAGGCGGGCTCAGAGGTGACGCCGATGTATGACCCGATGGTCGCCAAGCTGATCGTCTGGGACCGCGACCGCGAGCTGGCGACGCGGCGCATGCTGCGCGCCCTGGCCGAATACGAGATCGAGCCGCTGGTCACTCTGATCCCCTTCCACGAAGCGATCCTCGCCACCGAGCAGTGGCAAAGGGGCGAGACCTGCCGCGAGTTGATGGAGGACAAGGAGTGGCTCAAGGGGACCGCGGCCCAGGCCCCTGCGGCAGCGCCCGAGGGGGCCGAGGAGAAGGCCGCCGTGGCGCGCGACTACAAGGTCGAGGTCTCGGGCAGGCTCTTTGAGGTCAAGGTGATCGGCGAGCCGAGCGGGCCGCTGGGCTCGCCGAGCCCCGGCGCCGCGCGGCGCCCGCCAAGGCGCGAGCGCAGCTCGGGCGGCGGCGCGGCGGGCTCCAGCGAGGTGCTTCCCTCACCCCTGCAGGGCACCGTCTTCAAGGTCGCCGTCGAGCAGGGGGCGGAGGTCGCCGAGGGCGATCTGATCTGCGTGATCGAGGCGATGAAGATGGAGAACGAGATCAGCGCCCATCGGGCGGGCAAGGTCGAGGAGCTGAACGTGGTCGAGGGTGCCTCGGTCTCAAGCGGTGACGTGCTTGCCGTGATCAGGTAGCAAAGCGCCCGAAGGCGCAGAGCAGCAACGCGGCCGAGCCGCTAATGGTGGCCGTGGCGGTGTTCTTCTTCGCGCCGTTCCTTTTGTTCCTCGCGTTCTTCGCGTTTTTCGCGCTTTTCGCGGGCGCGAAGATGCTGGAATTCCCTGCGGGTCGGAGGCAGTTTCGGCGCCGGTCGCCGGCATTCGATCCCGACGCATTCCTCGAGCCGGGCGAGTTCCTCATGGAGGAAGTTGCGGATCGGGAAGAAGTTTGGGATTTTCGCAATGTTGTTGAGCTCGTAGGGATCGCGGTTGATGTCATAGAGCTCCTTCTCGCCGTCGGGCCAGGCGATGTACTTGTAGGGCCCGAGGCGGATTCCCTCGTAGTTCTTGGGCGGGGCCAGGAGCGAGGCGCTGGCACCACCGCGGCGCTGCAACTCGCGCCCAAGCGCCGATGAGCGCGCGGCTTCGCCGCCGCTCTGGTCTCCGGGCTGGTCGATCGCGCCCTGCTGTTCGACGTCATTGGTCTGCACGAAGGACTCAAAGAGCAGCGGCCGGCGACTGCGCAGCGATGGGTTTTCGAGATAGGGGACCATCGAGCGGCCATCGATGCTCTTATCGGCTTCGACACCGGCCAGTGCGAGGACCGTCGGGGCGATGTCGATGTTCATGCTCAGCTCGCCGCTCGAGCTGCCCGGTTGGATCCCCGGCCCCCGGATCAGGAAGGGCAGGTGCGTGGAGGGCTCATAGGCGAGGAACTTACCGCCGATCAGGCGGTGCTCGCCGAAGAAGAAGCCGTTGTCTGAGGTGTAGAGGATGTAGGTGTTGCGCAACCGGCCCTCGGCGCCGAGCGTGTCGATGATCTGTTTGACCCCGTCGTCGATGCCGCGCAGCGCCTCGAGCTGCTTGTCCCAGTAGACGCGGTAGGTGTGCTTATCATCGAGGGTCAGGTGCGGCGCTTCGCGGATGAAACGGGGCTTGTCGGCGACGTTGCCCTCATCGAAGCCTTCCGAGCGTCCGTGCGGCACCCGCGCTCCCTTGAACAGGTTTTCGTAGCGCGGTGGCGGCTCGGGCCCGGCCGGGCGGCGGAAGTCGCCATGCGGCGCCGTGTAGTCGAGCTGGAGATAGAAGGGCTGTTCGACCGGCGTTTCGGCCAGTTCATCGGTCGCGATTTCGGTCAGCTTGTCGGTCTCGTAGTAGCAGGGCAGGCCGTTGGTCGGCGCGAACGGGCAGCCGGGACTATCCTTGACCGGGTATTCGCGGGTTTCCAGGTTGCCGGGGTCGCCGTAGGGGCCGTCGACGACGCCGTTGTTGTTGAGTTCATAGCCGTAGTAGAAGTGGGTCGAGTCGGCGGCCTCGACCGTGTGCCAGGAGCTCCAGCCCGGAGGCACTTCGGTGGGGTTGCTGTAGGGCGCTTCGCCGTAGCCGTTGAGGAACTTGCCGATGTGGATTGTCTTGTAGCCCGCGTTTTGCAGCCAGACCGCGAGGTTGTGGGCGAAGGCGCCGCGCGCGGCGAATCCGGAGTAGCCGCCGTTGGGCTGCACGTTGCCTTTGACGCCGTGGTTGTGGGCGTAGCGGCCGGTCAAGAGGCTCACCCGCGAGGGGCAGCAGAGCGGATAGGAGACGTAGTAGCGATTGAAGGTCTCGCCGCGTTTGGCGATCATGTCCAGCGTGTTTGGCATCGCCCGGATCGCTGGCGCGCCGGCGTAGGGTTTGTAGCTGGCATAGAGACCGTCGAGCGTCTGGTCATCGGTCTGGATCACGATGAAGTTCGGTTTGCCTTCTTCGAGACCAAGCTCGGCGTGGCGAGCGGCGCCGGCCGGAGCTGCCGCCAGACAGAGCGCGATCAGCATCGCCAGGGCGCCGGCGGCGATCGGCAGGCGGGCACGCCATCGCGCAGAGTTTTTTCTCAATTGATGCATGAGCGTTGGACTGGACGCTCTAGTTCGAAAACCAGAGCCGGGGTGAAGTTTCGAAACGCTAGATAACGCTTAGGACGCGCCGAGCTTTTTCGCCGCGTCGCGGAAGTTCTTGACCGTGGCGGCGGGGGCTTTGCGCCCTTCGAGTTTCTCGCCATGGCGGTTGACCCAGATCACCGGCACGTTCATCTTCAGCAGCGGCGCGATGTCGGTGGTGTAGTCGCAGCCGATGTGGACCCAGCCTTTCTTGCCGCCGATCCGCCGGGCGCACTCTTTGAAGTGGACCGGATCGGGCTTGTAGCTGCGCACCTGCTGGGCGGTGACCACGAGGTCGAGTTCGGTGCGAAGGTGGCGGCGGGAGATGCCCAGCAGTTTGTCGTCGACGTTGGAGATGATCCCGATCTCGTAGCGTTTCGCGAGCCTGTCCATCGCCGCGTTGGCCTCGCGGAAGGGCAGCCAGTAGGCGACGCTGTCGGGCAAAAACTGGGCCCGGGAGGGCTCGATTTCCCAGCCCTGCTCACCGGCAACCTTGACGATCGTGCGGCGCAGAACCTCGGCATAGAGTTCATAGGAGCCGGCCATGATTTCCGCCTGCACCTCCATGAAGCGGGCCAAGAACGCCGTCTCGTCGAAGCTAAAGCCGTCCTTCTCGGCCTCTTTCTTGCAGGCGTCGAGTATCCCCTTCTCCCAATCGATCAGGGTGCCGTAGCAATCGGCGGTGACCCATTTTATTGTTTTCAGACCGGGAAGAGGCACGGTGAGCCGCGGCATTATAGGCTGCCGCCCGCGCCATGGCGGCGCGTCCCCCTATGGACCTCCTCGAGTATCAGGGCAAGCAGCTGTTCGCCAAGCACGGCATCGCCGTGCCCAGCGGCGAGGTCGCGGCCACGGTGGCGGAGGCCGTGGCGGCTGCCGAGCGGGTCGGATTCCCCTGCGCGATCAAGGCGCAGGTCCTGATCGGCGGGCGCGGCAAGGCGGGCGGGATCAAGCTCGCCGCCGACGCCGAGCAGGCGAGCGAGCATGCCGAGGCGATCCTCGGCATGGACATCACCGGCCCCCACGGCGAGGGTCCCTTCCGGGTCGACCAGGTCTGGGTCGAGGCCGGCTCGGACATCGCCGCTGAGTACTACGCCTCGGTGATCCTCGATCGCTCCGAGAAGAAGCTGCTGGCGATGGTCTCCGCCAAGGGCGGGATGGACATCGAGGCGGTCGCGGCCGAGGATCCCGAGGCGCTAATCAAGCGCCACATTGATCCGACGGTGCCCTTCGACGCCGCCGCCGCCCGCCCGATCGCCGCCGCCGCCGGCCTCGATCCCGACGTTGTCGACCAAATCGCCGAGATCCTCGCGCAGCTGGCCGAGGTGGCGAGCACCGAGGACGCCACCCTGATCGAGGTCAACCCGCTGATCGTCACCGCCGAGCGCGGCGTGCTCGCCCTCGACGCGAAGGTGACGATCGACGGCAACGCCCTGTATCGCCACCAGGAGCTGGCCGAGCTCGAGGCCGGAGCCGACGAGGACCCCCAGGAGGCGATGGCCAAGGAGAAGGGACTCACCTACGTCAAGCTCGACGGCGACGTCGGCATCCTCGGCAATGGCGCCGGGCTGTGCATGTCGACCCTCGACGTCGTCGCCCAGGCCGGCGGCGCCCCGGCCAACTTCCTCGATGCCGGTGGCGGCTCAAAGGCCGAGGCGATCATCGACGCGCTTGAGGTGATCACCTCCGACCCCAAGGTCAACGCGATCCTCTTCAACATCTTCGGTGGCATCACCCGCTGCGATGAGGTGGCGAAGGGGATCATCGAAGCCTCGCGGCAGATCGACCTCGACGTGCCGCTGGTCGTGCGACTGGACGGCACCAACTCCGAGCAGGGCCTGGCGCTGCTCGAGCAGGCCGCGATCGAGGGACTCGAGGTCCAGGGGACGATGCTCGGTGCGGCCGAGCGCGTGGTCGAGTTGGCGCAGGGCAGCGGCTGATGTCGATCGTGGTCGACAACGACACGAAGCTGGTCGTCTCGGGCCTGACCGGCCGCGAGGGCTCCTTCCACGGACTGCGAAACCGCGACTACGGGACCGAGCTGGTCGCCGGGGTGACCCCGGGCAAGGGCGGTCAGGAGGTCGGTGGCGTGCCGGTCTTTGACTCGATCAAGGAATCGGTGCAAGAGGCCGGTGCCAACACCTCGATGATCTTCGTCCCGGCCCGCTTCGCGGCGCCGGCGATCGACGAGGCGATCGATTCCGGGGTCGAGACGGTGATCGCGATCACCGAGGGGATCCCGGTGCTCGAGATGCTGAGGACCTACTGGAAGGCCAAGGGGGCCGGCGTGCGGCTGATTGGCCCCAACTGCCCTGGGGTCCTCTCGCCGGGCAAGGCGAACGTCGGGATCATCCCGGCGCAGTTCTTTGACCCGGGGAAGATCGGCGTGGTCTCAAAGTCGGGGACGCTGACCTACCAGATCGGCAACGAGCTAAAACAGGCCGGGGAGGGCAACTCATCGATCGTCGGGATCGGCGGTGACCCGATCGTCGGCTCGGATTTCATCGACATCCTCACCCTCTTTGAGGCCGACCCCGAGACCGAGCTGATCGTCATGGTCGGCGAGATCGGCGGTGACGCTGAGGAGCGCGCCGCCGAGTTCATCGCCGCCGAGATCTCCAAGCCGGTGATCGCCTACATCGCCGGTTTCACCGCCCCGCCGGGCAAGCAGATGGGCCACGCCGGGGCGATCATCTCCGGCTCCTCGGGCACCGCGCAGGCCAAGAAGGAGGCGCTTGAGGCGAAGGGCGTGAGGGTCGGCGAAAGCCCGACCGAGACCGCGAGGATCGCGGTCGAGACCCTGCGCGGCACCTAGGTCCGCGCGCCGGATCCCCGTCGCTCGCACCTCGCCTTCGGGCGGGCCCCAGTGGACGGCGAGGCGTTGCTAGTGTCGAGGGCGATGGCTGCCGAGACGATTTCCTTCGCCCGCGGCGCGCCCAGCGCCGACATCCTGCCCAAGGATGCGGTCCGCGCGGCGGCCGCGGTTGCCCTCGAACGGGATTGGGAAAGGGCGCTCTCCTACGGGACCGGGATCGGACACCCCGGCCTCTGCGCCTGGGTTGCCGAGCGACACGGGGGCCTTGACCCCGCCCAGGTGATGATCGCCAACGGCTCGATGGAGGGCGCCGCGATGCTCTTCGAGCACCTGCTGGAGCCCGGGGACCGGGTGCTGGTTGAGCAGCCGACCTACGATCGCACCCTGCTGCTCCTGCAGCGCGCCGGTGTCGAGCTCGTGCCGATCGAGCTGGAGTCCGACGGGCTCGATCTCGGTGCCTTCGAAGCAGCGCTTGAGGTCGGCCCGGTCAAGCTCGCCCACGTGATTCCAAATTTCCACAACCCGGCCGGCTGCACGCTCTCGGCCGCCAAGCGCCGACGCCTGGTCGAGCTTGCCGCCGAGCACGGTTTCTGGCTCTTTGAGGATGACCCATACCGTGAGCTGCCCTTCGACGACGAGGCCCTGGAGACGATGCTCTCCCTCGATCAGGCCGGCCGGGTAATCCACGCCTCCTCCTTCTCAAAGACGGTCAGCCCCGGGGTGCGGGTCGGCTACCTGGTCGGCCCGACGGCCGAGATCGCGAAGCTCTCAAAGCGCGCCAACGAGACCTACATCTCGCCCAACATGCTGGCCGAGGCCATCGTCCTTGAGCTCTGCAAATCGGGCGAGCTTGATCGCAACATCGAGTTCGTCAAGGGCGCCCTGCGCGATCGCCGCGATGCGTTGGTGGAGGGGCTCACCGAGCAGATCCCCGAGGCGCAATTCGTCCTGCCCGGCGGCGGCTACTTCCTCTGGTTGGACCTCGCGGCTGGCACCGACAGCGCCGCGCTGCTCGCCGAGGCCAGGGAGGAGGGCGTCGCCTTCGTCGCCGGCCCAGATTTCATGATCGCCGGAGGCGAGAACAGCCTGCGCCTCTCTTTTGCCAGCGTGCCACCGGCTCAGATCCCCGAGGGCGTCTCGCGGCTCGCCAGGGCGCTCGAGCGGGTTCGCGCCGGTTCACCCGTCTAGATATTTGCGCCAGGGCCGCTCGGCCAGCCGCCCACAGCGCCCCTACTTGACGGTGATCGTGCCCTTCATGAACGGGTGAAACTGGCAGAAGTAGGCGAAGGAGCCGGTCTTTTCGAGGGTGACCGAGGCACTCTTGCCCGGTTTGATCGTGCCGGTGTCAAAAACACCAGAGCTCTTTGTGGTCGCCGTGTGGGAGGTCGAGTCCTCGTTGGTGAAATCGATCGTCGTCCCCTTCGCCACGGTCAGATCGGGCGGGGCGTAGGCGAAGTTGGCAATCGCAACCGTTTTGGCGGCGGCCCCCGGCCCAGCCGCGGTGGAGCTGGCGCCGCCGCAGCCGGCGAGGCCGAGGACGACGAGGAGGGGGAGAAGCGCGGCGGCGCGTTTCACGGCTGCAGGGAGATGCATATGCCCAGCCATACGGGCAGGCGCGGGGAACGGATCAGTGCTCCTGGCGGCCCTCGGCAAGGGCCGGTGGTCGGCCGCGAATCTGAGCGAGATTGATCCGCGAGCCCGGGGTCGGCGTAGGGGAGCACAGATGCGCAAACCACCGAGGAGCGATCAAATGCCTGAGAGCAAAGCAGCCGAGAAGCAAGGCGGGCCGACCGCGAGGAGCGCAATCTCGCGCCTCACCCAGGACCCCGTCTCGCGGCGAAAGTTCGTCGCCCTGACTGGCGGCTCGACCGCGCTGGCGGCCTTTCTCGCCGCCTGTGGAAGTGGCAGCGGTACGACGAGCAGCACCACAACCCAGGGCGGTTCTGGTTCGGGGGCAAGCGAAACGGCCCAGTTCGGCAAGGGCGATATCGGAATTCTCAACTACGCCCTGACGCTCGAGTACCTGGAGACCGCGTTCTACGCTGACGTGATCAAGAGCGGACTCTTCAAGGGCGCCGAACTGGCGACGATCAAGAAATTCGGCAGCGAGGAGGCCCAGCACGTCGCCGCGCTGAGCGCCGCCGTCAAACAGCTCGGCGGCAAGCCCGCGGCCGAGCCGAAGACGGAATTTCCGCTGAAGAGCGCCAAGTCGGTGCTTGAACTGGCGGGCACCGTTGAGAACCTCGGCGCCGCCGCCTACCTGGGCCAGGCGACCAACATCAAGAGTCCCGAAGTCCTCGCCTCAGCGCTAGCAATCCACAGCGTCGAGGGGCGCCACGCCTCAGCTCTCAACACGCTGCTGGGTCAACCAATAACCCCAGACGGAGCATTTGCCAAGCCGGCCGATGTGAAGACCGTGCTCAAGTCCGTCGAACCCTTCATCGTCGGCTGAGCGGCGAGCGAAAGTAAAAGGAGAACACACGATGAGCATCACCGATCAGCAACTGGTCCACCCCGAGCTCGCCGGCGTCCGCGTCGAGGAGCGCAGTGAAGATCTCTCGCGCAGCGAGGTGATCCTCAAGGGCGCTCTGGCCGCCGGTGCCGTCTACGGCGTCGCGATGGTCGGCCCCTTCGTGCGCAAGGCCTTGGCGATGTCCGAAGGCGGCGACGTCGGCATCCTCAACTTCGCCCTCACCCTCGAGTACCTCGAGTCGACTTTCTATGAAGAAGCCAAGAAGCGCGTCGGGGCCAAGGGCGAACTGAAGAGCCTGATCAACCTGCTCGCCGAAGACGAGCGCCAGCACGTCGAAGCGCTGAGCGCCTCGATCAAGCAGCTCGGCGGCAAGCCCGTCGCGGAGCCAAAGTTCGAATTCCCCTACGAGGGCACGGCGGGGTTTCTGAAGTTGGCCGAAACTTTCGAGGACACCGGGGTCAGCGCCTACAACGGCGCTGCGCCCTCGATCAAGTCCAAAGAAGTGCTCGGCGCAGCCGGCTCGATCGTCCAGGTCGAGGGCCGTCACGCGGCCGCAATCCGGCTGCAGAACAAGCAGGAACCGGCCCCCGAAGCGTTTGACCCCTCGCTCGACGAAGCACAGGTGCTGAAGGCTGTGGAACCGTTCATAGCCTGAGCGCCAAGCGAGGAAAACGAATCAGATGAAGGTCAGACGAGAGAAGGCCGAGCGGCTTGCCGATGAGGAGCTGATGCCGCTGATCGGGGACCAGGACCCCGAGGCCTTCGCCGTCTTCTATGACCGCCATGGTGGCGCCGCCTTCTCGCTGGCCTACAGAATCGTCGGCGAGAGGGCGGCCGCCGAGGACGTCACCCAGGAGGCCTTCATCTCGATCTGGCGCAGCGGTGCGCGCTATGACCGCACCCGCGGCAGCGTCCGCTCCTGGATGCTCGGCATCGTCCGCAACCGGGCGATCGACCTGCTGCGCAGCAAGGCCGGCCGCGCACCGAAACTGGATTTCGACGATGACTCGATCCTCGAGCAGCGCCCGGCCACCGAGCTGACCGAGGAGGAGGCCTTGCGCCACGAGACCGCCGAGGAGGTTCGCGGCGTGATCGGGGGTCTGCCCGGCGAGCAGTCCAAGGTGATCGAGCTGGCCTACTTCGGCGGCTTCAGCCACTCCGAGATCGCCAAGATGCTGGGCGTGCCGCTGGGTACGGTCAAGGGCCGCATGCGGCTTGGATTGGAGAAGATCAGGGGCGAGTTGGCGGAGGGATTGGTATGAGCGAGAACGACCACGAGAGTCGCGAGGGGATCGCCGCCTACCTGCTGGGCGCTCTGGAGCCCGGGGAGGCCGCCGCGCTAGAGCGCCATCTCGGTGAGTGCGCCGAGTGCCGCGCCGAGCTGCGCTGGCTGGACCCAGCCGTGCAGCTTCTGCCCGAGACGGTCCCGCGACTCGAGCCGCCCGCCGAGCTGCGCGCCCGGATCCTCGCCGAGGCCGGTGCCGAGGCCCAGCGCCCGGGCGCTGGCGATCGCGCCCGCGCGCCGCTCTTCTCGGGCTGGCGAGCGCTCACCGGGTTGGGGGCGCTGGCTCTGGCGGCGGCGGCGATCGCCGGCTACGCGATCCACGGTGGCGGCTCCAGGGGCGCCGGTCCGGTGACGACGGTCGTCGCCGGCAGGCCACCCGGGGTGATCGCCCACATGGTGCGCCAGGGCGATGCCGCGACCCTGCATCTCGCCAACGTTCGCCAGCTGCCCCCCGACCGGGTTCTCGAGGCCTGGGTCCGGCGTGATGGACACGTGGTCCCGGTCAATTCGCTCTTCGTTCCCGACCGGCGGGGGCGCGCCTCGACCCGGATCCCCGACCTCAAGGGGGTCGACGTCGTGATGGTTACCGCCGAGCCCCGGGGTGGCAGCAAGAGCCCGACCGCGGCGCCGATCGTCACCCTTGAACTGGCGCCATCCTGAACCCTTGGCCCCGGCTAGCGACCGTAGCGATCGCTGGAGAGGACCAGTTGCTCGGGAATCGCCGCCCGCGGTGGTGGGGCGGGATCGGCTCGCACCGAGACGGTCTCAGCGACGCTGCGCGAGACGCGGTGCTCGCCGCCGCTTGAAGCGATCGTCACACCCTCCTGATCGGAGCCCTGAAGGGTCCCCTGCAGACCCGGCTCAAGCCCCGCCTGTTTCAGGTAGTGCAGGAGCTCCTCGGCCTCATTCTCAAAGCGCAGGACGGTGACCTTGGCGCCGAGCGCCACGTCGGCGAGCAGCGAGCCCTGCTCGCGCGCACCCTCGACGATCGGGTGGCCATGTGGGCAGGTGGTCGCATCGCCGATCGCCGCGCGCATGCGTTCCTCGAGCACCGGTGACATCGCGTGCTCGATCCGCTCGGCCTCCTCGTGCACCTCATCCCAGGGGATGCCGAGAACGTCGGTTAGGAAACGCTCGATCATGCGGTGGCGGCGGACGATGTGGGTGGCATGCTCGCGGCCGGACTCCGTGAAGGCAAGCGATTTGTCGGCGTCGCGGAGGACGTAGCCGTCCTCGAGCAGGCGACCGATCATCTCGTGCACGGTCGGCGGTGAGAGCTGCATCGCGCGGGCGATGTTGGCACCGGTCATCGGCAGCCCCGCCTCCTCGAGCCAGAACATAATCTCCAGGTACTCCTGCTCGGCGACGGTCGCGTCGGTCATCGCATCGATACTAACGACGGGCTCTGGCCCCCTAGCGGCGCTCCATCAGAGTCGAGACGATCGCTTCGTAGAAACCATCGCCCATCGCCCCCTCGGTGACCGTCGTGTTCTCCCAGGCGGCCAGGGCGCCGCGCAGGCCGGCATCGTTCTTGGCCCCATTGGCGACGACGAAGAAGCGACCGACCGCCGCGGCCACCTCGAGGTCCTCGACCGAGTCGCCGATCGCTATGCACTCGGTGGGGTCGTAGCCGCGGATCCGGGCGTGGGCGGCGACCGCACCCGCCTTGCTGACCATTTTCGGGACCAGGTGGTAGGCGTGGGTGTGACCCTCAATCGCCGCCATCGGGCGGCCGATCGCGCCATTGTCGAGCAGGCGCAGATCGCCGCCGCCGCTGGCGCCGAGCAGCTCGTTGGCCTCCTCAACGTCGACCTTGCCGCGGAAGAGGTGGGAGAGGACGCGGCCGCTGTGCCAGGGCGAGTGGTACTCGAGCCGCCCCTCGAAGTGCTCGAAGAGGAGCTTGGGGACCCCGCGCTCCTCGATCTGCTCGTAGATGGTGCCGTTCTCGTCAGGGACCATCTCGCCGGTCATCAGTGTCGTCTCGCCCTCGATCGCAAAGGCGCAACCGGCCTCATAGATATAGGAGGACTGGCCCATCAGCCGGGCGATCTCGTGGCACTGGGGCTCGCGGCGCCCCGACATCACCACGACCTCGACCCCGGCCCGCTGGCATGCCTCGAGGCCGCGTGCCTGGGCGAGGGAGAAGCCGCCCTCGGCGTCGCGAAACAGCGAGCTGCCCTTGCCCAGCAGGGTGCCGTCGAGGTCGGTGTAGACGCAACGCAGGGCCACCGGGCCACAGTATTGATTCCCAACCGCAGGGCGGCGCGAGCATATGGTCTAGAAAGGGGGAGTGAGCGCTCCGGCCTGGCTACTCTCAGATCGTCTGCTCGACCTCAAGCTGCCGCTTGCCGTGGGGATCGTCAACGTCACCGTCGACTCGATGTTCGAGGGGGCGCGGTCGGGGACGCCGGGGCAGGCGATCGAGGACGGCAGGGCGCTGATCAAGGCCGGCTTCGAGATGCTCGACCTCGGTGCCGTGGCGGCCAAGGCGGGGCCGCCGGTGGCCGCCGCCGAGGAGGCCGGCGCCTTGATCCCGGCGATCGAGGGACTCGTGGGGTTGGGGGTCCCGATCTCGGCCGACACCTTCTCGGTCGCGGTCGCCAGGCGGGCACTGGACGCCGGTGCCGCGGTTCTCAACGACATCTCCGGCGGTTCAGATCAGATCTTCGAGCTGGTCGCCGATCGCGGCTGCGGCTACGTCCTCATGCACATCGAGGGGCCGCCGCGAGTCGAGCGCCCCGCGCCTGAGTACGACGACGTGGTCGATCACCTGGGGTCCTGGTTTGAGAGCCGGGTCGAGAGGGCGCTGGCCCTGGGGGTCAAGCGGGAGCAGATCGCGATCGACCCCGGCCTTGATTTCGACCTGAGCACCGAGCAGGACCTCGAGATCCTGCGTCGCCTGGGCGAGCTGCGCGAGCTCGGCCTGGCGCTCTACGTCTCGCTCTCGCGCAAGGACTTCATCGGCGCCGTGCTCGCCGGCTCCTGGGAGGAGCGCCTGGCCCCCGGCGAGCGCGAGTGGGGCACGGTCGCCGCGGTCGCCCTCGCGGTGCGCGCCGGCGCCGACATCCTTCGCATCCACGATCGCAGCTCGCTACAGGCGATCAGGGTCGCGGCTGCGATCGGCGGGGCGAGCTGATGGCCCCGAGCCTGCTCGAGACGCCCTGGGCGATCGCGATCGACCCCGCGCGCCGCGATGGGCGGATCGTCGCCGAGAGCCTTGAGCCCGAACGCGGCGCGACCCGCGTTCCGCTGCCCGATTGGCTTGAGCCGACCTTCGCCGATTCGCTGCGCGCGGCCGGGATCGAGCGCCTCTACTCCCACCAGCGCCAGGCGCTGGAGGCCGCGGAGCGCTCGAATCTGGTGATCACCAGCGGCACCGCCTCGGGCAAGAGCCTCGCCTTCAACCTGCCGGTGCTCGAGGGCATTGCCCGCGATCCCAAACGCCGGGCGCTCTATCTCTACCCGACCAAGGCGCTTGCCCAAGACCAGGCCCGCAAGCTCGGCCAGCTGCGTCCACCGGGCCTGCGCGAGGCGATCTATGACGGAGACACACCGCGCGAGGAGCGAGCGACGATCCGCCGTCGCGCCAACCTGATTCTGACCAACCCCGACATGCTCCACGTCGGGGTTCTGCCCAACCACAAGAGCTGGGGTGATTTTCTCGCCAACCTCGGCTGGGTTGTCGTCGATGAGGCCCACACCTACCGCGGCGTCTTCGGCTCCCACGTGGCAAACGTGCTGCGCCGCCTGCGGCGGATCGCGCGCGCCTACGGCGGCGAACCACGTTTCCTACTCGCCTCGGCGACGATCGCCAATCCCCTCGAGCTCGCCGAGGCGCTGGTCGGCACCCGCTTTGAGCTGATCGACGACGACGGTGCCCCGCGCGCCGGTCGCGAGATCGTGATGTGGAACCCACCGCTGATCGACAAGGCGACCGGCGCACGCCGCTCGCCGCTCTCAGAGGCGGCGCAGCTGCTCGTCGAGCTGGTCTGCGCCGGGGTGCGGACGATCTGCTTCCTTAAAAGCCGCCGCGGGATCGAGCTGATCCAACGCTTCGCCGGCGAGGAGCTGGCGCGGCGGGACAAACCCGAGTTGGCGCAGCGGATCGCCCCCTACCGCGGTGGCTACACCGCCCAGCAGCGCCGCGATATCGAGGCCCGTCTGGCCGCTGGCGAGCTGCTCGCGGTAGTTGCCACCGACGCGCTCGAGCTCGGCATCGACGTCGGCGAGCTCGACGCGGCGATTTGCGTCACCTTCCCCGGCACGGTTGCCAGCCTGCGCCAGATGTGGGGCCGGGCGGGGCGGCTTCGGCGCGGTCTCGCCGTCTACGTTGCCGGCCAGGATGCGCTTGACCAGTTCTTCTGCCGCCATCCCGAGGAGTTCATCGGACGGCCGGTCGAGGCGGCGATTCTCGACCACGAAAGCGAGCAGATCGCCGCCCGCCACCTGATCGCGGCCGCCTATGAGCTGCCGCTGGGCGAGGCCGACGACGAGGTTTTTGGGTCGGGCTGGCGCCCCCGCGCCGAGCGGCTGTTGAGTGCCGGAGAGCTGCGCGGCACCCGCGGGCGTCTGATCCCGCGCCGCAGCGAGTTCGTCGCCGCCAAGATTCCGCTGCGCTCCGCCTCAAGGGATGCGGTCGCCGTGATCGAGCGCGAGAGCGGGGAGATGCTCGGTTTGGTCGAGGCCGAGCGCGCCTTCACCACGATCCACCCCGGCGCGGTGTATCTGCACCTCGGCCGTTCCTATGAGGTCGAGCAACTCGACCTCAGCGCGCGCCAGGCGCTCGTCTCGCGCTTTGACGGAGACTGGTACACACGGCCCAAGAAGGAGACCGAGATCTATATCGAGGGGGCTCGCGAAGAGCGCCAGGTGGCGGGGGTCGAGCTGCACTTCGGCGAGGTCTCGGTCAGCGAGCAGGTGATCGCCTTCCAGCGCGTCTCGATCGCTGACCAGGAGCCCTTCGACATCGTCTCGCTGGAGTTGCCCGAGCAGAACTTCACAACCCAGGCGCTCTGGTACGTGCTGCCCGAAAAACTCAGCGCCTCGCTGCCGCCCGAGGTCTTGCTCGGCGCCCTGCACGCGACCGAGCACGGCCAGATCGCGGTCCTGCCGCTGATCGCGATGTGTGACCGCTGGGACATCGGCGGACTCTCGACCAACGTGCATTTCCAGACCGCCGGCGCGACGATCTTCATCTACGACGGTCACCCCGGCGGCGTCGGCATCACCCTGCGCGGCTATCAGCGCTTCGAGCGGTTGCTCGACGATGCCGAGCGCCTGATCGCCGAGTGTCCCTGTGAGTCGGGCTGCCCCTCCTGCGTGCAGAGTCCCAAGTGCGGCAACCTCAACGAGCCGCTGCACAAGGAGGGCGCGCTGGAGCTGATGCGAGCGATGGGGGCCGGGAGCAGATGAGCCTGCGGCGAGCGATCGCCGTCTCGGTGATCGGCAGCGCAACCTGCCCGGAGGACACTGAGCTCTGGCGCTCGGCGGAGGAGGTTGGCAGGCTCTTGGCCGGGGCCGGCGCGATGGTCTTCTGCGGCGGTCGTGGCGGTGTGATGGAAGCCGTTGCCCGCGGCGCGGCGGAGGCGGGGGGCACCGTCGTCGGGATCCTCCCCGGGGTCTCTCCTGAGGAGGCAAATCCCCACTGCACCGTGGTGATCGCCAGCGGCGTCGGCCAGGCCCGAAACCTGGCGGTGGTCGCCTCCGGTGAGGTCGTGATCGCGCTCGGCGGCGAGTGGGGCACCCTCTCTGAGATCGGCCACGCGCGGGCGATCAGCAGGACCGTGGTCGCGCTTGGCAGCTGGAGCCTCTCCGCCGCCTCGGCTCAGATCCAGGGCACACCGGGGGTGCTTGAGGCGCTGACTCCCGCCGCCGCGGTCAGCGCCGCGCTTGGGGCCGTGGCTCGAAAAGCCGCGCCATGAGCAGCACCGAGCGCAGCGAGCCGTCCAGCCGTCGGTAATGCGCGCGGCGCAGGCCCTCCTCTTCAAAGCCAAATGAGCGATAGAGCCCGATCGCGGCGGCGTTGTCGGGGAAGACCTCGAGCTCGATCTTGTGGAGATCGGCGGGCCTGACCGCAAGCGCTGCCTCGAGCAGCATCCGACCTCCTCCGCGCCCGCGCCAATCAGCTCCGATCCACATACCGAGGCTGAGCACTCCCTCGGCGTGGGTCGGCGGCAGGCCAAGCGCGCCGATAAGCTCGGCGTCTTGCTCCAGGGCGAAGAGCAGGGTCCGTCCTCAGATTCGACCCCGAGCCCGAAATCGACGCTGCAGCTCGGTGCTCCAGAAACCGAGGACTCGGTGGCCAGCCAGCGCCCTTCCTCGACCACCGCTTCGATCGTCGTTGCGAGCAGCCTCGGAGTCCTCGATCTGCGTCGGATCTGACCCGCATCTGGCGAGCTTACGCGCCGCCTAAAATGTGCTCGATGCATGAGGACTCGATCCGCGAGGAGTTCACCCACCAGAGCCACTCCTTCGCCCAGAGCCCGGCGATGAGCGCCGCCGAGATCCTCGACGCGCTGGTCGAGCTCGCCCCCGCCGATGACGAGGCTCGCTGGCTCGATCATCGCCTGCGGGCCCGGCCTCGTCTCGCGCGCCCTGGCGGCGCGGGTCGGGTCCGTGCGGGGCCTCGATCTGACCCCGGCGATGGTCGAGAGGGCAGCTGCGGAAGCCGCGGCCGCGGCTTTCAGAACGTCAGATTCGAGCTCGGTGACGCGACCGCGCTGCAGTTCGGGGAGGCCAGTTTCGATGGCGCGATCACCAGGTTCAGCCTCCACCACATCCCGGTTCCCGCTCGGGTGATCGGCGAGATGGCACGGGTCGTTCGGCCCGGCGGCTGGATCATCCTCGGCGACCATCTGACCGATGAGGACGGCGAGCGCGCCGCCTGGCATCAGGAGATCGAGCGGCTGCGCGACCCGACCCACTGGGCCAATCAGACTCTCGGGCGAATGCGCCAGATGGGCGAGGCCGCCGGCCTCCGCCTCGAGGATCAGCGGGTCGCCGAGATCGAGCTCGACTATGACGAATGGTTGGAGCGGGGCTCCGGCGGGCGGCGCGCCGGGGCGCTGATCGAGCGGCTGCTGGCCGAGCCGCCGGGCTCTGAGTGCTTTCGGGTGGTCGAGGCCAACGGATCGCGGCGGCTGTGCCTGCGCTACTGGCTCTCGCGCTGGCGGCGCCCCGGCCAGAGCTGAGCGATCGCCAGGATCGCGAAGGCATGCGACCAGGCCAGAGGGGTGGTCGAGAGCGGGATCCCGCTCTGCGCTCCGACCCGCTCGGGCAAGAGCCCGGTCGGTGTCGCTGCTCGGCGCAGGTCGCCGAGCAGGTGCAGGGCCCCGCGCCGTTCGCCGAGCGCGGCAAGGCTCCAGGCGCTCCAGGCCGTCGGCGCCGTCCACGGGGCGCTGTCGGGCCAATCCGCGGCCGGGACGATACCGAAGCGCCCGCCGCCGGCCAGGAGTCGATGCAGGGTCCTGCGCACGGCCGCAAAGAGGGCCGGCTGGGGGAAGGGGCGGACCGCCCAGGCGGCCGCCGAATCGAGTCCTGAGGCCGGCTCTCCCGCGACTCGGATCAACTCACCTTCTCTGCCCAGGAACCCCCGCCCGCGCACCGGCCGAGAGGGCGTTTGCCAGGTAGTCGCCGGGCGCTTTCTCCTGGTAGTCGGAGCGCTGGCGCCAGCCCGGGTGCGTGCGCGGCGGCGGCAGGGCGGCGGCCCTGGCAGCCGCCGCGGCCCAGCCCCAGGCATCGCCCTCGGGGCCGCGCCCGGGGATCGGCCTGCCCTCGCCGTCAAAGCGCGCCGCGGCGTTCAGGTCGAGGTTGTCCAAGAAGCGTGCCGCGCGCCTCGCCGCGGACCGGTAGCCGGCGCTCGCCAGGGCGATCGCGCTGGCGCCGGCGTCGCGGGGCCAAACGTAGGCCCAACCGTCACGAGCGCCGGCTGCGATCGCGCCACTGCGGCGATCCTCGAGCGCCTCCAGGACGAGCAGCGAGCGCCGATAGAGCCGCTTTGCCCAGACCGGCGCCTCGGCACCGAGCGAGCGGGCCCGGGCCAGCCAGCGAGGCCCCGCGAGGCGCGCCGCGCCGATGATCCGTCGGGCGACGCTGTCCTGGAGGTGAACCAGCCCCGCGCCGGCTCTCAGATGCACGGCGAAGGAGATGCGCAGCGCGCCGACGGTGCGCCCGCTCGCCCGGCCAAGGCAACCGAGGGCCTCGCCCCGCGCCGCGCACTCGATCACCGCGACCGCGTTGCCGAAGCGCGCCGTCGTGCGCAGGACGTTTGTGTCGGGCAGATAGCGCTGTTTAATCGAGTCGGCCCGCCAGAGCGCCAGCGCCGGGCCGCCATCGACTGAGAGGCGCGGCACGATCCCGGTCTCGGGGCTGACCGTGCCCGCCTCCTGGCGCGCCGCAGGGTTGTCGATCAGGGGGCGCCCGGCCGGTCCGGGCGCCCGCAGGTCGACGATGTCGCCATAGGAGTCCACACCGGCGCTCAGGCCACCTTCGCCGAGCACCGCGGTGCTCATGAACGGGGGCGGCAGTCCGGGCAGGGCCGGTGGGGTGCTGGGATCAGAGGAGGAGGCCCCGGAAAGGGCAAGCGCGGCCAGCAGCGCCACCGCGATCAGGGCCAAAGCTGCACGAGTCCACGCCACGCCGTAATGCAATCAACCCGTCGCGCCTCCGGTCGCTAGCCTTCCCGACTGCGCGGCCCCAAGGCCGCCTGTCAGGCGAGGTAGCTCAGTTGGTAGAGCACACGACTGAAAATCGTGGTGTCGTGGGTTCGATTCCCACCCTCGCCATTTTCCGTCCCCATTGGAGCTCCTCGGCTGTCAAGGCCGGTTGAAAACTCACCCACTCGCGCCGGTTGAAAATTCACCCCCCTCGGGCAAGCAGGCGATAGCGGGAAGGCAAGCAGGTGGCCGTGCAGACCGCCGACAAGGAAACCGGAGCTGGATCGCTGTTCGGGCTGGTCATCAAGAACGGGTCGATCTACTACGTCGACGACGGCGAAAACACGTTGCGGTTGCCCCACTGACTTTTTGTTGGCCGCCCCGGCCCGCTTCTGCCCGTTAGCCCGCGGCCGCCGAACTACACTGCGCTGCGTGAAGCTCGCAGCCCAGCCCGCAGGTGCTTTTAGTCTCCGACTGAGATTCATTTCAGCCTTTGTGGTCGCGGTCTCGGCGACGGCGCTTCTCGCGCCCGCCGCCCTGGCCAGTCCCAAGGCATACGTCGACGACCCCGAATCGGGCACCGTCGCAGTGATCGACACAGGGACGAACAAAACGGTGGGCACCCCGATCCCGGTCGGTCCGGGGCCCCAGGGGTTGGCCATCAGCCCCAACGGCGCCCAAGCCTACGCCACCCACACCGGCCAGAACGCCGTCTCGGTGATCGACCTGCAGAGCGGAAAATCGGTCGGACCCCCAATCTCCGTCGGTCACGCCCCGGACGGCGTCGCATTCACCCCCGACGGCACTCGCGCCTACGTCGCGGACGTCAACGACGGAACGATCTCCGTGATCGACACGCAGACCGCCAAGACGATCGGCCAGCCGATCAAAGTCGGACTCAACCCCGACTCGATCGCGATCACCCCGGATGGCAGCCGCGCCTACTTCAACGAAGCCGGCAACGCGAGCGTGGGTGTCATCGACCTGCGGACCAACGCCGTTGTGGGCTCGCCGATCGCGGTCGGTCACGAACCGTCCTGGGTCGCGATGACCCCGGACGGGCGGTTCGTCTATGTGGCGATCGAGCACGGGGTCGGCTCAGGCACCGTGGCGGTGATCGAAACGGCGACGGACAAAGTCGTGGTCCCGGCGATCCCGGTCGGCAAGCTGCCGAACATGATCGCGATCAGCCCCGACGGCGGGCGGGCCTACGTCGCCAACTACGGCTCGGACACCGTGACCGTGATCGACGCCGCGACGAACACCGTGGTCGGCTCGCCGGTTTCGGTCGGCGCCCTTCCCTCCCGGCTGGCGGTCACCCCGGACTCGAATACCGTCTACGTCAGCAACGACGGCGCCGGTAGCGTCTCGGCGATCGCCGCCGCGACCGACACGGTGGTTGGGTTGCCGATCCCGGTGGGCGAACATCCGGAAGGGATCGCGGTGACGCCGAACCAGCCGCCGCGCGCCTCCTTTTCTGTTGCCCCGTCGACCCGGGCGCGCCCGGGCGTGCCGGTCGGCTTCGACGCCTCGGCGTCGACGGACCCCGATGGCTCGATCGCCGCCTACGCCTGGTCCTTCGGCGATGGTGCCACGGCGGCGGGCGGTCCGAAGCAGACCCACACCTACGCCCAGCCGGGCACCTATAAGTCGAGCCTGACCCTGACCGACAACGAAGGATGCTCGACCAGCTTCATCTCGACCGGCGCGACTGCGTCCTGCAACGGCTCGAGCCTGGCAAGCGCCGCGCAGACCCTCACCGTCGCCTATCCCGGCGTCCGCCTCCGCTGCCCGAAGAGCGCCAAGCCCAATGGCTGCAGGTTCAAGCTCCAGGTGGTCAGCAAGAAGCGCAAGGGCAGGGCCGAGAGCGCCGTGGCCACAGCCATAGCCAAGGCGGGTCATTCGGTGATCGTCTCGCTGAAGCCGAAGCAGGCGTTCGCTAACCAGCTCGCCGCTGCCAAGAGAATCCTTGTCAAGGAGACGTTGACGGCCAACAGCTCCAAACGGAGGCTCTTCAAAAAGCTCACGATCGTTCAGTAGCCTCCCCTCAGCCCTCGTCGGCGCCAATGCGTGCCAGGTGCAGACGTCCCTGATTGCCCTGGGCGGTAAGTGCTCCCAAAAGGAGTCGACGTGCCATGAGCAAGACCACTCAGCTGCCGGAGTTCCGCGCTACGACGATCCACCGAGGAGTGGTCTGACCTCTGGCGACGACGATTGGTCGCTTGCTCGATCTGTGGGCCTAGACGGCGAGCGCCCGGTCAAGGGCGGCGGCGATTCGCTCGGGCCTTTCGATCTGCGGGTAGTGGGCCAGCTCTGGCAGCTCGATCGTCTTGACTCCCGGACGCAGCGCCCTCAGCCCCTCGAGGACCTCAGTTCGGGCGACCGGATCCTTCAGTCCCCAGGCAAGGGTGAGCGGACCGGGCCAGTCGCGGATCGAGCCGTGCCAGCGATCGATGAAGCGTTCGCGCTCGGCCATGTAGTGGACGAGCTTGTGGGCGATGCGGGCGCCGCCGTTGTGGGCGATCAGCGACCACTGGTCGGCGGCCTCCTCGGCGCTCAGCGGGTACTGGGCGGAGAAGACGCGCGAGAACTGGGCCCGGAAGGAGCGCTCGTTGGTGAGCCGCGCGGCGAGCGGACCGAGCGGGCTGCGCAGCAGCTTCTGGCCGCGCGTTGGCCTGGCCAGGTGCAGGAGCATGCTGCCGTTGAAGAGCATCGCGCCGCTCAGGTTCATTTCAAGCTCTCCGCGCAAATCGCGCGCCATCAGCTCGGTCGCGACCGAGGTCCCCATGTCGTGGGCGACGAGGAAGACCGGCGGCGAGCCGGCGCGGCGGATCAGCTCCTCGGCCGCGTCGGCGTGCCCGGCGAGGGCGTAGACGTGATCGACAGGCTTCTCGGAGAGTCCGTAGCCGAGGCAGTCGAAGGCCAGGGCGTCGGCGGCGGGTCGCAGTGCCAAGAGCCCGCGCCAGTCATATGAGCTGGAGGGAAAGCCGTGCAGTAAGAGCAGCAGTGGACCCTCGCCCGGGCGGCGGTGCACGTAGAGGCCTGAGCCGAGGACATCCTCGATCTTTCCGGCATCGCGCCAGCTCCTGACCCGCTCGGTGAGCACCGCGCAAGCCTATGGCGCCTCGGTGCCGGGGGCTAGCGGGTCTGCTCGAGCTCGCCGAGGAGCTCGAGCACGCGGCGCTTGATCTCCTCGCGAGTGGCGCGGACCTCCTCGATCGGGCGGCCCCTGGGGTCGGGAAGCGCCCAGTCGAGATAGCGCCGGCCGGGAATGTAGGGGCGCTCGTCTCCGCAGCCCATCGTGACGACGACGTCGGCCCACTGGGCATCCTCCTCGAGCAGAGCGCGGGGCAGCCGGGTGGCCAGGTCGATACCGATCTCGGCCATCACCTCGACCACCTCCGGATGGACCCCGTCTGCCGGGGTCGTGCCCGCCGAGCTGCCGCGTGGTGTCCGCCGGAAAGTCGGGTAAAGAACGCCTCGCTGATCTGGGAGCGCCCGGCGTTGTGGAGGCAGACGAAGAGGACGTTTGCCATCAACCCGGCGGGGCGCCGCGCACCAGTTGATAGGCGATCGCGCCGATCGCCGCCCCGGCGCCGATCGCGCGCGTATCGGTGGCGACGGCCATGATCACGAACATCAGAAAGGCGGTGAGGACGGTCTCATAGACAATCGCGCCGCCGATGCCAACCGTCGGCTGCGTCGTCCCCAGCGAGGCCGGTTGGGAGGGCCAGACGGCGAGCAGGAGTAGCGCTGCGGAGAGCGCGCCGCCGAGCTGCGCGCAGATTGAGGCAGCCGCCTCGCGGCGGGGGAAATGGCGGGTGAGGACGTAGGCCAGTGTTACCGCCGGGTTCAGGTGGGCCCCCGAGAGATGGCCGGTCGCATAGACCATCGCCATGATCACCAGGCCGAAGACCAGGGAGACCCCGACCACGCCCAAGGCCCCGCCACGAGCGGCATCGGCGACGATCGCCCCACAGCCGGCGAAGCCGAGGGCGAAGACGCCGATTCCCTCGCTCACCACGCGTCGCCGGAGGCCGGGCCTCCATCCTCAATAGCAGGCAGGCGCGGCGAAGACCTCGCGGACGCAGTCAAGGGCTCCGGGCACGAGGCTGAAGTAGCTGTAGGTACCGCGGGTCTCACGTTCGATCAGGCCGGCCTGGAGCAGCTGTTTGAGGTGATAGCTGACCGTGCCCTGGGAGAGGCCGAGGGCCGGTTGCACCTCGCAGAGACAGAGCGCCTCGCCGTCGGCTGTCAACAGCAGGTTGATGATCTTTAGGCGGTGGCGATCGGCGAGGGACCTGAGCACCGCCTCGATTTCCACCGCCCGGGGGTCGGCGAGGGAGGTCCCCGCTAGCGGGGTGCAGCACTCGATCAACGCCGGGTCGGCCATGCCGCCATCGAGGGTAGCTAATTCATTGATGTAATTCAATGAAGATAGCGCCGCTTTTGCCGCGGTCCGCAGATGGAAGGCTTAGGCGATGCAGCTGAGTCGCTCTGACCCCCGACGCCTGGCGGCGATCTACGCGGGTGGCGTGATCGGAGCTCTGCTCCGCGTCGGCCTCGCCCAGACCTTCCCCCATGGCTCCGGGAGCTGGCCCTGGGCGACCTTCGCCGTCAACATGGCCGGCGCGCTGATGATCGGCGCCTTCGTCGCGGCCCTCCGCGGGCACCGGGCCGAGAGCCCGACCTTCGCGCTTTTGACCACCGGGTTGTGTGGCACTCTGACCACCTTCGCAACGCTGCAGCTCGAGCTCTTCGAGATGCTCGAAGCTGGCCACCTCGGCCTCGCGCTCAGCTATGCGGCGGTCAGCATCGCCGGCGGCTTTTTGGCGGTCCGGCTCGGTATCAATCTCGGGCGCGCTGAGCGGCTCGCCAATCCGCGCAGGTCTCCGCCCGGATGAGTGCGGTGGGTTGGATCGCGGTGGCCGCCCTCGGAGGCCTGATGGCCCTCGCTCGCTTTGCTTTGGACGCGCTGCTCTCCGATCACCCGATCCAGCCCTTCCCGCTCGGCATCCTCGCGGTCAACCTGCTCGGCACGCTGGTCCTCGGCGTGCTCGCCGGGGCCGCGCTCGGTGGCGAGGGCTACACGGTCCTCGCCGGGGGCGTGACCGGGTCCTTCACGACGTTCTCGACCTGGATGCTCGATTCGGAGCGCCTGGAGGAGGCCGAGCGCTCTGAGCTGGCCTGGCTAAACGTCGTTATCTCGCTGCTCGGCGGCTTTGCCGCCCTCGCCGTCGGCCACTGGCTCGGCGCACATCTCTAGCGCCGTCCGCTGCGGCCTTTACCTTGATTTCCAGGATGAATGAACAGACGTTGATCGACAGTCTGGGCCCCGATCGGGTGCCGCTCGGCGAGCTGCAGGACGGCCAGCTTCTCGAAGGGGCCTACGCCGTGCGCCAACGCGAGCTGCGTCGCAAGCGCAACGGCGAGGCCTGGCTGAAGCTCACCCTGGGCGACCGCAGCGGCAGCGTGGAAGCGGTCGCCTGGGAGCAGGCCGAGGCCCGCTATGCACTGGCCGCACCGGGCACCGCGGTCTTTGTCTCGGGCTGTTTTGAGGTCAACGATCGATGGGGCGCGAAGATTAAGCTGAGCGCGGTGCGCGAGGCGGCGGCGAGTGAGTACCAGGCCGAGGCGCTCGCTGCGGAGTCTTCGGTCTCCGTCGAGCGGCTCGAGAGCGATCTGCGCGAGCTGCTCGTCACGGTTCAGAGCCCGGCGCTGCGCGAGCTGCTTGACCTCTTCTTCGCTGAGGACTCGCCGGCCTGGGCCCGCTTCCGCGACGCCCCGGCGGCGAAGGTCTACCACCAGGCCTATCCGCACGGGCTGCTCGAGCACACCGTCTCGGTTGCCCAGGCGGTCTCCGCCGCCGCCGCCTTCTTCCCCGGCATCGATCGCGACGTCGCCGTCAGCGGCGCGCTGCTGCATGACATCGGCAAGACCCAGGCCTACAACGAGGACCCGCTGGCGATCGATCTCACCGACGCCGGCCGGCTGCAGGGAGAGATCCCGCTCGGCTATTACCTGGTCCGCCGCCGGATCGAAGACATTGCCGGCTTTGAGCCCGCCCTGGCCCAGGCGGTGTTGCACATCATCCTCAGCCACCATGGCTCACTCGAGCACGGCTCGCCGGTCGTGCCCTGCACCCGGGAGGCGGTCCTCGTCCACATGATCGACAACCTCGGTGGCCGGCTTGGCAGCTTCGATCGCCTCGAGCGAGAGCTACCCGCGGGGGAGGCCTGGTCGAACTTTGACCGCGCCCTCTCGGGCTCGGCCTACTTCGGCCAGCGCCAACGGGCCGCCTGAGCGCGGGCGGCCCCGCGCCGCGGCTCAGTGCGAGAACTTGATCGTGCAGCGCTGCATCTTGTAGACGTCGCCGCGCGACGCCTCGACACAGTGCAGCAGCTTCTGCGGGGTGCCCCGCAGCTTGGCGATGTGGATCGAGTGGTGGATTTTGATCTGCACCTGCTTGCCGGCATTGCGCAGCGCCCGCGAGGTCTGGGAGTGGGGCCCAAAGGAGCGTTCAAAGCTCTTGTTGGCGCTCTCGATCGAGCTGTTGACCGTGTTGCTGACGTTTTCGGTCGTGTGCAAAACCGGCTTGATGATGAAGAGGTAGGCCGCCGCCAGGATCCCGACCACGACCGCCAGCCGGATCAGCCCGGAGGCAAAGTTGGCGAACAGATCGCGCAGGAATTCCATGGCGTCGGCTGCAGACTATCCTGCCATCCGTGGCGAAGGACACAGAGAAGCTGATCCGCCAGCTCTCTCTGATCTCGTTCCTGATGGCTCAGGGCAGGCCGGTCTCCGCCCTGGAGATCAAGCGCGAGGTCGAGGGCTATAGCGACATGAACGACGATGCCTTCGCTCGTCGGTTTTACGCCGATCGCGCTGAGCTCGAAAGCCTCGGCATCGAGCTCGGTGTCGAGAAGCCCGGCGAGGGGTTCTTCGAGGCCGAGCTCTACTCGCTGCCGCCCGAGAATTTCTACCTCGACGCGATCGAGTTCGCCGACGATGAGCTGGCGGCGCTGAGCACGGCGCTCTCGCTGCTCACCGACGGTGGCTTCGCCTACGCCGAGCCCCTGCGCCTCGCCCTCCAGCAGGTCGCCTGGGGACACCCGAACCCGCTCAGCGAGGGCGAGCGGGCACCGGTCGAGATGGCGATGACGGCCTCGGCCGGAGGCCGCGACCTCTCCCAGCGGCTCTCGAAGATCGAGACCGCGATCTCGCGGCGCAAGACGATCGAGTTCACCTACTACACGATGGAGCGCGACAAGACCGAGAAGCGCAAGGTCGACCCCTTTCACCTCGTCTTCCGCGGCGGCCAGTTCTACCTGATCGGCCACTCCCACGAGCGCGACGCCGTGCGCGTCTTTCGGCTCTCTCGGATCAAGGGCAAGGTCGGCTACGCCTCCAAGGCCGAGCATGACTTCTCGCCCCCCGAGGACTTCGATCGCCGTGACTACGGCCAGCGCGCCGACTGGCAGCTGGGCGAGATCCGCGCCACAGCGAAGGTTTTCATCCGCGACAGGATCGCCTGGTTGATCGAGCGCGACTACGGCGATTTCGGGACCCTGCGCGCGGCGGTCAAATCCGACGGGGCGAGCGGCAAGGGCTCGATCTTTGAGACCGACTACGCCTCGGCGCGCGAGCTGATCTCCTGGGTCCTGCGCTGGCGCCAGAATGCCCAGGTGCTGGGCCCCGATGAGTTGCGCGCCGAAGCCGAGGAGCGGCTCGGCCTGCTCCAGGACCGCCACAAGAATGGCTTTGAGCCGGCCGAGATCGTCAAGCGGCCGTTGCGCGATGCCCCGCCGCGGCGGGTCCGCTCCAACGGCCGCGGTGAGGCGGCGATCAGGCCCGAGCGCTTCGCCCGTCTGGTCACCCTGGCCGGTCTTCTGATCGAGTCCGCGAAGCAGAGCGAGCGGCTCGGGGTCGCCGATCTCTGCAGCCGACTTGAACTGACCACCGCGGAGCTGCAGGAGGACATCGAGCTGCTCAACGTCGTCAACTTCGGCGGCGGCACCTATGTCCTCTACGCCGAAATCATCGGCGCTGAGATCGAGGTCGACTCACAGCCCTACGGTGACAACTTCGCCCGCCCCGCCCGCCTTCTGCCGCTCGAGGCCAAGGCCCTAATCGCGGCGATCGATCTGTTCGGCAATCACCTGCCCCAGGGTGGTTTGCAGAGCGCTCGCGGCAAGATCGTCAAGGCGCTCGGCCACGACCCCTCCGAAGAGGGGCTTGAGATCGCCGGGGTCGGCGGTGGCGACAGTGAGATCGCCAAGCGCGTCAACGAAGCGATTGCCGGGCGTCGCGTGCTCGAGCTGCAGTACTACAAGGAAAACGAGGACCAGTTCACCAAACGCTCGGTCGAGGCCTACCGGCTTGAGAACGGCCGCGAGGGCTGGTACGTGGAGTGCTATGACCTGACCAAAGCGGGGATCCGCCATTTCAAGCTCGACCGGATCAAAGAGGCGACACTCTCCGCACAGCGTTTCGAACCCCGCCCCGAGGTCGAGGAGCTCGCCGGAGTCGAGGGCTGGATGACCCATGGCGAGGTGCCGACCGCGAGCGTCGCGCGGGTCTGGGTCTCCCCGCAGAGGGCGCGCTGGTTACGCGAGGAGCGCACCGTGGTCGAGGAGCTGGCCGACGGCGCGGTCGTCGTCGAGCTGCCCTACGCCGGCACCTCGTGGCTGGTTCGCGAGATCCTGCGCGGCGCCGGAGACCTGGTCGTGCTCGAGCCCGCGGAGGCGCGCGAGGCGATCGCCAAAGAGATCGCCGGTTGAGGCGATTCGCGATGAGCACCCGCCCGGGGTCTGATGCCGGTTTCAGCTGATCGTGCGCCCGGCCACCCCGAGATAGAGCGGCTGCTGGCGCCCAATCCCGGCCCGATGACGCTGGCCGGGACCAACACCTACCTCTATGGCGCCGGTCCCTGTGCGGTGATCGATCCGGGCCCCGACGACGCGGGCCATCGCGAGGCGATCATCGCCGCCGCGGCCAAGCGCGGCGGGATCGGCGTGGTCCTGCTCACCCACGAGCACGGCGATCATTCCGAGGGCGCGCGAGCACTGGCCGCTGCGGCGGGCGCCGGCGAGGAGCCGCCGGCCGGTCCGGCGCCCCGCCGAGGGGGAGTGCCAGGCTGGCCTGCGCGCCCTGGCGACACCGGGCCATGCGGCTGAGCACGTCTGCTTTTTGAGCGCCGATGGTGTCTGCTTCAGCGGAGATCTGGTGCTCGGTGAGGGTTCGACCTTCGTCCCCCCCGATGGCGGTTCGCTGAGCGCCTACATGGACTCGCTGCGGCGCCTGCAGGCCGAGCCGTTGAATCTGATCTGTCCCGGTCACGGACCCTGGGTCGAGGATCCCGCCGCCAAGCTCGCCGAGTACGTCGAGCACCGCGAGATGCGCGAGCGGCGCCTGCTCGCCGCCCTGGAGCGCGGTGAGCGCTCCAGGGCGGCCCTGCTCGCGGAGGCTTGGTCAGACGTGCCGCCCGAGCTGCGCCCTGCGGCAGCGATCGTGATGGATGCCCATCTGCAAAAGCTGGTGGCCGAGGGGCGGTTAAGCGCCGAGCTCGACGCCTGAGGTCCGGATCCCTGGCCAGCCGGCCAGTATGGTGGGGCCGATGAGCAGGGGACCTGCAGCGACGGCCGGAATTGCCGGGGCCGCTGGCTTTGGGCTTGCCGCCGCGAGCCTCGCCGCGGCCTGGCAGCGACTCGCCCGCCGACCACTGCCAAAGACCAGCGGCACGATTGAGCTCGAGGGCCTTGAGGGGTCGGTCCGAGTCCGGCGCGATCGCTGGGGCGTCCCCCACATCGATGCCGGGCCGCGGGACATCTGGTTTGCCGAGGGCTTCTGCCACGCCCAGGACCGGCTCTTTCAGATGGACTTCTACCGCCGCGTCGCCAGCGGGCGCCTCTCGGAGCTCGCCGGACCTGAGACCCTGCCCGTCGACCGTCTGATGCTGACCCTGGGGATCAGGGCCGCCGCGCTCGCCGAGGAGTCGAGCCTTGACCCCAGGGCGCAGGCGGTGCTCGAGCGCTTCTGTGCCGGCGTCAACGCGGCGGCGCAGAGCGCCAAGGCACTTCCTCTGGAGATGCGCCTGCTGCGCCAGCGCCGTTTTGAGCCCTGGCGGGCGGCCGATGTGCTCAGCCTCGGCAAGCTGCTCGCCTTCGGTCTCGCCACCAACTGGGAGCGCGAGCTGCTGCGCTCCGACATGGTCCGGGCGCTGGGCCCCGAGCTCGCGGCGAGGCTCGACCCGACCTACCCGCCCGCCAGCCCGATCATCACCCAGAAGCCCTGGTCGGGCGAGGGCCTTGCGATCGTCGAGCAGATCGATGCGGTGCGGCGGGCGATGGGCCTGGCCAGTGAGGCCAGCGGCTCCAACAACTGGGCTGTCTCTGGCAAATTGAGCGCCACCGGCTCGCCGCTGATCGCCGGCGACCCGCACCTCTCGCCGAGCATGCCGGGCATCTGGTACCAGGTCGATCTCGGGGTCGGGGAGCGCAGCGTCCGCGGCGCCTCGCTGCCGGGGCTGCCCGGCGTCTACATGGGCCAAAACAATGACGTCTGCTGGACCTTCACAAACGTGATGCCAGACGTCCAGGATCTCTTCATCGAGCGTCTGCAGGGGGAGAGCTACCTCTTCGAAGAGGAGTGGTGCCCGCTGACAACGGTGCGCGAGGAGATCCCGATCAAGGGACGCTCCCATCCCGAGCTGCTCGAGGTGCGCGGCACCCACCACGGCCCGCTCGTCAACGACATCCTCGGTGCCGACATGGACCAGCCACTGGCCCTGCGCTGGCTGACGATCGATGAGCCGACCGTCTTCCCCGGCATGTTCGAACTGCACGCGATCGGCTCAGGCCCCGAGCTGGTCGAGCGCCTTGAGGGCCACACCGCGCCGGCCTCGAACCTGATCTGGGCCGATCGCGACTCAATCGGCTACAAGCTGATCGGCTCCCTGCCCCTGCGCCGCGGCGGCTCGCCGGATCTGCCCAAGCCCGGTTGGAGCGGTGAGTTTGAGTGGGAGGGAACGATCCCCTACGCCGAGCTGCCCGAGGTGATCGACCCTGAGAGCGGCTTTCTGGTCACCGCCAACAACCGGATCGTGGGCGACGATTACCCCCACCACATCACCAGCGAGTGGTTCGACGGTTTTCGGGCAAAGCGGATCGAAGAGCTGCTCCTGGAGAGCGAGGAGCACGACCTCGAGGGCTTCGAGCGCATGCAGTCCGATGTCCTCTCGCTGCTCGGCCTTGAGGCCGCCCGCCGCCTGGGACGGCTGCGGCCCGCGGGCCAGCGCGAGCAGAGCGCGATCGAGCGCCTGCGCAGCTGGGACGGGCGCCTTGAGCGCGGCTCGGTCGCGGCCTCGATCTACCAGGCCTTCCTGCTGCGCTTGGCGCGCGAGGTCGCCCGTGCGGTGATCGGCGATCGAGACCTCTCAGCCCGCTGGCTTGACCGCGCCGATAACGGCTTCACCACCCATGTCACCTCGCCCTGGCGCTGGCACTCGCACCTGATGGCGCTCTGGGAGGAGGCCGATGAGGAGCTGATCGGCCGGCCCTGGGAGGGGCTTGTGCTGGAGAGCCTGAGCGGCGCTCTGGATGACCTCAGCGACCGTTTCGGACCCGCGCCCGAGGCCTGGCGCTGGGGACACGTTCACGAGATGGAGTTCCCCCATCCGCTTGGCGAGGCCAACCCGCTGCTGCGTCGCCTGCTCAACCGACGACTCGAGGTCGGCGGCTCCCAGGAGACCGTCTGTCAGATCGCCTATGACCCAAACGATCCCTACCGGGCGGTCTGGGCTCCGAGCTGGCGGATGGTCGCCGACCCGAGCGCCCCCGAGCGCTCACGCTGGCAGGCATTCACCGGTCAGTCGGGTCACCCCGCCAGCCCCCACTACGACGACCTGCAGGCGGACTGGCTCGCCGGTCGCAGCCAGCCGATGGTCGGCGAGGGCCCCTGGCAGGAGCTGGAGTTAGTCCCCGCTCGGGGCCAATAGCGGGTCTGCGGCGGCGAAGCTACGGACCAGCTCGACGATCTCGGCGGGGGCCTTCTCGGGGGAGCCTGAGTCAAAAGGCGGGTCGGGGTCATACTCGATGCCGAGCTGCACGGCCTGGGCGACCTCGGGCCCGACCTCCTGGGCGACGAGGTGCAGTGCCATGTCGATCCCCGCCGTGACCCCGGCGGCGGTGATCAGCTTGCCGTCCTCAACGAAGCGCCCACCGACCGGGTCGGCGCCGTATCTGCGCAGGGCGTCGAGGTAGAGCCAGTTCGAGGTGGCGCGCTTTCCCTCCAGCAGCCCGGCGGCGCCGAGAACCAGCGAGCCGGTGCAGACCGAGGTCGTCCATTTCGTGGTGGCGTCGATCCGCCCCAGCCAAGAGAGGAGCCCCTCCTCGGCGAGCAGCGGCCGGTTGCCGACCCCGCCCGGGACGAGCAGGATGTCGGCCGAGTCGACCTCTTCGACGCTCAGGTCGGCGATCAGACCGAGCCCGCCTTCGGCGCGGATCTCCCCCTTGCGCTGGGCGGCGAAGTGAACCTCCCAGTCGGGCACGTTGCGCATCACTTCGTAGGGTCCGACCGCGTCCTGAGCGGCCAGCTGGTCAAAGAGGAGGATCACGATTTTGGTCATTGTTCGATCCTGATCGGCGGCGGCGAGGAGCGCCAGAGGCAGGAATGCCAATGTTCGATAGATTTCTGCCATGCACCGTGTGGTCGGTCTCTGCCTCGATGGCGTGGTCGCCTTTGACCTGGCGACGCCGGCCCAGGCCTTCAGCTGTGCCAGCGGGCCCGCGGGCGAGCCGCTCTATGAGTTCTCGAGCTGTTCGGCGGGCGGCCGTGAGGTCGCCTCGACGACGGGCTTTGCGATCGCCCCGCGCCAGGATCTCGGCGCCTTGGCGCAGGCCGAGACGATCGTCGTCCCCGGCTACGCGACGATCTTCGAGCCGCCGCCGCCGCCACTTGCCGCGGCGCTGTCGGAGGCGGCGGGGAGGGGCGCGCGGGTGATCTCGGTCTGCACCGGTGCCTTCGCACTCGCTCACGCCGGCCTGCTCGATGGCCGTCGCGCAACCACCCACTGGGGCTGGGCGGACGAGCTCGCGGCGCGCTTCCCGCGGGTCGAGGTCGACGTCGCGGCGCTCTATGTCGATGCCGGCCAGGTGATGACCTCGGCCGGCCTGAGTGCCGGCATCGATCTCTGTCTGCACGTGATCCGCAAGGACTTCGGCGCCGCCGTGGGCGCCGAGGTCGCCCGCCGCATGGTCGCCGCGCCCCATCGCGAGGGCGCTCAGGCGCAGTTCATCGAGCGCCCCGAGGCGGAGTCGCTCGGCTCGCTTGAGCCCACCCGGCGCTGGGCCGCAGAGCGTCTCGCCGAACCGCTCGACGTCGCCGCGATGGCCCGCCACGCAGCCGTCAGCCCGCGCACCTTCGCCCGGCGCTTTCGCGCGGAGACGGGCACGACACCGCTGCAGTGGCTGCTCACCCGGCGGGTGCTGGAGGCGCGGCGCCTGCTCGAGGAGAGTGACCTCTCGGTCGAGGCGATCGCCTGGCAGGCGGGGTTTGGCGGTGCGGCCTCGCTGCGCGATCACTTCCGGCGCGCCACCGAGACGACGCCGAGCGCCTACCGGCGGGCGTTCAGGCCAGGCCGGGCCGAGCCGGCTCGACTAGCATCGCGGGCGTGAGCCGCCGCGATCAGATCAAGCTCAGCGAAGCGGAGCTGCGCGAGCTGCTGGGCGCCGAGCGAATCGCCGTCATTTCCAGTCTCGGACCCCGTGGCTGGCCGCACTCTATGCCGCTGTGGTACGTGCCGCGTGAGGGCGAGGTCTGGATCTGGACCTACGCCAAGTCGCAGAAGGTCCGCAACCTCGAACGTGACCCGCGGGCGACGATTCTGGTCGAGACCGGCCACGAGTACGGCGAGCTGCGCGGGGCGATGATCGAAGCCGAGGCGCAGATCCACCGCGACTTCGAGACGGTGATCGGTTTTGCGCAGGAGCTGACCCTCCGCTACGCGGCGGGGATCTCATCGGTCGAGGGCGACGCCAAGGCGGCCCTGGAGGCGCAGGCCCCAAAGCGGGTCGCGATCCAGTTCAAGCCACGGCGCACCGCGACCTGGGATCACCGCAAGCTCGGCGGTACCTACTGAACCAGCAGTTTGCTTCGCTAGCTTTCCGGATTCGATGAGACGCCGATCGACGATCGTCACGCTGTCCCTCGCCTGCCTTGGTTTGATCGCGGTGGGCTCGAGCACGAGCAGCGCCGCGCCGCCACTGCCGGTCGCCCCAGCCGGTTTCTTCGGCATCGCGCCGCAGTTGGCGATGACCCAACGCGACGCCGAATACATGGCCGCGGGCGGGATCACCAGCGTCCGCCTGCCGGTGATCTGGTCCTCGATCCAGCCCACCCGCAGGGGCGGCTACAACTGGGCCGGGCTCGACGAAGGCGTGGCGATCGCCGCCCGCGCCGGGATCCGCGTCCTACCCTTCTTCTATGGCACCCCGCGCTGGCTCGCCCCGAAGCCGACGACGCTGCCGATCGACACAGCCGCGCGGCGCCAGGCCTGGACCGAATTTCTTCGCGCCGCGGTCAAGCGCTACGGCCCGCGGGGGGAATTCTGGCGCGAACACGCCAAACTCGGACCCGGGCCCCAATATGAAGTCGGACCCGGGCCCCAATATGAAGTCGGACCCGGACCTCAGCGTGAGTCGCCGCTGCCCAAGCTCCCGATCCGCAGCTGGCAGATCTGGAACGAGGCCAATTTCTTTTACTTCTCGCTGCCGGTCTCGCCGACCCGTTACGCGAAATTGGTGAAGATCTCAAGCGAAACGATCAAATCCGTCGATCCGGGCGCCAAGGTGATCCTCACCGGCCTCTTCGCAAAACCGACGGCGAGCGGGGTCCGTGGGATGCCGGCCAGCAAGTTCCTCGAAATCCTCTTCCGGGTGCCCGGAATAAAGTCGCGCTTTGACGGGATCGCCCTGCATCCCTACGCGGTGGACACCGAAACACTCGAAGAATATGTCGAGGCCTTCCACCAGGTCACGGTCGAAAACCACGACCGGGTCCCGCTCTACATCACCGAGATGGGCTGGGGATCGCAGAACGACTTCAACAAGGTCGCCTTCGAGCAGGGAATCGAGGGCCAGGTGCGCGAGTTGCGCGACGCCTACACCTACCTGATCGAGAACAGCCGCCGGCTCGACCTAAAGCAGGTCTACTGGTTCTCCTGGAAGGACAACGCGCAGATTCCCGATTGCAACTTCTGCGACTCGGTCGGCCTCTTTCGTGAAGGCAAGAGCTTCAGGCCCAAGCCCGCCTGGCGCGCCTTCGTCGCCTTCAGCGGCGGCAGCCTGCGTCCTTGAAGTCACTCGATCGCTACCTGCGCGAGGTGCGGATCGCGAAGGCGCGGGCCTTCGTCAGGCCTGGTGATGTGGTGGTGGATGTCGGCTGCGCCGATGGTGCGATGTTCGATCGACTGGGGGCGACGATCTCCCATGGCTATGGGATCGACCCGAGCCTGACCGAGCAGCGCGAGGGCCCCGGATATGAGCTCTATCCGGGCGCCTTTCCCGACGATCTGCCGCCCCTGCACTGCGATGTGATCACGATGCTGGCTGTTCTCGAGCACATCCCCACTGCGGCCCAGGTGGCGCTGGGGGAGGCCTGCCACGCGCTGCTGAACCCGGGCGGAAGGGTCGTGATCACCGTGCCCTCACCGCGGGTCGATCAGATCCTCGCCGTGCTCGCCAGGCTGCGTCTGATCGATGGCATGAAGGTGGAGGAGCACTACGGTTTTGAGCCGGCGCGCACCGCGGGTCCTATTCGGCCCGCCGCGTTTCCGAGTCCTGCGCCACGCTCGCTTCCAGCTCGGGCTCAATAACCTCTTCGTCTTCGAACGCCAGGAGCCGAGTTCGCCCTGAGCATCTATCGCGGCGCCGGCCGCCGTGAGTGCTCGATGCCGAGGATCGAGAGGAAGAAGCTGCCGAGCACGGTCTGCACCCCGAGCATCAACATCGTCGCCGAGGGGATGACGACGCGCAGCGTTTCGCGGTAATCGAGTTCATGGAAGCCGCGACCGCCCCAGATCACGATCGCGATCAGCGCCAGGATCAGTCCGCCGAGAATCAGCGCTGCACCGCAGATCAGGCCGACCTCGAGGTTGATCCGGCCCATCGCCCGCTCCAGCCAGGACTTGGCGGGGATGAAGCCGGCGATCATCGCGTAGACGCGGGCGAAGACCGAGAAGAGAATCGCCTGATAGCCGACCACCGTCATCGCGCTCGCGTAGACCATCGTGTGGACGTCGAGGCCGACCCCGAAGACATCGAGGGTCCCGGGCAAGAGGGCGACCATCATCGCGAAGCCGATCACCATCAGCGCCAATCCCGGGTAAAAGAAGAGCCAGCGGGGGCTGAAGAGGAGGAGGAAGCGCAGGTGGCGCCAGCCGTCGCGCCAGGGGTTTAGGTGGGGCTTTCGGGAGCGCAGCGCCGGTGAGAGCGTGGTCGGCACCTCCGAGATCGCCAGCTCGTTGAGGGTCGCCTTGACGACCATCTCGCTGGCCAGCTCCATGCCGTCGCTTTGCAGGTCGAGGGTCGGCAGGATCTCGGCGCGGAAGGCGCGCAGGCCGCAGTGGAAATCACCGATCTCGCTGGGGAAGAAGAGGCGCCCGATGAAGCTCAGCGCCGGATTGCCGAGGTAGCGGTTGAGCGCGGGCATCGCGCCCTTGGCGATCCCGCCGGCGAAGCGGTTGCCCATCACCAGCTGATCGCCCGCGCGAAGCCGCTCGATGAAGGGGGCGATCGCGGAGAAGTCATAGCTCGCGTCGGCGTCGCCCATCACGATCAAGCGCCCGCGAGCCGCCGCGAAGCCGCCCATCAGGGCGGCGCCGTAGCCCCTGCGCGCCACCTCGATGACCCGCGCACCGAGCTGGCGGGCGATCTCCTGGGAGCCATCGTCGCTGCCGTTGTCGGCGATCACGATCTCCCCCGCCGCGCCGGCACTGGCGAGGCCCGCCCGCGCCATCTCGATGCAGCGGCCGATCGACTCCGCCTCGTTTAAGCAGGGCATGACGACCGAGACCTCCGGGTTCTCCACGCTGGCGACGCGCATCACGCAGAGGCGGGGGGTGCGTGGCCCCAGGGCCAGCGGCGGCAGAAGGAGATGCGATAGAGCGCCAGCCCGGCGGCCACCGAGACGAAGAGAATGATCGCCGCCAGCCCGCAGGCCAGCCACTTGTAGCGGGGGGCCGCGGACCACCAGAAGTCGAGCGGCATCCTCGGCTTCGGGTCGGAGAAGTTGACGCTGTGGGCCTGACCCTCAAATGGGGTGTAGGAGACCGTCAATCCGCCGCCGCCGAGCGGTTCGAGCAGCTGCGAGGAGATAAGGCCCTCGGTCTGGATCAACAGCGGCGAGAGCTCGGGGATCCAGCGAAAAGCATCGTCGCCGTAGGGGATTCGGCTCAGCGGTACGCCTTCGCGGTCGCGGAGAATCGGGACGCCGGTCAGGGCCCGCACCACGGGCAGGTACTGGGTGTAGCTGACCGCGACCCCGACCAGCTGGACCGCGATCGCCAGCGCCGCGACCCCGCCCAGCACCCGGCGCCGCAGGTGGGAATCGGCCCACCAGGCGATCGGTACCAGCAGGGTCCAGGCGGCGGGGACGATGTAGCGCGGGCCCCAGACCTCATCGCCCCAGTACTTCGAGGCCGCCGAGACCGCCGTCAGCGCCACGAAGAAGAGCGCCAGCGCCGCCGTCAGCGAGCGGTCCGCCCGCCACAGGCGCGGCACGCCGAGCACGCCGAGGACGACCAGCGGACTGTAGAAGACAAGGCCTTTGCCGGGGCTGAAGAGGAGGCCGAGGAAGTTGAGCGGGGCGCTCAGCGTCAGCGAGGATTCGGTGTAGCCGAAGTTGGTGATCCCGCCGAAGCGGTAGTTGTTGTACCAGGCGATCGCGACGATCCAGAGCAACACAGGCGCCGCCGCCGCCGCGCAGAGCCGCAGGCGCCGGGCGCGCTCGGCGGAGGCGAAGGCGGGCCAGAGCAGAATCGCGATCGGGACGATTGCGATCAACGCGTAGGGCTTGGTCGCCATCGCTGCGCCGGTGGCGAGCCCGGTCAACCCCCAGCTCAGCAGCGAGGGCGATTTCCGTGCCCAGACCCCGAGGGCGAAGCTGGCGATCATCAGGGTCATAAAGGTCGTCTCCATGCCGATCTTCGAGTAGGGCCAGGCGATGCTGGCGACGACGAAGAGGAAGGAGATCACCGTCGCCCAGCGCAGCGAGCGGCGGGTCATGAAGACCAGGGCGAAGAGCGCCGCGGCGCCGAGCGCGGCCATGAACGGATTGAAGAACCAGAGGAAGGCGAACCCGTTCGGGTAGGCGCTGAAGTAGCCGAAGGTGTCGTCGGCGAGGTGGCCGAGGGCGAAGAACGGCGCCTCCAACAGCGGCTGCGGCAAGCCGGTGCGGGCGTAGAGGTGTCCGTCCCGCCCCACGGTCTGGGCGACCAAGGGCAGCGGCGAGGCTTCGTCGTCACGCAGGTGGCCTTCGAGCACGAGTCCCTCGGTGACGGCGCCGGTCTCGGGCTCATAGCCGGTCAACGGCGCGGTCGTCACGGCGAAGAGGCCGAAGGAGGAGACGAAGACCAGTAGCCCGGCCAACAGCGGGCGGTTGAGGGCGGTGATGCGGCGGCGCATTGCGTCGATCCTTTCAGTTGGATCGTGCGGAGGTTGCGGCCGCTCGCGGGAGCCGGTCCGATAGCGTCAGGGGCGAGGATGAATCGTCTGCTGATCACCGGCGGCGCCGGATTCGTGGGCTCCAATCTGGCCGTCTCGCTGGCCGGGAGGCACCCGGACTGGGAGATTCTCGCCCTCGACAACCTCTACCGACGGGGGTCTGAGTTGAACCTACCCCGACTGCAGAGCGCCGGGGTCGAGTTCCTCGAGGGCGACGTGCGCGAGCCGGCCGATCTCAAGCGCCTGCCGGTGCTCTCCGCCCTGATCGAGTGCTCAGCCGAGCCGTCGGTGATGAGCGGGGTCGACGGCGACACCGCCTACCTGGTGGAAACGAATCTGACCGGCGCCTACAACTGCCTCGAGCTGGCCCGCCGCGATGGCGCCTTCCTGGTTTTCCTCTCGACCAGCCGCGTTTACCCAGTAGCCGCCCAGGTCGGGCTCGCCCTCGAGGAGACGCCGAGCCGCTTTGAGATCGCCGCCCAACAGAGCGTGGCGGGCGTCTCGCCGGAGGGGATCACCGAGAAATTCCCGCTCGATGGCTCCCGCACCCTCTACGGGGCGACCAAGCTCGCCGCCGAGCACCTGATCGAGGAGTACCGCTGCGGCCTGGGGGTGCCGGCCGTGATCGACCGCTGTGGGGTGATCGCCGGGCCCTGGCAGATGGGAAAAGTCGACCAGGGGGTATTCACCCACTGGATGCTCGCCCACCACTTCGGCAATCCGCTCTCCTACATCGGCTTCGGCGGCGAGGGCAAGCAGGTCCGCGACCTGCTCCACGTCGAGGACCTGGTTGACCTGGTCGAGCGCCAGCTGCTTGACACCGAGGCCTGGAACGGTCGCACTGTCAATGTCGGCGGCGGTCGCGAGGTAAGCCTCTCGCTGCGGGAGACGACCGAGATCTGCCGGCGGCTCTCGGGTCGCGAGGTCCCGATCGAGCCGGTCGCCGAGACCCGGGTCGGGGACGTGCCCGTATACCTTTCCGATTGCGGGAAGCTCTTCGGGCTGGATCAGTGGCGTCCGCGGCGCGGCGCCGAGCAGGTGTTGACCGACATCCACCAGTGGGTGGTCTCAGACGAGGAGCGGATCGCCGAGGCGCTCAAAATCAATGCCACCGCGGCGGGAAGGGATTAGGCACAGATGCCGGTTGCGATCATCACGGGTTCGGGGGGGCTGATCGGCTCCGAGGCGGTCGGCCATTTCATCGCCGAGGGCTTCGATGTGGTCGGGATCGAGAACGACATGCGAGCCCGTTTCTTCGGCCCCGAGGCCTCAACGGCGCATGTGACCGAGCGGCTGCGCTCCGCCCACCCCGAGCTGCGCGTCGAAGCGGTCGACATCCGCGACGCCGGGGCGATCGAGCGAATTTTCGCCGAGCACGGGGGCGACACCGAGCTTGTCATCCACACCGCCGCGCAGCCCTCACATGATTGGGCGGCGAAGGAGCCGCAGACCGACTTCGGGGTCAACGCCAATGGAACACTCAACCTGCTCGAGGCGGCACGGGCCCACTGCCCAGATGCGCCCTTCATCTTCTGCTCGACCAACAAGGTTTACGGCGATACGCCGAACCGGATGCCGCTCGAGGAGCAGGAGCTGCGACTGGAGCTGCCCGAGTCCCATCGCTACTACCGCGGCATCGACACCTCGATGTCGATCGATCACTCGACCCACTCGTTGTTTGGGGTTTCCAAGGTCGCGGCGGACCTTCTCGTTCAGGAGTACGGGCGCTACTTCGAGATGCCCACGGCCTGCTTTCGCGGTGGTTGCCTGACCGGACCCCAGCACGCCGGCGCCCAGCTGCACGGCTTCCTCGCCTACCTGATGAAGTGCACCGCCACCGCCACCCCCTACACGGTCTTCGGCTACGGCGGAAAACAGGTCCGCGACAACATCCACTGCTCGGATCTGATCGCCGCCTTCGCCGCCTTCCATGCCGCGCCGCGTCGCGCCGCGGTCTACAACATCGGTGGCGGGCGTTTCAGCAACTGTTCGATGCTGGAGGCGATCGAGGTCTGCGAGCGGATTGCCGGGCGCGAGCTCGAGCTGGGAGCTGGGGGAGGAGCCGCGGATCGGGGATCACCGCTGGTGGATCTCGGACCTGGCGCCCTTTGAAGCCGATTACCCGGATTGGCAGCCCCACTACAGGGTCGAGGACATCCTGAAGGAGATGTTACGAGCAGAACGTCGAGCGCTGGGCGGTCGCCGCGAGCATGAAGCTTTCCGTGGTGATGCCGGCCCAAAATGAGGAGGGGTCGATCGGCGCCGACCGTGGAAGAGGTCGTCGCGGTCCTCGAGCGCGAGGCGATCGACTACGAGGTCGTGGTTGTCAATGACGACAGCGAGGACTCCACCGAAGCGGTGGTCGAAGCGATCGCCTCGACCAACCCCAGGGTGCGCTGCCACCGATCCCACTACGAACGTGGCTTCGGACTCGCGGTTCGCTCCGGACTCGAGGTCTTCGAGGGCGACGCTGTGGCGATCGTCATGGCCGATGCCTCCGATGATCCCGAGGACCTCGTTCGCTACCACGGTCTGCTCGAGGAGGGCTGGGACTGCGCCTTCGGGTCGCGCTTCGTCCCTGGCGCCAAGGTTCACGACTATCCGCGCCTGAAGCTGCTGATCAACCGTCTCGCCAATTGGTTCATCCGAATCCTCTTTCGTCACCGCTACAACGACACCACCAACGCCTTCAAGGCCTACCGGCGCGAGGTGATCGAGACGATCTCACCGCTGCTCTCAAAGCACTTCAACCTGACCGTCGAGATGCCGCTGAAGGCGATCGTCCGTGGCCACACCTACCAGGTGATCCCCACCTCCTGGACCAATCGCACCAGCGGTGTGCCGAAGCTGGCGATGAGGGAGATGGGCAGTCGCTACCTCTTCATCGTCCTCTACGTCTGGCTGGAGAACGCGCTCAGCCGCGGCGACTACCAGATCCGCGAGCGGCGTCGCCGCGGCGAGCCGACGGTGGAAAGAGGCTCCTCCCCCTAGATCGCCTTGCGGCCGATCACGAGGAACTGCTTGCCGAGCAAACGCCAGGCGAGCGGTAGGTTCAGATAGGTCCGGGTCAAGTAGCGGTGAGGGGGGCAGGATGCCGCGGAAGGAGTAGGGGAGGTAGCGCGGGATGATCCGCTCGCGGCTCGAAGCCGGCAGCGTAGAGGTGCTCGCCGATCGCGACATCGGTGAGGGCCACGTAGTGGTCGGCGCAGTCCCAGTACTCATCGGCGCAGTGGCGGTAGTTGGGCCCCATGATCGCGATCCGCCCGCCGGTCTCCATCGCCCGGTTCATCTTCTCAAGGAAGGCAGCGATCGCCTCCTGATCGTAGAGGTGCTCAAGAAAATTCGAGACGAAGATGCCGTCGAAGTGCTGCTCGGGCAACTCGGCGTCCATGATCGGGGCAGTGATGACCTTCGTATCGGACTTGTGGGATGCCTGCTCGTAGCTGATGGCGTCGACCGCCCAGGTTTCTCTAGCCGGAACCGCTCCGATGAACTCGCCTCGCCCCGCAGCGGGGTCGAGGACCTTCTGAGGCTTACCCATCAACTCGTGCACGTGTGGGCTGATCTCGCCCCAGACAGCGATCCTGCGCCGCTGGTCAATGTCGCGGAAGCGGTAGGCGTAGAGGCGCTCGTAATTCACGGCGCGCAGCCTATCCATCCGCCCGCTGCCAGCGGGCTATCCGGTCTGCGGCGCCGCCGTGCCCGACCACACGAGCCAGGCGATGGCGAGCGAGGCCAGCGCCAGAGGATCCCAAGGCGCAGGCGTCGGTGAGGCGGATATGCGCTGCCGAGCAGGGTCGAACCCGTGGGTACCGAAGGTGGCACCTACGGCGAGCGCCAGGACCTCGACTGCGCGCAGGGTGAGCACGATCCGCGCCGGAATCGAGCCGAAACCAGGGGAAGCCCGCGGTCGCCTGCTGTAGCGCGATGACGGCGATGACGGCCAGGACCCAGGCCTGCATTCCCTCCCGCAGCAGCCCCGAGCTGCTCCCTCCCCAGTAGACGCTGAAGGCCGACGAGCGGGAAGACGATGGTGGCGAAGATCGGCCAGGTCCAACGCCGCAGCGCTCGCCAGAGACTGAGCACCAGCATCGGGAGGAAGACGATCCCAAATGCAAAGGGGACCGAGACCCAGTACTGGAAGAAGAAGTGGACCACCCCCGGTGAGATGCCCCCGACCTGGTTGATCGAGACGTTGTGACCGTCGCTATTGGCAGGTAGAGCGGGACCAGGGTATTCGCGAGGTGTGTGCCCGGAACCTGAGCCACTCGATCAGGGAGGGGTGGTAGTCGGGGTAGGCCTGGGTCAGGTATTCGAAGAACTGATCCTGGAGCAGATGCGGTCCGTTGACCTCGCGCCAGAGGAGGACAGCGACGGCCGTCCCGGCGAGGAGCAGGATGGCCGGGAGGATTCGCGGTCGCTTCCACTCGGCACCGCGGATCGGCCAGAGCGAGATCGGGCCGAGCCCGAAGAGGCCGCCGAGGGCGCTCGGGATGGGCGAGGAACCCGATTCCAACCATGAGCCCGCTGCGAAAGTACTTACGTTCGATCAGAAGGACGGCGGCGAGCAGTACGAAGGTTGCCGCTAGCAGTTTCGGCCAGGTGAACCAGAGGTCGGCGAAGAAGAACGGGGTGCTGATGCCCAGTAGTAGGGCGAACCGGGCTGCGCGGATTCCGCCGAGCCGCTTGACCAGCTCCCAGAGCGCCAGGAAGACGGTGCAGCTGAAGGTGATCATTGCGATCCGGAACGCCATGAAGCCCTGGGCATCAAACGGGCGCCAGGGCATCTTCTGGCAATGTCAGTGGTGGGTGGCCGCCGGTGAGCAACACGACCGGCGCGGTTGCTCATGCCCGGGCCAGCGGGCCGCGGCTGGAGAAGTTATAGGGCGACGAAGAGGGCGTTGGCGGAGCCGCCATAGGGATGGGCTCCATTGGCGATCAGCTGGACTACGTGGTAGGAGATGCGGCTGTCGGGACGACCCTCTGGGTTCAGTGTCCGGGAGATCGTACCCGCCGAAGAATTCGCCTGCCGGGCCCCACCGACCAGAGCGATTTGGCGACGATGAGGGTCAGCGCCGAGCGCCGTGATCAGGAGCGCCCGCTGCTCCTCGGGGTCGAAGATGTCCTCACCGCCGCTCGCGAGAAGCGCTCCGAGAATCAATCCGAGCAGCGGCCCGCAGCAGGCGAAACAGAGGCTCCGCGGTTCGATGACGCCGGCGAGCGCCCAAGCGAGGCCGCCGATCGAGGCGAGGACCCCCAATCCCGGCACCGCCAGGAAGCCGAGCCCGATCGGTCGTCCCCGCGCGGCCCGCCAGATCACCCCGGGGCCGAACAGCAAGGCTACGGCGAGCGACGCGGTGCAGGTGACTCGGACAAGGTCAAGCAGTTCGGCGCCGGTGTTGGTCTGTGGGCCGGTGGACGGTGGATCGGCTGACGCCGAGGATGCAGGCCAGCCCCGGAGAGCACCCAGAGGGCGAGCATCGCGATGCTCTCTCTGCTCGCATCCAGCGCCATTCGGTCAGCTCGATGCGACTTCATCGCAAGAGAGTGCAAGCGAGAAAGGTGGTGGCGAGATCGGCACCGAGACGCTCGACACGCCCGTGGTCCGGCATTTGGCCCGCGCCGCGTCGAGGGAGTCGGTCCAGGACGGCGTGCCGCGGCTGGCGCTTTCGCGGACGTCGAAGGAGATCGGCAAGGCCAGCGAGCAGCACGGCCACCGAGCGACAGTCAGCCAGCCGGCCGAGCGACGGCTGGCGCCGCGCCATCCCATCGACGATCACGAGCCCGACACTGACCAGCAGCAGGGCCGGCACGATTGTGTAGCGGCCGCCCGCGCCGAAGTGGGTGTCGCCGGCCAGGTCATCGCCGCGCCGACTGCCCGCTGGTAGACGGAGACGACGAACATCACGATCGAGATCGGCACCGCGAGCGCGCTAGCCACCGCGCATCAGAATCGGCTCGCCGCAGACCTAGAATACAGACCTGCGGCAGCCAGAACGAGTAGGGCGATGAGCAGCGGCCAGCCCAGGACCTCCCAGGCTTTGCCGCCAAGCCGTTCTCCCAGTGCGGCTCCGTCCAGTACCCGCTGCAGGTAGGCCGTCGGGATGTCATGGCTCCACAGTGGTGTCACCTGCCTTTCACTCTGCAAAGCAGGGCGGCCGGATCTGGATCGCCGAGCCCAGTGCCCAGGAGCCGAACAGGATCCCGTCGCGACGGTCGCGGATAGCGAAACCCCGAAGCGCGGCGAGTGGGGCGAAGAACCAGATCCCGCGTGTGCTCAGCGAAGTGATCAGGATAAAGAGGCCGCCGAGCACGGCTCCGCGCGTTGTCAGCGGCCGCCAGATAAGCAGCCAGAAGACGGGGAGGAGCATGAACCACGGCGACATATGTGCCGGAGGCGACCGACTCCAGCGCGGCGGTAGGCGTCAGCACGGCTAGCGCCGCCAGCGTCCCGCGCAGCCAGGGTTGCGGATGTGGGCGGCGCTGGCGACCCAGACGACGTATCCGCTGAACGCGACGAGGAAGGCGTCGAGAGAATCGAGACTGCGGCGGCGGCGTCGCGCAGAGGCAGGAGACTGGCGAATAGGCCGATCAGCCGTGGCACGAACACCAGGTAGCCGCCATAGGTCCTCCAAAGATCGCTCCAGAAACCGTGCTCGAGCGCACCCTGGAGAAAGATCGGGCCGTCCTCGGCCCAGAGCGAGTTGAGGGCGGTCCCGGGACCGATCCGATACAGCTGAAGCAGCGTCGCCAGAATCAGGAGGCAGGCGAGGAGGACCGCGAACTGTCGCCCACTGACACGCGAGGGCGCCTCCGGGACCGCTTTGAAGACATATCGATTCAGATGTCGACGCAGCTTTAAGATCGCGTCCCTGCGCCGCTCCGGCATCGCGGGCACGATACTTGGCAGAGTGTCGGCGATGAAGGGCGAACTCGGCGATGAAGGGCGAACGGTGGATAAAGGCCTGGGGGCGAGAGCTTTGGTTCGCACCCACCATCGACACGCAGGGAAACCGCTGGAGGTCAACGCCTGGCACGGCTGAGCCGGTGGCCGAGCGCCGAATCTTTGGTCGAAAGCAAGTTCGAGCGCGGTGGGATCCGACGCCGCGAGCCGGCGATCGGGCATACCGTGCGGGGTGCTCCTGGATTCTCAGACCCTCGAGGTCTCAATCGCCAGAGGACGGTGACGCGGTGTGCCTTGCCGATCATTATGGGGAGGGGATCGGCCGAGCCGCACCCCTGAGCGGTCGCGGCTGGGCCGACATCTTCAGCGGCTCTGCCCGCTGCTAGCATCGCCTTCTCCCTTGCGGCAGCGGGCCAATATGGCGCTCTCGATCACCTTCGACCTTGAGGACAACCGGCGCGACGCCGCTCAGGAGCCGCGTTTCGTGGCGATGACCGAGCACTTCCTGGAGTTCTTGGACCGGCACGAGATCCAGGCGACGTTCTTCGTCGTCGGCGAGCTGGCCCGATCCCATCCACTCCTCGTCGAGAGGGTTGCCAAATGCGGACATGAGATCGGGCTGCACGGTTTGCGGCATGTGCCGCTTGGCGAGATCGGCCCCCGGCGACTGCGGGAGGAGCTGCAGGAGGGCCGTGCGCTACTGGAGGATGTTGGCCAAGTTCCGGTTCTCGGCTTTCGCGCGCCGCTGTTTTCGCTGACCCCGAACACGGCCTGGGCTCTGGAGGATATCGCCGCCTCGGGTTTCACCTACTCCTCCAGCGTGCTGCCCGCCGTAAACCCGCTGCACGGCTGGCCAGGCGCCCCTCGAACGGCCTTCCGCTGGTCAAATGGGCTGATCGAGTTGCCCTGTCCGGTGGCGGGTGCCGGCCGCGCGATGGTTCCCTATCTCGGTGGCATCTACCTGCGCTATTTCCCCCTTTCGATCAGCACGCGCTTACTCGCCCGCCTGGGCTCAGATGCGCTCGCCTGGAGCTACGTGCACCCATATGACATCGATCCGGACGAGCCCTTTTTTGTGCTGCCCTGGGCGGGCTGGCTGACGAGCCGCATTCTGCACACCCGCCGCGCCGCGACCCTGCCGCGGATCGAGCGGATTCTGGCCGCCGTGGGCGGCGCCGCCCCCTCGCTCGCCGAACGGCTCGAGAGCCTGCAAGATTCGGCACTAACCGCAGTGGTCTAAGGCGCGGAATGAGTGTGCAGGTGCCGATCGTGATGGCGGGCGCTGCGGCGCTGATGCTGTCGACCATGGTCTTGGTCCGCAGGCGGCTGATGTCGATCCACTACGGGTTGGGGTGGCTTGCCGTTTCCCTGATCGGATTTGTTGGCGCCCCCCTCTTGAGCCTCTTCGCATCGCGCGTCGAGAGCCTCGGATTTACCCCGACCGGCTTTTCGCTGGGCATATTCATTGCCTTCCTCGGCTTGGTCTGCCTGCAGCTCTCGATCTCGCTCTCGGGGCTTCACGGCGCCGTTCAGGATCTCGCCGAGCATGCCGCCCTGGTTGAGGCACGGGTGCGGGCGCTTGAGGCTGAGCGCGAGGGAAGCCAACCCGCGCGGGCGAGAGACGGAGTCAATGCTGTGAGCGAGCTTGCCCCAGCAGAGGTGAAGCGGGTTCTGGTCATCGTTCCCGCGCTCAATGAGGAGCGCAGCATTGGGAGCGTCGTGACCGCGACCCGATCCCAGGGCCTCGAGGTTTGTGTCGTGGACGATGGCTCAACCGATGCGACCGCCGCCGAGGGCCGTCGGGCCGGTGCCACCGTCTTGCGTGTGCCGCTCAACCTTGGCGTCGGCGGGGCGCTGCGCTGCGGTTTTCGCTGGGCGCTTGCTAGCGGTTACGACGTGGCCGTGCAACTCGACGCCGACGGACAGCACGATCCGCAGGAGGTCGCTGGGCTGCTCCGTGCGATGGGCGAGGAGAACGCAGATATGGTGATCGGCTCGCGCTTTGCGGCGGGTGCCGGAGCCTACGAGGTGCACCCCGCACGCCGATTTGCGATGAGCCTGCTCGCCCGCCGAGCGGAGCGTGCCACCGGCACCAGGGTGATCGACTCGACCTCGGGATTCCGCGCAATTCGTCGCCCGCTGCTCGATCGATTCGCCGCGAACTACCCGGTCGAGTATCTCGGAGACACGGTCGAGGCGCTGATCGAGGCGGGTCGTGCTGGTGCGAAGATCGTCGAGCATCCAATCAGCGCCTCGCCGCGCGAACACGGAAGTGGTAGTGCCGGGGTGCTCGCCAGCATCTGGTACGTCGCTCGGGTACTGGTCGCGGTCGAGTTGATGCACAATCGACGCAGTCGTCCTTCCAGCAGTTTGCCCAGCCCACATGGCGTCAACTAGAGCGAACCCCTGACCATCGAGACCACCGCCGATCTGTTGGAGCGCGTCTTCCCAGATGCGCCGCGCATCGCCGGACCGGACTACTTGCGCTGGCTATATGAGGACTCGCCGTTCGGGCCCGTGATCGAGGCAAACCTCGATGATGAGGAGGGGCGCGCGGGACACTATGCGCTCGTGCCGCTCGCGCTGACGATCGACGGCGCTCCGTGCGCAGGGGCGCTCTCGCTCAATACGGCGGTCGACGAGCGCGCGCGAGGGGGCGGGATCTTCGTCAATCTCGCGACGGAGGCGATCGAGGCGGCCCGAGGGCGGGGAGCGCAGATGATCGTTGGAGTCGCCAACGCCAATTCCACCCCTGGCTTCCTGCGTCGGCTCTCTTTCGAGCTTCTCGGGCCGTTGCCCGCGACGGTGCTGCTGCCGCTTCCCGGGCGGGGACAGGGGGTGCGCAGCATGTGGGCCGGGGAGGCGGCCTTCGCCGCTGACGGGGTGGTCGGGTGCCGGACTGGATGCGCTACTGGCCCCCCCCGCGCACGGCGTCGCGCGTGCATGGACGCCGGAGACGCTGCGCTGGCGATTGGCCCCGCCCGGCTCTCGCTACGCCCTGCATCGCTCCGAGCACATGCTGATCGTGACGAGCGCCGACCACAGCAAAGGAGTCCCCGTCGCGGTTCTGCTCAAGGCTTTCGCCTCAGCCCCGCCGAGCGCCGCCGAGCGCCGCGCGGCCGTGCGCGCGGCCTGCCGCTTCCACCGCGCTCCGCTCGCGATCCACGTCGGGCTCAACGACATGGTTTCCTTCAGTGGGCCCCGATTGCCCGAGAGGCTGCGATCCTCGCCGCTCAACCTGATCGTGCGCCGCCTCGAGGAGCCGCCTCGGAGGAGCAGCTTCGTTCGCTTCGAGTTCCTCGATTTCGACGCCTACTGAGCCTTGACCGCATCCCTTCTCAGCGCCGCGGTTACGTGTCTGGTCTCGCTCGCTCTCGGGCAGGCCGCCCTCCGCCTCGTCGGTGCGCGGGAGTGGAGCTGGCTGGCGCCGCCGGTTGGCATCTCCGTGGCGATGCTGATCTCGGCCTCGGCGCTGCACGTGCCCGGCGGATGCGCCACGGTGGCGGTCCTGCTGGCGGCGCTGACGTTAGCGGCGATCATCTGGTGCGGACGGGACGCGGCGCACCGGCCGCCGATCTCCGGGCTGCTCGCGGCCACGCCCGTGGCGCTGTTGGTGCTGGTTCCGTTTCTGGCCGTCGGCTACAGCGGGGTTCTCGGCACCTCGTTCGACAACGATATGGCGCAGCACATGCTGATCGTCGAGCACTACCTCTCGCCCTCAACGGTCGCAAACCTCGCCCCCCCGGGGTACCCGAACGCCCCCCACGGGATGGTGGCGCTGATCGCAAAGGGCCTCGACATGCGGGTCGACCACGCCTTCACCGGCTGGACGATGGCACTGCCTCTCCTGAGCGCCTGGACGGCGCTGGCGCTTGCGCCGCGCGCTTCATGGCCCGACGGGTGCTGCTGGCCACCGTCGTCGGGATGCCGTTCCTGGTTGCCGCCTATTACGGGGAGGGTGCCTTCAAGGAGGTGCTGCAGGCCTGCCTGGTGCTGGCGAGCGCTCTGCTGTTCGCCGGTTACGGGCCGAGGCTGGGGCGCGGTCGTTGGGTCCCGTTGGCGCTGATTCTGGGCGGCATGGTGTCGGTCTACTCGGTCCCGGGACTGCCCTGGGCTTTCGTGTTCGGCGCGACTCTGGCTGACCGTCAAGGTGGCGCTCCGAGTCCGCCGCAGTGGAACGGCCGGGCTGGTGGCCTCGTCCGCCGAGGAAATTCCGTCCCTGGGCGTCGGCCTGGCCGTATTCGTCGTCTCCCTGATCCCGCAGGCATCGCTGATCTGGACCTTCGCGTCCGAAAACTCCGGCGGTACCGGGATCGTGCCCGCCGGTGCGCTCGGCAACCTGGCCGGGCCGCTCCCGGTCTGGGAGTCGTTGGGGGTCTGGAACAACCCGGACTTTCGACTCCCGGCGTCGCCGGCCTTCACGGGTGGGATGTGGACGGCCTTTGCCCTCGGCCTGGTTCTCTTCGGGGCCGTCTGGGCGGTGCGTCGCGGACGCTGGATGCTGCCCCTCGCCGCGGCCGGGTCGCTGCTGATCTGGGCGGTCACCCACCATACGCAGTCCCCCTATGTCGCCGCAAAGGCACTGGTGATCGCCTCGCCGTTGCTTTTGGCCCTCGCCGTGCTCCCGCTCGTGGAGCAGGCCCCCGACCGGCTGCCGCGGCCGATCTCGTCCCTGTTTCGAAGAATGCCCGGGCAGTCGCTCTCCTGGGGGCTGGCCGCGATCCTCGCCCTCGTGCTCTTCCTTCGGGTCGGCCTCTCCGATGTCGAAGCACTGCGGGCGAGCCTGGTCGGGCCGACCGCCCACATCGACGAACTGCGCGAACTTCGTCCTCTGCTGCATGGGCAGCCGACGCTGTTCCTCGGCAATGACGACTTCATCGACTGGGAGCTGGCGGGTGTGCCCGTCCGCGCTCCCGTGAACGCCATCCCGGAATTGCCGATTCGCCCTCAGAAGGAATGGTCTTACGGAAAGACCCATGACTTCGACTCGGTCTCAGCCAAGACCATGAACTCCTTCGACTGGATCATCACCACCCGCGATGCTGCCGGCAGCTCACCGCCGGCCGGCGTTCGCCTGGTGCGAACGACCTCCGAACTTCGACCTCTGGCACCGGGATAAGCCGGTCCGTCAGCGGTCAATCCTGGCGGAGGGCGAAATGCCCGGAGCCGTCCTCGATTGCCGAACGCCCGCCGGGCGCGCCGTGCTGCGGGGCGGGGGGGTCGCCGCGGTGCGGGCATTCCAGTGGTGGTGCCGGGAGCCGTTATCGGTCCCAGCGCCACGGTGCCGGTGCGACTCGCGCTCGCTCCGGGCCAGTGGCAGCTCGAGGCCGACTATGCCAGCCGGTTTCCGATCCAGGTCACGGCACCCGGATTGAACGCCACCTTGCCGCCGAACCTGGATCGCCCTGGCCCGCGCTGGCCGATCGGGCGGCTCACGGTGCATGGAAGAGCGCCCAGCCTGGTCACCTTCAGGGTCGGAGATTCGCTCCTGGCTCCGATCACGGACGTCACCGAACTGGACAAAGTGGTCGCGACGAGAGATGTGCCAGTTCGCATCGTTTCGGTTCTTCGGGCCTGCGGCAGGTACGTCGACTGGTATCGCGGCGCTCGCCGGTAGGGCGATGGCCGGCTAGTCCCCGAGACGGCGTCCCAGCGCGAGGGCGATGTCGCTGTTGCGGGAACGGTTCAGGACCGGCGCCGCGGCCCAGAGCGCAGCAAAGCTCGCGACTGAGGCCGGGCTCGTGCGGCGGAAGGTGTGCACGCGCTCCCACAGACCCGGTCGCCGGATCGCGGTCAGCGCATCGACCTCCTCGACCCGGAAGCCGCTGTCCGCGATCAGGCGAGCGAGGCTCGTGCGCGTGAAGTAGTGGCAGTGAGGGCTCGGCAGGCCGTGCTGCCAGAAGCGCTCGAACGGGCCGCGCATCCCCAGTCGTGCAAGCCCGGCGGCGACGCGGTAGCCGAGCCCGTCGGCACTAGTCGGGATGTTGATGCTGAGGACCCCGCCCGGCCGCAGCACGCGCGCACATGCCTCGAGTGTCCCGCGCACATCCGGGATGTGCTCGAGCATGTCGTTGAAGGTCACCACATCGAATGCCCCCGACTCCGGAACGACATCGGGGAAATATCCGGTCCGCACGTCGAGCTCCCTGCTGGGCGGATTGCGCGGCGATATCCTCTTCGGGCTCCACACCCGTTGCGTGGACGCCACGTGCGATCGCTTCCTCCAGAAACCATCCGTGCGCCGAGCCGATGTCGAGCAGGCGCGCGCCTGCGAGCGGCGCCAGCGCATCGATCCGATCGGGTATCTGGCGGAAGTTTTCGCGGCGCAGCCGCTCGAGGCCGACAGCCCGCGCTGAGTCATCGATCTCGGTTGCCGTGGAGGCGTGCGTGGTCTGCTCGTTTATCGCCGGCTCGAGGCTCGAGGCCCATGTTCCGCACTCAGGACAGCGAGCCGCCCAGTCGACGATCGCGACCCGGACGGGCGTGCCGCATACGACGCAGGGACGCCCGGCAAGGGGCAGCTGCGAAGAAGCCGGTCGATTCCCCTCCACCAGGCCAAGCTTATCGGCGCATTTTCGTCGGATACGGCTCGCTTAGAGGCGAGGGCTCGAACTGAGCGGCGTACCGGGCCGCGAACGAGCGGTCATGCGAGCGCCGCGGGCGGCCTGTCGGAGGGCTCTGAGCGTCTTGCGCTTACCGAGCCGCTTGGGCTCGGTGACGACGTCGTAGTGGCCGGCGCGCTCGGCCACTACCTGCGAGGGGTCCTCGCGGAGCAACACCTCAATTCCCAGCTGCCACCAGGGCTCTGGGTCGCCGCGGCGCCCGGCGATCGTGATCCGGGCCCAGGGAAGCTCTTCCTGCAACTCCGTGAGCCGCGCTACCAAGCGCCTGTGCGGGCGAGGGAATCGTGTCGCAGAGGACGAGCGCTCGCCCGGTCGCGAGCGCGTCTCGTGCAGCAAGCATCGTCGCCGGGTCCGGGGGCCACAGCGACGGCGGGTGGGTGGCCGCGAGCTTGTCCCCCCAGCGAGCGACGAAGACCGGGCGGTTGCGCTCGAACAGCTTCTCGGCGTCCGGCTCACCGCCGGACGAGAAGCCGCCATGCAGCACCCGCACGGCGGGCACGTACACGGTCCGCAGGCCCCGCTCGAGGAGCGTCAGGCAAAGGTCGACATCCTCGAAGTAGGCGGGGTTGTAGGCGTCGAGGAAGCCGCCGACCTCGAGGAACGTGTCGTGGCGCAGCAGCATGCACGCGGCCGCGCCGAAGTCGGTGGCGCGCGGGAAACGCCAGGCCGGGTCCTCGACGTCGTCGCCGTTGCCGAGGGCCAGCACGCTTCCGTCAGGTGCCACGAGCGCGCCGGCGACCTGCATCGTGCCGTCCTCGTTCACCAATGCCGGCACCACCGCCCCGACCCCGGGCCGGCGCAGCGCGGCGAGCAGCGGCTGGATCCACCCCGCGGGGACGACGGCGTCGCTGTTGAGGAGAGCCAGTACCTCGCCGCGGGCGATCGCCGCGGCTTGATTGTTGGCGGCGCCGAAGCCGGCGTTGGTGTCGTTGGCCAGCAGCTGGACATCCGGGAAGCGCTCGCGGATCCGGGCGGTCGTGCCGTCGGGCGAGGCGTTGTCCACGACGATGATCTCGTGGGGGACATCGGTGTGGGCGCCGGCGGCGGTGAGGGCGCGCTCGGCCCAGGGCCAGGCGCCGTGGGTCACGACGACGATCGACACCAGCGGCTCGGCCACGCGCTTTAGGCGTCCCGCGTGGCCCGGCGTGCCAGCTCGGCCTCGAAGCCGGCACTCCGTCGCCTCTGTATCACCCGCATGCCGGGCAGCCCGCGCAGCGCTGCGTAGATCCGCATCGGAGGGCTGGCGAGGATCCGGTCGAGCCGCACCGAGAGCCGCAGGTTCTCCTCGCGCAAGGTCTCGGTCTCCGCCGTCCCGCCCCAGATGCCAGGCTCCGCGGCCCCCTCCGCCTGCTGCCGCAGTCGCCGCCGGTCCTCGCGGTCCCCGGCCGCCATCGGAATCGCCTTGGCGACGAACTGGTAGGTGCGGGCGTCGGGATCGGCTTCCAGCGCCTCGAGCAGGGCGACCGGCACCCGCGCCTGGTCGAACTCGACCTCGGTCGCAGCCAGCGGCAGCTCATGGCGGCGGAGCTCGACCACGCCGAGCTCAGCCTCGTCTAGCAACTGCTCGAACGTCTCCCGGGTGAAGAACCGCAGGTGCGTCGAATCGAGCAGTCCCCAGTCCCGGTACTCGAAGCGGCCAGAGAGCAGCGCGAGCCGCACGCTCCCATGGGCCAACGTTGGGGATCGAGATGACGAAGCGGCCGTCGTCTCCGAGGAAGCGTCGCAGCCGCCTGAGCGTCCCGAGCGGATCCTTCAGGTGCTCGATCACGTCGGCGGAAACGATCGCGTCGAACCGTTCGTCCCCGAGCTCGGCCTCGAGGTCGAGCGTATCCAGGTCGCCGACGATCAGGCGCTCGCAAAACCCGGCGGCCCGTTCGGCCATCGCCGCATCGACCTCGACGCCGACGACGGTGCAGCCGCGTTCCGCGAAGACCCGCGACATGTAGCCGGTCGCGGGGCCGAGCTCCAGCACCCGCGAGCCCTCCTGGACGAAATTGACGACGTCGGCGTGGACGCCGCCCGAATCGAGGTCGATCTCCTCGAAGTCATAGCGCGGGGAGACGCTTCTCGGGTCGGCCTCAGCTGGCATTCGCGGAATTTCCGTGAAGGCGCACGAAGCACTCCACGTTCTCGCTGCACAGCGACGGGGTGTTCTCGTCGATCAACTCATCGCTCCACTCCCACCATCTGATTCGCAGGAGCTGCTCGACTATGGAGGGGTCAAACCGGGGGCGGATCAGGCGCGCCGGGTTGCCGGCGACGATCGCGTATGGGTCGACATCGCGCGTCACGCAGCTGTTGGCGGCTACGACGGCGCCGTCGCCGATCGTCACACCCGACATGATCGTCGCGTTGGAGCCGATCCAGACGTCGTTGCCGATCATCACGTCGCCGTTGGTACTGGGATGCCCCCGGATCCCCCGCGCCGTCTCCCAGCGATCCGCGAACTCCGCGAACGGATAGGTGGTCACCCAATCCGTCCGGTGGTTCCCACCGAGGAACACGCTTACCCCGTCGGCGATCGAACAGAAGCTGCCGATCCTCAGCTCGGCTGGCTCGCCCCAGTGGCGAACCGAGATCGCCTCGTGGCCATAGGTGTGACGTCCGACTTGCAAGAAAGACAAGCGTACTTAGAACGAGGCTGGCGACCCCAGTAGTCTTGCTGGCGTGCCACGCCGCGCGTTGATCACCGGCATCACGGGCCAGGACGGAAGCTATCTGGCCGAGCTACTCCTCGACAAGGGGTATGAGGTGCACGGCATGGTGCGGCGCCTCTCCAGCGAGAACCACCAGCGCCTTGAGGCTTTTCGGGACCAGATCACGATCCACACCGGCGACCTCCTCGACCAGCGTTCATTGGGTGACGTGATGAGGGCCTGCGAGCCCGAGGAGATCTACAACCTCGCGGCGATGTCGTTCGTGGGTGCGTCGTGGAACCAGCCGACGTTGACCGCCGAGTTCACCGGGCTGGGTGTTACTCGCATGCTCGAGGCGATGCGCGAAACGTGCCCCGATGCCCGCTTCTACCAGGCCTCGTCGAGCGAGATGTTCGGGAAAGTGAGGGAGTCGCCCCAGAACGAGTTGACGCCCTTCTACCCACGCAGTCCCTACGGCGTCGCCAAGGTGTATGCGCACTTCATAACGGTCAACTACCGAGAGAGCTACGGCCTCTACGCGTGCTCTGGGATCCTCTTCAACCATGAGAGCCCGCGCCGCAGCCTCGAGTTCGTCACCCGCAAGATCACCCACACCGCGGCCGCGATCAAACTCGGCCTGGCGTCGGAGCTGGTCCTCGGCAACCGCGACGCGCGTCGCGACTGGGGTTACGCGCCGGACTTTGTCGACGCGATGTGGCGCATGCTTCAGCGCGACGAGCCAGAGGACTACGTGGTCGGAACCGGCATCGACCACTCGGTCGACGACCTCGTGAACATTGCCTTCGGCTATCTCGGCATCGACCCTTCCGAGCATCTTCGCCAGGACCCGGCGTTCATGCGACCGGCCGAGGTGGACCTGCTGATCGCCGACCCGACCAAGACGCGGGAGCAGCTGGGCTGGTCGCCCAGCGTCGACTTCGAGCAGCTGGTGAAGGTGATGGTCGACGCCGACCTCGCCCTTCTGGGCGAAGGCAGCCCGGTCTCGACCGCCTAAGCGTCGTCGTCGGCCGCGGGAGGATCTTCCGCCGCGGCTTCGATTTGCTTAGCGACTCGGCGCAGCTCCCGATCGATCTCGTCATCCATTCTCAGCGTTTCGCGCAACGTCTCCCGCAATTCGTCAAGCGACTCCGCGATGCTTGTGTTGATCAGCTGCTGGTGAGCGGCGTAGGGGCGCAGGAGGCGCATGTACAGGCTCTTCGCCGAGGCTCTGAGCCTGCCGGCTCCGCGGCGCGGCGGCGGGGCGGAGAAGCGCAGGAGGTGCTCGAGCAGGGCGCGTCCGGCCGGCGCCCCGGTCGCTGCCTGGGCGGGAGCGGGTGCCCCCAGGCGGGTGATCAGCCGCGCTCTCTTACCCTCGTCCATCCTTGCCCTGATCGCCTCGCCGGCGGCCTCGGGTGAGCGGGTCGCGCGGATTTCGGCGCCGCCGCGCCGTCCCCGTTCTGCTGCCTCCTCGGGCTTCTCGAAAACCTCCCGCATCAGCGTCGCCGCGTGGTCGAGGTCCGGCGCGGCCCAGAGCTTGTCCGGAGGGTAGGGGTCGGCTTCGGGGCCGATCTCGGTCATTCCGTGCCGTACGAGGTAGCTGTTGCGCTCGTTCATGAAGTCGAGATTGCCGGAGTAGGCGGTGGCGATCACCGGCCTGTCGAAGTACATCGCTTCGGCCATCGTTAGGCCAAACCCCTCGGAGCGGTGCAGCGACACGTAGCAGTCGCAGCTGGCGATCATCGCGTTTTTCATGTCGGTCGCGATCGTCTCCTCGATCAGGTGGATTTCGGGACGGTCGGCCGCGGCGTCCGCCAGCGCCTGGCGCTCGGCGGGGAATTCCTCGCTGCAAACGGACTTGATCACGAGCGAGGGTCCCGAGCCTGCCTCGAAGGCCTTGCAGAATGCCGCGACGAGGCCGAGTGGGTTCTTGCGGCGGAATACGCTGCGGTAGTCGAAGAGGAAGAGAAAGCAGAAACCCTCCGGCATCCCCAGCTCTGCCCGGCTCGCCCCGGCCGGCGTTCCTGGCGTGATCGGTATCCGGATCGTGTGCACCGGGGTCGCGGAGAGGGTCCGCAGCGCGTCGGCGACGTGCTCGGAGGCGACCCAGACTTCGTCGACGTAGTCGAAGGCCTGCCGCCACTGCTCGGGGAAGTGGGACACCTCCCAGAACCAGAGGCCCGTCGAGTGGCGAGCTTCGAAGAAGCGGCCTCCGAGGGCACTCGCCACGACCGGCAGCATGTCCGCGTTGACGCAGATCAGGTTGAAGTCGTAGGGGTGGCTCGCGTCGGGGAGGTCGCGGAGGGCCTCGCGGATCCTCGCGGGCTCGGTGGGGGAGTCGATTCTCGCCAGGGGGAGATCGACGGTTTCAAGCGCCGAGAGAACCTGGCGCGCCGCCTCGCCGACGCCGCGTTTCGAGCTCAGGTAGCCGACCAAATTGACCCCGAAATCGGGCGTCGGCGGCCCTTCCGGCGCGGCGCCGTTGGTCAGGGGGTCAGGGGGAAGAAGCTCGACCGAGATCCCGGTATCGGGAGCGGTGGCGTGAAGCCAGCTGACGAAGGCGTAGCCGTTGTCCCCGTCGATGACTGGGACCGCCTTGCGGAAGTCCGCACGCGACTCCCACAGTGCTCTCGCGTAGCGATTGACGCCGCCGTTTGCCTTCCCGCCCTCATCGGCTTCCTCGAGGTATTCGATGAACCGCTTCGCCCCCGGTTCGGAGAACAGCGATTCGCCGAGCGAGCCGAGCTCGACCCCGTCGCGAAACACTCGCCGCGCTGCCCGGTCGAGCCTGAAGCCCCCGGGCAGCTCGTCCCAGCCGTAGGCCCAGCAGTTGGCCTCCTCGAAGCCGTGGTCCAGAAGCTGCTTCGCGTACTCGGCGCATATCCGCTGCAGGGCCGGTCGAGCACCGACCTCGATCCTGTTCTGATGACGGCTCAGCTCGGTCGGGCGACGTGGGTCAAAACCGCTGAAGTGGAAGAACCGAAGCGGCTCACCGTCGACCCGGTAGCCACTACCGTCCTCTTCCAGGCTCCGCGTCGCGAGGTTCCAGTAGGCGATGTTGTAGGTCGTCTCCCGGAGGATGTCGATCCCTGGCCAGAGGCCGGGCGCCAGATCGATCCAGCGCTGGTCGACGAAGTGGCCGTTGGCGGGGTCGTTGAGGCACTCCTTCTCGAGCCGCTCCGACCACCAATCGAGCAGCGCGAGCGAGGTCTCGCCGCCGCCGAGGCCGATGAAGCCCAGGTTGTAGGAGCCGGCGATCAGGATGTCCTCTTCGCTGGGCTTGAGGCTGTCGCGGGGAAGGGGTGCTGTGAAGTGGGGGGTCAGGACGACATCGTGAATGCGGGCGCGCCGGGAGATCTCCTCGAGTGAGGCGAATATTCGGATGTCCGGGTCGAGGTAGATCACGGTGTCCACCCCCGGCTCCTCCAGCAGATGCCGCAGCAGCCACGGCTTGACCGCGGTCGAGAGCTCCATCACGTCATAGGAGGCGGCCATCCGCTCGGGGTCGGGCAGGCCGATTTGGTCGATCGTCAGCAGCTCGAAGGGCTCCTTGCCGGCCTCGATGAAGCCGCTGGGGTCGTCAATGACGAGCACGCTGCAGGTGCCCTCGGGATGGATCTCGCGGAACGACTCGGCCAGGACGCGCGCGTGCGCGACGTAGTTCCTCGCGATGATCGTGCAGATGTTCACCCCTGGCCCGCCTTCCCTCGATGAAGGTCAGCGGCTGATTATGCAGACCGGCCGAGGACCGTCGCCTTTCCCGACGGTTCAGGCGCCCATGTCCCAGCTGTCGAACACTCGCGCGCGAAGCCTCAATCGAGGCGCCGACGTCAGTCGGAGACGCGCTCGACGCCGACCGGCTGCTTGCGCCGTAGGGTCTCCTCGGCTAGGCCAGAGACGTCGACGTCGGCGTGCGGCACCCGCCCGAGGAAGCGCTCGGCTCCCTGTACGAGTACCGCCTCCGCGCCGACGCGGCGAATGTAGTGGGAGTCCCAGCCGAACGGGATCCAGACGAAGTGCACCTCGCGGAACACCTGGGCTAGGAACCACGAGAGCCCCTGGTAGTACGGGGCGGCAAAGCCGAAGGAGTCGCCGAAGAGGACCATGACGCGCGGGTCCGGAGATCGCTCGTTTCGGAACACCCGCCGGGTTCCGATGTGCCCATGGACGGCTGCGATCTCCTCCCGGTTGTCCTCGGCGATCACGGCGTGATGGAGGGAGCCGGGCTCGGAGATGATGCTGACGATCTGGGGGTCGAACTTGGTGCCGAGGTCGCCGGTGATCGGGTAGGAGCGAAACGGGAGTGCGTCCAGGTCAGGGGCGCTCTGCACATCAAGTGCGTTCAGCACCGATGAGAACAGAAGCTCGTTGCCGGAGAAGGTGAGATGTGTGTCGGTCCGCATATAGACGTCCTCGCCGGACGCTGCGGTGGTGCGCAGCTCCTCCAGCGGGTAGATGAGCGGCAGGTCGGGTACGGAGAGGAGCCGCTCGATCGGGCGTGGCCCGACCCGAGGCAGGTCCTCCGGGTAGTACTGCTCGTAGGCGGCGAGCTTGTCCGGCACCGCCATCAACGCGGACGCCACCCCGAGTTCACGCGACTCGTTGGCTCGGTGGCGAATTACCTCCTGCCATTCCTCCAGCCAGGTCGGGGCCATCTCGGCGGCGCCGAGGTACTGCTCGAGGTTCGCGTTCGTCCCACCGCAGAGGAACAGCCAGCCCTGGTGGCCGACGATCGCGATCCCGTCGTCGGAGCGGGTGCCGGGTGGCAACCCCCACTCGGCGAGGTCGGGATGAAAGACGTTGACTACGGCCGGCGCGCGGGAGGAGTCTGCGCTGCCCTCGGCCAGCCTTACGGCGTACTCGTCGGAGTCAAGCGCCACACGCAGTAGCTCGTCGAGGGTGGCCACCGCGGCGAGCTGGCCATCGATCTCCTGCTCACTCGGCGTGCGCCCCAGCACCTGCTTGTAGACGGAGACGACCTCATCGCGGGTGAGCATGCATGCAGCCTACGAACTCGCGGTGCGGGGCCAACGGTTCAGTGGCCAAAGCGCGAACCGATGCGGAATACTCGGCCGGTGGAGGAGATCGATCTGCAGGAGCTCGAGACCGACGTCGGCCCGCTCCTCGTGTACCCCGGCGACGAGGGGATCACGCCGAACATTCGGGCGACTGGTGCCCGGGAGGAGGATCTCGCGACCCAGGTGAGGTCATTCCTGCGCCGCGGTATGACCGCGGTGGATGTGGGCGCCAACGTCGGATATTTCGCGCTCTGCATGGCCGAGCAGGTCGGGCGGTCGGGACGTGTCATCGCGATCGAGCCCGACCCCCGTAATGCGCGCGTCTTGCGGCTGAACGCCGAACGCACTCGCGGGGCCCGCATCGAGGTCATCGAGGCCGCGGCCTGGGCGGAGCCCGGCGACCTCAATCTCAGCCTCAACGCGACGAACACCGGCGACCATCGCGTCGGGCTGGCGGGCGGCGAGCGCGAGACGGTGTCAGTGCGGGCGGTGCGGCTCGATGACTTCTTGCCGGAAGGGGTCGACCTGATGCTGTTCGACACCCGGGCAAGCGAGCACCTCGCAGTGCGCGGCGCGTCCCGCTTGCTCGAGCGCTCGCGCCCGCGCCTGCTCGTGACGTTCTGCCCGCAGGGCCTGCGCGAGATCGACACCGACCCTGTGACCGTGCTCGACGGCTACCGGGAGATGGGGCTGCAAATGAGCGGGGCCGAAAGCGACTTGCCCTCCGACCCCGGCGAGCTCGTCGTGGCCATGGACGCGAACGGGCTCGAGTCCACGACCCTGCGCCTGGATCCGGTTGGCCCGCCGCCCCCTGCGCACGAGCGTCTACTTCCAGCCAGTCGGCTCCTCGGCCGCGCGTGGGCGCGGCGCTTTCCACCTGCAGATCCTCCGCAAACGCTCGCCTATGACGCCACGCAGCGTGCGCTTGTCGCAGCCGTGCTCGACAACTCGGCGTGGCTTAGGCGCTTTGAGAGCGGCGACCAGCTGCCGCCGGGACTCGGGGCCGGGTACGACGAGCGTGTGGTCGAATATCCGTGGCTGTTCTCTCGTGGCGTATCTGGGCGCGTTCTCGACGCGGGCTCGGTGTCGAACCATCGCCACATCCTGGAACGCCTTCGGCCGGCGGTTGACGATCTCACGATCGTCACCCTTGCGCCGGAGCCGGTTGCCTTCACGTCGTTTGGCATTTCCTACCTCTACGCTGACCTGCGGGCCCTGCCCCTGCGCGACGACTGGTTCGAGGAGATCATCTGCCTCTCCACCCTCGAGCACGTCGGGATGGACAACACCGTCTACGGCGCGGACGATCCCCGCGCGGACGATCCGCGCGCTGCCGCCGCCAAGGCACTGCGGGAGCTGCTGCGGGTCGTGCGACCGGGTGGCCGCATTCACCTCAGCGTGCCGTTCGGTCGGCGCGAAGATCACGGCTGGCTGCGGCAGTTCGACCGCGAAGACGTCGACGCCTTGCTTGCCGACGCCGGCGTCGTCCGTCACGAGGAGACCGTCTTCCGACACACCTCCCGCGGCTGGCGCCGGGGCACCCCGAGGCAGGCCGCGCGCGCACGCTACAACAACACCCCGAGCCGCACCAAAGACAAGGCGGTAGCGGCCCGGGCCGTTCTGTGCGCGACGATCCAGGCGTGAGCGGCTAGGAAACAGAAGGCCGCCGCTGGCGCGAAGCCCAAGCTAGATGTGCCCGGAGGCGCGGCATCCCGTGGATGAGGTAGGGGCTGGTCGAGGGATCGACCGCCGTCAGCGGCAGCCAGCGCTCGATCAGCGCTTGTTTCTCCCAATTCTCCACCTCGGAGGAACGAGTGGAGGACTCGAAGTGGTAGAGGATCGTGTCGGGGTCGTAAACCACCCGCAGCCCTCTGGTACGGAGCTTCAGGCAGTAGTCCATGTCGTTGTAGTTGACGGGCAGCTCGGTTGAGAACCCCCCGACCTCGCGGAAGTCGGTCGCCGGGGTCATCATGCAGGCACCGGTAACGGCTAGGTAGTTCTGGGCAACGTTGGCGTTGTTCGAGTACCCCTTGAAAGAGCGGGCGAAGCCACGGTAGATGTGGCCGGGAAGGCCGCCGTTCTCGAACAGGACCCCGGCGTGCTGGAGGCGCCCGTCCTCCCAGAGCAGGCGGCCCCCCACGGCGCCGATCCCCGGATGCCGCGCGTACATGACCAAGCGCTCGATCCAGTCGGGGGTCGCCACCTCCATGTCGTCGTTGAGCAGCAGCAGCATCTCTGCATCGCTGTGCTCGGCCCCGAGGTTGATCTTGGCGGAGAAGTTGAACTCCTCCTCGTAGGAAATGGTCCGCAGCCGATTCCCGGCGATCTCCTCGAGGGCGGCGATCACCGTCGGATCGGTCGAGGAGTCGGCGACGCAGACGATCTCGTAGTTGGTGTAGCTCGACGTCTCAACGATGCTGCGGACGCAGTGCTCGACGAGCGTCACCTGCTCGTAGCGAACCTCGCGGCGCTGTCCGTTGGTCGGGATCACGATGCTCACCCTCGGCTGGTCCTCGAGGGCGGGCCGCAGGTGGTAGAGGCCGGGCAGGGTTGGGTCGCGTTCGACCCGTGCCTGCAAACCGATCCGCTCACAGTGCGCCTGCACCGCGCGGGCGCCTGCCTCGAAGGCCCACGGCTTCGCCTCTTCGCCGCCTCCGGCCGTCGAGGTATCCAGTGCCCGCCAGTGATAGAGAATTCGGGGGATGTGGATAACCTCGCGCGCTCGCTCGGTCACCTTGAGCACGAGGTCCCAGTCCTGGGAGCCCTCGAAGCGCGGGTCAAATCCACCGACCTCCTCGACGAGGGAGCGTCGCAGGGCGCTCAGGTGACAGCTGTACATCTGGGTGCGCATCCGCTCGGGTGACCAGTCGGGCTTGAAGAAGGGGCCGGAATGCAGGCCGATGCGGTCGATCTTGTCCTCGTCGGTGTAGATGTAGTCGGCCTTGGGCTCCCGATCGAGTGCCTCGGCGACGAGCGCCAGCGCGTCGGGGTGGAGCTTGTCGTCGTGATCGAGCAGGACGACGAACTCGCCGCGGGCCATCTCAAGCGCATCGTTGGATGCCGCGACGATGCCGCCGTTTGTCTCCCGGCGCCTGACCCGGATGCGAGGGTCCCGGCGCTCCGCGGCCGCTAGCTCCGCCGCCACCCGCGGGTCCGACGAGCCGTCGTCGACCAGGCACAGCTCCCAGTCGGGGAAGCGCTGGCGGCGCACCGATCGCAACATCGCCCGCAGCACACCTGCCGGAGTTTCGTAAACCGGCGTGATTACCGAGAAGCGCGGGGCCGGCACCCCGCTAGCTCCGCGACCCGGGGAGCCGTGCGGCCAGCTCCCGCGCACGATCCGGAAGCGCGCGCAGCCGCCGCAATGCCCCCAGCACGTAGCGTGCCCGGGTCTCGAACTCGAGAACCCGCCCGCGCGCCTCTCCGAGCTCGGCGTCCCTGACGACGAGCAGGCCCCTCAGCCTGAGGACCTCCTCCCTTTCCCGGGCCAGGTCCTCGGCCATTTGGGTGGAGTCAGACGCCCCGCTAGGGGGTGAGACATTGGCGGGAGTCGGGTCGCTGGACACGACGAGCGAGTGTACTCAGAGATCCTCGGCGATCCGCGGGGCTTCGCGGTTGAAGATCCAGGCGCCGAGGACGCAGACGGCGACGAAGATCACAGCCGCGGGTAGAAGGTGGATCCAACCCCCCGCCGCTTCGACCGCGGTGGGGGCGTAGTGGATGGCCTTGCCTTCCACGTATGTCGGCGTTTGTGGTTCGCCGAGGACCCAGACCCGCACCTGCTCGAAGATCACCGCAAGGGGGTTGATCAACAGCAGCTGTTCGTAGGTCTTGTTTTCGAAAGCGGTGATCGGATAGAGGATCGGTGTCGCGTAAAACAACACCTGAGCGACCACCAACCAAATGATCGAGACGTCGCGGAAGCGCACGTAGAGGACCGACAGCGCCATGCTCAACCCGGTGGTGAAGACGATCAGCGCCGCCAGGGCAACGGGGAAGAGCAGCCAGGTCCAGGTCGGGTCGACGCCGAAGGCGAGCAGGAAGACGAAGACGATGACCACGTTGAGGCCGAAGTTGAAGACGCCCGTGAGCACCGTGGCAAGCGGGATCACCAGGCGCGGGAACTGAGTCTTGCGGACGATGCCCTCCTGGCCCACCACCGAGGTCACGGCGTTCGTGCTCGATTCCTGGAAGAAGGTGAAGAGGACGATGCCCAGCAAAAGCATCACCGGGTAGTGGATGACCTGTTCGCTGCCCACCCTGAAGACCTGGGTGAAGACGAAGAGCAGCACACCGAACAGCATCAGTGGCCGCATCAGCGACCAGAGGTAGCCGAAAACGGTGCCGAAATAGGTTTTCTTGAATTCGGTCACCGCCATCAGCCAGAGCAGGTCGAAGAAACGCTGACGTCCTCCTCCCAGGGCCGACGGTCCGCGGACCTCGCGCAGGCTCGAATCGGCCGCCTCCCCGCTCACCGGCTCGTTCCCTCGATCGGGCTCGTCGTCGTGCTCTGCGGGAGCGTGACCACGCCGCGGTCTCCGGCTCCACCGAAGACGACGAAGTCGAGCGCATTGTGGATGTCGAGCGCGACCCCACCTTCCAGCAGGCGGTTGATGCCGCAATGCACGAAATAGTGGCCCGGCCCGAGCAGGTTGGGGGCCATCGTCGCGACCTCCAGGCGTTCGCCGGCCTTGATCGCGGGTGGGGGATCGCCGCCGATCGGCGCCCGGATCTGGCAGACGCCGACACCGTCGGCGTTGACGAGCAGGTAGCCGACGCTCAGCGCGGCAAAGTCCCTTCGCGCTTCGATCTCGATCTCGATCCGGATCTGCTCGCCGTGCTCAACCGAGGTGACCCGCTCCCCCTTCGAGTTGACGATCCGGGCGTCCAGCATCCGGACCGGCGCGTCCTCCCCCGGTCCGGCGGCAGGCATGACCTCGGCCGCGGCGGCTTGCTCGAAGTTGAGGCGCAGGTATCGCCGGCCGACCTCTTCGGGCTCGCCGACGTGGACGAGGTGGCCGTCGTTGATCAGCATCGCCCGATGGCAGTACTCCTCGACGGTGGTCATCTGGTGGGTGACCAGGATGATCGTCTTGCCCGCGGCTTTCATCTCGCGAAACGCGTCGGCGCACTTCTGCTGGAAGGCGGCGTCGCCCACGGCGAGGACCTCGTCGATCAGCAGGACATCGGCGTCGACCTCCAGCATCAGCGAGAACGCGAGCCGCACCATCATCCCTGAGGAGTAGTTCTTCAGCTTCAGGTCGACGAATTCCTCGAGTTCGGCGAACTCGATCACGGCGTCGAGCCGGTTGCGCGACTCCTGCGGCGTGAGGCCCATCATCACCCCGTTGAGGACGACGTTCTCGCGAGCGCTGAGCTCGGCGTTGAAGCCCACACCCAGCTCGATGAACGGGGCCAGTCGCCCGGCGAGGCGGATCGTCCCCGAGTCGGCCCGGTAGATGCTGGCGAGCAGCTTCAGCAGGGTGCTCTTGCCGGAGCCGTTGCGCCCGACGATGCCGAAGAACTCACCCTGCTCGATCTCGAACGAGACCCCGTCGAGCGCCTTCAGCTCGCGGTAGTCGCGGGCGGCGAACGGTCTGACCACACGCTCTTTGAGCGAGTCGACCCGGTGGGTGGGAATGCGGAAGGACTTGTGCAGGCCCTCGACCTGGATCGCCAGAGCATCGCTCACCGGCGGAACGCTAGCGTGGTCTCGCCGTGTCAGGCTTTCCCTGTGAGAGGGGCCGGACCGGTGGCGGTTGTGATTCCCAGCTGGAACTCGCTGGATCTGCTGCCGCGCTGCCTGGCCTCGGTCCAGCGCCAAGAGGCGGAGATCGAGCTGCTCGTCGTGGATAACGGATCCGCTGACGGCTCGCTCGAGTACCTGGAGCGGGAGGGAGTTCCCCACGTTGCCCTGCCGGAGAACATCGGCTTTGCCGCCGCCGTGAACCTCGGCGTCGCGCGCACCGGCGCCGCCGCGGTGCTGGTGCTGAACGTTGACACCGAGCTGGAGCCAGGCTGCCTGGCTGGGCTGCTCGATGCCCTGGAGGCCGATCCGAGCCTCGGCGGTGTGCAGCCGCGCATCCTCCAGCTCGAGGAGCCACGGCCCGATTTCGGCAACGCCCACCTCTACAGCGTGGGCCAGGCTCTTCTTCGTGATGGGCGGGCGATCGAGCTCGGGGCGGGGGAGGCCCAGACTCCCGGTCGGACCTCGGCGATCCGCGAGGTCTTTGGAGTCTGTGGTGCGGCCTGCCTCCTCCGGCGCGCGATGTTTGACCAACTGGGCGGCTATGACGAGAGCTACTTCGCCTTCTATGAGGACGTCGACCTCAACGTGCGCGGGCGGATCGCCGGCTGGCGCTTCGCCTATGTGCCCGAGCCCGTCGTCTGGCACATCGGGAATGCCTCCTGGAAGGCCGGCTTCGCGCGCCCATCGGCGGACAACGCGCGGCTCGTCGCCCGCAATCGCCTCGCCACCCAGGTCAAGTTCATGCCCGCTCACCGCGCTACCGCGGATCGCCGTGGTCGAGGTCGGTGCCCTGCTCCGGGCGGCGGCACAACGGCGCCTGCGGGCGACGCTGGCGGGCAAGCTCGCGCGCTCTTTGGCGCCTGCCCGGGCTGCTCGCCGAGCGCCACCGCCTGCGCGAGGAGGGCGACCCTGAGCGCGCCCGCCGTTGGCTCGGCGTCGCGTCCTAAGCCCGCCTACGGCTGCGCAGGCCGAGCGCCTCGCCGGGCGGAGATCTCCAGCAGTTTGGCCTCGCCGGCCCCGCGGCGCTCCAGGCCGGCGCCGTCGCGCCAGCCGCGCAGGCGCCCCCGCAGTCCCTCGGTGGTGTGGTCGCGGAGGATCTGGCCGGCACAGATCGCCCCCTCGCAGGCGAGCACCCGCGCCGCGGCGTGCGGCCGCGACATCACCCCGTAGCGGCGCAGCATGTAGCCGCGGCCCCAACCGGTACGGGCATACTTGCGCCCGGAGGCGGCGCCGAGGCTCGCCGAATAGGCGTGCAGCGCCCTCGCCCCCGGCGCCAGCCGGCAGCGCCCGCCCGCGGCGGCGATTCTCAGGGCCAGGTCGAGGTCCTCCAGGTAGAGGAAAATTCGTTCGTCGAAGCCGCCCACGGTCCGCAGCGCCTCATACCGGTAGAGCGCCGCACCGCCGGTCGGGCCGAGCGGGGGCGCTGCAGACTCGAGCGCGCTGAGCGGTTCGCCATTGAGGTAATCGAAGCCCATCAGGGTGCGGTCGGCGACGACGCCAGCGGAGTCGATCAGCTCGGGGTGGCGCTCCTGGAGCAGCACGCCGGCCACCATCTGCGTCTTCTCGTCGAGCGCGCTGAGTAGCTCAGCGATGAAGTCGGGGCGGCACTCGGCGTCGTTGTTGAGGAGGATCACGGGATCGCCCGGGGCGGCCTCGAGCGCCCTGTTGATCGCCGGCCCAAAGCCGAAATTCCGCTCCAGCTCGACCACCTTGACGTCGGGGAACTCGGTCCGCATGAAGGCCGCCGAGCCGTCCCTGGAGCCGTTGTCGATGACCACGACGTCGACCGGCCGGGTCTGCTCGGCGAGGCTGCGCAGCACCCGCCCGAGCAGGCTTCGGGCGTTGTAGGTCGGGATGTAAACCGTTGGTCTCACGGGTTCTTCTCGCAGTAAGTAGGGTTCCAGCCTGGCATGGACGCCCTGAAGGGACTGATTCTCTCCGGTGGCGCCGGCACCCGCCTGCGCCCCATAACCCATACCTCGGCGAAGCAGCTTGTGCCCGTCGCCAACAAACCCGTGCTCTTCTACGGGATCGAGGCGCTGGTCGAGGCGGGCATCACCGAGATCGGGATCATCATCGCGCCGGAGACCGGCGATGAGATCAAGGAAGCTGCCGGCGAGGGCTCCGCCTTCGGGGCGAAGATCACCTACATCCTGCAGGACAAGCCGGCGGGGCTCGCCCACGCGGTGCTGACCGCCGAGGAGTTCATCGGCGACTCGCCTTTCATCATGTACCTGGGCGACAACCTGCTCGCCGATGGCCTGACCGGGTTGGTCTCGACCTTTCGCGCCGAGCAGCCCGACGCGCTGATCCTGCTCACCCCGGTCGATGACCCGCAGTCCTACGGTGTCGCCGAGCTCGATGGCGAGCGCATCGTGCGCTTGGTCGAGAAGCCCAAGGACCCGCCCTCCAACCTCGCACTGGTCGGCGTCTACCTCTTCGGTTCACCGATCTTCGACGCGGCGCGGGCGCTTCAGCCTTCCTGGCGCGGTGAGCTCGAGATCACCGAGGCGATCCAGGGTCTGATCGACGACGGCCACCGGGTCCAATCGGAGATCGTTCGCGGCTGGTGGAAGGACACCGGCCAGCTCGCCGACATGCTCGCGGCGAATCGGCTCGTGCTCGAGGAGATCGAGACGCGGCTGCACGGTGAGATTGACGAGGGCTCGCGGGTCGAGGGCCGGGTCGTTCTTGAGCAGGGGGCGACGATCACCGACTCGGTGGTTCGCGGTCCAGCGGTGATCGGTGCCGGGGCCAGCATCGAGAACGCCTACATCGGCCCCTACACCTCGATCGGCGAGGGCGTCCGGGTCCGCCGCGCCGAGATCGAGCACTCGATCATCCTCGCCGGCTCGGTGGTCGAAGACCTCGGCACGCGGCTGGAGGCGAGCCTGCTCGGCCGCAACGTGAAGCTGATCCGCAGCGACGGGATGCCGAAAACGCTGCGCCTGCTGGTCGGCGACAACTCGGTGATCGAGATCATCTAGTGAAGTTCCTGGTCGCAGGCGCCGCCGGAATGTTGGGCAGCGACGTGATGCTCGCCGCCGCCAATGCCGGCCACGTCGTCGTCGGCTTCGGTCACTCCGAGCTCGACGTCACCGACGCGGCGGCGGTCGAGGCAAAGCTCGAGGCCGAGCGGCCCGACGTGGTCATCAACTGCGCTGCCTGGACCGACGTCGACGGCGCCGAGGAAGCCGAGGAGGAGGCGATGGCGGTCAACGGCAGCGGCGCCGGCAACCTCGCCGCCGCCGCCGCCGCGGTCGAAGCGACGATCGTCTACGTCTCCAGCGACTACGTCTTTGACGGCGCCAAGCGCGCCCCCTACGTGGAGAGCGACCAGCCGGCGCCGCTCTCCGCCTATGGCCGCACGAAGCTGGCCGGAGAGGAGGCGAGCGCGGTGGCCAATCCCCGCCACTTCATCGTCCGCTCCTCCTGGCTCTTTGGGATCGCCGGCCCCAACTTCGTCGAGACGATGCTGCGCCTGGCGGCCGATCACGGCGAGGTCCTCGTCGTCCGCGACCAGGTTGGCTCGCCGACCTACACCTGGCATCTGGCGCACAGCATCGTGCGCCTCGTCGAGGGACTCGAGCACGGAATCCACCACATGGCCGCGGCCGGAGCCTGCTCGTGGTATGAGTTCGCGCGGGAGATCTTCGAGCAGGCCGAGGTCGAGTGCAAAGTGCTCTCCGCGACGACCGACATGCTCGGTCGCCCGGCGCCACGGCCGCCCTATTCTGCGCTGGTCAGCCAGCGCGAGCACGCGATCGGCCTGCCCCGCTGGCAGGACGGCCTTGCGGGGTATCTGGCCCAGCGAGAGGGAGGCAAGCAGTGAAGATTCTGATCACCGGCGCCGCCGGTTTCATCGGCTCCACCTACGTGCGTCTGATCGAGGCCGAGCACGAGGTCACGGTGCTCGACAAGCTGACCTACGCGGGGCGCCGCGAGAACCTGCCCGAGGGGGTCGAGCTGATCGTCGGTGGGATCGAGGACCCGGCGATCGTCCGCGAGGCGATGGCCGGCGCCGACGCGGTCGTCAACTTCGCCGCCGAGTCACACGTCGACCGCTCGATCGCCGATCAGGACGTCTTCGCCCGCACCCACGTGATCGGCACCAGCGTGCTGCTCGACGCCGCCCGCGAGCTGGAGGTCAGTCGTTACCTGCAGGTCTCCACCGATGAGGTCTACGGCTCGATCGATTCGGGCTCCTTCACCGAGGCCTCGCCGCTTGACCCCTCCTCGCCCTACTCGGCGACCAAGGCGGCCGGCGACCTGCTGGTCAGTGCCCACGCTCACACCTACGGAATCGAGGCCGTGATCTGCCGCGGCTCCAACAACTACGGCCCGCGCCAGTACCCCGAGAAGCTGATCCCGCTGATCGTTCTGAACGCTCTGCACGGCGACCGATTGCCGGTCTACGGCGACGGACGCCAGGTCCGTAACTGGCTCTTCGTCGAGGATTTCTGTCGCGGCATCCACGCGGTCCTCACCGAGGGACGTCCGGGAGAGGCCTACAACGTCGGCGGCCCCGATGAGTGCGAGAACATCGAGGTGGTCAGGCGGGTGCTTGAGCTGACCGGCGCCGAGGAGTCATTGATCGAGTACGTCAGCGATCGGCCCGGCCACGACCGCCGCTACTCGCTGGGCTCAGAGAAGATCCGCGCTGAGCTCGGCTGGTCGGCCGAGGTGCGCTTCGAGGAGGGGCTTAAGCGAACGGTCGCCTGGTATCGCGACAACGAGGAGTGGTGGGCGCCAATCCGCTCGGGCGAGTACCGCGCCTACTATGAGAAGCACTACGGCCGCGCCCTCGGCTAGTCGTGCACCTCAGGCAGAAGGCGCTCTACCTGGCCAAGGCGCTCGCCCGGCGGGCGATCTGGGGCCCCGCCGACATCGCCGGGCGGCTGCGGGGCGCCAAGACCCCGCCGCGGGGGCTCTCCTACGTCGGCCATGGTGACTTCGAGGCCGTCGGGCGGGAGTTCTTCGGCTTCTTCAAGGAGCTCGGCGGGCTCGGCCCCGGTGACCGGGTCCTCGATCTCGGCAGCGGCCTCGGCCGCATGGCGCTGCCGCTTCTCGATTACCTGCAGGAGGGCTCCTACGCGGGCTTTGACGTCGGCAGGGCGATGGTCCGCTGGTGCGCGCGCAACATAACTCCCGCCCATCCCAACTTCGAGTTCTCCTGGGTGCCGGTCTACAACGGCATGTACAACCCGTTTGGAACCCTCTCGGCGAGCGAGTACCGGTTCCCCTTCGAGGACTCCTGCTTTGACTTCGCCTTCGCGACCTCGCTCTTCACCCATCTCTTTCGCGGCGACGTCGAGCACTACCTGAGCGAAACGGCGCGCGTGCTCAAACCGGGCGGTACCGGCTTCTTCACCTTCTTCCTGCTCACACCGGAGGCGCGCAGAGAGCTTGCCGCCGGCGCGACGATGCTCTCCTTCGAGCACCGACTCGAGGGCGGCGAGACGGTCCTCGACCCGCGCAGCCCCGAGCGCGGGGTCGCCTTTGACCTCGAGGAGCTCGGCGCAATGATGAGCGCGGCGGGGCTCCTGGTGGACGAGCCGATCTACCCCGGCCTCTGGGCGAACTCACCGAAAGGGCTCACTCTGCAGGACATCGTCATCGTCCGACGAGCGTCGGGCGAGGCTTAGTCCCCGCGCCTGGCGATCGCGCCGCGCAGCGAGGAGACGAGTAGTTTGACGCCGACCCCGAGGTACACGCAGGCGTCCAGCAGCGGGTTCTCGCCCGCTTCGAACTTGCGATAGAAGCGCCCCATCGAGCGGTGGAAGGCGATGTTGTGGCGCAGGCCCCGGTGGCTCTTCTTGCGCGTCGTGCCGCCCTTCACGTGGAGGCTGGAGACCCGCCCGTCATAGACGATCCGCCAGCCCGCCAGGCCGAAGCGCTTGCACCAATCGAGGTCGTCCATGTAGAGCCAGTAGCCCTCATCGAGAAGCCCGACCTCATCGATCGCCGCCTTGCGGGTCAGCATGTAGGCGCCGCTGATCAGTTCCACCTCGCCGAGCTCGTGTTCGCCCAGCTCGGGCGCGTGGTACTGATCGAAGCGGCCCCCGAAGCGGTGGCCGAGACCGAGCCAGTGCGAGACGGCACCCAGCGGGGTGGGAAAGTTGCTCTTCGCCGCGTGGTCGAGGCTCCCGTCGCGCTTCTCCAGCCGGCAGGTGGCGATCCCGATGCCGCCGTCCTGCGCCATCAGCGCCATCATGTGATCGAGCGAGCCGGGATAGATCTCGGTGTCGGGATTGAGGAGCAGGACGTAGGGTGCCTCGACTTGGCGCAGGACAATGTTGTTGGCGATGCAAAAGCCGGAGTTCCAATCGAGTGGGTGCAGGGTCACCTCGGGGAACTCGGCCCGCACCATCTCTGGCGTGCCGTCGGTGCTGGCGTTGTCGACGACGTGGATGCGGGTCGGCCCTCCCGTGTAGGGATGGTCGCGCAGGGTTCTAAGGCACGCTCGCAGCAGCTCCAGCGCCCCGGTCGAGGAGACGATCACGACCTCGAGCCCCGGGCCACCCTCGACCGCCTGCGGCGAACCCTCTTGCAGCGGGGATACGCCCATTGCCGGATCCTAGCCGAGCGCCTCTAGACTGGCCGCGTGCGGGAGCCCGCCTCCGAGAGCCGCTCCGCGGCCCCTTCACGCTGTGACGTCGCCGTCATCGGCGGCGGCATCGTCGGCCTCGCGGTCGCCCGCGAGCTGAGCCGGCGCCGGTCTGCGAAGAGCGTCTGCCTGTTGGAGAAGGAGCCGACGCTCGGCGCCCACCAGACCAGTCACAACTCCGGCGTCCTGCACGCCGGCATCTACTACGCACCGGGCTCGCTGAAGGCCGAGCTCTGCGTGCGCGGTGCCGCCTCGCTCTATGAGTACTGCGAGGAGCGGGGGATCGCGGTCGAGCGCTGCGGCAAGCTGATCATCGCCACCGAGGCCTCCGAGCTGGCGGGCCTCGAGGAGCTCGCTCGGCGGGGGGCGGCGAACGGGGTCGCCGGGCTGCGGCGGCTGGACGCGGCCGGTATCCGCGAGCTCGAGCCGCACGCCAACGGGGTCGGCGGGCTGCACTCACCGCAGACCGGGATCGTCGACTTCCTCGCCGTCGCCCGCGCCTACGCTGCTGACCTGCTCGAGGCCGGCGGCTCGATCGCAACCGGCTGCGAGGTGGGACGGCTCGAGCCGCGCTCGCGCTCGCTGGCGCTCCACCACTCCCACGGCGTGACCGAGGCCGCCAACGCGATCTGCTGCGCCGGGGCCTGGTCGGACCGCGTCGCGCAAAGCGCCGGCGCCGACCCCGATCCCCGCATCGTTCCCTTCCGTGGCGCCTACCTGCGGCTGGTCGCCGAGCGCCGCGACCTGGTCCGCTCCCTGATCTACCCGGTCCCCGATCCCTCGCTGCCTTTCCTCGGCGTCCACCTCACCAGGCGGATCGACGGCGAGGTCCTGGTCGGCCCGACCGCTCTGCTCGCCGGCGCCCGCGACGCCTATTCGCTGCGCCGGGTGCGAGGCACGGATTTGCGCGCGACGCTCGCCTGGCCGGGGACCTGGCGGATGGCGCGGCGCTGGTGGCGCACGGGGCTGACCGAGATCGGCCATGCCGCCTCGCGCCGCTCCCTCGCCGCCGCCGCGGCGCGTTACCTTCCGGGCCTCGAGCCGGGGGACCTCGAACCCGCGTTTGCCGGGGTCCGGGCCCAGGCGCTCGCCCGCGACGGCGCTCTGATCGACGACTTCGCCTTTTCGACCACGGCGCGCGCCCTGCATGTGCGAAACGCGCCCTCGCCCGGGGCAACGTCCTCGCTGGCGATCGCGGCGATGATCGCCGACGAGGCCGAGCGCCTGTTCTGAGCGGGGCCCCTAGCCCCGGTACTCGAAGGGCAGCTCGGCTTCGAATTCGGCCAGAGTCGGCGCCGTCGCGTCGCGTTTTGAGGGGATCAGCTCCTCGGTCGGCAGCGGCCACTCGATCCCGACCCCCGGGTCGTTGTAGGCGATCCCGCGCTCGATCTCGCCGGCGTAGTAGTTGCTCTGCTTGTAGAGGACGTCGGCGACCTCGCTGAGCACGCAGAAACCGTGCGCGAAGCCGATCGGGCAGTAGGCGATTCGCATGTTCTCCTCGCTCAGCTCAAAGCCCTCCCACTCGCCGAAGGTCGGTGAGCCCCGGCGCAGGTCGACGACGACGTCATAGATCGCGCCGCGGCCGCAGCGGACCAGCTTCGCGGCGCCGGCGCCGATCTGGAAATGCATTCCGCGGACGATCCCGTGTGTGGAGCGGGAGTGGTTGTCCTGGACCATCTCCTCGCCGATCCCGAGCTCGGCGAAGGCGCTTCGCCTGTAGGTCTCGCTGAAGAAGCCGCGCTCGTCGCCGAAGACCGCCAGCTCGATCAGCATCGGTCCCTCCAGTCTTGTCTGGACTCGCTCCACTTCCCTGCCTCCTTAGTCGTTGGCGCCGCTGCTCGCGGCCAGTCCGGCCTGGTTCATGTAGTCGGCTAGCCCCTGCTGCCAGGGACGCAGGGCCGCCAGCCCCAGGGCCTGGGCCCGCGGCATCGCCAGTACTCCGTTCAGGGGCCGCGCGGCGCCGCCGGGTGCGATCGTCGTCTCGACCGCCTCGACCGGCACCGCGATCCCGGCCCGGCGCATGATCTCCTCGGTGAACTCAAACCATGAGCAGGCTCCCGAGGCGCTCAGGTGAAAGACACCCTCGGCGCCGGCTGCCAGCGCCTCGATCAAGCCCGCGGCGAGGTCGGCGGTGAAGGTCGGCTGCAATCGCTGGTCGGCGACCATCTGCAGGGCGCCCTGCTCCTTGGCCCGCGCGACCATTCGCTCGACGAAGTTGCCGCCCTTGGAGGCGCTGCCGTGCAGCCCGTAGAGGCCGGCCGTCCTGACCACCAGGGCGCCCTCGCCGTAGGCGAGGGCGGCGTACTCCCCGGCGAGCTTGGTCAGCGCGTAGATCGAGCGCGGGTTGGGCAGGTCGGCCTCGCCGTAGGGCTCAGCTCGGGTCCCATCGAAGACGTAGTTGGTCGAGATGTGGACGAGCTTCGCCCCGCGGGCGGCGAGGTCGCGGACGGCGCGAACGTTGGCGGCCCAGGCTCGGTCGGGCTCGCTCTCGCAGACCTCGACGTTGTGGAAGGCGGCGCAGTTGAAGACGATCTCGGGTTGGATCTCCGCGAAGGCCCGATCAAGCGCCGCGGGGTCGGTGATGTCGAGCTCGGCGTGGCCGAAGGCGCGCGCCTCCTCGCCCAGCAGCGCCGCGAGATCGCTGCCGAGCTGGCCGCTCCCGCCGGTGATCAGCGCCCTCACAGGACCGCGGGGAAGCTCTCGAGCGCCGGCTGCACCTCACAGAGCAGTTCGAGCCAGCGGATGTTGTAGCCGTGGGGGTCGGTGAGCTGAGTCGGGTCATAGTCCTCGACCCGGGCGAGCAGTTCGGTGACCGACTCCAATACCGAGCGGCTCGGGTTAAAGCCAAGCACGGTCGAGAGCTTGGCGTTGGAGCACTCATAATCACGTGAGAGCTCTGGTGCCGGGGCCTCCTCGAGGCGCACCTGGCGGCCGCCGAGCTGCACCGAGCCGGCGACGATCATCGCCAGCTCGCGGATCTGGTAGTTGGAGTGCACGACGTTGAAGACCTCGCCACGCACCTTCTCCGGCGGGGCCTCGAGCGCGGCGATCATCGCCTCGGCGCAGTCCCTGACGTCGACCAGCGGCCGCCACATCCAACCGCCGCCGTGCAGGCTGAGCGCACCCTTGAGCAGGGCGTCTTTGACGAAGGTGTTGACGACCAGGTCAAAGCGCATGCGCGGGCTCCAGCCATAGACCGTGCCGTTGCGCAAGATCACCGGGCAGAGGCCCTCGTCGGCCATCTCGATCAGCTTCTCCTCGCCGTAGCGCTTCGAGGTCGCATAGGCGGCGCGCGGCTCGATCGCAGCATCCTCACCGTGCATCCCGGCGGGCAGGCCGTCATAGAGCGAACAGGAGGAGGCGAATACGTAGCGCTCGATCCCCTCGGCCAGGCAGGCGCGGCCGAGGTCCTCGGTCGCCAGCGCGTTCATCTCCCAGTTGGCCTGCGGGTTGAAGTCGGCGGTCGGGTCGTTGCTGAGCCCGGAGAGATTGATCACCGCGTCGACTCCCTTCAGGGCGACCTCGGGGAGGTCGCGGACGTCGGCGACGATCAGCTCAATCTGCTCGCGAAACGAGGCCAGAGCCTCCTCGCCGAAGTAGAGGCGGTCGAGCACCCGCACCCGGTAGCCGCGCTCGAGCAGTCGCGGCACCAGCACGCAGCCGATATAGCCGCCGCCGCCGGCGACGAGGATCGTGCGATCGGGGTCCGGCGCGGCCTCAGACAGTCCGTTGCGGCGTCGGGGCTCTTGCGCGGTCTCGGTTTTGCCGGAGCTGCTCATCGGCGGCGAAGGTTAGCGGCGGGCGCTTGAATCGAGACCCGATCGGCGCCTGGGATTTTCAGTAGGCGCCTTCGCCGCGAATGATCGCACCGGGCGTACGCACGAGAATCGCCAGATCGCCCGCGATCGACAGATTGTCGAGGTAATCGCGCTCCATCGCCAGGCGCTCCTCGAAGGTCAGGTCGCTGCGTCCGTACACCTGCATCGGGCCCGTGATTCCCGGCTGCACGGCGAGCCGCAGCCGCTGGCGCTCATCGTAGGTATCGGCGATCTCACCGACCTCCGGTCGCGGCCCGACAAGCGACATCGAGCCGCCCAGCACGTTGACCAGCTGGGGTAGCTCATCGAGGCTGGTGCGGCGCAAGAAGCGCCCTACACGGGTGACCCGCGGGTCATCGACCAGCTTGAAGGTGGGCTCCTCCAGCGCCTTTAGGTCGACGCCGAGATCGACCAGACGCTCCTCAGCGTCGTTGACCATGGTGCGGAACTTGATCACCTTGAACGGCACCCCATCCTTGCCGGCGCGGCGCTGGCGAAAGAGGGCCGGGCGCCCGGAATCGAGCAGGATGACGAGCGCGATCGCGGCCAGCAGCGGCGCCGCCACGATCAAGAGCAGGATCGAGACGAGGACGTCCATCGCGCGCTTCATCGCCAGGGTCGAGCGCGAGGGTGCCGAGAAGCGAAAGTCAAGGACCGGCAGCTCCGCGAGGCGGTTGAGCTCGATCCCGGGACCCAAGAGGCCGTAGTGGCGGGGCAGGAAGGTGAGGCCAAGGCCGGCCACCTTGCACTCCTCGATCAGCCTCTCGGCCGCCGCCTCGCCCATTTCCTCCTCGGTGACGATCACCCGTTCGACTCCCCGTTCGGTGGCGATCCGCTCGAGCTCGGCAACCGTACCCAGGCGCGGCAGCCCGTCGGGGCTGGCGCTCGCCTCCGAGGCGGAGAGATAGCCGACGATCTCGATTCGCGCCTCGGGGTGGGTGGAGACTCGGCGGGCGATCTGATCGGCGGCGAGCGCCGGGCCGACGATCAGACCGGTGGCGGCGCCGACCGCACGGTGCCAGACGAAGCGGATCGCGGCGCGCAGAAGGAAGCTGCCGGCCAGGACCGCCAGCCCGACACCGATCGCGGCGCTCGCATTCAGCGACTGGGCGGGAGTCAGGGCAAGCAGGCCATCGAGGGCGAGGACGCCGAGTGCGCTGGCTGAGAGCAGCGCGGGCAGCTCGTCGAGGGTGCTGTGACGGATCCGGCGGTGGTCATGGTCATAGAGGCCGTGAAGCTTGAAGACGAGAATCAGGGTCGGGCTGAATAGCACCGCCCAAAACAGGGTCGCGATGTTGGCGCTCGAGCTGAGCGCCGTCACCACGCTGAGCGCCGCGATCAGCGCCAGCCAGTCGCCGGTCGCGAGCAGGCGCCGCAGCAGCGCGCCGCGCTGCTGGATCTGCTCCGCGATCGCGCTTCGCCGCGGCGGATCCCCCGGCGCCCGCGCGGGGCCGCCGGGGGCCGCGGCGGATCCCGACCGTGGGGCGGCGGCGGGCGTCGTCTTTGCTCGCTGGCTCATTCGCCGCCACCCTGCAGCTGCGGTGCGAGCGGGTTGAGGCGGCGCGCGTGTTCGATATCGCGGCTGGCGGCGGCGGCTTCCCCGGCCTCGCCCTCGACCCGGGCGCGCAGGGCGTAGAGCTGCCAGTTGCGGTCTTCGCGTTCGATCGCCTTGCCGAGCATTTCGCTCGCCCGCGGGTATTCGCCGGCGCGCTCGGCGACGAGGCCGAGCTGCAGGTAGGGCGAGGCGGCCCAGGGCTCGATCGAACGCGCGGTTTCGGCGTGACCGGTGGCGCCGGTCAGATCGCCGGCGGCGACGGCCTGCTGGCTGTCTTCGATCTCGTGTTCGACCAGCAGCGGGCCGGTGAGGGCAACCGCCGCCAACCAGGCCAGCGCCAGACCGATGACCGCGAGCCCGAAGCGTCGCTGGGTCGGCGGGCCCTCGGCGCCGAGCTGTTGGCAGCGAGCGGCGACCATCGCCCCGGCACCGAGGAAGAAGACAGCAGCGAGCGCGGCGATCTGCCAAAACCAGTCAAAGCTGGCCGCCACGGCGAAGGCGACCATCACCGCGAGCAGGGCGCCATCGGCCTCGCGGCGGCGAGCCGACGCGGCGCGCCAGGCGGCGAAGGCGATCCAGATCGAAGCGAGGACCAGACCGATGACGAGCAGGCCGCCGATCAGGCCGAGATCGGCGAACTCCTCGAGGTAGAGCGAGTGTGCGTTGATCGCCGGTTGATCGATCGAGCGCAGCTGATCCCAGGAGAAGACGTAGGTGCCGGCGCCGTGGCCGATCAGCGGCTCTTCCTCAAAGGCGTCGATCGCGACGCGCCAGAATTCGTGGCGCCCACTACCCGAGAGGTTCTGCAGATGCTGGGCGGGATCTTGCGAGACCTGAATTTCAGAGCTGGAGAACTGGTGCCAGGCGCGGCTGCCAAAGAGCGCGAGGACAATCAGGACGGCGACCGCGCCCACCAGGGCAACTCGTTTGAGGAAAATCGGACTGCGGGAGATTCGCAGGGCGCTCTCGGCTCGTGGCCCGTCGCGGCGCTCGACCCGCCTCAGCAGCGCCCAGAGCGCCAGCGAGAGGGCGGTCCCGGCGAGCAGGATCAAGAGCACGCTCACCCCTTGATCAATCGAGGTCTGGGAGATTGTGTTGTCGGCGAGGCTGTGGCGGGCCCCGACCGCAAGCAGGGCTGGTAGCGCGCCCAGGGCCCCGATCACCAGGGTCCCGAGTAGCCAGAGCCGGTCGGCGGAGAGCACCAGCAGGCACAGGCAGGCGACGGCGAGGGTGATCAGGCCCCCGCGCGAGTAGGTGAAATAGATGGTCAACAGGGTCGCCGGGATGAACGCGACCGAGAGCCAACGAAGCGCGCTGTAGCGCGACCCGCGACTCATCCAGAGCCCGAGGGCGACGGTGATCCCGCACATCGAGGCGTTTGCGTTCCAGTAGCCGAGGGGATAACGCAGACGAGCACCGCTTCCCAGGCCTTCGGAGACCTCGATCACGTGGGGCAGGAGGCGACTGCCGAGGCCGCCCAGAACGACAATCGCGAAGCCGATCGCAATGCCTTCGGCGAAACGTTCGCGGTTTATGTCGGTTTGAGCAAGGAGAAAGGCGGCAAGAAAGAAACCTAGGTAGACGAGGACCCGATCCGCTTCGATCACGCTGAGCTCGACCGACCCCGACCAGAAGGACGAAAGTGCAGACCAGATCACTAGAGATCCCAGCAGCCCGGCGATCCAGTAGAGGGGCCTGCCTATCCGTGCCGAGGACCCCGCGCCAAACACGATCAGGGCAACCACCACCAGCCAGGCGCCCAGACCGGCGATATGGCGGTCGACTACGTCAAAGCCGCCCCCACTCAGCCCCAGACCGACGATCAGGGCACAGGGCGCAAGGAACGCCGTCAATTGCTCTAATCTTGCCCCCAATGAAGGTGATCCACGATCAGACCGCCCCCCGGGGCCGGCGGAGGCTTCTGCTTTCCTCATTGTTGGCTCTGCTGGCATTGGCGTGCTTCCCAGTTTTCGCTCAAGCCGAAGGGTCCAGTGGCGTCCAGTACGAAACCGGCCTGCCGACCGCCGAAGGCCACCATTCCTCCGAACACGAAGGAATCGCTAAGAGCTCGACGCAGGGCGGTGGCACACCCACAGCGCCTCCTCCGGTCGGGTCTGGATCTGGATCGTCGGCTCCAAGTGAAGGCTCATCGGGTGGGATTCCATCTGGACAATCTGGACAACAGAGTGAAGCCGCGACGGGCAACCGTCCACAAGCGCACCAGGGTAGCCCAGCGCCAAGCCAGAGTAACGGCGCCAAGCAGGCCGCATCTTCTCCTGCTCCGGCTCCAACGAAGAGTGTCGCGGACAGCGGCAGCAGCACACCGCTGGTGCCGATCCTGATCGCGATCGCCGCGCTGGCCGCGATCTCGGTCGGGGTCGTCCTGGTCCGCCAGCGTCGCCAGGGGCAGGCCGGTGACGGCGGTCTCTCGACTCGAGCGGGCTAACCCGGTGTCTAATCGGCAGGGGGGCCGACGGGGGCTCACTCGCATCTTCGTACTCGCGCTCGCGCTCGCGCTCTGCTTGGCGCTGGTCGCGGTGCCTGGGGCCGGCGCGGTGCCGACCAAGTTCTGGGGCGTTGCGCCGCAGTCACTACCGAGCGAAGAACAGTTCCAGCGCCTGCAGCGCGGCGGCGTTGACACGGTGCGCTTCCCAATCGAATGGAGCACGGTCGAAAGTGTCGAGGGACACCCCGATTGGACCTACGTCGACTCCCTCGTCTCGGGGGTGACGAAGAGCGGGATGGAACCGCTGCCGTTCATCACCGGGGCGCCGACCTGGGCGGTCAGGTCGGTCTCTGTCAACGCCCCCTCGCACAGCTTCGCCCCGCTCAGCCTCCCGGTTCAGACCGGCGTCGAGCGCGCCGCCTGGCAGGGTTTCCTGCGTGAGGTTGTCGGCCGCTACGGGCCCGACGGCGCTTTTTGGAGCGAACATCCCGAGCTCCCATACCGGCCGATAGGCACCTGGCAGATCTGGAACGAGGCCAACTTCAAGTACTTCGTCGCACGTCCCAACCCGGTCGAATACGGGAAGCTGGTCAAGCTCTCCTTCGCAGCGATCAGAGAACTTGACCCCGGCGCCAAGCTGATCCTCTCCGGACTCTTCGCCGACCCCAAAGAAGCGATCGGCAAGTACAAAAGAAAGAGGCCGCGACCCGCCTATCTGGCGACCGAATTCCTCGAACAGATGTACCGCGGCACGCCCGGCATCAAGCAGAAGTTCCAGGGCGTCGCCCTGCACCCCTACTCGATCGAATACCGACAGCTCGGCCCGGAGATCGAAGCCGTGAGGGAAGTCCTGCGCAAAGCCGGCGATCCCGGCAAGGCGCTGTGGATCACCGAGCTCGGCTGGAGCTCTGAACCTCCGGCCCGCACCGATGAATTTGCCAAGGGGCCCCAGGGACAGGCGAGGGAACTGAAGGGCGCATTCAACCTGCTGGTCCGCAACCAGCTCAAATGGAATCTGAAACGGGTCTTCTGGTTCTCGGTCGACGATCGGCCCGGGCTTTGCAACTTCTGCGGAGGCTCGGGGCTCTTCAGCGAAGGCTTCGTGCCAAAGCCCGCCTGGAAGGCATACGTCAAGTTCGCCGGCGGCATCGCCTAGCGATCGCCGCGCGCCGGCGCCGCGGGGAACCCGATCGGGCTAACGCCGGCTGAGGCGTAAGATCGGTGGGTTGAGCAGCGGTTCCAATTCGACCCCAGATCCTGACTCGCTGGCGCCCTTCAGCGCGCCGGTGCGACGCTGGTTTGAGTCCTCCTTCGAGGGGCCAACCGCAGCCCAGATAGGGGGCTGGAAGGCGATCTCAAGCGGCGCCCACACGCTGATCTGCGCGCCGACCGGCTCCGGCAAGACTCTGGCCAGCTTCCTCTGGGGCATCGATCGGCTCTCGCGTGAGAGCGAGCATCCGCCGGGAGTGCGGCTCGTCTACGTCTCGCCGCTGAAGGCGCTCTCCTATGACATCGAGCGCAACCTGCGCGCCCCGCTCGCCGGCATCGGGGCCGAGATCTCGGTCGGGCTGCGCACCGGGGATACCAGCCAGGCAGAACGGCGGGCGATGAAAAAAACGCCACCCGACATCCTCATCACCACTCCCGAGTCGCTCTACCTGATGCTCTCCTCGGGGGTGCGCGAGATCCTCGCCACGACCGAGGCGGTGATCGTCGATGAGATCCACGCGGTCGCCCAGTCCAAGCGCGGCTCCCACCTGGCCCTCAGCTTGGAGCGCCTCGACCATCTTGTTCGTAGCGGCGGGCCGGCCGGCGCCAGGGAGGGCGATGCTGGCGTCCAGCGCATCGGGCTCTCCGCGACCCAGCGGCCGCTGGAGCGGATCGCGAAGTTCCTCGTCGGCTCCGGTCGCAAATGCGAGATCGTCGATGCGGGCATCGCCAAGGAGCTCGACCTACAGATCGTCGTCCCGGTCGAGGACATGGCCGATCCTGGTGCACCCAACTTTCCCAACTCCGAGGGAATACCCGCCGAGGGCGAGCCGCTCGCCCACGTGCGCTCGATCTGGCCGGCGATTTACCCGAAGCTGCTCGAGCTGGTTCAGGAACACAACTCGACGATCATCTTCGTCAACGCCCGCCGCGCCGCCGAGCGCCTCGCCAAACGCCTCAACGAGCTCGCCAACGGCGAAGCGGAGAGCGAGCTGGCGGCCAGCGAGCATGGCGGCCACACGCCCGCCACCGAGCTCAGTGCGCCGCTCGAGATCGCCAGGGCACACCACGGTTCGCTCTCCCACGAGGAGCGGCTGGTGGTCGAGGAGATGTTGAAGTCGGGCCAGCTGCCCTGCCTCGTCGCCACCTCCTCGCTGGAGCTCGGAATCGATATGGGGGCGGTCGACCTCGTGATCCAGGTCGAGTCACCGAAGTCGGTCAGCCGCGGCCTGCAGCGCGTCGGCCGCGCCGGGCACTCCCTCGGCGAGGTCTCCCGGGGGCGCATCTTCCCCAAGTTTCGCGCCGATCTGCTCGAGTGCGCCGTGGTCGCCAAGCGGATGCGGGCCGGGCAGATCGAGGAGACGGTGATCCCGCAGAACCCACTCGACGTGCTGGCCCAGCACCTGGTCTCGATGGCCGCGCTTGATGAGTGGCGGGTCGATGAGATCGCGGCGTTGGTCAACACCGCAGACCCCTTCGCCGAGCTCTCTCGCGAGCAGCTCGAGAACGTCCTCGACATGCTCGATGGCCGCTACCCCTCCGACCGCTTCGCCGAGCTGCGCCCGCGGATCGTTTGGGACCGCAGCGCGGGCACCGTGCACGGGCGAAAGGGTGCCCGTCAGCTGGTCGTCACCAATGCCGGCACGATCCCCGACCGCGGTCTCTACGGCGTGCACCTGCCGGACGGGCGCCGGGTCGGCGAGCTCGATGAGGAGATGGTCTATGAGGCCCGCCCCGGGCAGACCTTCCTGCTCGGCGCGACCACCTGGCGGATTGAGGACATCACCCGCGACCGGGTGATCGTCACCCCCGCGCCGGGGGCGCCGGGCGCCGTCCCCTTCTGGAAGGGAGACGGGATCGGCCGCCCCGCCGAGCTCGGTCGCGCGATCGGCGCCTTTGCCCGCGAGGCGGTCTCGCGCGAGCCGGCCGAGCTCGCCGCCGAGTGCGATCTCGATCGTCGTGCGGCGGAGAACCTCGTCGCCTACCTGCGCGAGCAGCAGGCCGCGACCCGCGTCGTGCCCTCCGATCAGACGATCGTCGTCGAGCGCTTCCGCGATGAGATCGGCGATTGGCGCCTCTGCGTGCTCTCCCCCTACGGCGGTCGCGTGCACGCCGCCTGGGGGCTCGCCCTGGCGGCCAAGATCCGCGCTGAGCGCGACCTCGAGGTCGACGCGATCTGGTCCGATGACGGGATCGTCATCCACCTCCCCGATGCCGATCAGCCCCCCGCCAGTGAGATGGTCCTGGTCGAGCCCGAGGAGCTCGAGGACCTGGTCGTCGCAGAGCTCTCCGGCTCGGCTCTCTTTGGCGCCCGCTTCCGCGAGAACGCGGCCCGCTCGCTGCTGATTCCCCGCGCCTACCCCGGCAAGCGCACGCCGCTTTGGCAACAGCGCCTGAAGGCCCAGAGCCTGCTCGAGGTCGCCCGCGAGCATCCCCGCTTTCCGGTCATCCTTGAGACCTATCGAGAGTGCCTGCGCGACGTCCTCGACCTGCCCTCGCTGGCGCAGTTGCTGGGCGATCTGCAATCTCGCAAGCTCAGCCTGGTCGAGGTCGAGACGCCCAGCGCCTCGCCCTTTGCCTCCTCGCTCCTCTTCGACTACGTCGCCACCTATATGTATGAGGGGGACACCCCAAACGCGGAGCGCCGGGCGGCCGCCCTTGCCCTCGACCGCGATCTGCTGCGCGAGCTGCTCGGCCAAGAGGAGCTGCGCGAGCTGATCGACCCCGAGGCTCTGGAGGAGGTCGAGGCTCAGCTCCAGCATCGCAGCGAGGCGGGCCTCGCCGGCGACCGCGACGCGCTCCAGCAGATGCTGCGAAACCTCGGTGATCTGACTGCCTCGGAGTGCTCGGCGCGGGTCGCCGCGGGCTACTCGGCGGCCTCGATGCTCGAGAAGCTGATCGCCGAGCGCCGCGTCGCCGTGGTTCGCATTGGCGGCGAGGAGCGCTACATCGCCGCCGAGGACGCGGGCCTTTACCGCGATGCCCTCGGCGTGCCGCCCCCGGCCGGGCTGCCGGAGAGCTTCCTTGAGCCCCAGCTCGACCCGCTGCTCGCCATCCTGCGCCGCTACGCCCGCACCCACGGGCCCTTCCTGAGCGCCCAGGCGGCCGCCCGCTTTGGCGGCATCGATCCCGGGCCGGCGCTGCGCGAGCTGGAGCGCTCGGGCACCCTGGTTCGCGGTGAGCTGCTGCCCGGCGGAGTGGAGCGCGAGTGGTGTGACACCGAGGTTCTGCGCCGCGTGCGGCGGGCGAGCCTCGCCCATCTGCGCCGTGAGGTCGAGCCCGCCTCGCGCGATCGCTTCGCCCGCTTCTTGCCGAGCTGGCAGAACGTCGATGCCCTGCGCGCCGCCGGAGCGGGCCCCGATCGGCTGCGAGAGGCGCTGGTTTCCCTGCAGGGAGTCGCCCTCACCCCGAAGGTCTGGGAGGCCGATGTCCTGCCGCGCCGCCTCGGTGCCTACTCGCCGGCCTGGCTCGATGAGCTCTGCACCAGCGGCGAGGTGGTCTGGGTCGGCGCCGGCGCTCGCGGGCGAAACGACGGTCGCATCGCCCTTTATTTCCGCGAGGACGTGCGCCTCGCCGGGCCGCCGCCGGCAAACGTCAAACTCGAGCGCCCCGAGGGTGAGGTCCATGAGGCGATCCGTGAGCGGCTCGCTTCGGGTCCGGTCTTCTGGCTCGACCTGCTCGCTGACCTTGAGTTCGCCCGTGAGGATCTCCATGAGGGTCTCTGGGACCTGGCCTGGTCGGGCGAGGTGACAAACGACGCCTTCTCGCCGCTGCGCGCCCCGCGGCTTCGGTCGGTCTCCTCGGCCGAGCGCCAGGGCCGGCGCTTCGCCCGTCGGCGGACGGCTGGCGGCGCCGCGGTGCAGGGCCGCTGGTCGCTGCTCGCTCCGCTGTTCAAAGACGCCCCCGCCTCGGGCCCGCGGCTGCGCGCCCAGGCCGAGCTGATGCTGGAGCGCTACGGGATCGTCACCCGCGAGACTGTCCTCGCCGAGGGTGTCCCGGGTGGCTTCTCGACCCTCTACGCCGAGCTCGGCAACCTCGAGCTGCTCGGCACGGCGCGGCGCGGCTATTTCGTCGAGGGCCTCGGCGGCGCCCAGTTCGCCCTGCCGGGTGCGGTCGAGCGCTTGCGGTCGCTGCCCAGCGCTCAGGGCACCTATCTGCTGCTGGCGAGCAGCGATCCGGCCAATCCCTTTGGTGCCGCCCTGCCCTGGCCCAAACGCGAGGGCGGCCGTCGACCGGCGCGCGCGCCGGGATCGCATCTTCTGCTCCGCGATGGCGAGCCGCTGATCTACATCGAGCGCGGCGGTCGCGGCCTGCTGCGCCTCACCGAGCTCGAGGGCGAGGATCTCGCCGCGGCGATGCGGGCGCTGGCCGAGGAGGTCGCGGCCGGTCGGTTGGCGAAGCTGGCGGTCGAGAAACTCGACGGCGAGCCGGTGATCGGTTCGGGCCATGAGGAGGCGCTGCTGGAGGCCGGCTTCAGTCGTGGCCCGCGCAAACTGACCGCGGCGGCGCGATAGCCGGCCAATCGGGCAATAATCGGTCAATGGCGGACAGCGGGGAGAGCCTGGGAGCGGTCGAGTTACTGCGCAGCGTGCCGCTCTTCTCCGACCTGCAGGGGGAGGAGCTCGAGCGCTTCTCGCGAGTCGCGGTGCCGCGCGCCTTCCCCGCCGCCACCCGGGTCTTTCATGAGGGCGATCACTCAGACGCCTGCTACATCGTCCGCTCGGGCAGCTTTCGCGTCACCCGCGAGCACTCCGACGGTCGCGCGATCACGCTCGCCACGCTGGGACCCGGCGACATCTTCGGCGAGCTCGCGATGCTCGATGGAGAGGTGCGCTCGGCCAGCGTCGAAGCGCTGCTCGACGGCGAGCTGCTGGCCCTGCCGGCGAGCGAAGTGCGGGCGCTGCTCGCCCGCCACCCGGACATCACCGTGAAGCTGATCGCGGCGCTGGTGCGTCGCCTGCGGAGCGCCAATGAGCGCATCTCGCGGCAGTCGTTTCAGACCGTTCCGAGTCGGGTCGCCGGCGTCCTCTCCCAGCTCGTCGCCGAGGAGGCCCCGCAGGTGGGCGAGGGCGGCGAGGTGACGATCAGGATGAACCAGGCCGATCTCGCCCAGCTCGCCGGCACCTCGCGCGAGAGCGTCAGCCGTTTTCTCGCCGACCTCGACCGCGCCGGCATCGTCCGCCCCGGTCGCGGTCGGGTCACGGTCTTGGATCCCGGCAAGCTGCGCAACTACATCTACTAGTGCGCGACTTCGCCTCCCTGCGCTCGGCGATGGTCGAGCGCCAGCTGCGCCGGCGTGAGATCGCGGACGAGCGGGTGCTGGCGGCGATCGGGGCGGTGCCCCGCGAGCTCTTCGTGCCCCGTTCGCTTCGCTCTCGTGCCTACTCGGACTCGGCCCTGCCGATCGGCGAAGGCCAGACCATCTCTCAACCGTGGATCGTCGCCGCGATCTGCCAGGCGCTGGAGCTCGTTGGTGAGGAGCACGTGCTTGAGGTCGGCACCGGGTCTGGTTACTCGGCCGCTGTCCTGGGGCACCTGGCGAGCGCGGTGATCAGCATCGAGCGCCGGGCGCCGCTCGCCGCGCGGGCGCGGCGAGCGATCGCGCGCCTCGGCGCCGAAAACGTCGAGCTGCTGATCGGCGATGGCAGTCGCGGGGTAGCGCAGCGGGCGCCGTATGAGGCGATCGCGGTGCACGCCGCGGCGCCGGGACCCCCGCGCGCCCTGCTCGGGCAGCTCGCGGAGGGCGGGCGGCTCGTCGTCCCGATCGCCGCCGGGCCGCAGGGCGATCTGCTCACCGTCTTTCGCCGCCAGGGCGGGGCGCTTCGTCGGACCGAGCTCGGTCCCTGTCGGTTCGTCCCGCTGCTGGGAGCGGAGGGCTTTGCCGATCCCTGAGCCAGGGCGCGCCGGGTTGGGGGCGAGCGCGAATCAGCCCTACCTCGATTCCCGAACACCTGTCCAGCTCGAGGACCACACCCCGACTGCGCGGTCGGATACGCTCGCTCGGCATGCGGGGCGGCACCTACGTACTCAACTTCTATTCGGCGGTCTTCGTCGACCAGCTCAAACGGGGTCGCAAGACCGCGACGATCAGGTTCGGCGACAAGAGCAACAAGTACGAGCGCGGCCAGGTCGTCTGGATCACGGTTGGCTTTCGCCACAGCCCCCGGCAGAAGATCTTCTCGGCGGTGATCGACGAGGTCGAGGTCAAGAAGGTCTCAGATCTCTCCAGGCGCGACATCGAGCACGACAACCCGGAGTTCCGTCGGGTCGAGGACGAGGTCAACTTCCTCGAGCAGATCTACAGCCGATCGATCTCTCCCGAGGACCTGATCACGGTGATCCGTTTCTCGCAGATCGTCGAGCCGCCCGAATCACATTTCGGCAATGGCGAGACGCCCTCGCACAACTGAGAGCGGCGGTGCTGGCTGATGGCCGAGTACGAGTTCCTCACCACCTGGCTGCTGGATTCGCCACTCGAGCCGGTCTGGGAGGCGATCTATGACCAGGCGCGCTGGCCGAGCTGGTGGCGTGGGGTGGAGGAGGCCGAGGAGATCCGCCCCGGGGCCGGGGACGGTCTGGGCACCGTGTCGCGGCTGGTCTGGAAGAGTCTCCTGCCCTATCGGGTCGAGTTCGTGGTGACGACGACGCGGATCGAGCGACCCCACCTGCTTGAGGCCGAGGCGGTCGGCGAGCTCACCGGGCTCGGCCGCTGGCGCCTCTACGAGCACCAGGGGGCGACCGCGGTGCTTTATGAGTGGAAGGTGAGCACGACCAAGGCCTGGATGAATCTGATCGCCCCGGTCGCGCGGCCGGCATTTGAGTGGAACCACGACTGGGTAATGGCGCGCGGCGCCGAGGGGATCGCGAAATCGCTTGGCTGCCGCCTACTAGCAAGCGGCTGATGGGCGCCAAGCGCTAGTCTTCAGAATGTTGGCACTCTCAAGTGTCGAGTGCCAGCTCCAGTTAACGACTTTCCCACCCTAAACGGAGGTATACGGATGAAGCTGAAGCCCCTCGGGGACCGGCTGATCGTCAAGCCGATCGATGAGGAGGAGACGACTGCCAGCGGCATCGTCCTTCCCGACACGGCCAAAGAGAAGCCGCAAAAGGGCAAGGTCGTCGCCGTCGGTGACGGCGCGATCAATGAGGACGGAAGCCGCCGCGCGCTCGATGTGAGCGAGGGCGACGAGGTCCTCTACTCCAAATACGGCGGTACCGAGGTCACCGTCGAGGACGAAGAGCTGCTCGTGATGCGCGAGTCAGACGTTCTCGCCAAGCTCGGTTGAGCCTGCCCAAAACGGACTTAGAAGAACCAAGGAGGACTGAAATCAGATGGCTCACAAGGAGCTGAAGTACCAAGAGGAGGCAAGAGGGGCCCTGCAGGCCGGCGTCGACGCAGTCGCCGACGCGGTCAAGGTCACCCTCGGGCCCAAAGGTCGCTACGTCGTGCTCGACAAAAAGTTCGGCGCGCCGACGATCACCAATGACGGCGTCACCATCGCTCGCGAGATCGAGGTCGAGGACGTCTTCGAGAACCAGGGAGCCCAGCTCGTACGCGAGGTCGCAACGGCGACCAACGACGTCGCCGGAGACGGCACCACGACGGCGACGCTGCTGGCTCAGATCATCGTCCGCCAGGGCCTCAAGAATGTCGCCGCTGGCGCCAACCCGCTGGCCCTGCGTCGCGGGATCGAGAAGGCCGTCGAGGACGTGGTCGAGAACCTGCGCGAGAAGCAGTCCAAAGAGGTTGCCGGCAAGGAGCAGATCGCCCGTGTCGCCGCGATCTCGGCCGCCGATGATGAGATCGGCAACGTGATCGCCGACGCGATCGAGAAGGTCGGCAAAGACGGCGTCGTCAATGTCGAGGAGGGCCAGACCTTCGGCATGGAGCTGGAGTTCACCGAGGGGATGCAGTTCGACAAGGGCTACATCTCCCCCTACATGGTCACCGACCAGGACAGCATGGAGGCGGTGCTTGAGGACCCCTACGTGCTGATCGCCAATCAGAAAATCGGCTCCGTGCGGGACATCCTGCCGGTGCTCGAGCAGGTCATGCAGGGCGGTAAGCCGTTGCTGATCGTCGCCGAGGATGTCGAGGGCGAGTGCCTTGCGACGCTCGTCGTCAACAAGCTGCGGGGCACCTTCACCGGTGTCTCGGTCAAGGCGCCGGGCTTCGGCGACCGCCGCAAGCGGATGCTCGAGGACATCGCGATCCTGACCGGCGGTGAGGTGATCACCGAGGAGATGGGTCTCAAACTCGAGAACACCCAGCTCTCACAGCTCGGCAAAGCCCGCCGCGTTGTCGTCTCCAAGGACACGACAACGATCATCGACGGGGCAGGCGAGGCCGCTGACATCAAGGGCCGCATCAGTCAGATCAGCAAGGAGATCGAGAACACCGACTCCGATTTCGATCGCGAGAAGCTCCAGGAGCGACTCGCGAAGCTGGCCGGCGGTGTCGCGGTGGTCAAGGTGGGGGCCGCCACCGAGACCGAGATGAAGGAGAAAAAGCATCGCGTCGAGGACGCTCTGCAGGCGACCCGTGCGGCGCTGGAGGAGGGCGTTGTTCCGGGCGGGGGTGTGGCTCTGCTCAACGCCCAGAAGGGCCTTGACCCCGACAAACTCGATGACCCCGATGAGGCGACCGGTGCGCGGATCGTCCTGCGGGCGCTCGAGGAGCCGGTCCGCCAGATCGCCGAGAACTCCGGTGAGGAGGGTTCGGTCGTCGTCAACAAGGTCCGCGACCTGAAACCAGGCGAAGGCCTAAACGCCGCCAACGGCGAGTACGGGGACCTGATCAAGGCCGGCGTGATCGACCCGACCAAGGTCACCCGTTCGGCGCTTGAGAACGCGGCCTCGATCGCCAAGAACATCCTCGTCACCGAGGCGATCATCGCCGAACCGCCGGAGGAGAACGGCGGCGGCGGGATGCCCGGCGGAGGGATGCCGGATATGGGCGGGATGATGTAGCGAGCGCCGCCCAGGCGAGCTGTTTGCGAGGGGCCCGGCGTCAGCCGGGCCCCTCGCTTATCAGGCGGCGGGCGGCTTCGTTTTCGGTGGCTTTGGCGGCAGCGGCGGCAGGGTGCCGGCGTTGTATTCGGCGCTGGAGAGGAAGTTCGGGCGGCGTAACTTCAGGCGCAGGGTGTTCAGCGTCTGCGGGTAGAGGCGTGGGTCGTAGGGGTTGGGGCTGCCAAAGCCGTCGTAATAGACGAGCATCCGAACCCGCGAGCGCTTCGCGGTCCAGGCGATCAGCTGCTTGGCGAAGCCTGGTTCATCGACCCCAGAGACCGCCCACTCGGTGATCGAAAATGGCTTCTTCCGCCACTGCTTGGCGGCGTAGAAGCGGTTCAGGTCCCGCCAGACCGGATACTGGGAGTAGAAGTCGGTGCCGACCCAATCCACCCAGCGGGCGCCGGGCCAGTAGTTGCCGGGGAAGTTGCCCTTGACCCGCGGCGAACCGCCGGGCAGAGGGCTCCAGATGATGCTGACCGGCGCCGCGGGCAGGCTCTCGGGATTAGGTCCCTTGGTGCGATTCAGCGGTGGCAGGCCGATTTCGGCGAGTGTCGCGTTGATCCCTTCCAGAGTCTGGCCGCCGCGCACGATGGCGACAATGCGGCGGAAGGCCTGCTTGTACCAGCCGCTGGTGTGTTCGCCGCCTTTCTGGCTGCCGTCGCAGTTGACCGCCGACCAGACGTTCAGGCATCGGTTGGGCTCACCCATGGGCCTGATGTAGGCGGGCAGACCGCGTTTGGCGAAGAAGTCGTTGAGCTGCAACAGGTAGTCATCTCCCTCGCCGAGCGCGATCTGCTCGGGGGTGATGATCTCCTGCAAGGTCTGATCATCGGCGGTGGAGATATGCAGGATCGGCCGCGTCCCCGTTTCCCGCCAGCGTTCATAGGCCGCGTTTAGGCTGTTGCCCCAGGGGTGGAAGGTCTCCAGCAGGGCCGGATGCTTACCGGTCAATTCGGTGAATTCATTGAAATCCTGTGTCGTTCCCTGATCGCTGACCCCGAGGAAAACATCGGGCTTGGGGGGGACAAGGCTGACCGCCTGGGCCACACCTGCCCCCAGCGCCGCGAAGGCGACGCTGAGCGCGCCAACCATCAGCGCTCGGCTAGCTCTCCTCCAAGACATCGCTCATCCTCCTTGGATTGACCCCCAGGGCGTTGGCGTCGGCGCTGCCGCGCTCGGTCGTCATAGAAACCTCCATCAGCTCGGCCTCCTCCCAGGTTGCAAACACGGACTCCCCGAGAAGGGAGCGCATCGCCAGCAGGCTGGAGCGAATCACGGGCAGCGGGATGTGGATCAACGGACGGGGGCGCCCGGCGGCGCGGCTGACGAGGTCAGACATATCGTCATAGCTCAGGGTCTGCGGTCCGGCCAGCTCATAGCGGCGGCGCTCACTCTCCCCGGCGCCTAGGGCGGCGATCACGCAGCGGGCGGCGTCGGCCGCCCACATCGGTTGAAATCGGGCACGACCGTCACCGGAGACCGGCATCACCGGGAGGAAGGAAAAGCGGCGCAGCAGGGTCACCCACGGATCGGAGCGGTCATAGACGATCGAGGGGGCGAAGACGATCGTCTCCAGCGGCGAGGACTCCACAGCCCGCTCGGCCAGCCACTTGGCCCGAAAGAAGCGGGTGCGCTGTGCGGCCGAGGCGTTGAGTGCGCTGAAAAATACGAAGCGAGACACCCCGCTGCGCTCGGCCGCGCGCAGCAGGCGCACGCTGGCGAGCCCGTTGAGCTCCTCGATCCGGTGGCGAGGCTGGTCGCGGATCGTCGCAGCCAGGTGGACGACGGTGTCGACGCCGCGCAGCGCCTGGCGCACCAGGTAGGGGTCACCGAGCTCGCTGAGGTCACCGAGCGCGATCTGCACGTCGACGCGCCGCTCGCCCAGCCGCCGCGGCTCACGCACGAGGCAGCGAACCTCCTGATCGGCCTCCAGGAGCAGGGGCAGCAGGCGCGAGCCGATGCTTCCCGTAGCCCCTGTCAAGAGCAGCATCGGCACATCATCCCTAAAATGTCGGCTGCGCCGGCGGGGCCGAAGCTCCTTGGACGGCGCACCACAAACGACTTAGGAGAAAGCATCCAATGACCTACGTCATCGCCGAGCCATGCATCGGCACAAAGGACAACTCGTGTGTCGAGGTCTGTCCGGTGGATTGCATCCACCCGACTCCCGACGAGCCCGACTACGACGCGGTCGAGATGCTCTACATCGACCCCGACGAGTGCATCGACTGCGATGCCTGCGTCGAGGCCTGCCCGGTGGATGCCTGCTTTGCCGAGGACCAGTTGCCCGCTGAGTGGGCCAAATACGCCGAGATCAACGCCGACTACTACAAGAAAAGCGCCGCCTGACCAGCTCCGGGTGTGCGCTGGCGCTCGCTGGTGACCGCCAGCTTCGCCTGCTGGCTGAGGGCGATGGGCCCGAGCTGCAGGCGCTGATCGAGGCCAACCACGATCATCTCGACCGCTGGCTGCCCTGGGCCGCGGCCCAGTCGCTTGCCGACACCATTGCCTTCATCGCCGCTGCCCGCGAGCAGCTGGTTCGCAACGACGGCTTCCAGGCGGTGATCATCTGCGCTGGACGGATCGCGGGGGTGATCGGCTTTCACGCGGTGCAGTGGAACCATCGCGCGACCAGCCTCGGCTACTGGCTGGCGCGGGAGTTCGAGGGCCAGGGGACGATGAGCGCTGCGGTGCGCGCGCTCACCGACCAGGCGCTCCTCGGCTGGGAGCTGAACCGGGTCGAGATCCGCGCCGCCGCCGAGAACCGACGTAGCCGGGCGATCCCCGAGCGCCTCGGATTTCAAGAAGAGGGGATCCTGCGTCAGGCCGAATGCGTAGGCCCCCGCTATCTCGACAGCGTCGTCTACTCAATGCTGGCCGAGGACTGGAGCGGCTAGCGTTGGCGCCGTGGCGGTGGGCGAAGATCCGATTCTGATCCTGAGCGGGCCCCCGGGGGTCGGCAAGACCACTGTGGCCGGGATCCTCAGCGCCCGTGGGGGTCGCGCCGTGCACCTGCAGGCCGACACCTTCTTCGGTTTCATCCGCAGCGGTTATGTCGAGCCCTGGCGGCCCGAGTCCCACCGGCAGAATCAGATCGTGATGGGGGTCCTCGCCGCCGCCGCCGCCGGCTATGCGGCGGCCGGCTACCTGACGCTGATCGACGGGATCATCATTCCCGGCTGGTTTCTCGAGCCGCTGCGCGAGCAACTCGCCGAGGCTGGACAGCGAGTCGCCTACGCCGTGCTGCGGGCGCCGCTTGAGCTCTGCCTTGAGCGGGTGCGGAGCCGTGGGGGATACCCATCTCTTCAGGGCGCCGCGATCGAGCAGCTCTGGCAGAGCTTCGCCGAGCTCGGCGAATACGAGCAGAACGTGCTGGCGGTCGAGGGCCTCGATCCCGAGCAGGTCTGCGCGGAGCTGACCCGGCGCCTTGAGACCGGGCGCCTGGCGCTTTGAGAGGCGCATAGACTGCCCGCCGATGAGCACGATGAGCACGATGAGCGCCGCAGAGACCTATGAGATCCCGCAGGAGTCCCGCGATCTGCGCGACATGGTGCGCCGCCTGGCGCAGGAGAAGATCGCGCCGCGCGCTGCGCAGATCGACCGCGAGGGCGAATACCCCTGGGATGTGCGCAAGTTGCTCGCCGAGCACGACATCCTCGGCCTGCCCTTCTCGGAGGAGTTCGGGGGGACCGGGACCGGGACGCTGGTCTTGCAGATGGCCGTCGAGGAGATCGCCAAGGCCTGCGCTTCCTCGGCTCTGATTTTGATGATCCAGGAGCTGGGCACGCTGCCGATTCAGCTCTTTGGCTCCGATCTGCTCAAAGCTCGCCTGCTGCCCGGGTGCGCGAGCGGCGAGTTCTCGCCGGCCTTCGCCCTCTCTGAGCCGGAGGCCGGCAGCGACCCCGCCGCGATGCGCACAACGGCGGTCCGAGACGGGGAGGAGTGGGTGATCAACGGCCAGAAGAACTGGATCACCAACGCCTCGATCGCCGACTTCTACGTCGTCTTCGCGGTCACCGACCGCGAGAAAAAGCGGATCAGCGCCTTCGTCGTGGAGAAGGATCGCGAGGGCTTTGACCCGGGCAAGCTCGAGCACAAGCTGGGGATCAAGGGTTCACCGACCGGCTCACCGTCTTTCACCGATGTGCGGGTTCCGCACGAGAACCTGATCGGCAGCGAGGGCAAAGGGCTGGGCGTGGCGCTCGCCACCCTGGAGCGAACCCGGCTCGGCGCGGCTGCTCAGGCAGTCGGGATCGCCCAGGGAGCGACCGACTACGCCAACGAGTACGCCAAGGAGCGAGTCGCCTTCGGCAAGCCGATCAACGCGCTGCAGGCGATTCAGTTCAAGCTCGCCGACATGGAGACCGGCACGGCGGCCGCTCGCGAGCTTCTCTACAAAGCCTGCTCGTTGGCCGACAAGGCAGAGCGCCCGGCGGACCTCGGCAAGTGGACCTCGATGGCGAAGCTGTTTGCCTCCGATAACGCGATGCGGGTCACGGTCGAGGCGATCCAGGTGCTCGGCGGCTATGGCTACGTCAACGAGTACCCGGTCGAGCGGATGCTGCGCGACGCAAAGATCACCCAGATATACGAGGGAACCAACGAGATCCAGCGCCTCGTGATCGCCCGCAGCATGGGCGCCTAGGGCCTTCCCTCACTGGGCCATCGGCAGCGGGGTTCCGCTGATTGCCAACGGCTCCGCTGCCTCGGGAGCACCCTGCAGGACCGGCAACTCCTGCGGTGTGGAAGCGATGATTCCGCGTGCGGCCTGGCGGATTGCCTGCGCCGCGGGTGAGTCGGGCTGCGCGGTGACCAGCGGGGTGCCGGTATCGGCGTGTTCGCGCAAAGCCTCCGAGAGCGCCACCTTGCCCAACAGCGGAATATCGAGCTCATCGGCGAGGAGCTGGCCACCGCCCTCACCAAAGATCGTGAAGCGCTCGCCGTCAGGGGTCGTGAAACCGGACATGTTCTCGATCACGCCGAGCAGCTCGAGGTCGAATTTGATTGCCATCTCAGCCCCGCGGCGGGCAACGGACTGAGCCGCCGGCTGGGGGGTGGTGACGATCAGGAACTTGGCCTGAGGGAGAAGCTGGGCGAGCGTCATCGAGACGTCGCCGGTTCCCGGCGGCAGATCGAGCAGCAGGTACTCCAGCTCTCCCCAGGCGACGTCCTCGAGGAATTGCTGGATCGCCTTGTGGAGCATCGGACCGCGCCAGACCACCGCGGCGTTCTCCTCGACGAAGAACCCGATCGACATCACCTTCACCCCGCCGGCGGCCTCCAGCGGCAAAATCTTGCGCTCCCCATTCACCTCGGGTTTGCTGTTGACGCCGAGCATGCGCGGGATCGAGTAGCCGTAGACATCGCAGTCCAGGGCGCCTGCTGGGTGCCCTTCGGCGCTCAGTGCGGCCGCCAGGTTGGCGGTCATCGTCGACTTGCCGACGCCGCCCTTGCCAGAGGCGACGCAGATCACGTTCTTGACCTGGGCGAGGGCCCCCTCCGGCAGCTTGCCGCGCCCGAGCGTCTGCTGCAGATTTCCCTTCTCCTCATCGGAGAGCACATCGAAGCCCACCGCGACCTCGTTGACCCCCTCGAGCTCGGAGACCTGCTTGGCGACCGCCTGCTCGAAATGGGAGCGGATTGGGCAGCCGGCCGTGGTCAGAGAGACGACGACCTCGACCCGGCCGCCCTCCTTGAACTCGATTGAGCGCACCATGCCGAGCTCGACGATCGAACGGCGAAGCTCGGGGTCGATCACGGCGCGCAGCTTCTCGGTTATCTGGTCCTTCGTCGGCATCGCCACGCAGCCATTCTCGCAAAGCGCCTTGCCGGGGGGTTTCGTCCCCTGAGATCGAGGCCGATTCGGCTGAGGCCCGAAGCGGTGCGGTTGCCCTCATTCCCGGCGGACCGGGTTACTTCGGCGCGCGACTCCGGCCGACAGCGCGAGTGGGTAGGGTTGCGATCGATGTCGCAGGCCACCCTCCACACCAGCGCCGGGCCGATCACGGTCGAGCTGCACGACGAGGACGCGCCGAAGACGGTCGAGAACTTCCGCAAGCTCGCCGCCGAGGGGTTCTATGACGAACTCATCTTTCACCGGGTCATTGCTGACTTCATGATTCAGGGCGGCTGCCCGCAGGCCACCGGTACCGGTGGTCCCGGCTACACCTTTGAGGACGAGTTCAACGACCATAAGATCGTGCGGGGGGCGCTGGCGATGGCAAATGCCGGCCCCGACACCAACGGATCCCAGTTCTTCATCGTCACCACCGATGCGGCTCCCTGGCTCGACGGTAAGCACACCGTCTTCGGCCGGATCACAGACGGTATGGACGCCGTCGATGCGATCGAGTCGACCCCGACCGACTCCGGCGACAAGCCGCTTGAGCCACAGACGATCGAGCGCGTCGAGCTCTCCGACTAGGCCGGGCCGGAGGGCTCGGCGACGTCTGAGCCGCTGCGACGTTCGCGGCGGCGCTTGATCCCTTCGCCAGGTCGCCAGAGGCTGACCAAGCCGGCGACGAGCGTGACCAGAAAGATTTGGCCGATCATCATCTCCAGGCCGGAGACCATGCGGCCCACCTGGCCGGTCGGGACGAGGTCTCCATAGCCGGTCGTGGTCAGGGTCGTGTAGCTGAAGAAGAGGAAATCGCTCCCCTGCACGTGCGTGCCCGCGCCGAAGAAGCCGCCGCCTTCGATCCGATCGATCACCCCGTAAACCCAAGTGAAGAGGATGCCCAGGGCCGTGTAGACGCTGATCGCGCCGAGGATCGTGCGCGAGGAGACCGAGTTGGAGGTGACCACCCGCTGCAGGACCGCGCCGACCGCGACGAGCAGCATCGCGATCTCGAGGAACGAGGCGATGTTGAGCCAGGTTCGGCCGCCTAAGGCAGCGGACACGATTGAGAGCACGACCGCGAGGGCAGCGACAATCAGAGCTTGCCTGACGAATATCGGTCGCGCGTGCGCGCTGGTCAGAGCGACGATTGAGGTCGCGCTCGTGCTCAGGGTTAGCAGCACCGCCTCCCAGCCGTTGTTGGTGAAAATCGAGGCGAGCACGTAGGTGAGGAGGACGAGTGCCAGCACCAACCCGAATGCGTCCCGGGCCTGTTCTGCCCGGCGCTGCCAGCGCTCCTCCCGGCGGGCTGAACGTTTGAGCGGCCGCATTTGGCCTCGTTCGTGACCGCGACCGGTGTTTCCTGCCGCTGGCGGCTCGCCGCCATGCTCCGCTCACGGGCCTAAGCGGGAGGGATTCGAACCCACGAGCCGCCTTGCGACGGCTACCGGTTTTCAAGCGCTCCCCTCGGGTGCCCGCAACGGGCGCGTCCAAGGGCTTCACGGGCACGCCATGACCTCGCGACGATCGAATCGGAGATCGTCGGCCGATCGCACGGGGTCGGCGATAGCTTTGAGGCCGTGCCCGAACTTGATCCGTCCCAGCCCGGTGATCCATCGATCCTGCGAGGAGATGAGCAATTCTCCAACGGCACCAGCGTGCTCGACTTCTGGCGCTGGAACCTAGGCGACCTGCGGATGAACACCGCGCGCGGCTTCCTCGCGGAGTTCTTGGTCGCGAAAGCCGTTGGCTCCAAGGCGTCAATGCGAATCGAGTGGGCCGCCCATGACGTTGATGCCGAGGATGGAACTCGACTGGAGGTCAAGGCAAGCGGCTATTTGCAGAGCTGGGCGCAGAGCGGGACGTCTGCGCCTTCTTACAGCTTCAAGAGCGTTCGGGCGACGAGCGTCTGGGACCCAGCTAAGGGCGCCTACAAACAAGTCGATCCCGAGGACCGCGTCGATGCCTGGGTCTTTGCCCTGCAAAGCTGTCGAGATCCGGCCGCCTATGACCCGCTAGACGTCGGCCAGTGGGAGTTCCGTGTCGTCCCACATCGCCAGCTACTTGCCAGCGGGCAGATCAGCGCCAGGCTCAGCTTTTTCGATCGGATCGGCATCGAGCCGGTTGGGTTTGGAGATCTGGCACACGCGGTCCGCGCTGCCGGTCTGAAATATGAGCGCTTCCGTTCTCACTAGCGCTGGGTGAGGCGCTCGATTTCATCTCGATCTCGGACGCCTCTGCTCGCATCTCCGAGACGAAACTACTTGTCGCTTCCGCGCAGCCCGATGTGGACGATTTCACCCCGGTTTCGCGGCCTAGAATCCGGAGCATGATCCCGACTTCGAAGTACTCCGCGGGCGCCTTCGTTGTCGGGGGCATCGTCCTCCTGCTAGGTGGCGTGATCGCCACCATAGGCACCCAGATCAAGTCACGTCACGCCGAACGCCATCGCAATCGCCTCTACGTCTTGGAGATACGCCGCGAACAGCTGCCGCCGGAAGATCCTCCGCCGAGGGTCGCCCTCGTTCTGCAGTACGTAGGAATGGCGGTGGCATTTGTCGGTGTCGTCGTCCTCGTCGCTGCCTGGACCACTTCGACGGGGCAGAACTAGGGGGTGTCGCCGCCTGACGAGGTGGACGATGGGGGAGAAGTGTCTTAAAAAGAAGGGATCGAGATTCGGATCTGAAGCGAGGGCCAGCACCCCCTAAGTCCTCCTCAAGGGGAAAGTCGAAGCACATAGAGCGGCGACGGTCTTCCGCGGTTCTGATCGGGTGCGCAGCCTCAGAGTTCAACGAGGCGCGGTATGCATCACGGCGAGATCCCTCACCTTGCCATTCTTCGCTCCGCAGAGGAGACGCTGCGCCTTGGGGGGTGAGCAGCGACCGCCGCGATCGCTGTTTCAGGTCGCATCTGCGAGCTCAAACCCGAAACCTGGCGCCGCTTCCTCCTCATGCCCGCCACGGAAGCCGCTCGTCAAGCTCGAACGCGACCGCAATGGCTGAGCGGCCCTCCTGCCCCCGCACCCGCCGAGTGGACTGGCCCTCGCGGAAGTTGGGGGCGAAGACCGCTGCGTATCGAGCCGGTTGGGTTTGGAGATCTGGCACACGCGGTCCGCGCTGCCGGTCTGAAATATGAGCGCTTCCGCTCTCACTAGCGCCGGGAGGACGCTCGATTTCGTCTCGAGGCCGGGCGCCCTTGCTCGCATCTCCGAGACGAAACTAAGGCCTGAATTGCGTCTAGGCTGCGATGCCTCCGGGTAGATGCAATCGCCAATGGACTTGCCAGAAACGCTCAATGAGCCGCTGCTCAACGCCTCCGAGGCCGCTCGGCCGCTGAACGTTCCCCGGACCACGCCCTATGAGCTGGTGCGATCGAGACGGTTGTCTCATGTGCGAGTCGGGGTTCGGGGGCTTCGCTTCACGCGCGCAGATCTGCAGGAATGGATCACCGAAAACACCTACGGCCGCTCCAGCGCGAGATAATCCCAGGCACTCCGGGACGTTAGCCGTTGGTCAGAGCACGGAACTCATAATCCCCTGGTCGCTGGTTCGAGTCCAGCCCGCCCCATCGCCGTGCCGGGCAAGGACCGTGTCGAGCAGGTTGGGGAACTTGAAACGACGACTTCCGCAATGTGTCGAGCACTGGAAACCCCTCTATTGAGGCTCGAAGGCCGCCACGCGCGCTGATCAGGATCAGGAGAACTCGGCGGTCCCCTTCACCGCGCAGCCTTCCGGCAGGCCAGCGTTGAGAGTGAATTCGTTGAGGGAGAACTGCGCCGTAACGACCGCGCCGCCCGGGGTCGAGTAGACGAGCTGTCCCTGGACTTCGTCCTGGCCACCATCGCCGATCTTTTTACCGACTTCCTCCACATCGCCCGGCATGAATTCGTCGTTGTAGTCGCCTTTGTAGGTCGATTTGTAGTTCCCGCTCTCATAGATTTCGGAGTAGGGCACGGACGTGGTCGCGGTGAATTCAAGGTCATGCGTGACGCACTGAGCGGTCAGGGTCAGGCCATCGGCGCTGAAGACCTTGACCGGGCCGACGTTTTCGCCGCTTAGGAAATCCAGCTTGCCGAGATGCATTCCATTGGTCGCGTCGGATTCGTTGGCGCTCGGGACTGTTCCGAGACTTCCGAGATTGACTTGAGCCCCGGTGACGGCGCCGTTAACGATCTTGCTGGTCGTCACCGCTCCGTTCTTGATTTTCGCCGTCGTGACCGAGTTCTTCCTCAACTGCCTAGTCCCGACGCTGTTCTTCTTGAGCTGCGTGGCGGCATACGCGCTCCCGCCGAGAGCGATAAAGACGGCGATCGTCGCCATCACGTTCGAGTAGGTCAGCTTGGGGCGCTTCATTCAGACCTCCGGATTGATGAAGGGGCGGGACCAGGGCACTCTCTCACGCCCCCGAGGACTCGACGGCTCGTGTCCCATGCTTCCAGAATCCGTCGTGGGAGCTGTCGGGGACGAAGACTCAGTTGGGCGCCAGGCGAAAGCCGACCAGCTTTTGCTCTGCTGCCACATCTCTCTGACTTGTCGTGGAACTAATAGACGGGTTGGCGTGAGCCGGACCAGGTTCCGCGGAGACTCGCTTGGTTAGATCCAATCTTCATAAGGGGAGATCAGCTGATCCCTCGGTTGAACGCATAGGCCCTAGCTAGAACTCAGTAGGCGAGACATCGTCGAAAGATTCATGCAGCTCTTGACCTTCGTCCCGCGCTAGCTGCCCTTGCTACGGCGAAGGACCAGCACCGGGATAGCGATCATTGTGCGATCGGCATCACCCAGCCCAGGCGGTCTTTGGGTATCTACGGGGGGTCCGACGCCCTTCGAGCATCGCGCGCATTCCGGCTAAATCCACGCATTCCGCTCTGTGAAGCGGAGGGGGTGGGATTCGAACCCACGAGCCGCCTTGCGACGGCTACCGGTTTTCAAGACCGGCGCATTCAACCGCTCTGCCACCCCTCCGGGAAGCAAGTCGGGGTCCGATCCTAGACGCAAAGGAGGGAGGCGATCGCGGCCCTCGGTGATTGGATGAGGGGATGCGCCGGCTCCTGATTCTCGCCTCGGCGATGGTCCTCTTCGACGTCGCCTTCTACTCGGCGATCGCGCCGCTGCTGCCCGAATACGTCTCCAAACTGGAACTGAGCAAGGCCGAAGCCGGCATTCTCTCGGCCTCCTACGCGGCTGGAACCCTGCTCGCCTCCCTACCCTCGGGCCTGCTCGCAACCCGCGCCGGTCCGCGCCGCACCGTGATCGGGGGACTGGTGCTGCTCGGCTTCTCAAGCCTTGTATTCGGCTTCGGCAATGACGTCGGGGTGCTCGACGCTGCCCGATTCAGCCAGGGCGTGGCCGGCGCCATGATCTGGTCCGGCGCCCTGACCTGGCTGATCACCTCGACGCCGGCTGAGCGCCGCGGCTCGGTGATCGGCACGGCGCTCGGCACGGCGGTCGCCGGCGCCCTGATCGGCCCGGCTCTCGGGGCGCTCGCCGCCGAAATTGGAACCAAGCCCGTCTTCGGCGCCGTGCTTGGGATCTCGGCGATCTTCATCTATCTCGCCTCCCGAACCCCCGAGCTCGCAGAGCCCGAGAAGCAGGGGCTCGCCGAAGTGGCTGCTGCGATCCTCAGTCGCCCGGTGCTGATCACAACCGCCTTCATCGCCGTGCCCTCGATGATGTTTGGTGCGGTCGAGTTATTGGTTCCGCTGCGGGTCGCGGATCTTGGCGGTGGGCACGCCCTGATCGCCGCCGGATTCATCCTCGGCGCCGCGCTTGAGGCCGGCCTCTCCCCGCTCGCCGGTCGCTACTCAGATCGAGTCGGTCGGGTGATCCCCTTCGTCGCTGGCCTGACCGTCTCTGCCGTGGCGATGATCGCGATCGGCGTCGGCCAGGCGATCGCGATCATCCTCGGCGGTCTTTTGGTCAGCTCGCTGGGGGCGGGCATCTGCTTCGCGCCGGCTCTGACCCTGCTTTCCGAGACGGCTGAATCCAGCCGCCTGCATCAGGGGCTATCCGCCGGCCTCTCGAACATGGCCTGGGCCTCGGGGCAGGTGCTGGGTGGACTCGCCGGCGGGGTCCTCGCGAGCCTCGCCGGCTACGCGGTTCCAAGCATCGTCGTCGCCGCGGCGCTGCTCGCCACCGCCGCCTACGCGCGGCGCGGCCTGCCGGCGGTCGGAGCCCGCGCCGCGGCAGAGTAGCGGGCTAGTCTGCAAGCAATGGGCGAGTGGCGCAACTGGGCCGGTGATCAGGTCTGCAGACCGGCCCAGATTCTGAGGCCGCGCGACCGCGACGAGCTCGCGCAGGCTGTGGGGTCCGCCGCCGCGGCCGGCCGGCAGATCAGCGTGCCGGGCAGCGGACACTCCTTCACCGAGGCGGCGATGAGTGAAGGGACGATGATCGAGGTCGGCGCGCTTTGCGGCTTGCTCGATGCCGACCGCGAGTCGGGCTTGGTCAGGGTCGGCGCGGGCACGGTGCTCGCCGAGCTAAACGATGCCCTGCACGGCCTCGGACTGGCGATGGAGAACCTCGGCGATATCGATCGGCAGACGATCGCCGGCGCGATCTCGACCGCCACCCACGGCACCGGGTCAAAGCTCGCCAACCTCTCCTCTCAGGTCAGTTCGTTGGAGCTGGTCCTCGGCGATGGCAGCGTGCGCGAGCTGAGCGCGGACGCCGATACCGAGCTCCTGCGCGCGGCGCGGGTCGGGGTCGGCGCCTTGGGCGCGATCTCAGCCGTGACCCTGCTCTGCGTCCCCGCCTTCATCCTGCGGCGAGTGGATCGGCCGCTGCCTCGCGATCAGGTGCTCGATAGCTTCTGGGAACGAGCCGAGGCCCACGAGCATTTCGAGCTCTTCACCTTTCCTTACGCGGATTCGGCCCTGGTCCTCGAGCGCAACCGCGTCGCGGAGCCGGCTCGGCCGCGTTCTCGAGCGAGCGCCTATCTCAACGACATCGTCCTCGAGAACTGGGCCCTGGAGGCGATCTCTGCCGCGGGCAAGGCACTGCCAAGGGCGATTCCGAGCCTCTCGCGGCTCGCCGCCCGGCTCGCCTCGGGCGGCACAGTGACCGATCGTAGCGATCGGATCTTCGCCAACGAGCGCCGGGTCCGCTTCACCGAGATGGAGTACGCCCTGCCGCGCGAGCATGGCCCCGAGGCTGCCCGACGGGTGATCGAGTGGGTGCGGGAGAACCGCTACCCGGTCTTCTTCCCGATCGAGATGCGAGTCAGCGCTGGCGATGACGCCTTGCTCAGCCCCGCATACGGGCGCGAGAGCGCCTACATCGCCGTTCACCAGTACCGGGGGATGGGGTGGCGTCCCTACTTTGAGGCCGTCGAGGAGATCATGCTCGGTTTCGGCGGGCGCCCCCACTGGGGCAAGCGTCACTTTCAAAGCGCCGCCACGCTGGCGCCGGTGTATCCGGGCTGGGCCGAGTTCCAGGCTGCCCGCGAGGAGCTCGATCCCGGTCACGTCTTCACCAACGAATACGCCGCCCGCGTCCTTGGACCCTAGGCCGGCCTTGCCGCTTCAATGGCAGAGATGTCAGAGGAATGCCTGGCCCTCGCCACGGTAGGTCGGGACGTCGTCGACGATCTGCCCGCCCTCGACCAGGTAAAGGGTGTTGAAGCGCTCGCAGAGCTCGCCGGCCTTGGCGTGTCGCATATAGACCCGGTCGCCGATTCGCAGGTGCTCCGCGGCGGCGCCCAGTAGCGGCGTCTGTACCTCGCCGGCTCCCTCCTGGGGATCGAGTCGCAAATCGCAGGGAAGCCAGGGGACCGGCAGGCGAGCTTGGTCGCCGCTTCCCGAGGCGAGGTAGCCGCCGCCCAGCGCGGTCGCCTGCTGTCGTTCAGGCTTGCGCACGATCGGCACCGCGAAACCGGCGGCTGGGGTCAGTGAGAAGCGGCTGTAGTGATCAAAGAGGGCCGGGGCATAGAAGCCCGAGCCGGCACTCAACTCGGTGAGCGCCGGCTCGGCGGCGCTCAGTTCGAGGCTGCCGGTGCCGCCACCGTTGACCAGCGGCAGCGCGGCAAACTCACGGATCGCGGCGACGATCGCTGCTCGACGCTCGGCCAGCTCGGCGGCTGAGCGGCGCTGCATGAAACCGATCGCTGCGCCGCGCAGCCGACTGGTGGGGGGGCGATCTCCGACTCCGGCGATCTGTCCCTCGTAGGCCATCAGACCAGCGAGATCGAGCTGCGGGCGGCGCTCGATCTCCCGCGCCAGCTCGACCGCCTGGGCGACTGAGTGGATCGGGGAGCGCTTTGGGCCGACCTTCAGCCGGCCGCCGAGAGCCCACCAGCTCGCGTCGACATCAATACAGACGCGGGCCGGCGCGGCGCCGGCGCCGAGTACGGAGGCGATCGCGTCGAGGTGCTCGGTGCAGTCGATCACCAGGATCGGTGCGCCGGGCGGATATGCCGCCGAGCGCAGGGCCAGCTGCTGAAGCGCAGCGAGATCGGTTGAGGGGTAGGCGAGCAACAGGTTCTCGAATCCCTGCTCGGCGAGCCAGAGCGTCTCGGGCAGGGTGAAGGTCATCAGTCCGCGATAGCCCTCCTCACTGGCCAGGATCCGCTCCAGCAGGGCCCGGCAGCGCAGGCTCTTGCTCGCCACCCGAATTGGCTTGCCGGCGGCCCGGGCCAGCATCGCAGCGGCGTTTTCGAAGAGCGCGTCGAGGTCGACGAAGGCGAAGGGCGCCTCGACGTCGGCGAAGATCTGCTCGTACTCGGCGTGGCTGGCCATCTCCTCGGCGAGCCTATCCCCGCAGCCCTACAATCGAGGCCTCGGAGAGGTGGCCGAGTGGCTGAAGGCACTCGCCTGCTAAGCGAGTAGGGGGCGCAAGCTCTCTCGAGGGTTCGAATCCCTCCCTCTCCGCTGGTGGGCGAACGAAGAGAACCTTGGGTTCCTATCGCCGCTCTGCTCGGGGAGGCGGTTGTGGTCGCGGCGTCGCTGGGGTCGGGGCTGACCGCCCGCCAAGGGGGTCTCGGCGCAGACGCCAACCTGGTCGGTGTCGGCGCCATCCCGGCAAGCGGAAATCAGCGCCGAAACCGCAGCTTCGGATTACCCACCGGGCAGCGACTGGTCGATCCTGATTCGGGTCAAGTCAGCGCTCGCCAGGCCCCTGCCGTCTCAGTGTCGCGAGCGGACGATCACGCGCCCACCGCGCGCCGGAATCATCGTCACGTTGCGGTGCAGGGCGCGCTCGGGAGCGGGGTCCTCGGCTTCGAGGTCAAGCCGCCGCGCCGTTGCCTCGAGCACGACGCGTTGCTCTGCCATCGCCAGCGCCGCTCCCAGGCAGCGGCGGATGCCGCCACCGAAGGGGATCCACTCATAGGTTCCCGGCTTGCGGTTGAGCCAGCGCTCGGGACGGAACTCGAAGGGCTGGGGATAGAGGTCCTCGCGATGGTGCAGGAGCAGGATGCTGATCAGGATTGGGCTGTCGGCCGGCACGGCATACTCGCCCAGGCGCCAGGGCCTCAGCACCCGGCGGCCAACGATCGGCACCACCGGCCGCGAGCGCATAGTCTCGATGATCGTCGCCTCGATCATCTCCTCGCCCTCGCCAGCTCCCGGAGCGCGGACCGCCTCGAGCAGATGCTCGTGGGCGGCGGGCGTTCGCAGCAGCCGCTCCCAGGTCCATGCCAGCGAGTTGGCCGTCGTCTCATGCCCGGCGAGGACCAGGGTCAGCAGCTCGTCACGGATTTCGTGATCGCTGAGCTCCTCGCCCTCCTCGCTTCGGGCCAAGAGCAGCAGCGAGAGGATGTCGCGCCGCTCGCCGAGGTCCTCGGAGCGCCGCCGTCGAGCGATCACCGCGTCCATGCGGCGATCGATCAAAGAGCGGCCGAAACGGGTGAGGCCGACGGGATCCTCGCGGCGGATATTCAGCAGCTCGACGAGCTGGGCCAGGGGCTTGGTGGAGGCCGCGACCAGCCCCTTGGTCACTGCCCGCAGCCGCCACTCGGGCGAGTTGGGTGCCGGCTTTCCCTCGATCCCGAAGATCCCGGCCATGATCACGTCGAGGGTGATCGCCTGCATGCGCGCGGCGATCGAGAAGGCGACGCCGAGTGGCCAGCTGTCGATCTCCTTTTCAGCGGCGTCGGCGATCGTCTGCGCGTAGCGCTCGATCGCCTCGCCGTGAAACGGCGGCAGGAGCAGCTTGCGCTGGCGCATGTGGCGCTCGCCCAGCGAGGTGAGCACCGAGTTGGGGCCGACGATTGGGCGCAGCGGCGACTCGGCGGCCAGCGAGGGTGCCTCCTCGGGCTTGGCGGTGAAAAGAGAGCGAACGTCATCGGGGAGCCCGGTCATCACCAGCGGGTTCGGCTCGGGGGTGCGCAACGCGAAGACATCACCCAGCCGGCGCCGGGCGCCAAAGACGAACTGGATCTGGCGCTGGTTGAAACGCAGGAGCTGCGCCAGGGGCTTCATCTGGACCAGGGGTGGCCGGGGCAGCCCCTCGGCCTCCTCTGTACCAAGTGGGCCAGCTGAGCTCAAAGGCGGACTCACGGCAGCGCTCACCTGCTCCAGTGTCACATAGATCGGTGTCACCTTCTGTGCCCTCGCGCACTCTCTACAGTCGTCTTTGGCATGGAGGCAAAATCAAGAGCTGAGAGCGTCGTGTCGGCGAGGCGGACCAAGATCATCGCCACGGTCGGGCCGGCGAGCTGGGATCCGGCGGTGCTCGAGAGCCTGGTCGAGGCCGGCGTCGATGTCTTCAGGCTCAACTTCTCCCACGCGGACCGGGACCGCCACGCCGCGACGATCGACGCGATCCGTGCCGCCGCGCGCCGGGTTGGTCGCGAGGTGGCGATCCTCGGCGACCTGCCGGGTCCAAAGATGCGGATCGGTGAGCTGCGCGACGACGTCGCCGAGCTGCACACCGGGATGCAGGTGACGCTCACACCGCGCCAGGTGCAGGGCGATGAGCAGACGATCCCGGTCGCCTGGGCCGGGGTCAGCTCCTTGCGCGAGAACGAGCTTGTCTATCTCGCCGATGGGGCGATCCGTCTGCGGGTTGGCCGCGGCGGGGCGGAGGGCGTCGATTGCGAAGTCGAGGTCGGCGGCACCCTCTCCTCGCACAAGGGAATGAACATTCCCGGTGTCGTCGGCGGGGCGGCGACCGACGGCGATCTGGGCTGGGTCGAGTTCGCGGTCGAGCACGGTATCGATCTGTTGGCGATGTCCTTCGTCTCTGCGGCCGCCGACCTCGAGCCGGTCAGCGCCCGGCTGCGCGAGCTCGGTTCCGACATCCCGCTGATTGCCAAGATCGAGAAGCGCCAGGCGGCGGAGGCCGCGGCCGAGATCGTTCGCGCCGCCAGCGGCGGGATCATGGTCGCCCGCGGTGACCTCGGCATTGAGTTACCGCTGGCCGAGGTTCCGGTCGTGCAAAAGCGGCTGATCCGCGAGGCCGGCAAGTGCTCAAAGCCGGCGATCACCGCGACCCAGATGCTCGCCTCGATGGTGCGCGCGAGCCGCCCGACGCGGGCCGAGGTGACCGACGTCGCCAACGCGATCTATGACGGCTCTGACGCGGTGATGCTCTCCGAGGAGACCGCCGTGGGCCAACACCCGGTCGAGGCGGTGCGGGTGATGGACCGCATCGCGCGGGCGACCGAGCCTGACCTGCGCTACGGCGAGTGGCTCTTCACGCGCACCGATCAGGCAACCCAGGATGTCGCCGATTCGGTCGCCCAGAGCGCGGTTGGCGCCGTCTACCGGCTGGGTCTGGCGGCGCTCGTCGTGCCAACTCGAAGCGGGCGCACCGCCCGGCTCGTCTCCGCGCATCGCCCCAACGTGCCGGTGCTCGCGGTCTCACCGCGGATCGAGACGGTTCGCAGGTTGAACCTGCTCTTCGGGGTCAGTGCCGCGCTCAGCGATCACGAAACCGAGATCCGCGGGCTGCTCGACGACTGCGCGGCGCTCGCCGTCCGGCATGGAATCGCCCGCTCCGGCGAGCTGATCGCGATCACCGCCGGGCTGCCCGAGCAGGAACTCGGAACGAACCTATTCGAGGTTCATCGCGTGCCCTGAGTCGCCGGTCGATGTAGGCTGGCGCCGCGGATGACCGACTTCGACGCGATCGCAGAGGGCATGAACCAAGCGGTGCCGTTTGCCGCCTTCCTCGGGCTCGACATCGCCAGGATCGCCGAGGGCGAGGCGGTCGTCATCCTGCCCGAGCGCGCCGAACTGACCAACCACGTCGGCTCCCAGCACGCGGGCGCGCTCTTCACGGTCGCCGAGGCCGCCTCTGGAGCGGCCTTCCTCGGTGCCTTCGCCGAGCGCCTCGCCGAGGTCACTCCGCTTGCCCGCAGCGCCGAGATCGCCTACGAAAAAATCGCCAATGGACCGATCGAAGCCACGGCCCGCCTCGGCGTCGATCGGGACCAGGCGCTCGCCAGCCTCGATTCCAAGGGCAAGGTCGTCTTTCCCTGCCAGATCGAGTTGACCGACACCGCCGGCAACCGGGTCGCCAGCGCCACGGTCCAGTGGCACGTGCGGCTCAACCAGCCGGCCGGCTCCGAGTCTGCCTAGGCGCCCAGCCGCCGCAGGCCCATCATCTTGCCGGTGACCTGACGGTCGCAACTCCACAGCGCGGGGCGGCCCTTTGCCGGCCAAATGTGAGGTAATTCCCGAGCAACCCGAAACAGGCCCTGGGATTACTTCCACATCAACGCCGTTAACCCAGATGCCGACGGAGATCTGCTGACCTCCGGACGCGGTGTATCGACGATCTACAAGGTCGATCGCGAGACCGGCGCGATCATTTGGCGCCTCGGCGGCAAGGAGAGCGATTTCAGACTCGGCCGTGCGTTCAGTTCAACGGTCAGCACAACGCGCTGCCGGAGGCTCCGAATGAGATTTGGACCTTCGACAACGGCAACGGCGGCGGCCCGGCCACCGGACTGCCGTCACGGGTGATTGACGTCAGCCTGACACCAACACGAAAACGGCGACGCTGGTGAGTTCGGTTCAGCAGCCCGATGGGCTGATCGTCAACTCTCAGGGCAACGCCCAGCGCCTGCCCGACGAGCATCTGTTCATCGGTTGGGGCAGCGTCGGGCGCTTCTCGGAGTTCGACAACTCGGGCAATCTGCTCTGGGACGCTCAGGTGCCGGCGAGCTATGACACCTACCGGGCCTACCGTTCGCCATGGGTCGCGTCCCCCGAGACCGCTCCGAGCGTTGTGGCTCAGCGCCTCGGCGGTGACCAGGTCAGCGTTGAGGCGATCTGGAATGGCGCCGCAGGGGTCGAGCGCTGGGAGCTGTTGGCTGGCCAGCACCCCTGGTCGCTGCGGCCAGCCGGCTCAGCCGACTGGAATGGCCTCGCCACGACGTTCACGGCAAACACCGCCGCACCCTACGTCGAGGCGATCGCCCTCGATGATCGGGGCCGGCCAATCGGCCGCTCACAGGCCGTTCGCGTGAGCGACTAGCGGGAACTGCCGCGGCATCGCCTGGCCCTCTCGGTCGGGCGGTGCCGTCCCGTCTGCGGGCGGGCGCCTGTGTTTCCGTCTCCGGTCCGGCGTGGCTGGGCCCGAAAAACCCAAAACTGGATTGACTCCTGGGCGGCGGGGTGTAGCTTCGATTGAACCAATCAACCCTACGAGGAGGGCGATGGTAATACCGGAGCACGTGCTCACCGCGGCGCTGTTCGATCTCACTCACCCGGCTCACTACCTTCACTGGCATTTCTTCCAGATGTCGGTCGCGAACGTACTTGTGATCGTTCTGATGATCATCGCCTTCATCGCTGCGATCCTGATCCCCTTCCCAAAGCGCGAACGCGAATCTTGAGCGCTGCCGACCCACCCAAGCGGGACCCCACCTCCACGGCGGAGCGCAAGATGTGGACAACCTGGGTGCGCGAGCGCGCGGTCGGGGCGCTGCCACCGGACAAGCTGCTACCCGATCGCCAGCCCGCCTACGTCTCCTCCTGGATCTACGTCTTTGGGGTGGCGAGCCTCGCCGCGCTTGTGGTCGTCATCACCTCGGGGGTCATCCTCGGCCTCAAGGGGCCCGAATGGTGGCACCTGACGAGCATCGGCCGGTCCTTCAACAGCATCCACCTCTGGGCGGTTGAGCTCTTCTTCTTCGCCATGGTTGTCCACCTCTGGGGGAAGTTCTTCATGGCGGCCTGGCGCGGTGGGCGGGGGCGCACCTGGATGACCGGTGCCGTCGTCTTCTTGGTCGCGATCGGCGCCGCCTTCACCGGTTACCTCTCCCAGCAGAACTTCGACTCGCAGTGGATCGCCAGCGAGGGCAAGGATGGTCTCAACGCGGTCGGAATCGGGTCCTTCTTCAACGTCGCCGATTTCGGCCAGATGTACACCTTCCACGTGATTCTCCTGCCCTTGGCCGTCGTCGCGCTCGTCGTCTGGCACGTGCTGCTGGTCAGACGCCACGGTGTCGTGCCGCCCTATCCCGCCAGGGAAAAGGCACCTCCTGTCGCGGCGAAGGATGAGGGGCCAGCGCAATGAACCCGACACAAGGCCACGCGAGTCCCGACGACTCCGTCCCCTGGCCCGGACCTTTCGTTCGCTACGACCTGGTCAAGGAGTTTGTCGTCGCGCTGATCGTGATGGCAGGCTTGGCCGTGGTCCTGACCATCCTCTTCTCCTCTCCCGATGATTCACCGACCACGATCCAGAGCTGGGCGAAGGCGGATCCCGGCGATTTTCTTACCACCGCGGTGACCGAGCTGAACGGAACCAGCGAGGTCGCCACCTACGGCCCTCCCTACAACTCGGCCTCCGGTTCTGCCCAAAAGATCGGGCCGATCTCCCTGCAGGAAGCCGCCGGCGTGAAGATCCCGATCAATACCGCCCAGAGCTATGTGGTCGAACCGCTGCAGGAGATTCCCTCCGATCCCCGTCTCAAAGCTGCGCTTGGCGTTTACCAGGCCGCCCCGGCGAAGCTGCAGGAAGCCTGGACCAGCGCCTATGAAGAAGCCCTGCCGCAAGCTCATTTTCACCGGGGCCTGCCGGTTTTGCCCCCCGGTCACTACGGACCGGTGGCGCCGATGATGAGCGCCCTACTGGCCCTCGCCCAGAGTGGCGGGCTCGACGGCGCGCTGGTCGCCGGTGATCACCGCTTCTATGAGACCAACTACACCAAGCCACTCCTCTTCCTCTCCGGCGGCGAATACTTCGAGGCCCGCGCCGAAGGCCAGCACCTGCTCGGCACCCAGTGGGGAATGATGAACGAGACCGGCAGCTATCCCGGCCAGGTCTGGCTCTGGCTGTACACGTTCTGGTACCAGATCGAACCGTTCAAGGAATCGCCCAATGCTGACGCGTTGATCTTTGTCCTGATGGGTGTACTAAGCCTCGGGTTCATCTGCATTCCATTCATCCCCGGCCTGCGTGGCCTGCCCCGCCACCTGCGCGTCTACCGCCTGATATGGCGGGACCACTACCGCGAAGTCGAGACCTGAGCCCGGGCACGAACCCCCCGCGCCCGGAATCCTCGATCCCGGGTTGCGGCGGATTGAATCCGCGGAAGGCAGGGCAGGCTCCGTAACTCAGTTGGATAGAGCGTCGGTCCACGAACGGGTTTGGCCAACGGCGCTTGGCTCTTCGCGATGTCGCGCGGCTGCCCTCCCAATCTCAAGGCTCACCGAAGGTACCTGTCCACACCGGTTCGATCCTCTATTTGCCCTTCTCGGAAAGGGCGGAATCGGGGCGCCGGCACTAAATCGACGAGTACTTGACCTCTGCACAGCCTGCGCCCATCCTGCCCGAGGCGGGGCTAACATCTCGTCGCCTCAGTGAGCGTCCCAACAGGGCGCCTTCCGGTCCCCCACTCAGAGCGGAGCGATTAATGTCGTACCAGCGGGACCTGCCACACGTCAACCCACGAGCCCGGCGTGGCCCGGTCATGCGCGTAGCGCTGCGCCTGATGGACAAGAGCGCCTTCGCGAAGCTCGAGACGTCGCTGCCCTACCGACTCACCGCTTGGAGGATCGTGCCCATACTTATGCGGCTTACCGGCGGCCATTTCGCCGCGCTGGCGCCGCTCCCCTTTGGTGTCATCGAGACCCGGGACGCTCGCAACGGAGGTTGGCACCGACGCGCCGTCCTTTATTTCCATGATGGTGATCGAGTCGTCGTCATCCCGTCGAAAGCGGGATGGCCCGAAGACCCTTTCTGGTACCAAAACGCGGTCGCGGATCCGGCCGTACGCTTCGAATCCAGGCCGTTTCGCGCCGCGACGGTCGAGGAGCTCGATGCGCAAACGCGGCTCTGGGGCCTGGCTGAAGAGTTCTATCCACCAACCAGGGCCTACCGCGAGCGCGCAGCCCACTGCGGCCGGACCATCCCCGTCGTTCAGCTGATCCCGGAGTCCAATTCCTGACCGACGGGGGCAGCCGCTTCGACTCGGCCTCCATGCAGAACTGAGGGAAGGCCACAACTCGCGGAAAGCGGAGAGACGCGAGCCCTAGCGTATGCCCGAGTCTTGGCAAATCTGCGGGATCGCTGGCGACGCGCTGCGCTCGCTAGCCCTTATTCTTCGCGAGCTTGACGTTGATCCTGGTTCCCGGCGTTTTGATCGCGCCAGGCCTCGGGCTCTGGCTCTTGACCTTTCCATTCCTGTTGCCCTTCACGCTTCCCAGGATGCAGCCGGCGCGGCTCGCCGTTTTGCGGGCGGCCTTCAGATTCTTGCCTTTGAGCTTCGGGACCACGCATGCCACATACTTGAAGCGGTCGCTGCGGACCACCGCGCTGGTACCCGCGGCCGTCGTGACGGTCACATCGACGAAGCCAGGGTTCGCCCCAGGCGGAGAAGTCGCCGTGATTTCGGTGTCCGACTTGACGCTGATGTCGGTGGCCGGGACGTCGCCGAACTTGACGCTGTTGGCGCCGGTCAGGTTTTCCCCTTTGATCTTGACTTCGGTCCCACCCGCGATTGAGCCTTCGAAGTTTTCGAGCTCGTGGACGACTGGACCGGGCTGGACTTCGGCGCTCAACGCGATCTCTTCGCCGGTTTTTACGCCGCTCGGCGCGACTGTCGAGCCGTCAAAGGGAGGTGGGAAGATGAACCCGTAGTTCGCGCCGGAGACCATCGCCACACCGATTTCGTCGCTCGCTTTGCTGGGATCGATCCCAATCAGGTCCCCTTTTCGTACCGGAACGCTGGTCGTAAAGGTCTGGAGTTCTTTGCTGGTCGGGCTGACCGCTGCGCTCGTTCCGGACGCTTCATAGGCGCCGGAGCCGTTGGGATGGAGCACGCGAAGTGAGAAGGGTCCTCCGCTGGCCCCAAGTATCCGCCAGCGGATGATCACGCCGTCGACTGGCGAGGACAGATTGGCGCCTTTCTCCGGAAGAGAGGTGTTGAAGAGTGTCTGAACCTGGCCGAAGGGCGCTGGCGAGAAACCAGGAGGGAAAACGCTTCCGACCGTCAGAGTCGATGCCTGCGCGCCCCCGGCGGGCAGCGCGAGAGCGCAGGAAGCAAGCGCCAGAGTCAGTCCAATGCCGCGCCTTCTGGTGATCATCGTTCCTCCCATCCCGCCTGCGCGGGGTCGTCTTCCCCTTCCTGCCAGCACATGGCACATCTTCTCAGCTGCGCCGGCATGTCCTAGAAGACAGGCCGCGCCGAAATGTTGCGGTCTGCGTCGCCGAGTTGACAGACCGCTGGTCGGAATCTCCTGAAAGTCGTGGAGATGAATGCCGCTACCCCCTGGGCCCTCGGCGCGCTACCCGGCGCCGGTAGTAGCGCTCCGGTTACTCCGCTTCCATGCCTTTGGCCGCGGCCTGGAGATCGTCGAAGTTCCCGGCCGTTCAAGAGCTGCGAGTTCCTCCTGCATTGCAGCTGCGCCGAGACCTAGCAGCGCTGACCGCTAATCCGCGCCAGGCTGCGCTGGCCCCTCCCCTGGCAAATCGCAGGGATGCCCTTGGAACCACAGAGAGCGCTTGGCCCCACACCGAGGGCACCACCGCCCGAGCCTAGATTTCCCGCTCCTGCAGCGCGGCTGCGCCGAAGGGCGCGGAAGGGCGGAATTTGGGCACGGTCTACTCGGCGCCGCTTAAACAGTCTCCAAAAGCCTCGATTTGCAGGAACAAGCGCCCGCAGCTCGGTTGGATAGAGCGTCGGTCCCCGACGGCGTTTTCGACGCGGCGAGGTTTCGGCTCTACAAGTTCGATGCCGGCTGCTATTGCCCAATTCCAAGTCTCACCGAGGCACCTGTCCTACACCGGTTTGTTGATCCGCTCTTTGCCCTTCTCGGAAAGGGGGAAACCGGGGCGCGACGACCCACGCTCTTGTCGGCGCCTGAGGCACGCGGCGTTATTTGACAATCGTGAAGGGGGCGCTCTGCTGTGTCGAACCGGTCTTCCCGACCAGCTTGTAGGCCCCCGGCCTCAGCGCCTTGCCCGCCATGCGTCCGGAGAACTTGAAGTCGTTGACGCCGCCCTGGGCGGCGGTGACCGAGAACCCGCCCGTCAACGGTTTGTAGACGGTGCAGGCCTTATGGGAACGGTTGGCATGGGTCTTCTTCACGCATTTGCCCCCGACCTTGCGCCCCTCCACACCCCGTTCGAGGCTGAAATCGACGGCTCCCGGGTTGGTGAGTTCGTAGGTAACGGTGGAGCCGGTTGGAGGCTTCCCCTTCTTTTTGGCGCTGCTGACGGCTTCGCCGCTCGCCGCCGCGTGGAACTTCGCTGGCTTGAGCGCCAGCGAACGTAGTTGGGCGACGGCCAGCGGCACGGACTCAAACTCGTAGGCGCCGATGTCGGGCGCTGAGCCGAGGATCCGCGGATTGCCAGCGAGATCGAGCGGACCAACCTGGTCGTTGATGCCGGCATCGATGGTCGGCGACCCGGCGGCCTCTCGATAGTCGCCCGTTTCGGCGTTGACGAAGAGCGGTGCCGCGATCTGATTGCCCCCGTCGTCGATCACTTTCGCTCCACCGGACGGGAGTGAGCTGTCGAAGTTCGAGTGGGCGGCGGCGATGTTTCCGGGGCCATTGGTCCCTTCGTTCGGTTTCAGATCCGCTTCGCCCCCCTGCACGATTGAGTTCTCGAGTTCGATCGTGAAGCTCCCAGGGACAACTTCAAAGTATTCGGCGCTGACCCCGACCGAGTTGGAGCCAGTGGCGATCGCCGTGACGTTGCGGAGGACAGCGCTGGTGTTTCCGGACGTCCCGGTCCCTCGCAGGCCTATGGAGCCGGCGCCTTCGACCCGAAAGAGGCTGTTCCGCACCGTGCAGTCCGTCGAGACCGCGGCGCCGCTGCCCCCGGCGCCAATCACCCTGACATCGAGCCTTTCCAGTCGGCCGCTGAAGCAGATGACGCCAATTCCGCCATTCGCGTCGTTCTCAATTTCGAGGTAGCTGAGGCTGTCGCCGGTCTGGGTCAGATAGATGGCGGGGCCGCCGAACGCGGCGTTGATCCTCGGCATCGCCGCACCCGTTTCTCCGTGGATCTGCAGGTTGGTGACGGGGGGAGCGAAAATCGCCGCACCGACGGTGTAGGTGCCGGAGGTAACGATCACCTCGTCACCCGCTTTCGCGGCACCCACGGCTTCGGAGAGGGCGCACGGTTTTGCCTGCGTGCATTCGGTCCCGGCTCCGCTTGGGGCTGCATAGCGCTGCGTCGCCTGCGCCGTCGCCGGCACGATCGCCAAGACCAAGATCGCAGTCGTTGCTGAAACGATTCCCCTCACGACTTCGAATGGTACGACGTTCGAGCCGATCGGTCGAGTTCTTCGGAGCTGATCGCGATGAGGGGCGGCGAGAGACGGGCTCGAGAGGTTGCCGGGCCTACCCTAAGTTGGAGTCTGTGGATCATCGAGTCTCATGGGTCATGAGCCGGCTGGATTCGTCCGATATCGCGATCCAGAAATGGCGTTACTGTTTCGTAGAACCACGCGGTTCGGCCGGGAATCTCCCTTGGCAAGGAGTAACGGAGGCTTGGGCTCACAGGGAGCCGTTCATGGCGCCGACGGCAGCGCTACCGATAAGCAACGTCGCCTAAAATCCCGCTTCGTGTATCGCGGCTGCGCCGAGAGCGTAGGAGGGCGGCGTCCATCGGGAGCGTCCTGATCGAGCCTTGAGGCCGCCTATTTGCAGGAACCAGCGCCCGTAGCTCGGTTGGATAGAGCGTCGGTCTACGAATCTATTCCGGCCAAAGCGGCAAACTACACTGGCAGGCCAAATATGGCTTTGGAAGCGAGATAGGGGACAGATCCGGTGTGCGTCGACCGAAGTCAGGAGAGATCAAAAGGGGCTCAATAACACCCGCTCTAACCCGCTCCCTTCCCTAGTTAGCCGTCCCCCGGGTTGCGGCGTGAGAGTCGAAACCTGGGGCTCCCGGCTTCCCAGGCGAGCTCTAGCGCGCTGGTGACCAGCTCGACCCATTTATCGCTGAGCGAGAAGCAAAACGTTGACCGCCCCTCGATGTTTGGAGCCGGCGATCGCAAATTCCCTGACAACTGGCGAAGATCTCAAGTTACGTGCTGGCCGGCCGCCCGTCGAAACCCGGCAAAAGCATCGGAAGCAGCACGAGGCGGACCAGCCGGACAACGGAGTCCAGATCGTCGAGGGTGATGTCCCCGTCCCGCGTGAGCAGTAACGAGATCGCGAGCCGAGCGATCACTTCAGCGACGCCATCGACGTCTGATGTCGCAGCGCGACCGGCATCGACTTCAGTCTGAAGTCGATGCGCGATCAGCGATCGGTAAAGGCCGAGCACTGGACCGCCGTCGATCGTGAGCGGCGGCAACAGGACCTCGGGTTCACGCCGCAAGATCCCGTCGAACAATGGGTGGTCGCGCACGTAGCGCCCGGCGAAGGCGAAGCCTTCAACGAGTCGATCCTCCAACGTCTCCGCACCGTCCCACAGCAGGTCGAGCTCTTCCATCCCGCGGCTCACCTCGCGCGCGATCACGACCTCGACCAGGTTCTGCTTGCTCTCGAAACGGCGAAAGACAGTCATCCGGGAGACGCCGGCACGGCGCGCGACGTCTTCCATGGAAGTGCGACGAATGCCGTGCTCGGCGAACTCCTCGAGCCCTGCGGCGGCAACCCGGTCGAAGACCGCGTCCTCGCCCGCAGGGGGCGTTGCTGTGAGGGCTACAGCGATTGGACTCATAAGATACGCTGGTACTCCATTCTCACAGAGTAACAATCACCGAAGACGAAAGATAAGGCCATGGACACAGCGCTTGCCGATCTGCCCCGACTGCGGCGCCCCGCAGCCGTCAATGCCGCTCAGTACTGGCTTGCCCCGGAGCGCTTCGCGCGCAGCTGCCAGCGCCTCGGTGACCGATTCATGGTCCCGATGCCGGCGGCGACGGGACCGTGGCTGTGCCTGACCGACCCCGAGGACATCAAGCTCGTCTTTACCGCCGACACCGGCGTGCTTAGCCTCGGGGCGGCGCTGGCCAAGGCCTCCGCGCACCATCTCGTCCTCGGCCCGACGGGACTCACGAATCTCGATGGCCCCGAGCACATGCGCATGCGGCGCATGCAGCTGCCTCCGTTCCACGGACGCGCGCTCCCCAGCTACCAGGAGACCATGGAGCGCAAGGCGGAAGACGCCCTCGCGCGCTGGCCCTTTGGTCGCCCAACTCCCGCTCAGCCGCACGTGGAGGCGATCACGCTCGAGGTGATGATGGCGACCGTGTTCGGGGTCACCGAGCCTACGCGGGTCGAGCGGCTGCGCTCGGCGACGCACGCGCTGCTTCGGGAGGGCCACTCGCAACGCTTCTTCATCCAGACGATGATCGCGTCTAGTCGCAAGAACGGATGGGACAGGCCCTTCCCGCGAATGGAACGGGCGATCGCCGCAGTGGACGCGGTTGTGATGGAAGAGGTCTCCCAGCGCCGGAACGAAGACGAACTCGATGGCGAGGACGTGCTCGGAATGTTCCTTCGCACCCCCGACGCGGAGGGGCGCCTGATGCACGACGAGGAGATCTGCGACTCGATGCGCACCCTTCTGCTCGGCGGCCACGACACCACCGCCTCCACACTGACCTGGATCCTCGAGCAGGTCAGCCGCTCACCTGAGGCACTCGAGCGCCTCGAAGGCGCCGCGCTGGAAGGAGACGATGAGTACCTCGATGCGGTCATCAAGGAGTCGATGCGTTTGCGCCCGGCCTTCCCGCTGACAGCACGGCTCGCAACCCAACCCTTCGAGCTATCAGGTCTGACAATCCCGAGCGGCACCATCGTCGTCCCCTACATCACGCTTGTGCACCGCCGTCCCGAGCTCTATCCCGATCCGCTCGCCTTCCGGCCAGAGCGCTTTCTCGACGCCCGGGCCGGCACCTACACCTGGATCCCCTTCGGCGGCGGACCGAGACGATGCATCGGCGCCGCCTTCTCCATGGCCGAGGCCCGAATCGTGCTCCGGACAATCCTGCGCCGCGCCCACATCGAACCCTCCCGGCGGCGTCCGGAGCGGGTCGCGCGCCGCAACGTCTTCATCGTGGCGGCCCGCGGCGGGCGCGTCACGCTCCAACTCCGCAAATCCGATGCCGATCGCGACAACATTCTTCGGCGCGAGCACGCGGGCGTTGCCTAGTCGAGGTCACGTCGCCCGACTGCGGCACCGAACCCAGATCATCTGCCCACGTCAGGCTCAGGTTCGGCGAGGCGGCTGACCAAAGAAGCAGAGGTCTGCAAGCAAACGGTCTGGTTCCAGTCAGTCTCACGGCGGGACCTTCTAGGTCGGTAGCCGGAATTTTCGCCCCGGTTTCCTTCCCCCGTCGGGCACGGATCAATAGGATCGGGAGAAATCTGCTCAAGGGGCGAGTTTCAAAAACCCCCTATTTGCAGGACAAGCGCCCGTAGCTCAGTTGGATAGAGCGTCGGTCTACGAAACCGAAGGTCACAGGTTCGAATCCTGTCGGGCGCGCTC
>CAVWBK010000010.1:0-110394 GCA_963753245.1 uncultured Solirubrobacterales bacterium
CGCAGACTGAATTCAGAGCCGCCAGAACGACGACGGGCACTTGCGCAGAGGTCAAGTGCCCAATACCAATAAACGTCCATGGCGCTGAGCAGTCTCTACAGATCACAATTGGGTAGTCGATGTGCAGTTCATGCCCAAAAACCTTCACATTCACCTGTCCGCATTGCTTCTAGTCGTCGCGCTGTGCCTGCTTGCAGCCGTCGGCGCAAACGCCTCGTCCGGCTCCAAGACGAGGGCAGATCATGCGGTCTGCAAGCGCAAGGCTCCGGCTAAGGCAAGGCACAGCGCCTGCCACCCGAGCGTTCTCTCGGCGGGCCCCTCCATTAGCCTCGGGCAGCGGGATCACGGCCATCATTCTCGATGGGAACGATCACATCCCGAATCAACCCCACCCCCTCCGACCGAAGAACCGAAAACCGAACCTGAAGCCACACCCCGAAGAACCCGCACCCGAAACCAAACCAGAAGAACCGACCCTGGAACCACCGTCGCTAAAGTCGGAGCACTGCTTTGCGGTACCGAGCGCCTGTGGCTACCCAGATCCGACGAACACCGGAGCCACCGGAGCCCTGACGGCATCGGGATCGATCACCGCCTCAACCAATGGCGGAGTGATCGAAGGCAAGGAAATCACCGGGCAGATCACCGTCGAGGCAAACAATGTGACAATCCGAAATGACAAGATCGTCTCAGCCGACACCGGCAGCGGCTCGGCTGGAATCTGGGTCCAAAACGGCCACACCGGGACCAAGGTCATCAACACCACGGTCGCCGGAAAGGGCTCGGGTGCCAGCACAGTTGAGGCGGCGATTCGCAGCTACAGCGGTGTCACCGTCGAAGGCAGCCGGTTGACCCAATGCGATGAGTGCGTACAGGCATGGCCACTGACGGTCAAGAACACCTACATGAAGGTGTCCTCGATCTATTCAGGTGCCCACGCCGAGGACATCTACGTTTGCTCCGGAACGGTCGACGTCGATCACTCAACACTGATAAACGAACAGGGCCAGACCGCAACTGTGTTCGGCGACACTATCTGTGGCGGTGGTAACAAGTTCACAGTGACCAACAGTCTGCTCGCCGGCGGCGGTTTCGTTCTCTATTCTCAGGCGAACTCGACCAACCCGTCGGGCGCCCAGACGACCATCACCGGGAATCACTTCGTACGCTGTCTCTCCAAGGCCGTCTACAACTCCGGCTCGGGAGGTACAGCCTGTCAGAGCGGGCCCGACTCCAACGGCCTCTACCCGAATGGGGGCTATTACGGGGTTGGCGCCTACTTCTCAGGTCCAACCACCTGGCAGGGCAACGTCTGGGACGACAATCTGGCGACGGTTCCCGAGCCCTGAGCCTTCGGCCTCCCCACCGTCTCAGCTTGCTGAGATCTGTCGGGGGTCGTGCGGCGTGGCAAAGCCCGTCGCGGTCTGGGCCGAGCCCTGCTTCCAAGACGAGCGCGCATAGCCGAAGCGCCGACCCAGCTGGGCTGTGGTGATCGACCCGCGGTCGGTGAGGGCGATGAATGCCGGCACGAACGAAACCAGGTCGGCGATCAGCAGAGTCCTGCAAAACCATGAGGGGATTATCCTTGAGGAGGTTTGTGCTAGAATAAGAGCTGTGCTTACTCAGTCGTCTTTTCGCTTTTTTGCGGGCTTTTCGGGCCTCTGCGTAGCTGTTTCCGAGTCTCGGTAGGGAACAAACGGCGTAGGGCCTGCTGGTTGGTGAGCTCGTGGGCTTTCTTCTTCCGTCTAGGCATGGAGGTATCCTCGTGAACATGAACCTTGTAGAGCTAGTTGACCGGTGAGGGGAAGAGGAAGAGTGCCGCGACCTACCTAGAGGAACTGCGCTGGCCCAAAGGCGTCGTCTGCTCGCGCTGCGGCAACGAATCCGTGCCGTGGATAGAGAAGCGCAATAAGTACGACTGCAACTCATGCCGCTACGAGTTCTCGGTGACGGCGGGGACGCTATTACACGACTCGCATCTGCCGCTGCGCAAATGGTTCATGGCGGTGTACCTGATCTGCGAGTCCAAGAAGGGGAACAGCGCGAAGCAGCTACAAGCGCACGTTGGGCGTGAGCTACAAGACGGCGTGGTATCTGTGTAACAGCATCCGCGAGGCGATGGGCGACGATCCCAGCCGCTGCTGAACGGCATCGTGGAGGTTGACGAGACTACGTGGAGGCAAGCGGAGCCACATTGGGCACGGCTACACAGGGGAACAAGGACGGTAGTAGTCGGAGCGGTACAGCGCGACGGTGAGGTAAGCTTGAAGGTGGTACAAGGTAGGGATAGGGAGACGCTTAAGAAGTTCATAGAAAAGTACGAGGCTGAAGACGCGATGATCTTCACGGATGATTATGTCGTGTACGACTACCTGCAGCGCTGAGCGAATAGGGAGGTCAACGACACGGCGGAGGAATGGGTCAACGGCGACGTGCATACGAACACAGTGGAGGGCGTTGGAGACTGTTCAAGCGCTCTGTAGTCGGCAGCTACCACAAGGTCTAGATAAAGCATCTGCCCGCTACCTGGATGAGATGGAGTTCCGCTTCAACGGGCGCGACAACCGCTTTCTGTTCCGCGACACGCTGCTGATTTGCTATATGGAGACGAGCTGCGTACAAGCTGCTGATAGAGAAGACGTGACGAGCTCGTAGTGCACACAAGGAGCACATGAGGGTAGGTAGCATCACGAGGGTGGATAGCTACTAGAGTGAGGGTCTTTCTTGGTTCGCACTTGCCGCTTGGGATAGCGCTAGGGTGGCCACATGTAGTAGATGTGAATGCTCTGCACGGTGCGCACTTGCGGACGATAGGGGCTTTCTTCAGAGCGAATACGGTAGATGCTCATACGAGTAACGGTACGAGGATGGGTGAGAACCTAGCGGCGGCGGCAAGACGCTTAATAGCGGAGAAAACGATCGTCTCGTTGGGCGCTTGAAAGGCGGAGGCGGCGCTCGTTGGCGCGTGAAGACTCAGAGTCACGCTGGGCTTTACGAGCAGCGCGCTCGCGCTTATGCCTGCGGCCTTTCCCATTTCCGCCTCAGACTGTAGCTGGCGCATTAGTCGCTCCCCGCCTCGCGGTAGTGTGCAGAAGGACCGATGTCGAGGAGAATGTGGCGCGCATCGATTAGAGGGTAACATAGGTAGCATCTTAGGTATTAGAGGCAGCAACGCTAAGCTGCCTCTTAGAGTAAAGGGCGAACTCAAACTTCGCGGCGCTCGTACTCTCAGTCTACGCATAGGACGCAGTTATAGACGGGGAACGCTAGGAATAAGGCTCTCTAGCTGAAGAGTGGGTTGACTCTTGCTTAAGGGCATGCTTGATGCTAAGAGCGGCAAGCTCCGCGAATACTTGTGGAACGCGCGATTTGCGGCGAGAACGGTAGGCCACCGAGAGCCTGACGAACCCAGTCTGCTGCGCCTGATCCACCGTCTCTGCGGTAAGGCCACCAGGCAGGATGAAGCAGACAAGTCCCTTCTCCAGACCAGCTCCGAGAGACTCGCGCCTGGTCTTCTCCGTCAGGGAATCGAGATGGGCGAGCATCCCCTCGGGGTGCAGTAGTAGATCAGCGTTGCCCGCTTGACATAGTCGGGCGTAACCTCGAACTCCATCTCCCAGGAATGCAGGATGTTGGTGCGCCCAGATTTTTTACCCACGCGTTCAGCTGCATTCCCCGGACGCCTTCGCCGCCGTACGTGAAGTTCACATCCGTGACGCCAAGCGTCAGCTTGGATTCCTTGACCACTTTCCATGGGAACCAACGAGCCGAGTTGAGACCGAGCAAGCCACCAGCGAGGAGAAAAAGTACCCCGAATACCGGCTGGGGAACAAACGTGAGCAGCCCGAGGATGATCAAAGCCATCCAGCCACCGTTGGCATTGAGCCACTTGCGCATGGCTTTATCCTAGCGCCAAACCTTGCGTCAAGTGCATAATCCCCGTTTGATTAGCCGCGGGCTTATTTCCTGGCCGCGCCCTCAGTTACCCGCGGGCAACGGATGAATGTAGATCGAAGCTGGCGGCATCGCAGAGCCAATCGATGCGATGGGCACCCCTGGTTTGACTCCCATGCTGCCCCCGGTCACGATCCTGAAGCTGAGATTTCTTCGATCGGCTCGGGACCGAGGGCAAGGATCCCAATGCCGCGCCCCCGATCGGCGTCCAAGATCAACTCGACCGCCTCATTGCGAGATCGCACTCCGAGTTTGGCGAATGCCGAGGAAAGATGGCTCTTGACCGTGCTTTCGGCTAGAAACAGCTGCTCGGCAATCTTGCTGTTCGTGTACCCCATCACGACCAGGCCAAGGACCTGCTTCTCGCGGGCCGACAGTGCCGCGGGGTCAATCTGGGTGGCGTGCTGCTCGAGGCACACACACCATTCCTATTCCCGCCGCGCGAAGGCATAGGCCGAGGGTTCGGGTCGCCTGTTTTGCAACCAGCGCTCCACTCGCTCCCGCTGCCAGTGCGACTCGAAGCTCTCCTGGGCGAATCTCCGCACAGACCATCACGACCGGTGTGCCCACCAGCGCACTTTTCAGAGGTCTGAGCTGATCTGACACTGCAGCTGACAGCGTCCCCCCCACCCACAGCAGGATCAGCTCTGGTTGTTCCCCGGTGGCGAGCAGTTCATCAACAGCCCCAAACAGACGGTAGTCCTGCCCTTCGAGATCCAGTATTGCGCCGAGATGCTTGCCTGCTCCCTTGGCTGCGATCAGCGCAACCCTGGAGCGAGCATCGGAAGCAAGTCCCGCCGCCGACTCCACCGTCTCGATCGTCCCTGACACAACCTATTAACGCGCGCGGATATCTGGACTTGCGAGGCCGCCTATGTCAATACGTTGACAGAGCCAACCGAGCCGAGCGCCGATATCCGGCCGGGTTCGGCGGCGCCCGATCTACCGACGTCCGCCGTCGGGTTTGGTCTGGGGCGGATTCAGACGAGACCCCTGTTGTCGACTTCGATCAAGCCGCGCGAGAGCAAGGCGCTGCAGAAATCGCACATATCCCGCTCGATCGACTGCTGTGCCTGCTCGCTGTCGTTGGCGACCAACTTGGCGGCGGCCAGCACGCTCTCGGATTTCTCAAGCGCTTCGAGCATCCGCCCGGCGCTCGGGTTGAGGCCGTGGTAGCTGCCGGTCTGAAGGTTCAACACCACCGTCTCGGAGGGAAAGCAGCGGTAGACGACATGCTGGGGTAGCCGGATCCGGGCCGCCAGCAGGGAGGACGTTTGGCGTATCGCGCTTGAGCTCATCGCAGCGGCCTCGCAGGATTTCCGACCACGGTCTGACCCGGCGCCACGTCTTTGGTGACCACCGATCCAGCCCCAACCGTCGCGTCGCGGCCGATTCGGACACCGCCGAGAATCGTCGCCCCCGAGCCGATCGATGCGCCAGCTTCGACCAGCGTTTCGCAGAGGCTCCAGTCGGCCTCAGACTGGAGCAGACCGTCCTCGTTGGTCGCACGCGGGTACTTATCGTTGACGAAGGTCACCCCGTGGCCGATGAATACCTGATCCTCGATCCGGACTCCGTCGCAGATGAAGCTGTGGCTTTGGATCTTGCAGGCGACACCCACCTCGGCGCCGCGCTGGATCTCGACAAAGGTGCCGATCTGGCTGCCAGAGCCAATTCGGCACCCATAGAGATTTGTGAAGGAATGAACCACGACGTCCTCGCCAAAGACGACGTCGACGAGCTTGCGGTGGGGTGCGGCATTGGACGGCAATCCCGGCGCGCTAACCACCGACCCTATGTCTCGACCATCTGAGTCGGGCATCGAAGCATCAACGGTTGCCCTCGGCAAGCTCTTCCACGGCGTTTTCTTGCGGGCGCGCGCAAGCTGAGCGGCGCTTGCTCGTTATCTGGATATGAAATCGCTTCCCAGTCGGCGATCCACGGACTCCGCGATGGCCGCTCTCACCGACCGCATTCGCCTCGATCGCCGTTGCTGAGGGCCGGAACTATCGGGCGCGGGCAACCCGCCCCAGCTCGGGGCAACCGATCGCAATGAGCGCTGAAGTGGGAGCCCTGATCAGCACGCCAATCGCGACCGAGGCGGCGGTGCCGTTCACCCGCCTCGACAACGCCGATCCGAAGCTGCTCGCCGAACTGCAGGATGTCGTGGCCAAGGTCAGCCAGGCCGGCGCCTTCACACTCGGCGAAGGGCTGGAGAGCTTTGAGCGGGGGTTCGCGACATTTTGTGGGAGCGCCGAGGCAATCGGGGTTTCCTCGGGAACGGCGGCGCTCGCGATGACCCTTCGCGGCCTGGGAATCGGGCCCGGCGATGAGGTGATCGTGCCGACCAATAGCTTCATAGCCACGGCCGAGGCGGTCAGCGCCGTGGGCGCGACGCCACGCCTGGTTGATGTCGATGAGCGAACCGCCCTGCTGACGAGCGCCGGCGTCGAGGCGGCGATAACGGAGCGCACTCGCTGCGTGATTCCGGTCCATCTCTATGGGCGAACGGTGGACATGGACCCCCTGCTCGCGCTCTGTCGGGCCCGGGACATCCTCGTCGTCGAGGATGCATGCCAGGCCCACGGTGCGCGCTACCGGGGATCCCCGGTGGGATCGCTCGGCGACGCGGGCTGCTTTAGCTTCTACCCGACAAAGAACCTGGGTGCCTGGGGCGATGGCGGTGCGGTGGTTACCGACGATCCGGCTCTGGCTGAGCGGCTTCGCCTGCTGCGCTCCCACGGCGAGGGCACCCGCCACAACCACCAGGTGGCGGCGAGCACCGATCGCCTCGACGCCCTGCAGGCAGCGATCCTGAGCTTGAAGCTCGAGCACCTGGGCGGGGCCAACCGGCGTCGTCGCGACGCCGGTGCCGCGCTGCGGGAGGCGCTCGACGGGAGTGATGTTGTGCCACCTCCCCCTGCCCCAGCCGACGGCGATCACGTTTTCCATCTCTTCGTCGTGCGCTCTTCAGAACGCGACGCGCTGCGCGATCACCTCTCCGCCCAGGGCATCGCGAACGCCGTGCACTACCCGACCCCAATTCATCTCCAGCCCGCCTACGCGGAGCTTGGGCTCGGGCCCGGCAGCCTCCCCACCGCGGAGCGCCTCGCCGGTGAAATCTGTTCGCTACCGATCTATCCGACGATCGAAGAAAACGAGATCGAGCGGATAGCAAGCGCGGTGGCGAGCTTCAGCGCCTCCTAACTCGCTGTCAGCATCGCCCTCCAAGCCCGAGCTCACAATGACCGTTGCCTGTTTCGCGGCCGAGCTCGGCGTCGCTCAGCGGATTCAATCAAGGCCTCGCGCCACAGTGCCACCCGAGGCAATGGAAAACGGCGCCGCCCGGGCCGAGAGCTTGCCTAGCCCGCAACGCCGGCGAAGCTTCGAGGAGCATCGGCGGCTGTTTCCCGCGCTCCGGCCCCCGGCGCCATGACCCGCTCATAGGCTGCCAGCAGGGTGGCTGAGGAGCGCTGCCATGAGAGGTCGAGCACGCGTTCACGCCCGAGTCGGCCCATCTCAGCGCGCCGAGCCGGATCCTCGAGCAACTCATGAGCGCAATGGCCGAGGCCCTCGGGGCTGGGAGAGGTCGCGTAGGCAGCTGCGGGGCCGGCCGAGACGCGGGTCTCCGCCAGGCCGTAGGAGGCAATCGCACAGCCCATCGCCATGTACTCGGGGATCTTGATCATCGTCGAAACGTCGTTTAGGGGACTGGGGGGATCGGGGGCAAGGCAGACATCGGCGCTCGAGAGAATCCGACGGATATCAAGGTCCCCGCACCAGCCCGTGAACTCGACCGAATCGGAGAGGCCGAGCTCGGCCGCGAGCGCTTCCATCTGGGGGCGAACCTCGCCCTCGCCGATGAATATCGCGCGCCAGTCATCGCCCCGCAACTCACGCAGCGCCGCCAGGGCCCGCAGCGCGTGATCGATCCCATCCTGGGGTCCCATCATGCCGAGGTAGGCGAGCAAATGCCGGCGTCCGCGCCGCAGCGCGGGATCGGGCGAAACCGGCTGAAAGCGCTCGAGGTCAGGGCCGTTTCGCACGACGAAGATGTCCTCGGGATCCACACCACCGCGCTCGATCGCAATCCGACGGTAGGACTGGTTGGTTGAGATCACGAGATCGGCGGAGCGCATCGCTCGGCGCTCGATCGCCAGCAGGGTCCGGTACAGCGGGCCCTGGCGGGCGAACCGCGAGTGAAACAGCTCGGGAACGAGGTCGTGATGATCAAAGATCAGCCGGGCGCCACCGGCGCGGGCGCTGCGAGCTGCCCAAAGCAGGAAGTCGGGTGGGTTGGCGACGTGCACGACGTCGAAGCGACGCTGGCGCTGGAGTCCTTTGACCAGGGCACGGATTCGCCACAGCGCCTGGCCGTACTCGCGCGCGTAGCCAGCCGTGCTGGCGGCTGGGCGCAGCTGGTAGCGGTGGATCTCGACCCCCTCGAGCGTTTCAGAGGTGGGTTGATCTCGATCGGGGGCGGCAGCGCAGATCACCACAACCTGCCAGCCGGCCGCCGCCAGGGTGCGACTCTCGTTCCAGACCCGCCGATCCTGAGGGACCGGGGCGTTCTCGCTGATCATCAGGACGCGCCCGCGGCGCGGCGCGCTCACTCCGCGCCCTTTCCGTGGATCACCGTCGGCAGGGTGAGCAGAAGGATCTTGAGATTCAAAAAGAGTGAGCGGCGCACCACGTACTCGGCGTCGAGTTCGATCATCTGCGAGAAGGTGAGGAGGCTGCGGCCGCTCACCTGCCAGAGCCCGGTCACCCCCGGCTTCACCGCAAAGCGCCGAAACGCCTCGGGCGGATAGCGGTCAACCTCATACTGGATCGGAGGCCGGGGGCCGACCAGCGACATCTCGCCGCGCAGCACGTTCCAAAGCTGCGGGAGCTCATCGATGCTCGTCTGCCGCAGAAAGGAGCCGACCCGCGTGACCCGACTGTCGGCGTGGAGCTTCTTCATCGGCCTGGCCTCGGCGCCCTCGGCGTCGATCATCTGCAAAACGTGGGCCCGGTGGGTGTCGGCACCGACCCCCTGGCGCATCGTGCGGAACTTCGCCACCGAGAATGGCTTCAGATCTCGGCCCAGGCGGCGCTGCCTAAAAAGCGCGGGGCCACTCGAGTCAAGCTTGATAATCGCCGCGATCAGCAGCAGAAACGGCCCCAGCACGACCAGGAGAATCGCCGCACCGAACAGATCGAGCGCTCGGATCCCGACCTCGTTGAGGCGCGAGGTCTCAACGGTTCCGACCTTAAGCGCAGGGCTGAGCTCTCCGACCTTTTGTCCGGAGACGGGCAGCCGATCGCGGGCCAGAACGCCCGTCGCATTGCCCGCTGGGGCGATCGACTCGGGGCGTTCGATCATCACGCCACCGCCGCGACCGCGCAGCGGTCGAGTCGATCGATCACGTAGTCCTGAGCCTCCTCGGAGAGGTCCGGAAAGAGGGGAAGCAAGACGACGTCTCGGGCGGCGGCCTCGGTGTGTGGGAGATCGGCTCCCGAACTCGCGTAGGCGGCCTCGAGGTGGATCGCCATGATCCCGCGCCGGGTGGCGATCCCATCGGCATGGAGCAGACGCATCAGCTCCTCCGCGCCAACCGGGCTCTCCGAGTTGACCCTGATTGGGTAGGACTGCCAGGTCCGCGTCGCGTAGGGGGGGTCCTCGGGCACCTCGATCGATGCGATGCCCGCCAGGGCGGCCGAGTAGCGCTCGGCGAGGCGCCTGCGCTCGCTCAACACGGTGTCCAAGACGGCGAGCTGGCGCAGACCAACGGCGGCCTGCAGGTCGGTCATCCGCGCGTTCCAGCCGCGCTCGGGGTAGTGCTCGATGACCACGTCACGGGCCGCGTGTCGGGCAAGCGCCGATTGGTCCATCGCGTGCTGGCGCAGTCCGCGCAGGCGCTCGGCCAGCTCCGGATCATGGACCGCGATCATGCCGCCCTCCCCGCAGGTGATCACCTTGCGTGGGTGAAAGGAAAAGCAGGCGAGTGGGCCCAGCGAGCCGATTGGGCGACCCCGGTGCAGGGCGCCGATCGCACAGGCCGCATCCTCGACCAAGATCAGGCCGTGACGCTCGGCGATCTCGGTGAAGCGGTCCATGTCAGCCGGCAGGCCGACCTGGTGGACGGGCATCACCGCTTTCGTATTCGCCGTCAGCTTGCGCTCGACCGCGGCGGGGTCGAGGTTGTAGGTGATCGGATCGATGTCGGCGAAAACCGGAGTTGCTCCGCATTGCCAGACGGCATTCGCGGTCGCGATGAACGACAGCGAGGGAACGATCACCTCATCACCCGGACCAACCCCCGATGCGTAGAGGGCGAGCTGCAGCGCGGTGGTGCAACTGGTCGTGGCGACCGCGTCAGGGGCGCCGACGCGTCGGGCGAAGGCCTGCTCGAACTCCTGCACACGCGGGCCCTGGGTCAGCCAGCCCGAGGCGATCACCTCGGCCACGGCCTCGGCCTCCCCCCCACCGAACCACGGTTTGGCGAAGGGAACCTCCATTACCGCGGAGCCTCCGAGGAAAGCAGGGCGGCGGGCTCGGGGTGGGCGTTTGACTGACTTGCGCGCCACCACTGCACCAGCTGCGAGAGTCCCTCCTCGAGGTCAATCTCAGCCCGAAAACCGAGCGCTCTGCTCGCCGCAGAGGTGTCTGCAAGGCGCCGCGTCACCCCGTTGACGGCGCGCTCAGGGCCATACTCGATCGAGAGATCTGAGTCCATCACGCCGAGCAGGGTTTCGGCCAATTCATTGAGGCTGGTCTCGACGCCGCTGGCGATGTTGAAGACGGCGTCGGTGAGATCGGCTTCCGCGGCCAGGACGTTGGCACGGGCGATATCGGGCACGCAGACGAAGTCCATCGTCTGAGCGCCGTCGCCAAAGATCAAGGGCGGCTCGCCGCGGGAGATGCGCTCCATCCAGCGAACCAGAACCTCCGTATAGGCGCCGTAGACGTCCATCCGAGGGCCGTAGACATTGAAGTAGCGAAGCGCGACGTAGTCGAGGCCGCTCATCGCGTGGTAGCTGCGAAGCAATCCCTCGTTGAAGGTCTTGGCGGCGCCGTAGAGGGTGTCGTTTGCATACGGATGGTGGCGCTCGTCGGTGGGAAACTGCGTAGCGAGCCCGTAGACCGATGCTGAGGAGGCCGCGATCAGCTTGCGCACGCCGGCGCTCGCGGCCGCCTCGATCACGTTGAAGCTGCCGTCGACGAGTACCTCCAGCGCCAGGCGGGGCTCCTCCGCGCACTGGGTGATACGGATCGCCGCCTGGTGAAAGACGATGTCAATGCCTCGCGAGAGCTCCTGCACGAGCTCGCGGTTTCGAACGTCGCCCTCGATCACGGTGACGTGTCCATTCTCAGCGGCCCACTCAAGGTTCTCCCGCCGGCCCCGAACGAAATTGTCCAAGACCACGATCTCCCCGGCGCCGCGCTCAACCAGCTGATCGACGAGGGTTGAGCCGATCGTGCCGGCGCCGCCGGTGACGAAGATTCGTCGATTCTTGATCAGGCCCTGCGAGCGCCTCGACTGTTGATCTGGTGTGGGGGTCATATACCTTCCTCAGGGGAGCTTTTGGAGAATCAACGGACGAGGGGGCGTTTCGTTTCCGCGCGCCAGCCAACTGATTTTTTCGCCCCCCCCCGCAACGGAGCGAGCATCCTGCCGCGTAGCTCGGCACGCACAAAGCGCCGAAAGGCGGGATCCTGAACGCGGGGGACACCGCGCAGGGCAGCGCTCAGGTAGCCGAACAGAAAGGCGACCCCGGAGAGGCCCCGTGGCCGCAGGCGGGCAACCTTCAGCGAGCGAAGCAATGACCACGCCAGGCCGTAGTGAAGGATCCAAGCGCATGCACCGTGGCGGGCCCGGCCCCGCAGCTCACCATCGGCGCTGCCGTGGGGGCGATGATGGCGGGCGATCAGATCGGAGTAGGAGCGGGTCTCGTATCCGCGCATGCGGAGATAGGTCTCATCAATCGTGTCCCAACCGAGACGCTCGGGGATGCCGCCGATCTCCTGCAGGCACTGGCGACGAAATAGCTTCACCGCACCGTGGACGTGATAGGCGGGAATCGGAATCATCTTCCAGCCGTCACGATCGGGCTCCAGCAGCCTCCCCCCCGCCAGACCGAGCCGCTTCTCAGCCTCGAGGCGCTCGATCAGCGTTTCAAACCAATTGCCGGGAATCTCGACGTCTCCGTCGAGCTTTCCCACGTAGTCATATTGCCGCCACGTCGCCCGCTCGAGACCAACGTTGAAGGCGTGGGCCTCGCGCGCCAGGGCGAGGTTGTCAGATCCGGGCGGCGCCGCCGCCGCCTCAATCACCGTGAGGAAGTCGAGTTCATGCTCCAGGCGGCGAGCGACAACCAGGGTCTCGTCTCTTGAGCCGTCATCGACGATCAGCCAACGATCGGGGCGCCGCGACTGCGAGGCCACCGAGTGCGCGGTGCGCTGGAGGTTGGCAGCCTCGTTGTAGACCGGGCTGATCAGCAGGAGTGTTCCGTCGGCGGCGCTCATCCGAGAAAAGCAACGTCTGGGGCGGGGCACGGCTTGCGATCACCTCACCTTTGTCATTTACGAGGAAGCGCGAGGCCCCCTTCGTCGTTGATCCAACGGTGCCCGGCGCGGAGTCGGCCCAAGTTCGAATGCCAATCCAGAACCCGAACCCATGGCTCGCACGCCGGCGCAGGCTGGTTGTGTTCGCGCTGGCGAGCGCCGTCGTTGCGCTGATCGCCGCGGCCTTTAGCGTTTTCAGCTTCAGCCTGCTGCCACCAAAGATCCAGATGCGTCCGCTTCAACCCGCCGGCGCGGCGACCAATGCGGTGGTAAAGCTCGACCCCGCGATTCCACTCGATACCGGGGCCGCCTTTGAATCGCAAACAAAGCGCGCGGCCCTGGTCGCAAATGTGATGGCCAGCCCACCGATCGTCAATCGGGTTGCTCATCTCGTTGGTCTCGAAGCAAACCGCATCGCCGCGACCGTTGAGGCAGACGAAAGCGTCCCGCGAGACTTCATCGAACCAAACAGTGAGCGTCGGGCCAACCAGATCCTGCTCTCCCACGATCCCTACAAGCTCGACATTCAGCCGCAGCCCAACGTGCCGGTGCTCGACATCTTCACCCAGGCGCCATCGGTCGGCCAGGCAGAACAGCTCGCCAACGCATCGGTCAAAGCAGCAAACGCATATCTCAGCGGCGTGGCCGCCCAGCACCACGTCGGCGCAAGCCCGCCGGTCACTTTGAAGCAACTCGGAAGCGCTCGCGGCGCCGCCCTGGACCCCACGGCTCCGCTGAAAATCGCGGCGCTCACCTTGGTGGTCGTCTTCGCGATCACGTTCGGGTTACTCAACCTGCTTGCCGAGATCCGGCGCGGCTGGCTGCGGGCGGGTCGATCATTCAATCCGCTGCGCCCAGACAGCGATCAGGGTCTGGGAGCGAGCTCCCCGGTCCGCAGCCAGATCGACGACTGGCCGCACACGACGCGGATTCTTCCCTGGCTGCTCGCCGGCTTCATCGCGATGCTCTGGCTGGTGCCGGTCAACGCAATCTGGATTCAGGCCTCCCTGCCGGTCGACCTCAAACTCGACCGACTGGTGATTCCGGTGATCGTCGTCGTCTGGCTGCTGGCGCTCGCCGCGGGCAGACAGCGCGCCCCCCGCTGGCACTTCACCCGGATCCACGCGGCGATCGCCCTCTTCGTGGCCGTGGCGTTCCTCAGTGTCGTACTCAACGCCGCCTACCTCAATCAGACCCTGGAGCTCGGTGTCTCGATCAAAAAGCTGCTGCTGCTGACCGCGTTCTTTTCGATCTTCCTGGTTGTCGCGAGCGTCGTGCGTCCGAGTGAGGTCCGTGCATTCATGACCTTCACCCTGGTCCTGGGGACGATCTGCGCGGTCGGGGTTCTCTGGGAGTACCGATTCGGAACCGACCTGTTCTACAGCTGGGCATCCAAGCTACTGCCTGGCTTTTTCCACATAGAAGCCGCCAACACCAGTGCCGATGAAATCGGCCGACCGGAAGTGATCGGCCCAGCAGACGTCAGCCTCGAGGTAGTGGCGATGCTGTCGATGGCGCTGCCGATCGCCGTGGTGAGGCTGATGCACTCCGCTCGAACCCGTGAGCGCGTCCTCTGCGGATTGGCGATCTGCATTCTGCTCGGGGCGATGATCGCCACCTACCGAAAGAGTGCGCTGCTGGCTCCGGCCACGGTCTTCTTGATCATCGCCTACTTCCGGCGTCGCGAGCTGCTCCGACTGGCGCCGGTTGGCGCGATAGTTCTGGTCGCCATACCGGTCCTCGCCCCCCATGCGCTGGGATCGATCGTGGAAGAGTTCCAGCCCAACCACCTCGGCGTCGGAACCGTCGATGATCGGGTCTCCGACTACGACGCGGTCAGGCCCGATCTGCTCAGCCACCCCGCCTTTGGGCGCGGCTACGGCTCCTATGAGCACACCAGCTACAGAATTCTCGACAACGACATCTTGATGCGGGTCGTTGAGACCGGCCTGATCGGTCTCGCCGCGTTCATCTTGATGCTCATTCTGATCATCGCCGCCGCCGCTCCAATCATTCGCAAGCGCGATCGGTCGCGCGCCCCCCCGGCCCTCGCGGTCGCCGCGGCCACGGGTGCCTTCCTGGTCCTCTCGGCCCTCTTCGACATCATGTCGTTTCCGCAGACCCCCTACCTGCTGATGGTGCTCGCGGGTCTGCTTGCGGTCGTCAGCCGCTCCGGTGATCAGCCCTGGCCGAGACCCCAACAAACGGCCCTGGCCGACCCCTGGCGGCACCCTGTGGAGGTTCCCCCGCCCCCCGATCCGAGCTTGCCGACGATCCCCTCGGCGGTTTCGGGGGCGCGACGATGACCTCAACGCTGAGCGAGGATCCGGTCGATCTGGCCCAGGCCGATTCCGAACCCCAACTCAACGACGAGTGGGTCGTGGTGATCGCCGGCACCTCCTGGGATGGCGTCTGGCAGTCAGAGCGCCATCTCGCCTTGCAGCTTGCCCGCCGCCTCCCGGTGCTCTGGGTCGACCCCCCGATCTCCTACCTCAGCCCACTCCGAGACCGGGTTGCGACCCAGGCGGTGCGCGAACCCCGACTCCGTCGCGTCGCTCCCAACATTCTCCGCCTCAGCCCGATCACCGTCCCCGGGGTCAGCCGGCCGTTTCTGCGCGAGATCGCGGTTCGCCAGGCCCGCTCGAGGGTGCGCCACACCGTCGAGCGCCTCGGCGCCCGAGTCCACAGCACGATCGTCGCCTCGGTCAGCGACATGCTCGACGCACTGCCGGGCGCCCAGCGGGTCTTTTACGGCACCGATGATTTCGCCGCGGGAGCGCGCCTGACCGGCACCGATGCCCGCTGGCTGCAGCAGAGCACCGAGCGCCAGTTGAGTCGCGCCGACGTGGTGGTGGTGACATCGCCGGCGCTGAAGGAGAAGTGGTCGCTGTTTCGAGCGGAGATCAGCGTGATCCCCAACGGCTGTGATGCGAGTCGCTTCGCCACGGTGGACCGGGTGAGGCGACCCTCAGATGTCCACATCCCCGCCCCGATTGCCGGCTTCGTCGGACACATTTCTGAGCGCATCGATCTCTCGATGCTCGCGGCGGTGGCCGCCACCGGCACCTCACTGCTTTTGGTTGGACCACCCCAGCCGTCCTTTGATCTCTCGAAGCTGGGGCCGCTTCTTGAACTACCGAATGTGCAGTGGGTTGGAGGCAAGCCCTTCGAGGAGCTGCCCTCCTACCTGCAGGTGGTTGACGTCGGCCTGACGCCCTACGTGCAATCGGACTTCAACAGCGCGAGCTTCCCGCTGAAGACCCTCGAGTACCTCGCCGCCGGACGCCCGGCGGTTGTCAGCGACCTTCCCGCACACCGCTGGCTTCAGAGCCCGGATGTGACGATCGCCGCCAATCCAGAGCAATTCGCCAGCCAGACCCGTGCCCTGCTCGACGCCGGGCGCCGCCCAGAGCAGGTGCGGGCAAGAATGGCCTTCGCCGAGGCTCACTCCTGGCAGGCGCGCGCGGCGGATATCTACGAGCTCCTCGGGCTCAATGATGCGCTCGCTGGCAACGCGAAACCAGATCCCAGTTAGGGCGCGCCTCTCCGAGGAGCTGTTGCTGCGATCGCCCGCTGCGCAGGCCGATTCAGCGGTCAGCCGGCTGGCGGGCGCCTCGCGAAGCACCGAGATTTGGTGACCCTCGCTCGACGTCCATATCAGGACTCTGCCAGCACGGCCCCACCCAGGCGACCAACGAAGAGTCGGCTCGGGAGGATGCGGCGGATCACCGCGTTGAGGTCATGGGCGCGGGCCGGGAACCAGGCCCGCAGGGCCACCATGTATGCGACCACGCCGGCAATCCCAACTCCGGCCACCTGCAGGAGCACCGGCGCATCGATCGTGCTCATGCCCCAAATCGACGGGCAGGGCGATGGCAACAAGGGCCCCGCAGGCCAATATCGCCGGCGCCAGATCGTGCCAGAGGACCAGCAGCGCCTTTCGGGCCTTGACGCGTAGGAGCACGATGTAGGCGACTCCGAGGAAGGTCGTGTGCACGACCGAGCCGGCGATCGCCACCGCCGCCAGGCCCAGATGGGCGACGGCGAGGACGGCGCCGACGTAGACGACGAAATGCGCGACGCCGTATCCGAGCAGCGCCCGAGCCCGCCCCGCCGCCATCAGCGCCGAGCCGCAGGAGTTGATCGCCATGGTCGTGGCTCCACCGAGCGCCAGTATCTGGGTCGGGAGCACGGCGGGCTCCCAGGCCGCTCCAAAGAGCCAGGGGATGACCAGCGGCGCGAGGATGACGAGCAACGCCAGCAGCGGATAGACGGCAACCGCCAGAAGCTGAATCATGCGCTGGCGCAGGGCGAGCAGCTCCTCGGTCCCGGCGGTACGGGCCAAGACCGGGAAGGCAATCTGAGACATGGCGACCGCGACCTTTCCCTGGTATTCGACCGCAAGCTGATAGCCGCGCCAGTAGAAACCCGCCTGCGCGGGACCGAGGATCGAGCCGATCACCGCGTAATCGCCGTTGCGAAATCCCGTCCAGGCCACCGTGGCCAGCGCGGCCGGACCACCGTAGGGAAGGAGGTCGCGGACCTCCTTCGGCCGCCACCAGGGAAGCGGAATCGGGGCGAAGCACAGGGCAATCGCGAGCGCCAGGGCACTCCCCGCCATGCTTCCAAAGACCAACGCGGGTGCGTCCAGCCCGATGATCGCCAGCCCGACCGTGGCCAGCGCTCTGGTCGCATTGAGGCTCAGTTCGACGATGCTGATCCGGCGAAAGTCAAGCCGCCGGCGCAGCAGCGCCATGGGTAGGGCATAGATCGCGCCGAGCAGAAAGTAGGGCGTCGTTGCGATCATCAGCAGCTCGGTCTGCTCGCCAAATAGTGGCTTCATCACCAAGACCGCGACCACCACGGTGAGCGCGGCGAGCACGAGGCTTCCCAACACGGTCATCGCGAGGCCGGCCTGCAGGTGATCGCGGCTGATCGTTTTGCGTTGGACGAGGGCCCCCCCGACGCCCTCCATCGGCATCATCAGTCCGAGTTCCTGGACTATCCCGATCACGGCAAAGATTCCGAAGGCCGCCGGCGGAATCATCCGCGCAACGACGACCATCGAGGCGAAGAGGACGACCTCGATCGTGATCCGCGCGTAGGCGATCCAGCGCAGTTCGGCGGCCGCGACCTGGGTTAGATCATCGTTGGAGCGAACATCGTCGGAGTGCTGCTCTCCCATCGCGTCGATCGGCGCTCCTCCCTCCATCAAGGTCCACTCAAAGCTCGCGGATCACGCGGGCCGGATTGCCCGCGGCGATGACCCCGGCGGGAACCATGCCGGTGACGACCGAGCCTGCGCCGATCACGGAATCGGCGCCGATCGTCGCGCCCTTGAGAATCCGCACTCCCATCCCGACGAATACGTTGTCGCCAATCTCAACCGCCGCGGTTTTCTGCGTTCCGGCCTTGCGCCGGGCGGGATCGAGGTCGTGAAAGTCGCTGTCGAAGATTTCGACATGGGCGCCGAAGAGGCCGTCGCGTCCGATTCGAATCCCGGCTCCCTCGCTCTTGATCATCAGGTTGTTGTTGAACTCGGTGCGATCGCCGACCTCGATCAGAGCGGTTTCGCTGCTCACCTCCAGGTGGCAATAACCGGTGTAGAACTGGGGTGAGGCCTTCCAGCCAAACTGGACACCCTGCCCGAGCTGAATCTCACCCGGACCGATGAACAGGGCGGGTTGCAGGATCAGCGGCGATCCACCGAGTGGCCTGCAACTCGAAAGTGCCCGGTATTTCCAGACCCGTGGGCGCTGCGAGAGGCTCTCAAGCGCCGAACGCCCGAGGCGCCGGCCGATCCCGGCCAGCGCCGAGCTCGGAGGCTGGAGCGCCGCCGCCCCGCGAGGCTCCGCCTCGCGCTCAGCCCGGGGCTGCTCGACCCGATCGGCGACGGGTGGCCCTGCGGTCTCATCGGTGCGGGACATCTGTTCGAAATCAACGCTGCTGCCCGGCATCAGCTTCCGATCCATGCCAAGCACCGAAGCGGCGAAAACCGGGCCTCGCCTCAGAATCCGCGCAGGAGCACGCGGCGCCGCGCGAGGTTGGCCCGCAATCGGTGTCCGGCGCCGGTTGCCACGAATGGCAAGAACCAAAGCGAACGTCCCGCCCCGATTCTCTTCCTCAGCCGCAGCCCCCACCACTCGCGAAGATGCGATGTCTCTGGATAGGTCGCCTGCGCGAAGGTGATCAGGTCCTCCACCGGGACCGCATCGCTGCCCTCGACCTTGGCACGATCATAGGCACGGCTCGCCTTCCAAAGCGCCTGGCGGGCCAAGGTGCGGGCGACAATCCTGTGCAGGCCCGCAGGGTTCTCGAGCCGAGCAGCGGCGACGGCAAAGAAACGGGTGAATGCAGCCTTGCGCTCCTCGAGCTCGACAACCGAGCCCGCCTCGCCGTTCAACATGCTTTGCAGCATGCTGTCGGAATGGCGGCGGTAGAGCGCCTGCGCCGCTCCCTTGACGAAGGCAACGTCGGAGATCGCCGCCACCCGTAACCACATGTTGACGTCGCTGGTGTGCTGACAGGCTGAGTCATAGTTGCCGACCTCGCGCTGCACCGAGGTGCGCACAACGGCCTCGGGAGAGGCGATGCAGCTGTGGCCCGAGCGGCAGCGAATCTGAATCCACTCCTCGCCCGACCAGACCCTCGTCCCCCGCCAGCGCTTGCGAATGCGGGGAAGCGCGTCATCGGAGTCAAAGTACTGGGCCTGTCCGTAGACCAGTCCAACTCGCGGGTGGGAACGCATCACGCTCAGAGCTCGCTCCAGGGCGCCGGGGAGCAACCGGTCATCGGCTGAGAGCAGGACTACGTAATCCCCGTCATCGGCCCAGGCGAGACCCTCATTGGCGGTCTCGATCAAACCCTTGTTTTGCAGGTGGCGACGATATTCGACCCGCTCCTCGCCCTCCATGATCTGAGCCGCGAGCGCTGGGGTCTGATCGGGGGAACAGTCATCGATGATCAGAACCCGAACGTCGACGCCCTCCTGGCGCAAAACGCTCTCGATGCAGCCAGCGAGGAAATTCGCGTAGCGAAAGCAGGGGACGATCACCTTGACCAGTTCTCGCTTGTGTTCAGAAGCGCTCATCGAGATTCGATCTCTGGGCCGCAGCGGTGGCGCCGGGTCGATTGCCTCCGGGGTATGCGGGGACGCAGCCGCTCGCGATCAACCAAGGGAGGCCCGCGCTTCCCTCCAGGCGGATGCCGCGCGGCGACGCCTGCCGATGCCATCGAACACGATCACAGCGGTGCACCAAAGCGCGAACACGAGGAGCGCAAGGATCAGAGCTTTGGCCTTTCCCGTGCCCAGGCTCGTGCTCCCGATCGCCGCCTTCCCCACCCGCTCAATCCGGACGCTGCCGCCAACCACAGGGGAGTCGCGAGCAACTGTTGAAAGGGTTGCGGTTGCCGCTCTGGCGAGCCGCGCTGCGCTGCGCACATCGGGGGTGTTGGCCTGGATTGAGAGGATCGGCAGACCGGGTGCAGCGCTGACGCTGACGAGATAGGGCTGGCTTGGTTTTGTCAGCGGTAGGACCTGTTCGGTAAGCGGTGTCACGACCACCGGTGCCGCACGGGCTGGGCTGATCACTCCAATTTCAGCGCTCCGAAGGCCGGCTTCACGCGCCATCTCGGCCCTCGCTTCATCACTTGCCAGCAGGTCGCCGAGCAGCGTCGTCGCGACCACGATCGAGGTCGCCCCCCGGGCTCTGGCGTCGGCAATCAACGAGGTCGGTGTATTGACAAGCACGCGTTCGAGCGCGTGCGCCGATGAGGTCGCACGGCTTTTGAGGGCCGGCGGCGCGAGCGATATCTGGTACAGCGCGCCGATTCCGACAAACAGCGCCAGAAGCCCACCGAGCAACAGTGCGATGCGGTGGCGCCCGAGCACCCGGATGATTCCAAGCGACTCCATCGATCAGGTCGAATCGCTGAGCGGTCGGGCCTCGAACCCCTCCGATGCCACCCAACCGCGCCGCACCCTGCCGACCAAGAGCACCACCGCGCAGCAGGCGGAGAAAACGAATATGAAGGCCAGGGCGGCGAACTGGATTCCCGCGCCGGAGTTGATTGAACCGGCGGTCGCGCGGCCAAGCTGGACCAGTCTCACCCGATCCTTGCTCGGGGTGGCGCGCTGGTGTCCGGTGGCGCTGAGGTATTCGCGAAGACCCTGTACCGCCGCATTGGCGAGCTTGCCGGCGGCCGCCGCACTGGGAGCCTCGGAATCTATGTCGATGATCGGAACGGTCGGGTTCGATTGAACGCTCAAGCGGTATTCGTTGGGAGATTTCAGGATGTCGGTCGACTTCGGCTGTTCGGTGCTGGTGGCCAGGGGCCGTGGCTGTTCGGGGGTCAGCGGGGGAGATACTTTGATCAGGTCTGCGGGCACTCCCGCGCGGCGGGCGATGTAGCCGCGAACGGGCAGGCTTGCGATCACGTTGCCCAGCAGCAACGCCCTGTTGGTCATTTCGGTGAAGCTGTAGGTGTCCTCGCGCAGATCGACGAGGGTGGATTTTGGGGAGTCGACGAGCACGTGGGTGGAGGCGCTTGCGAGGCCGAGCGAATTGGGCGTGAGGCTTGGCGGAAGGACGCTGATTCCGTAAAGGATTCTTGTCGCGGCGAGCACCGCCAGGGCAAAGGCGATCGCCAGACCGATCTTCTGCCTCCAGAGCTCGCGCATATGCATGCCTAGCCGCATCTCCTCAGTCAACGAACCGGAGAGTCCGATCTTGCATCCGATCGGCCGCAAAAAGCCTGGCCTTCAGACGTTTGTTGCCAAGGACATGGAGACTGACCGCGATCCGAGATTGACCGTGGCCGTTCACCCGGGCTCGGCGATCGCAACCAGCTCCCGGTTGTTCGCGGCCCTTGAGGTGGCCTTCCCGGTCTCCTTTAAGCCGTTGACGGCGACACTGGAGGACGCCGCAGCCGTGATCAGAGTGGGCGCAGACGACGTCCCGGCCGACTTCAGCCCCCACGATCAGCTCCCCACGCTCGCTTTCACGGGCGCGGGTGCAGCGCCCCACCCCGGAACCGATATTCAGCTCAGCGAAAACCGCTACGTGGACAGGCGCGTCCGTGGAATCTCCGTTCGTGACCTTAACGACGGTCAGAGCCCCGAAATGCCGGCGGACCCGAGCGAGGAGGCGCTGGCATTTGCCGACTCGCGCCCAGCTTGGACCCGCTCGCGCGGCCCTATCTCCAAGCACCGAGTCCGCTCCTCGCTGCCCGAGCTCGGACCCCGTCAGGGGCTGCGCGACCTTTTTCCCGAACGCACCCTTACCCTGATCGCGCTGACCCAGTTCCTCCGCGAGCTCAGCGGGGCTGACTCATTTGAGCCTCCCGGCCTGCGCGCTGCGATCCTCTTCGATGACCCGAACCTGCGCTGGCGTACCTACGGATTCATCGCCTACCGTCAGCTGTTGCAACACGCAGAAGAGCACGGCTATCACGCGGCGATTGCGATGATTCCTCTCGACGGCTGGCGCCAGCATCGTGCGACGGTCGAACTCTTCCGCAACCACCGCGAGCGCCTTTCGCTCGTCTTGCACGGAAATAACCACGTCGCCCGCGAGCTGATGCAGCCGGTGAATGAGGCCAATGCGCTGGCGCTCGGCGCGCAGGCGATTCGACGCGCGATCCGGTTTGAGTCGAGGTACGGGCTGGGCATCGATCGGGTCATGACCCCACCGCACGGGATGTGCTCGGCGAGCATGGCGCGGGCTCTTGGCGAGCTCGGCTTCGACGCGCTCTGCGCGATCCACCCGCTTCCCTGGACCGAGCGGGTGCCCGCGGACCGCCCCCTGGCGGGATGGGATCCGGCCGAGCTCGGCGATGGCTGCGCCAACATCCCGAGAATTCCACTGCAGACCGGGTCTGCCGAGATCGCCATCAGGGCCTTTCTCGGCCATCCGCTGATTCTCTATGGACATCACGACGATCTCTCCGAGGGACTCGACCTGCTGGCCGAGACCGCCTCGAGGGTCAATCGCCTCGGTGAGGTCAAGTGGACCTCGCTGCGTGAGATCGCGGCATCCAACCACGCAAGCAGGCTTGACGGGCGGACCCTTCGGGTGAGGCCATATTCCCAGCGGCTGCGGGTGCGGATTCCCGAGCGGGCCGAGTACCTGGTGATCGAGCGTCCGCGAGAGCCCAACCATGGGCTCGCCGGCTGGTCGGCCCAGGGAACCGATACCCCCTTCAACGCCGAGATGCCCTGTGGGCCCGGCGATATCGAGCTTCGACTGAGGCCGCTGCACGCTGTTGATCCCGCCCAGGTGCCATCCCCGCCGCCACGTCCCTGGCCGCTGCTGAGGCGGTTTGGGACAGAGACCCGCGACCGCTTGCGCCCGCTTTTGCAGGCTGGCCCAGCTTGACCGCCGGTCTCCCCGCGTTCTGGCTGGGCATCCACCTGCTGCTCGGGCTTCTCGCCTCCGCATCGGGATCAAACCCGGTCAAGGCCGACGATATGCACTGCTTTTCGCGTCCGAGCAGCTGCGGATATCCAGACGCGACAAATACCGGCGTTCCGCCGGGGATCCAGCTGACTCCCTCCGGCTCGCGCCGGGTCAGGACCAAGGGCGCTGTTCTCAACGGCCTTGAGATCAGCGGAACGGTGACGGTGGCGGCTGACAACGTGACGATCGAGAACAGCCGAATCACCAGGTCCTCGGGGGGAAGCGGAACCTTTGCGGTGGTTCTCAACAAAGGAGCCGATGGCTTCACGATCAAAGACAGCGAAGTGTCCGGGCCCGCGAGCAACACCAAAGGTCTCGAGTCAGCCGTTTGGAATCACTACAACAACCCCGGTGCCAGAGCGGATCGAGTCTACTTTCAGCGCTGCGCGGACTGCTGGGAGGGCGCCGGCAGCTTTCGCAATGACTACATGGTCGTAAATGCCTCCTACGCAGGCGCCCACGACGAGGACATCTATGTTTGCAGCGGCAATGTCAACGTCGACCGCAGCACCCTGATCAATCGCCACCAGCAGACCGCGACCGTCTTTGGCGACACAATCTGCGGCGGAGGCAACAATTTCACGGTGACAAACAGCCTCCTCGCCGGGGGCGGCTACCTGCTCTACCCCCAGGCCAACAGCACCGCCAAGGTTGGCACGGTAGAGATCTCGGGCAACCGCCTGGCCCGCTGCCGGACAAAGTCAGTGTATGAACCCGGTAGTGGCGGAACCAGCTGCAGGGAAGGAGCCGACGCCGACGGCCTCTTCCCAAAGGGGGGCTATTACGGCGTCGTCTCGACCCTCTACAGCGGGTCGGACCAGGAGTGGACAAACAACGTCTGGGCCGATGACTCCCAGCCGTTTTGTCCAAATCGACGCTGCTAGAGCAACGAGGTCCGGTCGCCGCCGCGTTGGTCCCGGCGCCGAACGGGGCTGCGGATTGCCCACACCGGCTCCATCCCCCTTGGACATTCCACAATCTCGAACTGCTTCGCGGTCGGGGGATCGCCCTCGACTTGGAGGGAATCCCGACCCAAAGCAGCGGGCGGGTCGACGTGCACCTCGGGCAGCACCGCGTTCACACTCACTCTCATTCCTTCGGCTCCCCGGCTGGGTTGAATGAGACTGTCGGCCTGCCTGCTCACCTCTTTCAGACAATCGCTCCACGCTCCCACCGGCCCCGAGCGGGGGTCCCTCCCACCTCTCTCCGCAGCCGGCCGCTGGTCGGTGTCTCTTTGGGCACCCTAGGCGAAGCCGCCCCTACAAGCGAGACAGGGCCTCTTCGGCAAAGCGGCGGCCAGTCGCGCAGGGTGCGCTCACCCTCAGGACCCCACCGCCGGCGAGGGGCACGAAGGTCGCCGACTGACCGTAGACCCCGCAGTAGGCATGACGACCGCCCACCGCGAACCGGGCGCGCATGTGAATCTGCGGCTCGATCTTCTTGAAGTCAACCGCCTCGATCGAGAGGGTGACCGTTTGCTTTGTGCCCGAGGTCGTGTAGATGCAGCTGGGCCCGAGTGGAGCTTCAACCGGCGAGCTGATCGGGGCGCCGAGGATGGTCTCAGCCTCGGCCTTGGGGACCAGCGCGCAGGGATCCTTTCCGACCTTCGCATCCCCGCCGGTATCGGCCTGGCCGGGGTTGTCGTCGTTGGCTTCATCACCGCCGGTCCCCTGCATCGGCTGCTGCGTCGTTGAGCCATCGGTGACCACGTCTCGATTGGCCTTTGTCGCGCCCCCAGATTCGCTCGCGAGCTGCTGGGCCACCGAAGCCGAGGCAGATCCCTGCGACGAGGAGCCGCAGGCGCTTAACAGCAATGCCACCGCGATCGCCGCCGCGCCCAGCGGAGCGGCCAGAAGTTTGCTTCTACGCTGCATCAGGGCCCCGGCTGAAATTCCACGTCGACCCAGTAGTTGGTGGATTTGTAGCTACTGGTCGGGAAGACGCTCGAGCCGCTGTAGGCGTAGAGGCCGTTGCCGTTGGGGTAGGCGGAATTGGCGAGGGCGCTGAGCGGCGAGTTGTTCACCGCTCCCGTGGCAAATTGGGAGGAAGTGTCGGAATAGTGGCCTTTGGGAGCCAGGTAGGCGGCGACGTAGGTCGTGTTGGCGGTGATCTGAACCGGCGGCGAGAAGCTGGCCTGCTGCCAGCCGGAGGCCGTCTCGTTGCTGAAGGTGGCGGAGCCCAGCAGCGTGCCGGAGGCGCTCCAGAGGCTGCCGATGTGGGTGCCGGTGTTGGTGCTGGCCTTGTAGAAGCGGACGCCGGTGACGCTGCCGGAGACTTCGGAGCTAAACGCCACCCCGAGCTCGACCGAGGCGGTATCGCCGGAATCGACCGTCGCCGGCGTCGCGGTGCCAAAGATCGTATCCGGAGAACTCGAGGCTGACGGCGTGACCGCGTTGGAGTGTTCGGAGGCGGGTCCGGTGCCAACCGAGTTGGTCGCGGTGACGGTGAAGGTGTAGGCGCTGCCGTTGCTCAGCCCGGTGATCGTCGTCCCGGTCGCCGGCGGGGATCCCGTGATCGAGGTCGCGGTCTGGGCTTCGGCGCCCTTGTAGGGGGTGATCGTGTATTTGGTGATCGGGCTGCCGCCGTTGCCTGGAGCGGTCCAGGTCACCGTGGCGCTGGCCGCTCCGGCGCTGGCCGAGACCGCGGTCGGTGCCGAGGGCGTGGTCGGTGCCGAGGGCGTGACCGCGTTGGAGTGTTCGGAGACCGTTCCGTTCCCGTTCTGATTGGAGGCCTGCACGGTGAAGGTGTAGGCGCTGCCGTTGGTCAGCCCGGTGATCGTCGTCCCGGTCGCCGGCGGGGATCCCGTGATCGAGGTCGCGGTCTGGGCTTCGGCGCCCTTGTAGGGGGTGATCGTGTATTTGGTCACCGGTCCGCCACCAGTGGGCGCTTTCCAGGTCAGGCTCGCCGATTCGCTGCCCGCGGTTGCGCTGACGTTCGTGACCTGGCCGGGAGGAGCGTTTACCGGCGTCGGTTCAAATTCCACGTCGACCCAGTAGTTGGTGGATTTGTAGCTACTGGTCGGGAAGACGCTCGAGCCGCTGTAGGCGTAGAGGCCGTTGCCGTTGGGGTAGGCGGAATTGGCGAGGGCGCTGAGCGGCGAGTTGTTCACCGCTCCCGTGGCAAATTGGGAGGAAGTGTCGGAATAGTGGCCTTTGGGAGCCAGGTAGGCGGCGACGTAGGTCGTGTTGGCGGTGATCTGAACCGGCGGCGAGAAGCTGGCCTGCTGCCAGCCGGAGGCCGTCTCGTTGCTGAAGGTGGCGGAGCCCAGCAGCGTGCCGGAGGCGCTCCAGAGGCTGCCGATGTGGGTGCCGGTGTTGGTGCTGGCCTTGTAGAAGCGGACGCCGGTGACGCTGCCGGAGACTTCGGAGCTAAACGCCACCCCGAGCTCGACCGAGGCGGTATCGCCGGAATCGACCGTCGCCGGCGTCGCGGTGCCAAAGATCGTATCCGGAGAACTCGAGGCTGACGGCGTGACCGCGTTGGAGTGTTCGGAGGCGGGTCCGGTGCCAACCGAGTTGGTCGCGGTGACGGTGAAGGTGTAGGCGCTGCCGTTGCTCAGCCCGGTGATCGTCGTCCCGGTCGCCGGCGGGGATCCCGTGATCGAGGTCGCGGTCTGGGCTTCGGCGCCCTTGTAGGGGGTGATCGTGTATTTGGTGATCGGGCTGCCGCCGTTGCCTGGAGCGGTCCAGGTCACCGTGGCGCTGGCCGCTCCGGCGCTGGCCGAGACCGCGGTCGGTGCCGAGGGCGTGGTCGGTGCCGAGGGCGTGACCGCGTTGGAGTGTTCGGAGACCGTTCCGTTCCCGTTCTGATTGGAGGCCTGCACGGTGAAGGTGTAGGCGCTGCCGTTGGTCAGCCCGGTGATCGTCGTCCCGGTCGCCGGCGGGGATCCCGTGATCGAGGTCGCGGTCTGGGCTTCGGCGCCCTTGTAGGGGGTGATCGTGTATTTGGTCACCGGTCCGCCACCAGTGGGCGCTTTCCAGGTCAGGCTCGCCGATTCGCTGCCCGCGGTTGCGCTGACGTTCGTGACCTGGCCGGGAGGAGCGTTTACCGGCGTCGGTTCAAATTCCACGTCGACCCAGTAGTTGGTGGATTTGTAGCTACTGGTCGGGAAGACGCTCGAGCCGCTGTAGGCGTAGAGGCCGTTGCCGTTGGGGTAGGCGGAATTGGCGAGGGCGCTGAGCGGCGAGTTGTTCACCGCTCCCGTGGCAAATTGGGAGGAAGTGTCGGAATAGTGGCCTTTGGGAGCCAGGTAGGCGGCGACGTAGGTCGTGTTGGCGGTGATCTGAACCGGCGGCGAGAAGCTGGCCTGCTGCCAGCCGGAGGCCGTCTCGTTGCTGAAGGTGGCGGAGCCCAGCAGCGTGCCGGAGGCGCTCCAGAGGCTGCCGATGTGGGTGCCGGTGTTGGTGCTGGCCTTGTAGAAGCGGACGCCGGTGACGCTGCCGGAGACTTCGGAGCTAAACGCCACCCCGAGCTCGACCGAGGCGGTATCGCCGGAATCGACCGTCGCCGGCGTCGCGGTGCCAAAGATCGTGTCCGGAGAACTCGAGGCTGACGGCGTGACCGCGTTGGAGTGTTCGGAGGCGGGTCCGGTGCCAACCGAGTTGGTCGCGGTGACGGTGAAGGTGTAGGCGCTGCCGTTGCTCAGCCCGGTGATCGTCGTCCCGGTCGCCGGCGGGGATCCCGTGATCGAGGTCGCGGTCTGGGCTTCGGCGCCCTTGTAGGGGGTGATCGTGTATTTGGTGATCGGGCTGCCGCCGTTGCCTGGAGCGGTCCAGGTCACCGTGGCGCTGGCCGCTCCGGCGCTGGCCGAGACCGCGGTCGGTGCCGAGGGCGTGGTCGGTGCCGAGGGCGTGACCGCGTTGGAGTGTTCGGAGACCGTTCCGTTCCCGTTCTGATTGGAGGCCTGCACGGTGAAGGTGTAGGCGCTGCCGTTGGTCAGCCCGGTGATCGTCGTCCCGGTCGCCGGCGGGGATCCCGTGATCGAGGTCGCGGTCTGGGCTTCGGCGCCCTTGTAGGGGGTGATCGTGTATTTGGTCACCGGTCCGCCACCAGTGGGCGCTTTCCAGGTCAGGCTCGCCGATTCGCTGCCCGCGGTTGCGCTGACGTTCGTGACCTGGCCGGGAGGAGCGGCGGGTGCGAACACGGGATCGACCCAGTAGTTGGTCCCCTCGTAGGTGCTGGTCGGGAAGACGCTCGAGCTGCTGTAGGAGTAGAGGCCGTTTGCGGAGGCGAATTTGCCGCCGGCGGGTTCGCCATTGGCAGGGACCGCGTGAAGGGGCGGGCTGTTGAGGATATTGCCGCCGGTTGGAGGCGGGGTGTAGAAATACCAGGGCGATGCCGCGTAGTGACCGGCGGGAGCAAAATATGAAGCGACATAGGTCGTTCCGGGTGACACGGCGACCTGGGGAGAAAAGGTGACTTCCTGCCAGCCCGATGCGGTTTCGTTGGTGAAGGTGGCGCTGGCGAGCTGTTCGCCCGCGGCCGTCCAGAGCGCGCCGATGTGGCTACCGGTGTTGGCTGCCGACTTATAGAACCGGACTCCGGTGATCGTGCCGAAGCTTTCAGTGGTGAACTTAACCCCAAGCACAACCGAGCTCCCGTCGCCGGAGTCCACTTCGGCCGGTTTGACCGCGGAACCCCAAATTGAACAAGGGCAGGCGACTTTCACCCCGACACCTGCCGACGGCGTCTCAAGATTGGCGCTGTCATCCACCGCGCGCGATTTGATCGTCGTCGTCGGATACCCATGGGCGGGCCAGGCATAGGTCCAACTGACCGTCTGTTCCGCCGGCGTGGTGAGCGTCGCCGGGTGCCACGTGGTGCCATTGTCGGTGGAGACTTCGACCCCGGCGACGACCCCGCCACCGGCGTCGGTCGCGGTCCCCGAGACCGTCACCGAGCTGCCGTCTTGGACCGTTTCTCCCGGCGTCGGTGAGCTGATCGTCGATGTCGGAGGGGTTTTGTCGGTGGACTGCGTACCAGCGACGAGCCCTTTCATCAGCGATTCCGCCGGGGCCCCCATTTCGGCGAGCAGATTGACAGTGAACTGCTGCATATTCGGATCGGTCGGGGGCTCTTCTGGATCGGTGTTTCCTTGATTCCAGGCATTTGTGTTGTTGAGCCCCCAGGCCCACTGAACGGTCCCCGCTCCAAAGACGAGCGCCCCGCTAGGCGACCGGTAGAGGGTCAGGTGGTGGGTGCCTGTTGCTTCATCGTTGAGATTGCTCCCATAGTCGAGGAATGACTGCACTTCTCCCACCGTGGTCGAGGAAAGATCGAACTCACCGGCCGGCCGGTAGCCGTTGTCGACATCTTCGTCCCACTCATAGCCCAGCGTGCCGACTTCTGGTGCAAGTGTCAGCGTCTGCCCCTGCGCCAGGTTGGCCACCGCTGTGTGGCGCCACATTCGCAGTTTGCTGTATTGCGAAGGAACCGTGATTTCCGAGGTTCCGGAGTTGACCTCGAACTGTTGACCGGAGAGGGAATTCTCGGGCTTCCCACCGTCGGCGTGTGGGCCACCCCGGGGGTCGCGCCAGGCACCGGTCCAGGTCGGTGGATCGCTCGGATCGACCGGCCCCTTGAAGTGCGTCTCCTTGTAGGTGGTGAGAGTTCGTCCTGGCGTTTCAGAGCCATCGATGCTCGGCCCCCAACGCGTCTTCCAAAATATCTCGTTGGCGCTGAAGAACGCGAGGTTGACGCCCGCTTCGCGAGCGGATTCGACATTGGCACGCTGCCCCGCCGACCAGTACTCATCGTGACCACTTGACATAAAGACCTGGTGGTTTTTGAGCAATGCGCCGTTGTTATTGACCTGATTCTGGGCCGTGTAGCTGACGTCATAGCCGTTCTCTTCAAGAAACTGCATCATCTGATATTCGGCGTAGAACAGGTAGGAGGCACCGTTATCGGTGCTCAGCGCCCCATCGAAAGGTCGGTTGTAGGACACCGCATAGGCGCCCTTATAGGCTTCAGGTTCCCCCGCAGGGCAGGAAACCGTGCAGCTGTAGAGACTGTTTCCCCCGTATGCGTTATATGCCTCCCAGGTGGCATCGGAGGTCTGCAGCAGGATCTTTGAGTGACTCGCATCGTTGCGGACCACGAAGATGATCTGGCTTTGTTCTTCTTTGTTGTTGTCATCGCGGGTCAAGAGCGCGATGTAGACCCCTGAGACGGCGGTGCTTGGCACCGTCCATTGGGCCGAAACTCCCCAATTGCCGCAGTCGATCAGGCCGGTCGAGGATTCGTGCAGACATTCGGGCTGAACCTGGGGCAGTTTCGCGGTCGGTTGGATATTCGAAGCCACGAGCCGGGCACCATCTCCTCCGTAGTAGCCGAGACGCAGGATTTCGAGGTGGTAGGCGCTCGCCGGAGTTTTGATCTTGAAATGCTCCGTTTCGCCGACGTTGACGCTCATCGCTGTTGCGTAGCCTTGGATTGTCGGGCTGCCGATTTCCTGGACCTGCCAATTTTTTTCCGGATCACCGGGCAGGGCGTTCTCACACACGATCGGGTTGGGCGCCGAGGCACAGTGGTCTTCTGTTTCTGCGGCGAAGGCCGAGGCCGGGCTCGCGAAAGCGGCCGCGACCACAAACGCAAGCAGGGCAAGCAGCATCGCGCCAGGTCGATAGGCCGGCTTGGGCGACCGGGGGGGGTTGCTGATCGAAACCTTCACCAGGCGCCCCTCTGCGCACCCAACGATCGGATCCAATCGTTGGGAGCGACAACTATCGTCCGCTCACCGGCCCGCCGCCGCGGCTCGCGAGAGATCCCACAACGAGCGATTGCTCGTCCATCTGAGAACCCTCCGCTAAGGAGGTGCGATCGGAAACCGCACTCGAAAGCTCTGAGTCCGTGCGTGCACGGACTCAGAGCCGGCGCCGCGCCAGGTGTCCACGCCGCCTCGTTTCCGGCATCGGAAACCCGATCGCGACCGCGCGTCTTTGCCATGACCGTTCCTGCGGTCATTCGCGCAGCAACGCGGGTCACAGCTCTATGCGCAGGGGAGCCATGTCAGACCTAACGCGCCGAAGAATCAAAATTCGCACGACTTTTCTAAAAACTTTTGCAAACTGGATGCGATCGGGTTTCCAATCGCCGCCGAAGACGGAGAAAAGCCGCCAAAAAGGTCGCTCTGGGAGCGGTAGGTCCCGCGGAGCGCCGCCAACGAAGGCGATCGTTTCAGGGCGAGGACCGACCCGCTGATGGAGGAAGCCGGACCCAGCACCCCCTGGGGCCCATCGCCACCGCGCCCGACCAGTTTCCGACGAATTTAGTCCTCCGGCGTGTCGGCCCTGCTCCGCCGCGAAGCCGAGCGAGGGGAAATCTGACGGAGAGCCATCGATGCCGTGCTGGGAAGCGGCCCCGGCCGCACCGAGCGAGCCCTTGCAGAGTCGCCTTTCACAGAGACCCGCGCACAGCGATCGTCCGTCATCGCAAGCTCGCCTCGCCTCAAGACAAGGGTCGGATGAGACGATGGAGCCGCAGATGGAAAGGAGAACGGCCCAGCCAGCCAACGCAGCAGGATCAGCGCCGACGTCTTCGGCCAGCGAGCATCGGGTACCCTGGCCGTGTCCGCAGTCGGTTTACCAATTATCGATAAATCTGATCGGAGGAAGGGGTGACGGTGCTCCTCAGAGCGACAGATTTCGGTAGTCGGCCCTGGTCGACACGACTCTCGATTGCGCTGGCAACCTGCTCAGGCATCCTGGCTCTCCTCGCCCCGACCCCGAGTCGAGCCTCCGCGGCGACGACGGACTGCTTTGCGCTTCCGAGCTCCTGCGGCTATCCCGATGCGACGAACACGGGGCCGACGGGCACACTCACGGCTTCCGGCTCGATCACAGCTTCCACCGCCGGCGAGATCATCGAAAACAGGGACATAACCGGCTCGATCACCGTCAACGCCGACAACGTCACGATCAAGAATGACCGGATCACGCTCACCGACACCGGGAGCGGCTCCTGCGGCATCTGCGCCGGCAACGCGACCGGCACCAAGGTCATCAACACCCTTATCCGGGGCAATGGCTCTGGCGCCTCTACCGTCGAGGCCGCGGTCCGCGACTATGGATCGGTCACCGTTGAAGGCTCTGCCGCCACGAACTGCAACGAGTGCGTCCAGGGCGGCAACGTGACGCTCAAGGACTCCAGCCTGATTGTCTCCTCGATTTACTCCGGCGCCCACGCCGAGGACATCTACATCTGCTCGGATTCGGTGAACGTCAGCGGCTCGACGCTCATCAACGAACAGGATCAGACCGCCACCGTCTTTGGCGACACAATCTGCGGAGGCGGAAACAACTTCCAGGTCACCGACAGCCTGCTGGCGGGAGGTGGCTACACGTTCTATCCGCAGGGCAATTCTCAATCGTCAATCGGCACGATGACAATCACCGGAAACCGATTTGCGCGCTGCAAATCCTCTCCGGTCGAGGACTCGTCAGGCGGAGACTGGCTCTGCAACAACGGCGCAGACGGCTTTGGCCTCTTCCCATATGGCGGCAGCTACGGATTGGCCGACAGCTACTACAGCGGGACTGGGAACGTCTGGGAAAACAATGTCTGGGACGACAACTCCCAGCCAGTTTGCGCCGACGGATCGGCGGGATGTGGAACGGCGCCGCCGCCCACTCCTGCCGAAGCCAACTGGACGGCTCCGAGCGGAGCCGAAGCCGGCGTCCCGGTGACCCTGGACGGCAGCGCCTCCACCGGGGAAGCGCCGATCGCCTGCAAGTGGACGATCGAAACCTCCGCTGGTTCGGTCCTCGCCACCAAGAGCGGCTGCAAGGTCACCTACACCTTCGCCAGTCCCGGCACCCAGTATGTGAAGCTCGCGGTGACCGGCGCCAACGGCCAGTCCGACTCAAACCGCCAATCCTTCTCCGTCGCCTCCGCGACCACGCCGCCGCCCACTCCTGCCGAAGCCAACTGGACGGCTCCGAGCGGAGCCGAAGCTGGCGTCCCGGTGACCCTGGACGGCAGCGCCTCCACCGGGGAAGCGCCGATCGCCTGCAAGTGGACGATCGAAACCTCCGCTGGTTCGGTCCTCGCCACCAAGAGCGGCTGCAAGGTCACCTACACCTTCGCCAGTCCCGGCACCCAGTATGTGAAGCTCGCGGTGACCGGCGCCAACGGCCAGTCCGACTCAAACCGCCAATCCTTCTCCGTCGCCTCCGCGACCACGCCGCCGCCCACTCCTGCCGAAGCCAACTGGACGGCTCCGAGCGGAGCCGAAGCTGGCGTCCCGGTGACCCTGGACGGCAGCGCCTCCACCGGGGAAGCGCCGATCGCCTGCAAGTGGACGATCGAAACCTCCGCTGGTTCGGTCCTCGCCACCAAGAGCGGCTGCAAGGTCACCTACACCTTCGCCAGTCCCGGCATCCAGTATGTGAAGCTCGCGGTGACCGGCGCCAACGGCCAGTCCGACTCAAACCGCCAATCCTTCTCGGTCGCCTCCGCGACCACGCCCGCGCCATTGCCCGACGCAGCACTCCCATCCCCGACTCCGCTCGCAGTCTCGGCCGAGGTCCCCGACCACGCATTCTGGAGGCCCGCCTCCCAGCCGCGCACCGGAGAGAAAATCACGCTTGACGGCACTGCCTCCCAGGGTGATCCGCCGCTCACCTGCGTGTGGACGCTCAGGGGAAGGCATCGGACCCGTGCCGCCCGGCGGAAGTGGGGCTGCACGATCAACCTCCGATTTCGACAACCCGGGGTGAGATACATCCGGCTCACGGTCCACGACGGCTCCGGCTCAAGCGCCAGCCTCGCCCGCACGATCAACGTGCTGGGATCGGCTGTGGACCGGGGATCGAGCGGTCAGATCGGACGGCATCGCGGCGCACACGGGCGCGGTGGGCAGACCGCGGCCCGAGCCTGAGCCACCACTGCTCGGCGGCCAAGATTGAGGCGGGGGTGTGCCTCTCCCCTCCCGGTCTGTTGCGGCGCTTTCGGGGAGCGAGGCTAGAAAGGGTTCGGCCCGCGGACCAGCACGTCGTCAACGCTACCCACCGCACCCTTGGCGTCCTTGCTGGCGCCAATCGCGAAGCCCGAGGCGCGTCCCGCGAGTTCACCCGCCGCCGTATCGGTGACATCGCCGACCTTTTCGCCACCGACGAAGGCGAGGATCCGGCAACGGCCCTTTTCGGATCCGGAGGTGATGTTGAAGGCCCGCAGGCGCAGCTCGTTTGCCTTGTCGAGGCCCTTGACGGTCGGCACCGACTTTTCGATCTGCAGATATTCGACGCTGCCATCGCTGAGGAACTTGCGCAGCTGCGTCTTGCCCTGCTCGGGGAACACGGCGAGCTGGTAGCGAGTGCCGCCGCCGGCGCGCAGGTTGAGCGCCAGGAAGACCTTCGCCTGCAGGGGCTTCGGAGTCTGGCTCAGCAGCCGCATCGTCGCCGCCACCTGCAGGTCCCGCCCGATCACCGGCGTGCGATATGAGCATTCCTTGGTCTTCTTGCCGATGACGATCTGAAAGACATGGCTGCCGCCACCCCTGCCGCAGTTCGCACCCGAGAGCTTGACCGGTTCGGCCTGCTGGCTCTTGGTTTCCATCTCGTTGCGATAGAGGCCGATCAGTTCCGCACCGGCACCGGCGGCGAGCGCCAGCGAGGCGGTCGCCGCGACCAGCAGCGCAGCTGTGATTCGCGTCTTCATCGGGCCCACCCTAAACACCGCCAGGCGGGAAAGATGCGACCGCGGCGCGATGAAACGTGTCTTTCTGTCGGTTGCAAATATCATTTGGGCCATGTCTGAGCACCGACTGCCCGAGCGCGACCGTCCCTGGGTGATGCGCACCTACGCCGGGCACTCCGATGCGCGGCGCTCGAATGAGCTCTATCGGGGCAATCTGGCCAAGGGCCAGACCGGCCTCTCGATCGCCTTCGATCTGCCCACCCAGACCGGCTATGACCCAGACCACGTCCTCGCCCGCGGGGAGGTCGGCAAGGTCGGCGTCTCGATCGCCCACAAGGGCGACATGCACCAGCTCCTCGACGGAATCCCGCTCGATCAGATGAACACCTCGATGACAATCAACGCGACCGCGGCCTGGCTGCTTGGCCTCTACGTGACGGTCGCCGAGGAGAGCGGCGTGAAGCGCACCGAGCTCAAGGGGACGACCCAAAACGACATCATCAAGGAGTACCTCTCGCGGGGGACCTACGCCTTCCCGCCCCAGCCCTCGATGCGACTGATCGCCGACATGGTCGCCTTCAGCGTCAACGAGGTGCCGAGCTGGAACCCGACCAATATCTGCAGCTATCACCTGCAGGAGGCCGGAGCGACGCCGGTGCAGGAGATCGCCTACGCGCTCAGCACCGCGATCGCGGTGCTCGATGAGGTCAAGGCGCGCGGTCAGGTCTCCGAGCAGGACTTCCCCAAGGTCTTTGGTCGCATCTCCTTCTTCGTAAACGCCGGCATCCGCCTGGTCGAGGAGATCGCCAAGCTGCGCGCGATGGGGCGGATCTGGAACGAGATCGGCCGCCAGCGCTACGGGGTCAGCGAGGAGAAGATGCTGCGCTTCCGCTACGGCGTCCAGGTCAACTCGCTCGGCCTCACCGAGGCCCAGCCCGAGAACAACATCCAGCGCATCGTGCTCGAGGCCCTCGCCGTCACCCTCAGCCGCGATGCCCGCGCCCGCGCGATCCAGCTGCCCGCCTGGAACGAGGCGATGGGTCTCCCCCGCCCCTGGGATCAGCAGTGGAGCCTGCGCATCCAGCAGGTGCTCGCCAACGAGACCGATCTGCTCGAGTACCCCGACATCTTCGAGGGTTCAAAGGTGATGGAGGGCCTCGTCGAGGAGCTGAGCGAGGGGGCCAAGGCCGAGATGGCGGTGGTCGAGGAGCAGGGCGGCGCGGTCGCCGCAGTCCCCTACATGAAGGCCCGTCTGGTCGAGTCCCACCGCGAGCGGGTCGCCCGGATCGAGAGCGGCGAGCAGAAGGTGGTCGGCCAAAACAGCTTCACCGAGAGCGCCGACTCGCCGCTGACCGCGGGTGCCGACGGCGGCATCCTCACCCCCGATCCCGAGGTCGAGCGCGAACGGATCGAGGCGCTTGAGGCCTGGAAGGCTGAGCGCGACGATGGCGCGGTCAGCGCCGCGCTGAAGGAGCTCGCCCGGGTCGCCGCCAGCGATGATGAGAACGTGATGCCGGCGACGATCGCCGCCGCCAAGGCGGGGGCGACGACCGGCGAGTGGGCCGAGGTCCTGCGCGAGGCATTCGGCGCCTACCGTGGCCCGACCGGGGTCAGCGGCGCCGCCCCAGCCGTCGACCGCGAGCAGCTCGCCGAGATCCGCGCCCGGGTCGATGCGGTCTCTGAGCAGATCGGGCACCGGATCAAGATCCTGGTCGGTAAGCCCGGCCTCGACGGGCACTCCAACGGCTCTGAGCAGATCGCTCTGCGCGCCCGCGACGTCGGCATGGAGGTTGTCTACCAGGGGATCCGCCTGACCCCGGAGGAGATCGCCGAGTCCGCGCTTCAGGAGGACGTCGACGTGGTCGGCCTCTCGATCCTCTCCGGCTCCCATCTGGAGCTGATCCCCGAGGTCGTGCGCATCCTGCGCGAGGAGGGAGTTGAGGCGCCGGTTCTCGCCGGCGGGATCATTCCGCCGGCCGACGCCGAGCGGCTGCGCGCGGCGGGGGTCGACGGCGTCTACACGCCCAAGGACTTTGACCTGAACCGGATCATGGGTGAGATCGTCGACCTCGTCTCTGCGAGCGCTCGGGCGCGCACCGCAGCCTAGAGCCACTGCAGGCGCGTTACGCGCGGTATTTCTTGCTTTTACGCCCGCTACGCGCGTTTAATCTACTATCGAGGCGGAAATGGCTCCCGCTAAGCGCACTTTTTCGATTGATCAGCAGCCTGAGGTCTTCCTCAGCACTACGGCCACCTCGGCCGCGGTGCGGCGCGCCGTGGCGCGGGGACGAGCGCGAAAAATCGCCGGTCGCCTCTATGCGCGAAACCTCGACGAATCGGTGGAGCGAATCGTACGCCGCAACTGGCAACGAATCGCCGCGCTCTATTTCCCCGGCGCCGTTGTCGTCGACCGAAGTGGCTTCGAGGCGATGCCCTCAAAGGACGGATCACTGTTCCTCGATGCGGGTCCAAACTACGTCGGAAAAAGACCGACGAGACTGCCCGGCCTGATCCTTCGGCCCCGCCGGGGGCCTGGTCCGGCGCCCGCAGATATGCCCTACCTCGAGGGCCTTCACTTCTCAAGCCGCGGCCGGGCGTTCCTCGACAACATGCGCCCTTCGCGCTCACGCAACGCGGCCATCAGGCGAACCCTCACCAGGGAGGAGCTTGAGCGAGAGCTGGTCCTGACGATCAGCCAGCGAGGGCCCAATGCCCTCAACGAGCTCCGGGCGCAGGCACGAACCTTGATCGAGCCACTGGGAGCCGAGGCGGAGATGGCGACCCTAGATAAGTTGATCGGCGCGGTACTCGGGAGCGGAGACGCGCCGCTTCAAACCGCCGCCGCCCGCGCCAGCGGCGAGGGGGTCGCGTTTGACCCGCGGCGCCTGGAGCTTTTCGAGGCGCTCCATGCGGAGTTGCTGCGACGACCCCTCGCCGTGCGCGATGCTCAGCCGAACTCATTCCCCGCCCTCTCGTTCATCGAGGCCTACTTCTCGAACTGGATCGAGGGAACCGAGTTTGAGCTGACAGAGGCAGAAGAGATCGTCTTCGAGCGCGCGGTTCCAGAGGGGCGAACCGAAGACGCCCACGATGTCCTTGGTACCTTCGACCTCGTCAACGATTCGGTCAAGCGGGCTCAACTTCCCGCTGGACCACAGGACCTGCTCGCCCGGCTCCGCTCCGATCACGCTCGGATGCTCGCGCGGCGGCCGCAAGCCAATCCGGGCGCATTCAAGAGCCGGGCGAACAGAGCCGGTACCACCACCTTCGTCAGGCCGGACATGGTCAACGGAACCCTGATCGAGGGATACCGCTTCTTCGCCGAGCTTCCCGCCGGGCTCGCCAAGGCCGTCTTCATGATGTTCCTGATCTCCGAGGTCCATCCGTTCAGGGACGGAAACGGCCGCATCGGTCGCGTCTTGATGAACGCAGCCTTGAGCGCCGTCGACCAACAACGCATCGTGATCCCACTCTCCTACCGAAACGACTACCTGCAGGCTCTGCGCGCGCTTTCGCGGAGTGGCGACCCCCGGCCGCTGATCCGCGTTCTCGACTATGCGCAACGCTACGCGGCCTCTATCGACTGGAGTGACCTCAGGATCGCCGAGCGGCTCCTAGAGCAGACCAACGCATTCGTGCCCCCAGACATCGCCGATGCGGAGGGGCGAAGGCTCCTCCTGCCTTCAGAAGCGCGACAATAGGGCGATGAACGAGCTTCAAGGGGAGCGCTCGGCTTGGTTGCGCTGCTATCGCTGCTGGTCCCAGAACCTGGAGATCCAGCTCCACTACGACGCGATCCGCCGGGTTGACCCCGAATCCGGAATCCCGGCCGAGGGTGTCGATGAGGTCCAGGAATCGGTCGTCCAGTGCCTTGACTGCATGCACGATCAGCCCCACCTCACCTTCCAGGGCGACCGTGTCGTGCCGATCGAGGACCGCTGGGAACGGATGGTCGCCGGCACCCCCTGGGTCGCCTCCTGCACGGTCACCGTCGACCAGGACCGGGTCGAGAGCTGCGCTGGGCCCGAAGCGATCGAGTTCCTCACCTACGGCGCCTTCGGTGACGCCGGCGTGCGCGAGTTCTTCACCCACGTGCGCTTCCACAAGCACGACGAGGAGCGGATCGTCGTCCACATGCTGGTCGAGCTCTACGCGCGCTCGGCCGAGGAGGCAAGCGAGGTGCTCGAGGAGGCCGCGCACGGTCCGCTGCAGATCACCTCGCTGGCGGAGGAGTCGCGGCCACCGGCCCACGCCTCCGATGAAGCGCACTGAGACGACGATCCGTTAACGGATCCTCCAGGCGAATCTGGCCGGCGTCGGGTCAGCGCCGGCCGCGTTCGCGGCGAGGACCTCGAATACGTGCCTGCCCGCTCGCAGATGCCGGTAGGTCTCCGGTGAGCTGCAGGTCCTGAACGGTCCCCGGTCGAGCTTGCAGCGAAAGCGTGCGCCGCCGGTACTCGCCGAGAAGGTGAACTTCGCCGTGGTGCTCTTCGTGTGGCGGTCGGGGTGCTTGGCGAGCTTTGTCTGCGGCTCTCGCGCCGGCGCTTCTTCGATCCGGGGAGCCCTGACCGTGAAGCTGTCAAGCGCCGGGCTGGGGTCGGTGTTGCCCGCCGCGTCGGTGGCACGCACTTCATAGGAGTGCGGGCCATCCGCCAGGGGGGCGAGCCTGACCGGGCTGGCGCAGGCGCCGAAGGCCTCGCCGTCGAGCTTGCATTCAAAACTCGATTCGGGCTCGCTGGAGGAGAAGGCGATCGTCGGGGTCGTTTCGGCGATCGTGCCGGTCGGCCCCGATTCGATCGTGGTCTGCGGGGGGCTGGTGTCGACTCTGAAGGCGGCCTCGGCGGGGCTCGGGTCGGCGTTGCCCAAGGCGTCGGCGGCCCGCACCCTGTAGCTGTGCGGGCCCTGGGGCAGGGGGGCGAGCGTCACCGGGCTGGCGCAGGGCGCGTAGGCCTCACCATCGAGCTCGCATTCAAAACTCGATTCGGGCTCGCTGGAGGAGAAGGCGATCGTCGGGGTCGGGTTATTCGTCGGGCCGCTGGGGGCGGAGTCGATCGTCGTCTGCGGCGGCGTTGTGTCACACGGGGCCTCGAGCTGGTTCGTCGGTTCTTCGTTTGGCACCGAACCGAGCCTGTATTCGGCCGTGTAGATGGCCGCACATTTGGCGATCACCGTGTGGACGCGGGCGCCGCCGTCAGACCAGCCCTGCCAGGCGTAGGTGGCGCCTTCATCGCTGATCGTCTTGGGCGCGCTGAGGGTGACGTTTGCGCCCTCGATCGCGGTCAGCGTGAAGGGCGCCGCTTCGCTCAACGTTCCGGCCCCCAGACCGAGGCCGACCGGGTTTGACCGGATCCGCAACCTGACCGGGGTCGGCTGCAGGTGAACCGAGGTTGTCCGGGCCAAGCCACGCGCGTCGGTCGCGGTCAGAAACAGTTGGATCTGGCTTGGATAATCGTGTTCAGGCGCGATGAACTGTCCCGCGGAGGCTTCGTGGAATTCGTAGAGGGGATGGGTGTGACAACCGCTGAAGGGACAGTGAAAGAGACGCGAGTCCCAGAACAGCCCGCTGGTCGGGACCTTTCCGCCCGCTTCATCGGCGTCATTTGCCGATCCTTCGAAGTGGATCGTTTCACCGACGCTCCAGTGCAGGGTTTCGGCGGGTTTTGAGATCACCGGTTCGGGCGGGCTGTCACCCGGATAGACCGTGATCCGAGCGATCGAGCTCTCCCCCTGTTCGTCTTCGACCCGGACCGCGACGGTGTGATTTTCGGCGTCGTTGAACCGGTGCTGCACGACGGCGCTATCGCCAAGGTCGCCAAACACCCCGTCGCCGTTGAGATCCCAGGAGTAGGTCAGTTCTTCGCCTTCGTTGGCATCGCTGGATTCGGAGGCGTCGAACTGGAATTCTTCGTCTTCGGGGCCCCAGACCGCGCCGTTCACCCTGAGGTGGGCGAGCGGGGGCTGATCGCCTGAGCTGTAGGAGATTTTGTGGATCGAGCCGTCGTTTTCGGCGCTGCCTTCGAGCTTCACGTAGTAGAGGTCGCCTTCGGGGCCTTCCTCGACGTCGATCCCCGGATAGGGCCCGCCGTTGGTCAGAAACGGGACCACCTGGCTTGGATCCGGTTCGCCGTTTTCACCCGGGAACATCACGTAGATGCAGCCCCGCACCGGATCGGAGAAGAAGAGGGCACCCTTGTACTGGGCTGGGTAGGCGTCGCCCTCATAGAACCTCAGGCCCGCGATCGCTGACCCGGACCCCGAGGGACAGGGGTCTTCGGGCGTGATCTCCTTGTTGTGTTCGTAGTAAAAGAAGGGCGGCGAGGTCGAACCGGGGGTTTCGTAGAGGTGTTCGCAGGCCGCCAGACCGAGGCCGGAGAAAACTTCGGTCTCTTCGAGCCCTTCATAGCAGGGCCAGCCCGAGTTGTAGAGCTGGGCGGGGAGGCCCTCAACCGGCGGTGTGAAGCGATCGATCTCCTCATCGGTTCCCCAGCCGACGTTGCCGACGAAGAGCTGGTGGGTGCTGGGGTCGACCGTGAACCGAAACGGGTTGCGAAACCCCTCGGCGACGATCCGGCGTTCGTTTTCATTGGCGCTGGAAAAGAGCGGATTTCCTTCCAGACCTTCGCCGCTGTCGGGGCTGATCCGAATCACCTTGCCGTTCAAAAGCTTGGGGTTCTGCGAGCGCAGCGAGCCGCCCATCGCCGTGGGCGGTTCCTCCACCCCGCCTTTGCCGGCCGGCGGGTCGCCGCAGGGGTTGGGGGTTTTTTCGCCGAACTGGCCGAAATCGGCCGAGTCGAAGCTGGCGCCGTCGCCGCCGCTGGCGAACAGTTCGCCGCCCGAGCCGAATTCGAGGTCGCCGATCGAGTGCGAGGAAAACTGCTGACACCAGCCTTCGACCAGCACCTTTTCTTCGCTCGCTTCGCCGCCGACGTCCTTGAGTCGCACCAACCGCCCGCTGACCAGGCAGTCATCGGCGCCGTCGGGTTCGGGGCATTCATCGCCGGCATGATTGGGCTGTCCCCATCTGGGCGCCGGTTCGGGATCACCGAGGATGTGGTCATAGGTGTAGAGGGCGTAGACGTAGGGACGCCCTTCGGAGAATTTTGGATCGAGTGCGAGCCCGAGCAGGCCCCGATCGCCGAGGTCATAGACGTCGGTGCGCAGGTCGGCGAAGACCGTCGGCGTCTTGTCGGCGACGCTTTCATAGAGCAGGATTTCGCCCGACTTGAGGGCCACGAAGAGCTGCCCATCGGGGGCGAAGCGCATCATCGTCGGCTTTTCGAGCCCGTTGCCGGGCTGGGGTCCTTCGAGTTCCAGTTCGGTGTCCTGGAAGCCGACGGGCAGCTGGGCGAGCGCCGCGGGTGCGCCCAGAACAAGGAGGAAGAGGAGCGCCGCCAGGCAGGCGAGCAGGAGCTCGGTGGCTGGGGTTTTGATCGAGCTCTTATTCATCGCTTGCCGAGGACCACGATTGAAACACCGCTGAGCGCCCCCCGCTGCGCTTTGAGGAAAGGCTCAGTCTGGGGAATCGATCTAGGCCTCGGCGGGCGTTTTGCGCGGGACCAGGACCAGGCGCTTGAACTCGGCGACCAGGAGCCCGTCCTGGTTCAGCACCCGGGTGTGGACCTTGACCACGCCGCGGTCGGGCTTTGATTTGGAGGGCTTGACGTCGAGCACCTCGGTCTCACAGAAGAGCGTGTCGCCGTGAAAGACCGGGTTGGGGTGAGAGAGTTCTTCGGTCGCCAGGTTGGCGATCGCCTTGCCGGAGATATCGGAGACCGACATGCCGAGGGCGAGTGAGTAGACCAGCGGGCCGACAACCACATTTCGGCCCTGCTGGGAGCCCTTGGCGTAGACATCGTTTAGGTGCAGCGGGTGGTGATTCATCGTGATCAGGCAAAAGAGGTGATCGTCTGACTCGGTCACGGTCTTCGCCGGCCAGTGCTTGTAGACGGCGCCGACCTCGAACTCCTCGAGGTAGCGGCCGTAGCTGTGCGCGCCCGATGCCTCGCGCTCGGCCTGATCGGTGCTCAGCTCATAGATCTGCTCGCTCATCTGTGCAGGATTCTCCTCTGGGATTGGACGGCGCGGGATGCTATCCGCGCCCGGCGCTGCGGCGCTCAGTGGACTTTCTTCAGCCGCGCGCGCTGCTCTTGCTTTTCGACCACCTGGCCGATCAGCTTGCGCACATTGGAGTCGCCGCTCGCCTTGATGTGGCCGGTCTCATAGGCCCGGCGATAGCTTTTCAGCGTGCCTTTCTCGGCCAGCTCGTTGAACTGGGGGCGATCGATTTCAACCAGGATCCGCTCGTCCTGGGCGAGGTCCTTGCTGATCTTGGGGCCGGGCACCTCGACCCGGTAGAGCTGGATGTCGTGGCGGGCTTTTAGCTCCAAACCGAAGACAAGCTTGAGGTTGGCCAGGGCCGGGACTTCGGCCTGGAAGCGCTCGACAGCGGTCTTGATCAGCTCGGCGGTCGAGGCCATCTGGACTAGGCGCCTCTCATCTAGATCTTGTGCCTCTGCAGGAGCTTTTTGCCGATCACCATGCGCTGGATCTCCGAGGTGCCCTCGCCGATCAAAAGCAGCGGCGCGTCGCGGTAGAGGCGCTCGATCTCATACTCCTTGGAGTAGCCGTAGCCGCCGTGGATGCGAAAGCACTCCTCGACGCACTCCTTGCCGGTCTCTGAGGCGAGCAGCTTCGCCATCCCCGCCTCCAGGTCAGAGCGCTCGCCGGCGTCCTTGAGGCGAGCCGCTTTGCGGGTGAGAAGGCGCGCCGCCTCGATCTTGGTCGCCATGTCGGCGAGCTTGAACTGGATCGCCTGATGTTGGGCGATCGGCTTGCCGAAGGTCTTGCGCTCCTGGCTGTAGCGCAGGGCCAGCTCCAGGGCGCGCTGGGCGATGCCGACGCCGCGCGCGGCGACGTTGACGCGGCCGACCTCAAGCGCATCCATCATCTGCACGAAGCCCTGCCCCACCCCCTGCTCCTCGCCGCCGAGCACGCGCGCCGCTGGGCAGCGATAGCCGTCGTAGAGGAGCTCGGTGGACTCGACCCCCTTGTAGCCCATCTTCTTGATCTTCGGCGGCACGGTCAGGCCCTTGAACTCGCCCTCGTTGACTTCCTTCCAGGGCTCCTTCTCGGTGATGAAGCAGGTCATCCCCTTGTAGGGCGGATCGGCCTGGGGGTCGGTCTTCATCAGCACGAAGACGACACTTGAACCGAGCCCGTTGGTGACCCACATCTTCTGGCCGTTGAGCTCCCAATTGCCGTCCTCCCCCTTCTTGGCGGTCGACTTGATGCCCTGCACGTCAGAGCCGACCTCGGGCTCAGAGAGAGAGAAGGCGGCGCGGATCTCCCCGGTTGCCATCTTTGGCAGGAAGTGTTCCTTTTGCTCCTCGGTGCCGAACTTCATCAGCAGGTAGGAACCGATGAAGTGGGTGTTGACGACGCCCGAGATCGAGATCCAGCCCCGCGAGAGCTCTTCGACGATCATCGCGTAGGTGGTCAGATCGAGGCCCATCCCGCCGTACTCCTCGGGGATCGTCACCCCGAACAGACCAAGCTCCTTCATCTGCTCGACGATCGACTCCGGGAAGCTGTCCTCGTGGTCGAAGTGCTCGGCATTGGGGATGATCTGCTCGTCGGCGAACTGGCGCACCATCGCGGTGATGTCGCGCTGGATATCGGTCTGCTCGCTGTAGGCGGCGGTCTCTACGGCCATTGCTCCTGCTCTGCTCGGGTTCTGAGGGGAGGCGAAGGATATCGCCGGGCGCCGCCCGGGCTCAGGCGGGCAGTTGCTCGAGCGCGCGCAGGCGGGCGACGACGCGGTCGGCGCGCTCTGTGAAACTGCGCAGGCCGGCGTCCTGGGCGCGCGCTTCGCCGGCGCCGAAACGGCGGCGCTCCTCGAGCATCGCGACGCTGGCCCGCTCGGCGAACTCGGCCGAGCGGTAGGCCTGCTCGGCGGCACGAGCCGCCTGCATGAAAGCCGCGCGGGCCTGCTCGGCGGCCTCGATCGCGCTGGCCCCGACCGACTCGGTGAAGGCCCGCGAGGCGTAGGCGACCTCGAGCGCCTCCTCGATCCGCTCGATCAGCTCGCCGAGCAGCGGCGGCGCCGCATCGCCGGGGAGCAGCCAGTCGGAGGTGCTATCGCGCTCGGAAGCCTCCATCGTCGCCGAGGGTACGCCGGGCGCAGGCGGCAAAATCACTGGAGCGACTAGATTTCTGCTCGCACAAACCGACCGAGGAGCAGCTTGAGAAACCCCAGAGACTTTTTCCAGCCGCAGGCGATCGGGGCCCCCGAGCCGCTGCGTGAGATCCCCGTCAAGCCGTCGCGGATGATCCACTTCCTTGACTTCTCCAACGAGAAGATGGTCGCCAAGGCCGCCGATATCGCCAAGCAGACCGACATCCTGCTCGGCAACCTTGAGGACGCGATCCCCGTCGATCGCAAGGAGGCGGCGCGCCAGGGCCTGATCAAGGCGGCCAAGGAGTCTGATTTCGGCCAAACCTCGCTCTGGACGCGGGTCAACTCGCTGGAGAGCCCCTGGGTGCTCGATGACCTCACCACCCTGGTGCAGGAGATCGGCGAGGTGCTCGAGGTCGTCATGGTGCCCAAGGTCGAGGGACCCTGGGATATCCACTACGTCGACCGGCTCCTGGCCCAGCTCGAGGCCAAGGCCGGCCTGCAGCGCCCGATCCTGATCCACGCGATCCTCGAGACCGCCCAGGGCGTCGTCAACGTCGAGGAGATTGCCGCGGCGAGCCCGCGCATGCAGGGGATGAGCTTTGGACCCGCCGATCTGGCCGCCTCGCGGCGGATGAAGACGACCCGGGTCGGCGGCGGGCACCCCGGCTACCGGGTGATGGAGGACCCGGCCGACCCCGAGAATCCCGAGGCCGACCGAGTCAGCGCCCAGCAGGACCTCTGGCATTACTCGATCGCGCGCATGGTCGACGCCTGCGCGGCGACCGGCGCGCTGCCCTTCTATGGCCCCTTCGGTGACATCAAGGACACGGCGGGCGCTGAGACCCAGTTCCGCGCCGCCTTCCTGATGGGCTGCGTCGGCGCCTGGTCACTGCACCCCGCCCAGATCGCGATCGCCAAGCGGGTCTTCAGCCCGCCGCCCGAGGAGGTCCGCTTCGCCAAAAAGGTGCTCGAGGCGATCCCCGACGGACGCGGTGTCCACATGATCGACGGCAAGATGCAAGACGACGCGACCTGGAAGCAATGCAAGGTGATGGTCGAGCTTGCCGAGATGCTCGCAGCGAAGGATCCAGAGCTCGCCACCGCCTATGGTCTATAGATCCATTCACTCAGTAGTTTCGCACTGAAACTAATAGGCATAACTTGGGTTGCGTGATCAAAGTGGTTGCGCGAATCCCTCAACCGTGCACACTTAGCCCTGGCTTGAGCGTGCTCGATCAATCCTCTTATTTATGGCTAAGGTCGCCGCCTGCGACAGCCGATAGGGAGGGAGTAGCGTCGCAGTGAGCACAACTACCGATATCCCGACAGAAAACAGCGCCCTGATGACCTCCGCCAGCGATCTGACCCTCGAACCTCCCTTCCAGGGCGCCCAGCGCGGCGAAGCCCTCGTCCAAAACCGCCCGAGTCTCGGCAAAATGCCGCGCGCCAGGCGCGGAATCGGCTGGTGGCTGCTGCCCCTCGTCGACTTCGCCTCCTCCTCGGCGGTGCTGGCGCTGACCGTCGCGATCAGCGGCGCGAAGCTCTTTCCCGCACTGCCGGTGGCACCGGCGCTGCTGGTCTTGGTCTACGGCGGCCTCGGCGTCTACGGCGCCGATCCCTCGCACAAAGAAGACGGCCTCGCCTGGCCGGTGATGCGGCTGCTGGTCGCCGCCCTCTTTGCCTGGTCGGCGTCGCTGCTGACGCCGCTCAGCGGCCCCGAGCAGCTCGCCCTGTGGGGCGGCTTCGTCGTCCTTGACAGCGGCGCCCGCCTGCTCGGCGGCCCATTCTTTCAGCGACTCGATGAGCCCGAGCGCTGGGTTTTGGTCGGCGAGGAGTCAACCGCGCAGCGACTGCGCGCCTTCGCGCCGCTCAGCGAGTACGCCAAGATCGTCGCGACGGTTTCCTCCGCTCACGGCGATACGCCCGCCGCGGCGCGGATCGCGGCGCTTGAAATCGTCGATCGCTACCACGCCGACCGGGTCGTGATCGCCAGCCAGCACGCCGATGACAAAGGCCTGCTCGACGTTGTCCGCGCCTTCAAGTCGATCGGCGTCCCGGTCAGCCTCCTGCCCCGCCCGCTGAATCTATTTGAGGCGCCCTCGACCAGCTTTAACCAGGTCGGTGGCGTGCCCCTGATCGACGTCCAGGCCCTCGCCGCTCGCGAGAGCGTCCCCTACGCCGGCCCCGACCGGCGCCGCAACCGCGAGACCAAGGTCAGCGTCGTCGTCCCGGCGATGAACGAGGAGCACAACATCGGCCAGGTCTTGGCCGAGCTGCCCGATGGCCTGCACGAGGTGATCCTCGTCGATGGCAATTCACACGACGCGACGATCGAGGCCGCCGAACGCGCCCGCCCCGGGATCCGGGTCCTGACCCAGAGCGGGCGCGGCAAGGGCGACGCATTTCGGACCGGCTTTGCCGCGGTCACCGGCAACGTGGTGGTCATGCTCGACGCCGACGGCTCCGCCAACCCGGCCGAGATCCCACGCTTTCTCGAGGCGCTGGAGGCCGGCGCTGACTTCGCCAAGGGCTCGCGCTTTCTCGAGGGTGGTGGATCCGCCGACATCACCAAACTGCGCAGCCTCGGCAACTCCTTTCTGAGCGGCACCGCGAACCTGCTGCACGGCACCAACTTCACCGACCTCTGCTACGGCTACAACGCCTTCTGGGCCCGCTGCCTGCCGTTCATCTCGCTCGACGTGCCGGGCTTTGAGGTCGAGACCCTGATCAACCTGCGCATCTCCGGTGCCGGCATGAAGATCACCGAGGTGCCGAGCTATGAGGCCGACCGGATCTCCGGACAGAGCAATCTGAAGACCTTCCGCGACGGCTTCCGGGTGCTCGGCACGATCCTGCGCGAGGCGCGCAAGCGACGCGTGGTCCACAACGAGCGTCCAGCTCTGGCCAGCGAGGCGCAGGAGCGCGAGGCAGCCGCTACTGCTGCTTGAGTACCGGGCAGCCCCCATGGCGCGCCCGGATTCGAGAACCCGCAGTCACTTCGCCCCGATCGTTCTCGCCGCCGGTGGCGGTTTGCTCGTCTGCTCGATCGCCAACGCCCTCTCGCGAGCGACGCTTTCCCCCTCACCGCTGATCTACTGGGCGGGGATCCTGATCATCGCCGGGCCGATCTTCTATCGGCTCACCTCCGAGGCGGCCTCGAGCGGTGAGCGACTTGCCCTTGTCTGCCTGCTCGGGCTCTCCCTCTATCTGGTCAAGGTGCTCCGCGACGCGCCGCTATTCACCTTCTCCGATGAGCTGGTGCACGCCTTCAACGCGAACCAGGTGATTGCCCACAAACACCTCTTTCACCCCAACTCGATCATCCCCGTCACCGCCTACTTCCCGGGCCTTGAGGGAGCCAGCTCGGCGCTGATGGCGATCACCGGCCTCTCCAGCTTCAGCGCCGGAATCATCCTCGTCGGCGCCGCCCGACTGACCCTGATGGCGGCGATGTTCCTGCTCTTCTTGCGCCTCAGCGGCTCAGCCCGAAGCGCCGGGCTCGGCGTCGCGATCTACACCGGCAACTTCAACTTCGTCTTCTGGGGCGCCCAGTACTCCTACGAGTCGCTGGCCCTGCCGCTGCTGGTCGTGATCATGATGGTGCTCGCCGAGCGCGAACGCTCGCCGCGCAGCTGGGCCCGCGAGTGGGCGCTGCCGATCGTCCTCGGCAGCGCCGCGATCGTCATCACCCACCATCTCACCTCCTACGCGCTGGTCGGCTTTCTGGTGCTCCTGGCGATCGCCCACCGGCTCGTGCGCCACTCCTGGGACTGGCGCAACCCCTGGCGCTTTGCGCTTTTGGCGGGCGCCATGGCACTCGCCTGGCTGGTGCTGGTCGCGAGCTCCACCTTCGGCTATCTGGCCCCGGTTTTGAGCGAAGCCTTCGAAGCTGTCTTTCACACCGTCTCCGGCGAGGCGCCGCCACGGGCCCTGTTCCAGGGCAGCGGCGGCGCGATTCCGCCGACCCCGATCCTCGCCCGCGCCGTGGCCCTGCTCGCGGTCCTGATCCTCGCCGTCGGCCTGCCCTTCGGCCTGCGCGCGGCCTGGCGCCGCTACCGCCGCCAGCCCTTCGTGATGCTCTTCGGGCTCGCCGCGATCGCCTTCTTTGGGACCGTGGCGCTGCGCCTGGCGCCCCAGGCCTGGGAGACCGGCAACCGGCTCAGCGAGTTCCTCTTCATCGGCCTCGCCTTCGTCCTCGCCGGGGTCGGGCTGGAGAACTGGCGCCCGGTCTGGTGGCCGCGGATGGGACGCGCCCTTTTGAGCTGCGCCCTGGGCGTGATCCTGGTCGGCGGTGCGATCTCGGGCTGGCCCTGGGATGCCCAGTTGGCCAAGCCGGTGCGAATCAAGGCCGAAGGCCGAACGATTGTCTCACCACCGTTGGCGGTGGCCGAATGGGCGCGCGAACAGATCCCCGGCGGTCGCTTCGCGGCGCCGGTGGCCGACGCCCGCTTTCTCCTTGACCCCGGCGGTGAGGTGGCGATCGCCGGCGAGTCACCTGATGTCAGGGACATCATCGAAGACCCGACCCTGGAAGGCTGGGAGCTGCCTCTGCTGCGCGAAAACAATCTCCGCTACGTGCTCGTCGACCGCCGTGAAGTCGGCGGCGACGGGACCCGCGGCTTTTACTTCTCCACCAACGGCGCCGCGGTCAAGGAAGAACTCCTCCCCGCCGCGGTGGTGACCAAGTTCCAGGCGCTTCCCGAAGCGGCACGGATCTACACGAACGGGGCGATCACCGTCTATGACCTCGAAGGCAAGCGATGAGGGGCCACCGCGACCTCGAGATCCTCTGCGGCGGCGCAGCGCTCTGCGCGCTGGCGGCGCTGGCGATCCCGCTGAGCGCGCTCAGCGTGCTCTTCGCCGTCCCCCTCGCCCTCTTTGCGCCGGGCTATGGGATCACCGCCGCCACCTTCGCCCGGCGCTCGCTCGGCGCCGCCCAGATCGCCCTGCTGAGCGTCGCGCTCAGCCTCATCACCCTGGTGCTCGGCGCCTTCTTGCTGAACTACGTTCCGGGCGGCCTGGGGGCGCTCTCCTGGGCCCTTTTGCTCTTGATCGTCGTCTTCGGCAGCTGCCGCTTCGCGGCGCTGGCGCGCAAAGCGCCAAAGCCGCGGCGCGAGCTGTTGCGGATAGCGCTCGGGCGCCGCGAGGCGGCGCTGATCCTCGCCGGGGTCCTGCTGGCGGCGCTGGCGGTCGGGCTGGCGATGAGGACCCTGCCCGCCAAGAACGCCGACGGCTACACCGAGCTCTGGGTCAGCCCCGACGCGCTTAGCCAACGCGCCGAGATCGGTGTCGGCAGCGAGGAGCAGCACGCGGCCTCCTACCTGCTGCAGGTGCGCCTCGGTGCCGGCGGGCAGCCGCTGGTGCGCCGCTTCACCCTGCGCCCGGGCGAAACCCGCAGGCTCGGCTTCAAGGCGCCCCCCGCCCCCAGCTCAGCGCCGCTGGCGGTCTCGGCCCGTCTCTTTCTCAGCGCCCGCCCCGCCCGGGTCTATCGCCGGGTCTCGGCCTGGATCCCCGCCCCGCCGGTGCCCCGGTGAGCGCTCCGGCGGCGGCTGAGCTGAGCGTCGACATCCTGATCGACAACTACAACTACGCGGACTTTCTCGGCGCCGCGATCGAGAGCGCCCTCGCCCAGACCCACCCCCGGGTCGCGGTGACCGTCGTCGATGACGGCTCAACCGATGACTCGCGCGAGCTGCTGGTCGACTACGAAGACCGGGTCGAGCTGGTGCTGAAGGAAAACGGCGGCCAGGCCTCGGCGCTAAACGCTGGCTTTGAGCGCTGCCGCGGCGACATCGTCATCGTCCTCGACGCCGATGACCTGCTGCACCCCGCGGCGGCCGCGCGCGCGGCCGCCGTCTTCGCCGCCGAGCCCGCCCTCGCCAAGGTCCAGTGCCGGATGGAGACGATCGACGCCGCCGGAGCGCCGAGCGGCGCGATCAAGCCGCCCTCCCACCTGCCGCTTCCGCAGGGCGACATGCGCCGCGCGGAGCTCTCTTTCCCCTTTGACCTGACCTGGATGGCGATGAGCGCCAACGCCTTTCGGCGCGAGGCGTTGGCGCGGATCCTGCCGATTCCCGAGGCCGGCTTCCCGATCTGCGCCGATTGGTATCTGGTCCACCTGATCGCGTTGCTCGGCCCGGTCGCCTCGCTGGAGGAGATCGGCGCCTCCTACCGCGTCCACGGCGCCAACAGCTACGAACGGGGGGCGGCGCGAGTCGACCTCGACCACATCCGTCAAACGGTCTCCCTCGCCCGCTCGACCGTGGCTGGACTCGAGCACCTCGCCGATCAGATCGGCCTGCCGCGCCCCGATCCGATCCTCTCGCTCTGGGACCTCGCCAACCGGCTGATCTCGCTGCGCCTCGATCCCGAGCGCCACCCGATCGCCGCCGATCGCGCCAGCTCGATCCTCGCCGATGCGATCCGCGCCGCCCGTCGCCGCTTTGACGCCAGGGCGCCGAAGAAGGCGCTCTACGTCGCCTGGTTCGCGCTCACCGCCGCCCTCCCCCGCCGCTTCGTCCCAGCGCTGGCTGAGTTCTTCCTCTACTCCGAGCGCCGCCCGGCCCTGAACCGCCTGCTCGGGCGCTTGGGCCGCCGGCAAACAGGGGATGATCTGGCAGGCTTGGCCTGAGCGATGCGAATCCTGCTTGCAACCGATCACTTTCCGCCCTTCATCGGCGGCGCGCACCGACAGGCGCAACTGCTCGCGCAGGCGATGGGCGAACGCGGTCACCAGGTCGCGGTAGCGACCCCCTGGCACGGCGGTCTGCCCCGCTTTGAAGAGCGCGAGGGCTATGAGCTGCACCGCGTGCGCCAGCTGCGCACGGCACTGGGGTTCATGGTCCGCGACCGCGAGCAGCGCCACCAGCCGCCCTTCCCCGATCCGGTCACGATCCACGGCCTGCGCAAGCTGATCGCCGACTTTGAGCCCGAGCTGATCCACGCCTACGGTTGGCTCGCCTTCTCGGTCGCCGCGGCGCTCGGGCGAAGGCAGATTCCGATGCTGGTCTCCGCCCGCGACTACGGCTATTTCTGCGCGACCCGCACCCTCCTGCAGAAGGGAGCGCCCTGCAGCGGTCCGGCGCCGCTCAAGTGCCTCGCCTGCGCGGGCGATTACTACGGGCGCCCGAAGGGCTGGTTCGCGGCCGCCGGGGTCGCTCTCTCAAAGCCCCTGCTGGAGCGCAAGATGACCGGGTTGCACAGCGTCAGCAGCTACGTCGAGGAGGTCACCGTCAGACACCTGCCGCGAGCCGGAGGGCGAAACCGCGGCGAGCTCTTCACCGTGGTCATTCCCAGCTTCCAATCCGAGCCGCCGTCGGGGCCCGAGGAGGAGGAGGAGCCCGCGATCGAGGCCTGGCTGGCCAAACTGCCGGCCGAGCCGTTCATCCTCTTCGTCGGTGCCTTTCGCAAGGTCAAGGGGCTGGAGACGCTCTTCGCCGCCTACCGCCGGCTCTCCGATCCACCGCCGCTGGTCCTGATGGGGACCTTCGAGCGAGACTCACCGGCGGATTTCCAACCAGGGGCCGTGGTCCTCGCCGACGTCCCGAACCGGGTCGTGATGGCGGCCTGGGACCGGGCGATATTCGGGGTCATGCCCTCGCTTTGGCCCGAGCCCCTGGGCGCGACGGTCTCGGAGGGCATGAGCCGCGGCAAGCCGGTGATCGGGACCAAGCCCGGTGGCCACACCGACATGATCACCCCCCAGACCGGGATCCTCGTCCCCCAGGGCGACGTCGAGGCACTGAGCGCGGCGATGGCCGAGCTGATCGGCGACCCGAAGCGCCGTGAGACGATGGGCCGGGCCGCCGCGGCGCGCGCCCGCCAGTTCGCCGCCCCCACCGTGCTGCCACGCTTCGAGGCGGCCTACGAAGAGATCCTCGCCGGGGGAGCCGGCGGGCCGCGGGACTGACGGCGAGATCCGCTGACCCCCGCCCGCTCATGAAGATCCTGCTCGTCGTCCCGATGGTCCCCCAGGCCGAGGGCATCGGCGGCTTTCCGAAGTTGCTCGACGCCGAGCTCAGTGGCCTGCGCCGCCACCACGAGGTGACCCTGCTCGGGACCTATGGCGAGCTGCCCGGGCAGGCCGCGGCGGCCGAGGAGCTGCTCGACTCGGGCCTTGACGCCCATTTCATCGACCGCCGCCGCGCCCGCTCGGCGCGGCGCCGTTGGGCGGTCCGCCTCGAGCTGGCGCTCGGCTGGCTCGGGACTCGCCGGCCCTGGCGGGCGGTGAGCTCGGTCGCCGGCCTGCAGGCGCTGCTTGACCGGCTGAGCGCCGGCGCCGCTTTTGACCTGATCGCGATCGAGGACAGCCCGATGGCGGCGCTGCGCCTCCCGCCCGGCGTGCCCACGGTGCTGACCGAGCACGAGGCCTTTCGGGCTCCGGCCTCCGAGTGGCGGGCAGGCCGACTCAGCGAGCGGCCCCTGGCGGCGCTGCGGGCGCTGGATTGGCGGCGCTGGGAGCGCTTCCAGGCCGCCGCCTGGAAGCGTTTTGACCTGATCCAGGTCTTCGGCGAGACCGACGCCGGACTGATCGGCGCACGCGAGCCCGCGCTGGCCGGGCGGGTCCGCGTCAACCCCTTTGGAATCGCCCTGCCCGCGGCGGCTGACCCCGCCCGCGAGCTGGCCGGAACGATCCTCTTCCTCGGCAACTTCACCCACCTGCCCAACCGCGACGCGGCGCTTTGGCTGGCCTCGGAGATCATGCCGGCGGTTCGCCGCCACTACCCCGAGGCCCGGCTGCAGATCGTCGGCAGCGCGCCCCCGCGCGAGGTCCTCGCCCTCGCCGGCGAGCGGGTCGAGGTGGTCGCCAACGCGCCCAGCATCGAGGGACACCTGCAGGCAGCGGCGCTGGTCTTGGCGCCGGTCAGGACCGGCGGCGGGATGCGGATCAAGGTGCTCGAGGCACTGGCCCGGGGCAAGGCCGTGGTGACCACGACCCGCGGCGCCGAGGGCTTCACCACATTTGAGCCCGAGCCGCCGCTGGTGATCGCCGATCGCCCCGAGGCGATCGCCAGCGCCGCGGCGGCGCTCCTCCTCGATCCGAGTGCCCGGCGCGAGCTCGGATCGCGCGCCCGACGCTTCGCCGAGCGCCACTACACCCCGGACGCCTGGGCCAAGCGCCTGGAGCGGGTTTACTCCGAAGCGCGCGAGGTCGAGCGCAATTGAGCGACCGGCCGCCCGCGCTCAGCGTCCTGATCGCCACCCACAACCGGCGCCGGTTGCTGGAGCGTTGCCTGGCAGCGCTCGCGGCCCAGAGCCACGATCACGATGACTTCGAGGTGATCGTCGCCGATGATGGCTCAACCGATCACAGCGCCGCTGGGCTGAGCCGGCGCCGCTGGCCCTTTGCCCTGCGCGTCCTCGAGCTCGAGAAGGCCGGCAAGCCGGCCGTCCTAAACGCGGCGATCGAGGCGGCGCGGGGCGAGGTCTGCCTCTTCCTCGACGATGACATCATCGCCTCGCCGGGCCTCCTCGCCGAGCACCTGGCAGCCCATCGGCGGGAGCCCAGGACGCTTGGCATCGGCAAACTGATCCAGCGCCCGCCGCCGAACGGCGACCCCTATGCCAGGGCCAACGCCCGGCGCTTCAACGAGCGCTACCGGACCCTCGCCGAGCGGCCCCTTGACTGGGCCGATTGCTACGGCGCCAACTTCTCCGCGCCGCGCGCTGCCCTGGGCGAGATCGGTGGCTTTGCCGGCGAGCTGCCCGGCGTCGAGGACCTCGAGGTCGCCTACCGGCTCTCTGAGGCCGGCTGCCTGGCGCGCTACCTGCCCGACGCCGAGGCGCTCCACGACGACGAGAAGCCCGGCGAGAGGATCCTCGCCGATGAGGAGCGCTTCGGCGTCTTTTGCGCCCGCTTCGTCGTCGAGCACCCGCGAACCCGCCCCCGCCTGCTGGGCTGGGTCAACGAGCCGAGCGTGCGCGAGGTGGCGCTGCGGCGCCTGGCGTTGGCCGCCCGCGTCCCCGCGCGCGCGCTGGTCGGCGCCACCCGCCTGCTCCCCCCGAAGCGCCGCGATCTGTGGCTGGATTTCGTCTCGCGGTATGCGTTTTGGCGCGGTGTGCGCAGGGCGATGGATCGCCCCCAGTGGCGCTCGATCAGCCGCGGGGTCGCGGTGCTGATGTATCACGCCTTCAGCGCGAGCGGCGAGCAGGACCGCTTCATCATCGGCAGGGACGCGCTGGCCCGCCAGCTGCGCCTGCTGGCCCTGCTGCGCTACCGGGTGATCCCGCTCGCCGAGCTCGGCGCGGCGCTGCGCGAGGGAGCGCCACTGCCGCGGCGAGCGGTGGCGATCACGATCGATGACGGCTACGCCGACAACTTCACGGTCGCCTACCCCCTGCTGCGGCGGCGGAATCTGGCGGTCAGCGTCTTCCTCGTCAGCGGCCGAATCGGCGCCACCAACGACTGGGATGAGGAGGGCGCGATCGCCGGCCGGGCGCTGCTCTCGGGCGAACAGATCGCCGCGATGCGCGCTGGCGGGATCGAGTTCGGCGCCCACACCCGCAGCCACCCGGCCTTGCCCGAACTCAACGACGCCGAGCTCGGCGAGCAGCTGCGCGGCTCTCGCACCGAGCTCGAAGCGGCGCTTGGCGAGCCGATCACGATGCTGGCCTATCCCTTTGGCCGCCACGACGATCGCGCCAAACGGGCGGCCGGCGCCGCTGGCTTCACCCTCGCCTGCACCACCGAGGCCCAGGCGGCCCGACCCGGAACCGATCCGCTCGCGATCCCGCGGATCGAGATCGAGGGCGGCGACGGCCTGGCGCGGTTCTTGCGCAAGCTCTGGCTCGGCGGCAGCTGAGCGGCGAGGGCGCGCAGCGGCGCTTGTAGTCTGGGCCGGTGAGCGACCGACCGGCCATCCTCGGCGGCACCGCGGTTCGCGCCGGCAAGTCATGGCCGAGCTGGCCGCAGTGGGATCAGGGCGAGCGCGAGCGCCTCGGCGCGGTGCTCGAGTCGGGCGCCTGGTCGAGTTCACGCGGCGAGCAGAGCGGCGCCTGGGCGGCGGAATTCGCCGCCCTGCAGGGGGCCGGCCACGGCCTCGCCCTGACCAACGGCACTCACGCCCTGGAAGCGGCGCTGATCGCCTGCGAGGTGGGCGAGGGCGACGAGGTGATCGTGCCGGCGCTGACCTTCGTCGCGACCGCGAGCGCGGCGCTCGCGCTCGGCGCCACGCCGATTCTCGTCGACGTCGAGGAGGACTCGCTGTGCATCGATGTCGCCGCGGCGGAGGCGGCGATCAGCGAGCGCACCCGGGCGATCATCCCCGTCCACATCGGCGGGCGCTGCTGTGACCTCGACGCCCTTCTCGAGCTCTGCGAGCGCCACGGTCTGGCCCTGATCGAGGACTGCGCCCATGCCCCCGGCAGCCGCTGGCGCGGGCGGGGCGTCGGCAGCTTCGGCGCTTTTGGCAGCTTCTCCTTTGAGGCCAGCAAGCTGATCAGCGCCGGGGAGGGCGGCGCGCTGATCACCAACGATGAGAGCCTGCGGGCCCGCGCCTGGTCCTACATCAACTGCGGCCGGGTCGAGGGCGAGCACTGGTACCACCACGCCACGCTCGGCTCCAACCTGCGGATGACCGAGTGGCAGGGAGCGCTGCTGCGCGCGCAGCTGCGGCGATTCCCCGAGCAACACCGGACCCGCGAAGAGCGCGCCGCCCTGCTCGATCAGGAGCTGGCGCGGATTCCCGGCCTGCGCCCGCAAGGCGGCGATCCGCGCATCGATAGCCGCGCCCGCTACGCCTACATCCTGCACTATGACCCGAGCGAGTTCGCGGCGCTGGGGCTGGGCGGCTTTGAACGGGCGCTGGGCGCCGAGGGTATCGAGTTCGGGGTCAGCTACCCGAGCCTCAACCGGCTCGAGCTCTTCCGCGAGGGGCACTTCGCGCCGCGCCTGCGGGCGAGCGCGCCGCGCCTGGACTATGCCGCGCTCAGCCTCCCGCGGGCCGAACAGGCGGCGGCGAGCACGATCTGGCTTGAGCAGCGGATGCTGCTCGCCGGCCCCGAGGAGGTGCTCGACATCGCCCGCGCGATCGCTCGCATTCAGGCAAACGCGGCCGCGGTCGCGCGCCGCGTCGCCAGGTCCCAGCGACTGGGGCGACGGCTCGCCGGGTCACTGCGAAGCCGCCTCGCCGAGAGGCGCTGAGCCCTACAGCTCTCCCCGCCGCATCCCGGCGAGGATGTAATCGCAGGCGCGCACGGTCAGGGCCATCATCGTCAGGGTCGGATTCTGAAAGCCAGCCGAGGTAAAGCAGGCGCCGTCGGTGAGGAAGAGGTTGCCCACATCCCAGGCCTGGTTATGGCGGTTTAGCACCGAGCTGGCGGGGTCGGCGCCCATCCGCGCGGTGCCGAGCTCGTGAACCGAGAGCCCCGGTGGGGCGAGCTCGGCGTAGCTGCGCAGGACCTCGATCCCCGCGGCCTCGGCCATCTCGAGCAGAGCTCGGTGCTGGTCGGCAGCCATCTTCGCCTCGTTCTCGCCGTAGCGGCAGGCGATGTGGGCGCTCGGGATGCCCCAGGCATCGGGCTTGTCGGGATCGACCGAGACCTGGTTCTCGAACCGGGGCAGCACCTCGCCGAAGGCGCGCATCCAAATCAGCGCGGCCGGGCGCCGGCCCAGGGCCCGCAGCCGGCCGAGGCGCCCGCCGGTCGGCCTCAGCGCCCCCAGCTCGACCCCGTAGCCCCTGATGAAATCGGCCCGCTCGCCGTTTAGGTTGCGAAACGAGGGCATCAGAGCGCCGTGCGCGCCCGGCGCCGCGCGACCGGCGCCCTGGCGAACCAGGGTCCCGTCGAGGCCGATCCCGTAGGTGTGGTCCATCAGGTAGTGGCCGAGCACCCCCGAGGAGTTCGCCAGGCCCTGCGGATGCTCAGCGCTCGCCGAGTTCAGCAGCAGCCTGGTCGACTCGATCGTCGAGGCGCAGAGCACGACCACGCGGCCGCTGACCTCGCGTTCGGCCCCGCCGAGGCGCTCGCTGTAGGCGACTCCGCGGGCCGCGCCCGCGGCGCCGAGCAGGACCCGGGTTGCGATCGAGTCCGGGCGCAGGGTCAGGCGGCCGGTCCTGGTCGCGGCGGTGAGCATCGCATCGTCGCGAGCCAGCGCGATGCGGGCACCGGTCACGTGGCGCTCGGGCCAGCGACCCTCGACCGCGGCCTTGAATTCGCGCTCTTCACTCGACAGCGGCGAGGGCTCCGCGAACGGGCCATCGGGGATCTGCGCGAGGCCCTCGCGGGTGCCGCAGACGTTCATGAACTCTTCGACGCGGTCGTAATAGGGGGCGAGGTCGGCGTAGGAGAGCGGCCAGTCCTCACCGACGCCGTCGCGACCGGCGGCCTTCAGCTCGTGGTCGGACATGCGCACACACATCCGCGTCCAGAGGTGCAGGCGCCCGCCCACCTGCCGGCCCCGGATCCAGTTAAACGGGGCGCCCTCGGGATGGGAGTAGGGGTTATCGACGTCGTCGACGAAGAGCGGCGCGCTGGCCTCATTGAAGGCATCACAGAGCGCCTGGACCGGCTGGCGCTCGGCCCGCGCGGGGCGCCCCGGCCTCGATTGCCGCTCGCCGAAGGCCAGCATCGGGCCCGCCTCGAGCAGGGCGACCCGCAGGCCGCCCTCGGTCAGCTCCTTGGCGGCCCAGCCACCGGTGGCCCCGGAGCCGACGACGATCGCATCAAAGGTCTCGGCCACGCCCTGCTCCACCCGCCTAGTTGGGCAGCCGCCAACGGTGGGTCACGACGACGTCGCCATCGGCACCGGAGGCGGGCATCGGTCGGCCGGCGATCACGCCGGGCTCGACGTCGAAAAAGGCGGCGGCGAGCAGGCCGTCCTGGATCTCCTGGCGGCCCATCAGCAAGACATCGATCCGGTAGCGCCCCGGAATCAGAGGCAGTGACTCGATCTCGCACTCGATCCGCGGCCCGAGCTCGGGGTCGTGGACGTCGGTGAGAGCCGAGACCTCGCTGTCGAAACTCGTCACCGGCTGGCCGAGGCTGTTGAGGATCGTGATCTGCGCGCCCATCATCGGCAGCACCTCGGTCACCTCGACCACGATCTTGGCCGGGCGCCCGCCGACGGCGACGTCGGCGTGACCGCTGCTGGTGTCGAGGATCCCCACCTTGGCGATCCTCGACTCCTCCCAGGCGCGGCCGTCGCGATCGGTGCGGGCGAGCAGGTCATCAGAGGCGGAGCGCTCAAGCGCTGCGAGGTAGCTATCGACGGCATCCTTGATCGGCGCGTCGGCAATCACCCGGCCGCGCTCGAGCAGCACGCCACGCTCGCAGAGGGCCTGGATCGTCGCCAGGTTGTGGGAGACGAAGATCACCGTCCGCCCGCCCCGGGCGACCTCGTTCATCTTCGCCAGCGACTTGCGCTGGAAGGCGGCGTCGCCGACCGCGAGGACCTCATCGACGAGCAGGATCTCGGGCTCGAGGTGGGCCGCCACGGCAAATGCGAGGCGCACCGACATGCCGCTCGAGTAGCGCTTGACCGGCGTGTCGAGGAAGCGTTCGATATCGGCGAAGGCGACGATTTCGTCAAAGCGACTGCGGATCTCCGCCCGGCGCATGCCGAGGATGGCGCCGTTTAGGAAGATGTTCTCGCGCCCGGTCAGCTCGGGATGAAAGCCGGTGCCGACCTCCAGCAGCGAGCCGGCCCGCCCGGTCACGTCGGCCCAGCCGGTGGTCGGCTCGACGATCCGCGAGAGGACCTTGAGCAGGGTGCTCTTGCCGGCGCCGTTGTGGCCGATCAGGCCGACGACTTCGCCCGCGTTGATCGTCATCGAGACGTCCTGCAGGGCCCACAGCGTCTCCATCTCCAGCCGCTCGCCCTTGCCCCTGACCCCGAACCGTGCGAGCGAGTCGCGGGCCGCGTTGCTGAGGCTTTCGCGCAGGCTGCCGTAGCCGTGCGCGGCGAGACCGAGGTTGTAGCGTTTGCCCAGTCCCTCGGTTTGGATCGCGATATCGGCCATGCTCAGATCAGGTCGGCGAAGCTGCGCTCCACCCGGTCGAAGTAGGCGAGCCCGGCAAAGAGCAGGAGGGCGGCCGAGGCGCTGGAGATCCCGATCAGGCCAAGCGGCGCGTTGCCGGTGTCGAGCACCGCCCAGCGAAACCCTTCGACCACGCCGGTCATCGGGTTGATCGCCGAGATCGTCCGCCAGGGCTCGCTGAGCAGGCTGCTCGGGTAGGCGACCGGGGTGGCGAACAGCCACATCTGGATCGCGAAGGGGACGACGTAGCGCACATCGCGGTAGCGCACGTTGACCGCCGCCAGCCCGGCGCTGACCCCAAGCGCCGCGGCCGCCATCACCACGATCAGCAGCGGCAGCGCCAGGATCGCCGCCGAGGGGACGATCCCGTAGATCAGGACCACGGCGAGCAGGATCACCACCGAGATCGCGATATCGACGAAGCCGGCGGCGACCACCCCGGCCGGCATGAAGATGCGCGGGAAGTAGATTTTGGAGACCAGGTCGTGGTTAAGGACGAGGCTTTCGGAGCCGAGCAACATCGCGTTGGAGAAGAAGGTCCAGGGCACCAGCGCGGCGAGGCTGAAGAGCGCGTAGGGAAGGCCATCGGAGGAGATGCCGGCGACACGCCCGAAGAAGAGCGAGAAGATGACCATGAAGCCGACCGGCTGCAGCACCGCCCAGGCGGCGCCCAGGGCGGTCTGGCGGTAGCGCACGGTGACGTCGCGGGCGGCGATCTGGAAGCCGAGATCGCGATAGCGCCACAGTTCGCGCGGTACCAGCACCCGGCCGAAGCCGCGCGTCTGCTGCAGGCGCAGGGTTTCCGCGCGAGGACGCGGATCGGCCGCCGTCGGGGCTGGTTGGGCATTCATCGCTGCTCCATCGCCCGCAGGCTACTCAGCCTCAAATTTGGCAGCGGCGGGCGGTGGGGAGAGCGGCGGCGAGCGCAGGACGCCGCGCGAGCCCTTGGCCGAGATCACCCGGGCCGGGATGCCGCCGACCGTGACCCGCGGCGGCAGATCCTCGACCACCACCGCGTTGGCCCCGATCGCGACTTCATCGCCGACCGTGACGCCGCCGAGGATGCGCGCGCCGGAGCCGATGTAGACGTTGTCGCCGAGGGTCGGCGCCCGGCCCCTGACATCGGCGATCGTCGTCTGCGCGTCGATCCGGCAGTTGTGGCCGACGACAGCCTCACCGTTGACCGTGATCGTGCCGTGGTGGGCGATGCTTAGCCCCGGGCCAAAGACGCCGCGGGGGATCTCGAAGCCAAGACGCTCACCCATCACCCGCAGCCGGATCCGCAGCAAGCCGAACCAGAGCCTGCCGATCGGGTCAGCCCGGCAGCCTTCGTAGTACTCGCCGAAGCGCAGCAGGCGCTGGAAGTAGACAACCCGCAGGGTGAGGCGAAACCAGGGCCGCCAGCGCCGCAGGCCATGCGCGGCAAGGTCCTCGCGAAGGTAGTGGCGCAGGTCCGCCCGATTGGCGATCCCACGGCCCTGTGAGGCGCTCCTCATGGGGATGGTTTCTGCGCCGGACCCCGCACCCCTCGCCGCGGCCCCTATTGCGAGGAAGGGTCCAGGCGCACTCCGGCGAGGGTCAACAGCGAGTCGCGCAACAGCGCCGGACGCCCGGCGAGGGCAAGCTTCTGGCGCAGTTTGCGGGGCGTGTCGCTGGCGTGGACCTCGACCCGGGGCACGGCGAAGAGGTCCCCACCGGGCCGCGGATCGCCCCAGGCGGTGGTGAAGGCGATCTGATGGCCGGCCGCGCGGACCGCGGCCGCCAGCTGGGGGTTCCAACGCCCGTTGGGATAGGAGAAGGCCCGCGGTCGCGGCAATCCGGCGGCGGCGATCTGATCGGCGGCACCGGCCAGCTCGCTGTCGAGCTCCTCCGCCGGCACCTCGGGCAGCGCTCGGTGGGTGAGGGTGTGTGAACCGACCTCGATTCCCCGCGCCGGGAGCTGGCGAAGGCCCGCCGGGTCAAGCAGATCGAGGCTGGCGGCGCCCTTTCTGTGATCCCACTCATTGACCCCGCCCAGACGCCCGGCGACGGCGAAGGCGAGCGCCTTGACCCCCCGCTCCTGCAGCAGTGGCGCGGCGACCTCGAGCAGGTCGGTGTAGGCGTCGTCGAAGCTGACCAGCGCCGCGCGGGCCGGCAGGTTCCCCTCGCCGCTCAACGCCGCGAGCACCGCGTCGAGGTCGACGAAGGTCCAACCGTGGGCGCCCAGGGCGTCCAGCTGCGCCGCAAAGAGCTGCGGCGCGACCCCGTACTCGGAGAGCACCGGGTCCCCGCCCAGGTCGGCGATCGCGTGGTAGGCGAGAATGCGCAACCGCGAACGGCGGCTAGGCGCCGGGGGCGAACTCGTAGATGTCACATCCCACCTTCAGCATCGTGATCACGACCTACAACCGCGCGCGGATCGTATGCCGCTGCATCGACAGCTGCCTGGCCCAGTCGCGCGAGGACTTCGAGATCGTCGTCGTCGATGACGGCTCCAGCGATCAGACCGCGGCGCTGCTCGCCGAGCGCTACCCCGATCCCCGCCTGCGAATCGTCGTCCACGAGTCAAACCGGGGCATCAATCCCGCCCGCCACACCGGCGCCGCCCACGCCCGTGGCGAGTGGGTGGTCGTGATCGACAGCGACGATGAGCTGCTGCCCGGCGCGCTGGCGCGTCTCGGTGAGCTGATCGCCGAGTTGCCCGCCGGGGTGCGAGTACTGCGCAGCCGCCAGATCCACGACGATGGCCGCATCACTCCGCAGTTCTTGCCCGAGGGTCCCTATGGCTATGAGGGCAGGATCCGCTGGGCCGAGGCGGAGGGCGGCAACGACGCGGGCCGCTGCCTCGCACGGGAGGTCTTCGGCACGAGCCCTTATATAGAGGGCCGGCGCGGGGCGATGGAGACCCTGTTTGAGCTCAATCTCGCCGAACGTGAGACCAGCGTCTGCGTCGCCGACGTGCTGACCGCGGTACACGCTGACGCCGCCAACAGCTGGCTGCGCGCGGTGCGCTCCGCCGAGCTGATCCCGCGCCTGCGCCGCGAGGCACCCGACATGCTCTGGATGGCCGAGACGGTGCTCGAGCGCCACGGTGGCGCCCTGCAGCGCTTTGGCCCCGGCCAGTACGTGACCGTGCTGCGAATCGCCGCCACCCAGGCCTTTCTACTCGGCCGCCGGGGCGCCGGTTTTCGCTACTCGCGAGAGGCGCTGCGCCGCAGGCCGCTCGCCCCAGCGGCCTGGGCCACCCTCCTGCTCGGCCTGATCGGCCCCGGCGCGACCGCCCGCGGCGCACTGATCTACCGCCGCTTCGCCGCCTGAGCGAGGCCGAGGAGCGGCCCTCAGGCTGCCTGGGCGTCCGCGCGGCGCTCGAAGAGCAGGGGCCTCAGCAGGGTCGCGAGCAGGACCAGGGCGAGGGCGCTCTGGCTCGCGGTCCAGACGTAGCCGACCGCGTCGATCCCGAGGCTCGGCAGGAGCAGGGCGCTGAGGCCGAGGACCAGCACGCAGTGGGTTCCCTGCACGGCGACGACGATCCGGCCACGGTGCTCGATCCGGGCGATCGTGATCCCCAGGGTGACGATCACGTTGGGGACCATGCCCAGCGCCAGCAGCCTTAACAGCGAGGCCCCGGCGTCGGCGTAGGCGCTGCCGAAGATCAGCAGCGCCCAGGGGGCGACGAGCGCCGCCAAAGCGGCGATCGGGACGACCAGCCGCAGCGACTGGCCCAGCGCCCGCCGGGTCAGCACCCGCAGCCGCTCGAGGTCGCTCGCCGCCTCGACCGTCAACGAGGTCATCATGTTCAGCGCCACCAGCTCGATCGCCAGCGAGATCATCCAGGGCACGAAGAAGTAGGCGGCCTCGGCGGCGCTGACCCGGTTGGCGACGAGGATCGGCATGTAGAGGTTGCCGGCGAGGGTGAAGAGCTTGCCGGCGTAGTTGCCGGTCGCCATCGAGAGCAGCCTGCTGCGGTCAAGCCTGCCCTCTGAGGGGGAGGCCGGGATCAACCTGGTGAAGATCAAATAGTTGACCACCAGGATCGCGATCAGAAGTGGCGCGGTCCAGGCGACGAACGGTCCCGAGCCGGTCAGCGTGCTCGCCAGTCCGATCAGCAGCAGCAGCTTGGCGAGGGCATAGAGCGAGTTCTCCAGGGGGATCCACTTCGCCGCTCGCAAACCGGTGAGGACGCTGTCCTCGAGGGTGAAGACGGTGGTCGCGCCGGCGGCGAGGACGAAACCAATCAGCCAGCCGCCGCCCGAGAGAAAGCTCAGCTTCGGCGACCAGATACCGCTGCTCAGCGCGGCGATCAGCCCAACGATGAGCGCCAGCGTGATCGTCACCGCGTAGCTGCGGCTGACCAGCTTGCGGGTCGAGGCACCTGCCACCGGCAGGTAGCGGACCAGCACCGCCGAGAGGCCCAGGGTGCAGGCTTCGGCAACCAGGGTCATCGCCGCGATCGCCGCCGCGTTTAGGCCGACGACCCGGGCGGTGTAGGAATGCGCCGCCAGCGCCCAGAAGGCGACGCCGAGCAGGCTCGTGATCCCGGTGCCGAGGATCAGGAAGTAGCCGGTGCGGTAGAGCGGATCGTCGAGGTGCTCACGGAGCCGCAGGCGCCCTGCCGAGAGGGTTCGGGCGTTTGCCGGCATCGCTCAGGCGCCGGCGCGCCCGCGGGCCCGCCGTGCCTGCAGGGCGAACTCGTAGGCCGCCTCGAACTGGGGCACGACGGTCTCGGGGCTAAAGCCCGCGGCGCGCCGGCGCGCGGCCTCCCCCATCCGCTCGCGCAGCTCGGGCTCGGCGAGCAGCCTCGCCATCGCCGCGGCGAGCGCCCCGCGGTCCCCGGCTGACACCAGCAGTCCGGTCTCACCGTCGGCGACCACATCGCTGAGGCCGCCGATATCGGAGGCGACGATCGGCTTGCCCGCGGCGGCGGTCTCCAGCGCGGCCAGGCCGAAGGTCTCGGGCAAGACCGAGGGCGCAACGCTAAACAGCGAGCGTCGCAGCGCCTCGATCACATAGCCGTGCGGCATCGGTCCCAGGGCCACTACCCCGGGCAGGCTCGCGACCTCCTCAAGGAAGCAGCGGCCGGCCAGGACCAGCGGCGGCGGGTTCTCCAGCGAGCAATAGGCATCGGCCAAGTGAACGGCGCCCTTATCGAGAGTGACGTCACCGACGTAGAGGATGAAGGGCTCCTCGGGCAGGGCGGCGAGGCGCGGGTCCCCTGGCTCCGGTGGGGGCGGCAGATCGCGGATGAAGTTGGGGACCACGCGGCAGTTCTCGCCAACCCCGATCGCGCAGAGTTCGCGCACCGCGTTACTGACCGGAAGAAAGACGTCAACGTGGCGGCGCACGTGGCGCTCGGAGAGGCGGGTGAGAACGGCAACGCCGGCCCCCTTGAGCGGGCTGTAGTACTCCCCGGCGCAACGGATGCACTTCGCCATTCCCGGACCGGTGCAGGCGCTGCCGCGGTTGAGGAAGCGCTTGGTCGCACAGACCAGGCCGTAGTCGTGCATCGAGAGCACCAGCGCCGGGCCCGCCGAGCGATCCAGCGGCAGGTAGGAGTGCAGCAGCCAGTTGTGGGCGTGGACGACGTCGGGGCGCTCGCGATTCACGAGGCGGCGAAGCTCGAGCACCGTCTCGGGATCGGGGGCGGGCGGGGCATGGCGACGCTCCTTGTCGAGACGGATCCCCGGCAGGCGGTAGGTCGAGCTGCCCAGCGGGTGCACGCGAATGCCGTCGCGGAGCTCGGATTCGCCGCCGGGCTGGCGCAGGGTCGCGACCCCCACTTCGTGGCCCCGCGCGAGGAGCTCGACGCTGAGGTCCTCGACGACTCTCTCCACACCGCCGACGATCGGCGCGTAGGACTGGGCGAGCATTAGGACACGCATCGCATCGCGGCTGATCGTAGCGTCCTCGTAGGCGTGCCAGAATCGGCGCGTGCCCACCGGTTCCGCCTCTGCAGGGGATTCCAGCGCGCCATCGATTTCCGTCCTGATCTGCGCCTACACGCTGGATCGGCTCGACTTACTCTCGCGGGCGATCGAGTCGGTTCGTGCTCAGACGGTGCCCGCAGCGGAGATCGTGCTGACGATCGATCACTGCCCCGAGCTGCTGGCGCGAAGTGAGGAACTCTGGCCCGAGCTGCGCCTGCTCGAGAACAGCGAGGAGCGCGGGCTCTCCGGCGCCCGCAACAGCGGCGTCGCCGCCTGCAGCGCCGAAGTGGTCGCCTTCCTCGATGACGACGCGGTTGCCGCACCGGACTGGCTTGCGCGCCTCGGCGAGGCCTACCGCGACCGCGCCGTGCTGGGCGCCGGCGGCGCCGTGCACCCCGCCTGGGCCGAGGGCAAGCCGAGCTGGTTTCCGCCCGAGTTCGACTGGGTCGTCGGCTGCACCCACTCGGGTATGCCGACCGAGCGCTCAACGGTGCGCAACCTGGTCGGCGCCAACATGTCCTTTCGGCGCGCTGCCCTGGAGGAGGTCGGTGGTTTTCGCCACGAGCTGGGACGGGTTGGCACGATCCCCGCCGGCTGCGAGGAGACCGACCTCAGCATCCGCATCGCCAAGCGCTGGCCGCAGGGGCAGATCGTCTATGACCCGGCGGCCTCGGTGGCGCATTTCGTCCCCGCCAGCCGCGCCGAGCGCCGATATTTCATTTCGCGCTGTCGCGCCGAGGGACGCTCGAAGGCGGTCCTGGCCGGACTGGTCGGCAGCGAGTCGGGCCTAGAAGCCGAGCGCTCCTATGTGCGCCGCACGCTGCCGGCGGGGGTTCTGCGCGGGATCGGTGACGCCCTGCGCGGCGACCCCGCCGGAATCGCCCGCGCGAGGGCGATCATCGCCGGCCTCCTGACCACGACGGCGGGCTATGTATCGGCGCGCGGTGAGCGGCGCAAACTGGCCCGCCGTCGCGAGGCGGCCGAGCGGGCGGCGGAGCCTGGCGGGCAACCGCGGGTACTGATGGTCACTCCCCGCAGCCCCCTCTCCCAGGGCGGCGTCGAGCGCCACGTGATGGAAGTCAGCCGCCGCATCGTCGCCGCGGGAGCGGGCGCCGAGGTCCTCTGCACCGAGCCCGGCGGCCCGCCGCTGCAAGAGGTGGAGCGCGACGGCGTCGTGATCCGCACCGTGCGCGCCTGGCCCGCCAACCGCGACTGGTGCCTGGCGCCGCGGATCTGGCGCGAGATGTCGCGCCAGAGCTGGGACGTGGTCCACGTCCAGTCCTACCACACCTTCGTCGCGCCGCTGGCGATGCTGCGGGCGCTGAGGCTCGGCATTCCCTACGTGGTCACCTTCCACGGCGGCGGCCACTCCTCGGAGGCGCGCAACAAGATCCGCGCTCTGCAGCGCCTGCTCTTGCGCCCCCTGCTCGCCCGAGCGCAACGGCTGGTCGCGGTCGCCCGCTTTGAGATCGAGGAGTACGGCGCCGAGCTCAATCTGCCGGCCGAGAAGTTCGTCCTGATCCCGAATGGGACCGATCTCGCCTTCTCTGAGGCCGCCGCCGCCAACGGGCAACCCGAGGGACCGCCGAGGCTCGCCTCGATCGGGCGCCTGGAGCGCTACAAGGGTCACCACCGGGTGATCGAAGCTCTCCCCTACGTGCTCGAGCACGAGCCCGAGGCGCGCCTCTTGATCGTCGGCACCGGGCCCTATGAGCCCGAGCTGCGCGAGCTCGCCGCGCGGCTCGGGATCGAGGCCAGCGTCGAGTTCACCAGCACGCCCCCCGACCGCCCGGCGGCGATGGCCGAGCTCTTGCAGCGGGTCTCCCTGGTTGTCTTGCTCAGCGACTTCGAGACCCACCCCCTGGTCGCGCTGGAGGCGGCGGCGGCGGGCAAGCGCTTGCTCGTCGCCGATGCCAGTGGCCTCGCCGAGCTCGCCGCCGATGGCTTTGCCCGACCGATCCCAGTGGGGGAAAGCGCGGCCGGCATCGCTCGCGCCGCGCTGGAGGAGCTCGCCCTGCCGCCCCAGACCCGACGGCCGGAGCTGAGCTCCTGGGATCAGTGCGCCACCGAGCTGCTGCGGCTTTACCGCACGATCGGCTGAGGAAAAGCACGCCCGGGACAAACGTCCAGGGCCGCCTCGTCGGCGATTAAGCACGCCACACAGGGACCGACACCCTGTGTATGAGCACCAGAAAAAATCTTCGCCTCATACTGCTCGGCCTAGTTGCGGCGCTGGGGGCCCTTGCCTTCGCGACCAGCGCCGCGGCAGCGGGCGGGCCGATTGCAACCGCCTCGGCCAGCCAGCGCCAGCTCCAGCGGGCTGAGTGCCGCAGCGCCAGGCGACGCGGCGAAGGCTGCGTGCTGGCCGCGACATCGCAGGCGCGCAGGGTCCACGACAGCCGCGATCATCATCGCTCCCAGCCAACACCGACCCCGACTCCGCAGCCGACCCCCGAACCAGCTCCGCTCATAACGCCGAAGCCGACGCCGACCCCCGCACCACAGCCGGCCCCGACCCCCGTCCTCAGTCCAGAACCGACTCCGGCCCCGCAACCGTCCCCGACGCCGACGCCGGCTCCAACCCCCACACCGGCTCCGAACCCGACCCCCGCTCCCGAACCGACCTCGAGCGCCGCCAACTCCTCGATCTACTGGGGCGCCTGGATCGGCAAACAGCTCACCGGCGAACAACCGCCCTGGGACATGAGTGCGGTGACCAAGTTCGAGGAAATGGCCGGTAAGCACCTCTCGATCGTCAACTTCTCCGCCCCCTTTGCCAACTGCCCCACCTCGGGCGCGGCGTGCAGCTATTACAACTTCCCGGCGAATGAGATGAACAACATCCGCTCACACGGCGCGATCCCCTTCTACAGCTGGGCATCGCAGTCGATCCCCTCGACCACAAACGAGCCGAACTTCCAGCTCTCCGACGTGATCGCCGGCAAGTATGACTCCTACATCCGTAGGTTCGCCGAAGCTGCCAAGGCCTGGGGTCACCCCTTCTACCTGCGCTTCAACTGGGAGATGAACGGCACCTGGTTCCCCTGGTCAGAGGGCGTCAACGGCAACAAGACCGGCGAATACGTGACCGCCTGGCGCCACGTCCACGACATCTTCACCGCGGTCGGCGCCACCAACGCGACCTGGGTCTGGTGCCCCAACGTCGACCCCGAAAACCACCTGCAGAACCTCAGCTCGCTCTACCCGGGTAACGAATACGTCGACTGGACCGGACTCGACGGCTACAACTGGGGCACCAACCCGGCCAACCCGGACCGCTGGCGCAGCTTCGACGAACTCTACGGTTCGACCTACACCAAGATCACCGGCACAATCGCCCCCGCCAAGCCACTGATGATCAGCGAGATCGGCTCGACCGAGTACGGCGGCTCGAAGGCCGCCTGGATCAAGGACGCCCTGGCCAAGATCCCGGCCGATTATCCGAAGATCCGCGGTGTGCTCTGGTTCGAGCAGTACGACGACGGGATGGATTGGCCGATCGAGACCTCGAGCAGCGCCACCAGCGCCTTCGCCGCCGGAATCCAGAATCCGGCCTACGCCGAAAACGAATTCGGCTCGCTGGGCTCTGGGCCCGTCCTGCCAAACGGCTGAACCACTCCCCGAGGGGGCGCTCGAGACAGATCCGGCGCCGAATTCGGCTCGCTGGTTCGGGCGCCGGCGCCGAGCGGGCGAGCCACCCGCGACCAGCAATCAGCGCCTTGTCAAGCGTGATCGAACAAAGGTCCAGTTTGTCGAGTTCGCACTGAACCGCCGCGGGACCGAGTCGATGGCTGGTTGTGATCATCCAGCGACAGCTCTTCACCCTCCTGGCGGCACTTCTCGCCCTCTTCCTGAGTACGCCGATCGCCCTGGCCGCCGAGCAGGACGGTGTCGGCGCCGCCAGCCACGCTGGCGCCGCCCCTCACATTGGCTTCAGCGCCGCCCGCGACCTCGGCCCGGTGAGTCACTGCACGAGGCCCGTCCCCGCCGCCAGCGCGAGCCGCATGGGACGCCGGCGGTGGCTGCGGGCGACGCGCCGCTTGCGCAAAAACTGTCTTCGTCCGGCCGCCGAGTCAGCCGCCCCCGGCGCTCCCCTCTACTGGGGGGCGACGATCGGCGACCAGTTGACCGGCGAACAGGCTCCCTGGGACATGGGCGCGGCCACCAAGTTTGAGGAATCGGCGGGCAAGAAGGTCTCGCTGATCAACTTCTTCTCCCCCTTCGCAAACTGCGAATCCTCGTGCTCGTTCTACAAGTTCCCCACCGAGCCGCTGGAAAACGTCCGCCAGCACGGCGCGATTCCAATTCTCAGCTGGAGCTCGCAGTCGATTCCATCCAGCCTCAACGAGCCCAACTTCCAGCTCGCCGACGTGATCAACGGCACCTATGACAACTACATTCGCGAATTCGCCGAGGCAGCGCGCGAATGGGGGCACCCCTTCTTCCTGCGTTTTGACTGGGAGATGAACGGCAACTGGTTCCCCTGGGCAGAAGGCGTCAACGGCAACCAGTCGGGGGAATTCGTCGCCGCCTGGCGCCACGTCCATGACATCTTCACCTCGGTCGGCGCCACCAACGTCAGCTGGGACTGGTGTCCGAACGTCGATCCGACCAACAAGCTGCAGACCAGCGTCGCCGCCGACTACCCGGGCGATGAATACGTCGACTGGACCGGGCTCGACGGCTACAACTGGGGTCCGGCAAAGGGCGGCTGGACAAGCTTCAACCACCTCTACAGCGCCACCTACCAGGCAATCACCGAAACGGTCGCGCCGAGCAAGCCGATGATGATCGGCGAGATCGGCTCGACCGAGAACGGCGGCTCGAAGGCGGCTTGGATCTCCGAAGCTCTGGCCGCGATTCCCGCCGAATACCCAAAGATTCGCGGCATGGTCTGGTTCGACAGCTTCGACGACGGGATGGACTGGCCGATCGAAACCTCAAGCAGCGCCACCAACGCCTTCGCCGCCGGGATCCAGAACTCCGCCTACCGCACCAACACCTACGCCAACCTGCCGGCTGCTCCGATTCAGCCGCCGAGTTAGCGCTCGCGGCGGCGCGTTCCCAAGCGCACGCTTGCCCGCTCACCGGCCGGGTAGAACATCCGTCTAGACTGCTGAGCTTCCGAGCCGGAGGGGAGAACGCATGCGAGGACGATTTCGAGCAGCGATCGCCGGGTCCGTCCTGGCGGCCTGTGCGCTTGGCGTTCTGTGCCTCACACCGCTGGCCAGTGCGCAGGCCAGGCGCCATCACCCCGCCCCCCACGCTGGCCGGATCGGCGCCCGCCGGCTGCTGGTCCGCGGCCCGCTCCACCGGATCGCCGCGCGCCGCGTCTCGCACCGCCACCGCCACCGCGCCTCGATTGCCCAGCGCCAAGCCGTGATCGGCGGCCTTGTCCCGGTCACCGTTCAGCCCCCCGGCTGGATCGTTTTCCCCTCACCGAACGTCGCAGTAGGGGTGCCGACCGGACCGGCCAAGACCGCCTCCCCGAGGGCGCTCAAGCCCCCACCAGAACCCGAAGTGCCACTCGCCGCGCCGGAAGCCCCGCCGATCAGCGTGCCGCTCGCCGCACCCGAAGAAGAAATCCCACCGGTCAGCGCCCCCGAAGAAGCCCCCACCCCACCAGAACCTCCGGCCGAAGAAATCCCCACCCCACCGGTGCCTCCGGCCGAAGAAATTCCCAGCCCACCGGTGCCTCCCGCCGAAGAACAACCCGCGCCCAGCGCCCCAGAAGAAGAACCCGCGCCAAACCCGCCGGAAAGCGCAACTCCGAGCATCTACTGGGGCGCCTCGATCAGCGACCAACCGAGCGGCGAACAGGCGCCCTGGGACATGAGCCTGGTCACCAAGTTTGAAGAAACCGCAGGCAAGCAACTCTCGCTGGTCAACTTCTTCTCCCCCTTTGCCAACTGCGCCTCCTCGCCCTGCTCCTTCTACGAATTCCCCAGCGGACCGATGGAAAGCATCCGCCGACACGGAGCGATTCCGGTCTTCAGCTGGAGCTCGCAATCGATCCCCACCAGCCTCAGCGAGACCAACTTTGAGCTCGCCGACGTGATCAACGGCACCTATGACAACTACATTCGTGAATTCGCCGAGGCAGCGCGCGAATGGGGGCATCCGTTCTTCCTGCGTTTTGACTGGGAGATGAACGGCAACTGGTTCCCCTGGGCAGAAGGCGTCAACGGCAACCAGTCGGGGGAATTCGTCGCCGCCTGGCGCCACGTCCATGACATCTTCACCTCGGTCGGCGCCACCAACGCGACCTGGGTCTGGTGCCCGAACGTCGACCCCGAAAACGACCTGCAGAATCTCAGCTCGCTCTACCCCGGCGACGAATACGTCGACTGGACCGGGCTCGACGGCTACAACTGGGGCACCAACCCCGCCAAGCCCGACCGCTGGCGCAGCTTCGATGAACTCTACGCGTCGACCTACCAGCAGATCGTCAACACGATCGCGCCCTCCAAGCCGCTGCTGATCAGCGAGATCGGCTCGACCGAGTACGGCGGCTCAAAGGCTGAATGGATCAGCGAAGCGCTCGCTCAGATCCCCACCGCCTATCCACAGATACATGGCCTGATCTGGTTTGACACCTACGACGACGGCATGGACTGGCCGATCGAGAGCTCGACCAGCGCCAGCAGCGCATTTGCGGCTGGGATCAGCGGTCCCGAATATGCGACCAGCAACTACGCCAACCTCTCGACTGATCCGATCCAGCCGCCGGGCTGAAGCTTCGACCGATCCCGGACCGGGCGCGCTGCCTCTTCCCTAAACTTCTCGGGCTCCGCGGCCGATGGACACTGGCATGAATTTCCAAAGACTGAGATCCAATCTAGCCGCGACCGCAGTTGGACTGTCTTTGGCCCTCCTCCTCGTGCCCTCAATCGCCGCGGCGGCTCACCCCGGTTCCCCCAACAAGCACGCCGCCAAGCTAGCCAAGCAACGACAGCTCTACTGGGGCGCCTGGATCGGCGACCAGTTGACCGGCGAAGAACCGCCCTGGGACATGTCGGCGGTGACCAAGTTCGAAGGGGTGGTCGGCAAGGGCCTCTCGCTGGTCGCCTTCGGCTCCCCCTTTGCCGACTGCAACTCGACTCCCTGCAAGTTCTTCGAATTCCCCACCGCCGCGATGAACGACATCCACAATTACGGCGCGATCCCCTTCTTTAACTGGGCCTCGCAGGCGACCTCCTCCGATCCCTCCGGTGCCACCGTGATGCCGGCCTTCCAGCTCGCCGACGTGATCAACGGCACCTATGACAACTACATTCGCGAATTCGCCGAAGCCGCCCGCAATTGGGGTCACCCCTTCTTCTTGCGCTACGACTGGGAGATGAACGGCAACTGGTTCCCCTGGTCAGAGAGCGTCAACGGCAACAACCCCGGCGAATTTGTCGCCGCCTGGCGCCACGTCCACGACATCTTCACCCAGGTCGGCGCCACCAACGCGACCTGGGCCTGGTGCCCCTACTCTGAAGTCGAACGCAGCTTCGCGGCGCTGGCGCCGCTTTACCCGGGCAACGAATACGTTGACTGGACATGCATGGACGGCTTCAACTGGGGCAACAACCCGACCAATCCCCACCGTTGGCGCGGATTCAAGGAAATTTTCTCCACCACCTATCGCAAGATCACCAAACAGATCGCGCCCGGCAAGCCGATGGTGCTCGCCGAGATCGCTTCGACCGGCAACGGGCGCGCCAAGGCGAACTGGATCCGCAACATGTTCACCGAACTGCGGGCCAACTTCCGTCGCGTCCGCGCCCTGATCTGGTTCGACCAGGTCGACCGCGGCGTCGAATGGCCACTGGAGACATCTCCGCGCGCCGCCCACGCCTTCGCCAAGGGCATCGCCAAAAGCGGCTTCGCCGCGAACGGGCAGGCGGCCACCTCCGCCGCGAGCCCAATTCAGCCGCCCGGTTGATCCGGGTCGAACCAACACCCCGTAACAGGGGTTAGGTATTCATATGATGCGCTCAATAGCCCCCTTCTGCCTCGCGCTGCTCGGCCTCTGCGGCGCCGTTGCGGCGCCCGCGCAGGCAAAGCCGCCCCCCCAGCCGCTCTACTGGGGCGCCCAGATCGGCAACCAGCTGACCGGCGAAGCGGCTCCCTGGGACCTGGGGGCCCTGCACAGCTTCGAAGCCACCGCGGGCAAGCCGCTCTCGCTGGTCTCCTTCTCCTCGCCCTTTGCCGAATGCTCTTCGGCCCAGTGCACCTTCATCCACTTCCCCCTCACGCCGATAGAAAACGCCCGCAACTACGGCGCCATCCCCTTCTTCAGCTGGAGCTCCTCGGCGACCCCCGAAGCCTCCCACCAGCACTACTTCCGCCTCGCCAACATCATCAACGGCCGCTTCGATCCCTTCATCCGCGAATTCGCCGAAGAAGCGCGCGAATGGGGCCACCCCTTCTTCCTGCGTTTTGACTGGGAGATGAACGGCTTCTGGTTCCCCTGGTCTGAAGGGGTCAACAGCAACAAGCCCGGCGAATACGTCGCCGCCTGGCGCCACGTGCACCGCATCTTCACCTCGGTTGGCGCCACCAATGCGACCTGGGTCTGGTGCCCCAACGTCGACTTCACCCGCAAGCTGATCCCCCTCAACAAGGTCTACCCCGGATCGGCATACGTCAACTGGACCTGCCTCGACGGCTTCAACTGGGGCAAGCGCTCCGACTCGGCCGGCTGGCAGAACTTCAACCAGGTCTTTCACGAAACCTACAAGCGGGTGCTGAAGATCGCCCCCCACAAGCCGTTGGCGATCGGCGAGGTCGCCTCGAATGAGATCGGCGGCTCCAAGCCCAACTGGATCTCCAACATGCTGAAGCTGGTTCCCGGTCAGTACCGCAAGATCCGCGCCTTGCTCTGGTTCGACGTCAAGGACCGCAACACCCACTGGCCGCTGGAGAGCTCAGCCGCGGCCGGCAACGCCTTTGCCAGAGGCATACAACGCAGCGTCTACCGACCAAATGAATTCGGCGCGGCCGCGAGCAGCCCGATCCAGCCGCCCTCCTGGGGCTAGCCCGCCCTTCGGGGGCGCCTAGCCCAGGCGCGCTTCAAGCGCCTCGAGCTGGGCGCTGACCTCCGCCGGCAGGCGCTCGCCAAAGCGAGCCAGATGCTCCTTTAGCTGAGGCAGTTGCTGCCTGACCAACTCGGTGTCGACGGTCAGTAGCTCGGCCATCGCCTCGGGCGTGATGGTCATGCCCTCGGTGTTGATCGCACCCTCGGCCGGCAGTCGCCCGACCGCGGTCTCGACCGCCTCGGCGGTTCCCTCGCAGCGGCGGAAGACCCACTCCAAGACGCGGCTGTTCTCGCCGAATCCCGGCCAGAGGAATTTTCCATCGGCGTCTTTGCGAAACCAGTTGACGTAGAAGACGCGCGGCGGGATCGCTCCCTCGCCCTTGCCGGCCTTCAGCCAGTGGGCGAAGTAGTCGCCCATGTTGTAGCCGCAGAAGGGCAGCATCGCCATCGGGTCAAAGCGCAGCTTGCCGACCTCCCCGGCGGCGGCGGCCGTCGTCTCAGAGGACATTGTCGCGCCCATGAAGACGGCGTGGTCCCAATCGAAGGCTTCCTGCACCAGCGGCACGACGGTCGCCCGTCGCCCGCCGAAGAGGAAGGCGTCGATCGGCACGCCGGCGGGGTCCTCCCACTCGGCCGCGATCGAGGGGCACTGCGCCGCGGGGGTGGTGAAGCGCGCGTTTGGGTGGGCGGCCGGCTGATCTGAGTCGGGGGTCCAGTCGTTGCCGTGCCAATCGGTGACGTGATCGGGGGCCTCGCCGGTCATCCCCTCCCACCAGATGTCGCCGTCGTCGGTCTTGGCGCAGTTGGTGAAGATCGAGTTGCGCTCGATCGTGTCCATCGCGTTGGGGTTGGTTTTGTGGCTGGTGTTGGGGGCGACGCCGAAAAAGCCTGCCTCGGGGTTGACCGCATAAAGGCGCCCGTCCTCGCCGAACTTCATCCAGGCGATGTCATCGCCGACCGTCTCGAGCTTCCAGTCGGGCAGGGTCGGGACCAGCATCGCCAGGTTGGTCTTGCCGCAGGCCGAGGGGAAGGCCCCGGTCACGTATTTGACGACGCCCTCAGGCGAGGTCAATTTGAGAATCAGCATGTGCTCGGCGAGCCAGCCCTCATCGCGGGCCATCGCCGAGGCGATCCGCAGCGCGAAGCACTTCTTGCCGAGCAGCGCGTTGCCGCCATAGCCGGAGCCAAAAGACCAGATTTCGCGCGTCTCGGGGTAGTGGACGATGTACTTGTTGTCGGCATTGCAGGGCCAGGCGACGTCTTCCTGAGCGGCGCTCAGCGGCATCCCGACCGAGTGCACGCAGGGCACGAACTCACCGTCTGAACCGAGCACATCGAGCGCGCCGGTGCCCATCCGGGTCATGATCCGCATCGAGACGGCAACGTAGGGAGAGTCGGTGAGCTGCACGCCGATGTGGGCGATCGAGGAGCCCAGCGGCCCCATCGAGAAGGGCACCACATACATCGTGCGGCCCTTCATGCAGCCCTTGAACAGTTCGCCGAGCATCTCGCGCATCTCGGCCGGGTCACGCCAGTTGTTGGTCGGCCCGGCGCTGTCCTCGCTCTCCGAGCAGATGAAGGTGCGATCCTCGACCCGGGCGACATCGGCGGGGTCAGAGAGGGCGAGATAGGAATTCGGCCGCTTCGCCTCCGAGAGGCGCTCGAAGGTGCCCGCTTCGACCAGCGCCTGGGCGAGGGAGTCGTACTCCTCCGCAGAGCCATCGCACCAGTGGATGGCGTCGGGCTGGGTCAGGTTTGCGATCTCCCCGACCCAGTCGAGGAGCTTTGCGTGCGTGGTCGGCGCTGTGGCCGCAGTGGGTTGGCTCATTGGCTGCACTTTACTTCTTGGGGCTGAGGGAGACGACTCCGTAGTCGGCTTCCTCGTTTAGGAATTCGAGCTTGACGACTTCTCTCTTGCCGCTCTTGAGAACGATTTCGCAACTGAATTTCTTTTTCTTTTCGACCTTGATGCCCGATGGGCAGCTGGCCGATTTGATCGGTTCTGAAGCCGTATTGCGCAGGTCGTGGGGCAGGGTTTCCTCGAGCTTTTGGTTGTCGAGCACGGTTTCCCCGCAACCGGCCAACAGCAGGGCGCACACCGGGACCAGCGCGATCAGCATCTTCATCGGCGCCAGTATCTCAAGCGCCGCCGGCGCCGCGTTGGATAGGGTTCCCCGCCGCTGATGCGCTTCTACGAGTATGAGGCCCGAAAAATCGTCGAGCTGGCGGGGATTCCCGTCACCAAGTACGGATTCTGCACAACTGCGGAGCAGGCCCGCGCGGCCGCCGAGGAGATCGGTGGTCCGACCGTGATCAAGTCCCAGGTGCTGAGCGGCGGACGGATGAAGGCCGGCGGGGTCAAGTTTGCCGATACTCCCGAGCAGGCCGCCGAGCACGCCGCCGCGATCCTCGAGCTTGAGATCAACGGCCAGACGCCGCGCGGCGTCCTGGTTGACCCCAAAGCGGAGGTCAAACAGGAGTACTACGCCGGGGTGGTCTGGGACGGGACCGCAAAGCGGCCACTGATGTTGTTCAGCGACATGGGCGGGATCGACATCGAGGAGGTCGCCGAGCGCCACCCCGAACATGTCGGCCGTGGCCAGCTCAGCAACCTGATGCCGATTCCCGACTTCGAGGCCAAGCAGACGATCGCCGCGACCGGCGTCAGCGGCTCGGCGCTGAACCGCGCGACGCCGATTCTCGCCCGCCTCGCCCGCCTCTTTCGCGATCACGACATGACCCTCGCCGAGATCAACCCGCTGGCCGAGCTCACCGACGGCAGCTTCGTCGCCCTTGACGCCCACATGGAGATGGAGAACGAGGCGGTCGGGCGCCAGAAGGCGCTCCTGCGCAAGAGCCTTGAGATCGCCGAGGAGGACACCCGCGAGACCTACGAGCCCTCCAGCTTCGAGCGCAACGTCGCCGCGATCGACGCCGCCGATCACCGCGGCGTGATCCAGGGCAAGGATCACGGGTTTGAGGGCAACCTGGGCCTGGTGATCGGCGCCGGAGGCGGCTCACTGACGCTGACCGACGCGGTCCGCAGCCAGGGCGGCAAGCCCGCCAATTACTCCGAGATCGGCGGCAACCCCTCGGTGGCCAAGGCCTGCGGTCTGGCCAAGGAGGTGCTCGAAAAGGACGGCGTCGAGAAGATCGCCGTGATGATGTCGATCGTCTCCAACACCCGCGTGGACATCGTCGCCCGCGGCGTGATCAAGGCCTGTCTGGAGCTCGGCAAGGACCCCGGCGAGACAATCGCGATCTTCCGCATCCCCGGCGCCTGGGAGGAGGAGGGCTTCAAGATCCTCGACCGCTACGGGGTCGAGTCCTGCGACCGCTCGGTCTCGCTCTGGGAGGCGGCCGGCCGCGCGGTGGCAAAGATCCAGGGGACCCCGGCGTGAGCATCCTGCTGAGCAAGGACACGACCTTCATCGTCCAGGGGATAACCGGCCGCGAGGCGGTCAACCTGACCCGCGAGTGCCTCGACTACGGCTCGAAGATCGTCGGCGGCGTCACCCCGGGCCGCAAGGGCCGCGAGGTGCACGGAGTGCCGGTCTTCGACACCGTCGCCCAGGCAGTCGAGAACCACGGCGGCCCAATCGATGGATCGGTCGTCACCGTCCCCCCCGCCTTCACCAAGGACGCGGTCTTCGAGGCGATCCTCAACCAGATCAAGCTGATCGTGATCGTCACCGAGCGCATCCCGCGCGGCGACGTCGCCCAGATGGTCGAGCTGGCGAACATCGAGGGGGCGCGGATCATCGGCCCCAACTGCCTCGGCCTGATCGTCCCCGAGGTCTGCAAGATGGGTGGCATCGGCGGCCCGGCCAAAGACGCGGCGAAGGCCTACGCGGCGGGCCCGGTCGGGGTGATGAGCCGCTCAGGCGGGATGACGACCGAGATCTCCTCCTCGCTGACCCAGGCCGGCCTCGGCGTCTCGACCGCAGTCTCGATCGGGGGCGATGCGATCATCGGCTCCACCTACGCCGAGCTGATGCCCTACTTCGAGGCCGACGAGCAGACCGAGGCGATCGTCATCTACACCGAGCCCGGCGGGCGCATGGAGGCCCAGCTCTCTGAATGGGTCAAGGACAACAACAGCCGACTGCCGATCGTCGCCTTCATGGCCGGCAAGTTCATGGACGACGACGAGATGAAGGGGATGAGCTTCGGCCACGCCGGGACGATCGTCGAGGGCAAAGAGGACACCGCGACGGAGAAGATCAGCCGCCTCGAAGCGGCAGGCATCCGCGTCGTCGAGCGGATCGACGAGATCCCCGGCGCGGTCAAGGAGAAACTGGAGGGCGAGGGGTGAGCGAGGCGCTGAACAAGGTCTTCATCGAGGTCGAGGTCGAGCTCGACGCCTCGATCGCCGGCGACACCGAGCTCGCCAAGAAGCTCGAGGAAGTCTGCCCGGTCGACATCTTCAAGGCCGGCGACTCCGGGCTCGAGATCGTCGATCGCAATCTCGATGAGTGCGTCCTTTGCCGACTCTGCATCGAAGCCGCGCCGGCGGGCGCGGTGCACGTCAAAAAGCTCTACGACGAGACCGAGCTCGCCTAACCCTCGGGGTGGGGGGCGCACCCGTTGCGGACGATGAAGTCAAGCGCCGAGAACAGATCCGCCTCGACCCGCAGGCGCTTGGTCTGACCCTGCCAGCAGCGCCCGGCGATCGCCACGGAGACGAGATAGCGCCCGGCGTCAAGACCGATGCTGAAGCTGCCTTCGCGCGCGGTCTGGTGGGCGATCACCCGTGGCGAGCCGCGGCGGCGGACCAAGACCTTGGCCTGGCCGCTGTAGAGCGGCAGTTCGGGCAACGCCTGAGGACAGATGATCACCGCGACCGCGGCGCTCTGGGGACAGGCATAGCCCGGCTTGGGCACGCAGGGAGGCGGCTGGCAGTGCGGGATGCAGGAGGCGGCGCAGGTCCCGTCCTGGATCATGCCCTGCACGCCGGAGCCCGAAGCGGGGGAGGAGGAGGAGGAGGAGGCGCCGAGCAGCAGGGCGAGAGCGCTGAGGAGAAGGGCCATGATCGGCTTTCGCGCCATCGCCCTGGAGCTACCCCGAGCGTGCATCGGTCACACTTACCTATATATAAATTTATATCCGGGTAACTTGGTTATAGATGGCCTCTGTCGCGCCCCGCCGCACCCGACTCGCCCGTGCCGATCGCATCGAGCAGACGCTCAGCGTCGCCCGCTCGCTGTTCGCCGAACGGGGCTATAACGCGGTGACGATGGAGGAGCTCGCCGCCGAGGTCGGCGTCACCAAGCCGCTCCTCTACAACTACTTCGGCAACAAGGAGCACCTCTACATCGCCTGCATGGAACGCGCCGGCGATGCCCTGACGGCGACCCTCGCGGCCGCGCTGAGCACAACCAAGTCCCCCGCCGAGGCCCTGCACGCGGGGCTTCACTCCTTCTTTTCCTTCCTTGATTCCGACCGGGCCGCCTGGACGGTGCTCTTCGATGAGACCCTGCCGCGCGGCGGTGAGGTCTCGCGCCGGGTCGGCGATTATCGCGGCCAGATCGCCGAGCTGATCGGTGAGGCGATGCTGGCCCAGATCCCGCCCGCCCGCCAGCCCGCCGCGCAGGTCGAAATCGAGGCCCTCTCGGCCACCCTCCTGGGGGCCGCCGAGGCGCTGGCCCGCTGGTGGCTTTCAAACCAACCCTTCTCCGCCTCTGATGCGGCTGAGCTTCTGATCGCCACGGTTTCACCGGGGCTGCTCGGCCCGCGCATCGCTGCGGGCGGAGGCGACAAACGAGCGAAAGGCAACCGAAGTTGATCGAGACTCCAAACCGGGTCGCCGTTTTGGGCGGCAACCGCATCCCATTCGCGCGCTCTGACAGCGCCTACTCCCACGCCTCCAACCAGGACATGCTGACCGCCGCGCTCGACGGCCTGATCGACCGTTTCGCCCTGGGGGGCGAGCGCCTCGGTGAGGTCGCCGGCGGCGCCGTACTCAAGCATTCTCGCGACCGCGACCTCGCCCGCGAGAGCGTGCTCGGCACGCGGCTGGCCGCCGAGACCCCCGCCTATGATGTCCAGCAGGCCTGCGGCACCGGCCTCGAGACCACGATCCTGATCGCCAACAAGATCGCCCTCGGCCAGATCGATGCCGGCATCGCCTGCGGGGTCGACACCACCTCCGACGCGCCGATCGCCCTCAACGAGGGCCTGCGCGAGACCCTGCTGGAGGCCAACCGGCGGCGCTCGACCGCCGGCAAGCTGAAGGCCCTGAGCGGCATCCGGCCCGGGCATGTGGTGCCGGCGATCCCCCGCAACGAGGAGCCCCGCACCGGCCTCTCGATGGGCGAGCACTGCGCGATCATGGCCGCCGAGTGGCAGGTCGGGCGCGTCGAGCAAGACGAGCTGACCGTGGCCAGCCATCGCAACCTGGCCGCCGCCTACGAGCGCGGCTTCCTCGACGAGCTCACCACCCCCTACCTCGGCCTCGAGCGCGACCAGAACCTGCGCCCCGACTCCGAGCCCGAGAAACTGGCCAAGCTGAAGCCGGTATTCGGCGCTGAGCAGGGGACGATGACCGCGGCCAACTCGACCCCGCTGAGCGACGGTGCCAGCGCCGTGCTACTCGGCACCGAGCAGTGGGCGAAAGAGCGCGCCCTGCCGGTCCTCGCCTACGTGACCGAGGCCCAAACCGCCGCGGTCGACCACGTCCACAAGCGCGAAGGCCTGCTGATGGCGCCGGCCTACGCGATGCCCCGCATGCTCGAGCGGGCCGGCGTCGGCCTCGCCGAGTTCGACTACTACGAGATCCACGAGGCCTTCGCGGCCCAGGTCCTCTGCACGCTGGCGGCCTGGGAGGATGCCGAGTTCTGCAAGGAGAAGCTCGGACTCGAGCAGCCGCTGGGATCGATCGATCGCGCGAAGCTAAATGTCAACGGCGGCAGCCTGGCGGCCGGGCACCCCTTCGCCGCCACCGGCGGGCGGATCGTCGCCGGCCTCGCCAAGCAACTGCACGAAGACGGCAAGGGGCGCGGCGTAATCAGCATCTGCGCCGCCGGAGGCCAAGGGGTCGTCGCGATTCTCGAGGGCCCGGAGGGGGCGCGATGAGCGACCGCTATGCACAGCTCGTCAACGCCCCGCTCGCCTCGACCCTCGCCCGCCAGCTCGGCCTGCCCCAGCCCGTGCGCCTCGAGCGCCGGCGCCAGGACGGCCCGCTGCTCGCTGGCCGGCTGCTCTCGGGGGCGGCCCCGGGTGCTCGCCTTGAGCGGGCGCTGAAGGCGGCGCTTGACCGAATCAAGGTCGAGCGGGCAGGAGCCGAGGGCAAGGTCAAGGCGCTCGTCTTCGATGCCTCGGGAATTGCGGACTCGACTGAGCTGGTCGAGCTACAGCGCTTCTTTTACCCGGCGGTCGGCCGCCTCAGCCGCAACGGCCGGGTGATCGTCCTCGGCACCCCGCCGGCGCAGACTGACTCGAGCCGGGCGGCGACGGCCCAGCGCGCGCTTGAGGGATTCACCCGCTCACTCGGCAAGGAGATCGGTGCCCGCGGCGCGACCTGCCAGCTCCTCCACGTCGCCGCCGGCGGCGAGGAGCAGCTCGACTCGACCCTCAGATTCCTGCTCTCACCGCGCTCGGCCTATGTCTCAGGGCAGGTGATCGAGATCGGCGCCGGGGTCGCGCCGCTTCCCGACCTCGACTGGGGCAAGCCACTGGCCGGCAAGACGGCGCTCGTCACCGGCGCCTCGCGGGGGATCGGCGCCGCGATCGCTGAGACCCTGGCGCTCGACGGCGCCACCGTGGTCGGCCTCGACGTCCCCCAGGCGGCCGAGGAGCTCGGCCGCCTGATGGCCGCGATCGACGGCGATGCGATCGAGCTCGATATCACCGCCGCCGAGGCCCCTGAGCGAATCGTCGCGCGCTTTCCCGATGGTCTCGATCTCCTGGTCCACAACGCCGGTGTCACCAAGGACCGGACGATCGCCAAGATGCCCGAAGAGCGTTGGTCGGCGCTGATCGAGATCAACCTCTCCAGCGAGGAGCGGATCAACGACGCTCTGCTCGGCGACGGCCTACTGCACGCCAACGGGAGGATCGTCTGCGTCTCCTCGATGTCGGGGATCGCCGGCAACTCGGGCCAGACCAACTACGCGGCCTCAAAGGCCGGCGTGATCGGCATGGTCGAGGCCCTGGCCCCCGAGCTTGCCGAGCGCAAGGCGACGATCAACGCGGTCGCCCCTGGGTTCATCGAGACGCAGATGACCGCGGCGATGCCGATCGGGCCGCGCGAAGCCGGGCGGCGGATGAGCAGCCTCTCCCAGGGCGGCCTGCCGGTCGACGTCGCCGAGGCAATCGCCTGGTTCGCGAGCCCGGCCTCGACCGGCGTCAACGGCAACGTGGTCCGGGTCTGCGGCCAGAACCTGCTGGGGGCGTGATGGACACCCGCACCCTTCAGAGCTCGCCCAGCATTCTTGCCCTCTACGCGCGCGCCGCGGCGCCCTTGATCCCCGGCGCCTCGTTGCTGCCCTTCGTGCCCGGCGGCGGCGGTGAGATTCCCGCGCTGGAGCTGCGCCTCGAGGGTGTCATCGCCAGGCCCGAGGAGGTCGCCGCCTACAACCGGGTCTGTGGCTTCACCCTGCGCAACCATCTGCCGCCGACCTACCCGCAGGTGCTCGCCTTTCCGCTGCAGATGGCGGTGATGGCCGATGGAGCCTTCCCCTTCGGCGCCGTCGGCCTCGTCCATCTCGAGAACGAGATAGTTCAGAAACGGCAGATCGGGATCGGTGAGCCGCTGAGCCTGACGGTGCGCCCGACCGCGCTGCGCCCCCACGCCCGCGGCAAGACCTTCTCGCTGCTCACCGAGGCACGGGTCGGCGAGGATCTCGTCTGGCAGAGCACGAGCACGATGCTGCGCCGCGGCAGCGGCGCCGGCGAGCGGCCGGTCGCCAAGGGCGAGTCGCGCGAGGCAGATGGCGACGATTTCACCGCCCTCGCCCAGTGGTCGCTGGGCGGGGACCTGGGTCGCCGCTACGCCGCCGTGTCGGGCGACCGCAACCCGATCCACATGCACTCGCTGAGCGCCAAGGCGTTCGGCTTCCCGGGGGCGATCGCGCACGGCATGTGGAGCAAGGCGCGCTGCCTGGCGGCGCTCGAGCCGCGCCTGCCCGACTCCTTCACCGCGGCGGTCGCCTTCCGGCGGCCGATCCTTTTGCCCGCCCGGGTCGAGTTCTCAAGCGAGCCGACCGCGGGCGGAATCGACTTCGCCCTACGCGATGCCAAGACGCAGACCCCGCACCTGAAAGGGACGATCAGATGAGCAGCCAGCGACAGAGCAAGACGATCGCAGACCGCGGGATGGGCTACGGGCTAAAGGCGCTGAACCGCCTCGCCGGCTCGGATCTGCTCGACAAGATCAAGTTGCGAAAGCAGGTCGAGGGCCTGGTCTATCGCGGCACCAAGAACGGCTTTCGCACCGCGAGCGCCGCCGGGCGCAGCTTCAAGGCCGTCCAGCAGCTGGGCAAACCGGCCCGTCAGGCGCGGGCCAAGTCAGACGGCCTCTTCGACGTCAGCCCCGACGATGAGCAACAGATGTTCCAGCAGGCAGGGCGCTCCTTCGCCGAGGAGAAGATCCGCCCCGCGGCGCTCGCCGCCGATGACGCCTGTGCGACCCCAGCCGAGCTGCTCGAGCAGGCGGCGGAGCTCGGCGTCAACACGCTCGGCATCCCCGAGGAGCTCGGCGGCGTCATGCACGAGCAGGCGGCGGTGACCAATGTCCTGATCGGCGAGGCGCTCGCCCACGGCGACCTCGGAATCACCTACGCGGCACTCGCCCCCGGAGCCGTCGCAACGGCAATCGGGCACTGGGGTAGCGCCGAGCAGGAGGCGACCTACCTGCCCGCCTTCACCGGCGAGGACCTGCCCGCCGCGGCGCTCGCGATCCTCGAGCCGCGAGCGCTCTTTGACCCGCTGAAGTTGGAGACGAAGGCGCGCCGCGAGGGCGCCGATTGGATCCTCGAGGGCAGCAAGTCCCTGCTCGCCCGGGCCAGCGATTGCGAGCTCTTCATCGTCGCCGCGGAGACCGGTGAGGGCCCGGCCCTGTTCGTCCTCGAGTCCGGCGGCGAGGGCCTCTCGGTCGAGCCCGAGCCGGCGATGGGCCTGCGCCCCGCCGCCACCGGGCGCCTGATCCTCGAGGGTGTCCGCCTGCCCGGCAGCGCAATCCTCGGCGAGGGCAGGCTCGAGGACTACCTCGAGTGCGTGAACCGTTCGCGAATCGCCTGGTGTGGGCTCGCGGTCGGCAGCGCGCAAGCCGTACTTGACTACGTCATCCCCTACGTCAATGAGCGCAGCGCCTTCGGCGAACCGATCGCCAACCGCCAGGGGGTCGCCTTCGCGGTCTCAGACATCGGCATCGAGACCGGCGGCATGCGGCTTTGCACCTACAGGGCGGCGAGCCGCGCGGACCGCGGCGAGGAGTTCGCCCGCGAGGCGGCGCTCGCCCACCGGCTCTGCGCCGCCAAGGGCATGCAGATCGGCTCCGAAGGCGTGCAGCTGCTCGGCGGCCACGGTTTCGTCAAGGAGCATCCGGTCGAGCGCTGGTACCGGGACCTCCGTGCGGCGGGCGTCATGGAGGGCGCCCTGCTCGTCTGAGCGCCGCCCGGACATCCAGCGAACACCACGAGCGAAAGTGGAGAAGATGATCAATCTCGAGACACCGAAGAAGTTCAGGCCCCTCGCCAGCCAGGCCAACCAGGTCGCAACCGAGGTCTTTCGGCCGATCTCGCGCAAGTACGACGCGGCCGAGCACGCCTACCCCAAAGAGCTCGACATGCTCGCCTCGCTGATCGACGGGATGAACGACGCCTCCGAGCACGGCGCCTCGGGTGCCTCGGGAGTGCGGCGGGAGACCAGCGATGCCGACTCCGGCGAGAACCTCAACGGCACCAACCTCTCGACCGTGCTCGGCATCATCGAGCTCTGCTGGGGAGACGTCGGCCTGCTGCTGACAATGCCGCGTCAGGGGCTCGGCAACTCGGCGATCGCCTCGGTGGCCACCGAGGAGCAGCTCGACCACTACGGCGGCCTCTGGGCGGCGATGGCGATCACCGAGCCCGAAGCGGGCTCGGACTCGGCGGCGATCCGCACCACGGCCGAGCTCGACGGCGAGGAGTACGTACTCAACGGCGAGAAGATCTTCGTCACCTCCGGAGACCGCGCCGATCTGATCGTCGTCTGGGCCACGCTGGACCGCTCCAAGGGCCGCGCGGCGATCAAGTCGTTCATCGTCGAGCGCGACAACCCGGGGCTAAAGCTCGACCGGCTCGAGCACAAGCTCGGGATCCGGGCCTCCGATACCGCCAACTTCACCCTGCAGGACTGCCGGGTGCCCAAAGAGGCGCTGCTCGGCGACCCGGCGGTCAACGTCGAGAAGGGCTTCGCCGGGGCGATGCAGACCTTCGACAACACCCGCCCGCTGGTCGCCGGGATGGCTTGCGGCGTCGCCCGCGCCTCGCTCGAGGAGACTCGCGCGCGGCTCGCCGAGGCCGGGGTGGCGATCGACTACTGCAGGCCGCCGCTCTGCCAACACGCCGCGGCCGCCCGGTTCTTGGCGATGGAGGCCGACTACGAGGCGGCGCTGCTACTCACCCTGCACGCGGCCTGGATGGCCGACAACAGCAAGCCCAACTCGTTGCAGGCCTCGATGGCGAAGGCGAAGGCCGGGCGCACCTGTGTGGAGGTCTCTCTGGGCTGCGTCGAGCTCTGCGGCAGCGTCGGCTACGGCGAGAGCGAGCTGCTTGAGAAGTGGGCCCGCGACGCCAAGATCCTCGACATCTTCGAGGGCACCCAGCAGATCCAGCTGCTGATCATCGCCCGCCAGCTGCTCGGCAAGAGCTCGGCCGAGCTCCGCTAAGCGCTCTGCGCCAGACTGCGCAGGTGAACTTCATCGCGGACGTCCTCGAAGCTTTCCCGTCGGCGCGACCGGCGCTGATCGAGGTCGACGCCCAGGGCGCCAGGCGCCTGCACCACTTCGGCGAGCTCTTCGCCCGCTCGGCCGGGCTCTCGGGCGCCCTCGCGGCGCGCGGTGTGGGTCGCGGCGATGTCGTGATGACGCTGATCGGCAGCCGGGCCGAGTGGGTGCTGACCCTGCTCGCCTGCTGGCGGATGGGTGCCGTGGCGCTGCCCTGTAATCCGCAGCTGCGACGCCGAGACCTCGAGCTGCGCTCGCGGGCGGCGAACCCGAAGCTGGCGGTCGGCGAGGAGCGCTACCTGGCTGAGCTCCCGGACGCGATCCCCTACATGGATATGGCCGACCTGGCGCGGGTCCTCGATGAGGACCGCGACCAGGAGCCCCCGGCGGCGCTCGAGCAGCTCTCCCCGACCGACCCGGCGGCGATCGTCTTCACCTCGGGCACCACCGGGGAGCCACGCGGGGTGGTCTATCCGCAGCGCTATCTGAGCGGACAGCGCCTGCAGGCCGAGCACTGGTTCGGGGCCCGCGACGGCGAGCTCGCCTGGTGCACGGCGGCGCCGGGCTGGGCGAAGTCGACTCGCAACGCCTTCATCGCCCCGTGGCTGAGCGGTGCGGTCGCGGTCCTGCACGACGGCCGCTTTGACCCCGCCCAGCGGTTGGCCCTCTGCGAGGAGCTCGGCGTCAACGTCCTCTGCCAGGCGCCGACCGAGTACCGGATGCTCGCCGGCCGCGCGGAGCTCCGAGAGGTCCCCTCGCTGCGCCGCCTGGTCTCCGCCGGGGAGCCGATCGAGCCCGAGGTGATCCGCCTCTTCGAGCGAGAGCTCGGGCTGACGATCGCCGACGGCTACGGCCAGACCGAGACCGGCGCGATCGCCGGCATGCGGCCCGGGGACGCCGACCCTGCCCGTTACGGCTCGATGGGCCGCGCGCTGCCCGGGATCGAGACCCGGATCCTCGACGGCGAGCTCCAGATCCGGGCCGCCAGCTCGCCGACCTTCTTTGCCAACTACCTCGATGGCGAGACCTTCGAGCAGGAGTGGTGGCCGACCGGGGACCGGGTGCGCGAGGACGAGGAGGGCTACCTCTGGTTCGAGGGCCGCAGCGATGACCTGATCCTCTCCTCCGGCTACCGGATCGGTCCCTTCGAGGTCGAGTCGGCGCTGATCTCCCACCCGGCGGTCGCCGAGGCCGCGGCGGTCGCCGCCCCCGACCCCGAGCGCGGCTCCGTGGTCCGCGCGATCGTCGTCCTGGGCGAGGCAAACGCGCCCTCCGAGCGCCTGGCACGCGAGCTGCAGGAGCACGTCAAAGCGCAGACCGCCCCCTACAAGTACCCGCGCATCGTCGAGTTCGCGGCCCAGCTGCCGAAGACCGAGAGCGGCAAGATCAAACGAGCCGCGCTGCGAGACGGTTAGTCTGCCGGGAAGTGAGTGAGATCGACCCCAAGCGGATCGCGGAGCTGACCGAGGCCCAGCAGGAGCAGTTTCGCAACCGCACCGCCGCCTCCGCGCAGACCTACAAACGGGCGCTTGAGGTGATGCCCAACGGCGTCCCCTCCTCCTTTCAGGTCAACGATCCCTGGCCGGTCTACCTAGAGCGCGGCTCCGGCAGCCGCGTCTGGGACGTCGATGGCAACGAGTACGTCGACTTCCACAACGGCTTCGGGGTGATGGCGATCGGCCACGCCAATCCCGATGTGGGCGCCGCGGTCAAGGCACGGGTCGATGAAGGCACCCACTTCGCGGCGCCGACCGACGGCTCGATCGTGGTCGCCACCGAGCTCGCCCGCCGCTTTGGCTTGCCTCAGTGGCGCTTCACCAACTCGGGAACCGAGTCGACGATGGACGCCGTCCACATCGCCCGCGGGGCCAGCGGTCGCGATCTGATCCTCAAGATCGAGGGCTCCTACCACGGCCACCACGACACGGTGATGGTCTCGGTCTACCCGCCACTGGAGGCGCTCGGCGCCCGCGATGAGCCGATCAGCGTCCCCTATGGCGGCGGCATCCCGACCGCTTTCAGCGAGCTCACCCGGGCGGTGCCCTTCAACGACGCCGACGCTCTCGCCGGCGCCCTGGAGAAGATCGGCGAGCAGGTCGCCGGCTTGATCATGGAGCCGGCGATGATGAACATCAACATCATTCCCCCGCGCGAGGGCTACCTGGAGGCGGTCCGCGAGCTGACCGAGCGCTACGGGATCAAGCTGATCTTCGATGAGGTCAAGACTGGCTGCACGATCTCCTCCGGGGGCGCCACCGCCCGCTTCGGGGTCACCCCCGACATGATCACCCTGGCCAAGGCGAGCTGTGGCGGCTACCCGGGCGGTTCGATCGGGATGACGGACGAGCTCGCCGCGATCGTCGCCGACGGCACGGTCAGCCAGTACGGGACCTTCAACGGCAACCCACTGGTGATGGCGGCGGCCGAGGCGACGCTGACCAAGGTGCTGAGCGATCAGGTCTATGAGAACTTCGAGACCGCCAACCGCGAACTGCTCGATGGCTGCCAGCAGATCATCGACGCCCACGGACTGCCCGCCTACACCGAGGGCCTCGGGGCCAAGGGTTGCGTCGTCTTCTCGCCCGAGCGCCTCTATGAGTACCGCGATTACCTGACCAAGGTCGACGGCGACCTCTCGCGCCTGGCCTGGCTTTACCACATGAACCACGGGATCTTCATGACCCCCGGGACCGAGGAGGAGTGGACACTCTCGATCGCGCACTCCGCCGCGGATCGCCAGCGCTACCTCGATGCCTTCGAGGCCTTCGCCGCCGACCTCACCGCAAGTTAGGCGATGGCACCGCGGCGAGCTCCACCGGGGCCGCCGAGGTCGCTGCCGCCTACTTCGAGGCGGTCTCCCGCCGCGACCCCGAGGCGATGGCCGCGCTCTGGCAACCCGGCGGACGCGGGGAGATTCACGGCCTGGTCTCACTGCGCGCCCCCGATGGTTTGCGGGAGTGGTTCGCGAACACCTTCCGAGCGCTCCCCGATCTCGAGATCGAGGTGCTCGAGCTGATCGCCGCAGAGCAGAAGGCCGCTGTTCACTGGCAGATGAGCGGCACCTTTGACGGCGAAGCGAGATTCGAGGGGATGCTGGCGATCGGAGCCAGGCTCGAGCTCAGCGGCTGCGACCTGATCAGCGTCAGCGACGGCAAGATTCAGCGCATCGACGCCTCCTAAACGGCGCCCAGCTCGCCCGTCAGCTCGGCGCACTGCCAGCCCAGGGCTCACTTGCCGAGCGGGCGATGACGGGCGCACTCAACTTGAAGACGCGCGCCGGCGCCGTCTTAGGCCGCTAGTGCCTCGGCGAGGGCGACCGGCCTGCCGAGGTGAAATCCCTGCGCCATATCGACGCCATATTCGCGCAGCATCTCGGTGGTCTCATCGTCTTGCACGTACTCGGCGATCGTCGCCTTGCCGAGCCCGCGGGCGATCTGCACGATCGCCTGGACGGTGAGCTGATCGGCGTCGCTGTTGGGCATGTCGCGGATGAAGGAACCGTCGATCTTGATCAGATCGAAGGGCATCTGTTTGAGGTTGTGAAAGGGCCCGAACCCGGCGCCGTAGTCATCGATCGCCACCTGGCAGCCGAACTCGGTCAGGCGGTCGGCAAAGCCGCCCGCCTTGGCGAAATCGGTGACCCTTGAGGTCGCGGTGATCTCAAAGGTGCAGTGCGTCGGGTCGGCGTCACCTTCATCGAGGCGGCGCTCGATGAACTCAAGCACCGAGATGTCTGTGAGCGAGGCGGCGGAGAGATTGACGTGCAGGGAGAGTGGGTCGCCCTGGCGCTGGTGCTCGCCCAGTACCTCAAGCGCCTGACCGACGACCCAGCGGTCGAGCTCCTGGACCATGCCGGAGCGCTCGGCCGCCTCGATGAAGGAGGCCGCGGGGAGCAGCTCGCCATCATCGGCGGTCATTCTCAAGAGCAGCTCATAGCGCTCGATTCCCCCCGAGGCGAGGCTGCGGATCGGCTGGGTGTGAAGGCTGAGCCGATCATGGGTGAGCGCATCTTCGATCCGCGCGGTCGTCGTCTGTTGGCGGCGCTCGCCACTTTGCGGCAGCGACGGGTCGCTGGCCAACGCGACCTGGTCGCGGCCCTGCTCCTTGGCCTGGTACATCGCCTGATCGGCGGCCAGCAAGACCGCCTCGGGGCCGCGCTTTTGCTCTCCGCCGAACATCGTGATCCCAACCGAGATCGTTACCGCCTCTGACTCCGGGGAGGGCCGGGCATTCTCGGCGACCTGGGCGCGCAGGTCCTCGCCCAGCTGCAGCGCCCCCTCGGTGTCGGACCTCGGCATCAGCACCGCGAGCTCATCACCGGAGAGGCGGGCGACGATGTCGCTCGCGCGTACCCGTTCGCGCAGGATCTGGGCGATCTGGCGGATCAGGTTGTCGCCGGCCTGATGGCCGAGGCTGTCGTTGACCGTCTTCAGTCCGTCGATGTCGATAATCATCACCGCACCCTGTCCGCCGTAGCGGGCGCTGAAGGAGACGTACTGGTCAAGCTCAGCCCGGAAACGGCGCCGATCGAGCAGACCGGTGAGCGAGTCATGGTCGGCCAGATAACGCAGCTCGGCCTCGGTCTTCTGGGCGTGGGCGAGCGCCGCGCGCAGGATTTCCCGATCGCCCGGCTCAAGCTTCTCAATGGCCGCTTCAATGGCCCCCTGGCTCGGTAGGGGAATTTGTTCTAACGACATCAGAGGACCGTAGAGCTTTCGGCTTCCCAATGCGAAAAATCAGTTCGATTTTAGTTCGGTCTAGCCCACTATCGCTGACCCGATCAAAGCGAAAAGTAGGCTGGAGCGATGAGCAACCGCCTCGCCGCAGAGACCAGCCCCTATCTGCGCCAGCACAGCGAGAACCCGGTTGACTGGTTTCCCTGGGGCGAGGAGGCCCTGAACCTGGCCCGCGAACTGGACCGCCCGATCCTGCTCTCGGTCGGCTACTCGGCCTGTCACTGGTGCCACGTGATGGAGCGCGAGTCCTTCGAAGATCCGGTTACCGCGGCCTACATGAATGAGCACTTCGTCAACGTCAAGGTCGATCGCGAGGAGCGACCCGATGTCGATGCCCTCTACATGGAGGCGGTGCAGGCAATCAGCGGCCAGGGCGGCTGGCCGATGACCGTTTTCCTGGATCCCGAGGGGGTGCCCTTCTTCGCCGGCACCTATTTCCCGCCCGATCAGAGCCGGGGGATGGCGAGCTTTCAGATGGTGATGGAAGCGGTCACGGAGGCCTTCGCCGGCAAGCGAGAGGAGATCCGCGAGCGGGCCGGGGCGATGCGTGAGCGCCTCGGCGCGATCGGCAGGATCGAGCCCGCAGCCGGGGTCCCCGGTGGCGGCGCACTCGCTGAGGCGGTCGAGCAGCTGCGGGCGAGCGCCGACATGCAGCGCGGCGGCTTCGGCGGGGCGCCGAAGTTCCCCTCCCCGTGCGCCCTTGAGCTGCTGCTCGCCCGCGGGGTCACCGACGCGCCGCAGCTCAGCCTCGACGCGATGATGGCCGGTGGGATCTATGACCAAATCGGCGGTGGCTTTGCCCGCTACTCGGTCGATAGCGCCTGGCGGGTGCCGCATTTCGAGAAGATGCTCTACGACAACGCGCTCCTTGCCCGCGTCTACCTGCACGGCTGGCAGGCCCTCGGACACGAGCGCTGGCGGCGGGTCTGCGAAGAGACCCTGGACTGGATGCTGGCCGAGATGCGCGGCCCCGAGGGCGGCTTTTACGCGGCCCTCGACGCCGACTCCGAGGGCGAGGAGGGCCGCTACTACGTCTGGAGCGCCGCCCAGGTCAAGGCGCAACTGGGCGCCGAGGGCGCCGCGATCGCCGCCCACTTTGGGGTCACCGAGCGCGGAAACTTCGAGGGCGCCAACGTGCTCTACCTTCCAAACGGAGCCGACGGCCCCCAACCAGCGGGTCTAAAGCGCGCCCGCGAGACCCTGCTCGAGGCGCGTGCGGCGCGGGTCAGACCCGGCCTCGATGACAAGCGCCTGAGCGCCTGGAACGCGCTGGCGATCGCCGCCCTGGCCGAGGCTGGAGCGGTTCTCGGGCGGCCCGACTATCTCGCCGCGGCGCTCAGCTGCGCCGAATTCGTGCTCGCCGAGCTGCGCGACGCCGAGGGTCGCCTGCTGCGCAGCTTCAAGGACGGCGAGGGTCGTATCGACGCCTATCTGGAGGACCACGCCTTCCTGCTCGAGGCGATGCTGGTTCTCTATGAAGCGAGCTTTGAGGCACGCTGGTATGAGCAGGCTCGCGAGCTGGCCGAGGCGATCATCGCCCACTTCGCAGACCCCGAGCGCGGCGGCTTTTTCTCGACCTCAGACGAGCACACGGGCCTGATCGCGCGCCGCAAGGAGATCGGCGATCACCCGATCCCCTCGGGCAACTCGGCGGCGGCGATGGGGCTCCTGCGGCTCGCGGCGCTGAGCGGTGAGCGCGCCTACGAGGAGCAGGCCGAGGGCGTCTTTCGGCTCTTCGCCAACTCCGCCGCCCGCCACCCAGAGAGCTTCGCCCACCTCCTGCGGGCGCTCGATTTCCACCTCCGCGCGACCCGCGAGGTCGCCCTGATCGGCGCCGAGCTCGGCCAGCTCGCCGCCACGGTGCGCGCCACCCTGCGGCCCGATCTGGTCCTCGCCGGCGGGCGCGAGGGCAGCGAGGCGCCGGAGCTCTTGGCGGGCAGAACCACGGTCGGTGGTCGCCCGGCGGCCTACGTCTGTGAGCACTTCAGCTGCCGGGCGCCGGTCACCGAGCCCGCCGAGCTGGCCGCGCTGCTCGACTGATCGAGCACCGGATTTGCAAGTATTTGGTAGGTGCGAGGCTCGTCCTTTACCGTCGCCGCTGGTCGTCGGGCAAAGTGGATCGTCTTTGCGATCTGGTTCGTGGTGATCTTCATCGCCGCGGGCCCCGCCAACCTGCCGACCAAGTTCGAAGAAGCCGAAAACAACGAGGCGACCTCCTACCTTCCCGGCGAAGCCGAATCGACCAAGGCCCTGCACGCCACCGAGGCCCTGCAGAGGGGCGAAATCGCCCCGGCGGTGATCGTCTTTCGGCGCGAGTCGGGCCTCACCGCGGCCGATCGGGCCACGATCGAAACCGACGTCGCGAAGATGACCCGCAAGCGCTTCCCGGGCGTGATCGCCGACGGAGCGAGGGCGGCCGGCGGCGGCAGGACCTCCTCTTCAAGGGCACCCTCGCGGGCCGCCCTGGCGAAGCTAGGGCCAGGCTGTGGGGGACCGACCACCGCGGTGCCCGGTCAGCCCTCCGGCTACGCCCCCTTCGTCGGGCCGATCTGCTCTGCCGATGGCAAGGCGGCGATCATCACCTCCTACATCAGCGGCAACGGCAAGGGCGAACGGATCCTCAATCCGGTCAAGTACTGGCGCGGAGAAGTCTCTGACCCCGGCGGTGGCCTGCAGGTGAAGATCACCGGCGGCGCCGGCTTCTCGGCCGATGCGATCGAAGTCTTCGAAGGGATCAACGGGACCCTGCTGCTGGCGGCGGTCAGCCTCGTGATCTTCCTCTTGATCGTGATCTACCGCTCGCCGATGTTCTTCTTCATCCCGCTCGCCGCGGTGCTCTTCGCCGAGACCCTCTCGCGCTCGATCGGCTACGGGATCTCCCAGCTCGGGGTCACGATCAACGGCCAATCGAGCTCGATCATGTCGGTGCTGGTCCTCGGTGCGGGGACCGACTACGCGCTCTTACTCGTCGCCCGCTACCGCGAGGAGCTCCATCGAAACGCCGACAAGCACGAGGCGATGCGCACCGCGCTGCGCTCGGCCGGACCGGCGATTTTCGCCTCGGCGGCGACCGTTATCGCCGCGCTCTTGTGCCTGACGATCGCCAAGGTGAATGGCACCGCCGGGTTGGGGCCGATCGCGGCGATCGGAATTCTCTGCGCGGCCCTCTCGGGCCTCACCCTCTTGCCCGCACTGTTGACGATCTTCGGCCGCCGCGCCTTTTGGCCCTTCGTCCCCCACACGGCCGCGACCGCGCCCGCCGCGGGGGAGGTCTCAGAGCGTGCGCGGCGCACGATCATCGAGGGATCGAGCGCCGGCGCGCTGGCCAGGGTGGCGCTCGCCTGCCTGGTGGTCTTGGTCCTCTTGCCGCTGGTCCTGCTCAACTGGCTCCTGCGCATGCTCAGCGCCCGGCGCATCCCCTCGCTGATCGTCGGCCCCCTGGACCGGGCGATCTTCAAGCCCTACGAGATCCGCCGCCACCAACGCGAGCGCACCGCCGACGTCACCCACGGCTTCTGGGCCCGGGTCGGGGCCCGGGTCGCGGTCTCGCCGAAGCGGATCATGACCGGCACGATCGCCGTCCTTTTGATCCTCTGTGCGGGCTTTGCCTTCTTCTCGACCAACCTGACCAGCGAAGACAGCTACCGCACCGAAGTCGAGTCCACCGAAGGCCAGCACCTGCTCGACAAGAGCTTCCCGTCGGGAGCCACAGCGCTGACCGATGTCGTCGTTCCCAACCGAGGCTCGGTGGCGGCGGTGCGGCGCTCGGTGGCGGGCGTGGATGGGGTCGAATCGGTCTCAGCGCCGGTCGCCGAAGGGGCTTCGGGAATCCTGGTGCAGGCGACGCTGCGGCCAAATCCCTACTCGACCGACGCCTTTGCCCTGGTCAAGCCAATCCGAGCCGCCGCCCACCGCGCCGATGCCGCCACCCTGGTCGGCGGCCCGACCGCGGTCGAATTCGACGTCCGCGACGCGGCGGGCTGGGACTCCAAGGTGATCCCGCCGATCATCCTGCTCGTCGTCTTCTTGATCCTGGTCGGCCTGCTGCGGGCGATCATCGCCCCGCTGATCCTGGTCGGCACCGTGATCCTCAGCTTCCTCGCGGCGCTCGGCGTCGGCTACTTTGTCTTTCACGTCTTCTTTGACTTCCCCGGCTCAGACCCCTCCTTACCGCTCTTTGCCTTCGTCTTCCTGGTCGCCCTGGGGGTCGACTACAACATCTTCCTGATCGCCCGCGCCCGCGAGGAGACGATCAGGCATGGCTCAAGGCAGGGCATCCTGCGCGCCCTGGCGGTCACCGGCGGGGTGATCACCAGCGCCGGGATCGTTCTCGCCGGCACCTTCTCGGTGCTCGCCGTCTTGCCCCTCACCTTCCTCACCGAGCTCGGTTTCACGGTCGCCTTCGGGGTGCTGCTCGACACCTTCCTAGTCCGCAGCGTCCTCGTCCCGGCGATCGCGCTGAGCGTCGGCGATGACTTCTGGTGGCCCTCGGCGCTGGCCAAGGGCGCGACCGGCTCATCTCCACCCTCCCCGCCCGGCGCGGCTCGGGCAGACGGGAATCCAACGGCGCCGGGGACGATCGAGACCAGTGGCGGTAGCTAGAGCACCGGCAGGAAGTTCTCGATCTCAAAGGGCGTGACCTGGACCCGGTACTCGTCCCACTCCTGGCGCTTGATCTCGATGAAGCGCCTGAAGGTGTGCTCGCCGAGGGTGCGCAACACCAGCTCTGAGTCGGCGGCCACCTCGATCGCCTCACCGAGGGTCGCCGGCAGCTGCTCGATGCCCTGATGGGCGAGCTCCTCGGGGGAGAGGTGGTAGAGGTTTTGCTCCATCGGCTCGGGCAGCTCATAGCCCTTCTCGATTCCTTCGAGGCCGGCGTGCAGCATCCCGGCAAAGCAGAGATAGGGATTGCAGGCCGGGTCTGGGCAGCGCAGCTCGGCTCGCGTCGCGTTCTCCTTGCCGGGGTGATAGAGCGGCACCCGGATCAGCGCCGAGCGGTTGCGCCGCGACCAGGCCAGATAGACGGGCGCCTCATAGCCGGGAACCAGACGCTTGTAGGAGTTGACCCACTGGGCAAAGAGCGGCGAGATCTCACGGGCGTGTTTGAGCTGGCCGGCGATGAATGCCTTCGCCGTCGGCGAGAGGAAGTAGGGGTCCTCGGCGTCAAAAAAAGCGTTCTTGCCGTCTTTTGTCAGCGACTGGTGCACGTGCATCCCCGAGCCGTTCTCCCCGAAGAGCGGCTTGGGCATGAAGGTCGCGTGCCAGCCATATTTCATCGCGTACTCCTTGACCACGATCCGGTAGGTCATGCAGTCGTCGGCCATCTCGAGCGCGTTCTTGTAGCGCATGTCGACCTCGTGCTGGGAGGGGCCGACCTCGTGGTGGGTGTACTCGACGTGGATCCCCATCTTCTCGAGCGCCAGGACGGTGTCGCGGCGCACGTCAGAGCCGGCGTCGAGGGTGGTGAGGTCAAAGTAGCCGCCCTCGTCGAGCACCTCGGGTACGCCGCCGGAGGGTTTGGCCGAGCGAAAATAGAAGAACTCGAGCTCGGGACCGACGTTGTAGGCATCGAAGCCGAGCTCCTCGGCGCGCCTCAGGGCGCGGCGCAGGATCCAACGCGGGTCACCCTCATAGGCCTCACCGCCGGGCACGCGGATGTCGCAGAACATGCGCGCCACCGCGTTCTCCTGCTCGGGGCGCCAGGGGATCAGCTCGAAGGTCGAGGGATCCGGCATCGCGATCATGTCGGACTCCTCGATCGGGTTGAAGCCGGTGATCGAGGAGCCGTCGAAACCCATGCCCCCGTCGAACGCGTCCTCGAGCTCGGCGGCGTTGATCGAGAAGCTCTTGAGCTGGCCGAGCACGTCGGTGAACCAGAGCCGCACGAAGCGGACGTCGCCCTCCTTGACTAGCCCAACGACGTCAGCTGCACTCTTGGGCTGCTCAGCCATCTGCGGTCTCCTTGACTCGTCTCACGCACGGGGGCCGCAACGATAGGCGAACTGAACCGAGGAGGTGCCTCGACCCGTAGTAGCGGGTACACAAACCGCGAGCGGAGCTTGCAGATCCCGCCCAAAGTCGGTATAACTTACTTCAAGTAAGTTTATAGCCAAAAGTAAAGTAAAGGCTCGGTTAAGTGACTGTAAAAACGGATGTGAGCAGATTCCAGATCCACGACGAGCTGACGGCGCCTGAAGAGAGCGCTCCGCTGATCAAGAGCATCCAGGCGGCCGGCGGCGCGGTAACCAAGTTCGTCGGCGTGCTCGCCGGCTCCCCCGCGGTGCTTCGCGCCTACACGCGGATGCGCTCGGAGCTGCGCGGCGGCGTGCTGCCTCAGCCGACCCGCGAGCGGATCGCACTGGCGGTTGCCGAGTATCGCGAGGACACCTACAGCATCGCCCAGCACGCGAAGTCGGCGCGCCGCGCCGGCCTCGGCCTCGATGAGGTCTCAAGGGCCCGCAGCTTTGACTCAGGGGACGCCAAGGAGGCGGCGTTGCTCGCCTACCTGAAGGCGACCCTCAAGGCCGACGGTCAACCACCCCACCACCTCCACGAGGAGGCGCGCGAGATCGGCTGGAGCGATGAGGAGATCCTCGAGGCTGTCGGCCACCTGGCGCTCAACGAGTTCCAATCCCTGATCGCCAGCGCCGCGGCGCTGCCCAAAGACCAGGCGACCCCGCGGGTTCTACCCTCGGCCGCCTAAGCGCAGGGCCCGGGCACCCTTGAGGGGTGCCCGCCGCCCGCCCTCCTATTCCTCCACCACCGTCGCCGTGTAGAGCAGACGCGCGGTTGTGTACTTGCAGCCGTAGGTCGCCCGCCGGCCCACCTTCTCCTGCGGTTCGCCCTGGCGCACATCGGTGGAGTTGGTGCACCTGCCGGGTTCGCGGCTCGCGCGCCAGACGTTTTTCGCCCCCAGGCCCTGCGCGAAGGCCGGCGCCCAGGTCGGCACCGTGATGCCGACGATGTCGTTCCTTTCCACCTTCAGCGAGGCGCTGAACTTGACGGTCTGGCCCAGGTAGGGGCTGAGCACGTGGATCGCTCCCTGGCTGCGCAGGCTGTAGCGGGGCGGGTCGGTGCCGGCGACCCGGCGCAGGATCGCGAGGCGGGCCTCGGGTGGGACCCCGAAGAAGCCGTTGAAGAAGTTTCGCTGGCTGCTGGTCGGTTGCGCCAGGGTCAGCGACCAGGCCTTGACCTTGCCTTCGCGCGGCACCCTGAATGGAAGCTGCGCCTGATCGTTACTGACCTGAAACCCGGTGACGCTGCCCACCGCCTGGCAGGGCAAGTTCGGACAGGAGGGATCGGGCGCGGTCGAGGTGGAACCGAGAACGACCGTCGTGCGGGCCTTGGCGGCGACACCGGCGCTGGGGCCGACCAGCGCGATCAAGAGCGCCAGGCAGGCGGCGCCAGCGACGGCCACCGCTCCGCGGTAAGTCATGGACATGCCCTAGCTCCTCTCGAAGAGTTCATCAACGCTGCGGCCGCAGATTAGCCACCGCTGCGGCTGTAACACCGAATCGGGCCTAGGGTCGCGCGTAATTCACTGCAACCGCATACCGAATCTGGGCCTGACCGGTACTGCTGAAGTCGAGCGCTTCGGCGGCGGCGCTGGTCAGATCCCAGGAATTTCCCTTGCTGTAGGGGCCGCGATCGATCACGCGGGTGACGATCTGGTGGCCTTCGAAGACGAACTTGACCGCGGTCCCACAGGGAAGATTACGGTGGGCGACACCGAGGGTGCCCGGCTTCAGCGTCTCCCCGCAGGCGGTTTGACGCCCGTAGAGACCCGGGCCATACCAGGTAGCGCCGGCTGAGCGCCAGGGCGAGAAGGCGAACCCGGCACCGGCCTGGGCTTCGCTGAAGGCGACCGTCGAGGCGCCGCCGGTGGCGGCTTGGGCGGGCGCGGCGAAGAGCGCGGCGCCGAGCGCGCAGCTAGCCAAGAGCGCCGCGAGGCGGGCGCGATGGTTCGGTCGGTTTTGGGTGCGTGCCGTCGTCATCTCTCTACGACGCTTACGGGGTTAGCTGACGGGCTCGCGCTGAAAGAGCTGCGCTACGCGGCAGATGCCGGCGATTCGCCCCAACGATTTGGGTCCCCCGATCTCCGCGTTATGTGGCGGAGATTCAGCGAAGTCCGGCACGTTAGCAAACGCTAAGACGGAAAACTGTGAAGCGATCCTAAATTTGAAGGGGCCCCCTCGCGGGGGCCCCTCCGGAAGCGGGCCTGTAAGCCGGATCCTGTCTTGAGCGGCCATCTATCTATGCGGCCTACCTGGACCTCGCCGGGCAGGGTCGACGGTCCTGCTTGGCCTTGCACCGGGCGGGGTTTGCCTGGCCGCCGCGTCACCGCGACGCCGGTGCGCTCTTACCGCACCATTTCACCATTGCCTGTGTGCGACTCACGTGTGGCCGCACCATCGGCTGTGTCTTTCTGTGGCACTTTCCCGCGGGTTTCCCCGGGTGGGCGTTACCCACCGCCCTCGCCCTTCGGTGTCCGGACTTTCCTCGAGGGGTTTTCTCTCCCCCCGCGGTCGCTCAGCCCGCGCTTCGATAGTAGCGCCAAGCAGCCCAATCCCAGACCTGAAGCGGCGAAGCACATCCGTGTTGCAAACGCATCGATGGCACCGCGGCATGTCCCAGCGGTGCTGCCCGGAGGGAGGCCCCGCTGCTTGGCCCCTATTGGGGTCCACCGCGCGCTGGCGCTGAGAGCGCTACCGCGGTGATCGCGGCCCGCCGCGAGGACAGCGCCAATACAGGCGCCCTGATCAATCCGGGCGATCTGCTCAGGCGATCTTGCGAAAGACTCCGACGACGCGGCCAAGGACGCGCGCGTCGGTGGTCCTGATCGGCTCCATTGTCTCGTTCTCGGGCTGCAAGCGCACGTGATCTGGCTCGCGAAAGAAGCGCTTGACCGTCGCGTCCTCGCCGATCAGAGCGACGACGATCTCACCATCGGTGGCGTCATCAGCCGGTCGAACGACGACGTAGTCGCCCTCAAATATTCCGGCGTTCTTCATGCTCTCGCCGCGCACTCGCAGGATGTAATCGCCGTCCTCACCGCCGATCACGTCTGGGATCTCGATGTACTCCTCGATGTTCTCCTCGGCGAGGATCGGGTCACCGGCGGCGACCTGGCCGACCAGGGGCAGACCCTTGCCATCGGGCAGGATCGTCCTCTTGGCTCGATCGAAGAGCAGTTCGATCGCGCGAGGTTTGGAGGGATCGCGGCGCAGGAGGCCAATCTTCTCGAGGTTGGCGAGATGGGCGTGAACGGTCGAGGAGGAGTGCAGACCGACCGCTTTGCCGATCTCACGCACGGTGGGTGGATAACCCGTTTTCGCCGCGTAGCGCCCGATGAAGTCGAAGATCTCCTTCTGCCGCTTGGTCAGATCCAAATCCAATTCCATTCCTCCTCGCCGCGCTCGACGGGCTCGATTGCATTCGAACACCTGTTCGCAGGGTAGCTGCTGTTTCAGACGAATTCAAGATTGGAGGGTCATCGGGTGCCAAGCATCTAGAATCCCCCGCCCTCGAGCGGCTGTGGCGGAACTGGTAGACGCGCAAGGTTGAGGGCCTTGTGGCCCATTTGGGCCGTGATGGTTCGACTCCATTCAGCCGCATCGACGGAAACGGCTCTGCATCCCTATTGCAGAGCCGTTTCTGCGTCCGGGAGTCGAGTGTGTTCCCCACGTCTTCCCCATCTTTAGGCCGATATCGCCTCTTTGAGGGCAGTTTGTTCGCGCTCGATGGCGGCGTTCAGGGCATCGACCTCGTAGCCGCTGGGCACGTAGTGGGCATAGACCTGCAAGGTCTTCAGGTCCTCGTAGCCGCCCCACTGCTGAACCGGACTCCATTCAGCCGCATCAGAAAACCCCCGGAAATCGGGGGTTTTCTTTTTCCTCGGCGAGAGAAGTGAGCAAGTCGAGTTTGGTTCCGTGTCCCAATATTGTCCCGTTTGTGACGGCAAACGGTGCACCGAGGTCCTGCGACGCTTACCGCCCAATGCCCAGAGATCGGCCGAGATCGATCGTGTTCTCGTGCCGGTGCTCTCGACCCAGCTCCCGCCGAATCGCGCGCAGCCGCCGCAGCTGGCGCTCGCGCCGGGCCCGCTCAAAGCCGCTCTGCGGCTCGGCCCCCAGTGCCCTGTCGGGGTCGGTGATGCCCCGCTCCTGGCGGTAGCCCTCGATCAGCCCCACCCCGCGCTCCCAGCTCTTGGCTTTCGCTGGGTCGCTGGGCGCTCCCCCAGCGCCGCCCGGATGTAGGCGGGAGGGGCGAGGCGGGCGGCGATAAGTGCCAACCGCCGCCGCTCGGCGAGCGCCGCCTCGACCAGCGGCAGCTCCTCACTGGCGGCGCGGTGGAGCTCGGGCATCGCGCCTAGCGCCTCCTCCAGGCGCGCCAGCGCCTTTCGGCCCTGTGACTCGAAGGCGCTATCAGGGGCAAGCTCGGGCCGGTGCTGGAGGGCTGCCAGCCGCTCGCGGGCCGCGGCGATCCGCCCCACCAAGGCCTCGCGGCTCTCCTCGGCCACCTGCTCGCGCTGCGCGGCCGCAGAGAGCTCGGTGCGCCGCGCCGCGAGCTCCGCGCTCGGCAGCGCCGAGAAGCGCGCGGCGAGCGCCTCGTCGTGAGCCGAGGTCTGAGCGCGGTCGCGCCTTGCGGCTTCGGCGATGTGGTTCAAACCCTCGCGCAGATACGGCGAGGGCGGCGCGTACTCCTCGCGCTCGACCTGGATCTCCGGCGTCGCGTAGAGGTAGGTCTGCTCGCGGGCGCGCGAGGTGGCGACGTAGAGCCCTTGCTTGTCCATCGAGGGATCGGCCATGACGAAGGCGCGATCGACAGTGGCCCCCTGCGCGGAGTAGGTGGTCACCGCGTAGGCGTGCTCGAGCGCCGGGGCCTCAGAGTGTGGGTTGGTGCGGGCGAGGTACTCGGCTCCAAGCTCCACCCGCTTTGCCTGGTCGACGCCTTCGAGGACGACGCGGCGCTGCTCGGCGTCGACTTCGGCGACGCGCCAGCGCTCGCGGTTGTAGATGTCGGATTGGCGCTCGTTGACGCGGGTGATTACCCGGTCGCCGGCGGCGAAGCGGGCCTCGCCGACTTCGATCTCCTGCGCTCCGAGCTTCCCTTCCTGCTTGCGGACCTCGCGAGCCATCGCGTTCAGCTTCGCGACCTCGGCGTTTCGCTTGGCGATCATCACCGCGTCATCGCCGCGCTCGAAGGACTGATGCCAGTCGGCGACCATCGCCTCGCGCCTCGCCTCGGCGTCGGGGGCGATCGTCACCCGCTCCGAGGAGCGGTAGAGGTCCAGCGCCTCGCGGCCCTCGCCATCGCGAATCCGCTTCGCCGCCTCGCGGTCAAGCTCGTGGCGGTGGCGGATCACCTCATCGAGGCGGATCGACTCGCTGCGATCGGCGAGCGCGCGGAAGAGGCCGCCGGCCTCGATCTCCCCCAGCTGCTCGGGGTCGCCGATCAGGACGAGCTTCGCCTCGGAGCGCTCGGCGTGGGAGACCACTCGGGCCAGGATCGCCGAATCCACCATCCCGGCCTCGTCGATCAGCAGCACCGATCCCGGCGCCAGCCCCTCCCCACCCCCATGCTCGGCGCGGTCCAGCTCGACGAGCAGGCTGGCGATCGAGGTAGCGGGCAGGCCCTCGTCGCGCAGCACGTTCGCCGCCCGCCAGGTAGGCGCCGCGGCTAGCAGCGGGGTCCCGGCCTGCGCCCATCCTTCCGCGGCGGCGACGATCGCGAAGCTCTTGCCGGTCCCCGCCTCGCCGATCACGACAGCGACTCCCTCGAGGCTCGTCAGCAGGCGGCGGACCATCTCTGCCTGGTCACCCTTCATGGTCGGGCGGGCGCCGATCGCCCTGATGGCGATCAGCTCGCCGGCCGGGGGCGGGCCCTGGGTCTTCATCCGCTCCACCGCCGCCAGAGCCTCGCGCTCCAGCTCCCAGATCCGCCGGGTCGTGAAGCGGGGGCCTTTGGCAGACTCGGCGATCTGGATCACCGACTCGGAGGCGAGGTAGGCGTCGGCCAGGCGCTCGACCTCTGCTCCCGGCGCTCCCTCGGGAAGCAGCCCCGCGACGGCCTGGATCGCATCGCGACGGTCGAAATGGGACGCAGCCGCCGAGACCGCACGGTCTACCTGCCAGGTAGAGACCGTGCGGGGCTCGGCGGCGCCAAACCTCAGGCGCAGCTCCGGATCGAAGCTACGCTCGATCGCCTCGCGGTCAAGGCCGATCTCCTCGGCCCGCTCTCGCCAGCGCTCAAGCAGCTCGCGACGGCCGACCTCGGCCTCCTTCGGCTTGCGGGTGGCGAGAGTCGCGACCTGCAGCGCGCGCGCCGAGGCGTCCGGCCCCGCCGCCGCGAGGATTTCGGCGCAGCGGGTGGAGAACGCTCGCAGGTGCTCGTCGGCGAAGCCCTCGATCTCGGCGATGCCGTTGCGCACCTCCTGCCAGCGCACCCCGAGGCGCTGGGTCAGCTCGTGGCGCAGGTGGGCCTCATAGATATAGCCGGAGCTCTTGGCGTGGTCATAGATCGCCGGGTGGTAGAGGCGGGTCCAGCGGCCATCGGGACCCTGGGTCGCGTTGGCGACGAGGACATGGGTGTGGAGCTGGGGGTCGCCGTTTCGGGAGGAGCGGTGGCGGTAGGCGGCGGCGAGGTAGCCCGAGCCCTTGACGAACTCGGCGCCTCCGGCGCCGCGGCGGGTCCAGCAGGCCTGGCGCTGCAGGTAGCCGAGCGCTTCCGCGACAGCGGCGCGGTGGGCTTCGGCGACCTGGGCGGAGACGGGGTGGCCGCCGAGCGCCCAGGTCAAAGAGACGGACTTGGGCGCCGAGAAGGTGAGATCGAAGCCGGGGACCGGCTCGCGACCGGGGGCACTCTTCAGGCCGAGGAGTTCCCCGTCGACCGGGTTACGGCCGGTCAACATCGCGACGAGCTGATCGGCGTCGACCTTGCCTTCGAGGCTGAGTTCGCGGGCAGCGTCACCGAGCCAGTGACCCTCGGCCTCGCCCTCCCCGGAGTAGTAGTCCTCGGCGCCTTTTCGGCGACCTTGCCGAGGTAGTAGGAGTGCTGGCCGGCTCCGAGCTTTCCGATCGAGAGCATCTACTCGACCTGTCCTCGGCCGGGGCGGAATGCGTCGCAGTTTTCTGCCATACCCCTAATGTCAAATTCGGGGCGACTTTGCGTCGGTCAATTGGGAGGCGGGGCATCGCCTCCTTACGTCAGACGGGGAGCGCCAGCGCCCCCGGAGATCATCCGGTGAAGGTCGCGGCAATCGCGAATAGCGGTCCTGCCGCTACAGCACATAGACTGGCCGTGAAACTCGGACGGAGACGGCACGGTGGATCGATTCCGCAGCAAGTTGAGCTACGCCAACGTGATGGCGACCGTCGCCGTCTTCATCGCCCTTGGGGGCGTCAGCTACGCGGCGACCCAACTGCCGAAGGACTCGGTCGGCGCGAAGCAGCTGAGGAAAGACGCGGTTACCGGGGCGAAAGTGAAGGACGGATCGCTGAAGAAGGCCGACTTCGGCGCGGGCCAGCTTCCCAGCGGCGCCACCGGGCCAGCCGGACCCACGGGGCCGGCTGGCGCCCCAGCTCCTGGCAGCGGCAAGTCGGTCCAGATGGCCGTCTTCAAAGAAGGGCCCAGCGGCGCGAACGCGACTCAGGCGTTCGCTCCCTCCGGCGTGTCGGTGGCAGCGGACCCGATCGTCATGGTGGCACCGGTTGCGATGGAAATCGCCGACTTTCACGTCCTTACGCCGCAGCAGGGAATAGGGCAGGCCGTTCAGGTCCGAATCGAGGCGTCCCCGTCGCTGGGGGCGACCGGCACGCCGCTCGTCTCGTGCACGGTTGATGCGGGCACGAGCACGTGCACCAGCCCGCAGACCGCGGCGATCGCAGCCGGCGAACTGCTGATCGGCCGCATCACCGATGGCCCCGGCGGCGCCATCGGTGGCTTCATCTCGGTGAGCTACACCCTCAAACCCAAATAGATCAGCGGCTTCCCTAACCCGAAGTTCCCGCGGTCGTCACCGCTGAGATAGGCCGCGATCCCCTTGTTTGTGCGAAATTGCGGCTGTTTCTTGGTGTTCTCGTGTCGTCAGCAATTACTGTCCGAACGGCGCGATAGTGTGAGAATATGAGCCGTAGTCCCCGGCCCTCAGGCGCGATGCACGTCGTCACCAATCGACGCCAGGGCAAGCATCGCGAGTACGTCACCCACCTGCTGCGGCGCTCCTACCGCGAGGGCGGCAAGGTCAAGAACGAGACCTTGGCCAACCTCTCCCACCTGCCGGCGGAGGCGATCGAGGCGATCCGGGCGACGCTGCGCGGCGAGGTCTTGATCGCGGCCGACGAGGCGTTTGAGATCGAGCGCTCGTTGCCGGCCGGGCACGTCGCGGCGGCGCTGGCGATGGCGCGGCGGCTGGGGCTGGCGCGGCTGCTGGACCGAAAGCCCTCGCGCCAGCGCGATCTCTGCCTGGCGATGGTCTGCCAGCGGGTGCTTGCGCCGGGCTCCAAGCTGCAGACCTCGCGCGCCCTCGGCCAGTCGACGCTGGCGGGCGAGCTCGGCGTCGAGGGCGCCGATGAGGACGAGCTCTACGCGGCGCTTGACTGGCTCGTGGCGCGCCAGGAGCGAATCGAGGACCGCCTCGCCGCCCGCCACTTAAAGGACGGCGAGCTGGTCCTCTATGACGTCTCCTCCTCCTACTTCGAGGGGCGCAAGTGCCCGCTGGCCAAGCTCGGCTACTCGCGCGATCGCCGCCGCGGCACGCCGCAGATCATCTACGGGCTGCTCTGCGATAAGCCCGGGCGGCCGCTCGCGGTCGAGGTCTTCTCGGGCGAGCTTCACGACGACAAGACGCTGCCCGCTCAGGTCGAGAAGTTAAAGCGGCGCTTCGGCTTAAAGACGGTGATCGTCGTCGCCGACCGCGGCATGGTCACCAAGGCCAACATCGAGGCGCTCGCAAATGCCGAGGGGGTGGGCTGGATCACCGCGCTGAAGGCGCCGCAGATCAAGCGGTTGGTCAAGGACGGCCAGCTGCAGCTCTCGCTGTTTGACGAGGCGAACCTGGCCGAGATCTCCGCCCCCGAGGATTACCCGGGCGAGCGGCTGATCGTCTGCCGCAACCCCCTGGTCGGGGCCGAGCGGGCGCGCAAGCGCGAGGAGCTGCTCGCCGCGACCGAGGCGGAGCTGGAGACAGTCGCCGAGCGCGTGGAGGCCGGCACCCTGCGCGGAGCGGCCGAGATCGGCCTCGCGGTCGGCCCCGCACTCAAGCGCTACCGCGTGAAGAAGCACTTCGAGATCGCGATCACCGACGCCAGCTTCACCTTCTCCCGCAAGAGCGAGCAGATCGAGGCCGAGGCCGCCCTCGACGGCTTCTACGTTCTGCGCACCAGCGCCCCCGAGGGCGAGCTGGTCGCCGTCGAGGTCGTCCGCTCCTATAAGGGGCTGGAGCAGGTCGAGCGCGCCTTCGGCACCCTCAAGGGCCCCGAGCTGGAGATCCGCCCGATCCACCACCACCTCGAGGGCCGCGTCCGCGCCCACGTCTTCCTCTGCATGCTCGCCTACTACCTGACCTGGCATCTGCGCGAGGCCTGGGCGCCGCTTTTGTTCAAGGACGAGGCGCCGCCGATCGCCGCCGACCCGGTCGCCAAGGCGAGCCGCTCGGCCGCAGCGAAGCGCAAGGCGCAGAGCAAGCGCACCGCTTCGGGCGAGCCCTGCCACAGCTACCGCAGCCTGATCGCCGAGCTTGGCACGCTGACCCGCAACACGGTCCGCCTCGCCGGCGGCGACGCGAGCTTTGAGAAGCTCGCCGAGCCGACCCCGATCCAGGCGCGGGCGCTTGAGCTCGCCGAGCAGGCGCCGGTCGTCGCGTAGTCACCACCCAGACAGCTCGTCGGGACCGCAAACCCAGTCGGCAGGCGGGATCACTTCGTTTCGGCTGGGGGAACTTCGGCCTAACCGCCGGGTGCCGCGGTCGAGGAGCGGGTAGGGGCACGACGAGGATCTCGTTAAGCCGCGTCGGAGCCGGCCGACCGGGCGCGAAATTTGTCAACCGCTCGGTAGCTCTGAGCGCTGAAGATGCCAGCCCGGTGGCCGGACGTCAACGCCACCGCGCTCGAAGGGCACGATCTCACTCAGTGATGGGGGCATGAAACTGCCCCCGTGGAGCCCCTGCCGAGACATCCGCAGCGCCGCCTAGCGTCGCGCGGGTGTTCCGGGTCCGGGGGCTTCTGGAAGAACGCAGGACGGGCAGGCCGTACGCCTTATGGGCCGCGAGCCCGCAGTTGATGGATGGCCGCCCCTGCGAGTGCCCGGATGGGCTGCGAGCCCGAATCCGTGGTTGCCGTTCTTGCCCGCCTCGCTTCCTCACCGTCAACCGAAGGGAGCAGTTCGATGCGATGCATTGGGATGGACGTTCACCGCGACTTCTGCGAGGTCGCGATCGCCGAGAGCGGGCAGGTGCGCTCCGCCGGGCGCATATCTAGCGAAGAGGAGGAGCTGGCGCTCTTTGCCCAGAGCCTCGGCGCCGAAGACCAGGTGGCGATGGAGGTCAGCGGCAATGCGGCCGCGATCGCCCGGATCATCGAGCCCCACGTGGCCGCGGTCATCCTTGCCGACCCCAAAGCAGTGCGCGAACGGATCGGCCAAGGCCCCAAGACCGACCGCCTCGATGCCAGGGTGCTGGCCAAGCTCCTGGCCGGCGGCTTCCTCGCCGCGGTCTGGGTGCCAGATGAGAAGACGCGGGTAAGAAGGCGGCTGATCTCCCGCCGCGCCAACCTGGTCCGCCACCGCACCCGTGAGAAGAACCAGGTCCACGCGGTCTTGGTCGGCAACCTGAAGGGCAAGCCGCCGATGACCGACGCCTTCGGGGTGGCCGGGCGCAAATGGCTCGCCGCTCAGCAGCTGCCCCCAGATGAGGCCGAGACGGTCGATGCCTGCCTGCGCCAGGTCGACTTCCTCGACGCTGAGATCGAGCTGATCGAGAAGCGCATCTGCGAGCAGGCGCTCGGCTCGGAGGAGATCAAACGCCTGATGACCCTGCCGGGCTTCGGCGTTGTCAGCGCGACGGCGTTGATGGCGGCGATCGGCGACGTCTCGCGCTTCCCCACGGCCCGCCACCTGGTCGGCTATTTGGGCCTGGACCCCAAGGTGGTGCAGTCGGGCTCCGAACCCGCCCGTCACGGGCGGATCTCCAAGCGCGGGCCCGGCTATGCCCGTCACATGTTGATCGAGGCCGCCTGGCACGCGCATCGCGCCGCCGGCCCGATGCGCGCCTTCGCCGAGCGGGTCAGAAAGCGCGGCGGGGCCAACGTCGCCAACGTAGCGGTCGCCCGCAAGCTGGTCGTGATCGCCTGGAACATGCTCACCAAGGGCGAGGACTACGCCTTCGTCCGCCCGAGCAGGGTGCAGGCGAAGATCAGGGCGGCCGAGCTGGCCACCGGGGCGAAGCGGCGGCGTGGAAAGCGCTCCGGCGAGCGCTCGCTGGTCTCCGCCACCGAGCGCAAGGAGCTCGAGAAGGAGTTGGCGGCACAGGCCGAGGTTGCCTACCGGCGGCTCGTCGCCGACTGGCATCCGGCCGGCAAGCGGGACTGATCCCGCGATCCCCTCACCAGGGCAGGTGATGTGGCGTGAGGGGTAATGCGGTTGCAGTTAAAGAGCGACTGAAAGGAGGCCCGAAAGATTGGGCGGAGCAGCTGGACAGAGACATCGTTTGTGGTCGCGGACTTGACTTTCATCCGTAGGGCGTGAGGGGGTTGCTGTTGGCTGTTAGTGCTGCTTGTCTCCTTGGATGGTCGAGGACTTGATAATCATTCGTCGGTCACTGACCCAGGTCTGTGATCCGTCTGACTTCAATTCCGGACCGATCCTGCTCTCTTGTGCATCTTGCTTCTTCTTTCATGCAGAGTCCTCGTCGCTCGTCACGACCCATAGCGGAACCCAGGCCGCCTGACTCCAGAACGCCGGCTCCATCTTTTCGGGGGTAGCCCAACGTCTCCGTGAACGTCCTGGCCTGGCTCAGAGCGCGTCCGGAGCGACAGCTGATGCTTCCGAGCACTTCGTGCTCGACAGTCGTCGCCCGCCCCCGACCAGACCAGATCGCCGACGTTGACCGATGCCAGGGCGCGTGAGAGGCTGCGCAGCCAAGCGGCGCGGCGCTCACGCCCTGCGCCGGCCATGAAGGACTCGCCTCAGGAGGCCGAAATGAAACGACCGAAGGTGCGCAGGCCTTCACCGGCGATGGTGGTGGCGCTCGTGGCGCTGATCCTCTCCCTGGCCGGCACCGCCTTCGCCGCGGTGAAGATCGGGACCAAGTCCCTGAAGAACGGCGCGATCACCACGAAGAAACTCAAGAACCGCGCGGTGACCGGAGCGAAGCTCGCCGAAGGCTCGGTGAGCACGGCCAAGCTGGCGGAAGGCGCGGTCACCACGGCAAGCTGGCAGAAGGGGCTGTGAGTAAGCAAAACTCACCCCGGGCGAGCGCTCCGAAGGCTTCGTCACCTCCCAGGGGGCGCAGATCGCCCTGGCTGCTGGGACGAACACGACGATCGCCTCGCTAAACCTGCCGGCGGGCGGCAACTACGTCATCGTCGCCTCCGCCGATCTCGGCAACAACGCCGCCACGGCCAACTTGGTCGGTTGCCAGCTGCGCGACGAAGGCACGCTCCTCGCCGGCGGCTCGGCCAACCTCGCCCCGTTGGCGGTCTTCAGCCAGGAGACGGCGCTGACCGGCGCCTCTGGCGGCGGTACGGTGACGCTCGCCTGCGAACCCGAAGAAGGCGCCCAAACGCGCAACCGCGTGATCACCGCGGTGCGGGTCGGCACCCTGAACAAACAGTAAGGAGAGAGGGGTCCCCTTCTCCGGTCGATGCTCCCGGAACCGTGCAATCAGCGTAGCGCTGGCGCGTGGCTGTGGTTGGTTAAAGTTAAAGGAGGAGAGAGATGAAATTGGGGAAGGCACGCTGGGTAAAAGAGACGACGCCTTACGCTCCAACGGGAGCGCGAGCAGGCGGGGGAACGAGAACCGTAAAGTTGGCAAAGGGAGGGGCCAGGCGACCACAGGGCCGT
>CAVWBK010000011.1:0-291214 GCA_963753245.1 uncultured Solirubrobacterales bacterium
CACCGCGCTATTCTTCGACAGCCTCGCGCTTCGGCCCGGGGTTTTACTTTGTAACGACTCCTACGGCAACGAGGGACTGAGATGGCTCGCGGAGATGTCCGCATCGCGGTGACGCTGGCTTGCGAAGAGTGCAAGCGGCGCAACTACCAGACCAACAAGTCGCGGCGCAACTCGCCCGACCGGATTGAGATGCGCAAGTTCTGTCGCTGGTGCGGCCATCACACTGCGCACAAGGAGACCCGGTAGAGGCCGATGGCAAAAAGCCGCGCACAGCGCAAGGCCGAGCGTCGCGCCCGCGAAGAGCAGGAACGCAAACAGCGCGCCTTCGACGGCGCTGGGGACCGCGAGAGTCGCGCCCAGCACGACACCCAGGTACCGATTTCGGGCGACATCGCCGAGATCGAGGCGGTCGAGGCCGGGATGGCGGCGGGCGCCCCGGAGGGCAGCCTCGAAACTCCCGATGCACCGCAGAGCTCGCGCGCCGAAAAGCGGGCCGAGGCAAAGCGTGTCAAGGAATCGGAAAAACGCAAGCGTGCCGAGGCCAAGCGCAAGGAGAGCGAGCAGCTTGCCCGCAAACAAAAACAGGCCTCCGCCGAACGCCAGCGTGGCGGCGTCTTTGGCTTTCTCGCCTCCTGCTGGGCGGAGCTCAAGAAAGTGCAGTGGCCCGACCGCGACACCCTCGTGCAGGCGACCGCGGTGACGGTCATCTTCGTCGCCGTGGCGGGCGCCTATCTCGGCGTCCTCGACACCGTCTTCAACCTCCTGGTCAAGCAGATCCTCTAGCGGGATCTCCGAACAAAGGCTTCCTCAGATGTATCGCTGGTACGTGATCAACACCTACTCCGGGCACGAGAACAAGGTCAAGCACAACCTCGAGCACCGGGTTCAGACGATGAGCCAAAACCGCAACGTGCGTCAGGTCGTGGTGCCCACCGAGCAGGTGATGGAACTCAATAAGGACGGGCAGAAAGAACCGAAGGAGAAACGGACGATGCCCGGCTATGTGCTGGTCAACATGGAGATGACCGACGATGCCTGGGGCCTGGTCAAGAACACCCCCGGGGTCACCGGTTTCGTCGGCTCGCGCAACAAGCCGGTACCGCTCTCCAAACCGGAGGTCGACCGCCTCCTGCACCGCGAGACCGCCGAGCGGCCCCGCACCCAGGCTCAGTTCTCGATCGGCGAGTCGGTCAAAGTCATCTCCGGCCCGCTCTCAGACTTCTCCGGCGAGATCGCTGAGATCAACGAGGACGCTGCCAAACTCAAGGTCCTGGTCTCGATCTTCGGCCGCGAGACTCCGGTCGAGGTCGGCTATGACCAGGTCAAGAAGATCTAGGCTACCCTCGCGAGCGCTATGGCCAAGAAAGTTCTAACCGTTATCAAGCTGCAGATCTCCGCCGGAGCGGCCAATCCCGCGCCACCGGTTGGCCCGGCGCTGGGCCAGCACGGGGTCAACATCATGGAGTTCTGCAAATCCTTCAACGCCCAGACTCAGTCCGAAGGCGGGACGATCATCCCGGTCGAAATCACCGTCTATGAGGACCGCTCCTTCGATTTCATCACCAAGACGCCGCCGGCCGCGATTCTGATCAAGGAGGCGATCGGGATCAAGAGTGGCTCGGGCGAGCCGCACCTAAACAAAGTCGGCACGATCTCGATGGACCAGGTGCGCCAGATCGCCGAGCGCAAGATGCCTGACCTAAACGCCAACGATCTTGATGCCGCCTCGAAGATCATCGCCGGGACCGCCCGCTCGATGGGCGTCGACGTCAAATAGGAGCTGAGAAATGGCCCACGGTAAACGCTTTCGCGCGCAGTACGGCAAGGTCCAACGCGACCACGCCTACCCCCCCGGCGAGGCGATCGCCCTGATCAAGGAGACGGCCAGCGCGAACTTTGACGAGACGGTCGAGCTGCACCTGCTGCTCGGCCTCAATGTCCGCCATGCCGAGGAGCAACTGCGCGGCACCCTGGCGCTGCCCCACGGCTTGGGCAAGGAGGTCACGATCGCCGTCTTCGCCCAGGGACAGCAGGCACGCGACGCCGAGTCCGCGGGCGCGGACTTCGTCGGCGGCGATGACCTCGCAAAGAAAGTTGAAGAGGGCTGGACCGATTTCGATGTCGCGATCTCGACCCCCCAGATGATGGGGACGGTCGGCAAACTCGGCCGCGTGCTGGGCCCGCAGGGCAAGATGCCCAATCCGAAGGTCGGCACCGTCACCGACGACGTCGAGAGCGCCGTCAGCGACTCGAAAGCGGGCAAGGTGGAGTACCGCACCGACCGCCAGGCGATCGTTCACATGACGATCGGCAAGGCGAGCTTTGAGGCGGCAAAACTGCTCGACAATTACGGCGCCGTGCTCGAGGAGATCCTGCGCGCCAAGCCCTCTTCCTCAAAGGGCAAATACATCCTCTCGGCGACGCTGACGACGACGATGGGACCCGGCATCAGGGTCGACGCCTCCAAGGCGGGGGACCGCGACCATGTCGCCCCGGCCCCAGCGCCCGGTGGGCCCGAGGCCGAGCCAGCGGTCGACGCGGAGCCGGCGAGCGCCTAACCTCCCTCGCCGATCCGAGCTCCGGTGCTAGTTTGACTTGAGCCAATACCGACGGGGGGAAGGATCGGAGTCTTTGGGGTCAATTTGCCGAACGGCCTGCGCTTCGCGTTGGCCGGGGCTCTGATCGGGCTCGGGCTTCTCGGCGCCGCCCCGAGCGCATCGGCTTTCTTTGAAGCACCGCCATTCATTCGCCAGTGGGAAGCCGGGCCGGCAAGCGCCTCCGGGACGGCGGCCGAGGCGATCACGGTTGACCCATTTGGCGACCTCTACGTGCTGAGGAACGTCGGAGGTGGTTCGGCTCAGATCCTCAAGTACTACGACGATGGCACCCCGGCGCCCGGATCGTGGGGTGCGACGATTGAAAACGCCCGCTCAGCTGGAATCGCGGCCGACCCCGAGGGCCACCTCTACGTAGGGGCCGGCAACCGACTGCTTGAGTTCACCGCGGACGGGGGGCTGCTGGGCGAATTCCAGCCGCCGCAATTCCTCGACCACGATGCGCTCGCGATCGACTCCTCGGGCAACCTCTACGCGACCGGGACCGATGCCAACGGCCAGCCCGCGGTCAATGAGTACGCCCGCTCGGGGAATGCGATCAACCTGATCAACTCAGCGACCTATCCCGGCACCCCCGACACCAACTTCTTCCCGAACAACTTCCTTGGCCTCGCGGTGGATGAAGGCGGCCACCTCTTTGCCAGCGGCCAATCGACGGCCGAACATTTCCTGCTCGAGTACGGCCCCGGACTGAGCGGCCCCCCGACCCACCTGGAGAGCTGTCCTAGTGGGGGCCAGTGCTTCGGTGGCTTTGGCATCGCTTCGGCGAACGCCTTGGCCTCTGTGAAATCGGTTCAAGCAGCTCCGGTTGTATTCGCCGCGGGCGGCTACGGCAATGGAGCGCCCTCTGAAGACTTCTACAAAACCGGGGTCTACGCGACCCCGGGCGGGGCAGTAGGCACAAGCCAATACCTCGACAGCTTCGCCGCTCACCCGCTTGTCTCCAAAGCCTCCACCGACATCGCCGCGGTCGCGGCCTCGCCATGCCAGGCATCCATATATTTGCTCGTCAACGTGTTCGGTGGAGCGAACGACACGATCAGCGAAAACGTCGTGCAGCAGTTCAACACCCGCGCCGCTCCGATCCCGTGCCCACTGGTCCCGGTCGCGGCGATTTCGGGTTTCTCCAAACGCTATCTGCTGCGCCCGCTGGTCGACGCCGCGGGTCCATGCACTCCCTGCGCCGCGCTGAGCGCCGCCGGAACCAACCTTGGGCGCCCCGATCTGGCTCGCCGAGTCGCTCGCTCGGCAAGCGCGGCCGCGCTTCAAAGAGATTCAAAAGGCAAGCGCAAGCGAGGTGGGGTCTGGCTCAAGTTCCAAAGCAACGTCGCCGCCGATGCGACCTTCACGCTGACCCGGCAGGCAAGGGGTGGGCGCAAGGCCGCGAAGCTCGGCGGCTTCATCTACCCGACAATTGCGGGCGCAAATGCTGTTCGCTTCAGCGGGGTGCTGCGCAAGGGCCACCCACTGGGCCCGGGCACCTACCGGGTCAGGGTCAGCGCCGGCGCCGGTAAGAGCAGCTTCAAAATCGATGTCCCGCCCTCGCCGGGTTGAGCATGCGCCTGTTCGCCGCGGCCGTGGGCTGACACCGACTCCGATCGAGGCGCCCGCGCTTCGACGCGGGCCACTCTTCAGTTGACGCTGGGCAGCGTCCACTCGCCCAGATCGCGGGGCGCCGGTTGCCTGCCGTCGAGGAGGTGTCCGATCGGGTGCTCGGCGAGGAGTGCGCACCGCAAGGGGCGCGAACCCTCCGCACTGAACGCCGCGCCGGGAGCCACCTGGGGCATCTGGCTGCAGAAGCTGTGGCGAGCGCCTACACTGCATCGCCGTTCAACCCGAGACCACCGGCGGGGCAGGCGCCCGCAAGCCCGGTGCAGGTGAAAGAGATGAATCGAGCAGAAAAGTCAGCAGCCATTGAGGAGATCGCCGCCCAGATCGAGGGCGCCGAAGCGATCTTCGCGGTCGATTACCGGGGCATCAGCGTCGCCCAGGCGGCTGAGCTTCGCGCCAAGCTGCGCGAGGCCGACGCCAGCTTTCGCGTCGTCAAGAACCGCCTGACCAAACTGGCGGCCGACAAAGCCGGCGAGGAGCGCCTCTCGGGGCTGCTCGAGGGTCCGACCGCGCTGGCCTTCGTGCGTGGCGACAGCGCGCAGGCGGCAAAGGCGATCACGACCTTCAACCAAGCGCACGACGTGCTCAGCTTCAAGGGCGGTTTCATGGCCGAACTCGTTCTCGACGAGGAGAAATTCACCTCGATCGCGCGGCTTCCGGCCCGCGCCGTGCTCGACGGCCAACTCGCCGGGGTGATCGCCAGCCCGCTGACCGGCCTGGTTCGTGGCCTCGGCTCGATGATCTCCGGGCTGGCCCTACAGCTCGGGCAGATCGCTGAGAAAGGCCTGCTGGGCAGCGAGGCAGCCGAGGCCGAACTGCCGGCGGCCGAGTCTTCTGGGCCACCCGCTGAGCCGGTCGCCGATGAGGAGACCCCAGCCGGCGAGGCGGGAACCGAGCCCAGAGACGAGAGCGGCCCTGAGGATCAGGGCGCAGCTGATCAGCAGGAAAACGACCAGGAGTCTGAGACTTCAAAGCAAGAGGAGGATGAGGAGTAAGTGGCAACCAAAGTCAAAACTGAGGATTGGATCGAGGAGCTGAAAGGCATCTCGGTGCTCGAGCTCTCTGAGCGGATCAAAGCGCTTGAGGAGGAGTTTGGCGTCTCGGCGACCGCGGTCGCCGCGGCCGCACCCGCGGCTGCCGGCGCGCCGGCGGGCGAGGGCGAGGGCGGTGGTGAGGCCGAGAGTGCCACGGTCGACGTGGTCCTCGCCGAGGTCGGTGGCCAGAAAGTGCCGGTGATCAAGGTGGTCCGCACGGCCACCGGACTCGGCCTAAAAGAGGCCAAGGCGCTGGTCGATGAGGCCCCGAAAGCGATCAAAGAGGGCATCGAACGCGACGAGGCCGACAAGCTCAAAGCCGAACTCGAGGAGGCCGGCGCAACGGTCGAGCTCAAATAAAGTTCGGCTGGCCGTGCTTGGAACCCAGTCTGGGAGCCAAGTTTGCGGTCGAGTGCGCCCGTGTGTTATTTTTCGCGGTCGCGCGCTGTTGCACCCCCCTGCCCATATCTGCGCTGTATTTACGTCCCTCTGACCGCCTGAGGAGTCGCCAACTTTGGCACGTTCGAACGCTGCCCCCGTAACCCGTAGGAGCTTTTCCAACCTCAAGAACCCCCTCGAAGTCCCCCATCTGATCGATATCCAACGCCGCTCGTTTGAAGAGCTGACGGATCCGAAAAATGGTGGTCTGAGGGAAACGATTGACGACATATCCCCGATTGAGGACTACACGGGGAACCTCGCCATCGTCTTCGGCGAGTTCAAGTTTGAGGAGTCGCCGCACTCGATCGAGGAGTGCCGTGAGAAGGACATGACCTACTCACGGCCGCTGACGGCAACCGTCGCCTTCCAGAACAAGGAGACGGGAGAGATCCGCGAGCAGGCCGTCTTCATGGGCGATTTCCCGTGGATGACCGAGCGCGGGACGTTCATCATCAACGGCACCGAGCGGGTCGTAGTCACGCAGCTCGTGCGCTCCCCTGGCGCTTACGTGATGGCGCCCAAGGACCCCGAAAAGCAGGTCTTCATCGCCAACCTGATGCCGGCCCGCGGCTCCTGGCTGGAGCTGGAAGTCGACAAAAAAGGCAAAGTTTTCGTCCGCATCGACCGCAAGCGCAAACTGCCGGTCACGGTGCTGTTGCGGGCGATGGGTTACGTCGACAATGACGAGATCCTCAAGATGTTCGGCAACTCGGTCTACCTGCGCCACACGATCGAATCCGACACAGAAGCGACCCTGACCGAAGAGGGCGCCCTGATCGAGCTGTTCAAAAAGCAGCGCCCGGGCGAGCCACCCTCGGTCGACGCCGCCAAAAACCTGCTCGAGCAGCTCTTCTTTGATCCCAAGCGCTACGACCTGACCCGCGTCGGCCGCTACAAGCTCAACGCGCGTCTGGATCTTGACATCGACCTCGACACCCGGGTCCTGACCCACGACGACATCATCGCCTTGGTCAAGGAGCTGGTCAGCCTGCCGAAATTGCTCGGCATTCCCGAGGAGATCGACGAGGAGAACCCGATCAAGGACTACGCGGCGGAGGCGATCACCTACCCGCGTGAGCCGGTCAATGAGCACCTCGACGAGTACGAGCACTTCGGCAACCGGCGCCTGCGCACGGTCGGCGAGCTGATCCAGGAGGCGTTCCGGATCGGTCTCTACCGGATGGAGCGCGTCGTCCGTGAGCGGCTGACGACCGAGGACTCCGACGCGATCACGCCGCAGACGATCATCAACATTCGCCCGGTCGTCGCCGCGATGAAGGAGTTCTTTGGCTCCTCGCAGCTCTCGCAGTTCATGAGCCAGACCAACAGCCTCGACGGTCTTACCCACAGGCGCCGGCTCTCGGCGCTCGGCGCCGGTGGTCTGACCCGCGAGCGGGCTCCGATCGAGGTCCGCGACGTGCACCCGACTCATTACGGGCGGATGTGTCCGATCGAGACCCCGGAGGGCCCGAATATCGGCCTGATCGGCTCGCTCTCCTCCTACGCCCAGATCTCCGAGCACGGCTTCGTCACGACGCCCTACCGGCCGGTCAAAGACGGCGTCGTCAGCGAGGAGGTTCTCCACCTCGACGCGACCCAGGAGGAAGACAAAGTCATCGCTCAGGCGAACGCCGAGTTCGATGAGAAGACCCGCAAACTGAAGGGTCCGACGGTGCTCGTCCGCGCCAGCGATCAGGAGTACGCGACCGCTCTGCCCAAAGAAGTCGATTTGATGGACGTCTCCCCGACCCAGATCTGGTCGGTGGCGACGGCGCTGATCCCGTTTCTCGAGCACGATGACGCCAACCGGGCGCTGATGGGTTCAAACATGCAGCGCCAGGCCGTGCCTCTGCTCAAACCCGAGCCGCCGCTGATCGGCACCGGGATGGAGCGCCGTGCCGCGGTTGACAGCGGCGACGTGATTCTCGCCCAGAACGCCGGCGAGGTCAGCCACGTGGACGCCGAGAAGATCATCGTCACCCACGGCTCCAAACGCGACGAGTATCCGCTGCACAAGTTCCTGCGCTCCAACCAGGGCACGATCATCCACCAGCGCTCGATCGTCAATACCGGCCAGAAGGTCGGGGTCGGCGACGTGCTGGCCGACGGCTCCTCGACGGCCGGCGGCGAGATCGCGCTCGGCAAGAACTGCCTGGTCGCCTTCATGTCCTGGGAGGGCTACAACTTCGAGGACGCGATCATCCTCTCCGAGCGCCTGGTCAAGGACGACGAGATGACCTCGATCCACATCGAGGAGTATGAGATCGACGCCCGCACGACCAAGCTCGGCGACGAGGAGATCACCCGCGACATCCCCAACCGCTCCGAGGAGAGCCTGCGCAATCTCGACGAGCGCGGCATCGTCAGGGTCGGGGCCGAGGTGATCTCCGGCGACCTTTTGGTCGGCAAGGTGACGCCCAAGGGCGAGACCGAGCTGACCGCCGAGGAGAAGCTGATCCGGGCGATCTTCAAGGAGAAGGCGCGCGAGGTTCGCGACACCTCGCTCAAGGTGCCCCACGGCGAGGGAGGCGTCGTGATCGACGTGCTCACCTTCAGCCGCGACGACGGCGACGACCTGCCGCCCGGAGTCAACGATTTGGTCCGTGTCTACGTTGCGACCAAGCGCAAGATCGCCGAGGGCGACAAGCTCGCCGGCCGCCACGGGAACAAGGGAGTGATCTCAAAGATCGTGCCCGAGGAGGACATGCCCCATCTCGCCGACGGAACTCCCGTTGACGTGATCCTCAACCCGCTCGGCGTGCCGAGCCGGATGAACATCGGCCAGATCCTCGAGACCCACCTCGGCTGGGTAGCCGCCAACGGCTGGCATGACGACGGCTCTGAGGCCTATAAGCAGGCGCACTCCTCGCAGGGCGATGGGCGCGTCTACGTTGCCACGCCGGTCTTCGACGGCGCCACGGTCGAGGACGTCGACGAGGCGCTGGTCAGCTGGCAGGAGCAGAACTCCGAGCGGGGCATCGACCTCGGCATCGACAAGAGCGCCCAGCCGGGCGGCCGCTGCGCGGGAACCGCGCAGCTCTACAACGGCCGCACCGGAGAGCCCTACGAGGGCAAAGTCACCGTCGGGCACATGTACATCCTCAAGCTGCTGCACCTGGTCGACGACAAGATCCACGCCCGTTCGACCGGTCCCTACTCGCTCGTCACCCAGCAGCCGCTGGGCGGTAAGGCGCAGTTCGGCGGCCAGCGCTTCGGCGAGATGGAGGTCTGGGCCCTGGAGGCCTACGGCGCCGCCTACACGCTGCAGGAGATGCTGACCGTCAAGTCCGACGACACGGTCGGTCGGGTCAAGGCCTACGAGGCGATCGTCAAGGGCGAGAACATTCCCGAGCCCTCGATCCCGGAGTCCTTCAAAGTGCTGCTCAAGGAGATCCAGAGTCTCTCGCTGGACGCGAACGTGGTCTCTGAGGGCGGTGACGTGGAGGTCGCCGATGACGACGATGACCTGCTCAAAGCGGCCGAGGAGCTGGGCATGGACCTGACCGGGGTCCGTGCCGACGGCAACGGCGGCGGCGCCGCCGATGAGCAGGAGGAGCAGGTTGTGAAAGAGGGCGAGGGCGGCACGGACGGCGCCAAAGCCGAGGAGGCCGAAGAGGCGAAGGTGGAGGACTGATGATCGATATCAACAATTTCGACGCGATTGAGATTGGCCTCGCGTCCTCAAAGAAGATCCGCTCCTGGAGCTGGGGTGAGGTCACCAAGCCCGAGACGATCAACTACCGGACCCTGAAGCCCGAGAAAGACGGTCTCTTCTGCGAGCGCATCTTCGGTCCGACCAAGGATTGGGAGTGCTACTGCGGCAAGTACAAGCGGGTCCGTTACAAGGGCATCGTCTGCGAGCGCTGCGGCGTCGAGGTGACGCGCTCCAAGGTTCGCCGTGAGCGTATGGGCCACGTCGATCTGGCCTCGCCGGTCTCCCACATCTGGTTCTTCAAGGGCGTGCCGAGTCGCATCGGCTACCTGATCGACATGGCTCCCAAAGAGCTCGAGAAGGTCCTCTACTTCGCCGCCTCGATGATCACCTGGGTCGACGTTGAGGCCCGCGACAAAGACCTCGGGAAACTCGAGAAAGAGGTCAAAAAGGTCAGCGACTCCTATGAGTCCGAACAGCAGAAACGGACCCAGGAGCTGAGCGAGTCGCTGGAGCGGCGCATCAAGTACCTCGAGGAGGGCACGCAGACCAAGTTCGACGATGACGACCACATCTGGGCCGACTCGTTGAAGCTGACCGCGACCCAGTTGCGCAAGCTCAAAGACGACGAGCGGGCCAAAATGATCAAAGAGCTGCGTAAGACCTTCGACGCGGAGATCTCCGACACCGAGGCCTACATCGAAGAGGCGATCGTGCGCATGCAGGAAGTTTGGAAGATCTTCACCGAGATGAAGCCGAAGGACGTCGTCAACGACGAGACCGTCTTCCGCGAGCTCAAGGACCGCTTCGGATCGCCGTTTGGCTGGGGCGAGTACTTCCGCGGCGGGATGGGTGCGGAGGCCGTGCGCGACCTGCTCGAGCAGGTCGACCTGGAGGCCGAATGCGAGGAGATGGAGCAGGTGATCAACAGCTCCAAAGGTCAAAAACAGGCGCGCGCGGTGAAGCGCCTGAAAGTCGCCTCAGCCTTCCTTAACTCCGATAACCAGCCCGACTGGATGATCCTTGACTGCGTGCCGGTGATCCCGCCCGAGCTGCGCCCCATGGTGCAGCTCGACGGTGGCCGCTTTGCGACCTCAGACCTCAACGATCTCTACCGGCGCGTGATCAACCGCAACAACCGGCTCAAAAGGCTGCTCGACCTCGGCGCCCCCGAGATCATCGTCAACAACGAGAAGCGGATGCTGCAGGAGGCCGTCGACGCCCTGTTTGACAACGGTCGCCGCGGACGCCCGGTCACCGGGCCCGGTAATCGCCCGCTGAAGTCGCTCTCGGACATGCTCAAGGGCAAGCAGGGGCGCTTCCGCCAGAACCTGCTCGGTAAGCGCGTTGATTACTCCGGTCGCTCGGTGATCGTCTCCGGTCCGAGCCTGCGGCTGCACCAGTGCGGGCTGCCGAAGCTGATGGCACTCGAGCTCTTCAAGCCATTCATCATGGCTCAGCTGGTCGAGCGCAAAGCCGTGCAGAACATCAAGGCGGCGAAAAAGATGGTCGAGTCGATGATCCCCGAGGTCTGGGACGTGCTCGAGGAGGTCATCCACGAGCATCCGGTGCTGCTCAACCGCGCCCCGACCCTGCACCGTCTCGGGATCCAGGCCTTCGAGCCGGTGCTCGTCGAGGGCAAGGCGATCCAGGTCCATCCGCTCGTCTGCCACGCCTTCAACGCGGATTTCGACGGTGACCAGATGGCGGTTCACGTGCCGCTCTCCGCCGAGGCCCAGGCCGAGGCGAGGATCCTGATGCTCTCGGCGAACAACATCCTCTCGCCGGCCCACGGCGCGCCGCTGGCGACGCCGACCCAGGACATGGTGCTGGGTATCTACTACCTCACCTATGGTCCCGATGAGGAGGAGCTGGCGAAGATCGACGCCTCGCTGAAGAGCGGCAAGGGGGCCAATGGTGCGGGGCCCAAAGTCAAGGTTTTCCGCTCCTCCCAGGAGGCCGAGCTCGTCTATGAGAACGGCGGCTGCAAGCTGCACGACCAGGCCGAGTACCGGCGGGCCGGGCGTGGCCACTTCCTGACCACGGTCGGGCGGATCATTTTCAACGAGAAGATCGAGCGCGCCCTCGCCGAGGCGCTCGGCGAGGACTTCGACCCCGAACAGTTCGAATTCGTCAACTTCGCGATGAAGAAGCGAAACGTCAACGAGATGGTCTCCAATCTGGTCGAGGCCTACGGTGCCCCGGCCGTCTCTCAGGTGCTCGACGCGTTCAAGGACCTCGGCTTTCACTACGCCAGTCAGGCCGGAATCACGGTCTCCAAGAACAACGTCATCTCGCCGCCGAGCAAGGCCGCGATCCTCGAGCGCTATGAGAAGGAGACGGCCGCGATCGTCGCCCAGTACGACGATGGCTACATCACTGCCGAGGAGCGCCACGAGGCTGTCACGGCGCACTGGAACCGCGCCACCGATGAGGTCGCCCAGGCGATGGAGGACAACCTCGATGAGCTCAACCCGATTTTCATGATGGCCAACTCGGGTGCCCGTGGTTCGTTCAAACAGATCCGCCAGCTGGCCGGCATGCGCGGCCTGATGGCAAACCCGAAAGGGGAAATCATCGAGCGGCCGATCAAGGCCAACTTCATGGAGGGCCTCTCGGTGCTCGAGTACTTCATCTCCACCCACGGCGCCCGCAAGGGACTGGCCGACACGGCGCTGCGCACGGCCGACTCGGGCTACCTGACCCGGCGTCTGGTCGACGTCGCCCAGGACGTGATCGTCCGCGAGGAGGACTGCAAGACCAAAGAACACATCGAGATGGCCTTGCGCAAGGACGATAAATCGCTCAACGACAACCTGATCGGCCGTCTGGCCGCGAAAAAGCTCGAGACCAAACGCGGTCGCGAGCTGCTCAAGCGAAACCAGGAGATCACGCTGGCCGACGTCGAAGCGATCGCCGAGGCCTTCGAGGACGAGCAGACCACCGTCGCGGTCCGTTCGACCCTCAAGTGTGAGGCCGATTCTGGCGTGTGCCGCTCCTGCTACGGGGTTGCCCCGGCGACCGGCTTCACGGTCAACATCGGCGACGCGGTCGGGATCATCGCCGCCCAGTCGATCGGCGAGCCCGGCACCCAGCTGACCATGCGCACCTTCCACACCGGCGGCGTCGCCGGCCAGGACATCACCCAGGGTCTACCGCGAATCGTCGAGCTCTTCGAGGCGCGCAAACCCAAGGGTCTCGCGCAGATGGCCGAGGCGGCCGGCAAAGTCGCGGTCGAAGAAACTGAAAAAGCGCTGAAAGTGATCGTGATCGAGTCAAGCGGCGAGGAGCACTCCTACAGCTTCCCGCCCCGCACCCGGCTGCACGTCGCCCATGGCGAAAAGGTCGAGGTGGGCCAGCAGCTCAACGAGGGCTCGCTGTATCCGGCGGATCTGCTCGCGATCCGCGGCCGCACCGACGTCGAGCTCTACCTGGTGGCGGAGGTGCAGAAGGTCTACCGCGCCCAGGGCGTCGACATCAACGACAAGCACATCGAGTTGATCGCGCGCCAGATGCTGAAGAAGGTGCGGATCGAGTCAAAGGGGTCGACCGGACTGCTCCCGGGTCAGCTCGAGGACCGCGGCAATCTCAAACGACTCAACAAGAAGACCAAGGAAGAGGGCGGCACCCCCGCCAAAGGTGAGGAGGTCATCCTCGGCATCACCAAGGCCTCGCTGGCGACCGAGTCGTTCCTCTCGGCGGCCTCATTCCAGGAGACCACCAAGGTGCTCACCGACGCCGCGCTTGAGGGCAAACGGGATCGCCTCGTCGGCCTCAAGGAGAACGTGATCATCGGCAAGCTGATTCCCGCGGCTACCGGCCTCAAGCACTACCGGACGCTGACGGTCGAGCCCGCCGTGCCGATCGAGCCACCCAGCGAGGAGGGGCTGCTCGACGAAGACGAGCTCGCCGCCGAGCTCGGGCTCGACGGGGCCGACACCCCGGTCGAGAGCTTCGGCCCCTCATTTGCCGAGGAGCTCGAGGAGCTCGCCCAAGAGATCCAGTCGACCTCCGACGAGCCCAAAGCCTCCTAGAGCCCAGCCGCCCGGTGGCGCTCTTACCGGGCGGCGTGGGTCGGTCAAGGCGGGCGGGCCCTCGGCGGCTGGGTAGATTGGGGCGATGGCCGGCGCCGAGAAAGTCTGCATCATTGGTGCCGGGAGCTCGGGGCTCGCGGCCGCTCAGGTGCTCGGCTCACGCGGGATCTCCTTCGATTGTTTTGAGAAGGGCTCTGAGGTCGGCGGCAACTGGCGCTATGAGAACGACAACGGGGTCTCCTCGGCCTACCGCTCGCTGCACATCAACAGCTCACGCGCGGCGATGGCCTTCCGGGCCTTCCCGATGCCCGAGCACTATCCCGACTACCCCAACCATTTCCAGGTCGCCGCCTACTTCGATGAATACGTCGAGCGCTTCGGCCTCGCCGAGAAGATCCGCTTTCGCACCGAGGTGCTCGCGGTCGAGCCGCTCGATGGCGAGTGGCAGGTAACGGTTGAAGATCAAAGCGGGAGGCGCGAGACCGGCCGCTACCGCGCCGTTGTGGTCGCCAACGGCCACCACTGGAACCCGCGCTGGCCCGAGCCCGCCTTTCCCGGGGCAGAGCAATACAGCGGCGAGCAGATGCACGTTCATCACTACCGAGAGTCCGAGGTCCTCGCCGACCGGCGGGTGCTGATCCTCGGGATCGGCAACTCGGCCGTCGACATCGCGGTTGAGTCCTCTCGAATCGCCGCCCGCACCGTGCTCGCCATGCGCCGCGGCGCCTACGTGCTGCCCAAATATCTCGCCGGTAAGCCGATCGATGCGCTGACCCCAGCGCTGGCGACGCGTCTGCCGCTCTCAGTGCAGCGCTTTTTCATGAAGAGGCTGCTCGATGTCGCGGTCGGTGAGATGAGCGCCTACGGACTGCCCGAACCCGACCACAAGCTGCTCGAGGCCCACCCGACGGTCTCCTCGGAGCTGCTCTCGCGGCTGGGTGCCGGCGACATCGCCGTCAAGCCCAACATCGATCGCTTCCCCGGCGCCAGGCGGGTGCGCTTCCTCGACGGCAGCGAGGAGGAGTTCGACCTGGTGATCTACTGCACCGGTTACCGGATCAGCTTTCCCTTCCTGGATCCGGGTCTGCTCGCGGCAACGGACAACCGCCTGGCGCTCTACCGCCGGGTCGTCTCGGTCGAGCCCGCCGGGCTTTTTTTCATCGGCTTCATCCAGCCGCTGGGCCCGATCATGCCGCTCGCCGAGGCGCAATCAGAATGGGTCGCCGAGCTCCTCGGCGGGCGTGCGGTTCTGCCCTCGGCGGCTGCGATGCGAGCCGAGATAAAGGACGCCGAGCAACGTCTGCAGAGGCGCTACGTGGCCTCTAAGCGTCACACGATCGAGGTGGACTTCCATCCTTATCTGCGCGAGATTCGCCGCGAGCGTAAGCGGGCAACGCAGTCGGTCTGATCACCCGAGTCCGCCCGACGGGGGGACAGCGGGGGAGCGCCTTTTCGGCGCCGCCACCGTGGGGCCCGCGGCGCGGCCCACGCGGTCGCTTGGGTTGTGGGCGCAGGCGCCGGAAGCCGCCATCAGAGTCCTGCTCAGAGGTGGCCTCTGGTTCGGGCGTCGCGTGGCTCGCCCACCAGACCAGCCACAGGGAGCCGAGCACGGGCACCTTGAGGACAACGAGCAGAAAGAAGATTGGCCAGAAACCGTGCACGCGAGCTCAGTCTAGAGGGCCTCGCCCGCCTCTTGGCCGCGATCGCGAGAGAGCGCCTGCGCCCAGCTGATCAGCGCCTCGGTGTGGACCTCCTCGAGGCCAAGCTCAGATTCGGTCGGCACGAGTAGGGTCGGCTCCTCGCGTTCACGCGCCCAGGCGTAGCAGCTCTGATCGAAGCTGTCATCGATCCAGGCCAGTGCGCGGCTCTTGCCGTAGGCGTCCAGTGGCGCCAGCTTCCAGTGCGCCGAGCCAAAGCGCGCGGCGCCCCTGAAGCTCAGAAAGGGGAGCTCGGGCATGCCGAGCAGGTTCGGCATGTAGTCGTTGGCTTTCTGCTCCCAACCGCTGGCCCAAACCAGCTCGAAATGTTCGCCGAGCCGGCGCAGCCGCTCGCCGGCAAGTAGCGAGATGCAATGCACGCCGCCGTCGATCAGCTCAAAGCGGGCGACGCTTGCGGGCGGCGGTTGCTCGAACCCGAAGAGACTGATGACGCCGTCGATGTCGACGGCGAGGAGCGGGCGCTGCATCGACGCGGCGCCGTTTACCAGCGGTAGTGCGCGAAGGCCTTGTTGGCCTGGGCCATGCGGTAAATATCGTCCTTGCGCTTCCAGGCCGACCCCTGCTGTTGGCCGGCGTCGAGGATCTCCGCGGCGAGGCGATCGGCCATCGAGTACTCGCGACGATTGCGCGCGTAGTCAACCAGCCAGCGCACGGCGAGCGTGCGGGCGCGGCGCGCGGGTACCTCGACCGGCACCTGGTATGTCGCGCCGCCGACCCGTCGGGAGCGGACCTCGAGCACCGGGGTCAGCTGTTTGATCGCCGCCTCGAGGGTCTCGACGGCGTCCTCGCCGGACTTCTCGCCGACGATTGCCAGGCTGTCGTAGACGATTCGCTCGGCGAGGGACTTCTTGCCGTCGCGCATCACCTTGTTGATCACCTGCTGCACGAGCCTGTTGCGCAGTCGCGCATCGGGCTCCAGGGGGCGGATCTGTGCTGCCGAGCGGCGCGGCATCAGGAAGCTTTGACTCCGTAGCGCGAGCGGGCCTGCTTGCGGTCCGAGACGCCGGCGGCGTCGAGGGTGCCGCGCACGACCTTGTAGCGCACGCCGGGCAGATCCTTGACCCTGCCACCCCTGACCAAGACGACCGAGTGCTCCTGCAGGTTGTGGCCCTCACCGGGGATGTAGGTGGTGACCTCCATGCCGTTGGTGAGCCGCACTCGTGCGATCTTGCGCAGGGCGGAGTTCGGCTTCTTCGGCGTTACGGTCGCGACGCGGGTGCAGACGCCACGCCGCTGCGGCGCGGCGACCGCCTTCTTGCGCCCTTGCCCGGACTTGAGGCCCGGTGTGGTCGTCTTCTTCTTAGGACGCTTGCGACCCTTGCGAATAAGTTGGTTCGTGTTCGGCACGGCCGCGCATGGTAGCGGGCCGCCGCTTTTGGGGCGAAGAGGAGCAGCGCTCCACCCAGCATCATTCCGGCCGCGGCGGCGAGCTGCGCGTAAAAGCCCTCGATCAGGACGGCCTGTGCACCGGAGAAGCGGGCGAGCTGGGCGTGGGCGTCGAGACCCGCCGGTCGGTCGACGATGAGAACGATGGCGGCGCAAAGCGCGCCCAACAAGAAGATCAGGCGCCCCGCGCCTGCCCGGCGCCGGCGGGCGGCGAGCAGGGCGAGGGCCGCGGCGAGCAAGGCGATCGGGATCAGCACATAGGAATGGGCATCGATCGGGGTCTGGAGGCCGACTTCAGGGGCGCTCGCCACCCCCGGCAGGCCGGCGTAGCCCGGCTCACCGACCTTGACACCGCGATAGTTGACGAACTGCGAGGCGATCAGAGAGGCGGCCGCGGCGACGATCACGGCGCAGATCGCCCGCTGTGGGGTGAATACGGCACTGGCCCTGGTCGTCACCGCAACCGCGCTTGCGACCCCGCGTCTGGCCGCACGCTCGATCAGCCCGAGCGCGCGCAGGAAGAAGATCGCCAACGGTCGCAGCCGCCGCCAGCTCCAGCGCAGCACTCGGGCCGCGGCACTGGAGGCCGGCCTAAACAGACCTGAAAAGCGCTTCGCCCAACGCCCGCGGGCGCGGCGGGTGTCGCGGGCCACTCGCAGGGCGATCGGCTCGCTCGCCCGCAGCAGCCGATCGACGCGGCGATCGATGCGACGCGAGAACCTCAGGCCCAGGCCGCTGAGCGATTGCGCGCCGCGGCGCGCCGCTGCTACTATTCCGCGCCGCTCAGGCTGTCTTCTCGCAGTTCTTTTCGCCGGGCCCGCGAGGGCCTTTTTCATGCGCTTATCCCGGCTCTTGCCGGCAGGCTTCTTTTTCGCTCGTCCCCGCTTCAAAGGTCAACCCCACACTAAGGCAATGGCACGCAGCTTCCCTCTAGAGAAAACTCGCAACATCGGGATCATGGCGCACATCGACGCCGGTAAGACGACGACTACCGAGCGGATCCTCTACTACACCGGTCGCACGCACAAAATCGGCGAGGTCCACGAGGGCGCTGCGGTGATGGACTGGATGGAGCAGGAGCAGGAGCGCGGGATCACGATCACCTCGGCGGCCACCGCCTGCGAGTGGAACGGGCACCGGATCAACATCATCGATACGCCCGGCCATGTCGACTTCACTGTTGAGGTCGAGCGCAGCCTGCGGGTGCTCGATGGCGCGATCGCCGTATTTGACGCTGTCGCCGGCGTCGAGCCGCAGTCAGAGACCGTCTGGCGCCAGGCCGATAAGTACAAGGTGCCGCGTTTTGCCTACATCAACAAGATGGACCGCACCGGTGCGGACTTCTTCAACGCGGTGCAGACGATGACCGACCGCCTGGGCGCCAACCCGCTGCCGATTCAGCTGCCGATCGGCTCCGAGGGCGACTTCATTGGGGTCATCGATCTGGTCGAGATGAAGGCACTGGTCTGGATGGACGAACTGGGCACCGAGTTTGAGACCACCGAGATCCCGGCCGAGCTGCTCGAGCAGGCCGAGGAATACCGAACCCAGTTGATCGAGGCCTGCGCCGACTACGACGACGAGCTGATGGAAAAGTATCTGGCCGAGGAGGAGATTCCCCACGAGCGGATCGCCAAGTCGCTGCATCGTGCCTGCCTCGACACCAAGGTGACCCCGGTGCTGTGTGGATCCTCCTTCAAGAACAAGGGAGTGCAGCCGCTGCTGGACGCCGTCGTCGAGCTGCTGCCCTCGCCGCTTGAGGTTCCGCCGGTGATCGGGCTGGTCCCGCCCGCCAAGGGCGAGGATGAGCCGACCGAGGCCGAGCGTCCCGCCGATGACAGTGGGCCCTTCGCCGCGCTCGCCTTCAAGATCATGACCGACCCCTACGTCGGCAAGCTCACCTACTTCCGCGTCTACTCGGGCACGCTTGAGGCGGGTGGCCGCGTGCTCAACGTGAAAACCGGCCGCACCGAGCGGATCGGGCGTTTGCTGATGATGCACGCCAACAGCCGCGAGGAGATCGAGGAGGTCTACTCGGGAGACATCTGCGCCGGCGTCGGCCTCAAGGAAACCGGGACCGGCGACACGCTGGCCGCCCCCGACGCGCCAATCGCCCTGGAGAGCATCGAATTCCCCGAGACCGTGATCGCGGTCGCGATCGAGCCGAAAACCAAAGCCGACCAGGAGAAGATGGGGACCGCCCTGCAGCGCCTCGGCGAGGAGGACCCGACCTTCCGGATCGAATCCGATGAGGAAACCGGGCAGACCCTGATCCACGGGATGGGCGAGCTGCACCTCGAGGTGATCGTCGACCGCATGCTGCGCGAGTTCAAAGTCGACGCCAACGTCGGCAAGCCCCAGGTCGCCTATCGCGAGACGATTCGCAAGGACGTGAAGAAAGTCGAGGCCCGCTTCGTGCGCCAGACCGGCGGCCGTGGCCAGTTCGGCCACGTCGTGATCAACGCCGAGCCGGTGCCCGGCGAGGGCTTCGTCTTTGAAAGCAAGATCAAGGGTGGCGCGATCCCGCAGGAATACATCGGCCCCGCCGAGCAGGGGATGCGGGAGGCGCTGGAGAACGGCGTCAAGGCCGGTTACCCGATGGTCGACGTCAAGGTCGAACTGATCGACGGGTCCTTCCATGACGTCGACTCTTCGGAGATGGCCTTCAAAATTGCCGGCTCGATGGCGATCCAGGAGGCCGCCCGCAGGGCCAATCCGGTCCTGCTCGAGCCGGTGATGGCGGTCGAGGTGGTGACCCCCGAGGACTTCCTCGGCGACGTGATCGGCGACCTCTCGCGGCGTCGCGGTAGGGTCCAGGGCCAGGACCAGCGCGGCAACGCGCTCGCGGTCCAGGCCTTCGTGCCGCTCGGCGAGATGTTCGGCTACGCCACCGATTTGCGCTCCTCGACCCAGGGCCGGGCGACCTACACAATGCAGTTTGAGCGCTACGAGGAGGTCCCCGCCAACATCGCCGAAGAGATCGTCGAGCATCGCTCCGGAGATACCGGGGACGGGTCCTGATCAGGTTCTAGCTATATTTCCCAGGTTCGCCCGCCGGCAGGGTAAGACTGCCGTGCCAGGCACAGATTCAAAAACTTAAGCAGCGGCAGCAGACAGAAACCGATTTCGAAAGGTAGAACGGAGAGCGATGTCCAAGGAGAAGTTCGAGCGCGATAAGCCGCACGTCAACGTCGGCACGATCGGTCATATCGACCACGGCAAGACGACGTTGACGGCGGCGATCACGAAAACGCTCTCCACCAAAGGCGGCGCCGAGGCCAAGAGCTTCGAAGAGATTGACAACGCTCCCGAGGAGAAAGAGCGCGGGATCACGATCGCCACCTCCCATGTTGAGTACGAAACCGACAACCGCCATTACGCGCACGTCGACTGTCCCGGGCACGCCGATTACGTGAAGAACATGATCACCGGCGCCGCCCAAATGGACGGCGCGATCCTGGTCGTCTCCGCCGCCGACGGCGTGATGCCCCAGACGCGCGAGCACATCCTGCTGGCCCGCCAGGTCAACGTCCCCCACGTTGTCGTCTTTCTCAACAAGATCGACCAGGTCGATGACGAGGAACTGGTCGAGCTGGTCGAGGAGGAGGTCAAGGAACTCCTCGATGAGTACGACTTCCCGGGCGATGAGACGCCGATCGTCAAAGGCTCGGCGCTCAAGGCGCTTGAGGGTGACGAAGATGCGCAGAAGGCGGTCTTTGAACTGGCCGACGCGCTTGACTCCTACATCCCCGAGCCGGTACGCGAGCTCGACAAGCCATTCCTGATGCCGATCGAGGACATTTTCTCGATCACGGGCCGCGGCACGGTTGCCACCGGCCGCGTCGAGCAGGGGATCGTCAATACCGGCGACGAGGTCGAAATCGTCGGGATCAAGGATTCCGAGAAAACGGTCGTCACCGGCGTTGAGATGTTCCGCAAGCTGCTCGATCAAGGTCAGGCAGGCGACAACATCGGCGCTCTTTTGCGCGGTACCAAGCGCGAGGACATCGAGCGCGGCCAGGTGCTCTGCAAGCCGGGCTCGATAACGCCGCACACGAAATTCAAAGCCGAGGTCTACTGCCTGAAAAAGGAGGAGGGCGGTCGTCACACGCCGTTCTTCTCCGGCTACCGGCCTCAGTTCTACTTCCGCACCACCGACGTGACCGGGATCGCCAACCTCCCCGAGGGGACGGAGATGGTGATGCCGGGAGACAACGTCGAGATGACGATCGAGCTGATCCAGCCGATCGCCATGGATCAGGGCCTGCGGTTCGCCATCCGCGAGGGTGGCCGCACCGTCGGTTCAGGGGTCGTCGCCGAGGTAATCGAGTAGACGACGCCCCCGAAGGGCGGGCCGCCGGTCCGCCCTTTTGCTGCCGCCAGGTTGGCGGCAGGACAACTGCAAATGGACATACGACCGGGGTGGCGCCCCACCAAATGGGGCGGCGCCCCTTCCGCGCGGTAAGGCCGGGCGGAGAGGACAGCAACGACGAAAAATGGCAGCGATAGCAGCGCAGAAAATTCGGATCCGACTGAAGGCGTATGACCACGACGCCATAGATCGGGCTGCGCGCGAGATCGTCGAGACCGCGGAGCGCACCGGCGCCAGCGTCTCGGGTCCGGTGCCGCTGCCGACCGAGAAAAACGTCTACTGCGTGATCAAGTCTCCGTTCAAGGACAAGGACTCGCGCGAGCACTTCGAGATCCGCACCCACAAGCGGCTGATCGACATCCTCCAGCCCTCTCCGAAAACCGTCGACTCGCTGCAGCGCCTGGACTCCCTGCCGGCGGGCGTCGACATCGAGATCCGCCTCTAGCTAGATGCCCGCAATTCTCGGCAAGAAGCTCGGCATGACCCAGGTCTTCCGCGAGGACGGCACCGTGGTGCCGGTCACCGTGATCGAGGCCGGCCCGTGCAAGGTCACCGCGGTGCGACACCAGGACAAGGATGGCTATCAGGCCATCCAGCTCGCCTTCGGTGAGGTCAAGGAGGGCAAGCTGACCAAGGCCGAGGAAGGGCACCTGAAGAAGGCCGGGGCCGGGCCCGCCCGCCACCTGGTCGAGTTCCGCGACGCCGACCTCGGCGGCGGGGAGGATCCCAAGATCGGCGATGACGTCACCGTCGCCGCCTTTGAGGCCGGCCAGATGGTCAAGGTCGCCGGGGTCTCGATCGGCAAGGGGTTTCAGGGCGGCATCAAGCGTCACAACTTCAGCCGCGGGCCGGTCAGCCACGGCTCCCACAACGTCCGTGCGCCGGGCTCGATCGGCGCCAGCGCCTTTCCCGCCCGGGTCTTCAAAGGGATGCGGATGCCGGGTCAGATGGGTAACAAGCGCGTTACCCAGAAGGGTCTGGAAGTCGCCGACGTCGACGCCGAGCGCAACCTGCTCCTGATCAAGGGCTCGGTGCCGGGCTCCCGCAACGCGGTGGTCGAGGTGCGAACCGATGGCTAAAGCGGCCGTGCTCGGCAAGACGACCAAAGCGGAGTTGCCCAAAGAGCTCTTCTCAGAGCCCTTCCACCAGTCACTGGTCCACGAGACCGCGCGCGCGGACCTAAATGCCCGCCGCGGCGGCAACGCTTCGACGCTGACCCGCGGCGAGGTCGCCTTCACGACCGCCAAGGCATGGCGTCAGAAGGGGACCGGCCGCGCCCGCGCCGGCACCCTGGGCGTGCCCAACCGCTACGGCGGCGGTGTCGCCTTCGGTCCCAAGCCGCGCCATTACACCGTCAAGGTCAACCGCAAAGCGCGGCGCAAGGCGATGCGCGCGGCGCTCTCCGTCCACGCCGAGCGCGGCTCCGTCGCCGTCCTCGACGCGGCCGCCTTCGAGACCCCCTCGACCAAGTCGGCGGCCCAAGCGCTCCAGAAATGGGGAGCCAGACAGCCCTCGCTGCTCGTGCTAGAGGCCGAGGAGACGGGCGCCGTGAAGAGCTTTCGCAACCTGCCCAGGGTGCAGGTTGCCGAGGTTGGCGCGATCGGGGTCGCCGATGTGATCGGCGCCGCCTCGCTGATCGTCTCGGAGAGGGCGCTCGAGCTGCTCAAGGAGAGGTTGGGCTGATGGACGCCCGCAAGGTGATCATCCGCCCGGTCGTTTCGGAGAAGAGCTACGCGCTGATCGCCGAAGGCAAGTACACCTTCAGGGTCGATGACCGCGCCCACAAGACCCAGGTGGCGCGCGCCGTCGAAGAGATCTTCGGGGTCGGTGTCGCCGCGGTGCGTACCTCAAAGGTGCGCTCCAAGCCCAAGCGTCGCGGCCTGACCCAGGGTCGGACCCGATCCTGGAAGAAAGCGATCGTTCAGCTCTCCCCGGGCGAACGGATCGAGCTCTTCGAAGGCGCCGAGACCGCATAGGGGAACCGAAAATGCCGAACCGAAAAACAAAACCGACGAGCCCTGGGCGGCGATTTGCCACCTATCCCCTGCGCGAGCCGCTGACCACCTCCGAGCCGCAGCGCAAGCTGACCGAGGGCCTGCGCAAGTCCGGCGGGCGGAACGTCAACGGCAGGGTCACCGCCCGCCACCGCGGCGGCGGGGCCAAGCGTCGTTACCGCCAGATCGACTTCAAGCGGCTCAAGGACGGCGTCCCCGCCAAAGTCGCAACGGTCGAGTACGACCCCAACCGCAGTTGCTACATCGCCCTGCTGCACTACGCCGACGGCGAGAAGCGCTACATCCTCGCGCCCGCCGGAATCTCGGTCGGCGACCAGGTCCAATCTGGCGCCGGCGCCGACATCACCCCGGGCAGCGCCCTGGCGCTGCGCGACATGCCGACCGGCACGATCGTTCACAACGTTGAGCTGGTCCCCGGCCAGGGCGGCAAGCTCGGGCGGGCGGCCGGGACCGCGATCCAGGTGGCGGCAAAGGAGGGCGCGATGGTCACCCTGCGCCTGCCGTCCTCGGAGATGCGCCTCGTTCGCGCCGAGTGCCGGGCGACCGTCGGCACCCTCTCAAACGCCGAGCACCAGAACGTCAAGATCGGCAAGGCGGGCCGCAACCGCCACAAGGGTAAGCGGCCCCAGTCGCGCGGGGTGGCGATGAACCCGGTCGATCACCCCCACGGCGGCGGCGAGGCTCACCACACCCCCGGTGGGCATCCGGTGACGCCCTGGGGCAAGCCGACGCTCGGCTACCGGACCCGCAAGAAGGGCAAGCAGTCAGACCGCTACATCGTGCGCGGGCGCCGGCGCGGGAAGAAAAAGAGTCGCTGATGGGACGCTCGACGAAAAAGGGTCCCTGGGTCCAGGAGGCGCTGATGAAGCGGGTCAACGCGATGAACGACTCGGGCCAAAAGCAGATGTTGAAAACCTGGTCGCGGACTTCGACAGTTTTCCCCGAGATGGTCGGCCACACGATCGCCGTCCACGACGGTCGCAAGCACGTGCCGGTTTTCATCTCCGAGTCGATGGTCGGCCACAAGCTCGGCGAGTTCGCCCCGACCAGGACCTTCCGTGCCCACTCGGGCACCGGCAAGGGTGGTGATTAGCGATGGCCGACGAGAAACCCAAAAAAGCGAGCCGTAAACGGCGCGCCAAAAAAGACTCGACGGAGAAAGCCGCGGCAAAAAAAGCGGCGCCCAAAAAAGCATCAAAAAAAGCCGAGAAAAAAGGCGCTGCGAGCAGCAAGGCCGAGCCAAAAAAAACCGCCCCCAAAGTGGCCCCGGCGCCGAAAAAACATATCCCGATCGTCGTCCGGGCCAGCTCCCGCTACGTGCGGGTGGCCCCCCGCAAGGCGCGACTGATCGCCGATCAGGTGCGCGGCCTGCACATCGATCAGGCGCGGGCGCTACTGCAATTCTCCCCGCGTGGGGCCGCCGGGGACATCGGCAAGCTGATCGAGTCAGCCGCCTCCAACGCAGAAAACAACCATGACCTGGTCGCCGATGAGATGCGGGTCGCGGAGATAACGGTCGATGAAGGCCCGACCTTGAAGCGCTTCCGCCCACGTGCGCTGGGACGCGCCACCCCGATCCACAAGCGCACCAGCCACATTGCCGTGGCGCTAAGTCCGGAGGAAGACTGATGGGACAGAAGATCCATCCGGGCGGCTTTCGCGTCGGCTATATCCATGACTGGAAGTCCAACTGGTTCGATGAGAAGGGCTTCGCAGATGTCCTCGCCGAGGACCTCGAGATCCGCGACCACATCGTCGGCAAGCTCTCACACGCCGGTCTCTCCGACATCACGATCGAGCGTCGGGGCGAGGTCACCGTCGACATCCACACCGCGCGTCCGGGCATCGTGATCGGCAAGTCCGGCAGCGAAGTCGATGCCCTGCGAAAAGACCTGCACAAGCTGACCGGCAAACCGGTCAAGGTCAACATTCGCGAGGTCAAGCGCCCCGAGCTCGACGCAAAACTCGTCGCCCAATCGATCGCCGAGCAGCTCCAGAACCGGGTCGCCTTCCGGCGTGCGATGAAACGCGCCCTGACCTCGGCGATGCGCTCGGGGGCCAAGGGAGTCAAGGTCCAGGTTTCCGGGCGACTAGGCGGTGCGGAGATGGCGCGCACCGAAGGCTATTCCGATGGCCGCGTGCCCCTGCACACACTGCGCGCCAACATCGATTACGGCTTCTTCGAGGCGAAGACGACTGCCGGACGGATCGGGGTCAAATGCTGGATCAACAAGGGCGAAGTGATGCCCGAGGGCTTCCGCTCTGATCAGGTCCCCGGTGAGGAGGACCAGCAGGGCCCGCCCAGCGGCGGACGGCCGGGCGGCGACCGTGGACGCGGAGGTCGTTAGCGATGCTGATGCCCAAGCGGGTCAAGCACCGCAAACAGATGCGCGGCCGGATGCGCGGCAACACCAAGGGCGGCAGCAGCGTCGCCTTCGGCGAGTACGGGCTGAAGTCGATCGATCGCGGCTGGATCACCAACCGCCAGATCGAGGCCGCCCGCGTGGCGATGACTCGCAAGATCAAACGTGGCGGCAAGGTCTGGATCAACGTCTTCCCCGATAAGCCCTACACAAAGAAGCCGGCCGAGACGCGGATGGGCTCGGGCAAGGGAAACCCGGAGGGATGGGTGGCTGTGGTCAAGCCCGGCAAGGTGATGTTCGAGCTCGCCGGCGTCCCCGAGGAGCTCGCCCGCGAGGCCCTGCGCCTCGCCGGGCACAAGCTTCCGGTGCGGACCAAGTTCGTGATGCGCGAGGGGGCGGAATCCTGATGAAGGGCAGTGAGGTTCACAATCTCAAAGACGACGAGCTGATCGCCAAGTTGATGGAGGCAAAGCAGGAGGCATTCAACCTGCGCTTCCGCCAGGCGACGGGGGAGTTGGAGAACACCGCCGGGATCAGCGCCTCCAGACGCGATGTGGCGAGGTTGATCACGGTCGCCAAGGAGCGAGGAATAGACGTCGAGAAAGAGCTGAGGCATTGATGGCTGAGGATGAGAAGAAAGAGCTAGGCGCCGAGAGCGGCGAGCAGGAGGCCCCGGCGGCTGATTCGGTCGCGCAGGACAGCGCCGCACCGGCGAGCGCCGACGCGCCCGAGTCCGAGGCCGCCGCGGAGGAGAGCCCCGACGCCGGTGGCGAGACCGCCGCGGAGGAGCAGCCCGCCCAGAAACCAGCTGAGCCGGCGAAGAAGGACGCCCCCGCCGAGCAGGACGATATGCCCTGGAAGACGAGGCGACGGCTGGAGCGCTCGCGCCGCCCGCACGAGGCGGGTCCGGCGCTCAGCGTCGAGGAGCGGGCGGCGAAACGGCTCAGCGAGCGCCAGGCGGCAGCCGCCGAGCGGCGCAAGGGTCGGGCGGCTGCCAAGGCCAAGCACCAAGCTGGAACCGGAACCCCGGTCGGCGAGCGCGACGCCAACGCCGCCAAGGTCCGCCAGGGGGTCGTCGTCTCTGACAAGGGCGAGAAGACGATCACGGTGCGGATCGACATCGTCCGCCGCCACCCCACCTACGAGAAGGTCGTGCGACGCTCGCGCACCCTGCACGCCCACGATGAGAGCAACCAGGCCGGCGAGGGCGACGTGGTCCGCGTGGTCGAGACACGGCCGCTCTCAAAGACCAAGCGCTGGCGCCTGGTCGAGGTGGTGGAGAAGGCGCGATGATTCAGCAGGAGTCGAGACTGAAAGTGGCCGACAACTCGGGTGCCCGCGAAATCCTCTGCATCCGGGTCAAGGGCGGTTCGCACCGTCGCTATGCAGGCGTTGGCGACGTGATCACGGCAACTGTCAAACAGGCGAGCCCGCAGGGCGGGGTGCGCAAGGGCGAGGTCGTCCAGGCGGTCGTCGTGCGGACCCGCAAGCAGCTCGGCCGCGCCGATGGCACCTACATCGCCTTCGATGAAAACGCCGCAGTCTTGATCGATCCGCAGAGCAACAACCCGCGCGGTACCCGCATCTTCGGGCCGGTCGCCCGCGAGCTGCGCGAGCGCAACTTCATGAAAATCGTCTCGCTCGCCCCGGAGGTGCTCTGAGCATGGGCCGAACGATGCGGATCAGGAAAGACGATCAGGTGGTCGTGATCGGTGGCAAGGACTCGGGCAAGACCGGCCGCGTGGTGCGGACCGACCCGAAGAAGAGCCGCGTCTTCGTCGAGGGTCTCAACATCGTCAAGCGCCATGAACGCCCGCGCTCGGTCAAAGACGCCGAACGCGGCGGCCAGGTCGGGGGCATCGTCGAGAAGGAGGGACCGATTCACGTTTCAAACGTGATGCTGCTCGATCCCAAAGACAACAAGCCGAGCCGCGTCGGCGTGCGACGCGATGAGGGTGGCAAGCGCGAGCGCTTCGCCAGGCGCAGCGGAGCCTCGCTGTGATGGAGGCAACCGCAACCCAGGCCCAGGCCGCCCCGCCGCCGCGCCTGCGCGAGCGCTACCAGCAGGAGATCTTGCCCTCCCTGGTGCAGAAATTCGGCTACACGACGCCGATGCAGGCCCCGACCCTGACCAAGATCACCCTCAACATGGGGGTCGGCGAGGCCAAGCAGAACAACAAAATGCTCGAAGCCGCCCAGGAGCAGCTGGCGACGATCGCCGGCCAGGCTCCCAACGTGCGCCGCGCCCGCAAGTCGATCGCCTCCTTCAAAGTCCGCGAGGGAATGCCGGTCGGCGTCTCGGTCACCCTGCGCCGGGCGCGCATGTGGGAGTTCCTCGACCGCCTCTGCTCGATCGCGGTGCCGCGGATCCGTGACTTCCGGGGGCTCAATCCGCGCTCCTTCGATGGCCGCGGCAATTACTCGATGGGTGTCAAAGAGCAGCTGATCTTCCCCGAAATCGACTACGACTCGATCGACGAGGTACGTGGACTCGACATCACGATCACCACCACCGCAGGCTCCGATGCCGAGGCCTTTGAGCTGCTGCTCGCGCTCGGCATGCCCTTCTCCCAGGAGGGCCGCCCCGGGTCTGCCGATGAGGCCAAGCGGGCGGCGGAGGAGGAGGAGAAGCGCAAGGAGGAGGCGCGGGCCAAAGCCGAGGCTGAGCAGGCTGCTCTCGAGCAGCTCAAAGAGGAGAACCCCGAGGCCTACGCCAAGCCCGAGCCGGAGGCCGGCGAGCAGGGCGAGGGCGATGAGGACGGCGACCAGGGCGAGGCGGCAGCCAAAGTGCCCGATGAGGAGAATTCAGAGAATGGCTAAGACTTCCCAGAAGGTCCGCCAGGGCCGCACACCTAAGTTCAAATCCAGGGGTTACAGCCGCTGTCGGCGCTGCGGGCGCCCACGCGCGGTCTACCGCAAGTTCGGCCTCTGCCGGATCTGTCTGCGCGAGGCTGCGCACGAGGGCTACATCCCCGGCATGACCAAGTCGAGCTGGTGAGGAACAGATGCTGACCGACCCGATAGCCGACTACCTGACCCGGATTCGCAACGCGATCGGCTCTGGCCATGACGAGGTGGAGATACCCGCCTCGCGGCTGAAGCTGGAGATGTCGCGGATCCTCAAGGAGCAGGGATACATCCGCGACTTCAACAAGCAACCCGCCGGCGTCGGCGAGGCGATCAGGATCCGCCTCAAGTACACCGATGACCGCCGTCCGGTGATCCTCGGCCTGGAACGGGTCTCGCGCCCCGGTCGGCGCCGCTACGTCGACCACAAGAACGTGCCCCGCGTCGACGGCGGCACTGGGACGGCGATCGTCAGCACCTCGGTTGGCGTGATGACCGGACATGAAGCCAAGGCGAAGGGCGTTGGGGGCGAGGTAGTCGCCTACATCTGGTGAGAGGGTCATGAGCCGAATCGGAAGAAAACCCATCCCTCTACCGGAGGCCGTCACGGTCGAGATCGCCCCTGGCCAGGTCGCGGTCAAGGGCCCAAAGGGTGTGCTCAGCCAGCGGTTCTCCGCCGATATGACCGTCGAGCAGGCCGACAACGAGGTGCGGGTCGCCCGTCCGACCGACCGCGGCGAGCACCGCGCCCTGCATGGGCTGACCCGCAGCCTGATCGCGAACATGGTCGAGGGCGTCACCAACGGCTATGAGAAGCAGCTGGAGATCCAGGGCGTCGGCTATCGCGCCCAGCTCAAAGGCCGGATCCTGGAGATGGCGCTCGGTTACTCGCATTCGGTCACCGTGGAGCCGCCGCCGGGCATCGAGTTTGAGGTCCCACAGCCAACCGAAATCATCGTGCGCGGGATCGACAAGCAGTTGGTCGGCCAGGTGGCCGCGGATATCCGCAAGCGCCGTCCGCCCGAGCCCTACAAGGGCAAGGGCATCCGCTACCGCGGCGAGCACGTCGCCCGCAAGGTCGGAAAGCGGGCCTAGGCGATGACCGTGATCAGCAAGCGCCAGGCTCGCCTGCGCCGTCGCCGCCGGGTCCGCGCCCGGATCATCGGCACCGCGGAGCGGCCGCGGCTCTCCGTTTACCGATCCAACCGCGGGGTCTTCGCTCAGCTGATCGACGACGGCGAGGGTCAGACCCTGGCGGCGGTCAACTGGATCGAGCCCGAGCTGCGCAAGCTGAGCGCCCGCGAGCAGGCCAAGCGCGCCGGAGAGCTGCTCGCCGAGCGTGGCAAGGCCGCGGGGATCAAGACCTGCGTCTTTGACCGGGGCGGCTACCAGTACCACGGCCGGGTCAAGGCCCTCGCCGATGGCGCCCGCGAGGGAGGCTTGAGCTTCTAACCGCTACGGTGAGCGACTCGCTATGAAGGGCATGGACATGACAAACGTGGAGACGGTGAGCCCTCGCGGCCTCGATCTCCAGGAGCGGGTGATCGAAATCAACCGCGTCGCCAAGGTGGTCAAGGGCGGGCGCCGCTTTTCCTTCACCGCGCTGGTCGCCGTCGGCGATGAAGAGGGCGTGGTCGGGATCGGCTACGGCAAGGCCCGCGAGGTCCCCCTGGCGATCCAAAAGGGGGTCGAGAACGCCCGCAAGAACCTGATCCGGGTGCCCAAATACGGCCAGACGCTGACCCACAAGATCATCGGCCGCTATGGCGCCGGGCACGTCGTCCTGCGCCCGGCGAGCCCCGGTACCGGCGTGATCGCCGGCGGCGGTGTTCGCGCGGTGCTCGAGCTCGGCGGTGTCCGCGACGTGCTGACCAAGAGCATCGGTACCCAGAACCCGATCAACCTGGTCAAGGCGACGATGGACGGGCTGATCCGCCTGCGCCGACCCGAGGAGGTCGCCGAGCTGCGCGGTCTGAGCGTCGCCCAGGTGCTGGGCGTGGCGAAGACCAACGGCGCCGGGGCCGAGGGCGTTGTACTCCCCGCGACCGGGGCCGAGCCGGCGGCCGAGCCCGACTCCGCCGCGACGCCGGGCGCCGGGGCTGGGATCAAAGGCGATTCCGCCGCGGCTGAGGGCGGTACGGCTCAGCAGGCCGAGCCGGCCGCGAAGCCAGCGGCCAGCGCGGCCGAGGTCTCCGCCGGTGAACCGGAGAAGGCCGAGGGGGCTGGTGGCGGCGAGGGCGAGGCAACGTGAGCGCCCTGAAGATCAAGCAGGTGCGCTCAGCCAACGGCACCAATCCCGCCCAGAAAGCGACGCTCGCCGCACTTGGGCTGGGCCGGATTGGAAGGGCCGTGGAGCGCCAGGACTCTCCACAGCTGCAGGGACAGATTCGCGCCGTCTCCCACCTGGTCGAGGTTGACGGTGGCTGAGAAAGCAAAAGACAGCGAGAAGGCAAGCGAGGCGATTCCCTCAGAGCGCTCGCAGGAGATCGGCCTGCACAACCTCAAGCCCCAGCCCGGCTCGCGCCGGCCGCGGAAGCGGATCGGACGCGGCGAGGGCTCACGCGGCAAGACCTCCGGTCGCGGCCACAAGGGCTATGGCTCGCGATCGGGGGCCAAGAAGAAGGCAGGCTATGAGGGCGGACAGAACCCGATCCACATGCGGATGCGAAAGCTTCGTGGCCCGCATAAAAAGACCTCGATGCCGTTCGAGAACTTCCGCACCACGACCCAGCCGGTCAACCTCGCAGACCTCGAGGGTCGCTTTGACGCGGGCGCCGAGGTCACCCCGCAGACGCTCAAGGAGAAAGGTCTTGCCAAGCGCTCTGATCCGGTCAAGATCCTCGCTCGCGGTGAGATCTCAAAGAAGCTCGATGTCCACGCGCACGCCTTCAGCGCGGCTGCGCGCGAGAAGATCGAGGCGGCCGGCGGTTCCTGCCACACTCTGGAGCGCTGATGCTCAGAACCATCGCGAACGCATTCAGCGTCGCCGACATCCGTAAGAAACTCGCCTTCACGGCGGCGATGCTGCTGCTCTACAGGCTGGGCGCCTATATCCCCGCTCCGGGCGTCGACATCAGTGCGGTCAAGGAACTGCAGAGCAACTTCGGTGGCTCCAACATCCTCGGCTTCCTCAACCTCTTCTCCGGCGGCAGCCTCTCGCGCCTCTCGCTCTTTGCGCTGGGGATCATGCCCTACATCACCGCCTCGATCATCCTGCAGCTGCTGACCGTGGTGGTTCCCTCGTTGGAGAAGCTCCAAAAAGAGGGCGAGGTCGGCCAGCAAAAGATCACCCAGTACACGCGCTATTTGACCGTCGGGCTGGCCTTCGCCCAGTCCTTTGGCTACGTCCTGCTCTTCCGCTCCTTCGGCAGTCAGGCGGGTGGCAACAATGTGCTCGCCAGTCTCCAGGGCCCGAAAGTCCTGCTGATCGTGATCTGCCTGACCGCCGGTTGCACGCTGCTGATGTGGCTGGGCGAGCTGATCACCCAGCGCGGGGTCGGCAACGGAATCTCACTGATGATCTTCGCCTCGATCGTCTCGCGGATCCCGAGCGGGATCCAGGCCTGGTGGACGAACCCCGACCAGGTCTTCGTCGTGATGATGCCGTTCATCGCCCTCGCGGTGATCGTCGCGATCGTCTTCGTCCAGGAGGGCCAGCGGCGGATCCCGGTCCAGTACGCGAAACGCATGGTGGGCAGGCGGATGACCTCCGGCGGCTCGACCTACCTGCCACTGCGGGTCAACATGGCGGGCGTCATCCCAGTCATCTTTGCCGCCTCGATCATGGCCTTCCCGCCGACCATCGGCCAGCTGCTCAACACCCCCACCGCGCTGGAATTCGCCGCCTTCTTCAGCCCCAACAGCTGGCCATACGTGCTCGGCGAGGTCTTCTTCATCGTGATCTTCACCTACTTCTACACGGCTGTCACCTTCAACCCGGTTGACCAGGCCGACAACCTGAAGAAATACGGTGGCTTCATACCCGGGGTGCGCCCGGGCCGCCCGACGGCCGAATACCTGGACCGGATCCTCTCGCGGCTGACCTTCCCCGGGGCGCTCTATCTGGGCGCCGTCGCGGCGCTGCCGACGATCCTGATCAATCAGACCTCGGCCAACTTCTTCTTCGGCGGAACCTCGATCTTGATCGTGATCGGGGTCGCGCTTGACACCGTGAAGCAGCTCGAGGCGCAGCTGATGATGCGCAACTACGAGGGCTTCCTCAAATAGGTCGCGGCGATGGTTGAGCTAAACCTGGTTCTCCTCGGCCCCCCGGGCAGCGGCAAGGGCACCCAGGGCGAGCGCCTGCAGGAAGACCTGCGGCTTCCCTACTACGCGACCGGGGACATCCTGCGCGCCGCGGTGCGCGAGGAGACCGACCTCGGCCGCACGGCCAAGGAGTACATGGAGCGCGGCGACCTCGTCCCCGACGAGGTGATCGTCGGGGTGATCGTCGAGCGGATCGATTCTCCCGAGGCCGCCGATGGTTTCATCCTCGATGGTTACCCGCGCACCGAGCCCCAGGCCGAAGCGCTGGCCACAAAGCTCAGCGAGCTCGGTCGCGGCCTGACCGCGGTGCTCTTGATCGACGTCGATGGGGAGGAGGTGATCCGACGGCTCGGTGGGCGGCGGACCTGTGCTGAGGGGGGTCACGTCTTCCACGTCGAGTTCAACCCGCCCGAGAAGGACGGGGTCTGCGACCTCGACGGCAGCGAGCTCCTGATCCGCGATGATGACAAGCCCGAGGTGATTCGACACCGGCTCGCCCAGTACCACGAGAAGACCGAGCCGCTGGTCGACTACTACGACGCCAAGAGTCTGCTGCGCAGAATCGACGGCGCCAAACCGCCCGAGGAGGTCGGCGCGGAGATCGAGCGCACCCTGGCGACCCTGCGGCTCGAGGGCGACGAGGCGATCTAGACGGGCCTCTAGCGTGTACCGGATGATCCAGCGCAAGACTCCTGAGCAGGTCGAGAAGATGGCCGCCGCGGGCACGATCCTGACCCGCTGCCTGCAGATGCTGGGCACCAAGGCGCGGGCGGGAGTGACGACCAAGGAACTCGACCAAGCGGCCGAGAAGTTCATTCGCTCCCAGGGCGCCGAGCCGGCTTTCAAGGGCTACCGCGGCTTTCCCGGTTCGATCTGCGCCTCGCCCAACTCGATGGTCGTGCACGGAATTCCCGGACCCTACGAGTGTCGACGGGGAGATCTGCTCTCGATCGACGTCGGGGTCGTCAAGGATGGCTGGGTCGCCGACGCCGCGATGACCGTGCCGATCGGCCCGATCGGCGCCGAGGCCCGTCGGCTTCTCGACGTCACCCAGGCATCGCTGTTCGCGGCGGTCGAGCAGATGCGCCCGGGAAATCACCTGGGCGATGTCTCGGCGGCGATCCAGCGGACGGTTGAGATCGAGGGCCTCTCGATCATTCGCACCCTGGTCGGGCACGGCATCGGTCGCGAGATGCACGAGGACCCCCAGGTCCCCAACTTCGGCGAGGCCGGCAAGGGCCCGTTGTTGGAGGAGGGCACCGTGTTGGCGATCGAGCCGATGGTCAACGCCGGCGGAGCACTGGTGCGCATGGGTGATGATGGGTGGGCTGTCTACTCCGAGGACGGTTCGCTCGCCGCCCATTTCGAGTTCACGATCGCCGTCACCAGCGAGGGGCCGCGGATCCTCACCCCCTGGCACGAGGCCGCCCAGCGAGCCTGAGGCGGGAGGCCGGAGCGATCGGTCCTTCGTGGAGGGGGATGGGGCGCGCCTCTTTGACCCGAACTGGCCGACTGTCGCGGGGCGGCCTCCAAGCCCCGTTCCCGCTGCCAAACCGCTGCCGTCTTCGGGCAGGTCGTGACGGTCCCCCAAGGCTCGTCCCGCTGAGCGGTGAGGAGGGGCCAGCGGGCGAGCGGGCGAGCTCGTCCTCTGCGAGGATCGAGGTGATGAGCGAGGAGATCTGGGCCCAGGTTGATGAGTACGTCGTCGGACGGCTGGCGCCGGCCGACGAGGCGCTAGCTGCGGCGCTTCGCGCCGCCAAGGAGGCGGGCCTGCCTCCGATCCAGGTCTCCCCACCCCAGGGTAAGTTGCTCTACCTGTTGGCGAAGATGATCGGCGCCGAGCAGATCCTCGAATTCGGCACCCTGGGCGGCTACAGCGCGATCTGGCTCTGCCGGGCGCTGGCGCCGGGCGGGCGCCTGATCACCCTCGAGGCTGATCCCCGTCACGCCGAGGTCGCGCGCGCCAGCCTCGAGCGCGCTGGGCTCGGAGATCGGGTCGAGCTACGGGTCGGGGCCGCGCTGGGCGAGCTCGGCCAACTCGAGGCCGAGGGCGCCGGGCCCTTTGACCTTGTCTTCATCGATGCCGACAAGGCCAACACCCCGGAGTACTTTGCCTGGTCGCTTGAGCGAACCCGACCCGGTGGGCTGATCATCGCCGACAACGTCGTCCGCGACGGGGCGCTCGTCGATCAGGCAAATCGGGACGTCGCGATCCTCGCCCAGCGCCGCCTGCACGAGATGCTCGCCGCCGAGCCTCGGCTCGAGGCGACAACGATCCAGACGGTCGGGGTCAAGGGCTATGACGGCTTCGCGATCGCCCGACTACTCGATTCACCCGCTTAGTCCCCGCCTTGCGGACCGCGGTCGCTCGAGGCGGCGCGAATCGACCCCCCGGCGCTGTCGCACCGCGCGATCACCACCCCGGCCGGGCCCCGCACCTGGGTCCGCTCGCCGTCCAGTCACCAGCGAGGCCTCAAAGCGGCCCTCCTGCTATCTTTCTCGGTCGGCCGAAGGGCCGGTCAGTTGTGCCTGCCGCCCGATTCCTGGGGCGCGCGGGAGTCCTGTAGTCGATACGAATCCGGAGCGATGAAGGTCCGAGCTTCCGTAAAGCCGATGTGCGAAAAGTGCAAGATCATCCGCCGCAATGGGGCGGTCCTCGTGATCTGCTCGAACCCGCGCCACAAGCAGCGGCAGGGCTAGGGCTGGGCGACGATGGCACGCATTGCGGGAATCAATATTCCGGTCCAAAAACGGATCGAAATTGGCCTCACCTACATCTTTGGCATCGGCCAGTCGACTGCGCAGAAAATTCTCGCGGAGACAAAAATCGACCCCGACACCCTGGTCAAAGACCTGACCGAGGATGAGGTCGTCCGCCTGCGTGAAGCGGTCGAGCAGCACGAGGTCGAGGGTGACCTGCGTCGCGAGCGCTCCCAGGACGTCAAACGCCTGATGGAGATTGGCTCCTACCGTGGCCTGCGCCATCGCCGCGGCCTGCCGGTGCGCGGCCAGCGGACAAAGACCAACGCTCGTGGCCGCAAGGGCCCGCGCCGGATGAGTGTCGCCGGCAAGCGCAAGGCACCGACGGCGAGGTAGCGCAGCGATGCCCCAACCCAAGAAACCCGCCAAGGGCCGCGCCCGGCGCCGGGTCAAGAAGAACGTCACCTACGGCCAGGCCCACATCAAGACCTCCTTCAACAACACGATTGTCACCCTCACCGACACCGACGGCAACGTGATCGCCTGGGAGTCGGCCGGGTCGGCGGGCTTCAAAGGCTCGCGCAAGTCGACCCCTTTCGCCGCCCAGGTGACCGCCGATGCGGCGGCGAAAAAAGGCATGGAGCACGGTCTCGAGAAGGTCGAGGTCTTCGCCAAGGGCGCCGGCTCGGGGCGCGAGACGGCGATCCGCTCGCTGCAGGCCGCCGGTCTCGACGTGACCACCGTCAAGGACGTCTCCCCGCAGGCCCACAACGGATGCCGGCCGAAGAAGCGGCGGAGGGTCTAGTGGCCCGCGATACCTCCCCCCAGTGCAAGCAGTGTCGTCGCGAGGGCCAGAAGCTCTTTCTCAAGGGCGAGCGTTGCTTTACCGACAAATGTGGTGTCGAGCGGCGCTCCTACCCGCCGGGCGAGCACGGCCGGGGGCGCATGCGCCAGTCCGAGTATCGGGTGCAGCTGCGCGAGAAGCAAAAGACGCGGCGCTACTACCAGGTCCTGGAGAAGCAGTTTCGCGCCTACTACGACAAGGCATCCCGCCAGGATGGGGTGACCGGAGAGAACTTGCTGCGTCTGCTCGAGTCGCGGTTTGACAACGTCCTCGTGCGGCTCGGCTTCGCCGCCTCGCGGCGCCAGGCCCGCCAGCTCGTCCGCCACGGGCACTGGCTGGTCAACGGGCGCCGGGTTGACGTGCCCTCCTACCAGGTGCGACCCGAAGACGTGATTTCGATCAAGGCCGACTCCGCCGCCGCAGACACGATTCGCAAGGCGACCGAGCTGGTTTCCACCGTGCCGGCCTGGCTGCAGGCCGACCACGATTCGCTGACCGCCAAGATTCTGCGCTATCCAGAGCGCGCGGAGATCTCGGCGCCGGTACAGGAGCAGCTCATCGTCGAGCTCTACTCCAAGTAGTCCGGGCCAATTTCTACACACGCAACTCAAGGAACTCATGACCACTGATTTCCAGGTCCCCCGCATCAGCTCAGAGAAGGTCGATGACCGTCGCGGCACTTTCACGATTGAGCCGCTCGACAAGGGCTTCGGCTACACATTCGGCAACAGCCTGCGCCGCGTTTTGCTGTCCTCGCTCGGCGGCGCGGCGATCACCAGTGTCCGCATCGAGGGCGTCGCGCACGAGTTTTCCAGCGTGCCCGGCGTCAAAGAGGACGTCACTGACATCGTTCTCAACCTCAAGGATCTCGTGGTGCGGATGCACACCGATGCCGACGAGGTCGAGGCGCCGCTGGTGGCCACCGGCCCCGGCGAGATCAAGGCGAAGGACATCGACCTGCCTTCCGGGGTCGAGATCCTCAACCCCGAGGCGCCGATCGCGACGCTTGAGAAGAAAACCAAACTCGAGGTCTATTTGACGATCGGCCGCGGCCGCGGCTACTCGCCGGCTGAAGAGAACAAGTCCGATGAGCAGCCGATCGGCGTGATCCCGATCGACTCGATCTTCTCGCCGATCCGCCGCGCCTCCTATGCGGTCGCCACGGCCAGGGTCGGGCAGCGGACCGACTTCGACAAACTGACCCTTGACCTGGAGACCGACGGCTCGATCGAGCCGGCGGCGGCGTTGCGCGAGGCCTCCGAGATCCTGATCAAGAGCCTGGCGATCTTCACCGACGCCGAGCGGGTCGAGGAGCTGACCGCGCGGGAACCGGTGGCGGTGCCAGCCGACACCCTGGCGGGCGTCGGCGGCGCCGAAGGAGCACCGAGCGCCAACGGGCTCGATGAGATCCTGATCGAGGAGCTCGAGCTCGGCGTGCGTTCCTACAACTGCCTGAAGCGGGCCGGGGTGCAGACCGTCGGCGACCTGGTGCGCAAGTCGCGCTCGGAGCTCAACGCGATCCCCAACTTCGGCCAGAAGTCGATCGAGGAAGTGATCGAGACCCTGCACTCACGCGGCCTCGACCTTCAGCAGGACTAGGCAAGGCACGAGACGGAGTCCGGCGATGCGCCACCGCAAGAAGCGAAACAAGCTCAGTCGCGACGCGGCGCACCGCGAGTCGCTGCTCTCCAACCTCTCCAAGGCGCTGATCGAGCATGAGCGGATCAAGACCAGCCAGGCCAAGGCGAAGGCGGTCAAGCCCGAGGTCGAGCAGTTGATCACGCTCGCCAAGCGCGGCGACCTGCACGCCCGCCGCCAGGCGCTGGCGACCCTGCACAACGACAAGTTCATCGTCCACAAGCTCTTCGAGGAGGTCGCGCCGCGCTACCTCGAGCGGCCCGGCGGCTACACCCGGATCGTCAAGTTGGGTCCGCGCAAATCGGACTCAACCGAGATGGTCTTCCTCGAGCTGGTTTAGGAGACGTGCACCCGGTCTCGCCCTAAACCGAGGCCTGCGCGATCAACCGCTGTTCACCGCGCCCCCCGCTCATAGCTGACCGACTCCAGGTAGAGGCCGTGGGCGGGGCTCGTTTCTCCCGCGGCGGGACGCGGAGCGCCCTCGAGCAGCCGCGTGAAGTCAGCCAGGCCGCGTCGCCCGCAGGCGATCTCAAGCATCGTGCCGACCAGGACCCGGACCATGTTGCGCATGAAGGCATCGGCGCTGACGCGGAAAATCGCGAGCGGACCGTGCCACTCCCAGCTCGCGGCGAGCAGATCGCGCTCGAAGCGCACGTGCTCGCTCTGGGTCGGGGTGAAGGCGGTGAAGTCATGGGTCCCCGGCAGAACAGCCGCGCAGGCCTCGAGGGCATCGCGGTCAAAGCTATAGGGCCACCAGAGCGCGCGGCCGCGCTGCAGCGGGCTGGGCGCCTGGCGCGCGAGGACGCGATAGAGGTAGGTGCGCGAGGTTGCGTCGGCGCGGGCATCGAAGCTCTTGGCCACCGCCGCGGCGGCGCTGATCGCCAGGTCGGTCGGGATCACGCCGTTCAGGCGTCGGGCCAGATCGCCAGGCAGCTCGCCGCCGGCGCGGAAGCTGGCGACCTGGCCGAGGGCGTGGACCCCGGTGTCGGTGCGCCCGGCGACGCTCAGCTCGACCCGCTCGCCGAGCACCGTCTGCAGAGCGCTCTCCAGCTCGCCCTGCACGGTGCGCACGCCGTGCGGCTGCCTGGCCCAGCCGCGGAACTGCGAACCGTCGTATTCGATGTCGAGGCGCACGGTGGTCCCCATCGGGGGCAGTATGCCGCGGCCGCCGCCACCTAGAATCGCTGCCGTGCGCGTCCTGCTCACCAACGACGATGGAATCACGGCCCCCGGCCTGCAGGCGCTGCGCCGTGCACTTCGCGGCCTCGACGGGATCGAGGTCAAGGTGATCGCCCCTGACTCCAACCGCAGCGCGACCGCACGCAGCATCACGACCCGTTCACCACTGACGGTCGAGGAGGTCGAGTTCGGCGATGGCGAGATCGGCTACGCGACCGACGGCACCCCGGTTGACTGCGTCCGCTTCGCCGAGCTCGGTCTGGTCGGCGGCCGCCCCGACCTGATCGTCTCGGGGATAAACCACGGCGCCAATCTCGGTGATGACATCACCTACTCGGGCACGGTCGCCGCCGCCTTTGAGGGGATCGTGCTGGGGATTCCCGCGCTGGCCGTCTCCCAGCAATCCTCCGGCGGCGGCATGGGCTACGTCAGCGGCCGCTTTGACTTCGGCGTCGCGGCACCCTTCGCCGCGGAGCTGGTCCGCCGTCTGCTCGGCGCGCCGATGCCCGAGGCGACCCTGATCAACGTCAACTGCCCGGCCGGAGAGCCGAGCGGCATCGAGGTCACGAAGCTCGGCAAACGCATCTACAACGATGAGCTGAAGCTGATCGGCGAGGAACCCGGGCGGCGCCGGCGCTATGAGATCTACGGATGGCAGCCGGGCTATGAGGAGGTCGAGGGGACCGACCTCTACGCGGTCGCCCAGAAGCGGATCTCGGTGACGCCGATCCACTTCGATCTCACCGACCATGGCGGCATCGAGACCCTCCAGCGGTGGGGGTTCGAGGAGATGCTGGCGGCCAGCGCCGCGGCGGCGTGAGCGGCGCTGCGCGGGCGGCGCGCAAGCGCGCCGGCGAGCTGCGAGAGGAGTTGGCCAAACACAACCGGGCCTACTACGTCCTCGACGAACCAGAGATCGGCGACGATGCCTACGACGAGCTGCTCGACGAGCTGCGCGCGATCGAGGCAGCCAATCCCGAGCTGCGCAGTCCCGACTCGCCCACCCAGCGGGTCGGCGCGCCACCCCTGGATCGTTTTGAGCAGGTCGAGCATCTGGAAGCGATGCTCTCGCTCGCCAACGCCCGCAGCGAGGAGGAGCTGCGCGCTTGGGAGACGCGGATCCGCAGCCACCTCAAGCGACTCGACATCAGCGCCTCGCAGTTCAGCTACACCACCGAGCCCAAGATCGACGGTCTGGCGATGACGCTCGTCTATGAAGATGGAGTCCTGATCCGCGGCGCGACGCGCGGCGATGGCCGGATCGGGGAGGACGTGACCCAGAACCTGCGTACGATCGGCGCGATCCCGTTGCGGATCGACGACCCCCCTGAGCTGGTCGAAGTCCGCGGTGAGATCTATCTGCCGATCGCCGACTTCAAAGCCCTCAACGAACGCCGTGCCGAGGCGGGGCAGCCGACCTTCGCCAATCCCCGCAACTCGGCGGCCGGCTCGATTCGACAGCTCGACCCGGCCCTGGCCGCCGAACGGCCGCTCTCGATCTGGTGCTACGCGATCGGCGCCACCCGCGGCCTTGACCTTGCGACTCATTGCGATGAGGTGCGTTGGCTGCGCGAGCGCGGCTTCAAGGTCAACCCCGATACCGCTCACCACGCCGATGTCGAGTCGGTGGTCGAGCGCTGTCACTGGTGGGAGGAGCGCCGCGAGCAGCTCGACTATGAGATCGATGGAGTCGTGGTCAAGGTCGACGAGCGGGCGCTTTGGCGGGAGCTCGGCGTGGTCGGACGCGAGCCGCGCTGGGCGATCGCCTGGAAGTTCCCGCCGACGACGGCGACCACCAAGCTTCTCCAGGTGGTCTGGAACGTGGGGCGGACCGGGCACCTGGTGCCCTTCGCGATCCTCGAGCCGGTCCACGTCGGTGGCGTGACCGTGTCGACCGCGACCCTCCACAACGAGGAGGACCTGGCTCGCAAGGATGTCCGGGTCGGCGACGAGGTGGTCGTGATGCGCGCCGGTGACGTGATTCCCCAGGTTGTCTCGCCGCTCACCCAGAAGCGCAAGAAGGGCGCCCGCCGACCGAAACCGCCGAAGCGCTGCCCCGCCTGTGGGACTGAGACGGTCAAACCCGAGGGCGCCGTCTTCACGATCTGTCCCAACCGCGCCGCTTGCCCGGGCCAGTCCTTCCAGCACGTCAAGCATTTCGTCAGCAGGGGCGCGATGGACATCGAGGGCCTCGGCGAAAAACAGGCTCAGCGTTTCCTTGAGGCGGGGCTGATCGGGGATGTCGGTGATATCTATGACCTCGACGAGGAGCGCCTGGGAGGGCTCGAGGGCTTCGGCGAGCTCTCGGCCCACAACCTGCTCGCCGCGATCGCCGCCTCCCGCGAGCGGCCCTTTCAGCGCGTCCTGTATGCCCTTGGGCTGCCCGGAGTCGGCTACGTCACCGCCGAGGCGCTGGCCCTTCACTTCGGCTCGATCGCCGAGCTTGCCCGCGCCGATCCCGAGCAGATCGAGGAGGTTGAGGGGGTCGGGCCGGTGATGGCGGTGCAGATCGCCGAGTCGCTCGCCGAGGAGCGCACCACCGAGCTGATCGAGAAGCTGGGTCACAAGGGCCTGAGGCTCGAGCTCGATCCCTCCGAAAGGCGCCGGGCAGGCGGCCCGCTGGAGGGCAAGACCGTGGTCCTGACCGGGACGATGTCGACCCTGACCCGAGAGCAGGCGGCGGCGATGATCAAGGCCGCCGGCGGCAAGGTGACAAACTCGGTCTCAACGAACACCGACTACGTGATCGCTGGCGACAGCCCCGGTTCAAAGCTGGCAAAAGCCGAGGAGCTGGGCACCGAGATCCTCGATCAAGCCGGCCTTTTGGCGCTGGTTGACCGCCCTCAGTAGGAGGCAACGGCGCCGGCGATCAGGTCCTGCTCGGTGTGGGCGAGGGTGAGATCGCCGACGCTGCCCATCAGGATCGAGAAGATCATCACCTTGCCGTCCTGGTTAAAGCAGTAACCCGAGAGGTTGCTGACCCCGGTCAGGGTTCCGGTCTTCGTCCGGCAGCGGCCGTCGGCGGCGGTTCCGTGCATGCGGTCGGCGACGGTGCCTTCGTGGCCGGCGAGGGCCAGATCGGAGATGAACTGGTCACCGATCTTCGCTTCGCGGACGGACTCGAGCAGGCGCACGACGTCCAGCGGTGAGGCGCGGCCCGAGCGAGTCAGGCCCGAACCGTCGACAGCATGGACGGCGCTGCCCTCCTGGCGCGCGAAGCGCGTCACCACCGCGGCGCCGGCCGCGGTGGTGCCTCCACCCCCGAAATGGGCGCCGAGCAGCTTGATCAGCATCTCGGCGAAGAAGTTGTCGGAGTTGACATCGGTGAAATTGACGATCGCGCTCATTGGCGGCGATTCGACTGAGGCGATTGCGCGGGTTTCGCGGCCGGCTTCATCGACTTCTTTGAGCGCGATTTGGGGCTGGATCGCGATGCCGGCGCCGCGCAGCCCGTCGACCAGCTTGCGCGCCGCCACCTTGGCTGGATCGGAGGCGAAGGCCTGGGCGCTTGAGTCGGCGAAGCCGGAATTGAAGTCAAGGCCCGAGAGCGGTCCGATTTCGACGCTGGTCGCATAGTTGGACGCCGCGACCCCGCGCAGGCGGTCAAAGATCGTGTCATCGGCATAGAGTCGACCGGTGACCGCGGTGAGGCCGACGCGATCGCGAAGTTGGCGTTTGAGCGCGTAGATATTGGTGCCGAGGCCGCCGTTGAAGGCGTCATAGAAGGCGGGGCTGCCGAGTGTCGGGTCTCCGCCGCCCTTCAGGTAGAGGTTGCCGTGCAGGACGCCCTGCTTATCGATCGGGCCTTCGGCGAAGACCCTGGTCGCGATCCGCGCTTCGGGCCCAAAGCGGGCGAGGACGGTCGAGGTCGTGAAGAGCTTCATGTTGGAGGCGAGCGGGCGCTGCTGGCTCGCGTCGCGGGCGCAGACGACCTGGCCGGTCTGGGCATCGATGACGTAGAGCCCGCTGGCCTGGCCTCCGCCATCCACCAAGCGCGCCCGCAGCGCCTGGCAAAGGCCGCCGCCCGCTCCGTTCGCCGCGGCGATCGGAGCGCTTAGGCAGGCAAGCAGCAGGAGAAGTGTGACGATTAGGCACGGGGTCCGTCGCATCTACTGGGATAATCCACGTTTATGGGCAAAGTTGTGGAGATAGACGCTCAGCCCCGTCGCCGTCGCAGCCGCAAGCGGCCATCGAAAACCGCCCTCGTCCTCGGTGGCGGTGGCTTCACGGGCGGGGTCTATGAGATCGGCGCCCTGCGCGCCCTCGATCTGCTCGCGGTCAACAGCACCGTCAACAACTTCGACATCTATGTCGGCACCAGCGCCGGATCCTTCGTCGCCGGCATGCTCGTCAACGGGATCACCCCCGACGAAATGATGCAGGTTCTGAACGAGCGGGTCCCCTCCGAGCTCGAGGACCTCGACCTTGACAAGGTACTGCGTCCCAACTACTTCGGCTTCATCCAGAAGGCCGCGGCGCTGCCGCTGCGCTCGCTGGAGCTGGTGCGCTCGCTGGCCCGGATTGGCGAGCTCTCGGCGATCGATCTCGGGGTCGGTCTCGCCGAGGCGCTGCCCTCGGGTCTTTACTCGGGCTCGGGGGTCAACGACTACGTCGAGGGTGTGCTCGCCGATGCCGGGCGCCACAACGACTTTCGTCTGCTCGATCGTGAGCTCTACATCACGGCGACTGACCTCGACACCACCGAGCGGGTCGTGTTCGGTGAGAAGCAGTGGTCAGACGTGCCGATCTCAAAAGCGATCGAGTGCTCGACCGCGCTGCCGATCGTCTACAAGCCGGTTGAGCTCAAAGGCCGCCAGATGGTCGACGGTGGCATCCGCTCGACCACCAACGTCGATATCGCGGTCGAGCGAGGGGCCAAATTCATCGTCGTCGTCAACCCGATCGTGCCCTACGTGAACGATTTCGAGAAGACGATCCAGACCGTCTTCGGCAACCGGGTGCGGCGGGTGTCGGACATGGGGCTGCCGGCGATCGCCAATCAGACCTTTCGCATCCTCTCCCACGCTCGCCTGCACCAGGCTGTCGAGCAGTGGCAGGAGCGCTACCCAGGCGTTGACATCGTCTTGGTCGAGCCCGAGCCCGACGACGAGCTGATGTTCGGCACCCCGATCATGGACTACTCGCGGCGGCTGAAAATCGCCCAGCACGGCTTCGAATCGGTTACCGCCACGCTCGCCCGCGACTACGAGCACTTCGAGGAGGTCGCCCAAAAACACGGCCTTGAGATCTCCGGTCGGCGGGTTCGTCGCGTGGTCGAGCGCGCCGCCGAGGAGGAGCCTGAGCAGACCTCCGCCTGGCGCCGAGTTCTCGAGCAGACGACCTCGGTCCTTCTGCGTCAATCGGGCGAGGCTTCCTAGCCCAGTCGCCTCGCCGGGCGTGGGCTCAGCGACTCCAGTTCGGTTGGTAGCCGTTGGCGACGATCACCTTCGGCTTGCCGCCAGAGTAGGGGACGACGGCGATGTGGTGGTCGGGCCCCGGTTCCTCGCCCCCTGTAGTGCCGAGCACGAACTTGCCGTCCGCGGAGAGAGCCGCGCCGATGAAGCCCTGCTCAGAGTCACCGGGGATAACCTTGCGCTCAGCCCCGCTGTGGGGGTTGACGGTGACCGCATAGCTCGTGTCCTCGCCGCCGTACTCGGCCAAGAGGCGGCTGCCGTTCGCCGACCAATCGACCGGGCTGAGGCCGAAGATCAGCGGCGGCACGTGCGTGTGGGTGAGCTGCTTGACGGCGCCCGCATCAGGGTTAATCAGGAAGAGCTGGGCTTTGGGGCCGACGTCGCTCTTCAGATTTCTAACCCGGTCAAAGACGACCCGGTTATTGGGGCCCCAAAGTGGGGCGATCGAGTGGTGATCGTGAGTCAGGGCCACCGCCTTGCCGCCAGCGGACCCGACCCTGAAGATGTCCCCGCTGGAGGAGAACGCCCGCCCTGATTTCGAGTAGAGGACTTCGCTGCTGTCCGGGGAGAAGCTGAAGCCGCTGAAGAAGCCCTGGGCGATCACGGTCTGTTTGCCCGAGGCGAGATCGACGACAACAAGTTTCCTCTTGCCGAATTCGGCGCCGCGCTCCGCTGCGAGGAGCTTCGAGTCGGGTGAGAAGGCGACGGAGAAGGGTTCGCGCCAGTTCTTCAAGAGCGTCCGCGAGGACCCGCCGCTCGTCTTTGCGAGCACCATTTCCGGCTGCCTGCCGGCGCTCAGGTAGACGATCGAATTGCCATCGGGACTGACGTGTGGGTTGGAGCCCGTGCCGAGCCGGTCGATGCCCTTACCGTCATCGTGGGCTGCGAAGACCGCGGGGTGAAGCGGATTGCGGGTGAAGACCAGGGTGGCGCCCGCGCTGGCGGGGGCGATCAGCGCCAGGGCCACGGCGAGCGGCGCCGCGCTCCGTAGCGCTCTGGCGATCCTCGGCATTGGCCGATGCTATCTCCTGTCGGCGCCGGGAGCGGGACTCTCGATCCTGATCTGGACGTGTGTGCGGGGGCATCTGGGCCCCCGGCGCTCAGCCCGCGTAGAGCTTCTCGATCTCGGGCTCGTGGCGCGATGTGACGACGGCGCGCTTCACCTTCAGCGTCGGGGTCAGCTCGCCACTCTCCTGGGAGAGGTCCCGGGGCAGGATCGCGATCTTCTTGACCTGCTCAACGCGGGCGAACTTCTCGTTGATCGACTCGACGTGGGCTTCGATCGCTGCCCGTATCTCCCGCTCGGAGGCGAGCTGCTCGGGGTCCTCGGGCAGTCCGTGCTCCTTGGCGTAGGCGACGGCATCTTCGGGATCGAGCGTGACCAGCGCGACCAGGTAGGGCCGACGGTCACCGACGACCACGCACTGGGATACGAGCGGATGCTGCTTGATTTCGTTCTCGAGGTTGGCCGGCGTGATGTTCTTGCCCCCGGCGGTGATGATGATGTCCTTTTTGCGGCCGGTGATCTTGATGAACCCTTCCGCGTCGATCTCGCCGATATCGCCGGTATGCAGCCAGCCGTCGACGATCGTCTCGCGGGTCGCCTGCTCGTTTTTGTAGTAGCCCTGAAAGACGTTGGGTCCCTTGACCAGGATCTCGCCGTCCTCGGCGATCTTCACCTCGCAGCCGGGGAACGGTCTGCCGATCGTGCCGAGCTTGAAATCCTCCGCCGAGGAGATCGTCGCCGCGGTCGAGGTCTCGGTCATTCCCCAGCCCTCGAGGACCAGCACGCCGGCGGCATCAAAGAAGCTGAGGATCTCGGGGTTGATCGGCGCGGCGCCGGAGACCGCGAGGCGGATCTTGCCGCCGAACAGAGCGCGGATTTTGGACAGCACTTTCTCGTCGGCGAACCGGTACTGGCGACCCAGGAAGAAACCCGGCTGGCGGCCAGCGCGTTCGGTTTCGCGCATCCGGCGACCGACCTTGATCGACCAGTTGAAGATCGCCTTTTTGAGGCTGCCCTCTTTCTCCATGCCGCTGGTCGCAGCGGTGTAGATCTTCTCGAAGATGCGTGGCACCGAGGGGAAGTAGGTCGGCTGTAGTTCGGCGAGGTTGGGAAGGATCTTGAGTGGATCGCGCTCCCAGTAGGCGAGCGTGCTGCCCAGGTCAAAGCTGCCGAGCTGGACCAGCAGGGCGAAGGAGTGGGCGAGGGGAAGGTAGAGGTAGGCCAGATCGTCGTCATCGACGACGGCCGCGTCGTTGACCATGTCGAGCATCGAGCGGTAGTTGCCGTGGCTGATCACGCAGCCCTTGGGCGGGCCGGTGGTGCCCGAGGTGTAGATGAAGGTGCAGATGTCCTCGCGGGTGACCGCCGCCCAGCGGGCCTCCCACTCGGAGGCCTCGCGAGTCGTGCCGCGGGCGCTCAGCTGCGCGAAGGAGATCGCCTCCTCATCGCTGCCGCTCATCAGGACCACGTGCTCGAGCAGCGGCAGGCGCTCGCGGATCGCGCGGATCTTGGCGAGCTGTTCCTCGTCCTCGACCACCACGACCTTGGCGTCGGAGTTCTCCAGCACGTACTGGCACTCCTCGGGGGAGTTGGTCTGGTAGATCGGGACGACTATGGCGCCGACCGAGAGGGCGGCGAAATCGGCGTAGGTCCACTCCGGTCGGGTGTTGCCGAGAATCGATACTTTGTCGCCGGCCGCGACCCCGAGGTCGATCAGGCCAAGGGCGAGCGGCCGGACGATCTCGCCGACTTCCTCATAGCTTCGATCGACCCACTCGCCGCCCTGCTTGAACCTGATCGCAGGCGAGGACCCGTACATCTGCACCGCACGCGGCAGCAGATCAGCAAGGGTCTTCGATTTGGTGCCCCGCCCCATGGCGGGGAAAAGTCTAGATGAGAGAGGGCTTTAGGCTGCCGAGGCGCTGCGCTGGTGCTCGGTGCTGCTCGGCGACTGGCGCAGCGAGGTCGCAAACAGCGACTTGTCGATCCGACCCTTGAAGATCGGAACCCCCATCTCCACGCACTTGCCAATCACCTCCTGCCGTTTCATCTGAAGCTCATCGGCAAGCTCGGAAGGAGTCAGGTGATTGGCCACGTCTTGGGACCTCCCTTAGTCGAAATCGAGTAGAGAGAATCTACCCCTCCACGCCGAGCTGTCAACCATCCCAGACTGAGGTTGCTGGAAGAGGTTCGAGATAATGCGCCGGTGAGCAGTGAGGCAGCAGCGACGCCGCTACCGCGCCGGGGCCGGGTCTGGGTGATCCTGGCGCTGGCGCTCGCGATCGGCGGCCTGAGCTATGCGATCGTCGAAATCGCGACCAAGAAGCCGGGGCGCAATCTGATCACGGTCGAAGGAATCTCCGAAGCTCAGGAAATCTTCGCCGGCATCCCCCAGGAAGAAGATCGGCTCGGATCCGAAGACTCCTCGGTTTCGATCCAGGTCTTCACCGATCTGCAATGCAGCAACTGCCGCAGTGAATTCCTCGGCACGATCCCCCGCTTGGTCGAAGACGAAGTGCGGCCGGGCGGCGTCAAGTTGTTGCTTCGCCACTACTCGGTCTCCGAAAACCCAGTCGAGCTCGGCTTCTTCGGCGCCGAGGCGGCGGCCCAACAGGGCTACGGCTGGCAGTACACCTATCTCTTCTTCCGAAACCAAGCGGAGGTCGAACGAATCGGCCGGCTGACCGAAGATTTCGAGGAGTCGCTGGCGGGCTCGATTGGCGAACTCGACGTGCCCGAATGGCACGAATACCTGGCCACCCAGAGCGGAACCGGCGGCCAGATCAAGAAGACGCTGGAAGGCTATGACGAACTCGGCGAACGGCTCGGGATCCGCACCGGGCTGGCGACGGTGATCAGCGGCCCCCGCGGCACCCTGACGCTGCAGGACGGCCCCTCGGTGGGTCAGATCGAGCGGGGCATCGAAGCGGTCGGCGAATCCTGAGACCTCTTTTCGGCGACCGCACTTTGCGGCCGCCGTAGAATTGTCTGAGAGATGCTAAATCGGGGCGCCCGGATTTGAACCGGGGACCTCACCGACCCGAACGGTGCGCGCTACCAGGCTGCGCCACGCCCCGAATGCGGCGATTATCTCAGAGACCCAACGGCAACCACAGATGACCCGAAAGCTTTTGCCCCTGCTCGCCGCCGTTTGGCTCCTGGCCTTCGCTGCGCCGGCCGGTGCGAGTCTGGCGCCACCCTCCTTCGCCGGCATCTCGCCCCAGAAACCCGACACCGCACTCGACTTCGCCCTGATGCGAAGCAGCGGCATCAAGAGCGTCAGGTTGCCGATGTACTGGGCTGCCATCCAACCGGAAAACCGCTTCGTGACCGCGCCGGAATTCGACGGCTTTGATCGCGAAGTGAAGCTCGCCGCCGAACAGGGAATCAGCGTCTTTCCCTTCGTCTTGGGGACGCCTGAATGGGTGGCGCCCGACCCGCGCACCCTGCCGGTTGCGACCCCCTGGCAGCGCTGGGCCTGGAGTTCCTTCTTGCGTGACGCGGCCGAACGCTACGGCCCGCAGGGCTCGTTTTGGCGAGAAAACCCGGGGGTGCCCTATTTCCCGATCAGGGACTGGGAGATCTGGAACGAGGAGAACATCGTCACCTTCACGGTGCCACCCAGTCCCTCTCACTACGCCGAGTTGCTGCGGGTCTCCGGTCGCGTCCTGCACGCCACCGATCCCGGTTCCAAGGTGATCGTCGGCGGCCTTTTCGGTCGTCCGCTGCAGGTCCCTCCCAATGTCCCTTCAGGTGACTTTCTAAATCGCCTCTACCGAGCTCGCTCGGTGAAGAAGTACTTCGACGGTGTGGCGCTGCACCCCTACGTCGCCGACGCCAGCGCGATCCCCGCTCAGATACGCAACCTGCGCCGGGTCATGGCCCTGCACCACGACTCACAGACGGGTATTTACATGACCGAGCTGGGCTGGGGTTCGGCCAGCTATCAGTCGCGCTGGGAGCGGGGCCTGCGCGGGCAGGCGCGCGAGCTCAACGAGGCGATGGCGATGCTCGTCGCCAACCGCATCGCCTGGCGCATCGAGGGCGTCTGGTGGTTCTCCTGGACCGATCTGAAGGGCAACTGTCAGTTCTGCGACTCAGCCGGGCTGCTGACCGAAAATCGCGAAGCCAAGCCGGCCTGGTACCAATTCAATGCCTGGACCGGGGGCGATCCCGACACCGTTCCACGGGCGAACTTTGGCGAACAATCCTCAGCCGCCGGGGTTGACCCGGTGGGGGACGGGTAGTTCTCGCCTGAGCAGGCCAAGCTAGGAGGGAGCGCGATCGCGACCAGCTCGCATCGATCCCGACAACGCCGCGGCGAGCGAGCATCTGGTCGAACTGCTCGCCGAGGCCTACTGGATGGAGATCGAGACGGTGATGAGCTATATCGCCGCATCGGTCAATCTCGACGGCGTGCGGGCGCAGGCGGTCACGGAGTCTTCGAGGAGCTCGGCCACGCACAGCGCTTTCGCCGCGCGGATCAAGGCATCTAGGCAGTTGTCCCGGTTCTGTGCATTCTGAGCGGTTCGCCCCCGAGCAGTCCGATCTGTAGCCCCCCGCTGAGCAGATCAACGCGGTGCAAGTGATCAAGGTCGCGATCGAGGCCGAGAGCGATGCGATCGAGCGCTAGACCAGGGCGATCGAGGAGACCTAGACGAGCGACCCGGTCACCAGGACATGGTGATCGAGATGCTCAGCGATGAGCAGGATCACCGCCGTCTGTTCGAGGGGTTTCTGCGCGAGTACGAGCTGCAAGGGCGAGCGTGACTAGCGCCTTTTGGTGATCGTCAGCGCCGCCCTCGCGGGCCGAGAATCGATTGATGCGATCGTCGGCCCAATTCGCCGCGAGGAGCTCGAGGTTTGGCTCGTGGTGCCAGCCCCTGCACGAACCGCAGGGCAGGAGCCGGGCCGATCGGCCCCCTCCCCACGCGAGCGGCTTGAGGTCTCACTGGCAGAGTTGCGAGGTCGGGGAATCGCGGCCTTTGGCACGATCGCCGGGGCCGACCCGCTGGGGGGCGCCCGGGATGCGCGCGCGAGGCCCCACCCGATGAAGTCGTGATCCTCGAGCGGGTCCCCGATCAGCGGCGCTGGCTTGAGGAGGGCCTCTTCGAACGGGGGCCGGGCGGACCCTCGCGCCGCCGCCGCGACCAGTCGTTCTCAGCGCCGGGGAGTGCGGCGGCGCGCACATCATTGCCACCTAATGGGCGCCCAGCGGTTCGCGCAGGGCCTCGAGCACCTGCTCGGCGAGCTGTGGGCCCTCGCCGGGATTCAGGGGGGTCGCGGTTATCCGAAACACCGTTCCATCCTCATCGAGTTCCTCGAGGCTGACGCTCGGCGTGTAGCGGGTCGGCACCGAGACGGTTTCGCGGATGCGCTCCTCGATTCCCCGCGGATTGGCGCCGAGCGGAAAGCGCGCCCTGAGATCGACCCGGTCGGGCTCACGCAAGGGGACGACGGCGAGGTTGATCAAGACACTGTTGGGCACGAGCAGCCGGTCGGCGCCGCGGACCAGGGTCGTGTAGAAGAGCCCCAGCGAGCTGACCGTGCCGTCCAGCGATCCCGCCAGCGGGCCACCCACCAGGCGCACCCGTTCACCGACCCGCAGTGGGCGGGTGCTCTGCAGCAGAATGCCGGCGAAGATGCCGGCGAGGGTCTGTTGGGCAGCGAGGCCGAGGACAATCGCGGTGACGGCGCCACCGAGCGCCAGCGCCGCGGTGTTGACCCCGGCGATCCGCAGGGCGAGCACCACCACGGCGACCATCGCCGTGAGCCGGACCAAAAAGCCGATCGTGCCAGCTGTTGCCGGGTCAAGGCGGCGATTCAGTCGGGGCGAGATCGTCTGGACCAGCCAGTGGGTGGCGGCTGAGCCGAAGATGAGGAGCACGGCGACGGTTGGGATCGGCAGCCAGGCACCGGCACCGGGAGCCACCTGGTGGCGATCGGCGTAGAGGGTCAGGGTGGCGGCGAGGACGATGAGCGCAGCGAGCAGCCAGCCGAAGCCCTTGCGCGGGGTCCTTGGCAACAGCTCATCGCCGAGGCCGAGGGAATGCCAAGCCTGACTGCGCGTCTCGAACATCTCGCGGGGCATCTTGCGGGGGCTTGGCATAGGCGTCGATTACCCTGCGGGCGCCCCGTTAAGCTCATTGACCTATTTTTTAGTATGGGTACCTTGAGGGGAATTCGAAGCAGCGGAGGAGTGGCTTGAGCATCGTCGTGATCGTTTTCCTGGCAGTTCTGCTGGCGCTGGTCGCCGGTCTCCTGGTGAGATTGCAGCTGCGGGCAAGGCAGGCGATGGGCCGCTTCGAGACCCTGCACCGGATCGCCCAGGCCTCCGATCGCGGTGGCTCCCTGGGCGAGACCCTCGACGCGGTCTGCGAGATCATCGTCCCCGAGCTGGCCGACTTCTGCCTGATCGACCTGATCGGGCCCGAGGGCGTCGAGCGGATCGCCGTTCGGGCCGGACCGGAGGTAGGCGAGGAGGTGGTCAGCGGCCTGGCCGGGCGGCGGCCCTCGCTACCCGAGCGTATGCAGGTCGACCTTGGGAACGTTGAGGTCGCGCCGCGCTTCATCGAGCAGATGTCTGACGCCGAGCTGGGCGCGCTCGCCCATGATCAAGCGGACCTCGAGTTTCTGCGCGGTCTGGGGGTGCGCTCGGCGATCACCGTGGCACTGCGGGCGCGCGGAAAACTGACCGGCGCCCTGACCATGGGGGTCGCCTGGTCTGGCCGGCGCTACCGGCCAGCTGATGCTGACTTCGCGGGCGTCCTCTCGGGTCGGGTTGCGCTGACACTCGACAACGCCGGCCTCTTCTCTGACCTGGAGCGCGCCGAAGCGGCGCGGGCGGAGATAGCCGAGACCCTCCAGCATGGCTTGCTGCCGCCGCCGATGCCCCACATTCCCGGCTGGAGTGTGGCGGCCTCCTACCGTCCGGCCGGTGCCGAGAACGAGGTCGGGGGCGATTTCTATGACGCCTTTCCCGCCGCCGGGGGATGGATGCTGGTTATCGGTGACGTCACCGGTCGCGGCGCCCGCGCCGCCTCGGTCGCCGCCCAAGCTCGCTACACGCTGCGCACCGCCGCGGCGTTGACCGGCGACCCCCTGGTCGCCCTGGCGACGCTAAACAGGGCCCTGCTCGCCCGCGGGGACTCGGCGCTTTGCAGCGTCGCCGCCCTGGCGATTTCCGAGGATTCGCTCAGCCCGGTGCGGGTCGCGGTCGCCGGACACCCGCCTCCGCTGCTGATCGACGGCGAGACGATTACGGAGATTGCCGGCTCGGGGCCGGTGCTGGGCGCCTTTGCCCAGGCCGACTGGGGGCTCGATCAGAGGGTCGTTGGGCCCGGCCAACAGCTCGTCGTCGTCACCGACGGGATCGCCGAGGCCTCGGGGGCCGAGGGTCGCTTCGGTGAGGAGCGCCTGCGCTCTGAGTTGAGCGGAGTCGCCAGCCCGGTGGCGGCGGTGCAGCGTCTCGAAGGTGCGCTGCAGAATTTCACCGAGGGCAGCCTCGATGACGACGTGGCGATACTCGCCATCACCCCGGCTGGCGCCGAGGCAGGTGCTGGCAGGGCGTTTTCGATCGCCGCCGTGCGCCCGCCGGCGGAGGCAGCCCGATTCGGGGGCCGCGGTGGTTGAGGACCCCCGCACGCTGGTCGAGCGCCTCTTTGACGCCTTCAACCGCCGCGACATCGAGGAGATCGTCGCTCTCTGCCACGAGGAGATGGAGTTCTTCGCCGTCACCGCCGAGCAGATCGGTCGCGGTGAGCCCTATGTCGGCGCCGCCGGCCTACGTACCTATCTCGATGATGTGGCGACGGTCTGGGAAGAGCTGCTGATCACCCCGATGGAGATCGAGCAGCGCGAGCGAGCACTGCTGGTCCGCGGCAGGGTCTACCTGCGCAGTCGGGCGCTCGGCATCCGCGACATGCCAACCGCCTGGATCTGGGATCTGCAGGGCGAGCGCTTTGTGCGGGGCCGGGTCTTCGTCGACCCCGAGGAAGCGATCGCGAGCTTTAACCGCGAAGCTGGGCGAGGGCCGCGTCGCGATTCGGATGCATCGAGATCGATGCCTCGACTCCGGTGATCTTCAGCAATCGCTGAACCTGATCGTTGGAGCAGCACAAGACCAACTCTCCCTCGCCTTTACCGTCCTCCGCGCCGTCGAGCCGCTGCCAGGCACGCACGATCACCGCGATGCCGGTCGAGTCGATGAACTCACAGGCTGAGAGGTCGATCAGGATCGAGGCGTCGGGCGCGTCGGCGAGCACCTGGTCGAGCGGCTGCTCGAGCCCGGGGGCGGTGTTGAGGTCGAGCTCGCCCTCTACGGCGAAGACATGAACCCTGTCCTCCAACGCCTCGCTGCGCACTTCAAAAGGGCTCGGGCTCACATTTTGATGCTATCGATTCCCCCGCGTGGTTTGCGCCACAGGCATGGGCGGGTAGCGGGGTTGCTGATATCAAAAGCTATGCTCGGGTGCCCGGGGGACGGCCCCGCGGCGGAGAGCAGCTGATGGCAGACACCCCCTCCAAAAGCGACAGGCCCAGCGGCCTGGCAATTTCCCTTCCGGCCCGCGCAGACAATGTCGCCGTGGTGCGCCACGCGCTCGCCGGGCTCGCCGAGGAGATCGGCATGGATGAGGCGGGGATCGCCGATCTGAAGACCGTCGTCACCGAGGCCTGCATGAACGTCGTCGTCCACGCCTATGGCGGCGAGAGTGGGCCGCTCAAGGTGGAGGCTTACCCCGACTCGGAGGGACTCTCGGTCAGTGTCCGCGACTCCGGCTCGGGGATCAGGCCGCGAGCCGATCTCGAGAGGCCGAGCCTGCGGCTCGGCCTCTCGCTGATCGCCGCGCTCTCGAGCAGCTTCTCGATTTCGGGCGGACTCGATCGTGGCACCGAGATCCAAATGCGGCTGCCGCTGCGCGGCGGCGGCGCGAAGGAGGGCGGCCCGCCGGCTCCGATCGAGACCTCAAGCGAAGCGATCGAGATCCTCGTCGCTCGTGCCGAGCTGCTCGGCGCGGTTTTGGGCCGGGTCGTTGGAGCGCTGGCCGCCCGCCGCGATCTCGCGGTTGACCGGGTCTCCGACGCGCTCCTTCTGGTCGACGGGATTGCGGCCGCGGCACCGGGGCGATTTGCCGAGGGCAAGGTTCGCCTGGCGCTCGCCGACGGCGAGGATGGACTCGAATTGCGCCTCGGGCCGTTGCAGGAGGGCGGCGCGGAGGGGGTGCGGGCCGCGCTCGGGGTGCCCGCCGTCGGCGGCACCATGGAGACCCTTGCTGATGAGTTCGCGGTCGAGGGCAGCGAGGAGGGCGACTATCTCGCAGTCCGCTTCAGCTCTCCTCCTGCTCCCTGACCTGCTCACGGATACGGGCCAGGGCGCGGCGCAGGATTCGCGAGACGTGCATCTGGGAATGGCCGATGCGCTCGGCGATCTGTGACTGGGTCATGTCCTCGACGAAGCGCAGGCGCAGGACCAGGCGCTCGCGCTCATCGAGCTGGGGCAGCGCAGCGTCGAGGGCGACCCTGCCCTCGACCAACTCGAAGTTCTTGTCCTCTTCACCGATCCACTCGGCAGGGCTGGCCTCCTCGGAGTCCTCGCTTCCGGCCGGTCGGTCCAGCGACAGCGGCCGCCGGTTGTGGTTGGCCTCGAGCACCTCGAGCACGTCGGTCGGTTCGAGCTCGAGTCGCGCGGCGATCTCTCCGATCGATGGCGAGCGTTGCAGCTTCTCGGTCAGCTCGGACACCGCCTTATCGACTTGCCCCATGCGGTCGTGCAATCCGCGCGGGACGCGCACGGTCCAGGCGCGGTCGCGGAAGTGGCGTTTGAGCTCACCGAGGATCGTCGGCGAGGCAAAGGCGCTGAAGGGGATGCCGCGCTCGGGATCAAAGCGGTCGACCGCCTTGACCAGGGCGAGGCTGGCGACCTGCAGCAGGTCATCGAAGGACTCACTCGCTCCCCGATAGCGGCTGGCCAGGCGCTTGGCGAAGGCGAGATTGCGATTGACCAGCTCCTCGCGAATCGCCGGGTCATGCTCAGCCACATAGCGCCGCCAGAGCGCCGCTTCGTCGCTGAGATGCTCCCCAGGTCCCGGAGAGGGCATCGGTCGGCTCTGGTCGTCGTTTCCCATCTCGCCACCGTAGCTGCCCGCGCCGTTCGGTTACCCGCGGGAGGTGGCGGGCAAACCCGGTGTGGGGGGGCGCCGAGCGGGTAGTGGAAGCGGCGCGACGGTTAGGCTCCGCGCGAGACTTCCAATCCGATCCAAGGAGACGCTCAGATGGCCTACTCAGTTCCCGACCTTCCCTATGACTACGACGCCCTGGAGCCCCATATCGATGAGGCGACGATGCGCGTGCACCACGACAAGCATCACCAGGCCTACGTTGATAAAGCCAACGCTGCTCTGGAGGGCACCGAGTGGGCTGATCGCGAGGTCGAGGAGGTGCTGCGCGAACTCTCCAGTCTGCCCGAGGACAAGCGCGGCCCAGTTCGCAACAACGGCGGTGGCCACTACAACCACTCGCTGTTCTGGCAGATGCTGAGCCCCGACGGCGGCGGCGCGCCGCAGGGCGAGCTGGGTTCGGCGATCGATCAGAAGTTCGGTTCCTTTGATGCCTTCAAGGATGAGTTCAAAGAAGCGGGAATCACCCAGTTCGGCTCGGGCTGGGCCTGGTTGGTCCACGACGGAAGCGGTCTGGCCGTCGCAAAAACAGCGAATCAGGACTCGCCGGTCTCCGCTGGGCAGACGCCGCTACTGGGCTGTGATGTCTGGGAGCACGCCTATTACCTCAAGTACCAAAACAAACGCCCCGACTACATCGAGGCCTTCTGGAACGTCGTCAACTGGGACTATGTCGCCGAGCGTCTTGCCGAGGCGAGCTGAGCGCTAACCGGCGAGGGCGTTGCCGGCCGCGCCGCCTCGGGCAGGTGGCGCGGCTCCTCGCCCGGCTTGGCGGCGACCAGACTCATCGCGTGCTCGGCCTTGGCGGTAATCGTCAGGCTCGGGTTGACGCCGGGGTTGGCCGGCATTGCGGCGCCGTCGGTGACCAGCAGGTTCTGGTAGCCAAACACGCGGTTGGCGGAGTCCACGACGCCGCTGGTGGGGTCGGCGCCGATCACCGCCCCGCCGAGGATGTGGGCGGTGGTCGGCACGTTTTGGATCGACTCGGTCAGCGCGCTCTGGGCGATCCCGCCGGTCTTTTTGGCAAACCAGCGCGCCGCCTGGGCGGCGGCCGGCAGATAGATCGGGTTGGGCCGCTCGCGGTCCTGGGCGGTCTGCAGACGCACCCCTTTGCCAAAAATCCTGCGCTTAGGGGTCAGGTGCATGGCGGCATCGACACTCTGCATCACGAGCAGGATCACGGTGCGACGCGACCACTTGAAGGGAAAGACCATGCGCGCGGTCTGCAGCGGGTGTCGGATCATCTCGGCCAGCCACTTGAGCGGCCGGGTCAGGCGCGTGCCCGGGCCGGTCATCGCGGTGAAGGTGTTGCTCATCACATCACCGGCCTCGCCGTAGGTGACGACCTCGATGTGGGTATCGGGGTCCGGGTAGATGCTCGAGGTGATCGCCACAGAACGGCTGAAGTCGCGCTCGTCATCGCGGGCGGTGACCGACTGGATCGACTCGGAGTTGGTCCGCACCACGGCGCCGATTCGCTCGGAGAGCCGCGGAAGCGCACCGCTGTGCTTGCAGTTGGCGAGCAGGTTGTTGGTGCCCAGCGCGCCGGCGGCGATGACCACGCCACCGGCCCTCGCGGTGCGGCGCTCCTTGCGCAGCCAGGAGCCCGAGCGCTCGCTGGTGATCGCGTAGCCCTCAGAACCGTCCGCGGCGCCCAGCGGGCGGATCTCAGTCACCTGTCGTTCGGGCTCGATCCGCACCCCGAGCTTCTCGGCGAAGTGGAGGTAGTTCTTCATCAGCGTGTTCTTGGCGCCGTGGCGGCAGCCGACCATGCAGCTGCCGCAGCGCATGCAGCCGGTCCGCGCCGGCCCCTCGCCTTCGAAGAAAGGATCGGGGACCTCAACTCCGGGTTTGTCGAAGAAGACGCCAACCTTGGTGTTGGTGAAGGTCTCCCCGACCCCGATCTCCTCGGCGTATTCCTTGAGCAGCAGATCGGCTGCCCCGATTCCCTCGTATTCGACCACCCCCAACATCCGCTCGGCGGTCTCATAGTGGGGCGCTAGCTCGGCCTCCCAGTCACCCAGATCGGCCCACTGGGCGTCTTCAAAGAACGCCGGGCGGGCCCGATAGAGGGTGTTGGCATAGCCCAGGCTGCCGCCCCCCACGCCACTTCCGGAGACGACGAAGAGATCCTTGAAGAAGGTCATCCGCAGCACCCCGCGCATGCCGAATTTGGGCCACCAAAAATAGCGTCGGGGTTCGCGCAGCGTCGAGGCGGCAAAGTCCTGATCGCGAAAGCGGCTGCCGCACTCAAGCACCGCGACGCTGTAGCCCTTCTCGGCCAGCCTCAGGGCCGATACCGAGCCGCCGAACCCGGAGCCGACGACCAGCCAGTCGTAATCGAACTCCGCCATCGGGCCGGCTTAGGCCTCGCCCGGCTCCAGAGGGCGGAAGTCCGATTTTCTGGCGCCGCAGACCGGACAAAACCAGTCCCGCGGGATGTCCTCAAAGGCGGTGCCCGGCGGGATCCCACCGTCGGGATCGCCGATCGCGGGGTCATAGATGAACCCGCAGCTCTCGCAGATCCAGAGGCTGGTTTCGGTTGCCGCTGACATAGCTAGAGCTTAGAAGGGCGCACGCCGGTGGGTCGGCTATTTGTCGAAGCTGACCGAGACCGGTTCGCGGTCACTCTGATCCTCGATCTCGAAGTACTCGCGTTTGGTGAAGTGACCCTGGCTGGCGACGATCGAGCCCGGGAACTGTTCGATATCGGTGTTGTAGGACTGCACATTGGAGTTGTAGATCCGCCTCGATGCCTGAATCTCGTCCTCGAGCTCAGAGAGGTTGCGGCTCAGCTGCTGGAAGTTCTCGGTGGCGCGCAGGGTCGGATAATTCTCGGCGACCGCTTTGACGTCGGCCAGGGCCTGGGTCAGTTTCTGCTCGGCTTTGGCGGTTTCCTCGACGCCCTGGGCTTTCATTGCCTCGGCCCGTGCCTGGGTCGTTTTCTCGAAGGTCGAACTCTCGTGCTCGGCGTAGCCCTTGACGGTCTCGACCAGGTTGGGGACCAGGTCGTGACGGCGTTTGAGCTGCACGTCGATCCCGCTCCAGGACTCATCGACCCGGTTGCGCGAGGAAATGATCCCGTTGCGCTTGCCGATGTAATAGAGGACCGCGATGACGATGATCGCGACGATGACGATGAGGGCAATGATCATGGGGGCTCCTGTGGTCGGACCTGGTATGCGCAATCCTACCGGCCGTGGGCAAGCAAATGGGCAGGGTCTGAGGGTGGGCGCGCGCGCCGAAGCCCAGGAATGGGCGCAGATCGTCGCCAAGTTTGGCGAGCGCAGGGGACTCACCTACGAACCGGTCGGCGGGATCAATCCAAAGGACGCCCCGGTGGCGCTGTGCGTGGGGGGGGCCAACCGTCTCACCGGTGAGCTCAACGAAGGCTTCTGGGGGGCCTGCTGCGACGCCGATGAGGAGCAGGCGGGCGGCCTCTTCGGCAAGGCTGTGCTGCCGACCGCGCTGCTCGCCAAGGCCCACATGCCCGACCTCGCCCAGGTCGTTCCCGCCTTCAACGTCGAGTCGATCGAGGGCACCGAGGCTCTCACCCAGCACCTGACCCGCAAGGTCGAATTCGAGTCCCTGGACTTCAACAAGCGCTTCATCGCCACGGTCCCGCGCGAGTACGACCCGGTCGCCCTGCGCGAGCTGTTCAGCCCCGGTTTCCTCGCCTGGACGACGACGATGACCGGTGAGGTGGATTTCGGCATCAATGAGCGCCAGCTTTGGTTTCTCTGGCGGCTCGGCGAGCGCAGCGAGGGCGAGCTCAAAGAGGCGCTGAAAAACGCCGGCCAGCTGTTCAGGCGCCTGCAGGGGGAGATGGAAGAGAGCGGCCTGCACACCTATCCGCCCGGCCCCTGGCACGCGGGGCTTGCGCCCTTCCCTGCTGAGTGAGGGCCCCGTCAGGCCATGTAGTCGGGGTCGCCGGGCAATACCACGCGGTTGTTCTCGCCGCTGCCGATCACCCGGGGTAGGATCGGCTCGACCTCGAGCTCGCGATGGGCGGCTAGCGCCTCCTCGGCGCTGCCGAAGTCCTGCAGCGATTCGAGCTGCTTGACGGTCGGGAAAGCGAGGACGAGCTCGCCGGCTTTGAAGGCGTCGAGCGCGGCCCGCGGCTCGAACCAGGCCGCCTCCACCGTCTCGACTCCGTCCGGCTCCGGGGGAGAGTGGGCAGGCGCGAGGGCGAGGAAGAACCAGGCATCGAACCGGGTGGAGATCACCTCGGGGGTGATCCAGCGCGAGAAGAGGGTCAGCGCCTCGGGTCCCGGCAGCTCGATCGAGGCCTCCTCGGCGAGCTCCCGCACGGCGCAGGCGCGGCGCCCGGTCTCGCCGTCGCCGTCGCCTTCGTCGACGGCGCCGCCCGGGAACACCCAGACGTTAGGCATGAACTTGGCGCTGGGGGCCCGCTTCAGCAGCAGCACCTCGAGGGCGCGGTCACGATGCTTGCCGCCGCGGCGCAGCAGCACAACCGAGGCGGCGGGACGCGGCACTGAGGGTGTGCCCAGGTTGGCCGCCTCAGCCGGTCCTCGCTGGCGCTCCCCCTCGACGCTGCACATTACCCCAGCCTACCCTGCCACGAGGGTGCTCAGGCAAGGGCGTTGGAGCGAGCGCGGCGCAGCCAGGCCCGGCGCGCCAGCCAGCCGAGCAGCGCGATCGCCGCCAGCGGTGCGAGCAGAGCGAGGCCGATCAACGCGACTCCGGCCGCGATCGCGAGGATCCGACCAGCGTCGTCGAGGCCGTTGCCGACGCCCCAGCCGCTGGCCCCGCCTTCGCCGCCCGGTTCCGTTTCGATGCGCAACGAGACCCGCGAGAGGTTGGCCCGCCGTTGCAGGGTCGAGAGTCGCGAGCGCAGCGCCGCCGCGCGGCCGCGCTCGGTGCGCAGCTCGGCTTCGACCTGGGCTCGCTCGCCTTCGGTGTCGGCGCCGGCCAGCTGGGTGAGCAGGCTCTCGACCCGGGCGTGGGAGTCCTGCAGTCTTTCGCCGACGCCGACGGTCGGCGCGGTGATGTCTTCGGTTGACTCGTGACGGGAGCGCACCTCGGCTATGCCGGAGAAGGCGGCCAGCGCCTCGTCCAGCCTGGCGCTGGGGATCAGCAGGTCGAAGCTGGCGCCTGCGTCACCGTGGGAGCCGTCGCGGATCGTCGAGTGCAGGACGATGCCGTTGGCGGCGTGGACCGCTTCGAATACCTGGGCCGAGTCGGCGCGCAGCGAGGACGGGTCGGCGGCAAGGACGATCGCCGCACCCCGTTCGACGTCGCGGTTGCCGTTGCGCGAGGCGTAGGGCCCGGTTCTGTCCGGCCCGGAGCGGTCGGCCCGGGTCGCGTTGAAGCTGGCGCCGGAAGCGACTTCGCCTGCTTCGGATTCGCCCTCCGCTCCCGAAGGAGCAGTGGGGGCTCCCGACCTCGTTTCGCTTCCGCTGGTCATTCCCGGAGCGGCTCTGGCGCCCGCCCTGCCGATCGGCAAGGGTCCGGCATTTGAGAGATGGCTCGCGGACGGCACGCTCGCGCCGTGCTCGGAGACCGCGATCACGGCGGTGGCGAGCGCGATCGCGGTCAGCGCCAATCCACCGGCGCCGGCCAGCAAACGGCGTCGCGACGGCCGAAGGCGCAGGCGCCGCGCCGACTTTCCCAGCCACGAATTCCTGGCCGAGCCACGGCGCTTATCGGGGAAGCCGGCGGCGGCCCGGGCGTCGAGCTGCTCCCCGAACTCGGGCCGAGGCGTCGGGCGCAGCTCACGCAGGGCGGCGGCGAGGTCGATCTCTTCTCTATGCGAGCTCATCTGGGCAGGCCTCCCTCAGCTTGGTCATCGTCCGGTGCAGGCGGGTGCCGGTGTTCGACTCGCTGAGCCCGAGCACGGCGGCGATCTCCGCGTTGCTGAGTCCGGCGAAGAACTTGAGCGCGACCAGCTCTCGCTCGGCGGCGCTGAGTGCGGCCAGGGCAGCGGCAAGGGCAACGCGGCGTTCGCTTTGCTCGACGCTCTCGCCGGCGCTCGGCCGGCCGAGGTCGAGGGGGTCGGTCGCCAGCTCCGCCTGTCGCCCGCGGCGCCGCAGCTCGTCGAGGGCCGCGTTGCGGGTGATCCCGAAGAGCCAGGCGCGGGCCTCGCCTCGCCGCGGATCGAACCGGGCTCGCTTCCTGTACGCGCGCTCGAAGGCGGTCGCGGTGACCTCCTCGGCCGCCGAGCGGTCGCGGAGCAGACCGGCCGCATAGGCGTAGACGTCGTCGCGGCTCGAGCGGTAGAGCTGGTCGAAGGCGATCTCGCCCTTGCTTTGAGTGTCCGCGGGGCTTACGGTCAGAGCCTGACTCACATCCCCACTACGGGCGGGATTGCGATCCGTCACACCGCCAGTATTGGTCAGGCGGCGCGGGGGAGGCGCTCGGCCCAGCGCCCGTCGCTCGCGACGCGCGCCGTGGAGGCGAGGCCGGCCTCGATCGAGGCGGCAGTTATCTCAACCAGACTGTTCAACTCGGCGCTGGTGATCGCGAGCGGGGGCATGAGGACGAGGGTGTCGCCGAGGGGGCGAATTATCGCCCCTCGCCGACGCGCCTCGAGGGTGACCCGGTGGCCGACCCGCAGTGCCGGGTCGTGCTCGCCGAGATCGATGCCGACCATGAACCCGCGCCCCCTGACCTCAGCGACACCCGCGACTGCGGCGAGCGGCTCGAGCTGGGACCAGAGCTCACGGATCTTGGGTTGCAGGCGCGAGATCGTGCGCTCGGACTCGAAGGTGTCGAGGTTGGCGATCGCCGCCGCGCAGGCGAGCGGGTTGCCGGTGTAGGTGTGGCCGTGGAAGAAGGTCCGCTGCTCCTCGGGGGCGCCGAGGAAGCCCGCGTAGATTCGCTCGGTGGCCAGCGTCGCCGCCAGCGGCATGTAGCCGCCGGTCAGGCCCTTCGCCAGGCACATCAGATCAGGCGCTACCGCTTCGTGCTCGCAGGCAAACATCGTTCCGGTGCGACCGAAGCCGGTCGCCACCTCGTCGCAGATCAGCAGAACACCGAAGCGATCACAGAGCTCGCGCACCGCCGCCAGGTAGCCGGGTGGCTGGACCAGTATCCCGGCTGCCCCCTGCACCAGGGGCTCAACGATCACGGCGGCGACCTCCTCTTCGTGAGCCGAGAGGATACGGGCGAGATCATCAGCATCACCCGCCGTGGCTCTGTACCCGGGGAAGAGAAGCGGCCTGTAGGCGGCGTGAAAAAGGTCGATGCCGCCGACCGAGACCGAGCCGAGGGTGTCGCCGTGATAGGCGTCACCGAGGTGGATGAAGGAGGTTCGAAGGGTGTGTTGGCCGCCCCGCTGCTGTTGGTATTGGAAGGCCATCTTCAGAGCGATCTCGGTCGCCGTTGAACCCGAGTCTGAGTAAAAGACGCGACTCAGCCCGGGCGGGGTTATCTTGATCAGGCGGGCGGCGAGCTCGGCAGCGGCGGGGTGGGTGAGGCCGAGCATCGTCGAGTGCGCGATCTTGCCGAGCTGGGCGCGGATCGCCGCATCGATCCGCGCGTGAGCGTGGCCGTGGACGTTGCACCAAAGCGACGAGGTTCCGTCCAGATAACGGCGCCCGGCGCTGTCGATCAGGTAGGAACCCTCGCCGCGTTCGATGACCAGCGGTTCCTCCTCACACCAACTCTGTTGCGGGGTGAATGGGTGCCAGAGGTGGTCGCGGTCCAGCTGCACATGGTCGACCGTCATTCTCGCCACTGACCCTAGTCGCGCTTCCGGCGGCAAGCCCCTCAGTGATATCGGTCACACGAGCAAATATTGTGCTGGAGAAATAGTTGTTCATATGCAACTATTGCCAACATGCAAGCAAGTGAGATGGCGACGATCCTCGAAGAGGCGGGCAGTGCGGGGGCCAGCGCCGAGGCCCAGGAGACCGCAGCCCGGCTTAGCGCCCTGATGCGACATGTCTTCCTCTATGACCGCGGCAATCAGCTGCGGGTGATCGAGGAGTCCGGTCTCTCGATGACCCAGTGCAAGGCGCTGTTGGAGCTCGGCGGCCTCGGGGCCGCTTCCGAGCCGCGTCAGGTCAGTGACCTCGCCGAGCGCTTCGGTGTCTCGGTTCCATCGATGAGCCGAGCGGTCGACGCACTGGTCAAGAAGAAGCTGGTCACCAGGCTGGAGGACCCCAGCGACCGGCGCGTGCGCCGGGTGGCGATCACCGCGCGCGGCAAGCAGCTCGTCGACACCTTGCTCGTCGTCCGCCAGGCCGGGATGGAAGCGTTCGCCGAGAGCCTGAGCGCGGCCCAGCGCCGCAAGCTCGATGCCGCCGTGGACGCGCTGATGGACCGGCCCGACATCGCCGAAACCTTTGAACACCTGAAGGGAGTTTGAGTTTGACCCGTTACCGACACCTGATCACTGACGAAAACCGCAAGTGGTGGACGCTCGGCGCGATGTGCTTCGCGCTGTTCATGATCATGCTCGACAACACCGTCGTGAACGTGGCGCTGCCCTCGATCCAGCGTGATCTCGGCGCCTCAACCTCCGCGCTTGAGTGGACGGTCAGCGGCTACACGCTGTCCTTCGCCGTCCTGCTGGTCACCGGCGGTCGGCTCGGCGACATCTTCGGACGCCGCCGCATGTTCCTCGCCGGCGTCATCATCTTTGCGCTGAGCTCGGCGACCGCCGGCCTGGCTGCCGATCAGCTCGACCTGGTCATCAGCCGCATCGTGCAGGGCGCCGGGGCGGCGCTGATGATGCCGGGGACGCTCTCGATCATCACCGACGCGTTCCCGGCCCACGAGCGCGGCAAGGCGATGGGGACCTGGGCGGGGGTCTCGGCCCTCGCCCTCGCCGTCGGCCCGGTGCTGGGCGGCTTCCTCACCGAGCACGTCTCCTGGCGGGCGATCTTCTACCTCAACATCCCGGTCGCGATCGGTGCTGTGGTGGCGACCGTCTTCGCCGTGCGCGAGTCGCGCGACACCAGCGTCGGCAAGGACGTCGACTTCGCCGGCGTGGCGACCCTGACCGTGGGCCTGACCGCCCTGGTCTTGGCCCTGGTTGAAGGCAACAGCTGGGGCTGGGGCTCGACCCAGGTCATCGCCCTGCTGGTCGGCTCGGTGCTGGCGCTTGTCGCCTTCGTCGCCGTTGAGCAGCGTGTGAAAGCGCCGATGGTGCAATTTGACCTGCTCTCCGATCGCAATTTCCTCGGCGCCGTGGTGGTCGCGCTGATCATCACCTTCGCGATGATGGGCGTCTTTTTCTTCCTCGCCCTCTACATGCAAAACATCCTCGGCTACTCGCCGCTGCAGGCGGGCGTGCGCTTTCTGCCCTCGACCCTGATGATCGTCGCGATCGCACCGCTCTCCGGCCGTGCGGCGGATCGCTTTGGCCCGCGCTGGTTGATCGCGGGTGGCCTGCTGCTGGTGACCGCATCGCTGGTCGTCTTCACCGGGCTTGAAGTCAACTCGAGCTACACCCAGCTGCTGCCCGGCTTCATGCTCTTGGGGATCGGGATCGCGATGACGATGTCGCCAATGACGAGTGCCGCGATGAACGCGGTCCCGGTCCAAAAGGCGGGGATCGCCTCGGGTGTGCTCTCCATGTTTCGCATGGTCGGCGGCAGCCTCGGCATCGCCGTCACCGGTGCGATATTTCAGGGCTCGGTCGGCAGCAGCAACTTCTCGGCCGCGACCCCGCAGAAGTTCGTCGATGCCCTCAGCCAGGCGATGACCGTCTCTGCGGCCGTCGCCTTCGCCGGTGTCGTGATCGCGATGGTGACTATCCGGGCCAAGAAAAAGGCGCCCAGCTTCGAGCTCGCAGAGGCCGCGGTCAGCCCCGCTGGGTCGCGGATCGCAGCCGCAGAGGCTAGGCCTGACCTGGCGCCGGCCAGCCATTAGGGTCGGCGAGGTCCAGGGCGGGTAGCGTCTGGACCGCGACCTCGCCCAGCCTCGCGATCGTCTCCCTATTTGAGGCCTCGACCTCGGTCGGGGAGGCGGGCCACGGAGTGAGCACGACGACCGCGACCGTGAGGCCCGCGCTGCGCGCCGCCTCAATTGTCAGCAGCGTGTGGTTGATCGTGCCCAGACCGGGCCCCGCGGCGAGAGCCAGCGGTAGCCCGAGGTCGACGGCGAAGTCGCGCACCAGGTAGTCCCAGGAGAGCGGTACTAGCAGCCCGCCCACCCCCTCGCAGACGAGTGCGTCGACCCCCTCCCCGGCGGCGCGGGCCGCCTCCAAGAGCACCTGCGGCTCGATCCGCTCGCCGGCGAGCTCGGCTGCCAGGTGGGGTGAGGCCGACACCGAGTAGCGGTATGGGGCTATCTGCGCGTCTGTCTGAGCGGAGCCGGCCGCCCGGCGCAGCAACTCGTGGTCGGGCTCACCGGGATCCTGGAGCCCACTCACCGCGGGCTTGAAGACCGCGACCGATTTCCCCGTTGCCGCCAGAGAGTGAGCGGTGACCGCCGCCACCACGGTCTTGCCGACCTCGGTGCTGGTGCCGGTGACGAAGATGCCCTGCACGGCGATTAGGCGGCAAGCGCCAGCGGACGGGCCGAGACGCCGAGCTGGCGGGCGATATCGCCCGCCTTCGCCGCGGCGAGCCGGAGCTCCTGCGCACGATGGGTGGCCATCACCGTGAAGCGCAGCCTTGAGGAGCCCGCCGGGACCGTCGGCGGGCGGATTCCCTGGGCGAAGATCCCGGCCTCAAGCAGGCGCTCGCTGAGCGACATGGTCAGCGCCGCCTCGCCGACTTCGACCGGGATGATCTGGCTCCGTGAGTCAGTGGCCAAGAGGCCCTGCGCGCCGAGGGCGGCGCGCAGGGTGGCCGCGTTTTCGAGCAGCCGTTTGACCATCGCCGGCTCGCGCTCGAGCAGCTCGATCGCCGCCAGCGCCGCCGCCACCGTCGGCGGGGGCGGAGCGGTCGAGAAGATGAAGGTCCGGGCGCTATTGAGCAGATACTCGACCAGATCGGGCGCGGCGCAGACGTAGGCGCCATAGGAGCCGAGGGCCTTGCCGAGCGTGCCGACGACCACGTCGACCTCGCCGCTCAGCCCCGCCGCGGCCACCGAGCCGCGCCCGCCGGGTCCCAGGGCGCCGGTCGCATGTGCCTCGTCCACCATCAGCCGGCATTTGTGCTCGCGGGCGAGGCGCTGCAGCCCGGCGAGCGGTGCGACGTCGCCGTCCATCGAGAAGATGCCGTCGGTGACGATCAGCGACCCGCGTCCGCCGGCCTCGCGCAGGCCCCAGGCGAGGTGCTCGAGGTCAGCGTGGCGATAGACAAAGGTCTCGGCCCTCGCCAGCCGGCAGCCATCGATGATGCTGGCGTGGTTGAGCTGGTCAGAGAAAACGACGGTGTCGCGGGGCGCGAGCGCGGCGATCGCCCCGGTGTTGGCCAGGTAGCCCGAGCCGAAGAGGAGGGCCGCCCCGTAGCCCTTGAACTCCGCCAGCCGGCGCTCCAGTCGTCGGTGGGAGCTCATGTTGCCCGAGATCAACCGCGAGGCTCCGGCTCCTGCGCCCCAGCGCATCGCGGCCTCGGCGGCGGCCGCGCGGACCTCCGGGTGCTCGGCGAGACCAAGATAATTGTTCGAGCACAGCAGCAGGACCGGATGCCCATCGAGCGTCACCCGCGGCCCCTGGGCGCCGTCGATCACTCGCAGCCGCCGGTGAAGCCCGCTTTCGCGGAGCTCCTCGAGCCGCTCGCCGATCTCGTTCATGCCGCGCGCGGGTACGGCGGCGGCTTCTTCGCCTTCTTGATCACACGCAACTGGGTCGAGGGATCCCAGAAGTTCGCCTCGTTTTGGTGGTCCACCAGCTCGTCCATCGGCGTCGCCGGGGTCTCGCCTGCCAGCCAGCCGGAGCGGTTGTCGGGGCGCGGGTTGGCGCCGTTGTCCTGCTGGCGTGCGACGTTCAGCCCGAGCTCTTCGAACATCGCCCGGTCGTCCTCTGGCTCGGCGCCGAGCGTGGTCAGGAAATTGCCCATCATCACTCCATTGAGGCCGGCCTTGACGGCGAGCGGCTGCAGATCGCCGAGGTTCTCGACGCGCCCGCCGCAGAGCCGGAACAGGGCGCCGGGGATGATCAGGCGGAAGATCGCCACCCACTTGACGACCTCGATCGCCTCCATCAGCGGTCGCTCGCCGAACTTAGTCCCCTCGCGCGGGTTGAGCAGGTTGATCGGCACCGAGGTCGGGTCAAGCTCGGAGAGCTCAAAGGCCATCTCGACCCGTTGGCGGCGGCTCTCACCGAGGTTGAGGATGCCGCCGACGCAGGTCTCCAACCCCGCCTCCTTGACCGCGTCGATCGTCCGCAGCCGGCCCTCGTAGCGAACCGTTGAAGAGACCTCCGGGTAGTAGGAGCGGGCCGACTCGACGTTGTGGTGGACCCGCTGTATCCCCGCCTCGCGCAGGCTCTTGGCGCGCTCGGCGGACATGTGGCCAATCGAGGCGCAGCGCTTCAGGTTGGTCCGCTCGGCGACCAACCGGGCCCCTTCGAGGATCTTGGTGAAGTCGCGTTTGGATAGGCCCTGGCCCTGGGTGACCATGCAGAAGCGGTGGGCGCCCGCCGCCTCGGCCGCCTTGGCGTGCTCGAGGATCTGCTCAGGCTCCATCATCGCGTGCATCGGCGTGTCTGCCTCGGCGTAGCGAGACTGAGCACAAAAACCGCAATCCTCGGCGCAACCGCCGGACTTGGCATTGACCAGCGAGCACATGTCGGTCGAGTCGGCGAAGTTCTCCTGGCGCACCCGCCAGGCCCGCTCGATCAGCGCGGCGATCTCCGCCTCGCCGCTCAGCTCGCCGAGCGCCAGCGCTTCCTCGAAAGAGATCAGGGAGGCCATCTGGGAGGCTAACTTAGGCTGCGCTTCGGATGGAGGCCATCGGTCGCAGAAGGCTGGTTGCGGGCGCGATCACCTGCGCCTTGGCCGCCGGCGCCTTCGCCCTCGGCCTGGCGCTCGGGAGGGGAGGCTCGGCTAGACCGAGTGCCGTCTCAGAGCTGACCCTCGCCGAGCTCGCCGGCGAGCGCCTGATTGTCGGTCTGCCCGGCTCCACGGTGCCCCAGCCGGTGGCGCGACTGATCCGCGAGGGCCGCCTGGCCGGGGTCATTCTGTTCGCGGCAAATCTTCCCAACCGTCTCGTCGCCCGGAAGCTGATTGGGGCGCTGCAGGAGATTCCGCGACCGCCCCGCCTGCGCGATCCGCTGTTGGTGATGGTCGACCAGGAGGGCGGCGAGGTGAAGCGGATCGGTGGCGCGCCCAGCGCCTCGGCTCGTGAGATGGGCGCCCGGGGGCCGATCTTCAGCCGAGTTCAGGGCGCGCGGACCGCGGCCAACCTGCGTGCGGTCGGCGTCAATGTGGACCTCGCGCCGGTCCTCGATGTCGCCCGCCGCGGCGGCGAGATCGCCACAACCGAACGCGGTTTCGGTTCAAGCGCGGCGGCGGTGCTCAGCTCCGCGGTCCCCTTCGCCAGCGCTCTTCAGGGCGCTGGGGTCGCGGCCACTGCCAAGCACTTTCCGGGCTTTGGCAGCGCTCGGGCCAACACTGACCTGGCGGTGCAGCGGATCGGCCTCTCAAAGTCTGTGTTGCGCTCCGTCGATGAGGCGCCCTACCGCCCTTTCATCGACGCCGGTGGCGAGTTGGTGATGCTGAGCACGGCGATCTACCCGGCCTTCTCATCGCGCCCGGCCGCCCTCACGGCCTCGATCGCGACCGGCGAGTTGCGCCAACGCCTCGGCTTTCAGGGGGTCTCGATCAGCGACTCCCTCGACAGCCCCGCGGTCGCCGCCTTCGGCGGCCCGATCCGATCGGGGCTGGCTGCCGCCCGGGCGGGCACCGACCTGCTTCTCTTCACCGACTTCGAGGCCGGCGCTCGGGCCGAGGCGAGCTTGTTGGCTGCGCTGAGATCGGGCCGGTTGACCCGCGCGGACTTCGAAACCTCGGCCGCTCGAGTTCTGCGGCTGCGCCGCCGGCTGGGCGGTCGCTAGGCGAGGCGCACCCCGTCGCGACCGGCTCCCTTCGCCGTGTACATCGCCGCGTCGGCATCGGCGAGAACCGAGTCAAAGCTGGCGTCGGTGCCGGCGCCAAACAGGGCGATGCCGATGCTTGCCGTCACCTGCGGCACCCCCGCGGGCTGGGGTACGTGATCGCGGATCGCGGTGGTAATCGTGTCGGCGATGGCGCCCGCCTCCTGGGCGTCGCATCGAGGTAGGACGATCGCGAACTCATCGCCCCCGATCCTGGCGAGGACGTCGGTCTCGCGGGTGCGCCGATCGAGCACCCCGCCGATCTCGGCCATGACCCGATCACCAATCGAGTGTCCATGGGAATCGTTCACGGTCTTGAACTCATCGAGGTCGAGCATGAGCAGTGCCCCTGTGGTCTTCTCGCGCCGGGCTCGGGCCAACTCGGTGCGCAGGTCTTCTTCGAATCGACGTCGGTTCTTGAGTCCGGTCAGCGAGTCGTGGTCGGCGAGGCGCTGCAGCTCCTGCATCCGTTCGTTACGACTCCAGACGAAGATCAACACCCCGAGCAGGGCCGCCAGTGCGACGCCGACCACGGCGATCAGGAAGGGCAGCAGGATGTCGGGCCGGTTTGGATCGCGGACGACCAGCAGCCAGTTGCGACCGGCGATCGAGATCGGCGCCCTCGCGGCATCGTTCAGTTCACCGCGCGGACCGACCACCGGCTTACCTCCGGCCCGCAGTTGGACCTGGTCGGATTTGGGGATCGCGGCGATCGCGGCGGCGGCGAGAGCATCGATGCGGAAGGCACCGGCGGCGATGCCGATCAACGCTCGACGGCGCTCGGCGACGGTTGCGGTCGGTGCCCCGTCGCGGTAGACAGGGCGGTAGACGTTGATTCCCGATCCCCCGATCAGGAGCGGCATCACCCTGGTGGCTGTTGGGCGCCCGCTATCGCGGGCCCGCCTCAGAAAGGGACCGCGCTCGGAGTCTGAGGCGACGTCATAGCCAAGCGGTGCCTTGGCCCGACTTTCGGCGGCGATATAGGCGACCGGGAAGTATTCGGGGTGTCTGCGGGCACTCTCTGGGCGGCCATCGGGACCGCGTTCGGTGATCGGTATTCCGTGGGTGGCTTCGAACTGAGTTCGTTCGGAGTCGCGCACCCGCTGCAGGTAGGCGGTGGCGGTCAGCGCGCCCCTGCTCAGCAGCGAGTTGCCGACCACTTTGAACTGGTGAGGGCTGAAGCTGCCCTCGGCTCGAAAGAAGGCGGCGGCGCTGGCCAGCTCACCGACCGAGAGCTGGGCCACCGCATCGGCCTGGTGGGCCGAGCGCAGCGCCTCGTCGCGCTGCACGGCGTGGAAGCGGGCGTCTTCGTTTGAGCGGACGACCAACCCGGCGATCACCGAGCCCACCGCCAGCAGGAGCACGGCGATCAGGCCGAGGGAGAGGCGAAGCCGCATGTCAGGCGCCCGGGACCGCGGCCAGCGACTCCCAGAGGTAAAGCGAGGCGAGGCTGCGCTGCGGTCGCCAGGCCTCGCCGATCCGCACCACCTCAAGCGGCGGCGGCATCGCCGCCAGGCGGTACTCGATCTGCACCGCCTTGCGGATGCCCAGATCACCCCCGGAGAGCACATCGGGGCGCTCGAGGTGAAATAGCAGGAACATCTCGGCCGTCCACTGGCCGAGGCCGCGCACGGCGACGATCTCTTCGATCGCCTCCTGATCGGAGAGCTCCTCGAGTCGCTCGAGCTCGAGTTCGCCGGAGATCACATGGGCCGCTAGGTCGCGGATGTATTCGACCTTGCGCCCCGACAGACCGGCGCCGCGAAGCTCCTCCTCGCTGGCCGCGAGTAGGCGCTCGGGGCTCGGGGTCGTGCCGCCAAAGAGATCGAGAACCCGGCGGTAAATCGTGCGCGCTGCTTTGGTCGAGAGCTGCTGGCCGACGATAGCCCGCAGTAGCGCTCCGTATGCGTCGGCGGGCCGCTCCTCGCTGCGCCGCCGCAGTCGCTCGTCGAGGTCGATCGGCCCGAGCCGCTCGATCAGTGCTCCCATCACCGGGTCTGTCGCGGCGAGCTCTGCCCGAGCCGCGTCGCTCACCTTCCCCTCCAGACCGGCTTTCGCTTCTCGGCAAAGGCCGCGATCCCCTCGCGGAAATCCTGAGAGGCAAAGCAGGACTCGCGCAGTGCGATCAACCCCGCCTCTTGGGCAGCGTTTAGGACCGGATTCTGATTGAGGGTGTCGATCGCGCTCTTGTTGCCGCGCAGCGAGAGTGGCGCGTGGGCGGCGATCTCCTTGGCGAGCTCGATCGATTCCCGCTCCAGCACGTCATCGGCGACGACCGTATTGACGAGTCCGATCTGCTCGGCGCGCGCTGCCTCCATGTTGCGGCCGGTCAGGAAGAGCTCCTTGGTCCGGGCGAGGCCGATCGTGTCGAGGAATTTGCGCAGCCCGGTGTGGCCGTAGACGAGGCCGATTTTGGCCGGCGGCATGCCGAGCTTCGCGCCGGCCGCGCAAATCCGCAGGTCGCAGCTGATCGCCAGCTCAAGTGCTCCGCCCAGGCAGTGGCCGTTGATCGCCGCCAGGGTCGGCCAGGGAAAGGAGGCGATTGCCTCAAGCGCGGCGGGGAAGGGATGGGCCACGAGCGCCTCGGCGTCGCGCTCGAAGGTCTCGGAGGGAATCGCGGCGATGTCATATCCCGCCGAGAAGACCGGCGGGGCGCCGCTGAGCAGCACGCAGCGGATCTCGATTCCGCGGTCCAGGCCGGGCAGCACCTCGGTGATCGCGTCGAGGATCTCGTGATCGAGCGCATTGCGGCGCTCGGGGTTGCTGATCCGGATCCGGGCCACCGCCGCGGCGGGAAAGTCGAGCAGAAGCTTGCCGGAAGCTAGTTCCTCGGCCACCGCTCAGCGCTCACTCCAGTACGACCAGGACGTCCCCTTCGCTCACGGACTGGCCCTCCTCGCAGCGGATCTCCTTGACGGCCCCGTCGTCCTCTGCCTCGACAGGGATCTCCATCTTCATCGACTCGAGGATGACCAGGGTGTCACCCTCCTGGACCTGGTCTCCGATCGAGACCTCGATTTTCCAGACGTTGCCGGTGATGTGCGCCTCGACGTCTGCCATTGGCGGAGAATATCCGCGCGTGACGGCGGAGCGAGTGAGAGCCGATGACTGAGCCGGGGGCCAAAGGCGTCGCGGTGATCGTCGCGGCCCGCAACGAGGCCGATCTGATCGCCGCCACCCTAGCCGCGCTGCGCACAGCGCTGCCGCGGGCGGCGGTCTGGGTTGCCGATGATGCCTCCACCGACGCCACCCGGCAGATCGCGCTTGGCGCCGGTGCTGAGGTGATCAGCGGTGCCCGCTCCCGAGGTAAGGGCGCAAACGCCGGCGCTGCGGCGTGGGCGGTGCTCGGGGCGCGCCCGCTGCCCGAAATTGTGCTGCTTTGCGACGGTGACCTCGGTTCCTCGGCGGCACGGCTCGCGCGGCTGGTCAGCGCGATTGAGGAAGGCGAGTGCGATCTCGCGGTTGGCGCCTTCAGCCACCGGGTCGGCGGTGGTTTCGGCCTGGCGCTTGGCTTTGGCGCCTGGGCAGTCCGTCGACTGACAGGCGGGCTTGAACTCGAGGCACCGATCTCCGGTCAGCGGGCGATGAGAGCAGAGGTCCTGCGGGCGACGCTGCCCTTCGCTCATGGCTTCGGGATGGAGATCGGGATGACGATCGACGCTGTTCGCGACGGCTACCGGCTTGGCGAGTACGAGCTCGACCTCCGACACCGCGCCAGCGGTCGTAGCCTCGGCGGGTTCTTGCATCGCGCTCGCCAGCTCGGCGACTTTGTCCGCGTCTATCTCAGTCGCCGAAGGGAGCGACCGTGAACTCGGCGATCTGTGGCGCGCGCAGGGGCAGCTCGCCGAGCTTGCCAGTGTTGATCTCGTGCTGGATCACGGCCCAGATACCGCCGCCCACGACCTCGCCGATCACCTTCGGGATCTGCGGATCGGAGCCCTGGGAGTCGGGGCCGGCCTGCAGGTAGGAGGTGAAGCCTCCAAGCACCCGGTCGGCATGGTCGAGCGCCGCCGGCCCGGCAGTCGGCAGCTCAAAAAAGGCGAGGCGGGCGAAGAGCCGGTCACAGGAGATGTGGTCCAGCAGTGCGCGCAGGCCGACCCCGATCGCCTCCGGCCGACCCGAGCCCGGACGCTCGGCCTCGGCGGCGAAAGCGCCGGCCGCAACCCGTTGGGCGTCGGCGGCGAGCTTGTCGAAGCCGGCGACGAAGGCCTCACGCTTGCCGGGGAAGTGGTCGTAGAAGGTCTGATTTGAGACCGCGGCGGCGGTTGAGATCGCCGGGATGCTGAGCGCCTCATAGCCCTTCTCCACCCCGACCCGAGCGGCGGCGCGGATGATTCGCTCGCGCTGGTCGAGCGCTTCGCGACAGCGTGGGCTGTCTGGCGGCTCCTCCCAACCGGGCTGATCGGAGTCCTCGAGCTCGGCGGCCGAGCTTGCGGTCGGCTTCGCGGCCGCGGTTGCGGCACGGCGCGCAAACTCGCCCGGGGGGCGCGAGTAGCCGAGCACCCAGGCCGCCAGCGGTGTGGCCATCGCCGGTAGCTCATCGATCGTCTCGGTGCGCAGGCGGCGGTAGATGCAGGTGCGCAGCCCGGCGACAATCCCGCGCACCGTCAGCTCGGATACATCCTCGGCGCAGGCGTCTTGCTCAAAGCTGGCGCGGATCATCCGTTCGAAGCGCATCGCTGCGCGGTCGCGGTGGGGCACCGCCGCGCTGCCCAGGGTCAGCGACTCGACCGTGGCCAGGTAGGCGGCGGCCTCTTCCTTGGCGGCGAGACGGGTGAAGCGCCCAAGCCCGGCGGCCAACTTCTCACCGAGCTGATCGGGGCCCGCGAATGCCTCACCGACCTGGCTGGTGGCCTCGGTGATGATGTCGTCGAAGGTGCACAGAAAGCAGTCCTGCTTGCCCTCGAAGTGCTCATAGAAGGTGCTCTTTGAGACCCGCGCCAGGGTGACGAGCTCCTGCAAGGTCGTTTCCCAGTAGCCGTGACGAGACACGGCCTCGACCATCGCGCCCTCCAGTCGGCCGCGCTGGTGGCGGGCGACGGCCGCGGCGTCCATCTTGCGCGGGCCACTGGAGAGCCGCGGAAAGATCGGACGGGGTGACGGCTCACTCGCCATCGACTCAGCTACCGGACTGCCTGGTCATCACGCCTGTTCACCCGTTGCTTCGCGGTCGTTCGTTCGAACGAACGATATTAGGGGTTACCCTGGCAAAGATGGGAGCGGCGGAGACACCTGAGGGCATAATGCGGGTCACCTCAAGTTGAACGGCCGGGAGGGTATCGGCGCGATCACCAACCGCCGGGTGGGCGGCGCGGCGGGCGACTCGCGGCGCTGCTTTGAGGGCTACGAGGAGCTCGCCGCGGCGAGTCTCGAACAACTCGCCGTGCCCGAAGCGCGCCGCCATGCTCGCAGCGTGGTCGCCTTGATGATGGGTTTTGGACTGCGGCGCCTGGGCGGTGGCGATGAGGATCCGGCGGGCACCGCCGCGGCGCTCTCGAAGATCGTGCGCTGCGCCGGCGCCGGGGCATGATCCTCGCGATCGACCAGGGCACGACCGGCACCACCTGCCTGATCTTCGACCGGCGGGGACGGGTCACCGGTCGCGCCTACTCCGAGCTTGAGCAGTATTTTCCTCAGCCCGGCTGGGTCGAGCACGACGGGCTCGAAATCTGGGAAGGCACCCGGCGGGTTGCACGCGCGGCAATTGCCGACGCCGGGATCGAGGGTGGTGAGCTCGAAGCGATCGGAATCGCCAACCAACGCGAGACGGTGATCGCCTGGGATCCGAACAGCGGAATGCCTCTGCACCGGGCGCTGGTCTGGCAGGACCGACGCACCGCCGGTCGCTGCGAGGAGCTGCGCAGCGCCGGATATGAGGGCCTGATCAGGCAACGCACCGGCCTGGTTCTTGACCCCTACTTCTCCGCGACCAAGATCGAGTGGCTGGCGCGCAACGTCGAGGGCGCCGCGGCTGGCGTCTTTGGCACCGTCGACGCCTGGCTTGCCTTCAAGCTCACCGGCAACCACGCGACCGATTACACGAACGCCTCGCGCACGATGCTCTTTGACATCCGCCGCCTCGCCTGGGATGAGGAGATCTGTGCCCTGCTTGGTATCGATCCCGAGCGTCTGCCCCAGCCGCAGCCCTCGGCCTCTGTTTTCGGGACGACCTCGGAGTTCGGCGGCGCGGTGCCGGTCGCCGGGATCGCCGGCGACCAGCAGGCGGCGCTCTTCGGCCAGGCCTGCCTTGAGCCGGGGAGCGCGAAGAACACCTACGGCACCGGCAGCTTCGTCTTGCTCAACACCGGTGGCGAGCCCGCCAGGCCCGTCGCCGGGCTGTTGACGACACTCGCCGCCAGCCTCGGAGAGGAACCCACCTACGCGCTGGAGGCCTCGATCTTCATCACCGGTGCCGCCCTGCAGTGGTTGCGCGACGGTCTCGGGATCATTGAGGAGGCGGCGCAGAGCGAGGCCTTGGCGGCCTCTCTGGAGAGCAACGAGGGCGTCTACTTCGTCCCCGCCCTGACCGGGCTCGGTTCACCGTACTGGGACCCCTACGCGCGGGGCACGATCGTCGGACTGACCCGCGGTAGCGCTCGCGCTCACCTCGCCCGAGCGGCACTTGAGGCGATCGCCTACCAGACCGTCGACGCGGTCCGCGCTCAGGAGGCCGCCTCTGGAGAGCGGCTCGCCGAGCTCAGGGCCGATGGCGGCGCGGTCGCCAACCGCTGGCTGATGCAGTTCCAAGCCGATGTCCTGGGCAGCACCGTGATCGTGCCCGAGATCACCGAGACGACCGCACTCGGCGCCGCCTATCTGGCGGGGATCGCCAGCGGGGCGTGGACCGTGGAGGAGGTCGGCGCGATGTGGGGCGAGGCGGGCCGCTATGAGCCGCGCATGGGCGAGGGCGAGCGGCGAGCGCTGCTCGCCGATTGGCACCGCGCCCTTGAGCGCTCCCGGGGCTGGGCGGCTGGGGGCGCCGATCCCGCGTAACCGCCGGGCAGGCGGGGGGTAGGCAGCGAAAGCCGCAGGGGCGGCAATTTTGACTCCAAACCGGCATCGATCGATGAGTCCTCCAGCTGACATGAAGCCGCAGGTCTACAAGGACGATCGTCCTGCCGAGTACTTCGAGCAGTTCCACCAGGCGGCACGCAGGGGGGTCGGTTGGACCTACACCTTCGTGCGGCTCTTGGTCTCCCTGCCGACCCTGCTGATCTATCGCGTCGCGGCGAAGGGGGTCGAGAACGTGCCAAAGACGGGCCCCCTGGTGCTGGCCGCCAACCATTTCAGCCAGATGGATCACTTCTTCATCGGGCTCTATCTGCGTCGGCAGATCCGCTTCATGGCCAAATCGCAGATCTTCGGACCGCCCATCTTGACCTACATCTTCAAGCACGGTGGCGTTTTTCCGGTGCGCCGCGGACACCACGATGAGGAGGCCTTCAGGACCGCCTTCACGATCGTCGAGCAGGGCGGGATGCTGCTCATGTATGCCGAGGGTGGTCGCTCGCGCTCGGGTGAGCTCGGGCAGCCCAAACCGGGCATCGGTCGCATCGCGCTCGAAGTGGGAGCACCGATCGTCCCGGTCGCGATCCAGGGTTCGGCCAAGGTGCGGCGCTGGAAGCGCCTGCGCTTCCCCAAGGTGCGCGTCCAATACGGCGAGCCGCTCAGCTACCGGATCGAGCAGGAACCCAGCCTCGAGCGCCAACTCGAGGTTGCGAGGGAGGTATTCGACCGAGTTCGCGAGATGCACGCGGAGCTTGAGGCCGGGCATGCTTTCCGCCGTCGTGCGGACGCCTGAGAAAAACGCCCTTCGCTTCTCTAAAGTTCCCCGCAACGTGGGCGGAGCAGGGCCAATTGGGTAGCAAGGGGAGACGTCACCCATTTTCGCTGCGCCGGCCGCGCGCGGTGTTGGGTCTGGCTCTTGTTTTCATCATCGTCCTCGGCTTCATCGGCCGCGACGTCGAGAACAAGCTGAACCCGACCTCGCTCGACGTTCCCGGTACCAATTCCGACAAGGCGACGAAGCTGCTGAAGAAGTACTTCGGCGACTCGGCGCCCTTCGCGATCCTCCTGCAGGGACCTCCGGCTGCGATTGAAGAACAGGGCCCCAAGCTGGTCCACGCGCTGCGCGCGAGCCCACCGCCGGGCGAACCGAAGGTGACCACGGTCTCGCCCTGGGACAAGGGCAAAGTCGACAACCTGCGCCCGGCTCCCAACGAGGCGCTGATCCTGGCCGACTTCCACGTCGACGTCAACCACGCCGTCCGCTACACGGTCGACGAACTGAACCAAATCCTCGAAGAAAAGGTGACGCCGCCGCTGCGCTCGACCCAGACCGGTTTCGCCACCCTCTCGAAAGCAATTCAGGACGAATCGATCAACGCCTCCGAGCGCAGCGAGCTGATCGCCTTGCCGATCCTGCTGATCGTCCTCCTACTGGTCTTCCGCTCGCCGGTGGCAGCCCTGATCCCGCTCTCCTTTGGGGCGATAACCGTGATCACCTCGCGCGGAGTGCTTGCCCTGCTCTCCTCGTGGATCTCGATCGACGGATTCGCGCTGACGGTGAGCACGATGATGGGGTTAGCCCTGGGCGTGGACTACGCCCTGTTAATGGTCTCGCGCTACCGCGAAGAGCTGGCCGAAGGCTCAGATCCATATACGGCGGCCGCGATGACGCGAAAGACGGCGGGACGAACCACGGTCTTCGCCGGCAGCACCCTGTTTTTGGCGATGGTCGTCGCGGTTCCGATTCTGCCCGGGGCGCTGCTCGTCTCGCTCGCCGGGACGATGATGGTCGTCGTCATCATCAGCGTCACGGTCGCCACGGTGGTGGCCCCGGCCCTCCTGGCGCTGCTCGGCAACAACGTCAACCGCTGGCGGATCGGCCGCGCGGTGGCGACCGATCGCTCGGCGGTGATGACCTTTGTCGACGCGGCACTGCGCCGGCCGAAATTCGCCGCCTTCGTGATCGGCGGCATCGTCCTGATCCTGGCCGGACCGGTCGTCGGTCTGAAGACCGGACCGCCCAGCACCCAGCAGCTGCCCAGCGACAACAGCGTGCGTAAGGACTTCGACGTCGTCCAGAAGGCGATCGGACCAGGCTATGAAGCGCCCTTCATCGTCATCGCCGGCACCGAAGACGGGACGATGACCGAACGCCACCGGCTCAACGTGCTGGCGAAATGGCAGCGGAAAATCGCCGAAGACCCGGCGGTCCAGGCCGTGATCGGGCCGGAAAGGATCGCGACCAAAACGGCGCCGCTGAAGAACAGCGGCAACGAACTGCGGGCCAGCAATAAGCCCGGCGGGGAACTCTATGAACTGAACCGCCTCGGACCCGGCCTGAAGCGAGCCTCCAACGGCGTCTCACAGATCCGCAGCGGCCTGGCGCGGGCCGCCGACGGCGCTGGGTTGCTCAGCGAAGGGTCGGGCACTGCCGAAGAAGGGGCGCTGCGGATCGCCGCCGGGCTTGGCGAAGCGATCGAAGGAGGCGAGAAGGCGGGCAAGGGCATCGGCGAACTGAACCATGGTGCGGGGAAGGTCACCAAGGGACAAAAGGAAGCGGAAGAAGGCGCAGAAATCATCCACACCAACTCGGCCGCCGCGGTCACGGAACTCGGAGGCAAGGGAGCGACCAAAAAGGTCAGTCGCCTCGTCAAGGAACTCGCAGTCGCCAAAGAATCCGACCCCAGCCTGGAAAAGACCTGGGAAGCGGCGGAAATCCTCAAGGGACAAATCGAAGCGGCCGAGAACCACTCAACCGAAGCGCGTAACGCATCACAGGAACTGGAAAAAGGCGAGGAAAGGCTCCTCCAGGGCAACGAAAAAATCCAGCACGGCACCGAAAAGCTCAACAAGGAAGCGCCATCGCTGCCCGAAGGGCTGGAAGAACTCCAGCATGGCCAGTTCCGTCTGGCCAATGGGATCTCACGGCTGCAGGGCGGCTCTGAAGAACTGGAATCCCATCTCGCCCAGGGCTTCCACAAGTCATATCCGCTCCAGGCCAAACTGCAGACCGCGAGCGTCAAGGTCACCAGGGGAGCCCATGCGACGACCAAAAAAGTAAATCGGATCAACACCCAGTCTCCCGGTCTCTTCAACTCGCCCTACTTCGTGCTCTCGGCCGTCGACGGCGCCAAACCCGCAGAACGCGAACAGGCCAACGAAGTGATCGCCCTCGAACACGGCGGCCAGGGCGCCCAGATCACCGTGATCTCGAAGTACACCTTCAACACCCCCGGATCGAAAAGCCTCGACCACCGGCTCCAACGTGATGCCGAAGGCCTTGGCAAGGAAGCCGACGTCCAGGCCGGCGTCGCCGGGGGCGCCGCGCAGCTGACCGACTACGACGCGATCACCCGCCAGCGGATCCCCTTCGTGGTTCTCGCGATCACCCTGGTCACCCTCCTGATGATGATCATCATCGTGCGGGCGTTGCTGCTCGCGGTGCTCGCGGTGGCTCTAAACCTGGCGACGGTTGGCGTTGCCTTTGGCGTCATCGTTTTGCTCTTCAGGGTTCCCGATGGCTACCCCTTCGGCGGTCATACCTACGTCGATGCGGTCGGGGCGGTGTGCATGTTCGGCGTTGTCTTTGGGCTCTCGATCGACTACGCGGTCTTTTTGTTAATGCGGATGAAGGAGAGCTATGACCGCGACGGCGATCACGCCAGAGCGATCTCCCACGGACTGGAGAAGACCGCCCGTGTGATCACCGGCGCGGCGGCGATCATGATGGCCGTCTTCATCGCCTACGCCTCGGCCCCGATCGCGACCGTCAGCCAGCTCGGCGTCGGCCTGACGATCGCCGTCCTGCTCGATGCGACCGTCGTCCGGATCGTCCTCTTGCCGGCGCTGATGCTGTTGCTCGGCGATCGGGTCTGGTGGCTGCCCAAGTGGATGGACCGGGTTTTGCCCAGATTGAACGTCGAGGGCGAGGAACACGGGCCGACCGCGGTCGTTGTCGGCGGCGTCGCCGAGGAGCCTGGCAGCGCCTAACCCCGCGCCCGGGTTTGGAGCGGGGGCGCTACTCGTAGCGGGGATTGAGCTTTGAGTAGAACTCGGCGTCGTGACCCGGGGTGATGATCGCGTCGGGGAATTCACGGCCGAACTGGCGCAGCTCCTGCAGCGAGCGCCGGTAGTTGTGGGCATCGGCGGGACGCGGGGCCAGCGGCGCGTTGCCCTTTAGCTGGGCCTCGGTGTAGGTGGCATCGCCGCCGATCACGAAGTCGCGCTGCTTGAGGCGGGCGATCACCGAGAGGTGACCGGCCGAGTGCCCCGGGGTGAAGGCGAGCCGGATTGAGCCATCACCGAAGAGATCAAAACTGCGTCCGAAGGTCGCATAGGAGTCGATCTCACCACGATCAAAGTCGATCGTGCGGAAGTCGAAGGCATAGTCGTAGTGCATGTGGCGGTAGCCGTTCATCAGCGGCTGATGTCCGCCCGTCGCCTCCTGCCACTCGGGCTCGCTGAGGATGAAGGTCGCATTGGGGAACTCTGAGATCGCCGAGGTGTGGTCGATGTGCATGTGGGTCATCACGACGATCGGAATCTCGTTGACGTCGAGGCCGCGTTCGCGCAGTTGGGAGGAGACATCGGTGCCGGGCTCGAGGCTGGGATGGCCAAAGCGGGCACCGAGGCGGCCGAAGTTCTCCGAGGGATCGGTGGCGATCGAGGCGTGCAGGCCGGTGTCGATCAGGATCGCGCCGGCGCTTGGGTGACGAATCAGGAACGCCGGGCAGGGCACCGTGGCGCCCGGAGCGCCACTGAGTATCGCGCGGGCCAACCTCAGGGTGAGGAAAGGCCCGCCAGGGCTTTCCATCATGTGCCGCGACCAGGTGACATGGCCGGCGACCATCGGCTCGACGCTCACCGTCGCCTCGGGCGTGCCTCCGGCGAGCGGCTCGTGCAGCGGTTTGGCCTCGACGTGGACCTTCATCTGTTGCTCACATTACCTGCGCGCGGGGCGTCTATAGGCTTGCTCGCGCGATGGCCGAAAGCTCCCAATCCCGCATCTTCAAGCCCGATCTACTCGCCGGACAGGTCTGCGTCGTCTCCGGGGCCGGCAGCGGGTTGGGTCGTGAGACGGCGCTTGAGCTGTGTCGATTGGGCGCGACCGTGGTCGGCTGCGGTAGGCGGGGCGAGCCGTTGGCGCAGACCGGCGAGCTCGCCGCCGGGCTTTCAGGGGAGGGAGCCTTCGAGCACGAGCGACTCGACATCCGTGACGAGGATGCCGTCGGACCCTTCTTCGACCGCCTGTTGGAGCGCCACGAGCGCCTCGACGTCCTGGTCAATAACGCTGGGGGCCAGTTCCTGAGCCCGGCGGAGACGATCAGTCCCAAGGGATTTCGCACCGTGATCGAGCTAAATATCGAGGGGACCTGGCTGATGACCCACGCGGCGGCCACCAAGGCCTTCATCCCCCAGGGTGGCGGCAAGATCCTCAGTGTCACCCTCTCCCCGCACAACGGCATGCCGGGGATGGTTCATTCGGGGGCCGCCCGTGCCGCGGTCGAGAACATGATGCGTACCTTGGCCGTCGAGTGGGCTCGCTTCGGAATCCGGACCTGCGCGCTCGCCGCGGGCCAGTTCGCTACCGAGACACTTTTGACCAAGTACCCGCAGGTCGTCGTCGAGAACCTCGAGCGCTCGATCCCGGTTGGGCGCGCCGGCCGCGCCGAGGAGATGGCCTGGCTCGTCGCCTACCTGGCCTCTCCGGCGGGTGACTTTTTCTCGGGCACGACGATCACCCTCGACGGGGCCCGCGACAACTGGGCCGGGCCCTGGCCCCCGCAGGCGATCGCCGACGAGGCTGGCGACCCGGTGGCCGAGGAGCGCCGACCCAAGTAAAGGAGCGCCTCGGCTAACGGGGTTCGAGGACCACGAGCGGTATCTCGCGCCCCTTGCTACGGGCCTGATAGTCGGCGTAGCCCCCGTACTTGGAGATCGCCATCCCCCACAACCTCGGGCGCTCATCGGGCCCGGCGACGCGGGCCCGAACCCCAATCCGTTCGCTGCCCACCTGGACCGAGGTCTGCGGGTTGGCGAGCAGGTTGTGGTACCAGGCCGGGTGTTTGGGATAGCCGCCCTTGGAGGCGATCACGACCAGGTTCTCGCCGTCGCGGAAGTAGAGCAGGGGAGAGGTTCGCTTGGTTTTGCTCTTCGCGCCGACGTGGTCGAGCAGCAGCATCTTGCCGCCAACTCCGGGGATCGAATGACCGAGGCGCCCAGCCGTCCTGCGGTAGAGGAAGGTGTGGGCGCCCATCAGGCGGCGGGTCAGGGGCCAGACGTGGTCCCCGATGTCGAGATAGAGGACCTTCGAGCGGCCCTCGCGGGGAGCGGCGTCGCTCAGGTGTACATCCCTCCGAACATGCCGCCGGTCACGTTCAGGGTCTGGCCGTGGACGTAGTTGGCCAGTGGCGAGGCGAGGAAGAGGACCGGGCCCGATGCCTCCTGGGGCGTCGCCGGTCGACCGATCGGGATGATCGCGGAGGCCATCGCCCGCATCTGCTCGGGGATGCCGAGCTCGATCTTCTCGCCCGAGGGAGCGGTCATCTCGCCGCCCTCCTCCTTGGCCGCGGTGAGCCGCGTGTCGACAAAGCCGAAGGCGACTGCGTTGACGTTGATCTTGAACTGCCCCCACTCCTTGGCCAGGGTTTTGGTCAGACCGACGACACCCATCTTCGCCGCCGAGTAATTGACCTGGCCGGCGTTTCCCATCGTGCCCGAGGTCGAGGAGACGTTGATCAGCTTGCGGAAGACCTCCTTGTCTTCGCCGCGCTCGGCCTTGGCCGCCTCGCGCCAGTGCGGGGCGAGGGCTCGCGCGACCCGAAAGGGAACCACGGTGTGGATGTCGAGCATCGCCTGGAACTGCTCATCGGTCATTCGGTGGGCTACCCCATCCCAGGTGTAGCCGGCGTTGTTGACGCAGATCTCGACCGTGTCGAAGGCCTCGACCGCTGCGGCGACGAGCTCATCTGCGGCCCCCGGCTTGGTCAGGTCGCCGGAGAAGACCGCGGTCTCGCCGTCGATCTCCCCAGCGGTCTGCTCGGCGACATCGGCGTCGAGATCGTTGATCAGAACTCTGGCGCCCTCGCTGGCGAATAGTTCAGCGGTCGCCCGGCCGATCCCTCGCGCCGAACCCGTGACGATCGCCGCTTTCCCATCGAGAAGTCCCATCAGTCTGTGCTCTCCTTGTGGTCGTGAAATCGGCCCGGGAGGCTACATGGAACCGCGCGGCCCTGATTGACCGGCCACCCGGCCTGCGCTAGAAACCGGTTGCAATGAAGAGCGCTGCCGAGCAGTTGCTGCGCGACACCTATCGCGCCTTCAATGCCCGCGACATCGACACTGTGCTCACTCTCATGCACCCCGATGTCGATTGGCCCAACGCCTGGGAGGGGGGTCGGATCCGCGGCCGCGAGGCGCTCGGCGCCTACTGGGCGCGCCAATTTGAGTCGATCACCAGCGTCGTCGAGCCGCACGTGTTCTCCGCGGAGTCCGGTGGCGTCCTCGCCGCCAGCGTCCACCAGATGGTTCGCGACTCCGACAGCGGTGAGCTCCTCTCAGAGGCCAGAGTCATCCATCGTTACTGGATCGAGGACGGCCTGATCGTGCGCATGGAGGTGCTCGACCAGTCCTGGGGAGGCGCGCAGAGCAGGAGCTCGTAGTCGTAGATCCTCTCGAAGCCGATCGCGGAATAGATCGGTTCGCCCATCGGTGAGGCCTGCAGTGAGGCGATCTCGGCTCCGAGCTCAAAGCCGGCGTTGCAGGCCGCCGCGGTCACCGCCCGGCCCAGCCCCCGGCCGCGCGCGCGCTCGAGGCTGCCGACCCAGTAGATGCCGGCGACGCCGTGGTTTACAAGCGTCATCGCGATGCTGACCGGCTCGCCGTCGAGGTAGGCGAGGAAGGCCAGCGCTTGCTGATCCTCAAGGAAGACCTGCGTGCGCCGGTTGGCCTCAAAGAGCTCTGGTGGGAAGCCGAGGCTCGCATAGGCGGAGGCTGCGACCCGCCAATACTCGAGCAGCTGTTGCTCGGTTTCGACCGCTCGCAGCTCGGCTCCGGCGGGCAGAGGCAGCTCCTGGACTCGTTCGCCGAGGACCATCGCTGGCATCTCATAGGCGCAGTGCAGGCCGGCGGCCGCGGCGGCCGCGCTCAGGTCACGATCGGCGCCTGCCCCGGCGCGACTCCAGATGCTGAAGCCACGCTTGCGCGGGGCAAAGAACGACCGCGCACGGGCGATCATCGCGGCGGCGTCGAGCTCGTCATCGATGCGGAAGGCGACGTTGGCGATCACCGGGTGATCGATCCCCCCGGCGGCGAGCAGCCAGCCCTCACCTTGTTCGAGTTCGGCTCCGGGGTCGAGCTCGAACAATCGTCGCGAACTCTCGACCAGATTGAGGTGGGCGCGGTCGCTGCGATCAGCCAAGTCGGACGCCGCCGTCCTCGGTCACCGCCCAATGGGGGTTGTGGGCGATCTCCCAGGGGTGCCCATCGGGATCGATTAAGAGGCCACTGTAGCCGCCCCAGGGAGTTGCGCTCGCCTCGCGGGCGATCTGCGCTCCCGCCCGGCGCGCCTCCTCGAGCACCGCGTCGACCTCGCTCGGTGAGGAGAAATTGAGCGCCAGGGTTACGCCGCCCCAGCCGCCGTCATCGTGCACGCCGCTGTCCTCGGCGAGTCGTGCCCGGTTCCAGAGCGCGAGGATCATCTCAGCGGTCTGGAAGAAAACAAGGTCATCGTCGGGGCCAGCGGCGCGGCTCCAACCAAGCGTTTCATAGAAGCCCCGGGCGCGAGGGAGATCGACGACGCCGAGGGTGATCAGGCTGACCCGCTGCTTCACGCCGCCATTGTTCCAGTAAGAATGCCCGGACCATGAGCGACCTGCTCAGCGTTTTCTTGCTCTCGCTCCTGGCGATGTTCAATCCGACTCTGCTGGCGGCGGTGACGGTGATGCTGCTCTTGCCGAGTCCGAAGAAGCTGATGCTGGGCTACCTGCTGGGCGCCTACCTGAGCAGCATCACGCTCGGCATGCTGATCGTCTTCTCGCTGAGCGGCTCGAGCGGTTTCGGCACCGCCAAGCACACGCTGAGCCCGATCGAGGACATCGTCATCGGCCTGCTCGCGCTGCTCGTCGCCTACGTCCTTGGCAGCCCACGCGCCGAGCCGCTGCGCGAGCGACGCCAGCGGCGCAAGGAAAGGAAGGAAGCGGGGAAGAAGGAATCCCTGCCCGAACGGATGCTCGGCCGCGGCTCGGCGCGGATCACCTTCGCGCTCGGGGTCGTGCTCAGCTTCCCGGGCGTCTCCTACCTGACCGGGCTGGACCGGATCGCCAAGCTCAACTACGCGGTCCTGCCCACCGTCCTCCTGGTCATCGGCTTCTGCCTGATTCAGCAGCTCCTGCTCGAGGCGCCGCTGCTCGGATATTTGTTCGCACCCGAGCGCACCGCGGCTGCGGTCACCGGATTTCGTGACTGGCTGGCGCGCCACGGTCACCGAGCGGCGACGATCGGTGCGGCGACGATCGGCGCCCTTCTGTTATTGCGCGGTCTGATCGAGCTGCTCTGAGCGCCCGGCATCAGACCGGCATCGGAGCCGCGGGTGCTTGCCCCGATGCTCTCTGGGTAGCGATCCAGGGCCGGGCTGGGTCTGTGCCCTCCCAGCCTCCAGTCGCGCAGCTGTCTCCTCGCTCAGGGCCGAGCGCACTTCCGCGATCATCCCTCGCGTCAACCTGGAGACCATCAGCCCTCCCCCTCGGCGAGGAACCCGTCGGGCTCAGCGACCACCGTGTTCGAGAGTTCGCCGATCCCATCGATCTCGATCCGCACCGTGTCGCCGACCTTGAGCAGCCCCGCGGGAAAGGGCTGGTAGGCGGAGCCCACCCCGGCGGGGGTGCCGGTGGCGATCACATCACCGGGCTCCAGCGTGAAGGCTTCAGAGAGGTGGGAGACCTGTTCGAAGCAGTTGAACACCATCTCGGCCGTGCGGCCGTCCTGGCGCTTCTCGTCATTGACAAAGGTGCGGATCGAAAGATCCTGGGGGTCGCCGAGCTCATCCGGTGTGACCAGCCAGGGACCGAGCGGGCCGTGGGTGTCAAAGGACTTGCCGACCGTCATCGTCATCGCCCGCATCTGCCAGTCGCGGACCGAGACATCGTTGGCGATGGTGTACCCGGCGATCACCTGCTCAGCGCCGGCAACCGGCACGTGGCGGCAGCGGCGGCCGATCACGATCGCCAACTCGCCCTCGTAGTCGAGCTTGTCAGAGACCTTCGGCAGGTGGATCGGGGTGCCGGGACCGACGACGCAGGTCGGCTGCTTGTTGAAGAACATCGGCACCTTGGGCGCCTCCATCCCGCTCTCGGCGATGTGGTCAGCGTAGTTGAGCGCGATCGCCAGGTACTTACGCGGCCGCGCCGGGCTGAGCAGGCTGATCTGATCGAGCGCCAGGCGCTCAGCGGACCCGGCGCCGAGCCGTGTCAAGCCCTGGACACCGCCCGCGACCCCGAGGGCCGCGGCGGGGTCGTTGGGCAAACCGATGGCGCTCAGATCGAGCACCCCTTCCTGCTCCAGCAGACCCAACCTTGGGTCCGAACCGCGAACCGAGAATCGGGCGAGCCGCATGGCGTATTTCTATCGCTGCTGGCTGGCGATCGCAGCCAGGTCCCGCGGACGCAGAAGGGCGAGAAGCGTGTTGGCCTCGATGATCGCCAAGCCGCCCTTTTTCAACTTGACCTGGGCGCCGGTCAGACTCGCCACAGCGGCGGAGAAGTCGGGCTCGTGGCCGACAAGCAGCACGTCGCCGCGGCCGCTGGCCAGTGCCGGCCCGTCAACCGGGCCGCCGCCCAGCGCGGCGCAGATCTCGACCTCCATGGCGAGCGCCGCGCAGGCGAGCTCCGCGGTCTGTAGCGCCCGCAGCTTAGGACTGGCAAGACAGGCATCGAGCTCAGTTCCCAGGGCGAGGAGGGCGAGGCCGGCGGCTCTGGCCTGGTCCCTGCCCTTTGCGGTCAGCTCGCGCCCGGCGTCCGGGCCGCCTCCGTGCTCAGCATCGCCGTGTCGAAGCAGGTAGAGAGCGATTCCGCGATCCTAAGGGAGGCGAACCCTGCCATCGTGAAATGGGTTCCTCTCGTGTAGATGCTCACCGCCGCAACCCTGCTCGCGCCGGCGATTGCGCCGTCGGCCTCGAATGCCTGGGACTTCAGGCGGCCGTCAAGCTCAAACTTGGGCAGGCGCCCTCTTGCCCTAAGTGAACTGCGGGGCGTAATGCCTAGGCGAAGGTCCAGAGCTTGTTGCCGAGGAAGTTGAATGGCATCGCGACCGCCACAGCGATCGCCTGGGCGCTGAGGTCGCCAAGTGAGGTGCGGCTCACCAGCATCTCGAGAACCCCGAGGTTGATCAAGAGCGCCGCGGCGCTGACCGCAAAGAAGCGTGCCGCCTGGAAGCCCGCGTGTCCGTCGCCAGCGGCGAAGGTCCAGTGGCGGTTCCAAAAAAAGTTACTGGCCAGGGCGACCGAGAAGGCGCCGACGGCAGCGATCAGATGGTGGACGCCGAGGTTGCCGGTGAGCGCGGCAAAAACGGCGAGGTTTATGAGGTACCCCGAGCCCCCCACCAGCCCGAATTTGAGCAGCTGCCACCAGCTGGCCGGACTGCGGGCCGCGGCGCTCATTCGGTAGGCAAGTTCCCCCGCGGTCAAGGCCCGCTCCCCGTCCCAGAGATGACAACGGCGGCCTGGCCGAAGCCGGTGTGGATGCGATGGAGGCGATAAAAGGCCACCCTGCGGACCCGGTTTGACCGATAGCGGGTCAGGGTGAGGCGCTCGAATCTGGTTTCCGCGGTGGGATGAAAGGCGCGGGGCACGCGGCTCGGCCCTTTGCTGTTCGACTTCCTGACCACGTCGATTTCGCGCAGCCGCGTCACCCCGCTGTAGATGCGCTGAGCCTGGTTGTGGAGATAGAAGCGCTCCGGTTCGGCGGCCAGCTTCCAGCTGACGATCGCGCGCGGCCAGGGCGCCTGGCCCAGTTCATCGACGATCGAGCGGAAGTCGGGGCGTTGGAGATTTGGGGTTTCGGTAACCCGCACGCCAAAGACAACCCAGTAAGCGCACAGGAGAGCCGCGAGCAGCAGGCCCAGACGGCTCGCCCGCTGAACACCGAAGCCGATCGCCGCGGCGATGCCAAGCGGCAGCAGTGCCGGCAGCAGGTTGCGCTCAAGGACGTAGTCCTTGCCCAGCAGCGCGGCGATCAGTGAGAGCAGGCCGACCCCGATGCCGATCGTGGCGCCGAGCAGGGCGCCGCGGCGCTCGCGCCAGGTGCCACGGGTGGCGACCAGCAGCCAGGCTGCGGCGATCAGAATCACGGGGATCAGCGCGTAGTGCACGCGCGGTGGCTCGGCGATCACATGTCCGGTCTCCCCGATCAGGAAGCTGACGCCGGTCTGAAACAAGCGGGAGGAGAGCGGGCTCTGTTCGATCCAGCCGACATGGGTCGGGTTGACCTGGGCCAGAATCAGCGGCACAAGCGCGATCCCGACCACGGCGACGCCGGCGACGGCGGCGAGGGTCGCTCGCCAGCGCGAGCGCAGGGCGACGAGCAGCCAAACAGACTCGATCGCGACCGGGAAGAAGGCGAAGTAGTGGCTGCTGAGGGCGAGCGCTGAGCCCAGCGCCCAGAGCGATAGATCGGTCCCACTGCGGCTGCGCAGGGCGCGGACAAAGAAGAGCAGCGAGACGGCGCAGAAGAAGACCAAAAGCGAATAGGAGCGCGCCTCCTGCGAGTACCAGATCAGCATCGGGTTGACCGCGGTCATCGCCGCTGCGATCAGCCCAGTGCGACGGCTTGAGAGCTCGGCACCGATTGCGTAGGCGACCGGAACCGTCGCCAGACCAAAGAGTGCCGAGAGCGAACGCAGTCCGAATTCGGCGGTGCCGAATGCCTTCGCCCAGCCCCAGGCGAGCGTGTAGTAGAGCGGCGGGTTCGACTCGCTGTGTTTAACCGTTCTGAGCATGTGGATGAAGCTGCCGGGGATCACGCGGGCGGCGGTGATCACCTCATCGTGGTGATAGCTCTGCTCGCCGAGGCTGGCAAAACGCATCGCCGCGCCGAGCGCAATGAGGAAGGCCAGGACCCAGAGGGCGCCGGCTCGCGAAGGTGTGAGGGTCAAGGGGTGCAGGCGTCCTTGGGCATCGAGCGGCCAGGGCCAAACGATGGCGGCGTGGCTGACCCCGAACTACCCCAGCTCCGGTTCGGGTGGCTCGAGAGTCGGAACCGCAGTTCCCCCCCGGCGTGCAGCGCACACCAGGTGGTCCAGGGTTGATCGGCCGGCCGGCCGTTGACGCGCAGGCCGTCGACATAGGGGGCGCGCGGCAGGCTCACGGCAACCGTGTGTTTCTTCCCGTTTCCCGGCTTGATTACTGGGGCGCTGGCCAGGACCCTGAGTTGGTGGTGATGGGGGAGTGCGATCGAGGCGCTTTCAAAGAGCGGACTGCCGATCGCCAGCAACCCCACTCCGGGGACCTCGGGATACAGACCGAGGGCACCGAAGACATACCAGGAGGAGAGGGTGCCGAGATCATCGTTGCCCGGGTAGCCAGTCGGCGCTGGGAAGTAGAGGCGAAGCGCGCGCCGAACTGTGGCCTGCGTGTCAAACGGCGCGCGGGCCCAGTCATAGAGCCAGGGGACGTTGAGGTTCGGCTCGTTGCCGAGCAGGGCGTGATCGGTATGAGTTGCGCCCGCGCCGCCGTTCAGCTTGCGCAGAAAGTGGTGCAGTCGTGGCACCGCCTTCATCCGGCCACCGATCGCATTGAAGAGCCCGGCGGGATCTTGGGGGACCATCCAGCTGTACTGGGTTGAGTCGCCCTCGACGAAGCCGCCACCGGTGAGATTGTTGTATTCGGCTGGAAAGGAGCCATTTTCGTAACGCGGCTCGATCTCGCCGCTCTGTTGGTCGAAGAGATTGCGCCAACTACCTGAACGCTGAATAAAGCGTTGGTAGGTGGGCCGGTTGTGCAGCGCCCGCGCGGCAAACTGGGCGATGGCGAAATCATCGACGCCGTACTCGAGGGTGGTCGCCGCCGAGCCCCAAACGGCGTCGGGGCTGCCGGAGAGCGAGTTGGCATTGCGCACGTTGGTGTCGATGTCATAGGGGATGTAGCCGTGTGCCAGGTAGGGGCCGATGCCCTGGCGCTCGAGGTATTCGCCGTTGGCGCTGCGGCATTCACCGTCGGCGCCCTTGAGCATCGCCGCGAGCGCGGTGTGGGAGTTGAAGGCGGTGGCCCCAAAGGCCGCGGCTGATGCGATCAGTGGGTCGGCTGAGTCACCGACCATGGTCATGCTCTGGCCGTTGGCGTAGGGCCAGCGCGGCAGGCAGCCGCTCTGGCTCGCGTCGGCGAGTAACGAGCGGATCATCTGGCTGGCGCGGCGCGGCGCGAGAATCGAGAGCAGCTGGATCTGGGTGCGATAGGTGTCCCAGCCGGAGAAATCGGCGTACTGGATGCGGCCCGAGGCTTGGTGGATGAGACCATCCATGCCGATATAGGCGCCACCGACGTCGCTGAAGGTGCGCGGCGCGAGGCCGGCGTGGTAGAGCGCCGTGTAGAAGGTGTCGATCAGCCGCTGAGGCCCGCCGGCGACGCGGATCCGCCCCAGCCACTTGTTCCAGGCGCTTTCGGCGCGACGCACAATCGTGTTGAAGGGCTGGGCGTGGTCTTCGGCTTCCAAATTGGCGCGGGCGTCTTCGATGCTCACGAACGAGACCCCAACCCGGGCGAGGACGACCGGGTTCTTGCCTGTGTTGAAGGTCGCATAGGCACCGGCGTTGGCGGTGGAGGGCGGGTTTGCGGCTGGCGATTGACTGGCGCTGGCGGTAGTTGAGTTTGTGAGCAGCGTGTTTTCCTGCCAGGTCCCGCTGGCGTCAAAGGGCCGGTCGAAGACCGCCGCCATGTAGACCCGGTAGCGCGGGCGCTGCTTGCAAAAGCCGCCGCTGGAGGCCGTTCCGTCGATTTCCCTCGCGGCTGGGTTGACCTGCACGGAGGCGAAGTCGTCGGGCTGGGCGCTGCCACCGGCGTTGATGAGGACGCTCGAGTGCGGATTGCGGGGGAATGTGAAGCGCGCTATTCCGGTGCGGGTTGTGGCACTCAGCTCAACCTTGATCGCCGCTCCGCGCACCGGGTTGAGCTGGACCGAGTAATAGCCCGGGCGTCCGTCCTCGTTGGCGTGGGAAAAGCCCGGCTGAAATTGACCGTCAAGCGAGGACCCGGGAGCCGCCGGGGAGGCTTCGATCGGCGCGGTCGTCGGCAGAAAGGGGAAGTCGCCATAAAGGGCGCAGCCCGCGCCCGAGAGATGGGTGAGGCTGAAACCCTTAACGTGGGAGTCGCGGTAGTCATAGCCTTGGCGTCCATGCAGATTCGCCGGCGTCGTATCGGGGCTCCACTGAACCATCCCAAAAGGTGTCGCAGCGCCGGGGAAATTGTGGCCGCCGCCGAAGGTGTTGTGCCCCGGCTGGGTGCCGGCAAAGACATCGACTCGGTCGCTGAGACTGGCCAGCGCCGGGGTCGGCGTGGCCGCCGCCAGCCAGGCGAGCGCGACCAAGATTGCCTTCCCCGCACGCAGGTTCACACCCCAAACCCTAGGGATGCGAGATCCCGCCACCGCGCTCGGTCCGCCTGAGATCGATTTGGCGGGCCTCGATCAAGGCCTGGCGCGAAGCTCAACCGGCGATGGCCTTGCTCGAAAGCGCGACGGGGAGGTGGGTCGGGCAGGCGCGCCCCGTCGCGCAACCCAATATTGGCGGCTGATCCCGCTGCTACGGTCGCGAATGCGCGCGGCGAGAGCCGCGACCCGATCAAACTGCAGACGGAGGGAAAAAATGGCGACAAAAAAAAGGCCAAGCAAAAAAGCGGCAAAAAAAGCGAAAGCGAAAGCAGCCAAAAAAACCAAACGTGTGAAAGCAAAAGCGACGAAAGCGGCGGCGAGGACGAAAGCCAAAGTCGCTAAAAAATCCAAAGCCGCGAAAACCAAACGGACCAAAGTCGCCAAAAAAGTCAAAGCAAAAGCTAAAAAAGCAAAAGCTAAAACCAAAGCCAAAACGACCAAAAAATCTAAAGCCGCGAAAAAAACCAAAGCTCGCGCGAAAGCAAAAAAACCCGCCAAAAAACGTCGCCGCTAGCAGGGGGCGGAGCGCCGCCCCTCGCGAGGAAACTCGCCGAGTCGGAGGAGAGAGGGCCGCTCAAGCAGTTGGATGAGCGGCCCTCAGCGATCCCCCCGATCGGAGGTCTGCCGCTGAGAGGGGACCTTGGGGGATGCATCCGCCAAGCAGACCTTTCACCGCGAATGATCAGGCTGCCTCAGGTGGACCGTTCTGGGGTCCGCAGGGGGCCTCGTCATTGTCGCCCCTCGGGGAGCGCAGTTAGGGTAGGGCTATGGAGTTCGCCCTCAGCGCTCGTCTGACTCGGATCTTGCTTGCCGTGGCGGGGTTGTGCTGCGTTTTCGCCTTCGCCCAGGGCCATTCCGCCGATGCGAGCTCGCAGGGGGTGACACGAGAGTGCCAGCACCCGCTGACCACCGGCCAGGAGGCGATCAACATCCGACACGTCAACCCGAAGACGGCCTGCAAGACGGTGCGCGCCCTGGCCAGGTTCATCTCCAACGGCACGAATGCCGGACGCCTGTACCGGTGCGTCGGCACCCATGGAGGTCACACGGCCGGCCGCCCGGTGCTGAAGATCCACCGCTTCGAGGGCTGGAAGCTGAGTGTCCTCCACACCTACGCGTTTCAGATGTCCCGCGGCCGCAGCTCCTTCGAAGTCACCGGCACCGACTTCCCGCTCAACTGCAGCTGACCCCGGTCCAGACCGACCGGGGTTGGCGTCCGCCGGCCTCATCTGCGCCGGCATCGATCTCATTCCTTGAGCGAGCGTAACCAGCGACTGGGCCCGATCAGGATTCGAGTGCCCGGTCGCATCCAGCGCAGCACCGAGAGCAGATCGACCTGGCGCAAAGAGACGCAGCCCGCCGTGGCCGCGCCGGTCTGCTCATGCAGGAAGATCCCCGAGCCCCGTCCGTAGACCGGATCGCCGTAGTTGAAGTCGATCACGGCGGCGTAGCGGTAGGCGAGCGCGTGGTTAACCCAGAGGTCCTCGTCAGCGGGGTCGCAGGGAGTGCGCTCGACCCAGCGGTTGTAGTCAGACCGGGTCCCTGACCAGCAGGATCCGGGGATCAGGCGGCGCCAGCGGAATCCGGTCACACCGGGGTCTGGACGGGAACCGAAGTCATAGACAAACCCATAGTTGCCGATCGGGGTCGTACCGTCGCCCGCCCGCCTCCGTGCGGGGTGGGAGAGGCCGTTGTAGCCAACCCGGGCCGGCATCGCCCCGCGCACCACCCGCCAGCGGCCACCGACAAGCTCGTAGGTGCGGGCCGTGGCGTGGGTGGTGTGCATGCTCTGGGTCGCGATCTCCACGATCCGCTGCGCCGAGGCCAGCCCCCGCATCGCATTCGGGTTCACCGGGGGCGCGCCCTCGGCGCTGGCGCAGGACGCGCCCAGCCCGGCCACCACGGGCAACAACAGGGCGAGCGTCAGTGCGCGGCTTGCGGCGGTCAACCCGAATGGAAATTACAGCCCCAGCTGTTTGCCGAGGATCTCCTTCATGAACGGCGAGCCTGGTACTTGCAGACACGCCCGATCATCGGAGGGCAAGGACTCCCCGCAATTGAGGCTGTTCGAGGACGAGGGCGATGACCGCCAGTGATCGCGTGTGGTCCGGCTGATGTGTCCGGATTGTGTCCCCCGGCTTCGTCCGGTTTGCGCCGCCTGGCCTCACGCCCGTGAACTCGCTGGCCCGCGAACAAGCGGGCTAAAGGCGTCGGAGCACGCCTACCCGGTGAGCTCGGGGTGGGCGTGGACGTGGTGCTCGGCATCCTGCTCTCCAGTTGACCCGAAGACCGCGTTAGGGTCATAGATTGTCTCTAACGTTTGGAACATTAGACGTTAGCGTCAGGCATGCTCCACTCTTGTCGCAACGCTAAGTTTGGGCCCTATCGTTCCTGGTCCAAGGTTAAAATCATAACTTTGGATTTTATGCCCGCAAGCATGCAAGTTTGGCTGATCCCGCATATTTCCAAACTTAGTACGCTAACTTTGGAGAATGGAGTTGACGGCTGGCATCGACATCCCTACCCGCCGTGGCACCATGCTCGAGTGCCACTGGGAGCCAAACATGGAGGCATTGGGTGGGCGCCAAGCCCGCCGTGGCTTCGACTACGAGGCCTATCTTCCCACGAGGATTAGCAGCGGGGGATTCCTGCTTGACTCCGATATCGCTGCGGCCGGCTCCAACGCAGAACTTGCCTGCCGCGAGCTAAATGACGACCCACCGGAGCTCGCCAACTTCGAGACCCTGGCCAGGCAGTTGCTGCGAGCCGAGTCAGTCGCCTCGTCGCGGATCGAGGGGCTGGTCCTCTCTCACCGCCGGTTGGCCAAGGCCGCATTCTCCTCGCAGGTGCATGACATCACCGCCCAGAGCGTACTGGCAAACATCCGCGCACTTGAGCGCGCGGTGGAACTGGCTAGCACCGTCGAGCGGCTTGAGCGCGAGCATTTCCTGGAGGTGCATCGCATCCTCTTTGAAGGGACACGCGACGAGCACCTCGGCGGCCGGCTTCGTGAGGAGCAGGGATGGATCGGGGGGAGCGCGTCGAGCCCGCTGAAAGCAGAGTTCATTCCACCCCCGCCCGAGTTCGTCGGTGAGCTCCTCGACGACCTCTGTGCCTTCTGCAATCGCAACGACCTGCCGGCTGCGATCCAAGCGGCGATCGCCCACGTGCAGTTCGAGACGATCCATCCGTTCTTCGACGGCAACGGGCGCGTGGGCCGGGCGTTGATCCTGATCATCCTGCGCCGCCGCGGCCTCGCCAAGAGCTACCTACCACCGCTGAGTCTCGCCCTTGCCGGTGAGGCCGACCGCTACGTAGCGGGCTTGACCAGCTGGCGGATCGGCGATGAAGACGATTGGTACATCGTCTTCATCGACGCGCTCTTTCGTGCCGCGATGGGAGCGGGCCGATTCGCCGCCAAAGTCTCGGGGTTGCAGGAGCGCTGGCTTCAGGAGGCAGGCAACCCGCGCAAGGGCTCGGGTGCCAGGCGGCTGATCGAGCTCTTGCCATCGCAGCCGATCCTCGACGTGAAGACCGCGGCTCAGCTGCTTGGGGGCAGTGAGGAGCGAGCTCGGCTGGCGATCAACCGCCTCGATAGCGCCGGTGTGCTTCGCCGCACGACAATCGGGCGCGGTAATCGCGCCTGGGAGTGCGTGGGGCTCTTTGACCTGCTCGATCGCTTCGAGCGCGATCTCGGGCCGCCAGGCAAGACTCCGCGTCCAAGCCGGACTCCCTGATGGATCGCGAGGGCGCCGCTTTGCGTCGCCTCCCCTGCTCCCGCGGCGGACCGCCAGGCGCCTGACGCGAGCCGGCGAGAGATTCAGATGCCGCTCTGCCAGAAGAACTGCCTACAGCCCCAGCTGTTTGCCGAGGATCTCCCTCATGATCTCATCGGTGCCGCCGCCGATCGGACCGAGCCGCGCATCACGGACCGCACGCTCGATTCCGTACTCCCGCATGTAGCCATAGCCGCCATAAATCTGCAGGCACTCGTCGGCGATCTCAAGGATCGCGCGTTGGGTGATCAGCTTTGCCATCGTCACCTCCTGGATGCAGTCCTTGCCCTCGTCAAAGAGACGCAGCGCGTTGTAGGTGATCGCCTTCGCCGCGTCGGCGCGGACCGCCATCTCCGCGATCTTGTGGCGGATCACCTGGAAGTTTCCGATCGGGCGGCCGAAGGCCTTGCGCTCCTTGGCGTAGTCGAGCGCCGACTCGGTCAGCCGCTGCATGCCGCCGAGCGCGCCGATCGCCATCAAGAGCCGCTCCCAGGCGAAGTTGAACATGATCAATTTGAAGCCCTCGTTCTCCTCGCCGAGAAGGTTCTCGGCCGGGACCTCAACGTCGGTGAAGGAGAGCTCGCCAGTGTCGGATGAGTGCCAGCCGAGCTTCTCCAGCTTGGCGGCGACCTCATAGCCCGGCATCTCTCGCTCGAGGACGAGAAAGGAGATGCCGCCGTGGCCACCCTCGCTCGTCGTCTTACAGGCGCAAACGAGGAAATCGGCCCGCACCCCGTTGGTAATGAAGGTCTTGGCGCCGTTGACCAGATAGCCGCCATCGACGCGCTCGGCGAAGGTGGTGATGCTCGCGACATCAGAGCCGGCCCCGGGCTCGGTTATCCCGAGCGCGCCGATCTTCTCGCCGGCGATCCCCGGAACCAGCCAACGCTGTTTTTGCCGCTCGGTACCGAAATTGAAAATCGGCGGCATCGCGATCGAGGCGTGTGCGTTGAGGCCGGCGGCGACTCCGCCCGAGCCCCCCGAGCGGGCCAGCTCCTCGACCCAGACCGCGTCGTGCAGGTGGCTACCTCCCTGGCCGCCGTAGGACTCGGGGAACTTCAGACCCATGAAACCGAGCTCAGCGCAGCGGCCGTATAGCTCGCGAGGGAATTGGCGCGCCTGCTCCCACTCCTCGACGTGCGGTGCGATCTCCCTGGTCACGAAGCGCCGCACAGTCTCGCGCAACTCCTCGTGCTCCTCGCCCAGGGGAGGGAGGGGTGCACGCCTCCCACTGTCCTTGACCACAGTCAATCGCTCACTCCTTAAGCATCGTGTAGCCGCGTCCCTGGTGGTCGAAGCCGAGCAAATCTCCCTGCGGGTTCTTCCTACCACCGTGGTGGTAGGCGCGGACCTCGGCGATCTTGCCATCGCGAAACCGAAACCACTCGGTGCCCCGGTCGAGGCGCTTTTGCCCGGACTCGGGGTCGCGCCAGGTCATCGCCCACTCGATCGCCGCCTGCTCGCCTTGTTCGATTCCACTCTCGAGGTGCCATCTACCTTCGATTTGCTCGACCGCGAAGGCGGCATACCGGCCAATCGCCTCGGCCCCCTCGTGCGGGCCCAGACGCGTGTAGTAGTGAACCGCGTCCTCGCTGAAATGCGAGGAGACCAACTCAGCGTCACCGCTGTTCAAGGCCTCGTAGTAGGAACGGATGTGGTCTAGATGCGGCACCTAGATGCCGAAGGAGCGGCCGATCACCTCGAGCATGATCTCGTCGGTGCCGGCGCCGATCCGGTTGAGACGGACGTCGCGGTAGGCGCGCTCGATCTCGTACTCCTTCATGTAGCCGTAGCCGCCATGGATCTGGATGCACTCATCGGCAACCTCGCAGGCGATGCGCGAGGTGTAGAGCTTGCACTCGGAGATCTCGCGAACAGGGTACTCGCCGTTCTTGTAGCGCCAGGCGGTTGCATAGGTGAACTGGCGGGCGGCCTCGATCTTTGTCGCCATCTCGGCGAACTTATGGCGGATCACCTGGAAGTTTCCGATCGAGCGGCCGAACGCTTTGCGCTCTTTGGCGTACTCGAGCGTGCGCTCGAACATCCGCTGCGCTCCGGCAACAGCTCCAGCGCAGGCGACCATCCGCTCGCTCTGAAGCTCCCAGGAGATGTGGTAGAAGCCCTTGCCCTCCTCGCCGAGCAGGTTCTCGACCGGGACCCGCACCTCATCGAAGGAGAGTTCCGCGGTGTCGGAGGCGTGCATCCCCATCTTCTCCAGCTTGCGCGAGACGCTGAAACCGGGGACGGGGTCGCCGTTCTCGTCGCGGAGGTCGACGACCAAGAGGCTGATCCCGTCATGGGACTTCTCCGGGTCGGTCTTCACAACGAGGACGATGAAGTCCGCCCGGGCTCCGTTGGTGATGAACATCTTCGAGCCGCTGACGACGAACTCCTCACCATCGCGGATCGCTTTCGTGCGGATGTTGGCGACGTCGGAGCCGACCTCTGGCTCGGTGATCCCGAGACAGCCAATTCTCTCGCCGGCGATCGCGGGTGGCAGGTAGCGTTTCTTTAGGTCCTCGGTGCCGAGCATCTCGATCGGCGGCAGGACCATGTCGGTGTGGACGACGAAGCCCATGTTGAGGCCGCCGGAGCCCGAGTAGCTCATGCACTCGGCACGGACCAGCGAGTAGTAGTAGTCGCCACCCTGGCCGCCGTACTCCTCCGGGAAGCAGAGCCCCAAGAAGCCGAGCTCGCCGGCGCGCTTGATCACGCTGTCGGGCCAGGTGGTCTCCTCCCACTCGTTGCGGTGCGGCCAGAGCTCCTTCTGGACCCAGGCCTGCATCGAATCGCGGAAGTCTTCGTGCTCCTGGGTGAAGATCATGTGCTTGCGCTCGGCACTGTGATCGGGCTTGATCACACTGGAGCCATTGGTCGTCGCGGTCGCCACTGGTGTCTCTCCTCGTTCGCATTTCTTGGCAAGCACTCTGCCCGCCCAAAGCGAGTAGACAGTAGCACTTCCTACTTCCAAGACAGCGGTGCCAGTGCCGTTTCTATGCTGCTCGCGATGCGGGCTGCAGTCCCCCTGATCGGCGTCGCGATCGCGATCGTCCCCGGTGGCGGCCTCTGGCGCCGCCGACCTGCGGACGGCAAGCAGGTCACCATTCTCGACAGCGAAACCGACAACTATCTGCTCGGCACGAGCAAGGCCGAGGTAATCGCAGCTGGCGGCGGCAATGACACGATCGACGGTCTGGGCGGCAGGGCGAAGGCATTCAACTTTGCGAGCCGCCGGTCGCGACAGCCTGCTCTCGGTCGAGAACGCGACCGGCTCGCGATCTGATGACTGGCTGCTGGGGACCGCGGGAGCCAACGCGCTTGAGGCGGACCGGGGAAGGACAAGCTGGTCGGCCGCGGCGGAAATGACACTTTGATCCAGCGTCGATCTTCGCTTCGTCGCAGTAAGTAGAACTTCCTACTTTCGGTTCGGCTATGGTGCGATCGATGGCCTATGAGTTGGTCACCTACGAGCTCCTCGACGGTGTCGCCACTGTCACCCTCAACAACCCCGAGAAGCGCAACATGCTCTCCGCGCAGATGCTGGCCGAGCTGGTCGACGCCGTCAGGGCGGTGCGCGAGGCGCCGGACGCTCGCGCTTTGGTCCTGACCGGAGCCGGCGAGAAGGCATTTTGCGCGGGCGCCGATCTGGGCGGCTTCGCCGCCGAAGTTCCACTGGTTGCCAAACACTTCGCCTCGGATCTCTTTCTCGAGTTCTTCCGGCTAATGCCGCGGCTCGGCAAGCCATCGCTTTGCGCGGTCAACGGCCACGTCCTCGCCGGTGGATTGGGGCTGGCCCTCTGCTGCGATTTGGTGATCGCCAGGCAGGGGGCAACCTTCGGAACCCCGGAGATAAATGTCGGCGCCTTCCCCTACATGATCATGGCGATCATCTACCGCAACGTGCCGCGCAAGAAGGTCAACGAGATGATGCTTTTAGGCGAGCGACTGAGCGCTGAGCAGGCGGTCGAGTACGGCCTCGCCAACAAGGTCGTCGCCGCGGGCGAGTTCGACGACGCTGTCGCTGAGTGGGCAGCCAAGCTGGCCGCCAAGAGTCCGGTCCTGATGCGGCTCGGCCATGACGCCATGTACCGCCAGCAAGACATGGCGATCGACGACGCGCTCGAGTTCCTGCGCTCGCAGCTCTCGCTCACCTTCTCGACCGAGGACATCGTCGAGGGCGTGACCGCCTTCTTCGAGAAGCGCGACCCTCAGTGGAAGGGAAGATGAGCGTCGACCATCGCTTCCAGATCGTCGAGGACCGGGCTCAGAGACTTGGGCATCGTCACCTCGTTCAAGGCCAGGTCATGATTGCGATTCAGCCCGCCGCTGCCCTCCTAGGAGACCGCGTAATTCGCCTCGCTCGGCGACGCAGTGCCCGGCGGCCCACAGCAGGCGGGCGACATCGCGAGGCGGGCGAGCGCTGCTGCGATCAGGCCAACCACTTCAAAATTGCCGACGAGGGGGAGAATTGAGCGATCCAGATCACAAGCTGCCCGGGACCGCGCCGCTGGGTGAGCTCACCGAGCAACTGCACGAGCGCCGCGCGAAGGCGAAGCTGGGCGGCGGTGAGGCGAAGATCGCCAAGCAGCACGAGCGTGGCAAGCTCACCGCCCGTGAGCGGATCGATCTGCTGGTCGACGCGGGAACCTTCTTCGAGATGGGGATCCACGGCCGGCCCCATTTCGCCCAGCGGGCGATGGACGGCGTCCAGGCGCCCGCCGACGGGGTCGTGACCGGCTGGGGGGACGTCGATGGTCGCCCCTGCTGTATCGCCGCCTATGACTTCACCGTGATGGCCGGGTCGATGGGGATGACGGGGGAGCTCAAGGTGACTCGCCTGCGGGAGATGGCGCTGCAGAAGCGGATGCCATTTGTCTGGCTGCTCGATTCGGCCGGTGCCCGCATCCAGGAGGCGGCGGGCTCACTGTTCGCAGGTTCTGGCCACCTCTTCCGCGAGGAGGTCGAAATGTCGGGCGTGGTCCCGATGGTGGCGGCGATGATGGGCCCCTGCGCCGCCGGGACCGCGTATATCCCGGCGCTCTCTGACTTCGTGCCGATGGTCTCCGGTCAGGGGGCGATGGCGCTTGCCGGCCCGCACCTGACCAAAGCGGTGACCGGCGAGGAGATCTCGATGGAGGAGCTCGGTGGAGCGAAGGTCCATTGCCGCAAATCCGGCGTCGGTGACCTCGAGGTTAAGGACGACGAGGAATGCATCGCCAAGGTCAAGGCCTATCTCTCCTACTTTCCACCGAACTGCGAGCAGCGCCCACCGCTGCGCGAGAGCGAGGATCCCGATGACCGTATGTCGGAGAGGCTGCTGGAGATCGTCCCCGACTCCTCACGCCAGCCCTATGACATGTATCAGGTGATCGGCGAGATCGTCGATGACGGTGAGTGGTTTGACATCAAGCCGAAGTTCGCCAAGACGCTGATCACCTGCTTCGCGCGCTTCGGCGGTCAGCCGGTCGGGATCGTCGCCAATCAGCCCAGGCAGCTGGCCGGCATCCTCGACAATGACTCAGCCGACAAGGCGGCGCGCTTCATCAACCTCTGCGACGCCTTCAACATCCCGCTCGTCTTCCTTCAGGACGTGCCCGGCTTCATGGTTGGCGCCAAGGTCGAGCACGCCGGGATCATCCGCCACGGGGCCAAGATGCTCTATGCGGTGAGCCGCGCGACGGTGCCGAAGGTGACGGTGATCGTCCGCAAGGCCTACGGTGCCGGCTATTACGTGATGTGCGGCAAGGCCTATGAGCCCGACCTGATCGTCGCCTGGCCGGGCGCAGAGATCTCGGTGATGGGAGCCGAGGGAGCGGTCGAAATCATCGGTCGCTCGGCGATCGAGGCCTCCGAGGACCCAGAGGCGACTCGCGAGACGATGCTAAATGCCGTTCGTGAGCAAATCGATCCCTACATCGCCGCCGGCAACGCGGTGATCGATGACGTGATCGACCCGCGCGAGACGCGGCCGACGATCATCAAGGCGCTGCGTATGGCGCGCAACAAACACGTCGAGAAGCCGGCCAAACGCCACGGGGTGATGCCGGTATGAGTCGGTTTGAGGACCCGGTGGTGATCTCCTGTTCGATCAGCGGGGTGATCGCCAACCGTGATCAGTGCCCGGCGATCCCCTACACGCCTGAGGAGTACGCCGCGGAGGCGCGCCGCGCGGTCGATGAGGGGGCTTCGCAGATTCATATCCACGCGCGCACACCCGACGGCACGCCCTCCTATGAGGTCGAGGATTTTCGAGCAATCACCGAAGCGATCGAGGCCGCGGTCGGTGATGTGATCATCAACTACTCGACCGGAGCGATTGGGATCCCGATCGAGAAGCGGCTCGAGTACCTGCGCCAGTGCAAGCCCGACGTCGCGGCGCTCAACATGAGCTCGATGAACTACGCCAAGTACAGCGCGCGGCGCAAAGACTTTGTCTTCAAAGCCGTCTTTGAGAACAGCTTCGACACGATCACCGAGTTCCTCACCGAGATGAGGGAGCTTGGCATCAAGCCCGAGCACGAGTGCTTTGACGCCGGCCACGTGGCCAATCTCGACCCGCTGATCGACATGGGGCTGCTCGAGCCACCTCTGCAGATCTCGCTGGTGATGGGGGTGACCGGCGGGATTCGCCCGACCCCACGCAACGTGACCGCGATGTCGGATCAGATCCCGGGCGGCCCCGCAGGACAAAACCAGTGGCAGGTGATCGGCATCTCCCGCGATCAGTGGAAGCTGCTCGCCTCCTCGCTGGTGCTCGGAGGCAACGTGCGCGCCGGGGTCGAGGACAATCTCTACCTGCCCGATGGCGAGATGTGTAAGTCCAATGGCGAGCTGATCGCCAAGGCGCGCCAGATGGCCGAGGACGTCGGTCGCCGCGCCGCGACAGTCGCCGAGGCACGCGAGCTGCTCGGCGTCGCCAAGAGGGCGAGGGCCTGAGGATGGCGGTGACCAAACACCACGCGCGCGTGGTCTGGGAGGGCGGCGAGGAGGATCGCCGCGCCCACCGCGTCGAGCTGGCCGACCAGGTTCTGCCCTCCTCCTCGGCTCCGGAGTTCGGGGGCGACACGACCAAGTCCAACCCCGAGGAGCTGATGGCAGCGGCGCTGTCTTCCTGTCACATGCTGTGGTTCTTGGCACTGGCCCAGAAGGAGGGCTTCAAGGTCGCCGCCTATGAGGACTCCGCGGAGGCGACCCTCGAAGAGGAGCACTTCATCGGCGCCGTGCTGCGACCCAAGGTCGAGTGGAAGGGCGAGGATCACCCCGATGCCGAGGCGCTGCAGGCCCTGCACGCTGAGGCCCACTCGCGGTGTTTCGTCGCCAACTCGGTCAAGTTCCCGGTCGAGGTCCGCCCCGATGGCTAACAACGTCGGCGAGCTGCCGCTCGCCGACGTCAAGGTCCTCGACCTGACCCGACTCTTGCCCGGCGGCTTTTGTTCCCTTCTGCTCGCCGACCTCGGTGCCGAGGTGCTGAAGGTCGAGGACACCGGGATCGGTGATTACATCCGCTGGGCGCCTCCCTATTACGGCTCTGAGGCCGAGCAGGAGCTCGGCACCCGCTCGGCGCTTTACCTCTCGCTCAACCGCGGCAAGCGCTCGATTCGCCTCGACCTCAAGTCCGAGGCTGGCCGCGAGGCTCTGCTGCGCCTGGTCGCGCGCTATGACGTTGTGATCGACGGCTTTCGCCCCGGAGTCCTTGAGCGACTCGGGGTGGGCTTTGAGCGGATGCGCGAAACCAACCCGGCGATCGTCTTCTGCGCGATCACCGGCTACGGGCAGGAGAGCCCCTACGCCCAGCGAGCCGGCCACGACATGAACTATCTCGGCCTGGTCGGCCTGCTTGGGCTGACCGGTGCCAGGGGCGGGGCGCCGGTGCAGTCCGGCGGCCAGATCGCCGATCTTGGCGGCGGTGCGCTGATGGCCGCCTTCGGTGTGATGGCCGCCCTGCATGAGCGCCAGCGATCCGGCGAGGGGCAGCTGGTCGACGTCTCGATGGCCGACGGCGCCCTCTCCTGGCTGGCGATGGTCGCCGGGCGCTACTTCTGTGACGGCGAGGTGCCCAGCCGCGGCGGCCAACAGCTGGCCGGCGGCCTGCTCTGCTATCTGCCCTATGAGGTCGCCGACGGCTGGGTCAGCTGCGGCGCGCTGGAGCCGAAGTTCTGGGCGGCCTTCTGCCAGGGGGTCGAGCGGCCCGACCTGATCGAGGCCCAGTTCCAGGCACCCGGTTCGGAGCCCTGGGAGCAGGTCGCCGCCGTCTTTCGCTCGCGCACGCGCGCCCAGTGGCGCGCCTTCAACGACGAGCACGACTGCTGTATTGAGCCGGTCCTCGACCTCGATGAGGCGCTCGATTCCGAGCTGGTTCGGGCCCGCGGGATGGTGGTCGAGATGGACCAACCTCGACTCGGACCGGTGCGCCAGCTCGGCGTCCCGATCAAGCTGAGCCGCACTCCGGGAGACCCGAGCAGGCCGGCCCCTGCCTTTGGCGAGCACACCGGCGAGGTCCTCCGCGAGAGCGGCTACAGCGAGGAGGAGATCGTCTCGCTGCTCGAGTCAGGGGCGGTCGCCGGGCCGGGCGGCGCTGACTCAGCCGCCAGCTTTCGGGCGTGACCGTGGCCGGCAATGGAGACCTGCTGCGCATGGGGGAGCTCGCTGAGGCCTCCGGCGTGCCGGCGCCGACGATCAAGCACTATTTGCGGGAAGGGCTGCTCCCCGAGCCGGTCAAGACGAGCCGCAACATGGCCTACTACTCGCCGGATTTCGTCGATCGGATCAAGCTGATCAAGCAGCTCCAGGAGGAGCGCTACATGCCGCTGCGGGCGATCAAGGTGCTGCTCGACGAGGACCCCGAGCGCGCTCGGGCTCTGGTCGAGCTCGAGGACCGGATCCTTGACCGGGCGTTGGCCGGCGAGCGCACCAGGACCAGCGCCAGCGAGGTGCGCGAGCGCTACGGGGTTCCCAGGGAGGTGCTCGACCGGCTTGAGGAGCTCGAGCTGCTGAGTCCCAACAGCCGCGGCTACTCGCCTTCGGACGTCAAGATCATCGAGGCGATCAGCCGCTTTCGGGCCGGCGGTTATGACGAGGCGATCGGCTTCACCGTCTATGACACTCTGCGCTACAAGAGTGCGATCGAAGAGCTGGTCCGCCAGGAGGTCGAGGTGGTGATGGAGCGTCTCGCCAGCGAGGTTCCGCCCGAGCGGGTGGTCGAGATGCTCGAATCCGGCGCCCAGCCCCTGCAGGACCTGATCGCGGCTCTGCACACCAAGCTGATGGTGGTCGAGCTCGAGCGCCATCGTGCGCGGCGCAGCTGAGACACGGCGGATCGCCCGGGCCTCAGATCCTCATCGCCGCCAATCCCTGCTCGTGAGTGATCAACGGCTGGTAGCCGAGCTCGCTGCGGGCCTTGGAGATGTTGATCGTGCACTCCTGGGTCAGGATCCAGGAGCGGAAGGTGTTCATCGGCGGCTCACCCCGGAGCGGCAAGAACCTCCAGGCCGCCTCGCAGGTGCGGGCCAGGGGAGTCGCGCTCCAGGCCGGGAGGCTGCGATTGGGCGGCTCGATCCCCTGGGTCGCCAGCATCGCGGTGATGAACTCGCGGAAGACAACCGGCTCCCCATCGGTGAGGAAGTAGGCCTCACCCGCCCTCCCCCTTTCGGCAGCCAGCAGTAGGCCCTCGACGACGTTATCGACGTGGGCGGTATCGGTCACGTTTCGGCCGCCTCCAACCCAGGCGAACCTCCCCGCTTGGACCGTCGCGACCATCTCCGGCAGCAGGGTGGTATCGCCCCGGCCCCAGACGAACCGGGGACGCAGCACGACTGTCTCAAAGCCCGCGCGGTTGGCGGCGCGCACGGCTTGCTCGGCCCTCGCCTTGGTTGCCGGGTAGGGGGCCGGCGAGTCGGGTCGCAGCGCTGCCGTCTCATCAACTCTGATCAGCGGCTTCCCCGCCATCAGCGCGGCCTCAGTGCCGCAGTGCACAAAGCGGCCCACGCCGGCTTCCGCACAGGCTGCAAGCGCATTGCGGGTGCCCTCGACGTTGCCGCGCTCGAACTCCACCCAGGGGCCCCACTCACCCAGCCGCGCGGCGAGGTGAAAGGCGACTCCGCAACCAGCGGCGCCGGAGACGAGCGCGGCGCGGTCGCCGAGCTCGCCGCGGACCGCCTCGGCGCCGAGGGCCTCGACCCTCGCCGCCGCCGTGTCTGAGCGTGCTAGAGCACGCACCAGCCAGCCCTCGCCGTGCAGGCGCTCGATCAGGCGCCCGCCGATGAAACCCGAGCCGCCGGTGACGAAGGCCGCGCTCTCGCTCATCCGCGCGGCCGGCTCAACGTGCACCGGCGCTCAGCGAGTCGCGAGCGGCCTCGATCTTGCGCCGCGCCATCTGGTGCCCGCGCCGCTCGGCCTCCTCGCTCGCCTCGGCGAGCGCCTGCTCAACGCCGTCGACTCCGGCCGCGGCGCGTGCTTCGGCGAGGGTCTGCAGGGCGGGAGGGATTTGCCAGCCCATGCTGCGCTCTTGCGCGGTCCCTGTCGCCCATTCGGCCTCCGCAAGTGCCTCCTCGGCTCGGCCGAGGCCGATCAGCGCCCGCGCCCGCAAGGTTGAGCGCCAGCCCTCAGCCTCACCACCTGAGCCCATCGCCTCGCGATAACTGCGATCGGAGAGCTCGATCGTCTCGAGCGCTGTCTCGTAATCGCCTGCCTCAGATTCGACGTAGGCGAGCGCCGTCAGCGCGGTGCTGCGTGAGAAGACATCGCCCAGCTGTTCGGTCAGCTCGCAGTTGCGCCGCGCCAGTGAGCGTGCGGCCTCGATTTCGCCTCGATCGGCGCTCATCAACGCCATCGATCCGCGGGTCCAGCCCTCGGTCTCGTGGTCACCCTGTTCGGTGGCGACCTTCAGTGCTTCCTCGAGCAGCGCTTCGGCCTCGCCGAGCTGATCGCGCTCGCGCAGCGCGACCGATTTGGCCATCAGCGCCCAGGCGACCGGCGAGGCGATCAGGATGCCACCACCGACGGCGCGGTCATCGTCGGTGAGCGCGAGGATCCGATCGACTGTCTCTTCCAGGCCGTCGAGGTCGCCGGCGCACATGTAGGCGTAGGCGCCGACCGCACGGACCGCGACCTGCAGGCCCGGATCGCCCGTCTCGTCGGCGAGCCGCGCGGACTCCTCGGCCGCCGCGACCCACGGAGCGGTGTGGTGGGCGACGCCGGGACGCGCCGCGATCAGCAATTTGAGCAGCGCCAGGGAGCGCACGTCGGCGGTCCGGGCCGCGATTTGCATCGCCTCCTCGGCGAGCGCCTCGGAGGCCGCCCGATCCATGCCGAGTCGCCAGGCGTAGTCGAGCTGCTGCATCCGTGAGAAAACCGCGAGGGCGGCGGTCTCCTCGGTCTGCTCGATTTGCTCGAGCTGATCGGCGAGCGTCATCACCTTCTGCCAAAGACGCAGCGCGTCCTGGGGGCGGGTATGGCCGGCCCAACGCGCCGCGCGCGCGGACCAACGCGCCGCCTCGAGGGTCTCGCCGCCGGCCTCCATGTGGTTGGCAACCAGGGCGGCGAGCTCATCGAGTCGCTCGGGCTCGATCTCGATCATCGCCCTGGCCACGGCGACGTGGGTCTCGGCGCGGCGCTCGGCCAGCTGGCTGCCGTAGGCGACCTCGCGGGTCAGCGGGTGACGAAACGCGAAGATCCGTTCCGGATACATCTCGGCCTCGTAGAGAAATCCGGAATCGATCAGCTCGCAAGTCGCGGGGCTCATCTCCTCCTCATCGAGCCCGGCGCTCAGGCGCAGGGTTCGAGTGCGGACCTCCTTACCGATCACCGAGGAGACCTGGAGCAGGTTCTTGGCATCGGAAGCGAGCCGGTCGATCCGCGCGGCAAGAATCGCCTGAACAGTCGCCGGCACCCCGGTTTCCTCAACCGGCCGGGCCAATCGGTAGGCACCGCGCTCGCCCTCCAGATACCCGGCCTCGGCGAGCTCGCGGACGATCTCCTCGATGAAGAAGGGATTGCCCTGGGTGCGCTCGTGGATCAGCTCCTCGAGTCCGTCGAGGGAGGGGTCCTCACCCGTGAGGTCGCGTAGCAACTCGCCGGTGTCTGCCTCGCCCAGCGGCTCCAGTGCCAGGGTCCGGTAGAGGGGCGAGCCGGCCCATGGTGGTGAGTATTCGGGCCGGAAGTTGACCACCGCCATCGTCTTGGTGCCCTCGATCGAGGCGAGCAACTCGGCGAGCATCGCATCGCTGCCCTCGTCGAGCCAGTGCAGATCCTCGACCACAACGACGACCGTGTGGCGGCGATTGGGAGCGTTGATCAACCTGCAGACGATCCGCCCCAGGGCCCGTTGGCGCGCCTCGCCGCTCATCTGGGGAACGGGCCGATCGGGGTCGGGCACGCCGAGGAAGTCAAAGAGAATCGGGAGCTCCTCGGCGAACCCGGGATCGAGCAAGAGCGCCCGCCCGGCGATCTTCTCGCGGGCGATGCGCTCGGCCTCGCGGTCGCCGATCCCAAAATAGGCGCGCAGCATCTGCAGGACCGGCATGTAGGGGATCGTCTGGCCGTGAGACTGCGCCTGGGCTTCGAAGACCTCGATCCCCTTGGTGCGGGTGAGCTCGGCGAATTCCAGACACAGCCGACTCTTGCCGATGCCGGCTTCGGCAACCACTCCGAGCAGGGCCCCCTCACCGCTGTCGGCTCGCTCCAGGGCCTCCTCGAAGACGGTCATCTCGGCGGAGCGCCCGACAAAGCGCGAGAAGCCCCGCTCGCGGGAGAGGTCCAGTCGTGAGCGCGCTTCGCCGATGCCCTGGAGCTCGAAGACCTCGATCGGATGGCTTGAGCCCTTGATCTCGAACTCGCCGAGATCCTCGAGTTCGAGAAAGCCGCCGGCGAGGGCGGCCGTGTGCTCGGTCAGGTAGGCCTTGCCGGGCTCCGCCAACGCCTCCATTCGCTGGGCGAGACCGACCGTATGGCCAATCGCCGTGTAATCACCCTCGGCGCCGGGACCGATTGCGCCGGCGACGACCTCGCCCGAGTTGACCCCGATGCGGACCGAGAAGTTCAGTCCCTCGGCCCGGCGTAGATCGGCGGCATAGCCGGAAACGTCGTCGAGCATCCGCAGGGCGGCGTAGCAGGCGCGCCTGGCGTGATCCTCATGGGCGATCGGCGCGCCAAAGACGGCCATGATTCCGTCACCAGTGAATTTGTCGACGGTGCCTTCGAACTCGGCGACCGCGTCGGCAAGGATCGAGAAGAAACGCTGCATGATCGTGCGCCACTCCTCAGGATCGTGCTGCTCGGCGAGGTCCATCGACCCCATCACGTCGGCGAACAGAACACTGACCTGCTTGCGCTCGGCGGCGAGCGCGTCGTTTGGGACTTTGCTCACGCCAGGTCATGTTACGCCGGCCCGTCGACCCGGCGCTGGGCCCGGGTAGGGTGCGATCGTGCGATCGGTCCTGATCAGCGGTGCCTCGACCGGAATCGGAAGAGCCACTGCGCTGCGTCTCGACGCGGCCGGTTGGCTGGTATTTGCCGGGGTGCGTCGCGAGGTTGACGCCGACTCGCTGCGCGCGGAGGGCTCCGAGCGCCTCTCGCCGCTGTTGCTCGATCTCACCGATGCCGAGCAGATCGCTGCGGGCGCGCGCGAGATTGCCGAGCGCACCGGAGCGGCCGGGCTCGATGGCCTTGTCAATAACGCCGGGGTCGGCATCCCGGGACCGCTGGAGACGATTCCGATGGAGGATTTTCGACGCCAGATCGAGATCAACATGATCGGCCACGTCGTCGTGACTAAGGCGCTGCTGCCCTCGATTCGGCCGGCCCGCGGGCGGATTGTCTTCATCAGCTCGATCGGTGGCCTGATCGCGTTCCCGATGAACGGGGCCTATCACGCTGCCAAGTTCGGGATTGAGGCGCTCGGCGATGTCTTTCGCCAGGAGCTGGGGCCATCGGGAATCTCGGTCTCGATCATCGAGCCGGGTTCGATCGAGACTCCGATCTGGGAGCGCAGCGATCGCGAGATCGATGCCCTGCTCGAGCGCGCGCCGCAGACCGAGGAGCTCTACGGAAAGCAGGTCACCGCGATGCGCCGCCTCAGCAAGGGCATCGCCGAACGTGGCATTCCCGCCGATCGTGTGGCTGCGCAGGTTGAGCACGCGCTCACCGCGCGCCGTCCGCGCACTCGCTATCTGGTCGGCCGGGACGCCAAGGTCCAGGCTCGCCTCAGGCATCTGATCCCGACCCGGCTCTGGGATCGGATCGTCGCTCGGGCGACCGGGTTCTGAGCGTCCAAAAGCCTGAAAGCGCTGAGCGGGCCACCTATACTGAGCCGACCCGATTGACTGGTCAGTCAGCCAGAAGTGACGCCCAGAGACCAGAGAGGAACGCTTGCGGGTAGCCGCGCTACAGCTCAACTCCAGCGACCAGAAGTCGCGAAACCTCGAGGTCGCCGAGCGCCTCGTGCGGGCCGCCGCCGCCGATGGCGCGGAGCTGCTCGCGCTGCCCGAGAAGTGGAACCTGCTGGCCGGCGGGGAGGCGATGCTCGCCGGCGCGGAGAGCCTGGCGGGCCCGAGCCTGCAAGCGGCTCGCTCATGGGCGCGCGAGCTGGGCGTCAACCTGCTCGCCGGCAGCATCTCCGAGAGCGCCGGGGAGAGGGCCTTCAATACCTCCGTATTGATTGGGCCCGACGGCTCTGATCTCGCCGTCTACCGCAAGATTCATATGTTCGATGTCGATCTCGGCGGGGTTCCCTACCGCGAGTCCGAGCACGAGCAGCCGGGCTCAGAAATCGTCTGCGCCGAGCTCGAGACGGGGCTGCGGATCGGACTCAGCGTTTGCTATGACCTGCGCTTCCCGGAGCTCTTCCGAATCCTGGCGCTGCGCGGCGCCCGTCTGCTCGCCGCTCCGGCGGCCTTCACCGCGGTCACCGGGCGCGACCATTGGGAGGTCCTTCTGCGCGCTCGGGCGATCGAGAGCCAGGCCTTTGTCCTCGCCCCCAACCAGGTCGGCCAAGCGCCACCTCACTTCGATTCCTACGGACACTCGGCGATCATCGATCCCTGGGGCGCCGTACTTGCGATCGCCGCCGATGGCGAGTGCTTCATCGCCGCCGATCTCGACTTCGCCGAGCAGGATCGGATCCGTGAGTCGCTGCCATCCCTGGCCAACCGCAGACCACGGGCCTATCGCTGGCCCGGGGAGCTGGTGGAGGCACAGCGCTGATGGCCAAAGCTCCGCCGGTGGACAAACGGCGCAACATCCTCGACGCCGCGATCCGGGTCTTCGCGCGCCAGGGGTTTCACTCGACCCGGGTCGCCGACATCGCCGACGAGGCCGGGGTCGCCTACGGTCTCGTCTACCACTACTTCAACTCCAAGGATGAGGTGCTCAACGAGCTCTTCCTCGAGCGCTGGTCGCTGCTGCTGGCGGCAATCGAGGAAGCCGACGCCGGCGATGAGTCACCGCGTTCAAAGCTCGGCGCGGTGGCCGCCTTCATCGTTGATTCCTATCGTCATGACCCCGAGCTGATGAAGGTGATCATCGTTGAGGTCACCCGCGCGGCGAACTCATTCGGCCGCACCCACCTGCCGGAGATCCGCCGAGCCTATGACTCGATCACAAAGATCGTCGCCGACGGTCAGGCGATCGGCGCCTTCCGTCGCGACATCGATCCGGCGTTTGCCTCGATGGCCTTCTACGGCGCAATCGAGCAATTGCTCTCAGGCTGGATCTTCGAGGTGATCCCGGCCTCGGCGACCGACTTCGATCAGGCGAAGGGGCTTTTGGTCGCGACGATCTGTGACGGTCTCGAGCCTCGATAGGTAAGGTCGCAAAACGGTATGGACAACGACATAGTCAAACGGCTGGTCTGGAGCGGCATGCTCACCCTGAGCAGCGCCCTCGCCAGCCTGCTCGCGGCGCGCGCCGCCGCGCTGCTCTGGCGCCGGCTCTTTGACGAGGAGCCGCCGGAGTGACCGAGCCGCGCCAGAGATCGGTCAGCGAGCTGGTCTTCGACGTCTCCGAACGGACCTCGGCTCTGATCCGCGAGGAGATCGAGCTCGCCAAGGCCGAGGTCTCCGCGAAAGTCACCAAGCTGTTGCGCGGCTCAGCTGTGGGAGTCGCGGCCGGCGTCTTTGCCTTCTTTGCCCTGATCTTGGTCATGGAGGGCTTCGCCTGGCTGCTGAACGAAGAGGTCTTCGACAACTCTTGGGCGGGCTTCTTTGTTGAGGCCGTCCTCTTTTTGCTGATCGCCGCTGGAGCCGGGTTCTTCGCCTATCGCTCGGTCAAGGCCGGGGCGCCGCCGTTGCCCGAGCAGGCGATCGAGGAGGCGAAGCTGATCAGGACGACGATCGAAGGCGAGCAGAAGGTGGCGACCCCAAACAGCAAGCCCCCGGCGGGGCCGGGCCAGTGAGCGGCGCCGGCACCCAGCCCGAGCCGAAACCGGCCTCGACTGCGGGGGCGCCGGGGCGCAGTCCCGAGCAGATTCGCCGCGATATAGATGCCCAGCGCCAGGATCTAGGCACTTCGGTCGAGCAGCTTCGCAACCGGGTTGCCGAGCTGACCGACTGGCGTCGGCAGGTCCGCGAACACCAGCGCGAGCTGGCGATCGGGGCAGCGGTTGTGGGCTTTGCGATTGGCGGCATGATCGCCCTTCGCCGCCGCCGGTAGCGCGCGTTATTCGAGCACAGACTTCGAGACGCTGCCGACGCCGAGCAGGCCGGGGCCGACATGGGCGCCGAGCACCGCACCGATCTCGGAGACGAAGGTCGGCTCACAGCCAAATATTTCGCGGCAGTCATCGACCAGTGCCTCCGCGGTCGCGAGGTCCTGAATGTATTGGACGACCCAGGCGTCATAGCCGTCCTCGTGGTGCTGGCGAGCATAATCGCGCAGCCGCTCGATCGAGCGGGCGCGGGTCCGCACGCGCTCGATTGGAGTGATCTCTTCCTCGAGGGTGAGGATCGGCTTGATCTTCAGCGCCGAGCCGATCCAGGCTCTGGCGCCGCCGATTCGACCCCCGCGCCGCAGATACTCGAGGGTGTCGATCGCAAACCACATGCGCAGCTCCTGGCGGGCCTGCTCGGCGCGGGCGAGCACGCCACGGGCGTCCTCTCCGGCCGCGGCGGCCGCGGCGGCGGCGAGCACGCTGAGGCCCATTCCGCCGGCCGCCGAGCGCGAGTCGTAGACGTGGATCCGCTCGCCGCCCTTGCCTTCGGCGATCAGACGCTCGCGCGCCTGGCCGGCCGCCTCGTAGGTTCCCGAGATGCCGGCGGAGATGTGGACCGAGACGATTTCCTGGCCGCGATCAAGCAACGGCTCATAGACCGCGATGAAGTCGCCGATCGAGGGCTGCGAGGTGGTCGCGCCCTCCTCCGAGGCGCGCAGGCGCTCGTAGAACTCGGGGTAGTCGGTGATCGCCAGCTCGGGTTGCTGGTCACCGTCGATCGAGACGTAGAGGCTGATCCGCTCAACGCCTCGCTCGGTGAGGAGCTCGGTGGGAAGGTAGGCCGTGGTGTCGCAGACGACTGCTGTCGAACTCAAGGTCACGGATTCTCTCAGACCGATCGCTACACTTTGTGAAGTGAGTGAGACCCAGACAGAGGCGATCACATTGAGCGCGAAGGCGGCCGACAAGATCGGTGAGCTGCTCGGTGCCCAGACCGACACCCAAGATCAGGCCCTGCGGGTCGCGGTTCGCGGTGGCGGCTGCTCGGGTTTCCAGTACGCGCTCGCCTTTGATCGGGTCAAGGACGATGACCACGTCTTCGAGGTCGACGGAGTTTCGGTGATCGTCGACAAGGTCAGCATGCAGTTTGTCTTCGGCTCAGAGGTCGACTACATCGAGGGACTGCAGGGAGCGGGGTTCCAGGTCAACAACCCCAATGTCGTCGCCGCCTGCGGCTGCGGCTCCTCCTTCCAGGTCAAAGATGACGCGGCAGAAGCCGCGAGCGTCTAACCCCTGAGACCAAAAGCAGAAGCGCGCAGCTATTCGATCTGTAGCGGCGGCGAGGGGGCCGGCGCGGAGGCGGCCGGGATCTCGGGTTGCTCGACGCCGAGTGCCTCGGCCAACTCGCCTGACTCGAACATCTCCTCGACCAGGTCGGCACCACCGATCAGTTCGCCCTTGACGTAGAGCTGCGGGAAGGTTTGCCAGTCAGAGAGCTCCGCGGTCACTTCGCGCAGCGGCTGCAGGGCAGGCAGGACGTCGATCGCCCCGTACTCGACGTCGATCGCGTCGAGCACCTGGACGACCCGCATCGAGAAGCCGCAGCGCGGCATCTCCGGGGTGCCTTTCATGAAGAGCAGCACCTCGTTGGCGGCGATCAGCTCTTCTACTTTTTGTTTGAGCTCGGGGTCGGCCATTGCCAAAGACTAGCTACTCGCTGACCCGGGTCTTGACTGAAAGAGCATGGATCGTCCCGTCCTCGAAGCGCTCCTTGACGGCGGCCTTGACCAGGCGGTGTTGATCGATCCGCGCCAGCCCCGCGAATTGAGGAGCCGCGACGCTGGCTCGCAGATGGTCGCCGGCACCGGTCTCATCGATGACCTCGACCGCCGCCCCCGGCAAAGCGGCCTCAATCATCGACTGCAGCTCCTCCAGGTCTGCCACGGGCGCTAGCCGCCGACCTTCTCGCCCAGTGCGCCGAGCATCTCCTCGACCTGGACGAACTTGACGCGCGGTCTGCCGTGGGGCTCCCCGCGGCCGACCTCGGCCTGATCGATGGCCTGCCAGTCCTCGAAGCTGACGAAGCGCACACCGCGCTCGCTGAGCAACTCCTCGACGGCTGACGGTTGGGGGCTCTCGGGCGCGAGCAGGGTTTGGGAATCGACGTCGGCGATCAGGTGCCCGACGGTCTCCAGCGCGTCTTTCTTATTGGTGCCGATCACTCCCGAGGGTCCGCGCTTGATCCAACCCGCCGTGTAATGGCCGACCTTGTGCCCGGCATCGTGGGAATCGAGCACCCGGCCGCCGTCGTTGAGGATCAGGCCGCGCTTTTGATCGAACGGGACGCCCTCGATCGGGATGCCGGTGTAGCCGACCGAGCGCAGCACCAGCCCGCACGCGAGCTCTTCGCGCTCGCCGCTGTCCTTGGCCCGCAGGGCCCCGCCTTCTTCGACCAGCTCATTGCGGGCGATCACGATTCGTTCAACCTTGCCTTCACCCTGGATCTCGACCGGCGAGGACAGGAAGCGCAGCACGATGCGCTGGTCTTTGCCCTCGGGGGTGCGGAGGGAAAACTCGCGCAGGGTCTCGACGTTCACCCGGGTTGTCTTGTCGGCGTCCTCGGAATCCAAGTAGGCGGCGCTCGCCGGGTCGAGCTCGAGCTCACTGGGGTCAACGATCACATCGGCGTCCTCCATCTCACCCAGCTCCCTGATCTCGGGATTGGTGAAGGCGGCCTGCGCTGGCCCACGCCTGCCGAGCACGACGATCTCGCGGATCCGCTTCTGATCGAGCAGCTCGATCGCGTGATCGGCGGTGTCGGTTTGGCGCAGCTCGTGGTCGGTGAGGGCGAGCATGCGAGCGACGTCCATCGCCACATTGCCATTGCCGATCACCACCGCCCGCTCACAGGAGAGGTCGAAGCGCTCGGCGGCGTAATCGGGGTGGGCGTTGTACCAGCCCACGAAGGCGGTTGCGGCGTGGCTGCCGGGGAGATTCTCGCCCGGGATGCCGAGCTGGCGATCGGTCTCGCAGCCGACCGTGTAGACGATCGCGTGGTAATGGCGCTCGAGATCGCCGACCTCGAGGTCGTGGCCGATCTTGACGTTGCCGAAGAAGCGAAAGCCCTCCCGGGCGGCGGTTTTTTCATAGACCCGGATCACCGACTTGATCTTCGGGTGATCGGGGGCGACGCCGCCGCGGACCAGGCCAAAGGGAGTGGGGAGGCGGTCGAAGAGATCAACCTGAGAATGGACCTCCTCGTGCTTGAGGATGTGCTCTGCGGCGTAGAAGCCCGAGGGGCCGGCGCCGACGATGGCGACCCGAAGCGGACTCTCGGCTGTTCCAATTTTGGCGGTCAATTTCTATTCCGTGTTAGGCGGTCGGGATGCGGCGAGCCGGGAAGAATAGGGAAGTTGCGATCTGGGCCGCTAGGCAGCCAGCAGGAGCTCGCTGCACTCAGGGCAGATGCCATGGCTGATCGTCGGCAGCGCCTCGCGGGAAAAGAGGTCGAGTCTGGCGGCTGCCTGCTCGACCTCCACCCAGCTCGCTTCGACCATGAAGCGGTCACACCAGCCACACATCTCGAGCAGATCAGAGGCTCGGGGCGAGGTCGGGTCAAGCAGCGGCTGGAACACCTCGCGCGCCTCTTCGTCCTTGACCCGGGCTGAGAATTGGACCAGTCGCCCCGATGGGTTCGCCACGATCCGGATCTCCATCTCACGGCGGGCCCCCGGGCTCTCGCAGCGGAAGGGAAGCTCGACCGCTCGCACCTCATCGCGGATGCGGCGCAGCAGCATGCGCTGCAGTTTGCGCATCTCGGTACCGGCGACGTAATCCCAGAGCGAGCGGCCCAGCGAGTGGCCGGCCTCCTGCCAGCCGTTTTCGAGCGCGAAGTCGTAGTAGCCGGAGTCGAGCTTGACCAGCAGGTCACGATCATCGATCACGTAGCTGACGGCGTTCGTGGTCATGCTCAGCTTGAGGATGGCATGCGGTGGCGGCAGGGACCTCCGTCTGCGCCCACACCGAGGGGGCGAAATCCGCGTCGGTGTGGGGCAGGGCGCTACTCAGGTCAAGGACGCGGCCTCGACGGCGAGCGCGGCGCTGCCGTCGAGCGCGTCCAGGGCGCGGCGAACCGACATCGCGACGCAGGTGAAGATCGGTGTCTCGCTCTCGGTGTAGGCGCTTGACTCGGTCGGGCGCAGCTCCTGCACTAGGTCGAGAAACTCACCGGGGTCATCGCCCTCGAAGGCGACGACAAACTCCTGGTCGTCAAGACCAAAGGAGTAGGAGGTGTTGATCGCGATCTCGGGGTGGCGCCGGCCGACCTCGATGTGGCTTTTCATCACCCTCATGCGCTCCTCGGCGGGCAGTCCGTACCAGCGCCGCTGCTTGACCATCGGGTAGAGGAATAAGTACTTGCGCTCCGATACGCAGATCTCGGGACGGGCACCCTCCTCGGAGTAGGGAGATTTCTTGGTCATCGAGAGAAATGAGTGGGGGGTCTGGGTCCACTTGGCCAGCCCGCTTTGACCGAGGACGACGTGAAAAGTGTGGATCTCATCGAGATTCGGGCTTTGGCTGAGCAGGACGATGTCGACATCGCCGCGCGTTCCTATGGTTGAGTAGGCGCGCAGCGAGCGATCGATCGCGAAGTCCTCGCAGGCGGCGAGGAATTCACGCTTGTCCTCCGCCCGAAGATCGGGATCGCGCCGCCGCCACTCTGGGTCGACCTTGAAGAACGTGAACTTGGCAAAAGTGCGATCCGCCATCGGCTTGAAGATAGCGCTCCTCGCGCCCTGTCTGGTCCTCTGTGGCGCCGTTGGCCCGCGGGCCTCAATCGGGCCTTCGATCGCCAGGGCTGCGGGGTCCAATCAGGGCCACGACGCCGTGGCGCCCGCTGCTGGGGCCCCTGTTAGGGGCTCGACAGCGGCTGGCATGGCTGCTTCAGAGCATGTGGTCCTCCTCCTCCTGCCGCGCGGCACAAGTGTCGGGGAGCTCGCCGACGCGGGACTCTCGCCCGCGCTTCTGAGCGCCGGATTGGGCTCGATCCCCGCCGAGCAGACCTACCTCGACATCGGCCAGGGCAACCGCGTCTTTGACTCGCTCTATGACGGCGAGCTTCCCGCGCTTGGCCGCGACTGCGGGGCCTGGGGTGCCGTGCTCAAGCGCGCCCACTCCGCCCCCGCTGAGATTCTGCCAGGCCTACTGGCCCTCACCCTGCGCCGGGCGGGCGTCGCGGTGCGCCGCGGGCCGGGGGCACCGTGTGCTTTGACGACCAGCGCGCCGCGGGGATCCGACGCCTCCCCGTCAGGGTCAAGAGGCGAGGCTCAGGCGAAAGGGGCGCCGAGCTTTGAAGTTCGCGTCGGCGGTCTTGGCGCCCTGCACAGAGGGGTCGCTGCCCTGCGCGGCGCGGATCTCCTGATCGCGCTCGCCCGGCCGCCCCCGCCGACAGACCAAGCTCTGGCGATCGGCATCGCCGGCCGAGGCTTTGAGGGCAATCTGACCTCGGCCAGCACCCGTCTTAACGGCTATGTCCTCTCCACCGATCTCGCCCCGACGATCCTCGACCGCTTCGGCGTTTCGAGCCCCGGAGAAATGTCTGGCCAGGTGATCCATGCCGAGGGCAAGGTCGACGCCTCGGCGATCAGATCGCTCGGCGCGCGGATGGCGGTGATCCCCACCCGACGTGGGCCGGTGCTCGGCTTGACGCTCTTGGCCTGGGCGCTGGCGCTGGCGCTGGCCGCGGCGCTCAGCCGCGGCAGCTTGGCGCGGCCGGGAGTGCGACTCGCGGTGCTGGCGGTGATCTATTTGCCTCTGGTCTCGCTTCTCGCCGCCGCGCTTGAGCCAAGCGAGGCGATCGAAGCGCTGCTCGCGGTCCTGGGTGCGCCCACACTCGGCCTGGTCACCCTTTTCCTCGCCTCAGGCTACCGGGCACTGGCGCTGGCCAGCGGGCTGAGCGTGCTCGCCTTTGCGCTCGATGTGATCGCCGGCTCGCCGCTGACCACGCTGGCTCTGGTCGGGCCCAATCCGATCCTGGGGGTGCGTTTCTACGGCATCGGCAACGAGATGGAGGCGCTGCTCACGGTCTTGGTCATCGCCGGCTGTGGCGCCGCCCTCAGCGGCTTCGCGCCGCGTCTCTCGCGGCGCGGCTCGGGCACGGTGTTCGTGCTGGTCGGCATCGTCTTTGCCTTTGTCTTCGGCGCCGGGCGCTTCGGCGCTGACGTCGGCGCGGCGATCGTTTTGCCCTTCGGGGTCGCGGTCGCGGCGGCCTGGGTCGCCGCCGCTCGGAATCGGCGCACGCTGCTGGTCGTGCTGGTCGCGCCAGTGGTCGCGGTTGGTCTGCTCGCCGCGATCGATCTGCTCTCCGGCGCCAACGCGCACCTGACCCGCTCGGTGCTCGATGCCGGTGGACTTCGCGACCTGGCCGACGTTGCCCAACGACGCCTGCAGCTCTCGGCGCAGACCTTCGCCAAGCCGCTCGTCTATCTCTACCTGCCCCTGCTCATCCTCGCCTCGGTCTGGGCGATCCTCCGCCGCGACCGGGTTTCGCTCTGGTTGCGCGGACTCAGCGCCCTGCGCGCCGGCCTGCTCGGAGCCCTGGCCGCCATCGTACTGGGCACCGTTGCAAATGATTCCGGCGGCATCATCTTGGAGATCGGATCGGGCTACATACTCCTCTTCGGCGCCTACGCCTGGGCTGAAGCGGCCGACCCCCGCGGCCGTTACTCTTAGGCTTCGTGCGAATCGCCCTAGTCTCGCCATACTCCTGGAGCTATCAGGGCGGCGTGAACCGGCACGTTGAGGCCCTCGCCGAGGAGTTCCTCGGCCGCGGCCATCACGTTCGCGTGCTCGCGCCACTCGACCCCCCCGGCCGCCTCAGCCGGGTGACCCACCGCGCCGCGCCCGAGCGCCGCGAGACCCCCGATTACCTCACCTCGCTCGGTCGCACCGTTGGGATCGCCGCCAACGGTGCTGTTTCCAACCTCTCGGTCTCGCCGCGCGGCGGGGTCCTCGAGACCCGCCGGGGTTTGCGCGGGGAGAAATTCGACATCGTCCACATCCACGAGCCCCTGGTGCCGCTGGTCGGGTGGAATGCGGCGCTGGGAACGACCTCGGCGGCGGTCGGCACCTTCCACACCTACTCGACCAAGGCGTTCCCCAATCACCTCGGCTCGGCGCTCGGCGCACGGCGTGTTTTCAACCGGCTCGCGGCGAGGATCGCGGTTTCTGAGGCGGCTGCCTGGACCGGACGGCGTTGGTTTGGAGGTCGCTACGAGATCGTTCCCAACGGGGTCGATCTCGCCGCCGCCCCGACCGGGCCCAAGCCGCCCTCAAAGCAGCTGCGCGTCCTCTTCATTGGCCGAGCTGAGGAGCGCAAGGGATTGCCGATTCTGCTCACCGCCTTCGGTGCGCTCGCCGAGCACGTTCCCTGCCGTCTGACCGTGATCGGCGCCGACAGCGAGGACGTGCAGCGCTATCTCACCGACCCCGAGACGATGCGCTTCATCGATGTCCACGGGCGGGTCTCGGGCGGGCGCCTCTGGTCTCATCTACACGATGCCGATTTGCTCTGCGCTCCCTCGCTCTCCGGCGAGAGCTTCGGGATGGTTTTGACCGAGGCCTTCGCCGCCGGTACCCCGGTGATCGCCTCCGGGATCGCCGGCTACAGCGACGTGGTCACTGATGGGCGCGATGGCATCCTGGTTCCGCCCGCGGATCCCCAGCGCCTCGCCGAGGAGTTGCAGCGCGCCTTCCACGAGCCCGACCGCCTGCGGGAAATGGGGGCCGCCGCGCGCGAAAGCGCCGAGCGCTACGCCTGGCCGCGGGTCGCCGATCGGGTCACCGAGGTCTATGAGCGGGCGATCGAGGCACCCCAGCCACACGGCAACGCAGAGAAGCTCGCCCGTTGGGCGGGGCTGGCGCCCGCCGACGGCCTACCGCCAGCGCCCGCACAGCGCTTGCCTTCACTGGACCCCCCGCTCGCCCGCCGCGGCAGTGCCCGGCGCCGGGTCGCACGCCGGGTCGGGCTCGGGGTCGCCGGCGCCCTGGGAATCGGCCTGACGATGCTGGCAGCGCGCAAGATCGGGGTCGACAAGGTCCTCGAAAGCATCGTTCGCTCCGACGCCACCTGGGTTCTGATCGCCTCTGCCCTGATGGCCCTCTCGCTGTTCTTCAGGGCGGCCTCCTGGTACTGGATCGTGCGCGCGGCGTTGCCCAATCGGCCGGTCCGCCGCCGCGATGTGACCTCGGCGACAATGATTGGGGTGCTGATGTCGGCGACCCTGCCCGCCCGCCTGGGCGAGCCTGCCCGCGCCCTCTCGCTCTCGCGGCGGACCGGGCGCGTGCGCGAGACTTTCCCGGTCTTGGTTGGGACCCTGGTCTCCCAGACGATGCTCAATATCGTCGCCTTGGCGTTGCTCGGCGTGATCATCGTCTCGAGCACCGACCTATTCCATTCGGGTACCCAGAAGCTGTTCGTCTTCAGCCTGGTGCCACTCGCGATCCTACTCGTGGTACTGATCGCTCCGGCGCTGACCCGGCGCAGCCGCAGTGGCCGGCTGGCCAGAATTGGCACCTTCATGCACCGAGCCTTGCTCCAGGTGCGGGCCGGACTCGTAGTTTTTCGAGATCCCCGCAAAGGTGGCGCCGCGGCAGCCGCGCAGCTCGGGGCCTGGGCGATCCAGCTCGGCGCCTGCTGGGCGCTGCTGGCAGCGCTCGGACTCGACGGGCGGGCCGGAATCGGTGCAGCGGCCGCGGTCCTCTTCGCGGTGAACGTGACCGCGGTCGTCCCAGTCACCCCCTCCAATATCGGTGTTTTCCAGCTCGCCGTGATCAGCGTCCTTCACACCGGCTGGGGAATCAGCACCGCCGATGCCCTCGCCTACGGGGTGATCCTGCAGGCGGTTGAGATCGCGACCGCGGTTGTCCTCGGCCTGCCCTCCTTGGTCCGCGAGGGTCTGACCTGGAGCGATTTGCGCGTGCAGGCTCTGTCCACTTCGCCGGTTCGCCTGCAGCCCGAGCCCCCGCCGCGCGCCGCTGCCCGCGAGCCCGTCTAGAACAAGGCAATCACCCCTTCTTCAGCTCCGTCTGGCGCTCACGCCCTCAGCGTGGCCAAGTCGATCGTCGATCAGGAGAACGGGGAAGTCAGCGCTGGTCTCGCTGTAGCCGAGGCGACAGTCGCCACCAAACTCGCAGATAGCCGTGGAACACCCAAACCCGCGCGCCAACTTGAATCGCAAGCCAATCAACCAAGTTTGGCCGAGCAGCGCGGGCCCAGGGTTGAGCCCCCGAGACGGGCTTCAGGGGAGAGATCAGAGCGAGAGCCCGGCGAGCGATCCTGGCTCGACCTCCGCCGGAGTGACCGGCCGTTCCTTCCCCGGCGCCAGCCCGCATTCCCGGACCCCGACTGGCCCCGGCTTACCTGGGGTAGAGGGGGCCGGTCGTCGCGACGGGCCCCGCTTTTTCGCCTTCGTGGTCAGGTTCCCGCGTGGAGTCGACAACCACCGACTGCAGGTAGGCGACATCACGTGTCGTGAGGCCGGCTTCGTAGCCCTTCCACTGAGGTTCCTGTTCTGGGTCGACCAGCACGCTGCGTTCACCAAGGGGCTCGGATGTCGCGGGGTCAAAGATGAATTCCTGGCGTTCCCCGTTTCCCCTGTCGTAGCTGATCCCGTAGCCCGAACGGCCGACGAGGTCGGTCGCATCGAGGTTGAGCTTGAAGCCGGGCAATTCAGCAAGGGCGTTGAAGGCCGCCGCCCTCAGCGCCGGGCTGGCATTGGGGTGGCTTGGGGTCAAGAGACCCTCGATCTCTTCGATCGTCTCCATGGGACCGAGCGGCTGTTCTCCGGATTGAGTGAGCCCAGGGGCCCGACCGCTCTGAATGGCGAGACGAAGCTGCTTGGGATCGGTTGGGAGGTTAGAGAGGTCGGGGAAGTTTTCGGGACTCGAACCGCCGCTGGACGTCGGATCTTCGTAGTCGAGCACGCCTCGGCTCTGGTCGAGGTAATGGCGGTTGCCTATTCCTTCTGATCCTTGAACCAAGGTCTTGTCATACCTTGGGTCGAACCCAAGCGGCAGGGGCGAACCTGCCCGTTCCCAGCGGCCTTGTTCAGAGCTCGCGAGAAACCTCGGCGCGCCCATCGTCTGGCGGGAGCGTTCACCCCCCTGCGGGGACCTCCAGAGCTCCCAATCGGTCGGAATGAGAGCGCTGAAGCCGCCCGATTGACTGGTCGGGGCGCCTGAAACCACATAGCCGCCGGGGCTCCAGCCCTGGAATTCGATGATCTTCATCTTGGAGAAGTAGTACTGGCCCGGTCTGGCCTGCAATGCCGGCACCCCTTCGCTCGAGGCGGCGACCGCGGCGGTCTGGTGCAGTACCTCGGCGGCGGCCGGCTGGGCCGCGGGCCCCGAGCTGAGGACGAGGATGCCGGCGGCGATAGCGGCCAGTGCTGCGACGCCGGCCAGGGCAAAAATCCCTCGGCGCCGGGATCGGGTCGGACCCGGCGCAGGGGCAGAGGCCGGCGCGAACCTGGCCTCGAGCTCCTGCCACGCCGCGGCACGGGCGCGGGGATCGCCGTCGTCGCACTCGGCGCGGAAGCTGCGGATCAGGCTCAGGTCATCCATCAATTACCTCCATGGGCGGTCGGGTTTGCGGCGGGTGAGTCGGGGGCCGCTGGGAGCCCCAGCGCTGCCTGAAGTCGTCGGCGAGCGCGCGCGAGACGCGACTTCACGGTGCCCAAGGGGATCGCCAACGCATCGGCGATCTCCGCTTGATCGAGTTCCGCCCAGACCAGCAGGAGCAGCACGTCGGCCTCCTCGGATGGCAGCCCGGCGAGCGCCTGCGCGAGCCGGCCGCGCATCCGCTCTGCGTCGAGTCGAGACTCGACCCCGTCGATCGCCATCAAAGGCTCCGGGGCCAGCTCCGCCAGCGCCCGCAGCTCGCGGATCTCGCGGCGACGGTGGTTGCGGGCCAGGTTGGTGGCGATCCCGAAGAGCCAGGGGCGCGAGTCGGGGCGCCTGGGGTCGAATCGGGAGCGGCGGTGAAACGCGATCAGGAAGGTTTGCGAGGCGAGCTCGTCGGCGAGCTGCGGGTCGAGGCGCCGACGCAGATAGCCGTGGATCGCGCCGAAATGGCGTTCGAAGATGAGGCCGAAGGCATGTGGGTCTGCGAGCGAGGCGGAGATCGCCTCGCTGTCGATCGGACTTTCGCTCATGTCAGGTACTTGTACGAACTCAGAGATCGGTTCGCGGCGCCCCCGAAAACGCGATGACTTCAAAGGCTCGGGCCGAGCTGTCGCTTTTTGAGGAGACCGTCCCGGGCGAGGTCCAGCTCCAAATTCGCGGCCCCTACTGGGCGGAGGTCTCCTCTGGGTCTGCCGCGGGGGGTAGTGCGCCGCCGCGCTCGGTGCCGGCGATCAGTTCATCGGGCGCCGTGCCCTTCGGGATGAAGCCCGATTTCATTCCGAAGTAGACCGCCTGTGGATGGTGGGCGACGATCGCGACCGTCGATTGCTCCGGCGTCACCGCGTAGCCCTCCGAGAGGCTCATCCCGATCTGATCGAGCTCGAGCAACCGCCAGACCTTCTCGTGCTCAGATTGATCCGGGCAGGCGGGGTAGCCCCACGAGTAGCGCCGGCCCTGGTCGGCTGCGATGCCAAGGGCGCGGCGCACCTCGGCGTGGACCCACTCGGCGAGGCCCTCGGCGGACTGCACGCCAAGCCCGTGGACATAGAGCTGCTCGGCGAATTCGCCCTCTGCCTCGAGGTGTTCGATCAGCTCGCTGACCTGGGGCCCGACGGTGACGCCCTGTAGGGCGACGAGGTCGCGCTCACCCGAATCCAGGGGCCGGAAGAAGTCGGCCAGGCAGATCCGGTCGTGTTTGGGCTGGCGCGGGAAGACCAGACGCTCAAGCTCACGCTCGCGATCATCGGGATCAAAGATAACCAGCTCGTTACCCTCGGCGGCGGCTGGAAAGTAGCCCAGACGCGCCCGCGGGTGAAGATAATTCTGCTCGCGCCACATCCGCTCCAGGCGGGGCGCGAAGCCCTCCTCGCCCTCGCTGCCCTCGACCAGCGCCCGCCAGGCCTCGCCCTTGACCCCGCGGCCGCCCCAGTGCAGCTTAAAGAGGACGTGGCGGTCGAGATAGGGGAAGACCTGATCGAAGTCGATGTCGATCTCACGCGCGCCCCAAAACGGGGGCGTCGGAATCGGATTGTCGGTAGCCGCCGACGAGCGCACGCTGTCGTCGCTGAGCGGCGGTGAGTCATCGACCACCGTTGGCTTCTCGCGCAGCGTCCTGGCCTCGGCATGGATCCGCTCGACCAGAGCCGAGCGCGACCCGGCATCGATCAGCGCGTCCATCGTGTCGAGACCCTGGAAGGCGTCCTTGCAGTAGAACACCCCCGGCTGATAGACGTCCTCGGAGTCCTTGCCGTGCGGGTAGTTGGTGCGGCGACCAAAATCGCGGTTGATCGCGGCACCGCCGATCAGAACCGGAAACCCCAGCCCGCGTTGGTGGAGCTCCTGAACGCAGGCCGGCATCTGCTTGGAGGTCGAGACCAGAAGGGCGGAGAGGCCGATTGCATCGGCCTCGTTCTCGACCGCGGCCTCGATGATCGTCTCGACCGGAACCTGCTTGCCGAGGTCGATCACCGTGTAGCCGTTGTTGGTCAGGATCGTGTTGACCAACGACTTGCCGATGTCGTGTACGTCGCCAAAGACGGTCGCGATCACGACCTTGCCCTTGGTGTGGCCGTCGATCCGGTCGAGATAGTTCTCAAGTTGGGCGACCGCGCGCTTCATCACTTCGGCCGATTGCAGGACGAAGGGCAGGATCAGTTCTCCGGAGCCGAATTTGTCGCCGACCTCCTTCATCGCCGGCAGCAGGACCTCATTGAGGGTCGGCACCGCGCCAATTTTCTCGACCGAGCGGTCAATCCACTCCTCGACCCCGTCCTTCTTGCGTCGCAGGATGTGCCAGTGCAGCGCCTCCTCTGGCTCCATGCCCGCGGTCGGGTCCTCGGCCTCCTCGGTCGCCTCCTCGTCCTTTGACTCGAAGTGAGAGATGAAGCGCTCGAGTGCGTCCTCGCGGCGGTTGAGGACCAGGTCATCGGTCAGCTCGCGCTCCTCTTCGGAGATCTCTGAGTAGGGCGTTATGTGGTTGGGGTTGACCATCGCGAGGTCGAGGCCGGCCTCCACGCAGTGGTGCAGGAATACCGAGTTGAGCACCGCGCGCGGTCGCGGCGAAACTCCGAAGGAGACGTTGGATACCCCCAGGGAGGTCTTCACCCCGGGGATCTCGGCCTTGATCCGCCGAATCCCCTCGATCGTCTCCACCGCCGAGGGCCTCCACTCCTCATCGCCAGTGGTCAGGGTGAAGGTGAGGGCGTCGAAGATCAGCGCCTCGGGGTCGAGTCCGTGCTCCTCGCAGGCGATCTCGCGCAGCCGTTCGGCTATCTGCACCTTGCGCTCGGCCGTCTTCGCCATTCCGGCCTCATCGATCGTCAGCGCGATCAACGCGGCGCCATGGGCCCGGGCCAGTGGCACGACCACGTCGGCCTTCGCGCGACCGGCCTCGAGGTTGATCGAGTTGACGATCGCCCGCCCGGAGATCTGCTCGAGGGCGGCCTTGATCACCTCGGGCTCGGTCGAGTCGACCTGGATCGGTGCCGGCTGGGTCAGTGAGACGCGCTCCACGACCGCCTTCATCTGCTCGTCCTCATCCTGGCGCTCGGTCAGCGCGACGCAGATGTCGAGCACGTGGGCGCCGCCCTCGACTTGATCCTCGGCGACCTGGACGAGGCCATCGTAATCATCGGCGAGCAGCAGCTCCTTGGCCTTGCGCGAGCCCTGCGAGTTGACCCGCTCGCCGACCAGAGTCGGGCGCGGCTCCTGCACCAGCGGGGTTGAGGTCATCAGCGAGGAGACCTCGATCGGTCCCCGCGCGGGACGCTCGCCGACCGCGCGGCCCTCGACCCGCTCGCGGATCGCCGCGATGTGTTCGGGAGTTGTCCCGCAGCAGCCGCCGACGATGCCGACGCCGTAGCGCTCGACGAACTCACCCAGCGTCGCAGCCAGCGGCCCGGGCTCTTCGGGGAAGATCGTCTCGCCGTCTGGCCCCTGCAGCGGCAGGCCCGCATTGGGGATGCAGTGGACCGGCAGGGGGCTGTGCTCGCCGAGGAACCGGATCGCGTCGCGCATGTCCTCGGGACCGGTCGAGCAGTTGAGGCCGATCACGTCTACATCGAGCGCCGCCAGCGTCGTCAGCACCGCCTGAATGTCGGTGCCGAGCAGCATCTTGCCGCCCTGGGGCAGGAGCGAGACACTGGTCTGGATCGGCAGCCGGCGCCCGGTTGCGGCGAAGGCCTCGCGAGCACCGAAGATCGCCGCCTTGACCTCGAGGATGTCCTGGGCGGTCTCGATGATGATCAGATCCACGCCCCCTTCGACCAGGCCGCGGGCCTGCTCGGAGAAGACCTCGACCAGCCTGGTGAAGGAGATATCGCCGAGGGTCGGGTCATCGGATGCCGGCAGGAAGCCGGTTGGACCGATCGAGCCCGCGACAAAGCGCTCCCCGCCGGCGGCCCGGCGAGCGATCTGCGCTGCTTTCGTATTGATCTCCAGGGTCTGCTCGCCGAGGCCCCACTCTTCGAGCTTCAGTCGCGACCCCTGAAAGGTGTCGGTCTCGACAACTTCGGCGCCGGCCTCCAGCATCGAGGTGTGGACGCCCTCGATCACGTCGGCCCGGTTGAGGACCAGGGCCTCATGGCATTTGCCGAGCAGGCCCCCGTAGTCCGCTTGGCTGAGCTCGAACTGCTCGAGGGTGGCGCCCATACCGCCATCGAAGACGACGACGCGCTCGCGGGTCGCGGCTAGGAAATCACGCTCTGCCATGGCTGAAACCTTTCACCTTCCTCCATCGGATCCGGCGTTAGCACCGCACCGCGATCCGGGGATCGCGGCCGGTTGCTGCGGCGTCGACGGGCCGGGCCCCTCGACCGCTCTAGATGGTCGCCAATAAATCTAGCGAAGCGCGGCGCCCTGCCGAGGGTGGTTCAGCCACGGATCCCGAGGCGGCGCTTCAGGTCGCGGGCGTTGAAGGCCTGGGCGATGCGAGCGACGAAGCCCTGACGAGCCCTCGTGTAGGGAAACCAGTTCGGTTCGCGCTTGGCGGCAAAGCGGGTGATCACGATCGACTCCGGCCGGCAGTACTTCTTGATCCCGTACTCGCCGTGGCGAAAGCCGATCCCCGACTCCTTCCAACCACCCATCGGCACGTCGATCGCGCCGTAGTTGACGATCACGTCGTTGACGTTGACGGCACCGGCCTCGATTCGCCGCGCCACACGCTCGGCGCGGTGCCGCTCGCCAAAGACCGATCCGGCGAGACCGTAGCGGGTGTCATTGGCGAGCCGCAGCGCCTCCTCGGAATCGCGCACCTTCATCACTCCGACCACCGGCCCAAAGGTCTCATCGCGCATCACCTTCATCGAGTGGTCGACGTCAACCAGGACCGTGGGTTGAAAGTACTGACCCGGGCCCTCGACCCGTTTACCGCCGGTCAGCGCCCGGGCGCCGTTGGCGAGGGCGTCGTTGACCTGTTCCTCGACGATCGCGGTCTGGTTGGGTGAGGTCATCGCACCGACCTCCGAAGACGGCGAGCGGCCGTCCGGGCCCTGGCGCAGCTTGCCGACCTGCTCGGTCAGCTTGGCGACGAACTCCTCGTAGGCCGGCTCCTCGACATAGATCCGCTCGACCGAGAGGCAGACCTGCCCGGCGTTGAACATCCCGCCCCAGGTCGCGGCGTTGGCGGCGCGGTCGAGATCGGCATCGGAGAGCACGATCATCGGGTCCTTGCCACCGAGCTCGAGGCTGACCGGGGTCAGGGTCTCGGCGGCTCGTGCCAAAACTTTGCGGCCGGTGCGATCAGAGCCGGTGAACTGGAGGAAGTCGACGTTGTCGATCAGACTCGCCCCGACCTCCCCGGCCCCGTGCACGCAGTCAAATACATCGGGCGCGTCGATCTCCTCCTTCCAGACCTTAACCGCTTCCTGAAGGCCCATTGGCGTGAACTCCGAGGGCTTGATCACAACGGCCGCGCCGGCCTGCAGGGCGGGGATTGCGTCGCCGAGGGCAAGCGCCATCGGGAAGTTCCAGGGACTGATCACGCCAACCACCGGATAGGGGCGGTACTGAACCTTGAGCTTGCGCGAGGCCATCAGCGGCGAGTGGGCGCGGACGCTTTCCTCGCCGATGAACTTCGCCGCCTTGGCGCCGTAGAAGTTGATCAGGTCGGCGAGGTAGATCAGCTCGATCGAGGTGTCGCCGCGCACCTTGCCGGTCTCGGCCTGCATCGTGTCGGCGATCTGGCTGGCGTTGTCAAGGAGCCAGTCACGCAGCTTGCCCAACCAGTGGCGGCGCCCCTCGATGCCAAGCGCCTCCCACTCGGCCTGGTTGGCACGGACCCGGGCGACGACCTCGGCCACCTGCTCGGGTGAGGCGGTCGCGACCGCTCCAACCGGCTCGCCGCTCGCCGGATTGAGCACCTCGAGGCGATCAGCCGTGCCATTTGCGCCGTTGGCAGAGCCCTCGGCTCCCTTAAGTGTGTCCCTCGTCTGCGCAGTGCCGCTCTCCACCGTGGTGCTCCCTTCCTCACACTCTTGGCTGGTCAGCCAACTCTAGCCGCTATCTGGGAACGAGGCGGAAGACGGGGCCCGCCTGAGAGGTGACGTAAATGCGCCCCTGGTCATCTTCGCCAAAGGAGGTCGGGCTTTCCAGCGATGGGCCGAGGGTGCCCTGGTCGCCGGCGCGACCGAGGTGGGGTTTGAGGCTGCGCAGCTTGCCCTCGCAGTAATCGGCATATAGGTAGCGTCCGCGCAGGGCCGGCAGGCGGGGATCGTGGACGACGTAGCCGCCGATGATCGCGCAGCTCCCGTCGCGGCTGTGGGGGTAGGCGTAGATCGGTTTCGTCGTATCGCCGGGATCGGGAGTGCCACCTTCTTCTTCGCGGTAGGGGGCAAAGCCCTCGAAGGCATCCCAGCCGAAGTTGGCGCCGCGGGCGGCCGCGACGGTCGTGTAGTCGACCTCCTCGAAGCGATTCTGGCCGACATCGCCGATCACGATTCGGGGCGCTTTGGCGCTGGTGGTGTCAAAGGAGAAGCGAAACGGGTTGCGCAGGCCATAGCTGTAGATCTCATCGCGTCCGGGTTTGTCGACGAAGGGGTTCGAGGGCGGCACCGTGTAGGGCGCCCCGCTCGATGGCCGCGGATCGATGCGCAGCAACTTGCCGAGCAGGACATTCTTGTTCTGAGCGTTATTTGGGGGGTCTCCCGCGGCGCCGCCATCGCCGGTGCCGAAATACAGCAGGTTGCCCAGGAACTGCATCTGACCGCCGTTGTGGTTGGTGTTAACCGGATGGGGGATGCCGATTACCTTCCGCCGCGAGGCGGGGGCGGCGCGCGTCTGGGTGCGGCGCTGGAATTCGTCGATGCGGATATTGCCCTGTTTGTCGGTGTAGTAGGCATAAAAGCGACCGCTGCGCTTGTAGTCGGGTGGAAAGGCGATCGAGAGCAGGCCCCGCTCACCTTCGAAGGAGACCAGGCTTGAGATGTCAAGGAAGGGTCGCCTCAGCCGCCGACCGTCGCGCAGGACGATCACCCTGCCGGGTTGCTCGACGACGAAGAGCAGCCGCGGGACCCCGGGAGCCCCGGTCACGTAGACGGGGTTGTCAAAGTTGCCGATGCGCCTCAACCCGAGCCCGCCGCTGCGCCTGGGTTGGGGCTGAGAGGAGCGGCTCGGCGCCCCGGCGGCGCCGCAGGCCGAGAGCGCAAACAGAGCAAAGAAGAGAAGAGCGGTGCCGGCACGAAGGCGGCGTCTCATCCCCGAAACGCTACTTGTTCGGCTTCCCCGGTTTGCCGATTTCGACGATCTGCCCGGAGTTCGTGACTTCGGATTCGGGCGGGGTTTCGGAGATCTGCACGACGAAGGAGCCACCGGGCTTGACGCCCCCGACGGTCTCTGCCTTGGCCGCTCCGCTGAGGCCGGCGTCGATGCCGTAGAGCAGCGTGTATTGGCCACCTTTGACCGCGCTCAACTTCCAGATTCCTTCCAGGCTGGCACCGGGCTTGAGCGCGCCCAGGTCAAAGGTCTTATGGCTGGAGGTGGTGGCGCCGCCGGGCCCTTCGGTGCCAGCCAGCTTGGGATAGCCTTCGGCGAGGACCCAGACCGGCCGGTCGGGCTGGGCGAGTTCGGGCTGTGGGTCGTGGATGGCGAAGGGCAGCGAGGAGGTCTGTCCGGGCTTACCCGCGATCGAGAGGGTGACGGCGATCGCCGGCACGGTCTTCTTGCCGGTGTTGCGAATCCCGATCTGCAACAGCGAGGTTTGGCCGAGCCGCTGCTTGGTCGGAAATTGCGCCCCGGTCACCCTCACCTGGTAGCTGCCCGCCTTCTCGTTTGAATCCGCGGAGGAACCGCCACCGCAGGCCGCCAGCGAGCTGGCCAACGCCACGAGGGCGAGTCCCGCTGCGATAGCGCGAAGGCGGGATTGCCGCCCGGGTTTGCCGTGCCCCCCCAAAGCGGCCGGAACATAGCATGGGTCCCGCGCTGTCTCTAAGGAGGAGCCGCGGACTCGGCCCGGGGTTAGCTCGATCTCAACACTGGTGTAACGGAGAGCGCCGCCTGCATCCCATAGACTGCCATCCCTAGGTCGGGGTCGAGTGGACCCGGTGCCGGCCAATCGGAGGAGCAATGAATAGAGCCGCATCGATAGGCAGGAGCTTCGCTCCGGCGAGGTCCTTCTTCGAACAGGTGGGGGAAATGGTGCTCCTCACTACTCGCACGCTCGCCTCGGCGGTGAGACCGCCCTATCCCTACGGCGAGGAGTTCATCGGCCAGTTCCTCTTCGCCCTGCAGCTCTGCTGGTTTCCACTCCTGATCTCCACCGTCGCTTTCGGCTTCGGTGCCCCGGGGCTGCAGGCGGCCAATGTCTTCACCCTGTTCGGCACCCTCGACCGGCTCGGCGGTTTCTTCGTCCTCGCCTCGATCCGCGAGTTCGCACCCTTCGTCACCGCGGTCGTCGTCGCCGGGGTCGCAGGTACCGCGATCACCGCCGACCTTGGCGCCCGCAAGATCCGCGAGGAGCTCGACGCCCTGCAGGTGCTCGGCGTCGACCCGATCAAGAATCTCGTCGTACCGCGCTTTTTGGCGCTGATGCTGATCACCGGCCTGCTCGATATCTACGCCCTGGTCTTTGGGATCAGCGGCGGCATCCTCACTGAGATCCTCTACAAGCAGCCGCTCGGCGGTTTCTTCGCGACCCTCTTCTCCAATGCCTCAATCACCGACCTCGCTGGCTCGGTGATCAAGTGCACCCTGTTCGGTGCGATCATCGCCGTCGTTTGCTCCTACAAGGGAATGAATGCCTCCGGCGGCGCGGCCGGGGTCGGCCGCGCTGTCAATCAGGCGGTGGTCATCTCCTTCATGGGCGTCTTTGCCTTCAACTACGCGTTCACCCAGACAATGCTCGCCACCAACCCTGAATTGCAGACGATTCGATGAGCGCCTGGCTCGATGTCCCGCGCGGTTGGCTTGACTCCTTCGGCGAGATCTCGCGCTTCGGCGCCAGGGTCGCCGGTCTGGTCTACTCGGGCCGCGTCCTGCGCTTCTTCGGCGAGTCGCTGCGCCAGGCCGGCATCTTGATCCTCGGTTCGGCGCTGATCATCTGGGGGCTGGTCTTCGTCCTCGGGCTGCAATGCGGGATCGAGGGTGCCTATCTGCTGCGCGCCCAGGGTGCCCCCGCCTACGCCGGCCTTTTCTCGGCCTGGTGTGACCTGCGCGAGGTGATGCCCTACGCCTTCGGTTACATGCTCGCCGCCAAGGTCGGGACCGGGATCGTCGCCGAGCTCGGTGCGATGCGGATTTCCGACGAGATCGACGCGCTCGAGGTGATGGGAGTGCCGCCCGTCGCCTTCCTCTGCGCGACCCGGCTGCTCGCTGCCTGGATCGCTTTCCCTTTCATGTACCTGGCCGGGATCGGGATCATGTATTTCGCCAGCTATCTGGCCGTCGTGCAGCAGATCGGCGATGTCTCCTCAGGTGGCTATGAACTGATCTTCTGGATGTTCCAAAACCCTCCCGACCTCTTCTTCAGCCTGACCAAGGGCATGTTCATGGCGACCGCGATCGTGCTGGTCGGGTGCTATTACGGCTACACCGCCTCGGGGGGGCCGGTTGGAGTCGGCACCGCGACCGCGAAGTCGATGGTGCTCAATATCGTCTTAGTCCACATCATCGGGATGCTCGGAACCCTGATCTTCTGGGGGGCCAACCCGAGGGCGCCGATAGGAGGCTGATCAGACCGTGTCTGCAGATGAGACCAAGGCCACTGGACCCTATGTGAGTGAGGACGGCGCTGTGATGGGCCGCGACTTCGTCATCCCCGGGGTCGCCCCTGATGAGCCCGATCCCTACCGTTTCCACACCGGCCGCAAGCGCGACCACGGTGGCGAAGACGCGATCGAGGTGATCGATCTGGTCAAGCAGTTCGGCCGTGCCAGGATCCTCAACGGCCTCAATCTTGGCCTCCCCGAGGATCAGGTCTCGATGGTGCTCGGCCCCTCGGGTACCGGCAAGAGCGTCTTGATCAAGCACATAGTCGGTCTGCTCGCGCCCGATTCAGGCGACGTGTTGGTGCACGGCGAATCGATTCCGAACATGACCGACGACGAACTCTTCGAGGTGCGCAAAAAGTTCGGCCTGCTGTTCCAGGACGGCGCTCTTTTCGGTTCGATGAACATTTACGACAACACCGCCTTCCCGCTGCGCCAGCACACCGACAAAAGTGAGGAAGAGATCGGTGAGATCGTCAACCGCCGGCTCAAAGAGGTGGGGCTGACCGAGGCCACCTACAAGATGCCCAACGAGCTCTCCGGTGGGATGCGCAAGCGTGCCGGCTTCGCTCGCGCCCTGGTCCTCGAACCGGCGATCGTGATGTTCGACGAGCCCGATTCAGGTCTTGACCCAGTGCGCACGGCGCTGCTTTGCGAGCTGATCCGCGAGGTTCACGCCGAGAACGGTGGTTGTTACCTGACGATCAGCCATGACCTCAACACCGCGCGCCGGATCGCCGATTTCCTCGCCGTTCTTTGGAACGGCAAAATTGTCGAGTCGGGCCCCAAAAACGAGTTGTTTGACTCCGAAAACGCCTTCGTGGCGCAGTTCCTCAAGGCGGACGTGACCGGCCCGCTCTCGATGGATTGAGGCCGACCGCCGCTTGGGCGACCAGGCACGCCAGGGCGGTCCTGGCGGTGGCCTCGCTGCTCGCCCTCGCCGCCGCGCTGGCGGCCACCCAGATCCCGACCGACGCCGGCACCGACACCCTGGTCAACGCCGATAACGCCAGTTACCGCGCGACCCAGGAACTGCACGAAACCTTCGGTGAAGACCCGGTCGTGGTCCTCGCCGAAGGCGACCTGCGGCGGCTGCTGTTGACCGCCAACCTGGGTCAGCTGCTGCGGCTGGAGAGTTGCCTCGCCGGCAAGCTGCCGCCGGGTGCGAAACCGATCCCAGGTCCCTGTGCGGAGCTGGCGCAGATGAAGGCGGTCAAATTCCTGGTCGGGCCGGCGACCTTCCTCAACGAGGCGGTGATCCAGATCGATGACCAATTCGAACGGCTCGCGGCCCGGGTTTCGCCCAGCCGCCTGCAGCGTCTGGCGCTGGCGGTGGCGGCCAAATACGGGATTCGCAGCGTGCCCGGCCTTGGCAATCCCGAATTCACCAGCGCGGTCGTCTTTGAGCCCGATCGCCCGCCCGGCACGCCCAAGCCGCGCCTCGCCTATCTGTTTCCAAATCGCCACTCGGCCCAGATCGTCCTGCGCCTGCGTCCCGATCTGAGCGAGGAAGAACGCCACCGCGCCCTCGGTCTGATCCAAGCTGCGGTCCACGAAACCACGCCGCGCAAGCAATGCGGCCCGCGTGGCAAGCCCGCACCCTGCTTTGCGCTGCGCGGTGGGCGCTACGTGGTCTCCGGCGTACCGGTCGTGGTCGATGGCCTGGCCCGGGCGCTGAGGGACGCTCTCCTGGTCCTCCTGGGCGTCGCTGTGATCGTCATGGCGGCGGTCCTGGGTCTCGTCTTTCGCTCGCGTCTGCGCCTTTTGCCGCTCGCTCTCGCGCTCGCCGCGGCGGCGATGACCTTCGGCCTCTTTGAGCTGCTCGGCGGTTCGCTGACGATGGCCTCGATCGCCGTTTTGCCGATTCTTGTCGGCCTCGCGGTTGACTACGCGATCCAGTTCCAAGCCCGCTTTGACGAGGCGATTGCGTCGGGTCTGCATGGCGTCAAGGCAGCACTCGATGCCGTCGGCCGCGGCGGCCCGGCGATCGGCACCGCCTGCCTTGCGACCGGTGCGGGCTTCCTTGCGCTGCAGCTCTCGCCCACCCCGATGGTTCGCAGCTTTGGGCTGCTGCTCGTCGTTGGCATCGCGATCGCCTTCGCCCTGACTCTGACCGCCGGCTTCGCCGCTCTTTTCCTGCGTCGTGAGCCGGCACTTGGCGCGCGGGCCGATTCCGCTCGCCTCGCGAATCTGTTGCCGGGTGCTTGGCGCGAGAAACGGCGAGCGCGGCGCAGCCCCCTAGGGCCTGCCGCCCTGCCGTCGCTGCCGGCGTTGCCCGGGCGCATCCTCTCGATCTCTCGGTCTCACCCCCGAGCTGTCCTGCTCGGCGCTTTGCCCCTAGCGATCGCCGGTTGGGTCGCCGGCACCCAGATCCAGACCCAGTCAGACATCCGCCAGTTGGCGCCGCAGAGCATCACCGCTGTGCGTGAACTGAATCGACTGCAGGACGCAACGGGGGTTTCGGGAGAGCTCGAAGTGAAGGTCAGCGCGCCTGATTTGACCGATCCGGCGACGCTGCTGTGGATGGCTGGCTTCAAGCACCGAGTTCTGCGCGAGAACGGGTTCAGCGGCGCTCACCCCAGTTGCCTGCAGGCAGAAGTCTGTCCGGGCCCGGCGCTCTCGGACTTCGTCGTCGGCGCCGGGCGATTGCGCCGAAAAGCGGTGCGCGCGGTTCTCGCCGAACTGCCCGCCTATGACCTCGAGCAGGTGGCTCCGGTCGACCCGGCGAGCGGACTGCCGGGTCACACGGCGCTGCTCAGTTTCGGGATTCGCGACCAGTCCCTGGAAGCTCAGCAGGCGCTGATTGAACGTGTGCGCGGGGCGATCGGCTCGCCCGGTACTGCGGGTGGGCCGCCGCCCGGGATCGACGTGAAGCTTGCGGGGTTGCCGGTGGTCGCCGCGGCGGCGGCCAGCGAGCTTTCCAGCAGTCGCTACTGGGTCACCCTGGCCGGCCTGCTGGCCGTTGCCCTCGTCCTGCTCGCCGCCTACCGCTCGGTTTCTAGGGTCCTGGTGCCACTCGCGCCGGTCGTGCTCGCCGGCGGCTGGTCGGCGCTCGTCTTGTGGGCGAGTGGCATCGCGCTCAATCCGATGTCGGCGGCGCTCGGAGCACTGACGGTCGCGATCGCCACCGAGTTCAGCGTCATCCTCTGTGCCCGTTTCCACGAGGAGCGCGTGGCGGGGCGGGCGCCGGCGCAGGCACTGCAGGTTGCCTACGCGCGCACCGGCTCGGCGGTGCTCGCCTCGGGCCTGACCGCGACCGCGGGCTTCGCGGTTCTGCTCGTCAGCGACGTGCGGATGCTGCGCGATTTCGGCGCGGTCACGGTGATCGACCTCGCGGTGGCGCTGGTCGGGGTGATGGTGGCTCTGCCCGCGGTTCTGATGCTTGGCGGGGAGGGACGGTGAGGGACCGCTACTCAATCGCCGTTGGCCTGATCTTCGCCGCGGTCGTCGTGATCGCGATCATCCACCAGGCTGGCAAGGGCAACGAGACCCTCGGCCTCGAAAAATTTCCCAAGCACTGGCCGTTGCCGGAGTTCGCCGTTCCCCTCGCGAGCAGTTCGCTGGAAGGGGACGCGAACGTCGCCCAGGATGACTGCTCGAGCTCGAGCCTGCCCTGCAGCGAACCGCGCACCCCCGCCTGCGGGGTCGATGAACCGGGGGCATTTCGGGCCTGTGAGCTCTTCGCGCGGCCCTCTGTCATCTCGTTTTGGTTCACCAAGGGAAATGGTTGTGTCGAACAGCAGGATGTGCTCAGCCGCGTGTTCGAGCGCTACCGTGGGCGGGTGGCATTTCTCTCGCTGGACGTGCTCGACGATGAAGGTACGGTGCGCGAACTGACGCGCGAACGCGGCTGGCGGATGCCGGTCGGCTTTGATCGCGACGGAGCCGTCGCGGCCCTTTATCGGATCAGCGGCTGCCCGACGTTCGCCTTCGCCTTCCCCGGCGGGACCCTGCAGAGCGCCAGTGCCGGTGAGCTCGACGCCAGCCAGCTCGAAGCCCGGCTCGAGGAGCTGCTGCGGGCCACCCGCGCTGCCCAGAATGGGGCCGGGAGCTGAGATGGCCGACCCGCTCCCCGAAGCTGATCTCGGGGCCGGCTTTGAGCCGGTTCCCGAGCCGGGCTGGGTTGCACCCCACGTCGCCGCTGAGTTTGCCGGCCTCGGGATCGTCTCGATCACCGTCGATGCCTGCCCGGGGAGGAGCCCGGAGCCGATACGCCGGCGCCTGCGCGAGCTCTCTGATCGCTTCTACGGTGCTCATGCCATCCACCTGCGCGAACGGCCGATCCCCTGGGCCTACCGGGTCTTTTTTCGCCAGATCGGCCTCGACCCCGATCGCACCCGCACCCCGGTCGAGCAGCTGGCGCTGGAGCGCCTCCACGATGGGGCCTTCAAGAGCGTGGGCCTGCCCGAGGACGCGCTGACGATCGCGACTGTCGAGACCGGGGTCGCGCTGCGGGCCTTTGATGGGGAGCAGGTGGGCAGGCTCTGCATCCGCGACGCGGCCCCGGGCGAGGCGCTCCCCGAGCGACCCGGGGAGTTGGCCCAGGGGACCTTGGTGATCGCCGACGAGCGCGGCCCGGTCGGTCTCCTGTTCGGGGAAAAGACCGATTGGAGTGGGATCGAGCAGGTTTCTCGACGCCTGACGATCGTCGCCGTGCAGGTCAACGGAGTTCCCCAGATCGCTGTCGATGAGGCGCTCTGGATGGCCGCCGGCGCGATCCAAGCGCCTTAGAGGCTTAACCGCGGCACCGCTTTCGGGAGCGCTGCGGTGAACTAGACTGAGCTCGGGTCATGTCTAATCTGCTCGTCAGAGACACACCCTGTTCGGTCCCGCTCACAGTTGGGGGCGATGAGCGACCTGCCCGCGCCGAGCTCCGGCGCCAGATCGCTCGGCTCGAGTACCAGCTCTCCCGGCGCGTGATCAGGGCCTTTCCGCGCCTGCAGATCGACGCCGCGGTGGGGGGTGCCTCGGCGATGCCGCGGGCGCTCGACCTCGGCGATCTGGAGCGAGTCCGAGACGAACTTGCCGAGCGGATCGGCGCCGCCGATCTGGCACTCAGCGAGCGGGCCGAGCTGGAGACTCGCAACCGCCAAATCCTCGAGCGGATGCTGGCGAGCCCGGCAGATTTCAAGTGGATGCGGATTTCCCGCGCCGAGGTCGGCCAGCCTGGCTGCGGCACCTGGCACTCGCGCCCGCGGTTTGGGCTGCTGGGGATGCTGATGGGCTGGTGGCGGGTGAAGATCTCCTCCGGCTGCCCCTTATGAAGCCGACATCCGGCGACGAGCTGCCCCCGGCGCCGTGGGGGTCATTTCCGCTTGCCGAGCTGACGATCCTGGTCGGGATCGTGCTGCTGGTGATCGGCTTTCTCGGCGGCGGCCCGACCGCGCTCGGCATCGGGGTGGTCCTCGCCGGGCTGGGCGGCATGGAGGTTGCGATCCGCGAGCATCTGGCCGGCTACCGTTCCCACACCACCCTGCTCAGCGGGGCGATCTTTGTCCTCGTCGTCGCCCTTCTCTTCTATGCCGCGGGTGAGATTCTCGCGGTCGCGCTTGGAGTCGGCGCCCTCGCCTTCGGGCTCGCCTTCCTGGCGCTCAGACGCGCCTTTCAGCGGGCCTCGGGCGGTCTCTCATTCAAGATCGGCGGGCGCCGCCGCTTCTAGACCAGCAGCGCCGAGCGCTCTGCGGATCTCTTGTCTGCGAGTGCGGAGGCCAGCAGTGCCCGCTGTCTCGCGGTCAGCGTCCCCAGTCGCTTGTTCTCGGTGAGGGCGACGCCGAGCAGGAATTTGCGAGCCCGGGTACGGCCCCAGCGACGTTGGCTGGTGAGCAGCTCGGCGAGGGTCATGCTCTCCGTCTCCCAGGGGCACTCGCGGACGACCGTCGAGGCGTTGGTCTCGCCACGGGCGATCGAGCGCTTCAGCTCGGCGCGGGCCAGGCGCACGCGATTGGCGCGGGCGAGCGCCTGCATGTGCTGGGGTCCCTCAATGATCGAAGCGTTGCTCGTTGCAGGGGCGATTGAAACAGCGTCCACTTGGACTCCTCCCTCGGGGTCGTTGACTGGTCGGATATCAGGTCCCTGGCGCGTCGCCGACTGGAGGCGGCTCAGGTAAGTCGAGTCATCCGCCGATCACTTCCCTGCCCCGGGTCGCGGTCGGCGAGAGGGCAACGTATGCGCCGACCGGTGAGGCGTCAACCCGGGTTAGACGGACGGCGCTCAGGTCCTTCGCTAAGAGCAACAATTTTGCGACGCTCAGATTTTGTCTCAATCTGGACAAGGCTGAAACTACCCCGACCTGGGTATGCCTCAGCTGCGCGGCAGGTCGGGAAACCGGTCGATCGTGCGGGCGATCGTCCCGAGTGCAGCGTCGAGGTGCTCGCGCTCATGGGTCGCCATCAGACTTGTGCGCAGCAGAGCGCCGGCCGGCGGGACCGCTGGGTGGATCGCGACGTTGGTGTAGACGCCGGCGTCAAAGAGTGCTTTCCAGAGCAGCACCGCCTGCCAGTCATCACCGACGACCACCGGCACCACCGGTGTGGTGGCGACCGTGCCGTCGGGCAGTGAGCCCGGCTCGATCACCTCAAGACCCAGGGCGCGCAGTCCCTCGCGCAGGTATTCGGCGTTGTCGAGCAGCGCCTTGAACAGAGCTGGACCCTCGGCGCGGATAACCCGCAGGGCGGCGAGCGCCGCGCCGACCGCGGCCGGGACCGCCGAGGCGCTGAAGATGAACGAGCGCGAGGCGACCCGCAGGTACTCGATCACCTCGGCTGGACCGGCGATGAAGCCGCCGCAGGAGGCCAGGCTCTTGGAGAAGGTACCCATCCTCAGGTCGACCTCCTGCTCGAGCCCGAAGAGCTCGCACGCCCCGGCGCCGCGGGCGCCGAGGACCCCGGCGCCGTGGGCCTCATCGACGAGCAGCCGAGCGCCGTGGGCCTTGCAGAGCTCGACGATGCGCGGCAGGTCGCAGACGTCGCCCTCCATCGAAAAGACGCCGTCGACGATGACCAGGACGCCGCCGCCGTCCCCGGCGGCGCGCCCCAGCATCTTCTCCAGCTTCTCCATGTTGTTGTGACGGAAGGGCCGCAGCTTTGCGCCCGAGAGCCGGCAGCCGTCGAGGATCGAGGCGTGATCACCGGAATCGCAGATCACCGTGTCGCCGGGCCCGAGAATTGTCCCGATGCAGCCCAGGTTGGCCTGGTAGCCGGTTGTGTAGACGATCGCGTCCTCGGCGCCGATCCACTCGGCCAGCTCGCGCTCGAGCTCGAGGTGAAGCGGTGTGGTGCCGTTTAACAGCCGTGATCCGGTGACGCCGGTGCCATAGGTCTCAAGCGCATCGCGGGCCGCCTGCTTGACGCGCCGATCGCCGGTCAGCCCCAGGTAGTTGTTGGAGCCGAGCATGATCGTCGTGCGTCCCTCCATCTCAACCACGGGGCCCGCCTCGGAGGTGAGCAGGCGGAAATAGGGGAGGAGATCCTGCGCCCTGGCGGCTTCGAGTTGCTCGAGGCGCTCGTGGTCGCGGGCCTTCGCAAAGACATCGACGGGGGGCTTGGCGGTATCGCTCATCGCTCGAAAGTGTAGGTTCCGAGCTGCATGGGAGGCGTCTCGATAAGGGCAGTGGGCGGCCGCGGCGAGCTGAAGCGCTTCGTCAAGGTCCCTTTTGCGCTGCACCGCGACAGCGAGCAATGGGTGCCACCGCTGATCTTCGAGCGGATGGAGTTCCTCGACCAAAAGAAGAACCCCTACTTTGAGCATGCCGAGGTCGAGTACTTCATCGCCGAGCGCGATGGCAAGGCGCTGGGCCGGATCAGCGTCCAGATCGATCAGCGCTGGGACGAGTTCCAGGGTGGCAACGATGCAATCTTTGGCTTCTTTGAGGCGGCCGAGGACGCCGAGATCGTGGCGGCGCTGCTCGGCGCCGCCAGCGATTGGGCCGCCAAGAAGGGCCGCTCCCGCCTGCTCGGCCCGATGGACTTCACCACCAACGATGAGATCGGCATCCTGATCGAGGGCTTTGATCGCCGGCCGATGATCCTCGAGCCCTGGCACCCGCCCTACTACCGGGAGATGATCGAAGCGGCGGGATTCGGGAAGGCGATTGACGTGCTGATGTGGGAACTGCAGTTCGGCGATCTCAAGGAGGGTGAGCGCTTTGACCCTTCGATCCACGCCGCCGCCGAGAAGGCCCTCCACGACGAGGGGATCGTGATCCGCAACATGCGAAAGCGCGATATGGCCGAGGAGGTGCGACGCTTCAGCGACGTCTACAACGAGGCCTGGGGTGATAACTGGGGCTTCGTCCCGATCACCGATGCCGAGGTCACCTTCCAGGCCAAGAACCTCAAGCAGGTGATCGATGAGGAGTGGGCGTTCATGGCCGAAAAGGACGGCGAGGTCGTCGGCGCCGCGCTCACCCTTCCCGACATAAACCAGGTGATGAGCAAGCTAAACGGTCGTCTGCTGCCCTTCGGCTGGCTGCGTTTCCTGCTCGGCCGGCGCAAGATCGATCAGCTGCGGGTCTTCGCGCTCGGCGTCAAGCACGACTATCGCCACACCGGGGTCGCAGCCGGTCTCTACCTCAAGCACCTGGAGACCGCGGCACGGCCCGGAGCGATCCCCGGCGGGGAGATGGGCTGGATCCTGGAGACGAACGAGCCGATGAACCGGGCGATGAAGGGGATGGGCGGCGAGGTCGTCAAGCGCTACCGGCTCTTCGAGCGCGACCTCTAGGTCTCCAAAGCCGCACGTTCCGGGCTTTGCCAGCGAGGTTGGCGGTGGCGACCAACGCCCTCGCTAGGCTGGATCGAGTGAGTGCGAACTTCGATCTCGACGGTGAGGTTCTCGCCGAGGAGGACGCCGGGGAGGCCGGCGCGCAGGAGTCGGTGCGCGCGATCGAGCCCTATCTTGAATCGTCCTCGCCGGTCCTGCGCACCGAGGTGCGCACCGCCGCGATCGCCGCCGCCGGGGGGGCGCTGGCGGGCGCCGCCACGGTCGCCGCCGTGCGCGTGATGGGGAACGCCGTCGGCTCGCGCAACCGCTTCCCGCGACGGCTCTCCGGGCGTCGCAACGAACGCCCGGCAAACGTGCTCGCCAGCCGCTCCTTCCTTGTCGACGTTCACCTCCTCGGTCGCTGAGCGCCGCCCGGCGCGCCCGCTCGAGCTCGAACTCGAGCCCGCTTCGCCCTATCTGTTGCCGCGCTTTGGCGGTGAGGACGGGGTGATGAGGATTCGCGCCGGAGTCGCAACACGACTGCTGCGGGTCGAGGGCTCCCCGGTGCTCCTTCGCGCCTGGCAACCGGGGCGGGGACGGGTCGCACTGCGGGCCGAGGCCCTGGCCCCTGATGCGGTCAGCCTGCCCGCGCCGGGCGGCGAGGATCCCCGTCTCGCCGGTCCGGCCCAGCTCGCCCTTGCCCTGGAGCGAATGCGTTTCGCGCTTGGCGTCGATGATGATCTCAGCGAGTTCTACCGCCGTTTCCGTCGCGATCGGCTGCTCGGCCCACTGATCCGCCGCCGGCCCTACCTTCGTCCCCAGCGGCGTCCCTGGGCCTGGGAGGCCCTCGCCTGGGCGGTCGTCAAGCAGCTGATCGAGACCGCTCGCGCGGCTCGGATACAGCGCCGCATCGTCGGCCGCTGGGGGCTGCGCGCCGGCGCCCTCGAGCGCCCCCTTCGCGATGTGCCACCGGCCGAGCTGATCGGCGGACGGGCGCCGGCCGAACTGGAGGCGCTCGGCCTCTCTCCGGCGCGCTCAATTGCCCTCATCACGGTCGCCAAGGAAATCGCGGCCGGGCGCGTTTCACCGACGCAGCCGACGGCCGACGCGCGCCTGCTCGCCGTTCCCGAGATCGGTCCCTGGACCTTGCAGTGCCTCGGGCTCTTCGGCCGCGGCGAAGCGGATTCGCTGCCCGCCGGCGACCTCATGTACCTGAAGCTGGTCGGTCGGCTCGCGCGTCTTGGCCGCCGCGCGACGGTTGCGGAGGTCGAGGAGTTCTTTGCTCCCTATCGACCCTTCCGAGGGATCGCCGCGCTGTGGACACACATTATGTAAAGGGAGTCGCCAATCCGTCGATAAGAGCGGTGATGCCGCCACTCGCGCCACGAGACAAAGGCTGGCCCGAAAAGCAGGTCACCGAGCTTCTCGACCAGCTCTCCTCCGCCGGTGAGGACTATCGGCGCCTGGTGGAGCGGCTGCCGGCGATCATCTACACCGCCGAGATGGGTGAGCACGGGCGTTGGCGCTACGTCAGTCCCCAGCTCGAGGAGATCCTCGGTTACAGCCCCGAGGAATGGATCGCTGACCCCGGGCTTTGGGCGCGGCTCTTGCACCCCGATGATCGCGGCCGGGCGCTTGAACAGGAGAACCGAAAGGCGCTCGGTGACCGCAACCCGCCGCCCGTCGATTACCGGATGATCACCCGGGCCGGCGCCACCGTCTGGATTCTCGATGAGGCCGTGCTTGAGCCCGATGACTCCGGAGTCCCGGTCTGGCACGGCGTCCTCTATGACATCACCGAGCGCAAGATCGCCGAGCAGGAGTTGCAGCGCGCCGCCGCCCAGCAGGCGACCGTCGCGCGGCTCGGCGAAACCGCCCTCAGGGGCAGCGATCCCGAGAAGTTGATGGCCGAGGCGGTCTCGCTTTTGACCGAAACCGCAGGGGTCGAGAGCGCCTGTATCTGGGAACTCGACCGCGACGGGCGCTGGCTTCATCTACGCGCCGGTCTCGAGGGTCAGGTGACCGGCGCCGCCCAGCGCGTCTCGGCGGCGCGTGACTCCCACGCTGGCGTTTCGATCGACTCGGGTCTGCATGTGATCGTTGATGACTGGTCGGCGGAGGGCCGCTACTCGATGCCGCCTGCCCTACGGGTGCTGGAGGTGCGCAGCAGCCTGGCGGTGGTCATCCAGGGGAAAAGGCAGCCCTATGGGGTGCTCGATATCCACTCGAGCAGGCCGGGTCGCTTCACGCCGCAAGACGTCCACTTCGTGCAGGCCTCCGCCAACGTCTTGAGCGATGCGATCGAGCGCCACGGCGCCGATGAGGCGCTGCGCTACCGGGTTCTGCACGACTCCCTCACCGGGCTCCCCAACCGTCCCAGCTTCGTCGCCTCGCTCTCTGAGGCGCTCAAGCGCGGGCTGGTCTCGGGGTCGCCGGTGGGCATCCTCTTCCTCGACCTCGACCACTTCAAGCTGATCAACGACAGCCTCGGCCACCACGCCGGCGATGAGCTCCTCCGCGCGGTTGCCCCGCGACTTCGCGCCCACCTACGCCCCGGCGACACCGTCGCCCGTTTCGGCGGCGATGAGTTCGGGGTGCTGGTCGATCGCCTTGCCGATGAGGAGGAGGCGGTCGCGATCGCCGACCGCGTCGCCACCGCCTTCGCCGAGCCCTTCGCGATCGGGGCGGTCGATCACATCGTCAGCGCCAGCCTGGGGATCGCCGTCGCCAGGCCCACCGCAAGCGAGCCAGCCGACCCCGACATGCTGATTCGCGACGCCGACGCCGCCATGTACCGGGCCAAGGAACGCGGCCGCTCGCGCTGTGAGCTCTTCGACGCTGAGATGCGGGCCCGGGCGCTGCGGCGGCTCGAGGTCGAGCGCGAGCTGCGCCTCGGGCTCGAACGCGACGAGTTAAACCTCAACTACCAGCCCGTGGTCTGCCTCGCCAATGGCCGCATCACCGGGTTGGAGGCGCTGGTCAGGTGGGAGCATCCCGAGCGCGGAGAGCTCGACCCGCCCGAGTTCATCCCGGTCGCCGAGGAGAGCGGCCTGATCGAGCCGATCGGGCGCTGGGTCCAGGAGAGCGCCTGTCGCCAGATTCTCGAGTGGCACCGGCAGCGCCCCGATCAGCGCCCTCTCGATGTCTCGGTCAACCTCTCGGCCCGCCAGGTCGCCCACGGTGACCTCGCCTCCTCGGTCGCCGAGGTCCTCGCCCGCACCGGGCTTGACCCCGTCCACCTGCGCCTGGAGATCACCGAGAGCGTCCTGGTCGAGGAGTCCGCAAGTGCGAGGGCGACCCTCGAGGCGCTCAGCGAGCTCGGGGTTCGGCTCGTCCTCGATGATTTTGGCACCGGCTACTCCTCGTTGGCCTATCTCAATCGCTTCCCGCTTCACGCGCTGAAGATCGACCGCTCATTTGTCGATGCGCTCGGGGTCGAGCAGGAGCGCACGGCGATCGTCGAGGCGATCATCGGGATGGCTCGCGCCCTCTCGCTTGAGGTGATCGCCGAGGGTGTCGAAAACGAGGCGCAACTCTCGGAGCTGAATCGACTTGGCTGCGATTACGCCCAGGGCCATCTCTTCTCGCGGGCGCTACCGGCGGAGAAGATCTCCCAGCTGCTCAAGCAGGGCCTGCCCCGCTATTCGGAGATCTTGCCCGGCAGATAGGAGTTGTCGAGCACTTCGCCGCTTTTGGGCAGCGAGGAGATCAGTCCGTTGTCTCGCATCCAGCCGATGAAGTGTTGCCACTCGGCGGGGTTCATAGCGCCGCTGCGGGAGAGCAGCGGCAGGGTCGCCGCGACCTCGGCCTGGGCCAGTTTCGGATCGAGGTCGGGGTTGGCTTCGATCAGCGCGGCCGCCGTCGCGCTCGGGTTTTCGATCGCCGCCTTGGTGCCGCGCGCGAGGGCGGCGAGGAAGAGGCGGATCGATTCGGGATTTTCTTCGAGGCGCTTACCCTGGGCGACCAGGACCAACTCGTCGTAAGTGGGCACCCCGAGTTGGTCGACCGGGGTGACGACGGGGTCCTCGCCGCGTTCACGCAGGTCGACTCCCTCGATGTTGCTGAAGCCACCGAGCATCGCCTGTGCCTTGCCGCCGATGATCGCCGGCAGCAGCCCGTAGCCGACGTTGACGGGATTGACGTCGGAGGGGGTGAGGTGGGCGCGCGCCAGAATCGTTTTCAGGTAGGCGTCCTGGTAGGGGATGCCGGCGGTCGCGATCGTCTTACCGCGCAGATCGCCGACCCCTTTGATCCCCGATTTCTTCAGCCAGATCATCGAGGTCAGCGGGCGAGAGACGAGCGCGTCGACGGCGCGAACGTCGAGCCCCTGTTCGCGGGCGAGGATCACCTCGGGCTCGTAGGAGATCGCCAGGTCGGTGCGGCCGGCGGCGACCTCCTTGATCGGGGTTGAGGGATCCGATGGAGTCTCGATCGAGACGTCAAGCCCGGCTTCCTTGAAGTAGCCGAGCTTCTGCGCCATGTAGATCCCGGCGTGGTCGGGGTTCGGGTAGAAGTCGAGTGTCAGCTTGAAGGGCGTCGGGCTGGCGCCGCCGGTGACGTTCTCGCTCTTCTCGCCGCAGGCCGCGAGCCCGAGGGCAAGGGTGAGCAGGGAGGTAACGATCGCGAGCGGGCGAGTCAGGTGGGGCTTCATGCCCTGTGTTCTATCGCCAAGTGACGACACGCCGCTCCGCGAGGGCCAGCAGCCCGAATAGCCCCAGGGCGATCGCGGTCAGGACGACAGTCGCGGCGAACATTCTTGCGGTGGCAAGTTGCGCGCTGTCTTCGCGAATCATCACGCCGAGTCCAGATTGAGCGCCGACCCACTCTCCGAAGATCGCGGCAATGGGGGCGAAGGTGGCGGCGATCCTGGCGCCGCTGAAGGCGAAGGGCAGGGCGGTGGGCGCTTCGACGCGCCAGAGGACCTGCAGGCGCGAGGCGTCGAGTGTGCGCATCATCTTGATTGCCTCCGCGTCGACCGAGCGCAGGCCGTCGGTCGCGCTGACCGTGATCGGGAAGAAGCAGATCAGCGCCACGACGATCAGCTTCGGCCCGATTCCAAAGCCAAACCAGACCAAGAGGATGGGTGCGATGACGAGGATCGGGACCGCCTGTGTCGCCACTAGGAGCGGGTAGAAGGCGCGGCGCAGGGTCTCGGAGAGGCGCAGGAGGACCGCGAAGGCAAGGCCCGCGAGGAGCCCGCAGAGGAAGCCGAGGAGGATCTCCTTCAGCGTGACCCAGCCATTTTCGGCAAGTAGTGAGCGGTTCTCCCACAGCGAGGAGGCGATTTCAGCTGGCGAGGGAGCGAGGTCCGGTTCGACGTTGAGAAGCTGAGCGAGCGCGCCGCTGCTGGCCGCCAGCTGCCAGAGGGCGAGCAGCGCCGCGAGGGCGAGCAGGGGTGGGACCCAGCGCTTCATCGAGCGCCCTCGCGCAGGGCGCTCATCGCTCGCTCACGCAGCCGGATGAACCCCGCGTCGGTCACCGCGCGGTCCCGATCCGCTGCCCGAGGCTCGGCGGCGCCCAGCCGATCGACGACTCGCGCCGGGCGGGCCGAGAGAACGGCCACCTGGTCGGAGAGGTAGAGCGCCTCCTCGACATCGTGGGTGACGAGGACGACCGTTCTCGGATCGCTGCCAAGGACGCTCGCCAGCCAGCTCTGCATCTCCGCACGGGTGATCGCATCCAGCGAGGCGAACGGCTCATCCAAGAGCAGCAATTGCTTGCCGGAGACGAGGGTGCGCAGAAAGGCGACTCGCTGACGCATGCCGCCGGATAGCTCGGCCGGTCTGGTGCGCTCAAAGCCACCGAGACCGAGGCGATCGAAATGCTCGGCGGCCCGCGCCCGTGCCCGCCTCTTGCCAAGACCGGCGTTGCGCAGGGCCAGCGCGGCGTTGTCGAGCGCCGAGAGCCAGGGGAAGAGCATGTCGCGCTGGGGCATGTAGGCGCAGCCCGCCATGCGCTCGCGGGCCGTGCCGCCGCCACCCACCTCGATCGTCCCGGTGTTCACCTCGCGCAGGCCGCAGATCAGCTCCAGCAAAGTTGACTTTCCGCAACCAGATGGCCCGACGACGCCCAGGACAGTGCTCTTCTCGACCTGTAGGTCGAGACCATCGAGCGTGCTGAGATCGGCGTAGGAGTGGGTCAGTCCGCGAACCGATAGCGATACCCCGCGAGCATCTCTCGTGGGCGACCATCGCTCCGGGGCGGCGAAACCTGTGGCTCGTGTGGCGGCCATCTTGGTATCCTGGCGCACTCCGTGCTCCTGACCAAGCAGGTCAGGAAAGTCGATAAGTCACCACCGCGCGGAAGACAACCATGGACCCGGCAATCGTCCTATTCGGATTGGGCATCGGCATGCTCGTCGGCATGACCGGAATGGGTGGTGGGTCGCTGATGACCCCGCTGCTGATTCTGATCTTCAATACCCAGCCGACGACAGCGATCGGCACCGACATCTTCTACTCGGCGATCACCAAGACCGTTGGCGGTTGGCGCCACCTGAAGATGAAGACGGTGAACATGGAGCTGGTCAAATGGCTCTCCCTGGGCAGTGTTCCCGCCGCGGTCGCTGGCGTCGCCCTGGTCTCCGTGCTCGAGCGCCAGGTGAGCGAAGAACGCCTCGACTCGCTGGTCTATGCGGTGCTGGGCGGAACCCTCCTGATGGTTGGCATCATCACCTTGGCCCGCGCCCTGATTCTCCGCGACCTGGTCCAGGAGCGCGACCGTTTCGAGGTCGAGCGGCGGCACAAAGTCGCCGCCGTGGTGATCGGTGCCACCACCGGTTTTGTGATCGGCATCACCTCGGCCGGCTCGGGCACCGTGATCGCCATCCTCCTGATCGCCGTCTACCGGCTCTCGCCCAAGCGGGTGGTGGGCACCGACGTTGTCCACGCCGCAATTCTCCTCTCGGCGGCGGCAGTAGCCCACTGGGTTGGTGGCAACATCGACTTTGGCCTCGCCGCCAACATCCTGGTCGGCTCGCTGCCGGGCGTCGTGATCGGCGCGGCGCTCTCCGACCGAGCGCCGCAGGGATTCCTGCGCACGGCACTGGGCGTCGTTCTGATCGCCTCCGGCTACCTCACCTTGAAAAAAGGAGACCCCACGGTCTGGCCGATCGCCGCCGCCGTCGCGGCCCTCGGACTGGGCGGAGTTCTGGCCGCACCGCGCTGGCTGCATCGTCGCCGCGAACGCGAACGCGGGCAAGCCGCGGACCAGGGCTCCGAGTTGGCGCCGGACGCGAGCGGCTGACTGATTTACTAAGCGCATGCGCGTTTCCGCAAAGGCCGACTATGCCGTGCGTGCCGGAGCTGAGCTTGCTGCGGCCGGTGATGGGCCGGTCAAGGGCGAGAAGCTCGCCGAGGCACAGGACATTCCGCTGCAGTTCCTCGAGCACATCCTGCTCGAGCTCAAGCATGCCGGGATCGTGCGCGCGAGGCGCGGCGCCAAGGGCGGCTACTGGCTTGCCCGCTCCGCCGAGGAGGTGACGATCGCCGATGTGGTCCGCGCGGTCGAGGGTCCGATCGCCGACGTTCAGTCGACTCCACCGGAGGCGATCGAGTACCGCGGCAACTCCGAGCACCTGCGTGAGGTCTGGGTTGCGGTCCGTGCCAGTCTGCGCTCGGTTTTGGAGGAGGTCAGCCTCGCCGATCTCGTCTCCGGCAACCTGCCCCCGGTCGTCGAGGAGCTCACCTCCCAGCCCGACGCCTGGTTGACGAGCAGCGCGACCAAGGAACACCCGGTCGACGCCTAGGAGGAGGGGGATTCGGCTGCCTCCGAGCGAGCGCCTTCCTCGGCGGTCGGTACCAGATCGAACTCAGTGCCCAGGCGCAGCTCGCTGTAGCGCCGCGTCCAGTCGTCGTTGACGCGATCGGACTGGCGCCTCAAAGCGCCGGGCGCGATCGTCAATGAGAACTGGCAGGTCTCTCCCGACGATCCGGTCCGCTCGATCGCGGCGGGTCCCATGGGCGCTCCATCCAACTGAGGCACGACCAGCCGGGCGTCTCACCGCCCACCAGGTCGCGGGCGGGCCCGGGCTCGAAGGCGCTGAGGCCACAGTTGTAGGAGCGCAGGTGCCAGATCCTGGCCGCCATCGACGGTGTGAACTCCTCCGCCAGCAGCGAATCGAGCAGAAAGAAGCGAATGAATATTCCGTGGCTGACGATCAGTGGTCGCTCATTCGCGAGAACCCCCTCCAGATCGGCCTTCAGGCGCCATACCCTGGCCACCGCCTCCTCGAAGGTTTCGAGGCCGAGCTCATGGGCGTAGGGGAGCTCTTCGGGGGCGAGGCCGAGGGCGAGGCCGAGGGCCGCCGCCGTTTCGCTGGCGCGGCGCATCGGGCTGCTCAGCAGGCGGGTGACGCCGAAACCGGCCAGGCCAGTTCCCGCAATGTGAGCCTGTTTCACACCCCGCGCGGTGAGCCGGTCGCCGAGTTCATCGGAGAGCGGCTCGCTCCCGGTGTGCGCGTTGTGGGCCGACTCCGCGTGGCGCAGCAGCAGGGCGCGGTTCACTGCTCTGTGGGCACGCCGCCGGCGACGACGTTGACAAAGTTCTCGAGGTGGCGGGTGGTCCAGCACTCGAAGGCGCCGTCGCAATAGCGCTCGTAGGCCGACATCACGGAGTCGCCGTAGTTCCAGTAGAGCTTGGGCTCGGGGTTTAGCCAGAAGAGCCGCCCGGCACGCTCGGCGAGCTGGGCAAAGACCTCGGCGTGCGGCTCGCGGCCGTTGGTGCGCGCGTCGCCCAGGACGATCACGGTCGAGCGTGGGTCGAGATCCTCGGCGAGCTCGGCCAACAGCTCGAGCCAGACCCGGCCGTAGTCGGTGTAGCCGGAGACGTCGGCGACGCCGCCCTCGCTGGAGATGCGCTCGGCGATCACCCGGAAATCGCGCTCATGCTCGAAGACCTCCGTCACCTCCGAGATCCGCTCGATGAAAACGAAGCTGCGCAGCTTGCGGAACGAGTCATGCAGGGCGTGCAGGACGGAGAGGAAGAAGACGCTCGCCGAGGTGACCGAGGTGGAGACGTCGCAGAGCACGTAGATCTCGGGGCGTCGCGGGCGCTTTGGTCGGTAGCGCAGGTGCATCGGCACGCCGCCGGTCTCCAGCGAGGCGCGCATCGTGCGACGCACGTCGACAGTCTGTCCCTTGCGCCGGCCGCGCTGCTCGTGGCCGAGCGTCGCCAGGCGCCGCTTCATCTGTGAGACGGCGCGGTGCACGGCGGCCAGGTCCTGGGTCGGGCTGCTGGGCAAGGCACGATCGAGGTCGGCAAGGGGCCGGGCGGGGGGCAGGGTGGAGGTGCGCTCGATCAGGTCGCGCTCGAGCTCGCGGCGCAGGTGGCGCTCAAAGCGGTTGAGCTGATCACGGTCGATCGGCTCCAGCTCGGCGGCCCCATCCTCGGGTCGGGGTTGGGTGCCGGCCGAGAGGCCGAGGGTGCGGCGGATCCGCTGCACGTCGACACCGACCACGCCCGAGCCCTCGCCCTGGCGTCCGAATGCCGCAATCGCGAGCCGCGCGAGGTCGCGCATCTCGCCGTCGTCGCCCTCGATGATCGCCTGGCGAATCTGCTCGCGGAGCTCGTCGAGGTCGAGGCGCTCGCCACCGGTGTGGCGGCGGCCCTCCTCTCCGATCCCGCGCTCGATCGCCTCGGCCTCGGCGGTGCGAAAGAACCAGCGCTCGAAGATCAGCTCAAAGAGCCTGCGGTCCTCCTGGGACTTGGCGATCGTCGCGGCCAGCGCCTCACGGAAGTCGGCCTGAGAGGTCCAGGGCACCTGTTCGAGAGCCGCGAATGCATCGAGGATCTCCGAGGTCCCAACCGCGATTCCTTCGCCGCGCAACTCCTCGCAGAAGCCGAGTAGCTTCGCGGCCAGCCCCGGCGGACCGGCGTCGGGCTTGGGTCCGTAGGGCGATTGCGGTTTCATCGGCCCGATAATAGGAGCATGGGCACGGGCCGGGTCAGCGTCGAGGGGTCGGCAGCGCTCGCGTTGCGGGAGATGCGGGCCGCGCGGCGGCGGCGCTACGTCCAGCAGCTCGACCTGATGGAGGTTCTCTACCGGGTCTACGTCGGCGCCATCTTCGCCGCGGTTGGACTCGGCGTCCTGGCCGGCGCCGTCAACGAGGCCGCGGCGACTCCGACGGCGATCAACTCCCTGCGCTCGCACGGGCCGGCGCTTCTGGGCATGGCAGTTGCAGTCTGCGTTCTTGCCGGTTTGCGCGCCGGCGCCCGCGGCGGTCCGCTCGCGATCGAGAAGGCCGAGCTCCAGTACGTACTGCTGGCACCGGTCGACCGAGGGGCCGCGTTGCGACCGGCGGCCTGGCGCCAGCTGAGGATCGGTGCCCTCAGCGGCGCGATCCTCGGCGCGGTCGTCGGAAACTTTGTCTTCCGGCGCCTGCCGGGCTCGCCGCTCGTGTGGATCCTCTGCCTCGCCCTCTTCGGCGCCTTGGTCCCCTGCTGTGTCCTCGCCGGCGCGCTGCTGGCCAGCGGTCGGCGTCTGCGTCCCCTGTTCGCCGCCGCAGCCGGGGTCCTCGTCCTCGCCTGGTCTGGGGCCGACCTGGCTCTTGGTTGGAGTAGCTCGCCGGCGACGATGCTCGGTGACCTGGCGACGCTGCCGCTGCAAAGTGGCGGCCGCGTTGAGCTCGCGGCTCTCGGCGTCGCCGTCGTCTTCGCGCTCCTGGGCTTCGGGCTGATCGGCCTCGGTGGGATTCTCCTCGAGGCCGCCCGGCGGCGCGCGTCGCTGACCGCCGAGCTGCGCTTCTCGGCGTCGGTTCAGGATCTGCGCACGGTCGTCCTCCTGCGGCGCCAGCTTGCCTCCGAGCGGCCGCGCCGACGCCCCTGGCTGCGACTCGGGGTCGGGGCTGCGAGCCGCCATCCGATCTGGCGACGCGGTTGGCAGAGTCTTCTGCGCTGGCCCGCTGCACGGGTCGCTCGCGCGGCCCTGCTCGGCGTCCTCGCCGGGGCGGTCATGGTCGGGGCCTGGAGCGGGGCGACCGCCGCCTTCTTCGTGCCGGGCGTGCTGCTGTTCATCGCGGCACTCGATTCGATTGAGCCGCTCGCGCAGGAGTCCGATCACCCGACCAGGCGTCAGCTGCTGCCCCTCGCCTCCTCCAAACTGATGCCCCGCCACCTCGCTGCGCCAGCGGCCGTGATCGCGGCGATGATCTTCCTTGCAGCGGCAGCGGCAGCGGCAATCGGCGGGGAGGGGGGAACCGCTCTCGGCGTCGCGGCCGTGATGGCAGTTCCGGGGGCGTTGGTCTTGGCCTGTTGCGCCGCCTTCAGCGCCACCGCCGATCCCTACGCCTACCTGTTGGTCCCGCAGATCGGCTACGCGGTATCGGCCGCGCCGGTACTCGGTGCGGCCCTGGCGATTGGCCTGCCGACACTGATCGCCCGCGAAGCGCAGCGCCATGGGGGGCAGCCGGTGCCGGCCGCGGCCGGGGTCGCGTTCGTGATCGCGGCGGTTTCGATGGCGCTGGTGGCGGTTCTCGGGCAGCGCTTTGCCAAACGGGACGCGGCGGCGTGATGAACACGAAGGCGCCGGTCTTGTGTGCCCGCGGGCTCGGTCGCAGCTATGACGGTTTCGTCGCCTTGTCCTCTTTCGCCGTTGAGGTGAGCGCCGGGGAGCTGATCGCCCTGGTCGGCCCAAACGGGGCGGGCAAGACGACCTTTCTGACCCTCGCGGCGGGACTACTGGAGCCCACCGCGGGGCTGGTCGAGGTCGACGGTGCCGCCGCCGGCACGATCGAGGCCCGGCGGGCGCTCTCCTATCTCCCCGATACCCCGGTCTTCTACGAGGACCTCAGCGTCGCCGAGCACATGGTCTACCTGGCGGCTCTGCACGGGGTAGGGGATCCCGGCTCCCGGATCGATTCGTTACTGGAGCGGCTCGGCCTCGCCGAATGGCATGACGGATTGGCGGCCGAACTCAGCCACGGCATGCGCCAGAAGGCCTCGATCGCCCTCGCCTTCGTGCGTCCGTTCTCGGTTCTGCTCGCCGATGAGCCCTTCGACGGCCTGGATCCGCCCAGTCGCGAAGTCCTCTTCGAGCTCCTCGCCGAGGCTCGTGCGGACGGCGCCGCTGTCGTCGTCTCCACCCACCGTCCTGACGTGATGGCTGCGGCCAGCCGCTGCGTCGCGATTCGCGACGGCAGGCTCGCCTTCGACGGGGCACCGGAGGAGCGCGCACTCGCCGAATTCTTCGACGAGTAGCTAATCTAAGGGGCTGTCGGACTGGAGGGCGTGCCGAGTTTCACGCCGACCCGCTCCGCGACCAGGTCGATGTCGGTGCGGTGCTTGACGATGATCGACATCGACTGCTTGAAGGTCTCCTGGTCGATGTCCTCCGATCCCATCAGCAGCAGGGTGCGAGCCCAGTCGATCGACTCGGCGATTGAGGGCGGCTTCTTGAGGTCGAGCGCGCGAACCATGCGGACAACCTCGACAAGCCGGGTCGTCAGGGCCTCGGAGAGCTCCGGCGCGTGCAGGCGGACGATCTCGATCTCGCGCCCGAGCTCGGGATAATCGAGCCAGAGATAGAGGCAGCGGCGCTTCAGCGCCTCGGTCAGCTCACGCGAGTTGTTGGAGGTGAGGACGACGATCGGCATCGTCGTCGCGCTCACCTGTCCCAACTCTGGAATCGTCATCTGGAAGTCGGAAAGCAGCTCGAGCAGCATCGCCTCGAACTCCTGATCGGTCTTATCGATCTCATCGATCAGTAGGACGACTGGCTCAGGGCTGGCGATCGCCTGCATCAGCGGCCGCTCGAGCAGGAACTCGCTGCTGAAGATGTCGTCCTGGACGTCGTTCCAACCGGCCTCGCCGCCGGCCTGGATGCGCAGCAGCTGCTTGCGGTAATTCCACTCATACATCGCCTTGGCCTCATCGAGGCCCTCATAGCACTGCAGGCGGATCAGCTCGCGGCCGGTGGCGCGCGCGAGGGCCTTGGCCAGCTCGGTCTTGCCGACCCCGGCCGGGCCCTCGACCAAGACCGGCTTGCCGAGCCGCTGGGCGAGGAAGGAGACCAGCGCCGCCGGCTCGTCGGCGAGGTAGCCGACCGCGGCCAGCGCCTCCTTCGTCTCTGCCACAGAGCCATCGACCATGCGGCGAAGGATAATCCGGGACCGTGCTCGACCTCGGCCCGCCATTCGCCGCCTTCCTCCCGCACAGCATCGGCCCCTACATCGCCGTGATGCTGAGCGGCTTCGTGTTCGGCACCCTCGGATATATGTCGAGCACCCGCTGGCTGGTCGCGGCGGGCGTGATCCTCGTCTTCCTCGGCGCCTTCCTCTTCCCCTTGGCGCTGACCGTGAGCACCGAAACCCCGGCCCAGGTCGAAAGGTCACCGTCGCCCTGATTGGCCTACTATCGGGCGTCCGTTTCCCGACTCCCGGAGGAGTTCCGCTTTGAGCCGACTTCGAATCCTTTTGATCTTTGCCGCACTTGCAGGCCTGGCCACGGTCTTTGCCGCCTGTGGCAGCAGTAGCAGCAGCGGTAGTGAAGAAGACCCCAAGGCGGTCCTCAAGGATGCGACCTTCGAAGGAATCGAAAGTGCCGACCTCGAACTTTCGCTCGGTATCAACGTCAGCGGCAACAAGGGCGGCAACGTCAACGTCAACGTCTCCGGCCCATTTCAGAGCAAGGCCAACAGTCAGTACCCCGAACTCGACATGACCGCCGAAGCCAGCGGTGAAGTCAACGGCAGCAGCTTCGAAAAAGAAGCCGGCCTGGTCCTGGTTCCCAACAAAGCCTTCGTCAGCTATGAAGGTGAAAATTACGAAGTCGACCCGACCACCTTCAGTTTCATCGAATCGGCGATCAACCAGTCCAACAGCCAGGGAGAATCGCCGACCGAAACCAGCAGCGCCTGTCAGCAGGCGGCCGCCGGGCTCAAGGTTGGCGAATTCGTCACCAACCTGACCAATGAAGGTGGGGCTGAAGTTGGCGGCACCGAAACGACCAAGGTCAGCGGAGACCTCGACGTTCCGGGGGCGATCAGCGAGGTCATGAAGCTGGCCGAAAACCCGGCCTGCAGCTCCTCGCTCGAACAGGCCGGATCGCTGCCGCTCGCGCAGCTCGGCAAGGCAAAATCTGAAATCGAAAGCGCGCTTAAGAACGCCCACGTGGTCGTCTACGTCGGCGAAGACAACATCGTGCGTCGCTTCACCGCCGAATTCGAAATCGAACCAACTGGGGCCAGCGAAAAGGTCGAGATCGAAATCGACCTGAGCTTCAACAAGGTCAATGAAGAACAGGAAATTAAGACGCCGACCGGCGCCCAGCCGCTCGAAGGCCTGTTCAAAAAACTGAAAGTAAATCCGCTCGAATTGCTCCAGGGTGTGCAGGGCGGCCAGGGCTTTAATCTCGAAGGCCTGCTCAACGAAGCGATCGGCGGTTCGGGGGCAGCCGGCGTCACGTCACCGAGCGGGGGCGTCAACCCGCAGGCGATTGAAAAGTGCGCCAAGGAAGCGAGCTCTCCGGCTGAACTCAAGAACTGCATCGGGGGAGCCGCCGGCTAGCCGGCCAGCGGCAAGCGTCTTGCGGAGGGCCTCGCCGTGCGGGGCCCTCCGTCTTTGCGCTTAGGCTTGCGCGGAGATGGAGAGCGCCAGTCGCCAGCCCCGCTTCGACGCGGCCTTCCTGCGCAGTCCCCAGGGCTGGCCCTATCTGCTCGCGCCGCTGATCCCGGTCGCTGTCGCCCTCGCCCTACTCAACGCCAGCGCCGGCCTGGTCTTCGTGACCGCGGCACTCGGAATCATCCCGACTGCAGCCCTGATGGGCCGAGCGACCGAGGAGCTCGCGGCTCGATCAGGTCCAGGGATCGGCGGCCTGCTGAACGTCACCTTCGGCAACGCGCCTGAGTTGATCATCGCCCTCTTTGCCCTTGGTCAGGGCCTGCATGAGGTGGTCAAGGCCTCGATCATCGGCTCGATCATCGGCAATATCCTGCTCGTGCTCGGGGGCGCGATGCTCGCCGGTGGCCTGGGGCGCGAAAAGCAGACCTTCAGTCGAACCGGGGCCAGCATCCAGACCTCGATGCTTTTGCTCGCCGCCGCGGCACTCCTGATGCCGGCGATCTTCGAGCTGGTCGAGGGCAAGGGTCTGCCCCAACCCGGCGCCCAGATCGTCGACTACGGCTCCACCGTCGAGCACCTCTCGCTTGCCGTTGCCATCGTCCTGATCGTTACCTATGTCCTCGGCCTGGTCTTTTCCCTAAAGACTCACCGCGATCTCTTCAACCCCGAGTACGGGGATGAGGACAGCTGGGGCTGGTCGGTCCGCGCTTCAGTGATTGCCCTGGCGATCGCCGGTGTGCTGGTCGGGGTCATGTCGGAGGTTCTGGTCAGCTCGATCAGCGAAGCCTCAAAGTCGGTCGGCCTCTCGGAGTTCTTCATCGGTGTGATTGTCGTCGCGATCGTCGGCAATGCCGCAGAGCATTGGGTCGCCGTCCTCGTCGCGATGAAAGACAAGATGGACCTCTCGGTCAATATCGCGATCGGCTCCAGCGCCCAGGTGGCCCTGTTCGTCGCACCGGTGTTGGTCCTTGCCTCATTTTTCATCGGGCCACACCCGCTGGCCCTGGTTTTCAACGGCTTTGAGCTGGGTGCAGTCCTGATCGCAATCCTGATCGCCAACTACGTCACCCAGGACGGCGAGTCGACCTGGTTTGAGGGCGTGCAGCTGCTGGCGGTCTACATCGTCTTCGGCATCGCCTTCTTCTACGCCTGAGCATCGAGGAGTTTCGTCGCCACGGCGGCGGGCGACCCCGAGGTGAGGTGCGGATCGACTTGGCTGTGGGCGGGTCCCTTCTTGGCGGGCCGAGAGTGATCGCCCCGGCCTCCTCGCTGCTGGGCTCGCGGATCCACTCGCGCGGAAACCGGATCCCTGGGTCGGCGGTCGTTCAGCGCTGGCTGGGTATCTCAGCTGGTGATTTCGGCCAAAGCATTGAGCACGATCACATCATGTTTTTTCGGCTGCACCTTGGCCAGCACCCGGGCGATCTTGCCGTCGGTGCCGATGATGAAAGTGCTGCGCAGGATCCCCAAGTATTTCTTGCCATACATCGCCTTCTCGCCCCAGGCTCCATAGGAGTTTGCGACCGCGTGGTCTGGGTCGGCGAGCAAGGTGAAGTCGAGCTCGTACTTCTGCGCGAATTTCTTCAGTGCCGCCGGCTCGTCGGGGGAAACGCCGATCACCCGGACGCCAGCCGCCTTGTAATCGGCAGAGCGATCGCGTATTCCGCATGCCTGGGTTGTGCAACCCGGGGTGTCGGCGCGCGGATAAAAATACAAAATGAGCGTCTGCTCCAAAGTGCCTGAGAGCTGAACCCGATCTCCGTACTGGTCCAGCAGTTCGAAATCGGGCGCTTTGTCGCCTGCTGCCAGCACGGCCCGGATCCTAATCCAGAGGGGCGGCAGTGAGCTGACCTCGAATCGGAACTGGGGGTGCGCTTTGCTCGCGAGACATCGACTCATCGCGTGAGAACTACCTGGCGTTGCGGGTCTCAGGCCGAGTCGAGAGAATCCTCAGGGCCGGACATGCAGCAGCCGTTTTGCGACACCTTGGATCGTGTCGATCCCGTAGCCCATCGAGGGGTCGCCGTCAGTCATGACGGCGATCGCCACCCTCTCATGCGGGCGCTGGAGCCGAGCAATCTGGTGGACCAGCTGGCCGCGCACGGTCCCGCGCCAGCCGCCCTTGAAAAAGACGGTCCATCCCCGAGGTCGGGCGATCGCGGGGATGCCCCAGCTCTCATATCCGGCGATATGGGAGAGAAGGTGATTCGCAAAGTGACGAAACCGGGGTGGGATCAGGCTGTCCATCTCGAAGAAGTAACGGGCCTGATCGGCGGCGCTGATCTGGGCGTTGGCCCAAATTCCCTGGATCGAGAAGTCGCTCATCCCGGCGCGTCGCGCCAACGCCCGCAGCCGCGGATCCCCGTCTCGCGCCCAGACCGCGGTCGCCGCGTTGTTGTCGGAGACGTGGATCATCGGATCCAGAAGCGAGCGACTGCCGGCGCCCAGGCCGCGATGTTCTCGCGCCAGCTTGCGCAGGTAGGCGACTAGCAACATCGCCTTGACGACGCTGGCGCTGACGAAGGTGCGGTGCAGGTGCTTGCCGCTCATTCGCCCCTCGCTGTCGATGACCGCGAACGAGGTGTAGCCGCTGCGGCGGTCGAGGTAGGCGGTAGCGGCGGCGATCGCGCCGGGACGCGGGTAGCCCGCCGGAGCGACGCCCGCTCCCACGTAGGGTGAGGCGGGCGGGCCGCGATAGTGGTGGCGCCCGCAGGGGCCATGGGAGCTGCCAAAGCCGAGCCGACCTTGCATCGGGGCGCTGAAGCAGGCCGCGAATCGAAAGCGGCCGGCTTGCGGCAGGGTGATCACCGTCGTCATCCGAGTCACGCCCGGCGTACTTTCACGAGTGCGCCCCGAGGTCACCCGCCGTAGCCGGCCCCTGGCACCGGCACCCAGGTACCAGTGAACAGTGCGCCCGCCCCAGCGCACCCCGGGCCGGTGGCGAGAGACGATGTTGAGTCGAGCCCGACCCAAAGCGAGGAAGCTGACAGCGCTGCGCACTCGCTCCCTGCCGGCCGTTTTGCTTACAACCCTGGAGACGCGAGGCCCGCTTCCCCGGGCGTGGGTTGCGGCGGCGCTGGCGCTCGGGGCGAACCCAGCGAGGAAGATGCCGCCGACCAGCAAGCACAAGAGCATCGCTCTCATCTACGTCGCGTCCTGCCGGTTGACCCGAGGACCGACCCCATGGATCCGTCGCGCCGAGGCTGATCGCCGCGAGAAATCGCCGGATCGGTTCTGTCTAACAGTCGGGGGCGGGGAATCGTGATCAAACCCTGCGCTCCGCCAAGGGTCTTTCAAAGAGACGTCGATTTCGTCCGCGATGCTCTTCAAGTTGAGGCCAAGGCGCAACATAGGGTCGGATCGATCTGCCCCCAGGCGCCACGGGGGTCAGCCCCTCGGCGTCCTGGTCTTTGAGGGTGAAAGTCGGGTGCCCGCTGCCGGCTTCAGGGACGGGCATCGAAGCGCTAGTCCTCGCGCCCCGGCTCCTGGCCGGGCTCGTCCTCGTCGAGCTCATCGTCACTCTGCTCGAGCGCCGTTTCGGAAACCGAGCCACTCGAGCCGGGGTGGTAATGGGTCTGGAACTCCTCGAGCAGCTGGTCGCGGCGATCCTCGTCGACCGGCACGTCGTCGGCAACGCGAACCCAGTCGGCTCCCTCGTAGTCCTCCATGTTGAAGACCTCCTGGTCGAGCGAGGTCGAGTCGTCGACGATCACCAGAACCTCGGTTTGAGGGTTGAAGTAGGTGCCGGGCTGCATCAGCAGCTCGTCGACCTCGAACAGGTTCTCCTCAGTTGCGCGTGCCATCAACTCGATCCTATGAAATCTGTGAGTTGGCGCTCGGTCTCCTGCTCAACGTCGAGCTCCGGCTCGCCGCGCCGCCGCCGACGTTCGTTGCCGGCGAGGACCAGTCGCCTGACTTCCCAACGCAGCTCCTCATCCAGGGAGGGCGCCGCCGAGACCCCGGTCTCAAGGGCGACGCGAAGCTCGGCCTCGACATCAAGCGGAGGAGCGCCACGGCGCTGGCGACGATAGGACTTGGCCTCGATCATCTGGCGAGCCTCCGCCGCCTGGATCGCCGGATCCACGGTTGGCGCCGGTTGTAGGGAGCGGGGCGCTGGCAGGTCCTTTTCGACCCCGTAGGGCCCGCGGCCGATCCCCTGCCAAAGCGCACCCGAGCGGGCAAAGGCGATCGCGGCAATCGGCAGCACGACCAGCGTGATCAGCGCCAATACAGCGCCGTCGTCCACCGCGCTTGCCACCGGAACAATGCCCATCTCCTCAAGGGTAGAGGGCTCACCCAACTCGGTCCCATCCGCTAGTCTTGGGCTGGTTGACTGACCAGTCAATCGGCGGCGCGCCACCGTCCCGGTGGTGCCCCAGGCAAAGGCTTCAACCGACGAAAAGGAGCACCGACAGGTGGTTGACTTCACGCTGACCGACGAGCAGAAAGACCTGCGCGAGCTGGCCCACAACTTCGCCGAGAAGGAGATGCGCTCGGTCGCCTGGGAGTACGACAAGGAGGGGACCTGGCCCCAGGATGTGATTCAGAAGGCCTGGGAGGTCGGGCTGATGAACACTCACATTCCCGAGGCCTACGGCGGCCCCGGTCTGGACTACCTCTCCGGCTGTCTGATCGAGGAGGAGATGGGTTGGGGCTGCTCTGGTATCGGCACCTCGCTGATGGCCAACGGGCTCGCTTCCGCGCCAATCACCCTCGGCGGCTCGGAGGAGATCAAGAAGAAGTACCTCGGGATGCTCTGCGAGGAGCCGAAGCTGGCCTCCTTCTGCCTGACCGAGCCAGACGCCGGCTCCGATGTCAGTGGGATGAAGACCAAGGCCGTGAAAAAAGGCGACAAGTACGTGATCAGCGGCTCCAAGTGCTTCATCACCAACGGCACCTACGCCGACTATTTCACCGTCTACGCGAAGACCGATCCCGAGGGTGGTCATCGCGGGATCAGCGCCTTCGTCGTCGATGCCGACCTCCCTGGGGTCAGCGTCGATAAGAAGGAGGACAAGATGGGCCAGCGGGCCTCCAATACCGCGACCATCTCCTTCGATGAAGTCGAGATCCCCGCCGAGAACATGCTCGGCGAGGAAAATAAGGGCTTCAAACTGGCGATGATGACCCTCGATCGCACCCGACCGGGGGTTTCGGCGATGGCCGTCGGCATCGGCCGAGCCGCGCTGGAGTACGCCACCGATTACTCCAAAGAAAGGGTCCAATTCGGTGTGCCGATCGCCATGCACCAGGCGATCCAGTTCATGATCGCCGACATGGCGACCAAGGTCGAGGCGGCTCGCCTCCTGGTTTGGAGCTCTGCGGTGATGCTCGATCAGGGCCAACGCAATAGCCGCGTTTCCTCGATGGCCAAGCGTTTCGCCGCGGATTCGGCGATGGAGATCACGGTCGATGCCGTGCAGGTCTACGGCGGCTATGGCTTCATCAAGGAGTACCCGGTCGAGAAACTGATGCGTGACGCCAAGATCATGCAGCTCTATGAGGGCACCAGCCAGATTCAGCGCCTCGTGATCGCCAAAGAAGTGCTCTTGCCGCGCGCCGTCGGCGAGCCGACCCCCGAGGCCGAAGCGAAGGCCGCCCGGGAGGCAGAAAGCAGCCAGGCCGAGCAGGCGGCCGCCACGGTCTGAGCGATGACGATCTCCGATCGCGCTGCTGAGGGAAAGGCAGCGCGCTCGCGCGCTCCGCGCTCGGCCCACGGCGAATGGGAGCCCTCGGCCGGCCGCGAAGACCCAATCGCGGTGCTCGAAGCACAGGCGCGCTCGCGGGTTCCCGGGCTGGTCCCGATCCGCTACGCGCGCATGGCGGTCTCGCCCTTCACCTTTTACCGCGGCGCCGCCGCGGTGATGGCGGCCGACCTCGCGGTGACCCCGACCTCGGGCCTGCGGGTGCAGGCCTGCGGCGATGCGCATCTCTCCAATTTCGGTGTCTTCGCCGCCCCCGACCGTCGTCTTGTCTTCGACCTCAACGACTTCGACGAGACCCTGCCCGGCCCGTGGGAGTGGGACCTGAAGAGACTTGCCGCGAGCTTTGAGATCGCGGCCCGCGAAAACGGCTTCAAGCGCAAGCAGCGCGACGCGGTGCTACACGCGGTCGGCCGCCAGTATCGCGAGGCGATGCGTGGCTTTGGGGAGATGAGAAATCTCGACGTCTGGTACGCGCGTCTGGATGAAGATGCGATCCGCGCGCAGATCTCCGCGGCGCCGCGCGCGGTCGCCGCCCGGGTCGAGAGGGGGGCGGCCAAGGCGCGTTCCAAGGACAGCCTGAGGGCGCTGGGCAAGCTCGCCGAACGGACCGAAGGGGGGCTCAGGATCGTCAGCAGGCCGCCTCTTATCGTCCCGCTCGAGGAGCTTCTGCCCGGCGACGAGAAGGTCGACGTGGAAACGATGATCCGCGGCATCATCGAGAGCTACGGCGAGAGCCTCAAGGACGACCGGCGACATCTGCTTGAGACCTACTCATTTCGAGATGTCGCCCACAAGGTGGTCGGCGTCGGCAGCGTCGGCACGCGGGCCTGGATCGTCCTGCTCACCGGCCGTGATGATGAGGACCCGCTCTTCCTGCAGGCCAAGGAGGCACAGGCCTCGGTGCTCGAGCCCTACGCCGGCGCCAGCGATTTCGACAACCACGGCCAGCGGGTGGTCGAGGGGCAATGGCTGATGCAGGCCGCCAGTGACAGCTTCCTGGGCTGGTGCTCGGTGCAGGGGATCGACGGCAAGCGGCGCGACTTCTACGTCCGCCAGCTCTGGGATGGCAAGGGCTCGACCGACGTCGAGGCGATGGTACCGGCGGCGATGGAAATCTACGCGCGGATCTGCGGTTGGACCCTGGCCCGCGCCCACGCCCGCTCGGGCGACGCGATTGCGATCGGCGCTTACCTCGGCTCCGGCACGGTCTTCGACGACTCGGTCGCTGATTTCTCCCGCCACTACGCCGATCAAAACGAAAGGGACCACGTCGCGCTTCTGGCGGCGATCGAGTCGGGCCGGGTGGCGGCGGAGGACGCCTGAGCGAGAATCAGGACGATCCGACGGCCGGTTGGGGAGCCGAGGCTGGCTGCTCGGTCGGGATTCGCCGGGTGAAGAACAACCCGACCAGGGCGAAGACCGCGAGCACCGAGATCGCCGTGCGTAGCCCGTCGAGTCGAGCGCTTTCGTTCTCTTCGAGGACGGCGTCCGCGGTTCTCGAGTTCAGGTGGGATTCATCGAGGGCCGTCTTCAGTTCTTGGTCGGAGAGGAACGGGACTCCCCCGGAGAGCTTGCTGGCAGCCTTCGACGCGACCGCAGCAGGGACCGCCGGGTTTTCCTCAATACCGCTCAGGAACGAGGAGCTCAGCGCTGCGATCACGATCGCGCCGGTGAGTGCAGTGCCGACCGAGATGCCGAGATTCGTGATCGTGTTCTGCAGTCCGCCAACTTCGCCGCTCTGCTCGTCGGCAACCGAGGAGACCGTGACGCTCCCCAGTTGCGATGCCAGTGATCCGATTCCAAGCCCGGCCAACAGCATGGGCCAGGTCACGATCTCGGGCCCGGCGCCCGCATCGAGGGCGCCGACCATGACCACAAGCGCGGCAAACAGGAGCCCAAAGCCAATCCGGACCACCCGTCGCGGCGAGGCTTTCGGGAAGGCTTTCGGTATTCCCGCGGCGGCCAGGATAAGCGTGAAGGAGAGCGGCAATATCCGCACCCCCGTTTCGATCGCTGAGAGCCCGAGAGCGATGGAGAGAAAGAGGGGCACGGCGAAGAACAGCCCGCCCTGCACAAAATATTGAAAGAAGAACGAAGTCAGGCCGCCGCGGAGAACCGGTGTGCGCAGAATCGCTGGGTCGAAAAGTGGCTCGGCGCCGCGCGCGACCAGGCGGTTCTCCCATTCGGTGAAGAGCCACACCACCGCTCCGCCAGCGAGGATCAGCCAGATCGTCGGCGAGAGGCCGAGCCATTGCGGTGCGCCCGGCTTGGCGTTGACGAACCCCCAGGTCCCAGAGCGGAGGATCCCGAACACGATCAGGCCGAGGCCAGCGGCGGAAAGTGCGGTTCCAACGAGGTCCAGTCGCACCCGCTCCTCGGGCTCGCCGCCGGCGATCCGCCGGGCGAGGGCGAGGATCGCGATCACCATGAGGACCTCGCCGGCGAACACGTAGCGCCAAGAGAGGTAGGTCGTGAAGAGACCGCCGACGATCGGGCCAACCGCGACCGCGATCGCACCCGCCGCCACCACCAAGCCATAGGCGCGCGGTCTTTCTTCGCGGCCGAAGTTGGACGCCACGAGCGCGACTATGGCGGGCAGGATCAGGGCGGCCCCGATTCCCTCCAGGCATGACCAGCCGAGCAGGAGCACCCCGAGACTCGGCGAGAGCGCTGTCGTGAGCGACCCGCAGCCATAGATGATGCAGCCAATCGTGAAGGCACGCTTGCGACCAATGATCTGGCCGATCTTGCCGCCGGTGATCATCAACGAGGCCATCACCAGCGTGTAGAGCGTGATCGCGGTCTGGATTCCGGTCACGGTCGTTCCCACGTCGTTGGCGACGGTGGCTATCGAGACGTTCATGACGGAGCTGTCGAGCATCATCAGGAACTGGCCCGCACAAAGCGTCACAAGCACCAGTCCCGCCGCCCCCGCCTTGACCGCCTTGGTGTCCACGCCGCATAACCTAGACGTGGGGTGGGCGCCTAGGCTGGCGTCTTGGCTCGCGCGGTCTTCTGGCGCCGGACTTTGTCGAGCTCGACCTTGCGCAGGCGCACGGACTCGGGCGTGATTTCCACACACTCGTCCTCGCGCAGAAACTCAAGCGAGGCTTCCAGGGTGAGCCGCGTCGGGGGCTCGAGACGCTCCAGCACCTCGGCACCTGCAGCCCGCATGTTGGTCTGCTGCTTCTCCTTGACGGCGTTGACGTCCATGTCCTCGGTGCGTGCGTTCTCGCCGATAATCATTCCCTCATAGACATCCTCGCCGGGGCCGCTGAAGAGGGTCCCGCGGTCCTGCAGGTTGGCCAGCGAGTAGCCGGCGGTCTTGCCACGCCGATCGGCGACGATCGAGCCGCTCGCCCTGGTGCGCAGCTCTCCTGCCCAGGGCTCCCAGCGGTCAAAGACGTGATTCATGATCCCGGTGCCGCGGGTCTCGGTCAGGAACTCGGTGCGGAACCCGATCAGCCCGCGCGCCGGGACCAGAAACTCCATTCGCACCCAGCCGGTCGAATGGTTGATCATCTGCTCCATGCGACCCCTGCGCGCCGCCAGCAGTTGGGTGACCGAGCCGACGTGCTCCTCGGGGGCATCGATCGAGAGTCGCTCGACCGGCTCATGGAGCCTGCCTTCGATCTCCTGGGTGACAACCTGAGGCTGACCTGCGGTCAGCTCGAAACCCTCGCGCCGCATCATCTCCAGGAGGACGACCAGCTGCAGCTCGCCGCGCCCCTGGACCTCCCAGGCGTCGGGCCGCCCGACGTCGTTGACCCGGATCGAGACGTTGCCGACCAACTCGGCGTCGAGTCGGTCGAGGATCTGGCGGGCAGTCAGCTTCTTGCCCTCAAGGCCGGCCAGGGGCGAGGTGTTGATGCCGATCAAGATCGAGAGCGACGGTTCATCGACGCTGATCACCGGCAGCGGTGTGGGCTGATCGGGATCGGCGAGGGTCTCCCCGATCGTCACCTCTTCGATCCCGGCGACGGCGATGATTTCTCCGGGGCCCGCCTCCTTGGTCGAGACTCGCTCGAGCGCCTCGGTCACGTACAGCTCCGAGACCGAGGCGCGCTCGATCGAGCCATCGGCACGGCACCAGCCCAACTGTTGGCCGGCGCGGATCGTCCCATTTCGCACCCGGCAGATCGCCAGCCGGCCGACATAGGGCGAGGCGTCGAGGTTTGTCACATGCGCCTGCAGGGGCTGATCGGGATCGTATTGGGGCGCCGGGATCCGCTCGAGCATGAGGTCGAGAAGGGGCGAGAGGTCGCTGCCCTCGACCCCTTCCTCCAGCGAGGCCCAGCCCGCTTTCGCGTTGGCGTAGACGATCGGAAAGTCGATCTGCTCCGAGTCGGCTTCGAGGTCGATGAAGAGCTCGTAGACCTCGTCGATGACCTCGGCGATGCGGGCGTCGGGGCGGTCGACCTTGTTGACGACCAAGATCACGGGCAATCGGGCCTCGAGTGCCTTGCGCAAGACGAAGCGCGTCTGCGGAAGCGGTCCCTCGGAGGCGTCGACCAGCAGCAGCACGCCATCGACCATGGTCAGGCCGCGCTCGACCTCGCCACCGAAGTCCGCGTGGCCGGGGGTGTCGACAATGTTGAGCTTGACATCGCGGTAGTGGATCGCGGTGTTCTTGGCGAGGATCGTGATCCCCTTCTCGCGCTCGAGGTCCATCGAGTCCATCACCCGCTCGGCGACATCCTGGCCCTTGCGAAAGGCGCCAGTTTGCCAGAGCATCTTGTCGACCAAGGTCGTCTTGCCGTGGTCGACATGGGCGACGATGGCGATGTTGCGAAGGTCGTCTCGGGTTTTCATCTCATCGGCAAAGGTAGGGAATCAGGCACAAGCAAAGACGAGGCCCGCCAGACGGCGGGCCTCGTCGAGCCAAAAGTGCGGTTGGCGACTACGAGGTCTGCTGAACGCTCGCCGCGGCGGGGCCCTTGGGGCCTTCCTCGGACTCGTAGCTCACTTTCGAACCCTCGGTCAGGGACTTGAAGCCCTCGCCGAGGATCGCGCTGTGATGGACGAAGACGTCCTTTGAGCCATCATCGGGTGTGATGAACCCGTAGCCCTTATCGTCGCTAAACCACTTGACAGTTCCAGTGGGCATGCATTGCCTCCACTTCATTGTGCTGCGAACGCGGAGGATGCGGTGAAGCAACGACGCGAGCGCTAGACACAGCTTTTGTCGGGATTTACCCGACCCAAAGGCGGCACCGTAGCAGGGTTTGTGGCCGAGCCGCCTCGTGGAGCCCGTACATTTACCCGAGGCCTCATCAGCCTTTTCAACGGGGAGGGCGGGGACCGCGCAGCGGATGAGGAAACCATGAGGAATCTCACCGATAGAGCAGACTCCGTGCAGGCGCGCCGCTCGGAAGAGTGTCGCGTCGTGTTTAGGGTGGGTCAAGACCGGTCGATATGCAAAGCGATGATGACGGCGGGGGGGCTCCCGATCCGACGTGCCCTGCTCTGTGCGGCGTTGCTCTGCGCGCTGTTGGCCCCCGCCAGCGCCTCCGCGTATCGGCGACCCGGCGATGGAATTCTCTCGCCGCGACTCGCTTTGCTGGCGCGGACGCCGGTGAGCACTGAGAGCGCCGCCGGGCAGGCGCGGGCGGTCGGGCTGCCGCTCGAAGGGCCCGGCAGCCTTCAGCGTGCCGGCCGGCGGGTGTTGGCCGAAGTCCGCTTCAGCGGTGGGGCGCTCGCCCAACTCGCCGAGATGCGCTCGGCGGGGCTGCAGATACTCCTCGCCGATCGCCGCTATCAGACCGTAACCGTCGCGGCCAAGCCCGGTGAGCTCCCCGAGTTGAGTGCGATCGCCGGTGCGAAAAGCGCTCGCGAGGTGCTCGCCCCCTCGGTTGCGAGCGCCCCCTGTGCGGGTGCGATTACCTCCGAAGGCGATACGCAGCTGAACGCCGCGGCGGCGCGGGCGGATTTCGGCGTCGATGGCAGCGGCGTCACGGTCGGCATTCTCTCGGACTCCTTCGCCACTGCCACCGGGACCGCGACGACCGCGGAAGGCGACGTCCTGAGCGGTGATCTTCCCGGCAAAGGCAATCCCTGCGGCAACACCGCTCCGGTCGGGATCCTCTCCGACTACTCGCCGCTCTCCGCCTCAGAACCCGAAGCTAGCGATGAGGGCCGCGCGATGGCCCAGATCGTCCACGATCTCGCTCCCGGCGCGGCGATCGATTTCGCCACCGCCGAGGGCGGCGAAGCGGTCTTCGCCAAACACATCAAGCAGTTGGCGGCGGCCGGCGCCAGGGTGATCGTCGATGACGTCAGCTACTTTGGTGAGCCCTTTTTCCAGGACGGACCGGTCGCAGTCGCGATCGGCGAAGTGGTCGCCGGCGGGGTCACCTATCTCTCGGCGGCGGGCAACGACAACCTTGAAGATGAAGCCGGCAACCAGATCGCCTCCTGGGAAACGCCGGAATTCCGCGACTCGGCCGGTTGTCCGCCCGAACTGGAATCGATCGCCGCGCACCCAGACCACTGCCTGAACTTCGACCCAAAAGCCGGCCAGGAAGACGACACCCTGGGGATCCTCGTCGAACCCGAAGAAACCCTGGTCGTCGACCTGCAGTGGGCCGAACCCTGGTTTGGGGTTGAAGCTGACCTCGACGCCTACCTGCTCGACGGCGCCGGCAAACCACTCACTCCAGTTGAAGGGGGGACCAGCGACAACATCTCCGAGCAGGTTCCGGTCGAGGAACTCGTTTGGGAAAATCCGAGCGCTTCCGCCCAGGAAGTACAGCTCGCCGTCGATCGCTGCTTCGGGGCGGTCTGCAACAAAACCGCTTCGACTACGGCCAAACCGCGGGTCAAGATTCTCCTCGCCGAGAACGGCACCGGGGTCAGCGAGATCGAGTATCCGAAATCCTCCGGAGGCGACATCGTCGGCCCCACCGTCTATGGGCACAGTGGTTCGCCCAATGTGATCGGTGTCGGCGCGGTGCGTTTCGATAACGGCTCGGCTCCTGAGCCCTACTCTTCCCGCGGTCCCGTCACCCACTACTTCGGGCCGGTCAGCAGCCCGGCGCCGGCGCCGGCTCTCCCGTCCGCGCAGACGATCTCAAAGCCCGACCTGGTCGCCACCGACTGCGTCCAGACCACCTTCTTCGTGCCGGCCAAATCGGGTGGCTTCCGCTTCTGCGGGACCTCGGCGGCGGCGCCCCATGCAGCCGCCGTGGCCGCCCTGGCGCTGCAGGCCGATCCGGCGGCGATACCGGCTCAGATCAGCTCCGGGCTCACCGCGACCGCCAGGCCGATGCCGCCCTTCGGCGTCGATGACGTCGGTGCCGGGCTGATCGATGCCTACGGCGCCGTCGATGAAATCGCCCTGCCGCCGAAGGTCAGCTTTGCCGAACCGGCGTTCCTCACCCGCAACCGGTCGCCCACGATCGCCTTTGCGGCAAATCGCCCGGTCAGCTTCTCGTGCTCACTCGACGGCGCCGCGGCGCGCCCCTGTTCCTCTCCGTTCACGCCTGCAGAACCATTGCTCGATGGCGAACACAGCCTGCTCGTCAGTGCCGTTGACCTGAGCGGCAGGGTGGGGCGGGGGGAAACGCACTTCCGGATCGACACGGTTGCGCCGCGGACCTTCATCAAGGTCCATCCGCGAAAGAACGTCCGCATCCACGGGCGTCGGACCCGTCTGACCTTCGGTTTCCGATCAAACGAGGCGGGCGCGACGTTCATCTGCAGGGTCGATGGCGGCCTCTTTCATTTCTGTCCCGCTGTCCTCACACGCGGCTTCGGTGCCGGAGTCCACGTGGTGCGCGTCAAAGCCCTCGATCCGGCTGGCAATGTCGATCCAACCGAGGCGGTTTTTCGCTTTAAGGTCAAGCGGATCCACTAGCCCTTGCTCGGGCGCCGTGATTGGCGGCGGGCGATGCGATGGCCGATCAATAGCAACGCCAGTAGCGCCCCCGCGCTGGCCAAAACCAGGGGATCGGTGAGGCTCAGTCCTTCCAGGCGGGTGCCGAAATAGACGGCGAGTGCGGTGATCGGCAGGTAGCCGAGAACCGTGGTCCAGATGTAACGCCAAAGCGGTACGCGGGCCGCGCCCATCGCATAACAAATCAGGCTAAAGGGCAGGATCGGAATCAAACGGACCGCGATCAGCATCGTCGCGCCACCGCGCTCGACTGTGGCTTCGGCCCGCGCGAAGCGCCTGGCGCCGAGCCAGCGCTCGAGCAGCGGGCGGGCGACCGAGCGTCCGACCGCGTAGCAGAGCAGGCCGGAGAGCAGCCAGCCGACCGACATCAAGGCGAGCGCCGGCCAGAAGCCGTAGACGAAGCCGGCCGCCGCGTCGATGATCTCCGCCGGGTAGAAGACGACCGCGTGGGCCAGGGTCAGAGCGAGGATCAGGACCGCACCACCGAAGCCGAGACCTTCGACCTGGGCGCGCACTTTGCCGCTGTCGCCTTGAAGTGCGGCGTCGAAGGCTCGGTGCAGGTCGGGGACCGCCGCCACCAGGCCGCCGAGCAGTGCGATTCCGGTCAGCGTGACCCCGATCGCGACCAGCGGCGGTCGCTCCGCGGAGCCCTCCATTGACCTCTCAGCCGCCGCCCAGCCGCTCGACCAGCCCCGAGTGTCGCCCGCCGCTGTCGTCACGGGCGATCGCCGAGCGCAACGCGGCCTGGTCGCCGACCATCACGCAGGTGCTGCGCGCCCGGGTGATCGCCGTGTAGAGCAGGGGGCGGGTCAGCATCCTGATATGCGAGCGGTGACAGATGCCGACGACGACCGGAACCTCACAACCCTGGGCCTTGTGGACGGAGATTGCATAGGCGAGCCGCAGTGTGGCGGTCTCACCGTAGGGGATGCTCAGTGAGCCACCATCGTCGGTGTCGACGGTGATCGATTCATCCTCAGGATCGTCCGCCCGCAGAAAGACGATCGAGCCGTTCATCAGGCCCAGCTCGTGTGCGTTGCGGGTCTGGATCAGGCGGTCACCGATCCGAAAGCGCCCGCTGAGCGCCGCGGCGCCGCGCGGATTGAGACGCTCGCGGAGGCGCTCGTTGAGCACATCGATCCCAATTGGCCCCCGGTATATCGGTGCCAAGACCTGGACGTCGCGGATCGGGTCAAGCTCCAAACGCCGTGGGACGCGCTCGGCGACAACCTCGACCACCGTCTCCAGGGCGCGCTCGGGAGTGGCGCGGTCGATGAAGAAGAAATCATGGTCCTGGTCGGCTTCGGGTTCGAGGTGGGGGGGCCGGCCGCCGTTGATCTCATGGGCCGCGGTCGTGATCATCGAACGCGCCGCCTGGCGAAAGACCTGGTTGAGACGCACGACGGGAGCGATCTCGGCGGAGATCAGATCTTCGAATGGCTTGCCGGCGCCGATCGGTGGCAGCTGATCCGCGTCGCCGACGAAGACGATGTGGGTGGACTCGGCCAGACCGTCGAGCAGGACCTCGATAAGGCGCAGGTTGAGCATCGAGGACTCGTCGACGATCACGATCTCAACCGGCAGTGGATGCCCCGGTCCAAAGGCGGGGCTTCGGCCCGGCATCCACTCCAGCATCCGGTGGATCGTCTGCGCCTCGTGACCGGTCGCCTCCTCAAGGCGCCGTGCCGCGCGTCCGGTTGGAGCGCAGAGCGCGATCCTCGCGCCCGCGGCCTCAGCCTCGGCGACGATCGCCCGGGTGCAGACCGTCTTGCCGACTCCGGGGCCGCCGGTCAGGACCGAGATCCGCGCCGCGAAGGCGCCGCGCACGGCCGCCCACTGCTCGTCGGTGAGCTCGCCCGCGGGCGACTCGCCCGGACTGTGGCCAAGAAGTGGTTCGCCGCCAGCTCGGGTGAGGAGGGTCTGGGCGACGGAGAGCTCGGCGGCCAGGGTCGAGTCGCGGTAGACGCGCCCGTCCTCGGTGGCTAGGCCGCGCGCTTGGACTAGGACCTCCGGGTCGGGTGCGAACCCGATCAGTTTTGCCGTGCGCGCGCTCAGCTCACCCTGCGGCAGGTAGGTATGGCCCTGGGCTTCGGCTTCGGCCAGCGTGTAGGCAGCCGCAGCCTGGGCGCGGCGCGGGGATTCGGGCGGCACGTCGGCGGCCAGCGCAATCCTGTCGGCGCGCAGGAAGCCGACGCCGACGATCTCGGTGAGCCGGTAGGGATCCTCATGCAGGATTGCCAGCGAACGCTCACCGAAGCGACCGTGGATTGGGGCCGCGAGGTGGGCCAGCCCGTGTGGGGCCAGCTGGACGTGGAGGTCTCGGACCGCGCGCGAGGCATGCCAGGACTCGGCCGCCGCCGCGGCCTGCTTGCCGCTGATCCCGCGCAGGGCGCCGAAGGTGGCGGTCGGGTCGGCGGCGATCGCGCCGAGCACCCCCTCACCATGTTCTTTGACCAGGCGCTCGGCCCGCGCCGGACCGATGTGGCGTAGCGAGGTGAGGTAGGCGATCCGACCCTTATGGTCGGTGGGGTCGAGTGGCAGAGCTCCGCGGGCGCGGAGCTGGCGCCCGTAGCGCGAGTGCGTCTGCCATTCGCCGCTCACTTCGGCCCGCTCGCCGGCCTTGAGATGGGCGACCGGGCCGACCAGGACAAAGCCCTCACCTGACTCGGCGTCCTGCACCTCAAGGACCGCGTAGCCATCATCCTCGGCGCTATAGATCACGCCCAATACCTCGATCGTCGCCGCGTAGGTTGTCTCCTCGGTATCGAAGAGGGTCGTCGTCATTTTCACAGCTCAAAGCTAGCCGCAGCCGAGGCGGCAGGGGCGGCGGTGAGGACGTAGCATCGGCCGCAATGTCGGCCAGCGAGTCACTTCCCTTCATCGACCAGCACGCAACCCGGGTCGGCGCCGCACCTGAGGCAACCTGGGGGGCGCTGTTGGGGATGCTCGGGGCCTCGGTCTCGGCCGCGCCCGCGGCCCATTTCGCGCGGCTTCTCGGATGCTCGGACACGCTCGCCGCCGGCCCGCGGCCGCTCGCCGCCGGCTCGAGGATTCCTGGATTCCAGGTCGAGGTCGCCACGGAGCCGCAGAAACTGGCGCTGGTCGGGCGCCATCGTTTCTCCGACTACGCGTTGATCTTTCGACTCGATCAGCTTGGGGTCGCAGGGACCCGCCTGCGCGCCGAGACCCGCGCCGAGTTCCCGGGTCTCAGGGGCCGGCTCTACCGGGCCCTGGTGATCGGCAGTGGCGCCCCCATGCTCATCACACGGGGGCTGCTTGACGCAGCCAGGCGTCACGCCGAGAGGGCCTGAGGGTGGCCGGCGTCCCCTGTGGCGGGCGAGCCGGCCTCTGCGACAGCTGTAGCCATCAAAAGCTGATTCACAACACCCGCGGATCGGTTTTCTCGTTGTGCCTGCGTTCGCGGGAGGACCCCGCCTATCCGCGCTACCCGCGGGTGCCGGTCGTTGCCTGCCCCGGCCACGAGGAGCGTGGCCGGGGCGGTCGCTGAGCGCGCCTGGATTTAGCTTGCCATCGGGTCGGCGACGCCGAGCCGGGTGATCTCCGGTGCCTCATAGACGTCGCCAGCCTTGCCGCCGAGGACGAGAACGCGGACCCCGGTCTCGCCTGGCCAGACCTTGCGCTTGACCCCGGGCCCGACCCTGGTGATGTGGTCTTGATCGAGTGGGAAGCGCTCGTTTTCGATCTCGATCTCGCCGGCGCCGCGCAGAGCTAGGTAGACCTCCTCCTGGCCGTCCTCGCTGTGGTCGTGCTCGGGATAGCCCTCGTAGTTGGCCGGCATGTCGATGATCTGCATGCCAAATGATTCCACCCCCAACTCGGCCCGGGCCCGCTTGAAGGCACCGCCGTAGACGGCCTCCAGATCGTCGATCTTCTTCACCGCGTGTGTGCTCATCGATTCCTCCTTGAAATGGGACTGGTCGGTGCTTCAGGCAAACCTGGGCGGGATCCTATTCGATTTGCACGAACGTTCGTGCTATTCGGTACCCTTCGGGGCGATGGTCACCACGCTGAGCAAGGGCGAGAGCACCCGCGCGGCAATCCTCGAGCGCGCTGTTGACCTCGCCTCTGCCGAAGGCCTCGACGGCCTCACGATCGGACGGCTGGCCGCCGAGCAGGAGTTGAGCAAGAGCGGTCTCTTCGCGCATTTTGGCTCCAAGCAGGACCTGCAACTGGCTGTCATTGAGGCGGCCGCCGCGCGCTTTCGCGAGGCCGTGGTCGACCCCTGCCAGGAGGCCGCGGAGGGTGCTCCACGGCTGCGCGCGATGGCCGCTGCCTATCTCGCCCACCTCGACTCGGGCGCCTACTCAGGCGGTTGCTTTTGGGCTGCCACCTCGGCTGAGTACGACGATCGGCCGGGGCCGGTGCGCGATGCGATCGCGGGGGCGCTCGACGCCTGGCTCGGAGAGCTCGAGCGGCAGGCGAGGCTCGCCGGTGCCGCCGATCCCGAGCGCCTTGCCTTCGAGCTCTACTCCATCGTCATCGGAGCCAACTCGCGCTACCGCCTCGGCGGCAATCGGCGCGTCTTTGACTACGCCCGCCAATCGGTCCAGCGACTGCTGGCCGAGATTCCGGGGTGAGCGCTGAGGATCTGGGGTGCGAAGGCTCGCCCCAGCGCGGGCTGGCTGGCCGGATTTCGCCGCAGCTGGATCCAGCCCAAGTCCGATCGATTCGGGGGCGCGCAGACGGGTAGCTAGGGTTCGCCTACCCACGCCAAGTTAGGAGACAGCGAATGGACGTTGCGATCGGACTTCCCAACGCAGTGCCCGGCACGACCGGCGCCCAGATAACCGAGTGGGCGAGGAGAGCCGAGGCGCGGGGATTTTCCAGCCTGGGCACGATCGACCGCATCGTCTATGACAACTACGAGCCGCTCACCGCGCTCGCCGCCGCTGCCGCGGTGACCGAGCAGATCGGTCTCTACACCTCCGTGCTGCTCGGGCCACTGCGCCTCAACGTGACCGAGCTCGCCAAGCAGGCGCTCACCGTCAACGCGCTCTCTGGCGGTCGCTTTGTCCTCGGGGTCGGGATCGGCGGGCGCGAGGACGACTATCGGGCGAGCGGCATCGAGATGAGCGGCCGCGCCGAGAAGATCGACGCGGCGCTGGAGCGCATCCAGCAGGTCTGGGCAGGGGATGAGGGCATCGGACCCTCGGTTGCTGGACCCCCGCGTCTGATCATCGGCGGCGCCGTCGATGCCTCCTTTGCTCGCGTCGCCCGCTTTGGCGAGGGCTGGATCGCGGGCGGTTCGGGTCCCGACGAATTCGCTCAATCGGCAGAGAAGGTGAAAGCGGCATGGGCGCAGGCCGGTCGCGACGGCCAGCCACGCCTCGTCGGGCTCGCCTATTTCTCCCTCGGGGAGGATGGGGAGCGCAACGCGAACGCTTACCTCAAGGACTACTACGGCTGGCTTGGGGAGGAGGTGGCCGCGATGATCGCCGGCTCCGCGGCCAAGGACGCCGAGACCGTTGGCCAGTACCTCGGCGCCTATCAGGCGGCTGGCTGCGATGAGCTGATCATCTTTCCCTCCTCCGCCGACCCGGCGCAGGTCGACCTGCTCGCCGAAGCCGCCCTCTAACCGAGTGGGCCGAGGATCCGGCCATCCCCCCGCCGGCAGCTGATCGGACGGCTGAGGCTCGGATCCAGGGTGCAACGAAATCCGGTGATCCGCGCGGCGCGGCGCGTTGAAAGTTTTTTGATGGCCGCGGCGATCACCTTGGCGGCCTTGGTGCAGGGAACCCGATGGGTGTAGATGTCCTCTGGGCAGCGTTTGTAGATCAGGATCGGGTGGCTCGGGCCAGATCCCTTTTCTTCTTCAGCAGCGGGAATTGACTTGCCCGCGCCGGAGCCGCCCTTCTTGGCGCCTTCACCGGAGCCCGGACTTTTTCCTGGCATTTCAACCGGAGTTTTTCCTGGTGTTTCAACGGGAGTTTCGACCGCCGGTTTTTCCGATCCGCTGGGGAAGATGACCTTCGCTTCGACCGGCAAGTCCGGGCAGGCTTTCGGCGGCACGGCCAGAGATTCAAGGTGGTGGCCGCTGGTCGCGAGAATCTTGACTTTGTATTCGCCCGGGTGCGGGAAGGTGTGAGATCCAGTCAGGTTCTTCGTCGCGTCCCAGACGTAGACCGCGGTCGGGCTGCCATCACCGAAATTGACGTCGACGACTTCCCAGAGGCAATCCTCGAGCGGTTTGACTTCGGGGCGAAAGAGCGCAACCTGGGAAAGCGGAGGGACGTTCAGATGCGCGGTGCCGCCCGGGTCGGTTTCGATGCAGAGGTTGATCAGAGAGCAGTCGGCCTCTGCTTTCGGTGGCGAAGTCAGCGCCCCGGCACCGGCCAGAAAGCCGACCAGCACTGCGAGTGTGGCTACGCGTCGAAACACACCGATACACGCTAGGGAGAGCCATTGGGCTAGTCAAATCCGGCCCTGACCTAGACTCGGGCGCGATGGACCGCGAGATCTTGACAAGCACCCTCGCCGCCGCCGGCGAGCCCGAGTACCGGGCCTCCCAGGTCTGGCAGTGGGTGGCGCGCGGAGCGCGCTCATACGCTGAGATGACGAATCTACCCGCCGAGCTGCGGGAGCGCCTCGATGCGTCCCTTCCGCTCTCGACCCTCGCCCTGGAGAGCGAGGCGAAGTCCGATGACGGCACCGTCAAGGCACTCTTTCGCACCGCCGACGGCCGCCCCCTGGAGGCGGTGCTGATGCGTTACCGCGACGGGCGCCGTTCGGTATGCGTGTCCTCGCAGTCGGGCTGCCCGCTGACCTGCACTTTCTGCGCGACCGGCCAGATGAAGTTCGCCCGCAATCTCAGTGCCGATGAGATCCTCGACCAGGCGCTTCATTTTCGTCGCATCGAGGCGATCGACCATGTCGTCTTCATGGGCATGGGGGAGCCGACCATGAATCTCGATGCGGTGCTCGCCGCCTGTGAGCGCCTGCCCGAGCTCGGTGTTACTCACCGGCGCACAGCGGTTTCGACGGTCGGATGGGTGCCCGGCATCGAACGACTGACGGATTGCGAGATGCCGCTCAGTCTCGCGCTCTCCCTGCATGCGCCGAACGATCAGCTGCGATCACGGCTGATGCCGGTCAATGACCGCTATCCGCTGGCCGCGGTGCTGGCCGCGTGTGACCGCTATCGGGCTCGCCGCCGCCGCCGAATCTTTATCGAGTACGTGATGCTCGACGGTGTCAACGACCGCCCCGAGCACGCCCGAGAACTCGCCGGCTTGCTCGATCACCGCGTCTACAAGGTCAACCTGATCCCCTACAACCCGACCGGCGCCTTCGATGGCTCACCGGCTGAGGCGATTGAGTGCTTCCGCGCGATCCTCGCTGAGAATGGCCTCACGGCGACCGTGCGCCTCACCCGCGGCCGCGACATCTCCGCCGCCTGCGGACAACTCGCCGCGAGCGCCTGAATCCCGCCTGGCCGGTTGGCCAACCAGCAACTAGGATTGCCCACTGATGTCACCTCAGACCGCGACTCCCGTCGCCAAACCGCCCGCGATGTCATCCAGCCCAGCGCGCCGCGTCGCCGGTGACCTTGCGGTCGAGTGGAAAGGCCGCGGCCGCTACCCGCCGGGGCCGGGTGGAAACAACTTCACCCGGACCCTGAAGATCGCCCGTGATCCATTACCGATCCTGCTCGGCGCCTATGAAGAGTTCGGTCCGATCTTCACCCTCCGCCTGCTTCACACGCAGGTCGTCTTCATGCTCGGACCGGAGGCCAACCACTACGTCACGGTCTCCCACCCGGAGAACTTCCACTGGCGCGAGTCGAGCTTCGGCGATCTGATCCCGCTGCTCGGGGACGGGTTGCTGACCGTCGACGACGACTACCACGATCACGCCAGGGCGACGATGATGCCCGCTTTTCATCGGGAGCAGGTCGCCGCCTCGGTTGAGGCGATGATCAGCGAGGCGACCCCAGCGATCGAACGCCTTAACGAGGGCGAGGTCCTCGACATCTACGAGTGGATGAGAGGGCTGGCGATGCGGATCGCTATGCGCGCCCTGCTCGGCCTCGATCCCGATGAGGCCGGCAAGGGAGCCGCTGCCGCAGAGCATTTCGAGCGCGCCCTTGAGTTCTACGGGATCGACTTTGCGCTGCGTTTTTTGCGCGGACCGGGTTCGCCCTGGCGCAAGATGCTCGCCTCGCGCAGGGTGCTCGACGAAATCGTCTTTGGCGAGATCGACCAGCGCCGGCAGAACCCGGACCCCGATCGGATGGACGTGCTCAGCCTGCTGCTTGGGGTTCGCGATCAAGCCGGCGCCGGCTTCTCTGACCGCGAGGTGCGCGATCAGCTGATGACCTTGATGTTCGCCGGCCATGACACTTCGACCTCGACCCTGACCTTCATGATGTTTGAGCTGGCGCGCCACCCCGAGGTGATCGAACGCCTCCAGGAGGAGCAGGACCGAGTGCTCGGCGGCGCCACCCCCGACATCGAGCAGCTTGAGCGGCAGATGCCCTACCTGGAGATGGTTCTCGACGAGGTCTTGCGTCTGTATCCGCCGGCCTGGATCGGGCCGCGCCGGGCCGTGCGGGAATTCGAGTTCAACCAACACGTGGTCCCGGCCGACGCCTACCTCAACTACTGCTCCTGGGCAAGCCACCGGATTCCCGAGTTTTTCCCCGACCCCGAGGCCTTTATCCCGGAGCGCTTCAGCCGGGAGCGCAAGGCGGCCCTACCGCGAGGGGCCTACGTTCCCTTCGGGGGCGGCAAGCGAATCTGCATCGGCAAGCGCTTTGGTCAGATCGAGGTGAAGCTGGTGGCGACGATGTTGTTGCAACGGCTGCGCTTGGACCTGCTCCCGGGTCGAACGATGACCGTGCGCCAGATGCCGACCCTCTCACCTAAGGGCGGCCTGAAGATGCGGGTCGATCCGCGAGCCTGAGCGAGTTGCGCGGATCGGCGATGATGTGGAGCCGATGATCGTCCTCCTGATCAGCGCGACGCTGCTGGTGCGGGCCGAAGAGGCCTGGGAGCCGGTGGTATTCGGCGGTCTGATCCCGATCATCGGTGCGCTCGCGGTCCTCTATCTGATCGTCCGGGCAGTGCGCGACAACGACGAAAGCGATTGAGAGGATCGCGGCTCAATCGCCGCGATCACCTCCGCCCTACTTGATGAAGAGCATCTCCTCGTACTTCGGCAAGGGCCAGAGGTCATCGGCGACGACCTTCTCGAGGCCGTCGGCCGCCTCACGTACCTGCGCCATTGCCGCAAGCTGTTTGTCGCGAGCATGGATTGCCAACTCGAGGCCCTCAAGGTCTTCTGGGTAGCTGTTCGCCTGCTCGAGCGAGAGCAGCGACTTGCCCAGCGACTCGAGCAGCGATTTGACCTCCGCGGCGACACCCTCGCCCGCCCCGGACTCATTGATCAGGGCCAGATAGCGCAGCGCGGCCGGCAAGATCATCGTCTTGGCCATCGAATGAGCGGTCTCCGCCTCGATGTTGGCGCGGATCGCGTATTGCTCGAGCCAGACCTCGAAGCGTGACTCGAGCTCGCGCTTGCTCAGCACCTCGTAGTTCTCGAAGGCCGCCACGGTCTGCTCGGAGATAACCTCGGGCAGCGCGTCAGGCGTCGTGCGGAGGTTTTTGAGGCCGCGCTGCTCGGCCTCGGCGTGCCACTCCTCGGAGTAGTTATCGCCGCCGAAGCAGACCGCCTTGTTGGCTCCATAGGCGTCTTTCACGACCTCGATCACCGCCTCTGGCATCTGCGTTCCCCCGCCGAGCTTCTGCTCCAGCTTGCCGGCGAGCTCATCGATCGCCTCGGCGACGATCGTGTTCAGCACCGTGTTTGGGAAGGAGAGCGACATGCTCGACCCCAGGGCCCGGAACTCGAATTTGTTTCCGGTGAAGGCGAATGGCGAGGTGCGGTTGCGGTCGCCACCGTGCATCGGCAGCGCCGGTAGCACGGTCGCTCCCAGCTCGAGGAAGGAGGCGGGGGTGTTGGGGTCTCCCGCACCGGCGAGGATCGCCTCGAAGGTCTTCTCCAGCTCGCCGCCGAGGAAGATCGAGATGATCGCGGGTGGCGCCTCGTTGGCACCGAGGCGATGGTCCTGCCCGATGTTGGCGACCGAGGCGCGCAGCAAGCCCTGGTGCTTGTTGACCGCCTGGATCACCGCCGCGCAGAAGAAGAGGAAATGGAGGTTCTCCGCTGGGGTGTCACCGGGGTCGAGCAGGTTGGAGCCAGAATCGGTCCCCATTGACCAGTTGTTGTGCTTGCCCGAGCCGTTGACCCCGGCGAAGGGCTTCTCGTGCAGCAGGCAGACCAACCCGTAGCGGCGGGCCACGCTTTCGAGGGTCTGCATCAGCAGCTGCTGGTGGTCTGAGCCGACATTGGAGTTCTCGAAGATCGGCGCGATCTCATACTGCGCCGGGGCGACCTCGTTGTGGCGGGTCTTGACCGGGATGCCGAGCTTTCGCATCTCCAGTTCTGACTCCATCATGCAGGCGAGGACGCGCTCGGGAATCGAGCCAAAGTAGTGGTCGTCGAGCTCGTGGCCCTTGGGCGGCTTGGCGCCAAAAAGGGTGCGTCCGGTCGCGATCAGGTCGGGGCGCTCAAAGAAATACTGCTCATCGATCAGGAAATACTCCTGCTCGGGGCCGACGGTTGTGAAGACCCGCTTGCTCTGCTTATCGCCGAGCAAGCGCAGCGCCTTGATCGCCGAGCGCGAGAGGGCATCCATCGAGCGCAGCAGCGGAATCTTGCCATCGAGCGCCTCGCCGGTCCAGGAGGCGAAGGCGGTAGGGATGCAAAGCAGTGCCCCGTTGGGGTTCTCGAGAATGAAGGCGGGGCTGGTCGGGTCCCAGGCGGTGTAGCCGCGCGCCTCGAAGGTCGCGCGCACGCCGCCGGTGGGGAAGGAGGAGGCGTCGGGCTCGCCCTGGATCAGCTCCTTGCCCGAAAAGCCGGCGAGGACCTTGCCTTCCCCGGAGGGCTCAAAGAAGGAATCGTGCTTCTCGGCGGTTGAGCCGGTCAGCGGCTGGAACATATGGGTGAAGTGAGTGGCCCCGTTCTCAAGCGCCCACTCCTTCATTGCCTCAGCGATCGCGTCGGCGAGTTCGGCGTCGAGTGCCTCGCCGCCGTCAAGAGTCGCCTGGAAGCGCTCAAAGACGTCGCCTGGCAGCCGTTCGCGCTGCACGGCGACGGAGAAGACGTTGGCGCCGAAGGGGTCGTTCTCGGGAAGGGTCAGGTCGGTCGCGCCCAGGGCCTCACCGTTTGAGCTCCACTGCGCCGCGGTCACATTCTGCTGGCGAATACGGGTCATCGCTGTCTAGTCCCTCACTTGGTCGTTGAAGAGCCAGCTCAGCCTAATAGCCGCGCGCCGGAAATGCCTTTGTACCGCGGTACAAGGATCGGTGAGCGGGATTGTCCGCGGCGGTTCGCTCAGCCGCCGCCGAAGGGACTCGGTAGGCCGAGTGGGTCGCGTCGGCGAAAAGCCGTATCCCGGGCGCATGCACCCCTTCCAGCCCGGGGCCGCTGCGGTCGCCGTCGTCGGTCATCGAGTGTCCCAACCCAGCCCGGCGATCACCGCAACGACATGCTCGCGATTGGCCTAGATCGCCCCAGCTGTCGGGCCCGGCGCCGACCGAGCCCGAGCAGTCATAGCCCCGCAACCACCGGCGCGAGAAGGCGCTACTTGAGCCGCGCGCGGAAATTTGAAACCAGGCGCTCGAAGGCGTCCTGGTCAGGCTGGACCGGGGTGCCCCGGCGCTTGATCGCAAACCAGATCCACACGGCGCTTGCGATCGGCGCGCCGACGCCGAGCAGCGCGAATGCAGCGGGTGTGTTGATCCGATTCACCAGCCAGGCGAAATTCATTCCGAAGAAGCCGGTCATGAAGGTCAGTGGTAGGAAGATGGTGGCGACTACCGTGAGCCAGTACATGGTCTCGTTGAGCCGCAGCTCCATCAGCTTCGTCATCGAGTCCGAGGCGGCATCGATGCCGTCGACGGCACGATTGAGCTGCTCGTAGATGCGCTCGAAATAGCGCTCGGAGTCTGCTTCCAGGCCCTCGACATGGCCAATCTCCTCGCTGATTCGCTCGAAGATCCCACGCTGGGGCCCGAGTTGGCGGCGCATCGTGGTCAGCCGCAGACTGATCGCCCGCAGTGTGCCCATTCGCACCCTTGCGCTGCCGATGTCCCCGGCCATCGTCTGCAGGCCCTCGAGCGCCAGCTCGGTGTCGTTGAGAGCGTCAAAGGCGGTGCCGACCATCGCGTCAAGGACGGCGTAGACGATGTACTGCTCGCTGCGTCCCTCGGCGCTGTAGCCGGGGAGCTGCTCGGGCAGCGAGATCTCCTCGCGGTGAATCGTGAGCAGGTAGTCGCCGTGCACCAAGACATTGAGGTCGACGACGTCCAGGCGTCTGCTGTCCTCGCTCTCTTGGCGCGCTGGTTCGAGGTAGCAATTGAACGGAAATACGACGTGCTGGCCATCGGCATGAAAGCGCCGCGAGGCGAGGCCGCCGCGGTCAAAGTCAAGCAGCGGCTCGATCGCGTGGGGCGGAATTCCGAGCACCTCGGCGAGCAGTTCCTGGGAGACGTCCCCGGCGCAAAGGTCGATCCAGAAGAAGTGCCCGTCGCCGCGCAGGGAGGAGATCCGCTCTCGCTCACTGCCGGATAGGCCCTCGACGATCTCGCTCATTGGCCAATGGTCTATAGCCTTGGCCGGACCCCAATCTGGAGGATCCACTCACAATGTTCGTTTCCAAGGCCGCCGTCGTCGGCGGAGGCACCATGGGAGGCGAGATCGCCCAGGCGATTGCCGCCGCCGATATCCCCGTCGTCGTCAAGGACATCGATCAGAAATTCGTCGACGCAGCGTTGGAGAAGGCACGCTCGGTGACCGAGGGCCAGCTCGGCCGCCTGGTCAAGAAGGAGAAGCTCAGCCAGGAGCAGGCAGATGCGCGGCTCACCGAGGTCATGGGTTTGATCACCGGCGCGACCGATTATGGGGAGTTCGCCGACGTCGATTTCGTCGTCGAGGCGGTGCCCGAGAAAATGGAGATCAAGCAGGCTGTTTTTCGCGAGCTGGACGCCGCGACGCCCGGGCACGCGATCCTCGCCTCCAACACCTCCTCGCTCTCGATCACCGAGATCGGTGAATCGACGCTGCGAGCGGACAAGGTCGTCGGCTTTCACTTCTTCTACCCGGCCTCGGTGATGCCGCTGGTTGAGGTGATTGTCGGCGAGGACACCTCTCGCGAGACAGCCACCGCGGCCTACAACTTCGCTCAGGCGATCAAAAAGCAGCCGATCGTTTGTGGCGAGGTACCCGGCTTCGTAGTCAACAAGATCCTGATGGCGACGATCGGCGAGATCTGGCGCGCCCAGGAGGAGCAGGGACTCTCGCTGAAGGCGATCGACGAGGCGATCGCCGCCGCCAAGGTCGCGCCGATGGGACCCTTCTTCCTCACCGACCTGCTCGGCCTCGACACCGTCCTGCACGTCGCCGAGCATCTCAACCACTCCTACGGGGAGACCTTCTATGTGCACCAGGGACTCCAGCGGCTGGTCGCTGAGGGCAAGCTCGGGGCCAAGTCCGGCGGCGAGGGTTTCTTCAAGGAGGGTGAGCAGACGGTGCCCGGCGACGCCGAGCCAGACGGCGAGGAGCTCGTCGCGATGTTCACCTGCCGGGCCCTGATCGAGGCTTGCCTCTTGGTCGAGGAAGGGGTTTGCTCGGTGCGCGACACCGACGTCGGCATGATGGCCGGCGCTGGGCTTGACCCCAGACGTGGTCTGCTGCCGCCGTTTTGGAAAGCCGACGTCGAGGGCCTCGACGTCGTGCTTGAGCAGATGGAGCAACTCGAGGAGAAACACGGTGAGCGCTTCGCCCCACCGATCACCCTCAGGCGTTTGGTCGCCCAGGGCCGGCTCGGTCTCAAGGCGGGTCAGGGCTTCTATCCCTATCCCCGGCCCGATCAGGGTGAGCAGCCGGAGACGGTCAAGCTCGAGACCCGCGGCGAGGTCGCGATCGCCTGGTTGGCGAACGCACCGATGAACGCGATCTCCCCGAACGTGATCCGTGACCTCGGCAGCGTTTGGGCGCGGGTCAAAGAGGACGGGGGAGTCGGAGCGATGGTGATCGCCTCCTCGGTACCGATCGTCTTCTCGGCGGGTGCCGACATCAAGGCGTTCACGCAGATGGATGAGGGCGGCGGTGAGGAGCTCCTCCATACAGCCCACGCGCTGCTGCGCGAGTTCGGCCAGAACCGGGTGGCGACGATCGCCGCCGTCAACGCCCTTGCCTATGGCGGCGGCTGCGAGCTGGCGATGTCTTGCGACGTGCGAATCGCCGCTGAGGCCGCCGTCTTCGGTCAGCCCGAGATCAACCTCGGGATCATCCCCGGCTTTGGCGGCACCCAGCGCCTGCCTCGCCTTGTCGGCGAGAACAAGGCCCTGGAGATGAATCTGGTCGGCGACGCGGTGCTCTCCGAGGAAGCGCTCGAGCACGGCCTCATCAACCGGGTGGTGCCCGACCACGAGCTCTTTGAGACAGCCCTGATGTGGGCTCGCAAGCTGGCCGGTCAGGCGCCGCTAGCCAAGGAGCAGATCAAGCTGGTCTCACACAGAGGCGACCTCGACGAGGGCATCGAGGCCGAGAAGGCTGGCTTTGCGAGGGCCTTCGCCAGCGCTGACGCGAAGGAGGGCATCGGCGCCTTTCTTGGCAAGCGGTCCCCCAAGTGGAGCGGCAAATAGCGACCGCGAGCGCTGCCCAGAGCCGGCTCGCTGGGCTGATCAGCGAGTCGCAGTGCACCGTGGCACTGACCGGAGCCGGGATCTCGGTGCCCTCCGGCATCCCCGACTTCCGCACGCCGGAGACCGGACTGTGGGCCAACGTCGATCCGATGGAGGTCGCCCACATCGAGGTCTTCGAACGTGACCCGGCCCGCTTTTGGTCCTACTACCGTCCCCGCTTTCAGTCGCTCGGGGAAAAACGGCCAAACGCCGCACACGGAGCACTCGCCGAGCTCGAGCGCCGGGGAATGCTCGAGGGCGTGATCACCCAGAACATAGATCGGTTGCATCGCGCCGCCGGCTCGCAAAACGTGGTCGAGGTGCACGGCTCGATCGAGACCTCCTCCTGCGTGCGCTGCGCGACCTCATTTGAGATCGGAGAGGTCGATCAGCTCTTCGACGAGCAAGGCGTCCCACGCTGCGCAATCTGCTCGGGCGCGGTCAAGCCCGATGTCGTGCTCTTCGGTGAGCTGCTGCCGCAGAGCGCGATGGCGATCGCCCAGCTTCTGGCTGGCCGCGCCGACCTGATGATCTGCATCGGATCCTCGCTCGCGGTACAGCCGGTCGCGGCGCTGCCGCGCCTCACGCTTGAGCGCGGCGGGCGATTGGCGATCGTCACCAAGGGTCCGACCCCCTATGACGATGAGGCCGAGCTGAAGCTCGACGGTGAGGTCGATGCCGAGCTGGAGGCGCTGGTCGTGGCGCTCGCCTGAGCGATCCTGAGCGAGTCAGAACTTGATTCCGGCCGCGCGGCAGGCGGCGACGATCGTGTGCGAGCGTTCGTCGTCGAAGGTCGTGGCCCGGGCGCAGACATGCCTCGCTTCGGCGCCGCAGGCTTGGACCAGTTCGCCGCCGACGCGGCCGGCGACCGACACGCGGATGCAGCCCGGCCCTGGCGGTGGCTGGGTGTCGCCAGCGGTGGCCAGAAGTACCGCCAATAGCGACACGATCGTCACCGCTAGCCCGGCGAGGACGACGTTCCGCTCACGCGGCCTAAGCCCTCGCAGCGGCGTGTTGGCGCGTCGATAGTGGTCCTCGAGCGGCATCCACGCGCAGCTTAGCCTCCGGGTCGAGGACCCGCTTCCGACAAATGGGCGAACTGACAGGCCGGATTTTTGGACACTCGTACGTGGTGGCCGCCTTGCGGCGACGAAAGGGTTAGGCCAAGTCCAATCGGGCGCATCACGCCGGTGAAAAGCCGTTTGTCACTGTCCGGCAGCCCAAAATCAGAAAGGAAGCACCGGATAAATGGAATGGCTGGATACCGGTAATAACGCCTGGCAGTTAACTGCCGCGACCTTGGTCGGCCTGATGAGCGTCCCTGGGCTGATGGTTCTCTACGGCGGCGTGATGCAGAAACGCTGGTCGGTGAACTCGATGATGATGGCATTCGTGGCCTTCGCGATCGTGGTGATTCTCTGGTGCCTGTTCGCCTTCAAAATGGCTTTCGGGAACCCGATCCACATCCTCGGCGCGCATAGCGGCTTCTTCGGGAACCTGTGGGGTCAGCCGGGTTCGATACTCAGCGCCGGCAGCGAGCTCGGGCGGGCGAAGATCCCGGAGTTCAGCGAATTGGAATTCTCCTTCCCGGAATCGACGCTCGCCTACTTCCAGATCGTCTTCGCCGCGATCACCCCGTTGCTGATGCTCGGATCGGTGCTCGGCCGGATCAACTTCAAGGCCTGGATCCCGTTCGTCGCGCTCTGGACGGTGCTGGTTTACACGATCAACGCCTTCCTGATCTGGGGCGGTGGCTTTTTCGCCCAGCATGGCGCCGTCGACTTCTCCGGCGGTTACGTGATCCACCTCGCCGCAGGGGTTGGCGGTTTCGTTGCTGCCTGGGTGGTTGGACCTCGGCTGCAGCGTGATCGCGAGGTCGACGCGCCGAACAACCTGGCGATGGTCGCGGTCGGCGCCGGCCTGCTCTGGTTGGGCTGGAACGGCTTCAACGGCGGTGACTGGTACGAAGCCACCGGAATCGCCTCCGGCGCCGTGCTCAACACCAACCTCTGCACGGCCGTTGCCTTGCTGGTCTGGGTTGCCTGGGACTATGCGACCGGTCGCAAGCCGAGCCTGATCGGCAGCGTCAACGGGATGATCGTCGGCCTCGTCGGCATCACCCCCGCGGCCGGGTTCGTCAACGGCTGGGGGGCGATCATCATCGGCGTCGTCGCCAGCACCCTGGTCTACTTCGCGCTCAACTACCTGAGCCGGGTGGCGCCGTTCCGCAACGTAGATGACACCCTGGGCGTCATCTACACCCACGGCTTTGCCGGTCTCTGCGGTGGCCTCATGGTCGGTATCTTTGCCAACACCGCGATGGATCCTGAATTGGTTCTGGGCGGCACGATTTCCGGCGGCGGCCTGCACCTGCTCGGCTGGCAGGCGCTGACGGCGCTGTGGGTGATCGTATTCACGGCAATCGCCACCTTTGTCCTGCTGAAGCTGGTCGGCCTCTTCGTCCCCCTGCGGATGACCGACGAGGAAATGGAGGAAGGCGACATCGCCGTCCATGGGCACGAGGTCTACCCATCCGACGTGCCTTCCCTGGGATACCCGGACGGGATTCCGGCGGCGGCGGCCCCGGCAGGGGGGACTTCTCCCCAGTAAAACCCGGTCAACCAATACAGGAACGAGCGAAACCGCCCCCGGTCCCGGGGGCGGTTTCGTGTGTACGCCCGGCAGGGGCTACCAGCTCGGGGGTGAAGGTCCCCCGTGGATCAGATGACAGAAACCACAAGCCGAGGGCAACTGCGTCGTCGCAAGGCGGGGTGGGAAGGGAGCCGGAAGCAAACCCGTGGCCCGAGGAACACGAACCGCTAGAAGGCGGGGCGATCCGGGCGAGCCAGCATGCCGTGGCGAAGCCCGTGTCATCAAAGGATCGCAACGCAGACGCGGCGGGCGTGCGGGGAAGGTTGGTGCCCTTATCCGGGGAGACCTGCCGGAACGTCGGCCTCGACGAAGCAGTCGCCCGACATCGCCCACCGCAAGGCAGGCGGTCATCCGGCGGGAGTCAGCAGAGGCCGTAGTAGCGGCGGGGTCGTGCGCCGCGAAGGGCCAAACGCGACTCTCCTCACGATCTACGTCCGCTCCGAAAGAGCGGCAGAGCGCGTGATGCAGAGCTGCTCGTTCATCGAGGCACGCCTGAAGCTGCGGGTCAACCGCGACAAGTCAGCGGTCGATCTCGCGACGAGGCGGACCCTTCTGGGGTTCGCTTTCTTCAAGCGAGGAGGTGAGATCAAGGTCAGGATCGATCCGAAGGCACGCAAACGCGCCGAGGATCGCTTGCGAGAGCTCACCTCCGCGCAGCTGGGGCGTCTCGGTGGGGCGGCGCATCCGTGAGGTCAAAAGCTTCACGGTGGGATGGACCGCCTACTTCTCGTTGGCCGACACCCCACGCCCGCTCTCCGACCTCGATGAGTGGTTGCGCCGGCGGGTGCGGCAGGTTCGCTGGAAGGAATGGAAGCGCCCGTTGACCAGACGGCGCAACCTGCAAGCGCTGGGAGTCACGCCGCAGCAGGCCCGTGAATGGGCCGGAACGCGGAAGGGCTACTGGCGCCTCGCGGGCTCCGCTCCTCTCCAGCGCGCTCTTGCCCAAGGTCTACTGGCGCGATCAAGGCCTACGGGGATTCATCGATCCTTACGGTCGTTCCGGGATGCGACGCGAACCGCCGGATGCGGACCCGCATGTCCGGTGGTGTGGGAGGGGCCGGGGTAAGCCCGGCCCCTACCCGATTTCAGGCGCCGCTCGCCCCGCTGTCGCGGGAGCGGCTGACCTCGCGCAGGATTTCGAGCATCGTCGCCAGCGCCGGGGTGACGGCCGCCGCCCGCGGCGTCGCCGCGAAGACCTTGCGGACCGGGCTGCTGGGGCTGAGTGCGCGGATGACGATGTCCTCGCGAGTCTCCGTGAGCGCCAGGCGAGGGATCAGGGCGACGCCGACCCCGGCCGCGACCAGCCCCTGCACCGTCAGGTAGTCGTCGCTCTCGAAGGAGACCCGCGGCTCGAACCCGGCGGCGTGACAGGAGCGGACGACGTGGCGGGCGCAGGGGCTGGTCGCCGAGGTCTGGATCCAGGCTTCCTCGCGCAGCTCCTCGAGGCGCAGCTGCTCGCGCCCGGCCAGCGGGTGTTCGCGCGGAAGGGCGACGTCGAGGGCGTCGTCGAGCAGCTCGAAGCGGCGCATGCCGGCGCCGAGTCGCTCGCCGACGCCCTCGAATTCGAACAGCGCCACCAGGTCAAACTCCCCCGCCCGCAGCCGTGGCGCGATCTCCTCGGGCTCACCCTCGGCGAGGGTGACGCCGACTCCCGGGTGCGAGGCGCGGAAACCGGCGATCGCCCGAGGCATCAGCGTCGCTCCGGCGGTCGGGAAGGATGCTGTCGCCAGGTTGCCGCCCTGGCCGGCGGTAATCGCCGCGATCTCGGCCTCGGCGGCATCCATCTGCGCCAGGATCCCGCCGACGTGGCCGGCGAGAGCGGCACCGGCGACGGTTGGCCGCACACCGCCCCGCCGGCGCTCGATCAGCGGCGCGTCGACTTCTCCCTCGAGCGTCGCGATCGCCTGCGAGACCGCCGATTGCGAGTAGCAGAGAGCGTCGGCGGCCGCGGAGAAGGAGCCGTGGGCGACAACTTCGCGGAAGACGGTGAGGCGATTCGGATTAAGCATAAGTAATTCTGATTTTAATCATCAGTAATAACAGTTGCACTAATACAACTGCGGTGCCACCATCGGTCTCGAACTTCCGAACTCACAAAGGAGGCACTAATGGCTCTGAAGATCATCGTTTCCTACGACGACACCGACAACGACCGCGACGCACTTGCCCTGGGCCGGCTGCTGGCCTACTCGGGGGGCGAGCTCGCGCTCGCCTATGTCCGCCACTCCTTTGGGGACGGCGCACTCGGCGAGAAGCAGGCGGAGGAGCTGCTGGAGCGGGGTGCCGCCTCGGTTGGCGCCCCGAACGTGGCCCGCCACGTGATCGTCAACCCCGCGACCAGCGTCGGCCTGACCGAGCTGGCCGAGCGCGAGAACGCCGACATCATCGTCTTTGGCTCCGAGTACCGCACCGCCGCGGGTACGGTCAAGCCTGGAATCTCGGCCCACAAACTGCTGCTCGGCGGGCCGGCGGCGATCTCGGTCGCTCCGGCGGGGCTGCGTTCGAATCCGTCCCTGAGCGTCAACACCGTGGGCGTCATCGACGAGGGCGACGAGGGCGCTCGGGCGACCGCCAACAGCCTCGCCTCGGCGCTCGGCGCCAACGTCGCCGAGCATGGCGCCGGCCCGGTGGACCTGCTTGTGGTCGGATCGCGTCCCGAGGCGCCGCAGGGCAGGGTCGTCCTCAGCGCCAAGAGCGACTACGCGGTAGAGGCCGCGACCTACCCGGTGCTGGTGGTCCCACGTGGCGCCAACCTCGATTTTGCGGCTTCCCCGGCGCCGGCCGCCGCTGAGGCTTAGGTCTCCTCCGGCCTTCTGACGACCAGGATGACGGCCGCGATCTTGGGGTCGCGGCCGTCGATTGTCTTCCGCATATCGCCCCAGTGGATCGCCTGGCCGTCGTGGCCGCCGACGAGGTCGGCAGTGACCGCCTCCGGGGTTGACGTCTCGATCACGAAGGCGTCGGGCAGGCTCGGAGGCGGTGCCTGACTGAGGATCTCCCGAGTGACCGCCTTCGAGGCCCGCTCGGCGTTCGACCAGCCTTGGCCGAAGGAGAGGTCCACCGTCTCCATCCGTGGGCCCTCGAGGATGATCAGGCTACTTGCGCGGGGCTGCCACTTGCGCTCGCCCATCTCGATCGTCCTGTCCTCCAGCCAGGGGTCGACGACTTGTGTGATCACGTCCTCGCGGCTCAGGTTAAAGACGCGGGCGTGGTTGAAGCCGGTGCTGATCTCGACATGGAAAGCCATCTTGCGCGACGCTAGCGGTTTTCGTCCACCCCGGGGAGCGAGTTGCGATGATCCGCCGATGGGGGTCCTCCTGCCAGAGGCAGTCGTGTTTGACAACGACGGCCTGCTGCTCGACACCGAGTCGGTATGGACCCGGGCCGAGCGCGACCTCTTTGAACGGCGCGGGACCGAGTTCACGCCCGCCGACAAGCGCGAGCTGGTCGGAACCTCGGCGCAGCTCGCCGGTGCCGTCCTGGAACGGCGCCTGGCTGAGCCCGGCCGCGCCGCCGAGCTGATCGAGGAGCTAAACGAGCTGGTTGTCGTCGAGCTCGAGCACGGGGTCGAGGCGATGGTTGGCGCTGGTGAGCTGTTGCGCAGTCTCGCCGAGCGGGGCACTCCGCTTGGGCTCGTCTCCAATTCGCCGATTGCCTTCGTGCGCCGCTCGCTACAGATCGTCGGCTTTGAGGATCTCTTTGACGTCGTCGTCAGCGCTCACGAAACCGCGGCCGCCAAGCCGGCCCCCGATCCCTACCTGGAGGCCTGTCGTCGCCTCGAGGTCAGCCCCGGCCCGGCCGTGATCGCACTCGAGGATTCACCCACCGGCGTCGCCGCCGCTCGGGCCGCGGGGCTGACCGTGATCGGGATCCCCTCGGTCGAGGGTGTGACCCTGGAGGAGGCGCATCACCTCGCCGCGGATCTGCGCGACGTCATCGTCGCTCGCCAGCTCCGTCTCTAACCCTCGAGTCGAGGCTTAGATCAACCGCCACGGAGGACTCGGCGCCGGCGCAGGACTCGCTCGCAGATCTCCAGCAGCTCGCGAACCCGGTCCTCGTGCTCGCGCTCAAGGCGCTCTTCGAGCAGGGCGGCGTTGGCCGCCTCGCCGGCCTCACCGCGGCGCCCCTGCAGGGCGACCAGATCCTCCTCGTGGCCGTGGTCGCTGGACACCCCGCGCATTGTGGCGAGGAGCGCCTCGAGCCCGATTCGAAGCTGCAAGGCGGCCTCGCGCGCGCGGCCGGCGTCAAGATCAGCGCGGGCGCGAAGCAAAAGAGTCTCACAGGGGTCGATCTTCTCCTTGCCACCGAGTACCGCCGCGACGCGCTCCTGTGGTCGTAGCTCTTCGGCGCGGCGCCGTCGGCGCGAGGCGCCGCTCGCCCAGACATCGACCTCGCGAATCGCGGAGCTGCCGCCCGCGGCAACCTGCTCACCGCTGCCGTAGCCGATGCGAACCACGGCCGCACGCTCGGGCGTCAGCTCCTGAAGGCTGGGTTCGCCGCTGGCGGCGGCCTGGGCGTGTAGGGCTCGGTTGAGCAGGCCGATTCCCTCGGCGACTAGGACGTCCAAGGTGTCCTCGGCCTCTGTCGCCTCATCCAGCCAACGCTCGGCCTCTTCCTCGGTCTCAAAGGGCCGACCGGCGCGCACCACGGTGGCTCGTGAGAGTGGCAGTGGGGGCGGCGCCTGATCGGCTTCGACGGCGCGTACGCGCCGTCGCCGACGACCGGGGCGCGCCGCGGTGGTCAAGATTTCGATGACGAGGACGCTCTGTTCACCCTCCTCGTCTCGCACGAGATAGCGGCCATCGGCGACCGACAGCGTCCCGGCAAGGTCAAACTGCGCGAATCCGAAGAGTTGGGTCAGGCGCTCAATGGCCGCTTCCGGCCGCGCCGGTTCCACCACTGCCGCCGGCTGGCCCCTTGGACCCCTTGTTGGTGCCCTGCTGGGCTCCCTTGCTGGCTCCCTGGGTCGGCGCGGGCGGCGTCGGCTCCTTCTTGCCGCCCTTGTCGGGCAGCGAGTAGGGCGAGGGTCCAGTCAGGACTTCGGGGTTTTCGATCTGGCCGAGTCGTCCGATCAAGCGGTTCCAAGTCGAGGCCGGGAGTTCTCCAAAGCCCGTAGCGGAGGTGCTCGGGTCGGCGAGGAAGGCGGCCATTCGGCGTCCCCAGGCCGTAACGTCGCCCTCCTGGTAAATCGGGCTGGCAAGCGGGGCTCCTTCGCTGTCGGCAAAACCGATCTCAATCGAGCCGCCCGGGACGAAGGTGGCGATCTGCTCGCCGGCGGAGACCTGCTGACCTGCCTGTACGGTCGCCCGGACGCCCTCGTAGACATAGATGATCTGGCCGGCACGTGAGCCATCGAGGAGCTGGTAGAGCACCCCGCCGCCTTCGGGCCACCCAGGGGCCCCGGTGCGCAGGATGCGGGCATCCCCCATTGCCCCGATCGGCCCCACGCCGGTGAAATCAACGCCCATATCGATACGGCCCATCGTCGCCCCCGGGAAGGGATTGACGTAGCTGCCTTCATAGCCAGGGGCATAGCCGATGTCGACGTGGTCGTAGTGGTCGGGCGAGGCAAAGCTTGTTTCTCCGGGCAGGTTCTCGCGCGAGATCACCTGATGAGGATGCATCACCCCCTGTAGGGCAAGCACGTCTTTAATCAACTGATCGGTCAGCGTCCCTGACCCCTGATGACCAGCCACCGGGACACCATCAATTTCGGAGATGTCGACCGCGTCGCCGGTCGAGTGCTCAGAGACGGTGTCGGTTGTGGCGAGGGTGCTGTGATCACACTCGAGGGCACTGACCCGTAGGTCAAAGCCTTTGGAGACCAGATACTCGAGCAGCGCCAGCACCCGGCGGTCGATCCGGCCGCTTGAGACGTCGCTGCGGCCGCACTTGTAAATCGAAAGCTTTGGATCGGCGAGCACCCGCTTCTCGAGCTCGGTCTTGGAGAGCAGCAGCACCCCGGCGCCGCCCAGATCGCTGGCCAGCGCGTTCTTGCCGTTCGCGCGGTAGATCGCCGTCTCTTCGAGCAACTTCCAGCCGTCAAGAATCGGCTTCGGGTCGATCCGAGGAGCCCCTTTGCCGGCCGGCCGGATCGAGAAGTTGATGTGCGGGTCGACGCCGCCGCTGGCTTTGGCGATCCGGCCGAGAACCGTGCCGGCTATCACTCTCGACCCCACCTTGAGGCTTCCGTCGGCGCCGATCGACGCGGCTTGGTCGACCCCCTGCTTCGCGTTTTTCTCGGGCTTTGTGTCAGAGCGCGACTGCGAGCGTCCCGGTAGGGCAAATAGCCGCGGGCGGATATCTTCGCTGTCGACCGGCAGCTGCTTTTCAGCGCCACTTGGCAGCACCTCGTTGCGCTTGTCGTGAACTATCTGGCCCAGCTCGGCGTAGGTGAAGCGGTTGCCGTAGGCGTCTTCGAGCACGACATAGTTGCCGAGGGTCTTCGAGTGGCCGGCCTTGTCGATCACCCCGTCGTTGACGGCGACGACCGGGGATCCGGCGGCGGCGAAAATGTTGATTCCGCGGCGGGTGGGGGAGGAGGAGATCACGTCGGCGGCGTTGCCGTAAGACTTGCGCTGGCTCGGCGTAGCCTTCGCCAGGGCAGCTCGGGCAGAGATGTCATCGGCGTAGCGGGCGTTGGCGGCGACCGGGAAATGGTCGCCCTCGGTCAGCCCGGTGAGCGAGCCGACGAGGTCGGTGGGGAGCGCGCCGTAGGCGCGGGCGTCGAGGAGGACCTCCTGCACGTACCAGTCGGCATGGTTGTAGGCGAGAATCGCGCCGTAGAGATCCTTGGTCCCGCCCGCGATCTTCAGGTAATGAGCGGCGGCGCAGATTGCATCGACCGGGTTGTATGGGTCCTTGCGGCCGTCCCCATTCGCGTCGAGCCCGTAGGTTTCCCAGGAGGAGGGTAGGAACTGCATCCAGCCAACCGCGCCGGCGCTGGAGACGTTCAGGTCCTTGCCGAAGTTGGTCTCGATTTTGTTGATCGCGGCGAGCACCTCCCAGGGAATCCCGTACTCGGTCCCGCAGGCCTGGTAGATCGGCAGGAGGAAGGGCGGGATCTCAAAAGAGTTGATGACAAAGTTGGGCACGCCGATCGGCGCCGGGCCGAATGGTGCGATCGTCACCGTCTGGTTTTCGCTGCTCGGCGAGCCACCGCTTTCGAACGCGGAGCCGCCGCTGGCGCCGGTTGTTTCCTGCGGTTGGATTCCCGCCGTCGCCGGCGGTGCGGTAATCGCGCCGTTGGAGCCGCCCCCGGAGGACGGCGCCGCGATGGTTCCGTGATGGACGACCTTGTGGTGCGGGGGCGCGGGACTTTCGCCACCGCCGATCGACGAGCCGACCTTGAAGCCGCCCGCTTCGGATTCGGGAGCGGCGGCTTCAGGGCTGCTTTCGGCTTCCGGCGCGGGCGCCGGCGAAGGCGCCGGTTCGGGTCCCTCGCTGTTGTCGGTGGGTCCGCTGCAGTCGGGGTCTTCCATGTCGATCAGACCGTCGCCGTCGTTATCGACCCCATCCGAACAGGCCGGTGCCGGTGCCGGGCTGGTGATCGCCGGCGGCGCACTTGGAGTCGTCACCACGCTTTCGGCGCCGGCCGGAAGGTCGGCGCCGGCCAAACCAACGCCCAACGCAGTCGTGAGCGCAAAGCTGGCCAAGGCGATGGTCAGTGCGAGCTTATTTCTCATCCCGGAACCCCTGCAGACCCCTCCAAGCTACCCGCTCTGGAGGGGGTCCGCAACGGAACGGGGCGCCCCCCAACAAGGCCTTAATCATGGTCTGCCCGAGCATGAGGAGCGGGAGGATTTCAGCCTGCTCGGATGTGCTCGTTAACCTGGGGTGAATGGCCGAGGACTACGAGGACCCGGAGAGCCTGCGAGCGCGCAGCGAGCAAGCGATCGGTGAGCTTGCGCAGAACCTGCTCGACAGCCAGATCTTGGAGAACGCACTGACCGCTGCCTTCGGTGCGCGCGAGAAGGCCCTCGAGGCCCAGCAGGCGGCGATGGCGGCACTCAATTTGCCCTCAGCCGGGGACGTCGAACGGCTCGAGCGCCGGCTCCGCTCCTTTTCCCAAAGAATCGAAGACCTCGAGGACCAGCTCGACCGACTCGGCCGTGAAGTTGGCCTCTTGAAACGTAAAGACTAACCCTCGACTTTAGATTGAGAGTATGGTCGCGGCTGCCCTCCCGGCGATTTTCGCGGCCTCATCGCGAGCCTGGTCGCTGATGGCCCCGTGGTGGCGGTCGTCGACCCCGATCAGGACCGCCGCTGCCGCGATCTCGAGGTCACGAGCGCGGGCCAGGATCGCCGCCGTCTGCAGGTCAACGGCATCGACGGCGTCGGGCCAGCGATCCTCCCGCGCTGGACTCAGGTCCAAGCTGGCAACTGTGGCAATCCTGGCGCTCGCTCCAAGCGCTGAGCGCAGGGAGCCACTAAGCGCCCGGTCGGGGAGGACCGCCGCGCCGGGCGCCAAACCGAAGGCGGTGGCCGATCCACCCGCGGCGATCGCCGCCTCGACGATCAGGAGTTGAGCGGCCGCGGACTCGGGGCCCGCCAGCGTGCAGGTCCCAACCCGCACCACTCGACGCACGCCGAGCTCGGCTAGATCGGCGAGGACCAGGGCAGCGCTGGGGGCGCCCATCCCGGTCGCCTGGATCGTCAGCTCAGCTCCCGCAGGGGTCCGCCCCCAGTATCCCCAGAGGCCGCGTGCGTGATTGCTCATCTTCGGCTGCACGAGCAGCGCCTGGGCCAGCAAGAGCGCACGCCCGGGATCGCCGACCAGGACTGCGTCGGCGGCGATCGCTGCGGTGGGGCGAAGCCGGCTGGGCAAGGCGGCGGCCATCTTGCCAGTTGGGAGAAAACCGCGTCTGAGATTTTCTCCAGGGGTCCAAACCTGGTCGGGAGTAGGGGCCGTAACTTGGGCGTGGCGATGAAGAAGGTGGAGGCGTTTATCCGTCACGAGGCATTCGAGCCGATTCGGGCCGAGTTGCTCGACAAGGGGCTGCCATCGCTCTCTGTCCTTGAGGCCAAGGGCTCCGGTCGCCAGAAGGGGATGATCGAGAACTACCGGGGTTCGAGCCTGACGATCAACGTGCGCCCCAAGTTGAAGTTGGAGGTGGTGGTCGAGGACAAGGACAAGGCGGTGGTGATCGAGACCATTCTTCGGCACGCGCGCACCGGGGAGGTCGGCGACGGCAAGATCTTCGTCTCGGCGGTCGAGGAGGCGATCCGGATTCGCACCGGCGAGGCCGGCGAGAACGTCCTGCAGGCCCATGCCGAGGAGGAGATCGCCGCTTAGACCAGTTCCTCGCCAAAGCGCGAAACTGTGCGCTGCGATGGCCGGCGAAGAGCGCATATCCCTGAGCGAGGCGGCGCGGCGCTCTGGAGTCTCGGCCAAAACGCTCAAACGTTGGGCCGAGGAGAAGGTGGTGCCGGTGCGTCGCGGTCGCTGGACGCCGGCCGCGGCTGCCCAGGCGCGGGTGGTGGCGCGCATGCGCGAACGCGGCCACTCGCTTGAGGAGCTGCGCAAGGCCGGCCGCGAGGGACGCCTCTCCTTTGGTCTGGCCGAGGACCTCCTGCCGCGCTCCGACGCGCAGGTCACGGTCACCGACGTATGCCGAGAGACCGGTCTGGAGCCGGAGCTGGTCGAGCGCATCCTCGTCATCCTCGGCACTCCGACCGAACGCGAGCGCGTACTGGATCCCAGCGATGTCGAGGCGCTGCGCCACTGCGCACGGGTCCTGGCCGCAGGCTTTCCCCTGGTCGCCTTCCTGCAGCTGGTTCGCGTCTACGTGCAATCGATGCGTCGCATCGCCGACGCCGAGGTCCGACTCGTCCACCTCTACGTTCACGAGCCGATGATCCGCGACGGTGTGCCGGAGTTGGAGATGGCCGAGGAGATCGGCAATCTGGCCGCCGACGTCTTGCCCTTGGCGGCACCGCTGACCGAGTACCTGCACAATCGCTACCTGCGTTTCTTTCTCGAGCAGGACGTGGTCGGCCACATGGAGAGCGAGCTTGGCGCCCACGCCTCCCACCTGGGTTTGGTACCCGTGGCGCTTTGCTTCATCGATCTCACCGGTTTCACCCGCTACACCGAGGAGGAGGGGGACCTCGAGGCGCTCGACGTGGTCGAGAACTTTGTCTCGACGGTCGAGGCGACCCTGCCACCCGAGGCGACCGTCGTGAAGACGATTGGCGACGAGGTGATGGTCGTCTCGCCAGACCCCGGCTCGCTGAGCGAGTGGGCCGTCGGCCTGCTCGAGCACCTGCCCGAGCGGCCCCGTCCGCGGGTCGGGGTCCACTACGGTGAGGCGGTCTACCGCGACGGCGACTATTTCGGCACTCACGTGAACCTCGCCCACCGGGTTGTGGGACGCGCCCACGCGGGCGAGGTGATGGTCACCGACGGCGTCATCGACGCGATCAAAGGCCGCCCTGGATTGGATTTCGAGCCGATCGGTGCCGTCAACCTCAAGGGCTTCCCGGAGCCGACTTTGCTCTTCTTGCTGCGCGCCGCTCCACCGTGACGGAAGCCGAGACAGTGCTCGAGACGGTCCGCGCCGGGGGCTTGTTGGAGTCCGGCACACCGCTCGTCGTGATGCTCTCCGGTGGGCGCGATTCGGTCTGTCTGCTCGATATCGCGGTGCGTCTGCTGGGCGCGGGCGGTATCTGTGCTCTGCATGTCAATTACGGCCTGCGCGCGGAGGCCGATGCAGATCAGCGCCATTGCGAGGAGCTCTGCGCGCGGCTCGGTGTCCGGGTTCAGAGCGAACGCGCCTCGCGGCCGGCGGGGCCCGGCAACCTGCAGGCCTGGGCGCGTGAGGTCCGCTACGCCGCCGCGGTGCGCGCCGCCGAGGAGGGCGATGCGGCGATCGCGACTGGCCACACCGCCGATGATCAGGTCGAGACGATCCTCTATCGCCTTGCCTCCTCGCCGAGCCGTCGAGCGCTGCTCGGTATGCGCGCCCGCGACGGGCGCCTGCTGCGGCCGCTGCTTAGCTGCACCCGCGCGCAGACGACCGCCTACTGCCAGGAGCGCCGGCTCGCTTGGCGCGAGGACTCCAGCAACGATGATCTGACCTACGCCCGCAACCGGGTTCGTCACGGCTTGGCTGCGGAGCTCGCTGCGGTTCATCCGGCTGCCGCGGCCAACGTGCTGCGCACGGCCGCCGTGCTGCGCGAGGAGGCCGAGGTTCTCGATGCCCTCGTCGCGGGCGAGCTCGACGGGTCGGGCGCCACCCCGGCCAACGCAATCTCCCTCGAGCGTCTGGCCGAGCTCCCGGTCGCCCTGCGCCGACTCCTCGTTCAGGAGCTCGCCGACCGCGCCGCCGGAGGCCCGGTGCCCGGCGCCGCCCGCCACGCCGAGGAGGTCACCGGCTTACGCCGCAGCGGCCGGGCGATGCTCGACCTGGGTAGCGGTGTGCGCGCCGTAGTCGAGCGCGGGGTGCTTCGCGCCGAGCTCTAGGCCCCATGTATCTAGACTGGCCCGCCTGATGAACGCTGGCGACCCCGTGATCGGGGAGATCCTCGTCTCAAGCGAGGAACTGAAGGGCCGCGTCGCTGAGCTGGGCGCACAGATCAGCGCGGAGTACCGCGGACGGGACCTCTTCATGGTCGGCGTCTTGAAGGGCGCCGTCCTCTTCCTCGCCGACCTGATGCGCAGCATCACCGTGCCCTGCGAGATCGACTTCATGGCGGTCTCCAGCTATGGCTCGCAGACCGACTCCTCGGGCGTCGTGCGCATTCTCAAGGACCTCGACGCCTCGATCGAGGGCCGCCATGTCCTGATCGTCGAGGACATCATCGACTCCGGGCTCACCCTGCAATACCTGATGCGCACCCTCAATGCCCGCAACCCAGCGTCGCTTGAGGTCTGCGCGCTGCTGACCAAGCCCGAGCGCCTGCGGGTCGATCTCTCGCCCCGTTATATCGGCTTCGAGATCCCCAACCGCTTCGCCGTCGGCTATGGCCTGGACCACGCTCAGCAACACCGCAACCTCGACTACGTGGCCGCGCTCGACGCCTAGACGCTGAAACTGCCCTGGTACGCTGATTTTTCCTTGCTATGAGGCGTTTCTTCAAAAGTGCGGCTTTCCCGATCCTGCTGGTTGTGATCCTCGCCTTCGTCGCCCAGAAGGTGATCACCAATAACCCGGGGCATGAAGCGCCGCCATACAACGAGCTGACCAAGCCAGGAACCGGCCTGATTGAAAGTGGCCAGGTTGAAGAAGTCTCTGTCAACACCAAGGAAAACACCCTCGACGTCAAGCTGAAGAACGAAGAAAGTTTCTCGACCGGCTATCCGCTCAACACCGAGCAGACGCTGATCAACCAGCTCGACCGCAACAACGTCAAGACCACCGTCCACGGCACAGGCGGCTCGAGCCTGCTCTCGCTGCTCACCTACATCCTTCCCTTCGTCCTCTTCCTGGCGCTCTGGATCTTCCTCATGAATCAGATGCAGGGCGGTGGTTCGCGGGTGATGAACTTCGGCAAATCCAAAGCAAAGCGGATGTCAGTGGATGCGCCAAAAATCACCTTCCGCGATGTCGCGGGGGTTGATGAGGCGGTCCAGGAGCTGCACGAGATCAAGGAGTTCCTCGAGAACCCAAAGAAATTCCAAAGTCTCGGCGCCCGTATTCCAAAGGGTGTCCTGCTCTACGGGCCGCCGGGAACCGGCAAGACGCTGCTCGCCCGTGCGGTCGCCGGCGAGGCAGGGGTTCCCTTCTTCTCGATCTCCGGCTCGGACTTCGTCGAGATGTTCGTCGGCGTCGGCGCCAGCCGCGTCCGCGACCTCTTCGAGCAGGCCAAGCAGAACTCGCCCTGCATCATCTTCATGGACGAGATCGATGCCGTCGGGCGTCACCGCGGCGCCGGCATGGGCGGTGGCCACGATGAGCGCGAGCAGACCCTCAACCAGCTGCTCGTCGAGATGGACGGCTTCGAGATGAAAGACAACATCATCTTGATCGCTGCGACCAACCGGCCCGACATTCTCGACCCGGCCCTGCTGCGGCCAGGGCGCTTTGACCGTCAGGTCGTCGTCGACAGGCCCGACCGCAAGGGCCGCAAGCAGATCCTCGAAGTTCACACCCGCGGCAAGCCGCTCTCCAAGGCGATCGATCTCGACACCCTCGCCGGGCAGACCCCGGGGTTCACCGGCGCCGACCTCGCCAACCTGATCAACGAGTCGGCCCTGCTCACAGCCCGCCAGGGGCGCCGCGAGATTTCGATGGTCGAGCTCGAGGAGGGGATCATGCGGGTGATCGCCGGCCCGGAGAAGAAGACCCGGGTGATGTCTGAGAAGGAGCGCTTGATCACCGCCTATCACGAGCTCGGTCACGCGATCGTCGGCCACCTGCTGCCCAACTGCGATCCGGTCCACAAGATTTCGATCATCAGCCGAGGCCAGGCGCTCGGCTACACGATCTCCTTGCCGGTTGAGGACAAGTTCCTCACCTCGCGAGCTGAGTTGACCGACACGATGGCGATGACCCTCGGCGGTCGCGCCGCTGAGGAGATCGTCTTCGGCGAGATCACCACCGGCGCCTCCAACGACCTCGAAAAGGTGACCGAGACCGCCAAGCAGATGGTGATGCGGTTCGGTATGTCTGAGCGCCTTGGCCCACGGGTCTTCGGCCATGATCGCGGGCAGCCCTTCCTCGGTCGCGAATTCAGTACCGAACCGGATTACTCGGATGAGATCGCGCGCGAGATCGACGACGAGATCCGCCGGATCGTCGAGGCCGCTCACCAGACGGCCAAGAATCTGCTCAACGACAAGCGCGATGAGCTTGATTCGATCTCAAAGACTCTGCTCGAGCGCGAGACGATCGACGCCGAGCAGTTCGTCGCACTCTTGGACGGTAAGCCTGAGGATGAGGTCTTCGCCGATGAGGAGGAGGCCGTCGAGCCGGTCGAGCCGGCACCGACTCCGGAAAAGGCCCAGCGCGAGGGCGCCCGGCCGATCACCCGTCCACGCCCCGGCTACGCCGGCGGCGACGCCTCCTAGCTCCAGCCCAGCAAGGCGCGAGGAGCAAGTCGCGCCTCGCGGGCAGCGCGCGGACCAACCGCCGATCACCGCTAGGACTATCGGCTGTGGCTCTTGGTGCCCGATACTGGGGCCATGAATGTCTGTCTGATGGGGGTCGTGAACGTCACCCCGGACTCGTTTTCTGACGGTGGGCTTTTTCTCGAGCCCGAGGCCGCTGTGGCCCACGGTGAGCAGCTGGTGCGCGACGGGGCGGAGATCCTCGATGTCGGCGGCGAGTCGACTCGCCCCGGCGCTCAGGCGGTCAGCGTCGAGGAGGAGATCGCACGGATCGAGCCGGTCGTTTCAGATCTCGCCGGTCTCGGCCACACGGTCTCGATCGATACCTCAAAGCTGGATGTCGCCGCCGCGGCGCTGGCCGCGGGGGCGAGGATCGTTAACGATGTCACCGCCTTGCGCAGCGATCCAGGAATCGCGGCCCTCTGCGCGCAAAGCGGAGCGGGCCTGGTGCTGATGCACATGCAGGGCACACCGCGCACGATGCAAGAGAATCCACGCTATGGGGACGTGGTCGAGGAGGTCAAGGCGTTCCTGGCGCAACGCCTCGAGGTGGCGCTCGCGGCCGGTGTCGCCGAGGAGCGGATCTGGCTCGATCCCGGCATCGGCTTTGGCAAGACGCTCGACCACAATCTCGAGCTTCTGCGCCGTCTGGCAGAGCTACGCCACCTGGGGCGCCCGCTGGTGGTCGGCACCTCGCGCAAGAGCTTCATCGGCAAGCTCGACGGCTCTGAGGCCGACGCGCGGATCGGCGGCACGATCGCCTCCTCGGTGCTCGCCGCCGCCGCGGGTGCCGAGGTGCTTCGGGTCCACGACGTCGCCGAGGTCGCTCAGGCGCTGGTGCTCGCCGGCGCGATCCTCGGGTAGTTTGGGGCACGATGGAGGCGCACGGAAACGGGATTGAGTCGAGCGTTGAGGTCGAGCTACGCAGGCTCTCGATCTACACCCACCACGGGGTCAGTGACGCAGAGCAGGAGATCGGCCAGCGGCTCGAGTTCGACCTCTCCTTTGATGTCCCTGATTGCGACGCGGTGCTCACCGATCGGCTCGAGGACACGGTCGACTACGCCGAGGTCTGCGACATTGTCGCCCTGGCCGCCACCGAGCGTAGCTACCGCACCCTCGAGCGCCTGGCGCAGGTGATCGGCCAGCGCCTGATCGAGCGCTACGGCTGTGACTCAGTTCGCGTGCGAGCCGCCAAGCCCGAGCCGCCCCTGCCGCTGGCGATCCAGGAGATCGCGGTCGAGGTCGTCCAGGAACGCACGGCGAGCGTCGAGGCCGACGAGGAGGAGTAGAGGTGCGCTGCGGCTACCTCGGGCTCGGCTCAAACGTTGGCGAGCGCGCGGCACACCTGCGCGCTGCGGCCCAGTTGCTCGGTGAGCGCGGCGTCGTGGTGGACGCGGTTTCCTCGACCTATGAGACCGCGCCGGTTGGCGAGCTGCTCGATCAACCCGACTTTCTCAACGCGGTAATCCGAATTCGCACCGCGCTTGAGCCCGAGGCCCTGCTTGAAGCCTGCAAGGCCACCGAGGCGCAACGGGGCCGGGTGCCCGAAGCCCCCCGCCACAGCCCACGTGCGCTCGATGTCGATCTGCTCCTGCTCGGCGATCTCGAATTCTCGAGCGAGCGCCTCACCCTGCCCCACCGCGAGGTCCGCACCAGGCGCTTTGTCTTGGTGCCGCTGCTCGAGCTCGATCCCGAGCTGAGTCTGCCCGATGGCACCTGCCTGGCCGATTGTCTTGCTGCCTTGCCCGAGGACGAGCAGCCGGTCTGGCTCGCCGGTTAGGCGCTCGCCGGGGTCTGGAGCCAGGCGGCGGGGAGCGTGTCCGCCGGGATCAGTCCGGGGAAATACGGGAACTCGCGCAGCGCCGCTGCCAGGCAGGCCCGGCCCGCGAGAAGCGGGCGCAAATCGGCGAAGGTGTTGAGCAGGGCGAGGCTTGAGCCGATCTGCAAATCGGCTGCGCTCGGCGTGCGCCCAGCGGCCAGCGTTTCATCCTCGATCCAGGCATCGATTCGGTCGAGGTGGCCCGCCAGCTCTCCGACGTCCGCCCGTGCGCGCTCATCGCTGACCCCATTGATTCGCCACTCAAGGCTGACGATCAGTGGCGTCGAGGCGATCATCGCGAAATCCGGGAGCGGCAGGCGCGAGTCCTCGGCATAGGTCGTTATCGCGCGCGGACGCTGGCGCAGCATCCACCAGGTCAGGCGGCGCGCCAGCGCCTGCAGGACCTGATCGCCGAAGCGCTCGGCCTCCTCGACCGCGGCGCGCTCCTCGATATCAGCGGGGAAGAGCGCCGGCTCGGGGCGAAACTCCTCGAGGCGGCGCATGATCGCGCGCGAGCCGATCGTGGGCACACCCTCGAGCACCAGACCGGGCACGGTGCCGCGGCCGAAGCGCAGGCGCTGCGCCAAGACATGGAGGGCCGGCGGCCACTCGACCCGTCGATAGGGGATCGCCTTTAGCTTCAGGGCGCGGGCGACGGCGAAGCAGGGGTGTGAGGCGGCGACGACGTAGAGCTTGGCGCTCATGCAGGCTCGGCGGCGGCACCCTGCCGCAGTGGCGCGAGCCATGCGGAGGGCAGTGCCGGCGGGCAATCACCGGCGATCTCGGCCTGGACCCGCTTGGCGAACTCGCCAGCAGGTCGTGCTTCGATCAGAGGGCGCAGATCCTGCAGCGTCAGTGCCAGGCGGATCGTTGTGGCGATCTGAAAATCGGCGGCGTTGGGCTCGGCGCCGTTGATCGTACCGGCGGCGATCAGCTCATCGACATGCTCCAGCAACCCGCCGAGGAGCTCGAGATCCTTGCGAACCTGCTCGTCGCTGGCTCCGTTGAGGCGCGAGGAGAGCGCGACGATCAGGGGCGCGGTGGGAGCGGCGAGGCCGATCGGGATCCCCAGTTTGGCCCCGGTCAGGTAGCTGCGGATCGCGCTCTTTTGCTTGACGATTGACCAGAGGACGATCTGGCGCACCGGATGCTGCAACTCCTGCTCGCCCCAGCGCTCGGCCTCCTCGACCGCGGCGCGCTTCTCGGGGTCGGCCGGGAAGAGCGCCGGCTCGGGCTGCATGCGCTCCAGCTCGGCGGCAATTTGACGCGACCCCTGGGTCTTGACGCCATCGGCGTTCATCGCCGGAACGGTGTTGCGGGGGAAACCGAGGACACGCAGCGCTGCCTTGGAGAGAACGGCGATCAGGTCGCGACGCTTGAACTCAATGCCCTTGTATTTGAGCATCAGCATCGCGGTTTCCCCCGGGTGTGATCCTGGCAGCGTGTAGAGGGTCACCTTGCGCAAGGCGTGGATACTAGTTGGTCAGCCAGCCCAGAAGTCGGCGTCGATCTCGCCGTCGCCCTCGTGATGGGTTCCGAAGGCCAGTACCTCGATGCCGGCGGGCCCCGCCTCGAAGGCGCGCATGACGCCGGGAGCGACGCGGATCGCATCCAGCGGCCCGATCTCGATCAGCTCATCGTCGAGCCGCATCCTGCCGCTGCCTTCGAGGACCACGTAGACCTCCTCGTCCTCCTCGTGGCGATGGCCGAAGGCCTGGCGGCTGTTCGGCTTGACCCCCTCGAGGGCGAGGCCGATGCTCTCGCAGTCAAGGTCGCCGCCGGCGAAGCGCGCCATCTGGGTCTCAGCGAACCCATGTTTAACCGCTGCGTCCTCGATATCCCGCAGGTTTTTCTTCGTGTAGTCAGTCATCTCGCTCAAACCTATACCCGGCTGCGTGAGCGATAATCGGCTCGTGCTCTTAGCGGTCGACGTCGGCAACACCCAGACTCACCTCGGCGCATTCGACGGCGAGCGCCTCGCCGAGCATTGGCGCTTCCAGACCCGCTCGGGGGCGACCGGCGACGAGCTGGCCGAGCGGATCGCCGGCCTCTTCTCGCTCTGCGGGATGACCTTCGACGAGATCGACGCGGTCTGCGTCTCCTCGGTAGTGCCGCCACTCGGAAGCCAGTTCGAGGAACTGACCGGGCGCTACCTGGAGGCGGAGTGCCTGATGATCGGCCCCGGCCTGAAGACCGGGATGCCGATTCGGATCGAGAACCCCCTCGAGGTCGGCGCGGACCGCCTCGTCAACGCGATCGCCGCGTATGACCGGGTCGGCGCGGCCTGCGTCTCCGTCGACTTCGGCACCGGCATCAACATCGACGCGGTCTCCGCCGACGGCGAGTATCTCGGCGGCGCGATCGGCCCCGGCCTCGCGCCCTCGCTCAGCGCCCTGATCGATCGTGCGGCCCGGATCACCCGGATCGACCTCGAAGAGCCCCGGGAAGCGATCGGCCGCTCGACCCGCGCGGCGATCCACTCCGGCTTCATCTTCGGCTTCGCCGGGCTGATCGACGGCATCGTCGGCAGGATCGAAGAGGAGCTGCCGAACCCGCGCGTGCTCGCGACCGGGGGCTACGCGTCCACCGTCGTACCGTTCACCGAGACGATCGACGAGGTCGACGACCTCCTTACTCTGAAGGGACTCCGTCTCATCCATGAACGCAACGCCGGCACAGCCTCCCCTGACTGACCCGCTGAGGATCGGCGATATGGAGATCGCCAACCGGGTGCTGCTTGCGCCGCTGGCCGGGATCGGCAACTGGTTCGTGCGCCTGCAGGCGAAACGCCATGGCGCTGGCCTCGCCGTCTCCGAGATGATCTCCAGCTTCGGCCTGCACCACCGCAACGAGCGCACCCTGCGCGAGCTGATGCGGATCCACCCCGATGAGCACCCGGTCTCCGTGCAGCTCTTTGGCCACGACCCCGAGGTGATGCGTTCCGGCGCGGCCGTCGCCGCCGAAGCAGGCGCGGACCTGATCGACATCAACATGGGCTGCCCGGTTCGCAAGGTGCGACGTACGGGCGCCGGCGTCGAGCTGCTCACCGACCCCGAGCTTGCCCTGCGGTTGGCCCGCGGCGCCGGCGAGGGCAGTGGGCTGCCGGTCACGGTCAAGCTGCGCTCCGGCCTGCGAGCCGAAGATCGCTCCGGGTTGGAGCTCGCCGTGCGCCTGGCTGAGGAGGGGGGAGTCGCCGCGATCGGCTTCCACCCCCGTCCGGCCACCGCCGGGCACAAAGGCGACCCGGACTACGCTCTCACCCGCGAGCTGGTCGAGCGCCTCGAGATCCCGGTGGTCGTCTCCGGCGGGCTGCGCAGCGCCGAGGCGGCGCGTCGCGCCCACCGGGAAAGCGGCGCTGACGCGGTGATGATCGCCCGCGGCGCGCTCGGCAACCCGTGGGTCTTCGAGGAACTGACCGGACGCCGCGTCGAGCCGCCCTCGCGAGAGGAAATTGCGGCCGAGCTGCTCTGGACGATGGACCGCGCCGAGGAGCATTTGGGTACCGAGCGCGCGACTCGGTACCTGCGCAAGTTCTACCCCTGGTACACCGGCCCGCTAGCGGCGCCGACCGCGGCCGCCAAGGAGCTCCAGCGCAGCGCCGATCTGGCCCGCGCCCGCGAGCTGATCACCGGGTTGGCCGAGCCCGTGGCCGTCGCCTAGCGCCTCGCTATAATCCCGCGACTTCCGGCCCGGTGTGGCGATGCTGATGCAGTCGCACACGGGCGATTTTTGGGTCTGGGAGACGTGTTCCCGCCCTTTATCGAGCAAAAGCGAGGTAGCGCAAGTGAGTCGCCAGGCCGTAATCACCCCCGAAGGGCTCGAGAAGCTCAAGGAAGAGATCGAGCACCTCACGACCGCAAAACGGCGCGAGGTGGCGGAGCGCATCAAGGAGGCACGGGATTTCGGCGACATCTCCGAGAACGCCGAGTACGACGACGCCAAGAACGAGCAGGCGCTGCTCGAGCAGCGCATCTCTCAGCTCGAAGAGCGGCTCCGTCGGGCGACGGTGATCGACGAGAAGGCGGCCAGCACCGATGAGGTCACCTTCGGCTCGATCGTCCATGTCAAGGACCAGAAGTCAGGCGATTCGCAGAAATTCCAGATCGTCGGGATGACCGAGGCCGACCCGCTCGAGCACAAGCTCTCCAACGAGTCGCCGATCGGCAAAGCCCTGATCGGCCACAAGCGCAATGACGTCGTCACCGTCGAGGTCCCGCGCGGACCGAAGAAAAAACTGAAAATCACCAAAATCGAGAGCGCCTGAGGGTCGAATAGGCTCGCGTCGATGAGCGAGCCAGAGGAGCCCAAGCTCTCCGACGTTCTCCGCGATCGCCGCGAGAAGCTCGATCGGATCCGCGCCGTCGGCGTCGACCCGTTCCCGCATGGTTTCGATGAACGCGAGGACATCGGCGAGGTGAGGGCTGCTCACGAAGGCCTCGCGCCGGGGGTCGAGACCGAGTCCCGCCACCGGGTCGCCGGGCGGATCATCGGCCGCCGCGGCCACGGCAAGGCGGCCTTCCTCGATCTGCGCGACGGTAGCGGCCAGATTCAGCTGCACGCCCGCGCCGACCTGCTCGGAGCTGAGCCCTTCGAGCACCTCGTCCACCTCGACATCGGCGACCTGATCGGGGTCGAGGGGACGGCGCTGGCAACCCGCAGAGGCGGCGAGCTCTCACTAGCAATCGACCACTGGCGCCTGCTCGCCAAGAGCCTGCGTCCACCACCCGATGAGTTCCACGGTCTGGAGGACGTCGAGACCCGGTACCGCCGGCGCGAGCTGGACCTGCTTGCCAACGAGGAGAGCAGGCGAATCTTCTCCCTGCGCGCGCGCAGCGTCTCTGAGATTCGGCGCTGGCTCGACGAACACGGCTTCGTCGAGGTTGAGACGCCGGTCCTACAGCCTCTCTACGGCGGTGCACTGGCGCGGCCCTTCACAACCCACCACAACGCCTTGGACCGTGACCTCTACCTGCGGATTGCGACTGAGCTCTATCTCAAGCGACTCGTCGTCGGAGGCATCGATCGGGTCTATGAGCTCGGCAAGGATTTCCGCAACGAGGGTGTCTCCAACAAGCACAACCCCGAGTTCACGATGCTCGAGTGGTATGAGGCCTACGCGGATTACGAGAAGACCGCTCATGACACCGAGTTGCTCGTCGCCGAGGTCGCCGAGCGGGTCCTGGGAACGACCAAGGTCAGACGCGACGGAGTCGAGATCGACTTCGCGCCGCCCTGGCGGCGGGTGACCCTGCGTGAGGCAATTCGTGAGCAGACCGGACTCGATTTCACCACCCACCCGACGCGGGATGCGTTCGCCGCGGCGAGCGGCACTGAGCCCGGTCCTGGGGAGGGCTGGGGCAGGCTTGTCGACGGCCTGCTCTCCAAGGCGGTCGAGCCGAAGCTGATCGAGCCAACCTTCGTCTTGGACTATCCGGTCGAGCTCTCCCCGTTTGCCAAGGCGCATCGATTCGAGCCGGGGTTGGTCGAGCGCTGGGAGGCGTTCGTCGGCGGGGTTGAGATCGCCAACTCCTTCAGCGAGCTAAACGACCCCGACGAGCAGCGTCGCCGGTTCGCCCAACAGACCGCTGAGTTGGAGCGTGGCGATGAGGAGGCCCAGCCCTTCGATGAGGCCTTCGTTGAGGCGCTTGAACAGGGCATGCCGCCAACCGGCGGGGTCGGACTTGGCATCGATCGACTGGTGATGATCTTGAGCGGTGCCCGCAGTCTGCGCGAGGTGATCCTCTTCCCTGCGATGCGAACCTGAGCGCCCAGCGGCGCGCGGCGGGGATGAGAGGTTCGTGGCGCGATCTGACCTGCCATCTTCGGCCGCCGAACTGAGAGCGCTCCTCCCTGCCCTGAAGTTTCGCCAAAGCCTGCTAATCAGTAGGTGACTCCGCGGCCCTCGCGGAGCACAACATTTGGTTCCGAATTGGTCGATCCGGACGCTCCTGGCCCCCAAAAGCCCGCTATTAGCGCCTTTTTGGAACTCAGGGCCGGTTGGGTCGGCTCGGTATCGTTTAAAGGGAAGACGAAGAGGTCCCGATAGCCAAGGCACACGATGCGGTACTTCCGCATCGGAATTGAGTTGATTCAGTAAGGAAGGTCTTTTGTTCGAGCGATTCACAGAGCGAGCACGTCAGGTCGTCGTATTGGCGCAGGAAGAGGCGCGCACGCTCAAGCACAACTACATCGGCACCGAGCACATCCTGCTCGGCCTGCTGCGCGAGGAGGAGGGCCTGGCGGCCCGCGTCCTTGAGTCGCTGGACATCACCACCGAGCGGGTTCGCTCGCAGGTGGTCCGCATTGTCGGTTCCGGCGAGGAGGTCACCTCGGGGCAGATCCCGTTCACTCCGCGCGCCAAGAAGGTGCTTGAGCTGGCGCTGCGCGAGGCGCTCAGCCTGGGCCACAACTACATCGGCACCGAGCACATCCTGCTCGGTCTGGTACGCGAGAACGAGGGCGTGGCGGCGCGCATCCTGCTCGACTTCGACGCCGACTCAGACAAGATCCGCAACGAGGTAATCCGCATGCTCTCGGGTCCCGGCGGGCGTCGCCAGGGAGCCGCCACTGGCGGTGGCGGCGGCGAGGGCAAGAAGTCCTCCAAGCTGCTCGACCAGTTCGGCCGCAATCTGACCAAGCTCGCCGAGGAGGGCAAGCTCGACCCCGTGATCGGTCGCGAAACCGAGATCGAGCGGATCATGCAGATCCTCTCGCGACGCACAAAGAACAACCCTGTGTTGCTTGGCGAGCCCGGGGTTGGCAAGACCGCGGTCGTCGAGGGCCTAGCCGCCCGGATCAACAAAGGCGAGGTCCCGGAGCTGCTCAAGAACAAACAGATCTACACCCTCGATCTCGCCGCCTTGGTCGCCGGCTCCAAGTACCGCGGGGAGTTCGAGGAGCGTCTGAAGAAGGTGATGAAAGAGATCACCCAGCGCGGCGACATCATTCTCTTCATCGACGAGCTCCACAACCTCGTCGGCGCGGGCGCCGCCGAGGGCGCAATCGACGCCGCCTCGATCTTGAAGCCGGCGCTCGCCCGTGGTGAGCTGCAGACGATTGGGGCCACGACGCTCGACGAGTACCGCAAATATCTCGAGCGCGACTCGGCGCTGGAGCGCCGCTTTGCCCAGATCAAGGTCGACCAGCCCTCGGTTGAGGACACCGTGAGGATTCTCGAAGGGCTCCGTGAGCGCTATGAGCAGCACCACCGGGTGACGATCACCGATGACGCCCTGGGCGCCGCGGCAGAGCTCGCAGACCGCTACATCTCCGACCGCTTTTTGCCCGATAAGGCGATCGACCTGATCGACGAGGCCGCCTCAAGGATGCGGATCAAGTCGATGAGCGCACCGCCCGTCTACCGCGATCTCGAGGAGGAAATCGAGACCACCCGCCGCGAGAAGGAGGGGGCAATTGAAGCGCAGGAGTTTGAGAAAGCCGCCAATCTGCGCGACTCTGAGCGCCAGCTGACGACGCGCAAACGCCAGCTCGAAGATGAGTGGGCCGAGGGCGAGAATGGCGACCGGCCCCAAGTGGGCGAAGAGGAGATCGCCGACATCGTCTCGATGTGGACCGGGATCCCGGTCTTCAAACTGACCGAGGCAGAGACTCAGAAGCTGATCCGTATGGAGGAGGAGCTGCATAAGCGGGTGATCGGCCAGGAGGTCGCGATCACCGCGGTCTCCAAGGCGATCCGACGCTCACGCGCCGGGATCAAGGATCCCAAGCGCCCGGCTGGCTCCTTCATCTTCCTCGGCCCCTCGGGGGTCGGCAAGACCGAGCTGGCCCGAACCCTGGCCGAATTCCTCTTCGGCGACGAGGAGTCGATGGTCCGCATCGATATGTCTGAGTACATGGAGAAGCACGCCGTCAGCCGCCTGGTCGGCTCGCCGCCGGGCTACATCGGCTATGACGAGGGCGGCCAGCTGACCGAGGCCGTGCGCCGCAAGCCCTACTCAGTGCTGCTTCTCGATGAGATCGAGAAGGCGCATCCGGACGTCTTCAACATCCTCCTGCAGATTCTCGAGGACGGGCGTTTGACCGACGCCCAGGGACGCACGGTCGATTTCCGCAACGCGATCGTGATCATGACCTCGAACATCGGCGCCGCCGAGATCTCCAAGAACACCTCGATCGGGTTCACGGTTTCCGATGAGACCGGGATGTCCTATGACGACATGAAGAACCGAATCATGAGTGACCTGAAGAAAGTCTTCCGGCCGGAGTTCCTCAACCGAATCGACGAGGTGATCGTCTTCCACAAGCTGGCCAAGGAGGAGGTCAAGGAGATCATCGATCTGATGATCAACCGCGTCCGGGTCCAGGTCGCCGAACATGAGCTTCAACTCGAGCTGACCGACGAGGCCAAGGACATCCTGGTCGAGAAGGGCTGGGACCCCTCGATGGGTGCCCGTCCCTTGCGCCGTGCGATCCAGCGCTACATCGAGGACCCGCTTGCCGATGAGGTCTTGAGGCGCGGCGAGATGGTGCCCGGCTCGACGGTGATGGTCGAACGCGATCCCAGTGGCGATGAGGACGACAAGCCGCTCAAGCAGACGATCATCGCGCCGAAGAAGCCGCTGAAGCCGAAAGCGAAGGAGCCCGAGAAGGTCGGCGTCGGCGCCACCAAGTCGGGCGAGGATCCCCCTCCCGAGGAGGGGCCCGCGGGCGAGGCCGAGGAGGCCGCCCCCGCCGAGGACGCCTGAGCTTGCCGCGCGGCTGGCGTGCCGAGCAATGGTCGATCTTGGACGCGTCGCAATCGGGACCTGGAGCGGTGGCCGCTTCCTGCACTTCGGCGAAGCCATCTCCGAGGCGCGCCTTGAAGCCCTGCTGAGGCCCGCCGGCGGGATCGAAACGGTCTTGAGCGCCGATGCCTACGGCCAGGGCGAGGCCGATCGGGTCCTCGGGCGCGCTCTGGCTGGCCTGCCGCGGGACGACTATCTGCTGGTCGGCGCGATCGGCCACGACTTCTATCAGGGCGAGCGCGACGGTCCGCGCGGCTTTCCGCGCTTCACCGACCCGCGACTGCGCGGCGAGGGCGAGTATGCCGGCTATCTGCGGATGGCTGCCGAGCGCAGCCTTGAGCGGATCGGCGCCTCCTCCTTTGATCTGCTGATGCTCCACAACCCCGATCGGATCGGCTATCGCAGCGAGGCGGTCTGGGACGGGATGGCGGCCCTGCGCGAGGCTGGGCTGGCGGCCTCGATCGGGATCGCTCCGGGCCCCGCCAATGGCTTCACGCTCGACCTGATCGCCTGTCTGGAGCGTTTCGGCGAGCGGATCGATTGGGCGATGGTCATCCTCAACCCGTTCGAGCCCTGGCCCGGCGAGCTCTGCCTCGAAGCGGCGGCGCAAAACGACGTCGGCGTGATCACCCGGGTCGTCGATTATGGCGGCATATTCTGGGGCGATCTGAGGCCGGGGGTTGGGCTCGCCAAGGGTGATCACCGCGCTTTTCGCCCGGCCGGTTGGATCGAGGCCGGCCTTGAGCGTCTGGCGCGAGTTGCGCCGTTCGCCGAGGAGGCCGGCCTGACGCCGATCCAACTTGCCTGCCAGTGGAATCTCTCTCACCCAGCGGTCCGATGTGTCGTTCCGACCCTGATCCAGGAGACCGGCGGGGACGCTCGGCCGATCGAGGACAAGCGAGCTGAGCTGGCGGCATTGCCCGCCGAGCAGCGCCTCGGCACCGAAGCGCTCGCCGCGATTCGTGCGATCGGCGACAACACCGGCTGCATGGCGCTAAAGGGGGGAAGCTCAGAGCATGAGGGCGAGGAGCGCCCCGACCGCTGGGCGCTTGACGCCGAGCTGGTCGCCGCCGGCCGTCGTTGGGGGGTTGAGGCCGAGCGCGACCTCACTCCCACCCCCGCCGCCTGAGCGCTTAGCCTGCCGGAGATGGCGCGCAAGTGGTGGGTTCTCGCCGGCACCTGTGCCGGCCTATTCCTGCTGATGCTCGACTCCACCGTGGTGGCTCTGGCCCTGCCGAGCATCCGCGCCGACGTCGGGGCCAGCTCCGCCGGGCTGCAGTGGGTGATGAATGCCTACCTGCTGGCGATCACGGTCTTTGTGGTCAGCGCCGGGCGCCTCGGCGACATGTTCGGGCGCAAGCGTCTCTTCCTCGCCGGCACCGTCATTTTCGCCCTCGGCTCGGCGCTCTCGGGTGCCGCCGGGGAAGAGCATGTTCTGATCGCGGGCCGCGTCCTGCAGGGCATCGGCGCGGCCCCGATGTTGCCGCTCTCACTGGCGATCGTCTGCAATGTCTTCCCCCGTGAGGAGCAGGCGCGCGCGCTCGGAGTCTGGGCGGGCATCTCGGCCGTCGCGCTGGCGATTGGGCCTCTGGTCGGTGGCGCCCTGGTGGATCTCGATTGGCGACTGATCTTCTGGATCAACCTGCCGGTTGCCGCCCTCGGCATCGCTGTGACAGCACTGACCGCGCCGGAGTCGAGGGACCCCGGCTCGGGGCGCCATCTCGATTTGCCCGGGCTACTGACGCTCACCGTGGGGCTCACCGCGGTGGTGTTGGCGCTGGTCCAGTCGCGAGTCTGGGGCAGCTCTGCGGTGATCGCCCTCGCCGCTCTGGGCAGTGGTTCGCTGGTGGCCTTCTGGCGGATCGAGCGCTGCTCGCCGGAGCCGATCGTCGACTTTGCCCTCTTTCGCAATCGGCCCTATTTGGGGGCCAGCGCGGCGGCATTTGCGCTGGTCGGTTCCTACTGGAGCGTGATGTTCTTCCAGTCGCAATACCTGCAGGACGTGCGCGGCCACTCGGCGGTGCTCAGTGGTCTGCTGATCTTGCCGATCACGGTCCCGATGGTCCTCATCTCGCCGCGCTCGGCGAATCTGATCTCGCGCTTCGGTGCGCGCCGGCTGATGAGCGCCGGGATGTCCTTCGCCGTCCTCGGCCTGCTCGTCTTGACCCAGGTGAGCTCCGCCAGCCCCTACCCGGTGTTGCTCTGTGGCTATCTGCCCTTCGGCGTCGCGCTCGGCCTCGTCTATGCGCCGATGTCGACCGCCGCGATGGCCGCGATGCCTGCCGAGAAAGTCGGTATCGCCTCCGGGGTCTTAGCGATGGACCGGGTGTTGGCCGGCACGATCGCGCTGGCGGCCACCGGGGCTCTATCCCATGCCCTGACCGCGGGCGGGGCAGGGTACGCGGCGGCGATCGCGACCGCCGGTTGGCTCCTGGTGGCGCTCTGCGTTGTCGGGACCTGGCTGACCTGGGCGCTGGTCCGCGACGCTGAGCCCGCCCCCGCCGAGCGTCACTACCACCATCGTTTTCATCTCTGAGACCGATGTCCTTGACAAAGGGTATTCCGATCTCTCCACTTGGATATGCCCAGACCGCATTCCAGAGCGATTTTTGCCATCCTAGACTGCGATGTCAGTCCAGCCTGGGGATGAGCTTCATGAGTTGTCAGAACGGCAGGACCCGAGGCTCCTAAGAGCACTGGATATCGTCGCCCCCGGCGGTGCCCTGCGCGAGGGGATCGACAACATTGTTCACTCGCGCACCGGCGGCCTGATCGTCGTCGGCGATCCCGGCGGTCTCTCCCACATGTTCTCGGGCGGGATCAAGCTCGACATCGACTACTCGCCTGCGATGCTCTACCAGGTGGCAAAGATGGACGGCGCGATCGTCCTCAACGCTGAGGCGACCAAGATTGCCTGGGCGAACGTCCAGCTGATGCCCGACCCGACGATCCTCTCGAGCGAGACCGGCACCCGCCATCGCACCGCCGAGCGCGTCTCCAAGCAGACCGAGGCGCTGGTAGTGGCGATCTCCCAGCGCCGCGACGTCGTCTCGCTCTATGTCGAGGGGACCAAGTACATCCTTCAGGACATTCCGGCGGTGCTCGCCAAGGCAAACCAGGGGTTGGCGACGCTCGACAAGTACCGCCAGCGCCTCGACCAGGTCTCCACCCGGCTGACGGTGCTCGAGTTTGAGGGCGGCGGCGTCCTCTACGACGCGCTCTCGGTCCTGCAGCGGGCCGAGCTGGTGACGCGGATGGCGGTCGAGGTCGAGCGCTACATCGTCGAGCTGGGCACCGAGGGTCGGCTGATCGAGATGCAGCTCGAGGAGACGATGGTCGGCGTGGCGAGCGAAAAGGCGGCGCTGATTCGGGACTACTCGGTGGTCGACTCCGAGCAGAATCTGGCGACTGTGATCCAGTCGCTGGCGCGGCTGCCCCACGAGGACGTGCTCGACTTCGGGCGCCTCGGAGAGTTGCTTGGCTATGACCGAAAGCTCAACACCCTTGACTTCCCGGTCGCCCCGCGCGGCCATCGGTTGCTGGGCCGCATCCCCCGCATCCCAAAGCTTGTCGTCCAGAAGATCATCCAGGAGCTGGGTGGGTTCGAGGAGGTCCTCGCGGCCTCCGACGCCGACCTCGAGGCAGTCGACGATGTCGGCCCGACCAGGGCCAAGGACATCCGAGAGGGACTTCGCAGGCTGCGCGAGGTCGACCTGGTCGACAGGTACTTACAGAGCTGACGGCGATCGGCGCCGTCGCGAAACCGAAAGGAGCAAGCGATTTCCGAGCTAGATGAGGCCATGGAGACAGGCTTCGAGGAGACGATTCCGTACGTCTGTGACTTCGAGGAGGGGGACAAGGTTGTCTATCCCCACCACGGAGCCGGCATCGTGCTGAAGAAAGAGAGCCGAGAGTTGATGGGGGAGGAGCGTGATTACCTCACGATCAAGATCCTCCACAACGAACTCACGGTGATGGTTCCCTGCGAGAACGCGGGCGTCGCCGGGCTGCGCCGGGTGATCGACGAGGTTGAAATCAAAAAAGTGACTGACGTCCTCACAGACGACGTCTCGGAGATGCCGAAAAACTGGAACCGGCGCTTCAAGTACAACCGCGAGAAGATCAAGACGGGCGACGTCTTTGAGCTCGCCGAGGTGGTTCGCAACCTCGCCATCCGTGAGATGGAAAAGGGGCTCTCGACCGGCGAGAAGCAGATGTACACGCGGGCCAAGAAGATCCTCGCCTCGGAGTTCATGTACGCGCTCGATAAGGATGAGGACGGCGCGGAGGAGTACCTGGACGGACTGCTGGAGGAGCGCTTCGCCGCCACCGCCTAGCAGCACCGCGGAATCGATCACCGCGGTCATCGCGGCCGCCGGCTCCGGAGAGAGGCTCCGAGCTGGCGGCCCGAAGGCCTTCGTCTCGCTGGCCGGCCGGCCGATGATCGAGTGGTCGCTCGAGGCTTTCTCAAGGGCCGGGGTCAGTTCGGTGATCATCGCCTGCCCGCCGGGCATTGCCGAGCGCGATCTCCAGCGCCCCGGGAGCACAGGACCTGGGCCGATGGGGGCACCGGGGGTGCGGCTCCTCGAGGGCGGTCAGACCCGGACCGCTTCGGTTTCCAGGGCACTTGCGGCGGTCGAGACCGAGCTGGTCGCGGTCCACGATGCGGCGAGGCCGCTGGTCAGCCCAGCCCTGATCAGCGGCGTGATCCAGACCCTGCTCGATGACCCGGGCGCAGCCGGCGCGATCACCGCAATCCCGGTCACCGACACGATCAAGCGCGCACTTGCATCCCCGGGGGATCCAGGGCATCGCACGCCGACTTCTGCCGGCGATTCGGACGCGAATCCGGCCGTGATCGAGGCAACCCTCGAGCGCGCGCGACTCTGGGCGGCGCAGACCCCGCAGGTATTCAGGGTCGCCGCACTGCGCGATGCCCTCTGCGCAGATCCGAAACGAATCTCCGCGGCGACCGATGAGGCGATGCTGGTCGAGGCGGCCGGCGGCCGTGTACTGATCCACCCGGCCTCGCCCGAGAACCTGAAGGTGACCACGGCGCTCGACCTAAGGCTCGCCGAAGTGCTCCTCACCGAACGCCCAACTGCCTAGGTCAGGGGCGCGGGGCGGTTTTTCCGCCACGGTTCGCTCAGCGCAAGAGGACCCAGACCAGGGCTCCCGCAAAGCAGACCTGGCCGACCCCCAGCGCGACGCCGAAGCTGACCGCGCCCAGCGCGGCGGCAATCGCCGTGCCGGCGGCGAAGGCGGCGAAGAGGATGGCGAGCTGGCCGGCCATCACCCGGCTGGAACCCTCGGCCGGTCGGCCGGTAACCCGGCGATGGCGCGTGACTCGTCGCTGTGGTGGCGGCTGCGTCGCCGCATGTAGAAGCGGCGCTGGATCGAGAGGGTTGTAACCCCGGCGAGGATGATCGCGCTCAGATTGACGAGCAGCTGCGCGACCGCTCCGCGCCACTCGCTCCAGTCGGCGAAGGCAACCGCGACGCCCATGTTGGCGGCAGCCGGGATCGTTGTCACCGAGATCAGCACCCCGATCAAGGCCCCCGACTTGGCCGAGGTCAACGACAGCATCCCGGCGGCACCGGCCAGGCAGGCGACGATGAAGGAGAACTTTTCCGGGTCGGTGATGAACTGGGTCAGCGGGTGGTGGATCGAGGAGTAGTCGTCGCCCAGCATTCCCAGGCCGCGTGCGGCGAGGGTGAACAGGAAGGCAGCGGTGATCGCGAGCGGGAACCCGACGGCGAGCGCCGTGAGTGAGCGCATCGCGACCGCCCGTCGCTTCTCGACGATCGCGACGCAAAGCGCGGCCAGGGGGCCGAACTCGGGGCCGACGACCATCGCGCCGACGATCAGGATCGGTGAGCCGAGGTAGATGCCGATCGAGGCGATCAGACAGGCGAGGACCATGAAGGCGACGAAGCTGCCACTCAGCTCGACGCTCTCGGAGGTGCGTGCCTCGACCTCCTCCCAGACGACGGCGTCGGAGGGCAACCCGCGGGTCGCGCGCTGGGCACGCTTTGCCGTATCGGATATCTGCGAGTCGATCGGGACCAGCGAAATCGAGCCCTCGCGCGCGATTCCGAGCTCCTTAAGATCATCAATCACGACGCTTGCGTCCTCGCGGGTGACGTCGCAGAGGATCATGTCGCCGAGCGGCTGGCGAGCTGCCCGCTCCATGTGGACCAGGTTGCAGGTCGAGGGGCTGGCTTCGAGCAGGTCGAGGACCTTTCCGGCGCGCTCGGTCGGGGCAACGATGCGCAGGTGGATCATGGCCTCAGGGTATCCGCGTCTCTGGTCGGCCATCTCTAGGCTCGGGAGCCATGCTCAGCGACTATCACCTGCACTTACGGCCCGACGAGCCACAGACCCCGCCCGAGGAGTTCTTCACGGCCGAGAATGTCGAGCGTTACCTCGAGGCTGCCGCGGCGGCCGGTGTCGAGGAGCTCGGCGTCTCTGAGCACGTCTACCGTTTCCGGCAGGCGCTTGAGCTGTGGCGGCATCCGTTCTGGGGGGAGCAGGCGCACGATGACCTCGACGCCTACTGCGATTTCGTGCGCGCGACGCCCCTGCGCCTGGGGATCGAGTGCGACTTCGTCCCCGGCGCCGAGGACCGCACCGCGAACCTGCTCGAAGCGCGCGACTTCGACTATGTGGTCGGTTCGGTCCACTTCGTCGGCGAGGCTGCGGTTGATGACCCCAGTTGGGACCTTTGGGAGCGTGACGGTGACGCCGACACGATCTGGCGTCGCTACTTCGAAGCGCTCGCCGGCTGCGCGCGATCGGGGCTCTTTGACATCCTTGCCCACCCCGATTTGGTCAAGATCTGGGGAAATGGCCGCCCGATCCCCGAGCGCGACCCCCGCCACTTCTACGAACCAGCCGTGGAAGCGATCGCCGAGGCCGGGATCGCGGTCGAGGTCTCGACCGCCGGCCTGCGCAAGCCGGTCGGTGAGATCTATCCCTCACGCGCCTTCGCCGAGATGTGCGTGGAGGCCGGGGCCGTGTTCGCACTGTCCTCTGATGCCCACCGGCCCGAGCAGGTCGGCTTTGGCTACGAGCGCGCCTGCTCCTTCCTCGGCGAGCTTGGGGTCGAGCAGATCTGCTTGTTCGAGAGCCGCGAGCGCCGGCTCGCTCCGCTCGGCCCCGCGGTTGAGGAGAATTCGCCGCGATGACCAAGGTCGGGATCGGCTATGACAGCCACCGCTTTGCCGAGGGTCGCCGGCTGATCCTCGGCGGCGTCGAGATCGAGCACGAGCGGGGACTCGCCGGTCACTCGGATGCAGATGTCCTCACCCACGCTGTGATCGACGCGATCCTTGGCGCCGCCGGCTCGGCTGGCGGTGATATCGGCACGCTCTTCCCTGACCACGATGAGCGTTGGCGAGACGCTGATTCGATTGATCTGCTGCGCACCGCCGTCGGCACGATCGGGGGACGGATCCTCAATATCGACGCAACTCTGGTCTGCGAGGAGCCACGCCTTGCCTCCCACCGTGAGGAGATGGAGCGGATCCTCGGCGAGGCGACCTCCGCGCGGGTCAGCGTCAAGGCGACCAGCAATGAGGGCATGGGCTGGATCGGTCGCGGCGAGGGGATCGCTTGTATCGCCGTCGCCTCAGTCGATAGCGATTAGTCTTCGCGGGTCCATGGGAAGCGTGAGCTCCATCGCGACGGGCCTCCGGCAGTCGCTCTCCGACGCGGCCTTTGAGGTCAGGGTTCTGAGCGAGGCAGGCATTCTTGGACTGGTTCGTCCCGACAAGGCTGCAAAGATGGGGACGACCTTCCTACGCTGGGGTGCCTCGCCAGCGACCGGTATTGCGATCGCCGCGATCCACCACGGTGAGGCCACGGCGATCGTTGACGAGCGTGGCTCGCTGAGCTTTGAGCAGGTCCACCGCCGCTCCAACGCCCTCGCCCACGCCTTCGAGCAGATGGGGATCGGCTATGGCGACGGAGTCGGGATCATGTGCCGCAACCATCGCGGCTTCATCGAGGCGACCCTGGCGGCGGCCAAGCTGGGCGCAAGTGCGCTGTATCTGAACACGATGTTCGCCGGCCCACAGCTGGTCGAGGTGACCCGTCGCGAGGGCCCCAAGGCGCTCGTCTATGACGAGGAGTTCGTCGGTCTGTTGGACGGTGTCGATGATGGCGTCAAACGGATCATTGGCTGGGTTGATAGCGAGGTCGAGGGGCAAACGACCCTCGATGCGCTGATCGCCGAGAATCCCGATCACGATCTAAAGCCGCCACCCGATAAGCCACGCTTCGTGATCCTCACCTCGGGGACGACCGGGACCCCCAAAGGAGCGCAGCGCTCAAGTCCTGATGGGCTCCTGGCGATGGCGGCGCTGATCGACAAGATCCCCTTTCGGGGCCGCGAGACGATGATGATCGCGGCACCGCTCTTTCACTCCTGGGGCTTCTTTCATTTTGTGATCAGCCTGCCGACCGCCTCGACGATGGTCCTCAGGCGCCGCTTTGACCCCGAGCAGACTCTCGCCGTCGTGCAGGCGCATCGGGCCGAGGTGCTGGGCGTGGTTCCGGTGATGATCCAGCGCATCCTGCAGCTCCCCGAGGAGACACTCGCCAAGTACGAGCTCTCCTCGCTGCGGATCACCTCGCTCTCGGGCTCGGCCCTGCCCGGCGAGTTGGCGCTTGAGTGGATGGATCGCTTTGGCGACTCCATCTACAACCTCTACGGCTCCACCGAGGTCGCCTACGCGACAGTCGCCACACCGGCCGATCTGCGCGTTGCACCCGGGACCGCGGGCCGGCCGCCGCGGGGGACAGTTGTGCGCCTCTACGACGATCAGGGGCGCCAGGTTCCGCGCGGCGAGGTGGGAAGGATCTTCGTTGGCAATGAGATGTCCTTCGAGGGCTACACGGGCGGTGGCAGCAAGGAGGTGATTGACGGCCTGCTGAGCAGCGGCGACGTCGGCCACCTGGATCCCAGCGGGCGCCTCTTCATCGACGGTCGCGATGACGAGATGATCGTTTCCGGGGGTGAGAACGTCTTCCCGCGCGAGGTCGAGGACCTACTCGCCGACCACGAGGACGTGGTCGAGGTCGCGGTGATCGGAGTCGAGGACGAGGAGTTCGGACAGCGCCTGAAGGCCTTCGTCGTTTTGGCTGATGGGGCCGAGCCCTCCGCGGATGAGCTCAAGGCACACGTCAAGTCAAACCTGGCGGCCTACAAGACGCCACGAGAGATCGCCTTCGTCGGGGAGCTGCCCCGCAACGCGACGGGCAAGGTCCTCAAGCGCGAGCTGCACGGGCGCGAGAGCCGCACCGCGTCGGCTTAGGACCTGCGATCCAGGCGCTGCGCTCACCCACCTCCCGCAAATTGCGAGAATTTCGCCGGCGACCTGGGTGGCGTGCCCTCCGCCGCGCGTAGTAGCTTGCGAGGGGATGAGCGAGCCGGCGGTGCAGCTGAACGGGGTCAGCGAGGCGACCGATGAGATGCGTGGCATCGCCCGCCAGGCCCTCGAGTGGGTCAGGGTCAGCGAGGAGCGGGTCGCGGCCTCCGATGCGAAGGCCGCGCGGGTCCATGCCGAGCTCAAGGAGCGCGCGATGCAGGCTCTGCGAAAGATCGGCGAAGAGGGTCGCGCGCGGATCGGCGCCGAGCACGAGAAACGCATGGCCGCCGAGCGACGTGCGGGTGAGGCTGAGCAGTCGCTGGAGCGAGCCGAGCGGGCCTTCGAGCAGGCGAGGCGCAGCGACCAGCTCGACCGAGAGGCGCTGGCCGCCGAGATGATCGCCCTCAAAGAGCGCTCCGAGCAGGCCCTCGCCGATGCCGTCAAGCGGCTTGGGGCCGAGTCCGAGCGCCGTGTGCGCGAGGCGCTTGACTCGCAGCGCGGCGCGGCCGACAGTCGAGTTGCCGCCGCCGAGCAGCGTGCCGCTGAAGCCGAAGCCGAGGCCGCGGAGGCACGCGCGATCGCGGTCAAGATCGAGGCTGAGATCGAGGAACGGGTGATGCAGGGCACCGAGGAGGTGCGCCGCCAGGCCGACGATCGCGTTCGCGAGCTAATCGAGCGCTTCGAGGGTGAGGCGGAGGAGTCCGCTCGCGCTCGCGCCAACGATCAGCTTGAGGCTGAGTCTGACCGGATCCGCAAACAAGCGGAGCAGCGCGAGGAGCGGGCGCGGAGGGCCGCTGAGGAGGAGATCAAGGCCAGCGCCGGCCGGGCGCGGCGCGAAGCGATGGCGGCGGCCGATGAGACCGCGCCCTCCTGGGCAGAGCGAGATCCGCAGCCGAGCAGCCCGATCAGCGGCTACCGCACCTTCTAGCCGGTTCCTTCGCCGTAAGCTCCGACTCGCGATGCGCGAGATCAGGATCAAGGACACGCTGAGCGGCGAGCTGGTCGCGATCGGCGCCGATGGGGCCGAGGTCGGGATCTACGCCTGTGGGCCAACCGTCTACAGCCGCATCCACATCGGTAACGCGCGCCCCTTCGTGGTCTTCTCATTGTTCTCGCGCTTCCTTAGGTCCGAGGGCTACCCGACGAAGCTGGTGATCAATGTCACCGACGTCAACGACAAGATCTACGCCGCCGCCGCGGCGGCCGAAGAACCCTCGGCCCGCTTTGCCGCGCGGATGACCCGCGCCTACCTGCAGGACACCGATCGGCTCGGGCTCGGCCGGCCCGATTCCGAGCCGCTGGCTTCTGAGAGGATCGAGGGGATCATCGAGCTGATCGGGGACCTGCTGGCCGGGGAACACGCCTATGAGTCAAGCGGTGACGTTTATTTCCGCGTTTCAGCCTTTGCGGACTACGGCAGACTCTCAAACCGTCGCCCCGACGAGATGGACCAGGGTGAGGAGGCCGATTCGGGGTCGCTCAAGGAGAGTCCGCTCGACTTCGCGCTGTGGAAAGCGCACAAGCCTGGCGAGGACACAAGTTGGGACTCGCCGTGGGGGAGGGGCCGCCCCGCCTGGCATATCGAGTGCTCGGTGATGGCCGAGCAGGAGCTCGGGCCCGGGTTCGCGATTCACGGCGGCGGCTCTGACCTCCTCTTCCCCCACCACGAGAACGAGATCGCCCAGTCGGAGGCCGCCGGGCGCCCCTTCGCTCGGATCTGGATGCACAACGGCATGATCGAGAGCGACGCCGAGAAGATGTCGAAGTCAGAGGGCAACATCTTCCAGCTTTCCGAGGCGCTCGAGCACTACGGTCGCGAGGCGGTCGTTGACTACCTGATCTCCGGCCACTATCGCCAGCCTCTGGCCTTCGGCCCGGCGCAGATGCAGCAGGCCGTGGCGCGGGTCGAGCGGCTGCGCAATTTCTTTCGCGAACACCCACTCGGGGCGGCGGGAGATGCATCCTCTGGCGAAACCCTCAGAGATTCCAGCCCAAGCCCCGCAACCTCCCGGCTTGAGGCCTTTCGCGCGGCGCTCGCCGATGACTTCAACACACCTCGGGCGATGGCGGAGGTCTTTGAGCTGGTTGGCGAGGCCAACCGCGATTACGCCCCAGGAGCCGCCGAGAGCGTCGCGGAGATGCTCAGGCTGCTCGGCCTCGGCTCGCTCGCTGAAGCCGAGGACGGCGCCGGGGAGGAGGCAGAGCGGCTACTGGCCGAACGCGAGCAGGCGCGGGCGGCGAAGGACTTCGAGCGCGCGGATGCGATCCGCGCGCGACTCGCCGAGCTCGGCTGGGAAGCGCGCGACTCGGGCGAGGGCGCGCGGCTCGTGCCGCGCGGCTGAATGGCGGGACCGGCGATCATCTACGGCGCGCGGCCCGTACAGGAGGCCGAGCTGGGCCGACGCCGGGTGCTTCGCGTCTGGCGCGCCCCCGAGACCTCAGGCGCGGAGCTCGAGCGTCTATGCGGTTCCCCCGATCATCAGGGAGTCGTGGCCGAAGTGGAGGCCTACCCGTACGGCGATCCGCGGGCGATGCTGCGCGGCGAGCCGCTCCTGCTGGCACTCGACCAGGTTCAGGACCCACGCAACCTGGGCGCCACCTGCCGCTCGGCCGAGCTGGCCGGGGTCGCCGGTGTCGTGATTCCCGAACGCCGCGCGGTCGAGGTCACGGCGGCCGTCTGCAAGGCATCGGCGGGGGCTGTCGAGCACCTGACCCTGGCTCGGGTGCGCAACCTCGCCGACTGGCTGGCGCAGGCGAAGGCGGCCGGCTTTTGGATCTGGGGCGCGGACGCCGGGGCGCGGCCAAGACCCTGGGAGGTCGACCTGCGCGGCCCGACCGTGCTCGTCCTCGGCGGCGAGGGCAAGGGAATCCGTCCGCGAGTGGCGGCGGCCTGTGACGGTCTGCTCGGTCTGCCCAGCAAGGGCAGGGTGGACTCTCTGAACGTCTCCGCGGCGGCCGCGGCGCTGCTCTTCGAGGCGGTGCGCCAGCGCGGCTGAGGCGCTAGCAACTGCAACGGCGTTTGCACGAATCTCAGTTGGGGGTTGACAGAACACCGCGACTAGGTAAGACTTCCGCGCCAACAAGGGTGAACCTCAGCTTGAGTCTGAGACAACCCAGTCCATAAAGGCGCCTCAGGGGAGGTAATTGGCGCCACGACCCTTCGTAAGGAGAAGGATCTGTGGCTCTATCTACGCCTACGCAGGAAATGCGACTCCCGTCGGGGCGCCTCAACGGCTCCCTGCGCCCGGCCGCAGGTAACCCTCAACCTGAGCTTGATGACCATTATCTGGTCGCCCTCGCGAAGGAGGGGCGGACCGATGCCTACGATGCGATCGTGCGCCGCTACCGCGGCTTCGTGCGCCTCAAGGCCTCTTCGTACTTCCTGCTCGGCGGCGAGTCCGACGACCTGATCCAGGAAGGACTGCTAGGCCTCTACAAGGCGATCCGCGATTACCGCACCGATCGCGAGTCGAGCTTTCGCAATTTCGCCGAGCTCTGCATTACCCGCCAGATCATCACCGCGGTCAAGACCGCGACCCGCAACAAGCACACGCCGCTAAACCAGTACGTCTCCTTCAGCCAGACGCCGGCTGCGGCCGGCGATTCCGAGACGACCCTCGACGAGATCCTGCCGGGGCCCACTGTCCATGACCCGGTCAACCAGGTGATCGCCACCGAAGAGCTCGCCAGCCTGGTCTCCTGCCTCTCGGGCAACTCCGGTGTGCTCTCTGACCTCGAGAGCAGGGTGCTGTCCCTATACCTCGACGGGCACTCCTATGAGGCGACCGCCGAGCGGCTTGAGTGCGACACGAAGACCGTCGACAACGCCCTGCAGCGGGTCAAGCGCAAGGTCGGCGCCCATCTGGAGTCTCGCGAGGTTCCTCTCTAACGAAGCCGTCCAATTTGGTTTCGGCGGCCCGATTTCCACCCGCGTGATGGTCAGAGCTTGGCCTTCCCAGATCGTCCACGTCGTCAGGGTTGGCGGCCCGTCCAAGCTGCTCAGGAGGCGTCGCTGGCGGCGGGCAGGTCGGCGAGCACGTAGTCGAGCAGCTCACGGCCATGGTCAGAGGCGACCGCGACGTCCTGTGGCCTGACGCGAACCCGGTGCAGGGACTGCATGCGCAGCACGTCGCCGTTGACGTGTCGGTTGGGGAAGATCCCCGCGTAGGAAACGCCGAGCCGCTCGAGGTCGTCGGAGACCAGCGCCGTCGCCGGCGAGTCCAGCGGCAGGTCGAGGTACACGGCGTCGAGGCAGACCCGATGGAAGAGGTGGTGGCGCTCTGCGGCGATCGCGGCCTCGAGATCTGCGCCGGGCGCGCGAACCGTGATCAGCGCCAGGTTGTGATCGCCGTCGACCTCAACGTGGAAATCAGTACGCGCCTCGATCTCGGTTGACTTCGGCGGTTCGGAGAGCTCGCCGCGCAACTCGCAGAGCTCGACCGTGCGGGCGACGACCTCACGGTGGCGCTCCGGCGCGAACACGGGTCGCTGGTGGCCATCGTTCAGCTTTGTGTAGAAGAGCGCAGCGGATTGGCGACCGCGCCGCGAGCCGGCCGCGTCGTTGGCAACCGAGGCCGGGATCCAGCCGAGCAGAAACCCGGTCTCGTGGGCGCCCAGCTCGACGTTGGCGCGCTGGCTGTAAGGGTGGGCCGCGGTCGCCTCGCTGAACATCCCGGCCAGCCCCCGCTCTCGTGCCCAGTCCATCAGGAAGCGCTTCGTGCGGGTGAAGATGTGCTGACCGCGCGCCGCCGGCATCGTTACTGCCTGGCCGGAGTGCCCGACTGCGTCATCGGCCGCGGTGAGGCTCATTCCCTCGTGGCAGAGGAGGTCTCCGCCCGGCGCCTCGGCGATGCAGGAAACGTAGGTCCCGGCTTGCAGGCGGGCTCCCACCTCGGCCGCGTCATAGACCCAGGAAACGTCGTAGCTATCGCCGTAGGCGCTCCTGATCGCATCGCTCAGAATTGCCCCCTCGTCCGGGCGCAGGAAGCGAAACGCGCAGTCATCTTGGGCGGTGGTCGCGTCCATGTCCTCATATTCGGCACTCCGCCCGCTTAGCTCAAGGCAGAGCACCTGATATGTAATCAGCGCCGGGGATCGGCCCAGTTAGCCCAATCCAGAGCAGATCAACTACTTTGAGAGAGAGTGGGGTGGAGTTTGACAGGGATCGATCGGGCACGATTCTGCTCGGTGGGAGCCGGTCAATTGGAACGGCGAGCGCCCTAAGTCGCCAACGCTCGGCGGCTAGGGGGTACGGTGACCGAGGACCTCGTATTGACGCCAGTTCTGCGGCGCGGGAAGCCCAGCCTCAATTGCCTGTGGCCGGACAGCAGCGGCAACCGTCTCCATCCCCTCCACGTTCTCCCACTGGTTGACGATCAGAAGGCCGAAGTCGGCCTTAACGATCGTGTTGGAAATGCGGCCATTTTCAGCTGCGATCGGTTCGGCGATGGCGGCGATTTTCTCGCTCTCTGTCGCAAAAAGCTCGTCAGGGTCTCCGTGAATCTCGAACATCGTGAGAATTGCCATCGGTTCTCCAATCGCATCGGGGGCTGGGCGTTCGACGTTAGCGCCTCGTGGGTCGCTGCGGGGTCAGGGGGCGCCAAGCGCGTTCGAAGCTCAAGCAGCTGCGGCCAGCTCCAGCGCCAAGAACAACGAGCCTGTCGAACTTGTCAAGTCCGGCGACCGTGTCGGCAATCAGCGCTGAAGCCGACTGCCGCAGGGCCGCCCAAGCCTTCGATGCGCCTAAGTTCGGCCACGACCTCGTGATCGTTGACCGTGAAGCTCGGCGTCGTGATGCCGTCGCCCACATCGGCGCCAGATCGAGCCGCGAGTCTCCCGTGGCGGACTCGCTGCGGGTCGCAAACGTCGTCACCGCTACGAGGTGTGGTGGGTGCCCCGCACCGAGATTCGCTCCTAGGAATCAGTGCGGGGGGCGAACAAAGCTTGCCGAGCCGTGTTTGCCGACTTTCACCACACCTTCAGGGTGGAGGATGCACTCGTGGTCTTATAGAAAGTGGCGGGTGCAAAACCGATGCCCAATTCTGTGAAGTTCGTGCTCCCGCTTTCGAACGACGGCTGGCCCGGTTCGCATCCGGGTCAACCGCATTTGAGGTGGATCGCCTGGAAGTGATACCTCGATTCCAAGCGTTTTTGTTCAGCCAGTTGGCGCTTCAGCTTTCGCTCGCACCTCGCGTGCCCGTTGGCAGAAGGCGGCTGGGGTTCGCCCGTGACGAGATCTTCAGCGATTCGCTTCTTGACTCGAAATTCCGCCCTTTCCGCGGGCGACATCTTCGAGAGCGCCTCCCTGAGTTCTGCCTTGGAGTGGACCGTCGCGGGACCGTGCGATGAGCCGCCGCAGCCTGTCAACAGCAAAGCTGAAACCACGCACACCAGGGTTCGCCTCGGGTTCAAGGCATTGGCTTCGCGCAGTCCACGGAAACCTCATCAACTGGGGCGCTCGCTCGGATCGCCTGTTCGAGTCGGTGGATCTGCTTAGGGGTGCAGGGCATCTTGCCCTTGTGCGTGAGCCTGAGGAGAAGCTTCTTCGCCTGGGGCGGCAGATGTGACATTTGGATATCGCGAGAAATGCGGACATGCATCGCATCGCGGGCTCCGGGAGGCTCGCGGGTGGTTGTTGTCGTGCCGCTGTCCGAGCTTCCGCAGCCGCCGGCCATCAGAAGAATCCCCAGCACACCGAGTGTCGCCAGCGCTCTCATCCAGGCGGAAAGCCTAAATGGCCGCCCTCGCCAAGCTCGCCTATGAGAAGGAGCAGACTCAAAAGCAGCAGGCAGCGGGTGTTCACATAGCTCTCCCACAATTCAGCCACTAACACTCCCTTTGGGCGATCTCAAACAGATCGGACTTCGCCGTCCGTGGGCCACGCGCTTCGTTACGGGGTGGTCCCGCGGAAGCTGACGATCACGTCTCCGCCACCGATGTTCGTTCCCGCTTGGAAGAACTTGGTCGCCAGCAGGGTTCCAGGGGGAATTGCCACCGCATCGCTCGTGTCTGAGCAGCCGGTGGCCGGCGTCGTGTAAGTGCACGAGAGGGCGGTATCGACGCCGTTCACGCGGAGGGTGAATTCCCGAGTACCCCCTGCCATGGCACCCGACTCGACGTATCTCGCGAACAGATCGCGGGCCACGATCGGCACCGGCGGTGAGGCCTCGGTGACCGCCTGTTCTTCCGTGTTGGTTGCCGGACCGATGCCGCTTACCGGACCAAAGAGAGTTTGCACCAGTGCTTCATTGTGGAAGCGGGAGGCAAAGACGCTGGCCGCCGGGGAGCCAGGCGGACCAGAAGCGCCCTTCGGCCCCGTCGAACCCGCCAGTGCCGCCCGCGTTCCCTTTGCGATTTTCGCCGTTGTCACGGCCCCTTTCTTGAGCTGCTTGGTCCCGACGCTGTTCTTGGCGAGTTGGGTGGCAGCGAAGGCCGAGGCACCTCCCAGGGCGATGAAGAAGGCCAGAGTCGCCATCACGTTCGCGTAGGTCAGCCTGTCTCTCATCTGTCTCATCCTCGCCACCCCTCAGGTCGTGAAGCAGTTGTTGACATCGACGATAGAGACCTTCAGCCCTAACGCGGCAAGTCCTGTGATCCAGCGAAGAGGCGACCCCCAGAGAAGGCCGGGCCGCCGCCCCGCTGGGAAGTGAATAGGCTCAATTCTGCGAGGCGGGGCGCGGATCGATGCGGTTTCAACGACCCAACCAGCGAAAGGTAAATGCCATGATTCTCGTAACGACGTACAAACTCAAGCCGTTCCTCAGCAAAGGGGAAACCAAAGAGCTTATGGACGTTTTCGCCAAGCAGGGCCCAGGACCCGGCGTTACGGCGCACTACGTGGCCGCCGACGGCAGCCACGGTTTGGTGATCTCCGAGACCGATGATGTTGAGGGCGGGTATCGGAACATTCTGAATTTCACGCAGTGGATCGAGTACGACACCACGGTGATGCTGACGATCGAGCAGGCCGTGCCGCACATCGCGGACGCGATTGCCTGACCTAGGCCCTTCGACGCCCTGGTGCGGGTAGTTGGCCCACCGGGGCGGCAAAGGTGACAGGCCAGCGGGCTTCTATCGATGCAACAGCGATAGGTCCGTGGAAGGATCTATCTCGAAGGGACAGGGGCTTAGAACGGCTAGAACGGCTTGGGGATAGAGTGGGAGCAGAATGAACTTCCGAGTGGCTGTTGGAGTAATTGTGGGAGCGGTGGCGATCCTGGTGTCTGTCAATGCAGTCTCGGCATCCGCGGCTGCTGGCCACTACTCTACGTTCGTCGGCTGCAACGATCTCTCGGAAAACCCAACCCCGTCTCACGTATGCCAGGTCGCTGACTTCCCGGGTGCCTACTTCGAGTCAGAAGAAGAAGTGAAATACGAAGTTTGCGTGGAATTCCCGAACGCCGAATACCTGTGCAGCTCTCCTGAAGTGGCTGAAGCAGAGGTCTTGTACGTGAACTCGATCGAGTCCCATCAGGCCGGCGAATATTTTGTCGCCTGGTATCTCGCGGAAACGGAAACCCTGCTTGGTTCCTTTGTGCTTGAAATGAAGGAACCTCCACCTGTCGAAAAGCCCCCGCCGACGCCACCGGCACCCGTCGTCACGCCAGCACCCGTCGTCACGCCGCCCGCCGTGGTCGGCCCGAGTCTCGCTTGTAAAGCGGCCCGGAGGAACGTGCAGAAATCCACATCTCAGCTACTGCGGGCCGATGGCGCAAGGCAAATAGCCAACGCGCACGTCAGGCTGAGGAAGGCGAAGGCGGCGGTAGTTCGAGATTGCTAGCTCTGGCGCGTTAAACGTCGGGGATCGGATGCCGACTCGGCGTCCATTCCTCGATCTCTGCGCTGTGAAATGCCTGGCAATGCCGATGACCGGCACGCGGCGGCCCGAAGACCGCCGCGTGACTCGATCAGCCCTGGGCCAGGAAGCTGATCCCGCTGAGTAGTGCCACTTTTTCTTTCGCGCCAACGACGTTGCCGCTGAACGGTTCCCCTCCGAAGTTCGCGTTGGTGCCCGCGATAAGCGTCGCCGCGGAGGGGGTGCCGCCGATCACGACGGTGCCAGGGGCGGGCCTGAATCCGACCGGCAGGGTGAAAACGGCCACATCGCCCGCCGAGCCGTTTTTGCCGACTTTCACGGCACCTTCTAGGTGGACGATGCCCTCGTGGTCCTTGTAGAACGAGGCGGGTCCAAGGTTGAAGCCTGGTTCGGAGAAGTTCGACCCTCCGTTTTCATACGGTGGCTGGCCCTGGGCGCCGATGACGTGGGGCGATTCAACGGGGGGCAGGGAGTTCGCGATTGCCGCCGAGGGAACGGTGCCCACAGAAGAGAGTTTGATCTTCGTCCCCGTCACAGCTTCCTTCTTCAGCTTCGCGCTTGTAACCGCGTTGTTCTTGATCTGCTTGGTGCCGACGCTGTTCTTCTTCAGATGGGTGGCGGCGTAGGCGCTGCCGCCGAGGGCGATGAACAGGGCCAGCATGGAGGTCACGTTCGCGAACGTCAACCTGGGGCGCAGCTTCTTCATGGAGTCCTCCTGGGACGATTGGTTGGCAGGTCTGGGACGGGACGACTCTCTCAGATCAGAGTCGGTCCATCCCACGAAAGTCCACGCATGAACCGCCGTTGACTACGGTCACCTGGCGACGAACCCCGCCGCATCGAAAGGTGGCCGGCGTCGGGTCAAGGCAGCACTGCCGCTCCGCACCTGGGTCGAGCCAGAGCAACTTCTCACCCTGCTCGAATCTGCCCCGAAGGGTCACCGCCCGCTGGCGACGTTGGCGGGAGCGGGTCTGCGAGTGGGGGAGGCTTGTGCTTTGAATTGGCGCGACCTCGATCTAGATGCCGGCACGCTCACGGTGCGGGCTTCTAAGACGCCTGCGGGGCGCGAGGTCGATCTACCCAGCGGTCTTGTGACCGACCTATGGAACGTCAAACAGCCACCAGCCCACAGACCGACCCCGACGACGCGGTTTTCATCGGGACCCAGCGAACGCGGCAGACGCCGGCCAACGTCTCCCGTCCCGTCGTCTCAAGTCCGCGATCAAGCTCGCCAACGTCAAGCTGGAGGAGCAGGGCATCACCCCGATCAGCGAGCGGGTATCGCCGCACTCTGCGACGGACCTATGCCTCACTGCGCTACGCCTGTGGAGACGATCCGATCTACGTTGCAGAGCAGGGTGGCTGGCAAGACCCAGCGTTCCCAATGCGGATCTACGCCAAGGGCGTCAGGCGCCGGGAGAAGCTGTCAGGCAACCGTCGAGAAGCCTTTGACGCGGCCCTTGATTGGGCACCCTTGGGCACTAAGGCCGAATCTGTACCCTCCAAGCCGTCCAAGGCAAGCCCCGGCACAACGCAGGAAACGGCTCCACAGAGCCGAAAGCCTGCTAGTCCGCCCGCCTAGCTCAATTGGCAGAGCACCTGATTTGTAATCAGGAGGTTTCCGGTTCGATTCCGGAGGCGGGCTTGGCCTCAAATGGCTCTGCGTCTGAGGTCTGGGATTCACAGTTGTCCTCGGAGGAGGCGGGGCACATTCGGGGCATAATTTGACTCAGCTTGTGATCCTGCGACTATCACTGAGGTCGTCGCTTGGAAGAGGGCCAAAGAAAAAGGGCCTCCGCTGGGGAGGCCCTTTTGCACAGCGAGAATTGCCGAAGACTAGACGGCCTTATAGGAGCGTCCATCCTTCTTGATCTTGCCCGCTTTGACCTCGTCATTTAGGACGCGGTAGAGGTAGTTGGGCTTGATTTTCAGCTTCTTGGCGATCTCCGACGCACTGATGCCGGGGTTCTCCTGAATGAGCGTCACGGCTTGGTCTCCACGAGTTCCGCCTTTGCGGCTTCTGCGACGACGTTTGCCAGTGGCTTTGGCGGCTTTGCCTGGCGGACGTCCCGGCCGTTTCCCGGCTTTCGGGGATGAGCCTCCAAGCTCGGCCAGGGCCCTGGAGAGCCTCTCGCGCTCGTGATCGATCTCCTTGATGGCCTTCTGGAGTAGATCGCGTGCCTGATCAACAACGGTCAAAGTTGATTCCTCCTGGTTGACTGGTATCAGTGAACTGAACTGACCGCCGAATGTACCACTCAAAGTGCCACGACTAATCCCAAGCCGCTAGAGATTGCCCCTCCGCCGGTTATCCGGTATTCGCTTGGCCCACTTCGCCATCGCGGGTTCGCCATCGCACGGGAGCGACCGCCAGCGGCTGCTGGTTGACTTTCGGAGCGGACGAGTTCCCCCTCGTTTCCCGCTTGAGGTGTTGGTTAAGAGCGCCTTGGCCCTCTACTTGGCTGACGAACGTCTCAGCGGAGTTCAATGCCAGAAAACGACCTCGGATATGCCACCGACCTCCGACCTTCGTGAGGGCTAGGGAGCTACTCGGTCGGGCAGAATGGTCCCGGTCTGTGCTTCGGTGTTGACCCCCATTGGCTGAGTTGGTGGAGGGCTCTTTCTAGCTCCGCGAAGCTCGGGCCCAGACTTCGATTGTTCCCCGCATCGCGGCGGACACCGTGGGAGAACGGCGGTTTCAGAGGAAGGGGAGGTGCTGGTCGCCGGTTGGCGGTGCCGGTCAGAGCCGTTCGAGCGACTTCTTCAGCCGCCCCGGATTGCTCGATGCAGCTTGTGTCGGTGTCGCCGTCGACTCTTGTGGTACTTGTGATCGGTGAGTGAACTCGAGGCCGGCGCTTGGAGCACCGGGGGTTCGCCGCCAAGGCCTTCGCTCTGACCACGCTGGGGTGCACCACCCGATGAGGCGGTCGTGAAGGTCTGATCGGCGCCTTCAACCGTCACACCGTCACTGGTGTTGGCCGCGATCACTCGGTAGTGATAGGTCGTTGCGGGCTGAAGGTTGGCGCCGATGCTTGCAAGATCGAGGCTGACGGACTCCTCGGCCGAATCGGCGGAGATGCTCGCCTGCACCGGCTCCCCGGCGAGACCGGGCGGCAATGGTTCTTCGCCAGAAATCGCATCGCACTGCGCGAACCCCGGCAGGGAGAGCGGACAGGCCATGTGCCGGTAGTTGTAGTTCGAGCTTGCGGCGATCTGGAACTCGTAAGCGGTGTAGGAGCCGCCTGGGTTGATCCTTGCCTCCAGTGTGGCGTCGTGTTCGGTGACGCCCGTCGCTGACTCACCTTCAATCAAGGGTGGCGAGCTCGACGGCGTCTTGAAGGTCTGAATGGCGCCTACCGTTGTTCCGGCCGAGCTGGCCGCGGTCACCCAATACTCATACTTTGCGCCGGGCGAAAGGCTGACGCCGGCGCTGTTTAGGTCAAGACTGGCGCTCTGTCCTACAAAGGACCCGAGCAGCTTCCCGCTGGGCAGTTGGAGGAAATATATCGGCGGATAGCAGGGCGGACTTACTTCTTCACATGCCCAGCGTCTCAACAGGTGAAATTCATAGGTGGTCTCGAGTCCCTCTGTATTGATCTGGGCTTCCAGGGTCGCATCGGTCGGCGTGATGTGCGACGCCGACTCGCCTTCGATCAAGGGTTCCTGCGTCGGAGGAGGCGTGGTGAAGGTCTGGTCGGGGCCCTCCGTCGTTCCAGCCGAGTTGGTCGCTTCGACGCTGTAGCGGTACTTGGTGGCGGGATGCAGCCTCACACCCGCGCTGCTCAAGTCGAGGTTGACCTGGCTGACTTCATATGAGGCGGGAATTTCAGCGCTGGGCAGCGGGTACGTCGTGATCGCTAAGCAGGCCAGCGGCGGTAGGCAGCCCGATTCAAGCCGGAACCGATAGGTGCTTTCAAGGCCGTTCGGGTCGATGCTTGCGTTCAGCGTGGCGTCGCGTTCGGTGATGTGGGAAGCCGACTCGCTTTCGATCATTGGCGCGGTTGCGGCGGCGAGGGCGCTCGCGGTCCATGCAAAGGATCCCACTGCCACCAGGGCGATCACAATCATCGCCTGGGAGATGCGTGTGACGCTAGAACTCCTCACCTGGCTCTCCTGCTGCTACTGATCGAGGTAGTCAAACTCCGTCGTCCCTGAGCTTGTCCTCAATGATACGCCTTGAGGGTAGAAAATGGTGTTGGAGTTAATATCTTCCAAACCGATTCGATCATGGTGCCCGGTCCTCCGGGCTAGGCGTTGTTGCGATGAGCGAACCGCGCACGCGGATGTATCGGCACCTGTCCGGGTGCCGCCTCCTGGGACGCCTTGGCGATCGGGCACCGGGCAGGCTTGGGGATGCGCCCCACACCGTGCAATCGGGCGCGAGAATCTCGCCTCCTATCCGAACGGATGCTATGACCGGCTGGGGATCGGCTACGCCAGGACGCGACGCGAGGCGGTGGCCCGCGACCGCCGCGCTGCATCCGTCCTCTCTTTCCGATCGCATCCTCGGCTCCGCTGCGCACGGTTACGGTGAGCAGCTGCCCTGGAGTGTCACCGCAGGTCCGGCGATTGGCTCAGCCGCCGAGTGAGCGAACGCGCTTGTTGAGCTTCGTCACTTCGGCTTCCAGCTGTTCCTGACCGCGAGACAGTTCCGACACTTCATTTCTGAGGCTTCGATTCTGCTTTTGCAGCGCCAGAATCTGCGATTGCAGTTCCTTCGCCTCGCCACTCAGTGCCCGCAATTGCGTTTCGCCGCCTGCCACCGCGACGCTGACCTCGTGTTTAATCCGATGCCGGTCGCGGGCCGCCTGCCGAGCGGCCGCCCTCGAAGCCGCTTTGCTGGCCTTGATCGCACCGCCGAGGCCAGCGAGTTCACCCCGGAGTTGTTCCTTTGTGTCCTTGACCACCTGGCTCTGGTCGACGCTGCTGTTCTTGGCCGAGACGGCGATGATCAGAGCGACTACCGCGATCACGATCACCAGGCCGCCTAGCACCCACATCAGGGTGTTATTTGTGCTCGCAGACCCCTCATCCATTGTGCGAACCTATCGTGCCGGGCGGCGGTGGTCCAAACGGGCCGGAAAGCTTTACTCAGCAGACGAATTCGACCGCCCCGCAAAGTTCGGAGGTCGTGCGTTCCGCGTTGCTGAGGTCTTCTTCAAGTTCTTCGATCCGTTCTTCGTTTTCGTGCACCACTTCTTCGAGTTCGCCGCTTGCCGATTCTTCGCGCAGCGTTTCGATTTCCGCTTGGAGGGCGGCGGTGTCGACCCTGCCGACCGGCCCCCGAGCCCCATGCGGACCGCGAGCCCCACGCGGCCCGCTCGGCCCAGTCCGCGCCAGTAGGGCCACACCAGCGCCGATCGCCGCGCTCAGTACGCAGACGCCGAGGATCGCCCAAATCGCATAACGGCGGGGGACCTCGATCTTCTTCATCGCGCGGCGGTGGGCTATTCGGCGTCGTCTGCGGCGCCCAGGGTGCGCGCCTTCTCGGCGGCAAACTCCTCATCGCTGAGCACGCCCTTTTCATGTAGCTGGCCGAGGCGCTCGAGCCGCTCGAGGCGCGCGTCCTGTTCGACTCCCGCGCCGCTGGTGGCGCCGTCGGGGCGATGTATCTCTGGCAGGCGCAGTTTCGAGGCCCGCTCGCCCAGGTTGGCGCTTTTCACGGCGCCGACCATACGGTTTTTCGTCCGCCCAAAGAACTCGGCATAGCTAGCGTCGGGGTACTCCTCATGGGCCTGGCGGCGCAGCTCGTGGATACCGAAGGCGGCGAGTCCGGCGATCGCGAGCGTCGTCAAAAAGGAGCGCAGGTTTTGGGTTGGGGCGGAGAGGAAGTAGATGCCGATGACGATCGCCAGCCCGGCGTAGATATAGGCCGCATACTCGCGCAGAGCGGGAGCCATGAAGCGACGGCTAGTCCGTGCCGATCCGGTCGGTGAGGCGAGCCAGCCGGCAATCCCGAATAGGACCCCGACGATGATCACCGTCGTCGCGATACTCGTCATCAGCGAGGTGGCGATCGACCAGGTTTCTTCGGCGGCGGGCTTGACGCTTTCGTTGACGACGAGCTGGTCGACAACGATCCCCCCGGCGACCTCTCGGGCGATGACCACCGCAAAGCCAGCGGCGATGAGACCGATTCCGCAGAAGAGGACCGTTACCCAGCGCTCGTCTCGGGAGAGGTAGATTGCGGCGCCAAGGGCAGCCAGGGTGAACAGGGTGAGGAAGATTGCGAGACCCTTGATCGCGACAGCGATGTTCTGGGCCGTCTGCAACTGGTCGGATCGCAGGATCGTGATCTGCCCGGCGTCGGGCGGCAGCTTTTCGGCCAGACTGCCGCCGATCCCGACTTGGCCGGCGAGATTCGTGACCAGGCTGCCGAGGTTCAGCGTGACTTTGCCTTCTGCAGTTGAGACCGCTTCCTTCTTGTTTTCGAGCACCGCGAGGAGCTGCTCGTGAGCGGTACGGTTGGCGTCCTCCCAGAGCCCCTGCGCGGTTGAGGTTTCGAGGACCTTTTCGACGCCGCCGGGGGCCACCTGGCGTACCAGACCCGACAGTGGCCCGGCCAGCTGCGTGGTTTCGCCGGGCAGCAATTCCTGGAGTTCTTTCTTGACATTGACATTCGAATAGAGCTGTTCGACCAAGTAGCTGCCGAGCGCCGCGCGAATTGTCTGGTTTTGGATCAGGCGATCGCTGGTATGTACCCAGTCATCGGTGTTGAGAGCCTGGCGTTCGATCCAGATCGCAAAGACGCTGACGAAGGCAAGGATGGAACCGAGTACGACCAACGCCTTGATGCTCCGTCGTCGGCCGCGGCTCATGTGGGGATGCTATACGTGGTGTGATGAAGCTCGAGGGAATTCACCACATCACCGCGATCACCTCTGACGCCCAGAACAATGTCGACTTCTACGCCGGGATCCTCGGACTGCGCTTGGTGAAGAAAACGGTGAATCAAGACCAGCCCACCGTTTATCATCTTTTCTTCGCCGACGAGAAGGGCAGCGCTGGCTCCGATCTGACTTTTTTCGAGTTTCCGGGGGTGCCCTCCGGGCGACCCGGAGCAGGAGACGTGCACCGGATCGTCTGGCGCGTTGGCTCTGCCCAGTCGCTCGATTTCTGGAGCAAGCGCCTGGCCACCAAGGGAATCGATTCCCAGCGCGGCGAGCAGAGCCTCGTTTTCGCAGACCCCGAGGGCCTTGCGCACGAGCTTGCGGTGGTCGAGGTTGAGGACGAGCCGCTGATCGCCGAGCACCCCGAGGTGCCCCACGAGATGGCGCTGCGCGGTTTCCACGCCGCGCGCGCCTATGCCAGCGCTCCGCAGGCCAGTCGGGACCTGCTTGAGGGGCTCGAGTTCGAACCCGTCGCCAAGGGCTGGGAGGCTCGCGGGGACTCCCGCGGGGGCTTCTATGTCTATGACGAGCCGCCGGCGCAGCCCTCGATGCAGGGCGCGGGCAGTGTCCATCACATCGCCTGGGCCTCGACCCTCGACGAGCATGAAGCCTGGCGCGAGCGGGCGATCTCCGCCGGCGCCCGGCCGACCCCGGTGATCGACCGCTTCTACTTCCGTTCGATCTATTTCCGCGAGCCCAGCGGCGTGCTTTTTGAGATCGCGACGTTGGGGCCTGGCTTCACAGTCGATGAGCCGCTCGAGCACTTGGGCGAGAAGCTGTCTCTGCCGCCTGACTTCGAGCATATGCGGCCCGAGGTCGAACCGAATCTGCGCCCGGTTGTCAACCCGCGTGACGGCTGACGCGAGTTTCTTCTGGCGTGACGCGGGCCGCACCGTCCTCTTCGGCGAGGGGCGCCTCGCTGCCGCAGCGGTGCTCCTCGCCGAGCACGGTTTCGCTTCCTATGAATTGCTGACCACGGAGCGCGCCGGCGCTGAAGCGGGTGATCTGATCGCGGCGGCCGACTCGGTGCACCGGGTCTCGCTCGGCGAGGTCCCGGTGCTCGCCGCGAGCCTCCTAAATAGCGCCGGAGGGCCCCGCCTCGTTGCCCTTGGCGGCGGCCGGGTGATCGATGCCGCGAAGGCGGTTGCATCGGTGAGTGGCGCCGCGGTCGCCGCGATTCCGACGACGCTATCGGGGGCTGAGATGACCGGGATCCATCGTCTGCCCGACGGTGCCGAGAATCGGGTCTCTTCGCTCGTGCGCCCCGATTTAGTGATCGCCGATCCAGGGGCGATGACGGGCTTGCCGGAGGCCGAGCTGCGGGCCAGCGCAATCAATGCCCTCGCCCACGGCGCCGACTCGCTCTACACCCCATATGCCAACCCGGTCTCGCAGATGAGCGCTCTGCGCGCTGCCAAGCTGATCTCCTCCTCGCTTGACGAAGGGCGCCCGCAGCGCGATCGTGGTGGGCTCGCCCTCGGCGCGATTCTCGGTGGCTACGCGATCGACTCAGGGATGTTCGCCTTGCACCACGTCATCTGCCAGACGCTTGTCCGGATTTGCGGGACCCCGCACGCGCAGACCAACGCCACGATCCTGCCCAGGACGATGTCCTTCATGGTCTCCCGCGCGCCGGATGCGATCGCTGCTCTGGCCGCGGCACTGAGCAGCGAGCCGAGTGCGATCGGGTCGCGGATCCTGACCCTCGCTGGCGAGCCTCCTGGCCTCGGAGCGCTTGGCGGCGATCCGGCAAGACTTGATCAGGCACTCGATGCGATCCTCGCCCGACCTGAGCTAGCCTTCACTCCAGGGGAGCCGGGTCGCGCCGAGCTGGCGGAGCTGATCGAAAGTGCCTGGTAACCGCGTGGCGAACTCCGTGTAGCCCTTTTGCGTGAGCCCCGAGCGTCTCGAGCGCTACCACCGCTACACCCGTCGGCACGGCGTCAATTGGCCGCTCTACCTGCTGGCGCGGGTCTTCATGACCCCGTTCTTCCTTGTCTACTTCCGCTATGCGCGCGGCGGTCGCGAGCATGGCCGGGTCAGAGGCGGGCTGATCGTGGCTGCCAACCACCGAAGCTTCCTCGACCCGTTTGCGATCGGTGGTGCCCTGCCCTGGAGGCGGCCGATGAACTACGTCGCCAAGGTCGAGCTCTTTGAGCGCCGCTGGCAGGGCTGGATCCTCTCGCGCCTCGGTGCGTTCCCGATTCGGCGCCGCGCATCTGATGAGGACTCGGTAGAGACCGCGCGCCTCGTTGTCGAGCGGGGCGGCACAGTCTGCATTTTCCCGGAGGGGACCCGGATCCGCAGCGGCGCGCTTGGCACCCCGAGGCGCGGGGTTGGCCGCCTCGCGCTGCAGACGGGAGCGCCGGTGATCCCGACAGCCGTGCTCGGCACTGAAGACGTGCGCCGCGGCTGGCGGATACGACCGCGCAAGGTCAAGGTGAGGCTCGGCCGGGCGATGACCTTTCCACGTGCCCCGAGTCCCTCACCGGCACTAGCTGAGACGGTCACGACGCGGATCTGGCCCAATGTCGAGCTGCAGTGGGAGGATCTTGGCGGCCTGCCCCCGATGCGCCGCGCGGCGGTGATCGGGGCCGGCAGCTGGGGGACCGCGGTAGCGGTCCTGCTCGCCCGCGGTGGCCTCGACGTCCAGCTCGGGACCCGGACCGGCCAGCAGGCCGCGGAGCTAAACGCAGCTCGTGAGAACAGCCGCTACCTGCCAGGCGTCGCCTTGCCCGGCTCGCTGCGGGTGCGCCAATCGACCAAGATTGAGCTCGCCGGCACCGATCTTGTCTGTCTGGCGATTCCCTCTAGCTCGCTACCACAGGCGGTTGGAGCGATCGCCGATCGGGTCGGTGATCGGGCCGCCGTACTGCTCTTGAGCAAGGGTCTGATCCCACCTCAGGGGCAGCTGCCGGCGGAGTACGTCGGGGAGCGGGTTCGGGCTAGGGCGATCGCCTGCCTAGGCGGCCCCGCGCATGCGCGTGAGGCCGTCTCGGGCTCGGCCGCGCTCGTCTTGGGCTCCGCGGATGCCGACCTGCGGACCCAGCTTGGAGAGGTATTTGACCGCGCCGGTCTTGTCTGTGAGCGCTCCGGTGACATCACCGGCGTGGAGATGGCCGGTGCTGCCAAGAACGCGGCGGCTCTCGCCGCCGCCGCAGCTGAGTCGCACGGGCTAAACGCCGCCGGGATCGCTGCCGCCGAGGTCTGGCGCGAGTGTGTCGATTACGCGATTGCCCGCGACGCCGAGTTGGAGACCTTCGCCGGTCTGGCGGGGGTCGGCGACCTGACCGCGACGATGATGGCCCCGACCGGGCGTAACCGACGCGCGGGAGAACTGCTCGGCAAGGGCACGCCCGCTGAGGAGATCCCAGGTCTGATCGGTCAGGCCTCCGAGGGACTCGATGCGGTGCCGCTACTCGCCGCGGCGATTTCGGCGGCCGGCTGTCCAGCCGAGGCGCTTGACGGGCTCAGTGCGCTGATCCGTGGTGAGATTGACACCGAGGCCTGGATAACCGGCCTGCGGCTGGTCGAGAGATCGCGACGGGCGGCGTGATCGGCTCTCAACCGCCACCAATAGGCTTGAACGGTGAGCGTCGAGCCTGCAGGCGAGAAAAAGAACTTCGAGCCGGCGAGTCTCGAGCCGGCCGCAAAGGCAGAGCTCGATCGCGCATTCGAAGAGCTCTACCGCGCCCACCTGCGCGATGTCTACTCCTATGCCTACTACCGGGTCGGCAACCAGCACGACGCCGAGGATCTGACCGAGCAGGCTTTCCTGCAGGCCTATCGGCACTTCGATCGGGCCCGGCGCGAGTCCGACGGACGACCCCTGCGACCGTGGTTAATTCGGATCGCGCACAACCTAGCGTCCAACTACTATCGCGATCGAGCCCGGCGACCACAGACGCCACTAGACAGCGCCGACCCGATCGCCGCGCGCCACGGCACAGAGGCGATCGCCGAGGGCCGGGAGGAGCTGCGCCAGGTGATCGACAACCTCAAGCACCTTCCCGACGATCGTCGCGAGGCACTGATCATGCGCTTTGCTCTGGGGATGGACAACCGCGAGATCGCGCGGGCTCTGGGCCGCAGCGACGGCGCCACAAAGGTCCTAATTCACCGCGCGATCAAGCAGCTGCAGGAGCAGATTGGAGTCGAGAGTGACTGATATCGAGCGAATGTTGAGTGACGCGCTGCGGCCGATCGAGCCGCCCGAGCGCCTCTCCGGACGCGTCGAGGACACCCTCGGCGGTATCGCCCAGGCGGCCGCCGAGGAGCTCTCCGACTGGGCCGAGGAGCTCTCTGGGAGCGAGCTCAGAGCTCTGCGTGACCCCCGCAATTGGGTGCGGCCGGTGGTCGCGGTGAGCGCCGGTGGGGTGGCCACCGGGGCCCTGGTCCTCCTCGAGATGCGGCGCCGGGGCCGCCAACAGGCCAAGGGCGGCCTGCGCTCGCTGGGCGGTCGGATCGGCCTCTGACTGATCAGGTTGGTCATGTCTCGCCCGCTTGCGGCAGGGGGCTGGCGCGGATTGGCTTTGGGCTGGTGAGCGCGGCCCCGATTCCCAAAAGGCCGAGGGTCAGGTGAAGGAGGTCGTCGGCCGGGTTGACCGGAATGAAGCCGAGGATCGGGTTGCCGTCGCCGAGGGCAAAGCCCCAGATCGCGAAGGCCGAATAGAGGATGCCTAGCCAGAGTGCGTACCTGCGTGCCGCCCAACCGGCTAGGAACAGGCCAATTGCTCCGCTCAGAATGTGCAGGACGTTGAGCCAGCCGTTGACCGAGAACGCACCCAGCACCTGCTCGACCTTTCCGGGTGCACCGAAGCTGGCGCTGTAGAAAAAGCCGACGATGCCGACGATCACAAGTAGGCCGCCGACCAGGGTTGCGTAGAGCCGCGCCGGGCTCGGGGCGTCGATCTCCTCAACCTCCTTGCGGTCCGGCACGGTCACGATTGTAGGCTCCGCGGTCGCGATGGCGCAGACCTGTTACCGACATCCCAACCGCGAGACCGCCGTCTCCTGCTCCGCCTGTGGGCGGCCGATCTGTCCATCCTGCATGACGCCCTCGCCGGTCGGCATGCGCTGTCCGGAGTGCGCCAGCCACCGCACACGGGTCACCACCGGCCCGGCCGCCTTCGCCGGCGCGGCAACCCCGGCGACGTTCGTCCTGATCGCGATCAACGTGATCGTCTACCTCGCGGAGATCGCCGGTGCCCACGGTGGCTTCAACGCCGAAGCGAGCCCGCTGGTGCCCAAATTTGCCCTCTTCGGTCCGGCCGTTGCCGAAGGCGAGTGGTACCGGCTGCTGACCTCAGCCTTCCTTCACGCGAGCCTCTTTCACATCGGCGGCAACATGCTCCTGCTCTATTTCCTCGGACGCATCCTGGAGCCGGCAATCGGCACCCCGAGATTCGTCACGATCTACTTCGTCTCGCTCTTCGCCGGTTCTCTGGGCGCGCTCATCTTCACCCCCGACGGGCTCTCACTGGGCGCCTCGGGAGCGGTCTTCGGAGTCCTCGGGGCCGGCTTCGTCATTGCCCGTGGGCGTGGGGTCGAGAGCCTGGCCTCTTCGATCGGTTTTCTCATTGTGCTGAACCTGGCGATCAGCTTCGGCGTGCCGGGGATTAGCGTCGGCGCCCACATTGGCGGTTTGATTGCGGGAGTGCTCTGCGCGGGTCTCGTCATCGCCGGCGAGCGGGGCATGCTGGGAGCTCGTCACACGGGAGCCGAGCTGGCGGCGATGACGGTCCTCGGGCTGATCGCGATCGCCGTCTCGATCGCGATCGCCTGAGCACGCCCGCGGGTCTGAGTCGAGGCGAACAGATGGGGTGATTCGCAGACTCCCCGCGCACGCCGTCAGGGCTTCTTGGGGGCCCGCACCTCGGCAAAGCCGATGTTGCCCGGCGTCCCGGCGAGGTCGGGGTGCAGCAGGTAGGCGAGCAGCTCGACTCCATCGACCAGCCGCGGACCCGGTCGCGAGAAGGTCGAAGCGGCGTCGACTGCGAAAACGCGCTCTGCGCCAAGTCCCGCGACCAGATCCCAATGCTCGAGCGTCTGGGCCACGGCGTCTTCGACATACCAGCCACACGGCATCGCCACCACGATGTCTGGGCTGAGCCCCACCAGAGCGCCCCAGCGGACCTCGGGCGACTTCAACCCGGGTGGTCCGGCAACATCATCTCCACCCGAGATGGAGATCATCTCCGGGACCCAGTGGCCGCCAACGTAGGGCGGGTCGAGCCACTCGAGAGCAATAACCCTCGGGCGGGGAGCTCCGCCAACCAGCCCCTGCACAGAGACCAGGCGGCCCTCGAGCTCGCCGCGCAGCTCGTGGGCCGCAGCCTCGACCCCGGCCGCCTCACCGAGTCGGATCAGATCCTCGAGCATCTCGCCGAGGGTGCTGGGGTCCTGCTGCAGCACACGGGGGCGACTCGGTAGGCGGGCGGCCACTTCCACCACCTCCTCATAGGGGACGGCGCAGACATCGCAGACCGCCTGGGTGACGATCAGCTCCGGTCCTAGCTCGGCCAACTTCTCCTCGTCGAGCTCATAGAGGGCCCGGCCTTCGGCCAGGGTTGCCTTGACCGCCGCGTCGATCTCGGCGGCGTCCAGATCGGGTGCCAGCACGGTGCGCGTCAGGTGCGGGAGATCTCTTGCTGCGGGCGGGTAGTCACACTCGTGGGTGACCCCGACGACGCTCTCCCCGAGCCCCACTGCATAGATCATCTCGGTGGCTGAGGGCACCAGACTCGCAATTCGCATGACGAGAAAGCTATATTCCCCTAGCCGAATGGCCGAAGACGATCACCCTCCAAGTACGGGGTCACATAGCCGATGAGCGCCCTGCTGCTGGTCCTCCTGCTCGTGCTGGTGGCCATCAACGGCTTTTTCGTCGCGGCTGAGTTCGCCCTGGTACGCAGTCGTCGCGGCAAGATCGAGCAGCTCGCCAGCGAAGGTGAGTCCGGCGCCGAAGCCGTGGTCGAGCAACTCGACAAGATCGACGAGTCGCTGTCGGCCTGTCAGGTCGGAATCACGATGGCCTCGATCGGGATCGGCTTCCTCGGCGAGCCCTCGCTCGCCAAGCTGCTCGAACCGATCTTCGGTGGGCTCTCCCACGGGGCCGCCGTCGCCCTCTCGGTGGCCTTCGCCTTCGCCCTCGTCACCGCGATCCACATCAGCATCGGCGAGCAGGTGCCGAAGATGCTGGCGATCGCCAACGCCGAGCGCACCGCCCGGCGCGTCTCGCGGCCGCTGAACTGGTTTCGGGCAATCACCGCTCCGGTTGTGTTCGCGCTGAGTGGAGTCTCCAATGCGATCGTTCGCATCTTTGGAGTCAACCCCGGCGACCTCGAGGAGCACCACACCGCCGAGGACCTCAAACAGATCATCGACAGCTCCAAGCACGGGGGCACCCTCGATCCCGGTGAGGCCGGCATGCTGGGCGGGGTCTTCCACCTCCATGAGCAGGAGGCTCGGGAGGTGATGACGCCGATCCCCGCCGTGGTTACGGTCGACTCTTCGGAGGGTGTCGAGACCGCGCTGCGGCGCTGTGTCACCTCCGGGCACACCCGCTTGGTCGTGATCGAGGATGACAATCCCGACCGGGTCAAGGGGATCGTCCACAACAACAGTCTCGCCCGGCTCTACATGAGCGATGGGCCCGAGGCGCAGATCGAGTCGGTCGTCCGCGACGCCCTGATCGTTCCCGAGACTCGCCCCCTCGACGATCTCCTGCACGACCTTCAGGTTCAGCGCACCTCGCTATCGGTGGTCGTTGATGAGTACGGGCGCACGGTTGGGATCGTCACCGTCGAGGACATCCTCGAGGAGGTGGTGGGGGAGATCGAGGACGAGACCGACCCGCGCGCCGCGGCCCTGCGGAAACTGACCAACGGTGATTGGTTCGTGCGCGGTCACGTCTCGCTCGGTGACCTCGCCGATGCCGGGATCGAGCTGCCGGTTGACACCGATGCCTACAACTCGGTTGGCGGATACGTCTTCGGAGAGCTGGGACGCCTGCCCAAGCGCGGCGATTCGATCCAAGCCAATGGCTACACGATCCGGGTCGAGTCGGTTCGCGAGAACCGCATCGAGGCGGTGCGGATCAGCGGTTCCGTCCGCCCCTCGGCCTAGCTTTTTCGGGCAACCCGCGCCCCGCCGAGCCTTGGAGGTGTACCCCTATGTGGGTTGTGCGCATGAGCGATAAGCAGCTTGAAGTTCTCAGAGCACTGCTGCGTTCGGAGGAGCACCTCGGTCCAGCCCTGAAGGGCGCCGCCGAGGCGCTGGATCTGGCCCGCTGGGATGACTTGCCAGAGGCGGAGTTGCCCTGGGAGGAAATCGAGACGCTTGCCCGCCGCCAGGGCATCTCGCCGGCGGATGTGATCTGGGACATGGCAGGGAAGCGCTGAAAATTGATCAGGCGCTCTGACCTGTGCCGGCCCGGTGAAGCGCCTCGTGCGCCCGTCTGAGAACGACCTGGTTTGAGGTCAAACCGAGCCGCGGTCTCAGTCGTAGCTATAGAAGCCAGCGCCTGACTTGCGGCCCAACTTCTCCTCGCCGACCATCTTGACCATCAGCTCAGGTGGCTTTTGAGCCGGATCCGCGGACGCCGCGAAGAGGGCGTCGCCGATCGCCTTGGAGACGTCGAGCCCGACGAAATCGAGCAATGCCAGTGGGCCCATGGGGTGGCCGGCGCCGAGCTTCATGCAGGTGTCGATCTCACCGGCCTCCATGCCCGTTTCTTCCATGAAACGCACCGCGTCAAAGAGGTAGGGGAAGAGCAACCGATTGACAACGAAGCCCGAGTGGTCAGGGACCTCGACCGCGGTCTTCCCGAGCGCGGCACACCAGGCAAGCGCCTTCTCGCGGGAGGGGTCGGCGCCCGCCGGAAGGCAGACCTCGACCAGCTTCATGCGCGGCACTGGGTTGAACACGTGCAGACCGAATAGTCGGCCGCCGATGCCAGCGGCTGCGGCGATCTCACTGACGCCCAACGAGGAGGTTGTGGTCGCCAGATCGGCGCCCGGGCAGGCCGCGGCGACCGCTGCGAGCAGTTCTCCCTTTGGCTCTAACTCCTCGACAATTGCCTCGACGATCACGTCGCACTCCGAGAGGTCCTTGGGGTCGGTCGTGACCCGCAGCCGCGAGGGCTCGGCGCCCTCGATCTTGGCGCAGGCGGCGACAACTTTCTCCTCCGCCCGCCAGGCCGACGCCTCGCTGCGCGCCAGCAGGATCGTGTCGGCGGTGGTCGTCGAGACGGCCGCCAGGCCGGTCGCGATCGCGCCGCTGCCGGCGATCCCCGGCGCTTCGTAACCCTTGCTCCCGCTCATCAGACGGGGTTCCTATCACGCGATCGCTTCCGGCCGTCGGCAGATGGTCCTCAGCTGCCACGCACCGCCCGAGCTGACCCGGCACCCGGTCGGCTATGTGAGAAGCGCACAGCCGCTGGTTGACTGACCAGTCAATCGATAATCTTGTTCTGCGGGCGCGGCGCGCGCGCCACCGATGACGAACGGAGGGTTTCGATGACTGGCGACGGCAATGGCAGGTTCGGTGGCCGCGAGGTGGTCATCGTCGAGGCGGTTCGCACGCCGATCGGGCGCGGGCATGAGCAGAAGGGCTATTACAAGGACATCCACGCCTCGAACCTGCTCGCCAAGGCCTACGGCGAGCTGATCGAGCGAGCCGGGATCGACCCGGCCGAGGTCGAGGATGTGGTCGCCGGCTGCGTGCAGCAGTTCGGCGAGCAGGGGATCAACATCGCCCGCAACGCCTGGCTCGAGGCCGGCCTGCCGATCGAGGCGCCGGCGACCACCGTCGATCGCCAGTGTGGCTCTGGCCAGCAGGCGGTCAACTTCGCCGCGGCGTTGATCGCCTCCGGCGTCCATGACGTCGTCGTCGCCGGCGGAGTGGAGCATATGGGCCACATCTCCTTCGCGGACTCCGCCGCAGTGATGGAGGAACACGGCTTTGCCTTTTCCCCGCAGCTACTCGAGCGCTACAACCTGGTTCCCCAGGGGATCTCCGCGGAGATGATCGCCGACCAGTGGGAGATCCCCCGCTCAGAGCTTGACGAAATCGGGTTGCGCTCACACCAGCTTGCCGCCAAGGCAACCGAGGAGGGGCGCTTCGAGCGGGAGATCGTGCCCTTCTCCGTCAACGGCGACACCTACGCCACCGATCAGGGGATCCGGCCCGATACGACACTCGAGGTGCTCTCGCAGCTGAAGCCGGCCTTCAAGGAGGACGGCAAGATCACCGCCGGAAACTCCTCTCAGGTTTCCGATGGCGCCGCAGCGCTGTTGCTTATGACCCGCGAGAAGGCCGAGGCCCTCGGGCTCGAGCCGCGGGCGCGGATCTATGACCAGACCACGGTCGGTGTCGACCCGGTGATCATGCTGACGGGACCGATTCCGGCCACCCGCAAGCTGCTTGAGCGCAACGCGATGGCGATCGATGACATCGATCTGGTCGAGGTCAACGAGGCCTTCGCCTCGGTGCTGGCCGCCTGGCGACGCGAGCTCGAGCCCGACATGGATCGGGTCAACGTCAACGGCGGGGCGATCGCCCTCGGCCATCCGCTCGGCTCGAGTGGGGCGCGGCTGATCACCACGCTGTTGCACGAGCTGGAGCGCGCCGACAAGGAGATGGGACTTGTGACGATGTGCTGTGGCGGCGGGTTGGGGACTGGAACCCTGATCCAACGCGCCTGAGCCCGGGCGCGACAGAGTGGCCGGATAGTTGCGGCCCGTCTCATTCAAGGCCGCCGAGGAAACAGCTTGAACCGGCGAGCCTGGCTGGCCTGGCGCGATCGCGCGCGCTCGGGACACCAACAGGGGACGAAGGTCAGATCGATGAAATCCTGATGACCGCCACCGAAGCAGAGGGCGAAGCTGATCGCTCGGTCTGTTTGGTGTCGAACCTGGATGGTTCAAGGAACTCAACCAGGAGCCCCGCGAATACGGGCTCACGGTCTGTGCTGAGGAAGACGAATAGCGACCCCGGGCTCGGCGAACTGGCCGCGTAGCCAGCTCGCCTATATGCTGAGCCTCGATGGACCTGACTCTCTCCCCGTCAGAGCTGGAGTTCCGTGATGAGGTTCGCGCCTGGCTTGAGGAGAACCATCCCGGCCCCGAGCCCGAGAGCGGGCTCGATGAGGTGATCGCTTTCCGTCGCGACTGGCAGCACAAGCTGCACGAGGCCGGTTGGGCGGGGATATCCTGGCCCAAGGAGTACGGCGGCCGCGGCGCGACGATGATCGAGCAGGCGATCTTCGTCGGCGAGGCAGCGCGCCTGCAGACGCCGAGCCCGGCCAACGTGCTCGGCTTGGCGATGGGCGGACCGGTTGTTATCGCGCACGGCACCGACGCGCAGAAGAAGCGCTATCTCGAGCCGATCCTGACCGCCGAGGAGATCTGGTGCCAGGGCTTCTCTGAGCCCGAGTCGGGTTCAGACCTCGCTTCCCTGAAGACCCGCGCCGTCAGGGATGGCGATGAGTGGGTTGTCACTGGGCAGAAGGTCTGGACGACCCTGGCGCAGTTCTCGAAATGGTGCATGCTGGTCGCCCGCACGGACCCCGAGGCCCCCAAGCACAAGGGCCTTACTTATTTTTTGATGGACATGGAGCAGCCCGCTGTCCAGGTCCGGCCGCTGGTCCAGATCACCGGCGAGGGCGAGTTCAACGAGATATTCATCGAGGAGGCGCGGATTCCAGATGGGAATGTGATCGGCGGCGTCGGCAACGGCTGGGGCGTCGCGATTACGACGCTGATGAACGAGCGTGCTGGTCTCGCCTTTGGTGCAATCGCATCGATCGCCAACCAGCTGAGGAAGCTCAACTCGCTCGCCGCGGCGACGCGGGTCAACGGCGCCACGGCGGCTGATGACCCGGTCTTCCGGCAGCGAATCGCGCAGCTGCATATCGAGGCCGAGACGATGCGACTGAACGCCTACCGTGGCCTGACCAAGACCATGCAGTCGGGCATCCCGGGCCCGGAGGGCTCTCTCGGCAAGTGGCAGTGGGCCGACATCAACCAATCGATCGCCGAGTTGGCCCTCGACATCGAGGGCGCCTATGCGCCGCTCAGTCGCGGCTCAGAGCACGCACCGGCCAACGGTGCCTGGGAGTACAGCTTCCTGCGTTCTCGCGCGAACTCGATCGAGGGCGGTACCACCGATATCCTCAAGAACATCATCGCCGAGCGGGTACTCGGCCTGCCGAGAATGCGCTGAGGGCCAAACGTGTATTTCGATCTCACCGACGAGCAGCAGGCGATCAAGGCGACCGCCAAGAGCTTCCTCGCGGCCCGCTACAAATCGGAGCGCATCCGCGAGCTGGCCGGCTCAGAGAGCGGCTTTGAGCAGGCCGAGTGGGACGAGATGGCCGAGCTGGGCTGGACCGGACTGGCGCTGCCCGAGGAGTGGGGCGGCCAGGGTTTGGGCATCGTTGATCTGGCGGTGCTCTTCGAGGAGATGGGTTACGCCCTCGCTCCCTCGCCGCTGTTCACCACAACGATCGCCGGTCTCGCCCTCGCCCTCTGTGGCTCCGATGAGCAGCGCGAGCGTTACCTGCGCCCGCTGGCAGAGGGCCGTTTGCGTGGTACCCCGGCGCTCTGGGACGCGGGTTCCCCGGCCACTCCGGGTGACTTCAAGTTGGCGGGCGTCGTCGATGGCCAGGACATCGTCCTCGATGGAGAAAAGGTCCTCGTCGCAGATGCCGGCTCGGCGGATTTCTTCGTCGTCGCTACCGCTGACGGTCGTCGCCATCTGGTCGAGGCGGGCGCGACGGGCGTAACAGTCGTCCCCGAACCCTCGATCGATCTCACTCGCCGCCTCTCCTCACTTCGCCTCGAGGGGGTTCGGGTGGCGGCGGCCGACACGCTGCCCGGTGAGGCAGCCGACTACTACCCCGTCTTTCACCGCCTCTGCGTCGCGCTCGCAGCGGAGTCGACGGGCATCGCCCAACGCACGATGGAGATGGCGGTTGGGTACGCCAAAGACCGCAAGCAGTTCGACCGGGCAATCGGCTCCTACCAAGCGGTCTCCCACCGCTGTGCCCAGATGCTGCTCGAGACCGAGAACTCGCGCTCGGCGGTCTACGGCGCCGCCTGGGCGGCCGACGCCGAGCCCCGCGGGTTGGCGCTCGCCGCGTCGATCGCCAAGGCCTACGCGTCCGATGCCGGCTGGCGCGTCCCCGATGCCTCGATCCAGGTGCACGGCGGAATCGGCTTCACCTGGGAGCACGACCTCCATTTCTTCCTCAAGCGCGGCAAGGCGAACGCGGCGATGTTCGGCGATGCGAAGTGGCATCGCGAACGGGTCGCCGAGGCCGTGCTGGTCGAGGCCGCCGAGCCGGTCGTCGCCTAGGCACTCGAACTCGGGATGGGCGCGCTGGAAAGGATCTCGGTCGCCGCGATCGGGACAACGGTCGCTGAGCTCGAGGCCGAGGCAAGGCGGGCCGAGGCGGCTGGCGTGGAGTGCGTCTGGGCCCCGGAGCTGTTTCGCTCTTCGGTCACCCAGGCCGCCTATCTGGCCGGGCGAACCGAGCGGATCGCCATCGGCACCGGAATCGCATGGGCCTTCACTCGCAGCCCGTTCATCCTCGCGATCTCCGCGCTCGACATCGCCGAGATGTCGGGCGGCCGCTTCCGGCTCGGTCTCGGCGCGGGCGTAAAGCGGCTAAACGAGACCTGGCACAACGCCGAGTACGGGCGCCCGGCGCCGCACCTGCGCGAGGCGATCGAGGCGACCGGGCTGATCATGGCGGGCGCCGGGCGGGGGGAGCCAATCCGCTATCAAGGCGCCTACTACGACATCGATATCAAGGGCTGGGTCAGACCCCATCCGGCACCGGCCGTCTCGGTGCCGATCTATACGGCCGGGGTGCAGAGTGGGATGTGTCGGATGGCGGGTGACGTCGCAGACGGGCTGATCGGTCACCCAATCCAGAGCCTGCGCTGGATCGAGGAGACGGTGGTCGGCTCATTCGAACAGGGCCTGACCCGCTCGGGGCGCAGGCGCATCGACTTCGATTACCTGCCCACGGTCTGCTGCGCGATCGATGAGGACGAAGGCAGGGCGATTGAGATGGCGCGCCGCACGATCTCCTTCTACGCCACGGTCAAGACCTACATGCCACTCTGGGAGATGCACGGATACGCGGACAATGCGATTGCCGCTGGCGAGGCTTTCCGTCGTGGCGATCTGGCCGCGGTGCCGGCTGCGATCAGTGACGAGATGGTCGATACCTACTGCGCCGCGGGTCCGCTCGACAAGGTCCGCACGCGGGTTGAGGCGACCGCGGAGCGCGCCGACGGCCTGTTTCTCACGCCGCCGACCTATTTCATCTCGGCCGAGGAGCTCGGCGAGTACCAGAACCGTCTGATTGACGCCTTCGGACCGGCCTCAGCCAGTGCGCTCTCGTGAGCTTGAAGTTCTGCGGCGAGTCCGGGCGATCCCGGCGGGCTTTGTCAGGACCTACGGCGACGTCTCGCCCGGCTCCCCGCGCTTTGCGGGAGCCGTGCTCTTTGAGTGCGAGGAGCCCGACCTGCCGTGGTGGAGGGTGGTTCGCGCCGATGGCTCGCTCGCCAAGGGGGCGCGCCAACGTCAGCGCCTGATCGCCGAGGGTGTGCCCTTCCGCGGCCGCCGGGTCGAGATGGAGGTTGCGCGGCTTGCGCAGTGCTGAGCCGGCCTACTCCTCGCGCGGCGTGATGCGAAACAGCGAGACAACCTCGGCGTTGTGCGCCTCGGGGTGAACAACATAGGCACTGGGACCGCCGCCGAACCAGCCTGAGGCTTCGTTATCACCAACGTAGACGCCAGGGTGGTGCTTGCCCTCGCCATCCTCGACCCAGACCGGATCGCCCTCCTTGAAACCGTGTTCAATCGCCTCCGCCATCGGGTTAACCCTACAGTCGCGGCCCGATCCCAATGGGGACCGGGCCAATCGCTCGGCGCGGCTGCGCTAGGAACAGACGACGATCAGGTGAAAGTCAGCATCTTCGCTGGCGCCTTTGGCGTCGCGGGTGCGGACTTCGAGCGCGTTGGGATTGGTCGGTGCGACGTTGGTCTGGGCGAAGCCGGGATTGGGGACCGTGGTACCGGCGTTATCGCGTCCGGCGACGTTGGCGCATCCGGAGATGTTGACGGGGAATACGACGGCGACCGCACCGTTTGCCTCGGTGGCGGTGATCCCGGCGTCGCTGGCGCGAGACAGTTTCGCATTGGTGGGACCGGCCGGGTTGTCAACTACCGCCCAGTAAGTGTCCGTCGCCCGCTTTGCGGCGGGCAGGATGCCGAGCTTGTTCGTGTTGATCTGGTAACCGGTCAGGGTCTTGTGCTTGAGCTTGCCGGCTCCGATTGTCTGCTTTTGAATCGCGCCGCCGTTGATCGACTGCGCCGCATAAGCGGTTCCGGCCAGCGCCACGATCAGCGCTACCACCGCTACAACCATCGCCGGCGAGGGGTGTCTGCTCCTCAGCAACTTCATCATCTGAGACTCCTTTTGCGGCAGCGATCGGGAGTGGGGTACCTACAACAAAGAGATACCCTCGATGGTGGCCGGAAAACCTCGGGCGGTCGACCGCCGCAGGGCAGGGCGGCGAACCAGGGCGGTAAGCGATGCGGGTCAGCTAGCGGGCCAGCCCGGCGACGAAGCGCTCAAGCGCGGCGCTGTCGCTGATTGGCGGCCCGTGACCGGGGAGGATCACTCGCGGCTCGAGGTCAGCGAGCTTCCGGATCGAGCGGCGGTTCTCGCCCGGGTCATATGTGAAGATCTGCGGCGGCTCCCTGATCCCCGGCAGTGCTGTCGCATAACTCATGTTGCGAATCACGTCGCCGCAAATCGCTACTCGGTCGGACTCGCGGAAGAAGATCACCTCGCCGCGCGCGTGGCCGGGTGCGTGCACCACGCGGAAGCCGGCGACCTCGTCGCCCTCGCCCAGTACCCGTCCGACCGGGTGCGGAGGCCCCTGCCAGAGTCGCCGGATCACGCGGTTGACCGGGTGGTTGGGCGCCGCCTCTTGGACCAGGCGCCTGCCCTCCATCGCGTCGATGTCCTCGGCGTGGCAGGCGAGGGGGATCTCGCGCGCCTCGCATATGTCCCTGGCCACTCCCTGGTGGTCTGGGTGGACGTGGGTGAGAGCGAGCATCGAGATCTCGCGCCCCTGCAGCTCGGCGAATATACGTCGCCTATCCCAGCGCCGCCCGGCGTCGATCAGGACATCCTCGGCCAGGTAGACGTTGATCGTCGGGGCGGGAAACTCCTTCAATCGCCAGACGTCCGCAGCGACGTTCTTCAATGCTGGCCGATGCCCATCGTTCCCCGCGGGTCGCCGCTGTTCTCGGAGAGTGCCTCGAGCTCGGCGATCTTCCGCTCACCTTCAACGCGGGCCGGATGGTCGGCGGCTAGCGGTTCGATCAGGCGTTGTATTCGGTTGCGCACCTGCAGCGAGAAATGCGGGGTCGAGGCGCCGACCAGGGCGCGGATGTCCTCGCGAGTGACCTCGCCGCTACGGCCGAGCAACGCCGGGTTCTCTGCCTCGCTCATGGTTCCTTTCCTCCGATCTTGGCCAGCTCGGCCAGGCTGTCGATTTCGGCCTGCTCTGCGACTCCGATTGCCACTTCGTCTCCGATCACCCATACGTGGTTGTAAAAAGCGCGGGTCGGATCGGTGGTGTAGCCCGGCTTGACGTCGAGCAGATACCCGCGCAAGGCGGCGGGAAGCGTATCGGCGCTGTCGGTGAGCAGCAATGGCCCCCAGGTGCCGGAGGCCGAGAGCGGCGCGGCGGCGGCCGCGTCGGGGGGCGAATCGGAGCGCGCGATGACAAAGCCGTGGCCCGGGTCGTTCACGTTCCAACCGAAATCACCGTTGTGAAAGCGGGCCAGCGCGATCGAGTTTTCGGTCGGATCCCGACCAAAGACGCGCTGCACCCGGTGATCGATCGCGGCTATTTCGCCGATCACGGCGGGCGAGATCACCGCTTGGGGGCCGAGTACGTAGGCGGGGATCTTTGCGTGGCGGCGCAGTATGGCGGCCGTCGCCCGGGGCAGCGCGTTCTTGCTCGTAAACAGGACCGGATCGCCCGAGCGCGCCGCCCAGGCGGCGGCGGGCATCGCATATGCCCCTTCTTCACTGGAGGCGATCAGGAAGTGAGCCGGCGGCGATCCAACCAACCGCTCGCGCAGGGCGGCGATCGCGGCGGCGATCGCGGCTGGGGACTTGGCCGCGATTGGGGTCGCGTCGCGACCGCCGGGGTCTTCGACGTCGCCGATCGCAAACAGCGCCACGCCCCCAGTCGCTTTGCTCCCCTGCGGGTCGAGGGCTTGCAGCGCTTCTTCGCTGACCGCGGGCAGGCCGCTGGCTTCGGCAAAGAGCAGCGGTGCTCGCACCGGGGTGGCCATCAGCACCGAGGCGGCGATCGCCGCCGGCCAGTCCGATTCGCGGACCAGGGTCACGGCCGCCGGCTGTTGGGCGCTGTCGGTCGATGGGAAAACTGCCAGCGCGGCGCCGGCCGCGTTGGCCGCGGGACCTGAACCGCCAATCCGGCTCGTGTTCTTAGTCGCGAAGGCCGGGTAGCCAAGTTCGCTGGTCGATTGCTGGCCCGCTGCGGATCGCGCTCGATTTCCGCCCTGTCCCGCTTCCGGCACAGGAGCGGCACCCTGGAACGTCTTCTTGGTGCTGCCGCCGCCGAGGATCGCGGCGACAATGAAGACCACGGCGAGCACGAGCGTTCCGGCGAGCAGCTTCAGCACCAGTCGCGTCGGCCCGCGGGACCGCTTGCCGGGGGGCTTCGGTGGGGGCGTCGCTCTGGGCGGCCCCGTCTCGTCCTTCGCGGGCACCTCGGCGTTGATCGGCTGTTGTCGCGCCACCAGCCAAACGCTACAGACGCTCGGATCGCGCGGGACGGTCAGATAGAGTGGTTGACTGACCAGTCAATCAATTCTGGTTCGAGCGTCTGGAGAGGAAAACCTTGGATTTCGCACTCAACGAGGAGCAGCGGGAGTACAAAGATCGCTGCCGCACGTTTGCCCGCGAGGTGATGCGGCCCGCGGCGCGCAAGCACGATGAAGAGGAGAGCACACCCTGGGAGGTGATCAAGGAGGCTCGCCGGCAGGGTTTTGGCGGGCTCGAGTCGATCCAGCGCTCGGCCGCCGACCCGCAGGGCCAGATGTCGGTGATCTCGGCCGAGGAGTTCCACTGGGGCTGCGCGGGAACCGCGCTGGCGATCTCCGGTTCGGGCCTCGCCGCCGCGGGTATCGCCTCCTCCGGGACCCCCGAGCAGATTGCGCGATGGGTTCCAGAATGCTTCGGCAGCGGTGAGGACATCAAGCTCGGTGCCTACGCGGTGACCGAGCCCCAGGCCGGCTCCGATGTGAAGAGCCTGAAGACGACCGCCAAGCGTGAGGGGGATGAGTGGGTGCTGAACGGCACCAAGGTTTTCATCACCAACGGGGGTATCGCCGATGTCCACGTGGTGGTCGCCACTGTTGACCCCGAGCTCGGGACCCGCGGCCAGGCCTCCTTTGTGATCGGCAAGGAAACCCCGGGCCTCAGCCAGGGGAAGAAGGAGTCAAAGCTCGGTATTCGCGCTTCCCATACGGCCGAGGTCGTCCTCGACAATTGCCGCATCCCGGCCGAGAACCTGCTCGGCGGCGAGGAGAAGCTGACGAAGAAGCTGCAGCGCGGTCGCTCCGGCCAGAAGTCGCGCTCGGCCGATGCGCTGGCGACCTTCGAGATGACCCGCCCGCTGGTCGGGGCCTCGGCACTGGGCATCGCCCAGGCGGCTTATGAGTGGACTTTGGAATACCTACATGAGCGCTCCGAAGGCGGCACCCCGATGCTCTCCCAGCAGCGCATCCAGCAGACCCTCGCCGATGTCGCCACCGAGATCGAAGCGGCGCGGCTGCTCGTCCAACGCGCCTCCTGGATGGGACGCAACGGCATGGCGATGACCGGTGGCCAGGGCTCGATGTCAAAGCTCAAGGCCGGTGACGTGGCGATGTGGGCGACCTCGACCCTGATGGACCTCGTTGGCCCCGACTCGTGGAGTAGCGAGTGCCCGCTTGAGAAGTGGTTTCGCGACGCAAAGATCTACCAGCTATTTGAGGGCACGGCGGAGATTCAGCGCCTGGTTATCTCAAGAATGCAGGCGCGCGAATATGCCGAGCGCCTCGCATTCGGCGTCGAAGTGGCCGAACGATCGATCCAGGCAAAGGCGATTGCCGGCGCTGACGCGGCGCCGGCGAAGGAGCCGGTTAGCGCCTGAAATCGCCGTCTCCCCGGCGCTACACTCGCTGCAAGGTGCGCCGGGGAGGAGAGAGGGCAGGCCGGTCAGCGCGTGGCCTTCTGGCCATGGCTGTTGCCCTGGCGGTTCTCGCCACGTGGTCGGCGAGCGCGCCGGCGTCAACGATCTGCGTCGGCCTTGAAGTGGCTGGCTGCGAAAGCTCGGCGGCGACGATCCAGGCGGCGCTTGACTCGGCCTCCTCCTCCGCTGCGAACGACCGGGTCGTGGTCGGCCCGGGCCGCTTCGAAGGTCCGTTCCGATACCTGCCGGGGGCCGGCGGTGGTCGGATCGAAGTCATCGGCCAGGGCCCGCCGACGGTGCTCACCGCTCCGGCCCCGAGCGTGAGCGGAGCCACCGTGCTCGAAGTGGTCGGGGACGGTGGCGGGGACGGATCGTCGGTCTCGAATCTGACCGTACGGATTCCCGCCACGACCGGCACCGCGTCGGACTCCGGCATCTACGCCGACTCGGTGAGCGGCGTGCGTGTTGCCTCTGATGCGACCGAACAGCCGTCCTCCAAACAGCCCTATGGCATCGAGCTACCAAGCCCCGGAGATTCCTTGCGCGACAGCGTGGTCGAACTCGTCGGCGGCGGTTCGAGCGAAATCGGCGTGCTCAGCGGTGGGGCCTCGGAGTCGACACCGGTCACGATCGCCGACTCGAGGATCGCTGCTCCTGTCGCAATCAGAGCCTCGGACCAAGCCACAAACGTGGTCCGAACCAGGCTCCTCGCCAGTCAGACCGGCATCGAAGCCTGCAATGGGCCGGTCAGCGTCGAAGACTCGCTGGTTCGGGTAGTCGGCGCCGGCACCGGGTTGCTAGCGGCTGGCAGCAATCTCTGCGGCAGTTCCCAAAGCTCCCTTCTCGTGCGCCAGGTGACCGTTGTTGGGACGGGAACCGGCGCTGGGCAGGTGGGGGCAGCCGCCGAGGCGCAGGCCGACGGCCAACACCCCTCAGTCGATGTCAGCCTCTCCATTCTCCGCGACATCCACCTTGCCTTTCTCGCCGAAGCGGGCACCGACGCTTCGGCCGCGGTGGCGGTCGGCGCCTCAGACTTCGAAGCAGCCCGTCATGCCGAGTTGCCGGGTGCTGGTGCCGCGACGTTTTCGCAGACGCAGCCAAACCTCGATGCGGACCCCCGGTTCGGTAGCGAATTGCTCAGCGAATTCAACCTGAGGCCCGGCTCACCGGCGATCGACTCCGCCTACTCGCCGCCGCTGGCGCCCGGCGAGTCAACGACGGACCTGGCCGGCAACCCGCGGATCCTCGACGGTAACGGAGACGGCGTCGCCGCCCGCGACATGGGCGCCTTTGAGGCGCCGGCGGTGCCTGACTCGACCCCGCCCGAGACGCGAATCCATCATCGCTCAAAGCGCAAGCTGAGGGCCGGCTCCCACGGGCTCCTCTTCAGAGTGAGCTTCTCCTCCTCGGAGGCCAATTCGACCTTCCAGTGCAGGATCGATCCGGGTGCCTTCGCACCCTGCACCTCACCCTTTAAGAAGCGGCTCTCCGCCGGTCTGCACCGCTTTGAAGTGCGCGCCGTTGACCCCTCGGGAAACGTGGACCCGACCCCGGCAAAGGAGACCATCAGGGTCGCCCGCAGCGGCCACCAGCATCGGCGCAGGCGCCAGCGAGGGCTCTAAGCTCGGGGCGTGCACGCCGACGCTCATGGTCACGATCCGCTGGGGGCTCTGCGGGCGCGCCGTGCGGACACCCGGCGGCGGATGTGGGTGGCATTGGCAATCAATCTGGCGATGCTTCTCATCGAGACCCTCGGCGGGATCCTCACCGGGTCACTGGCGGTGCTCGCTGACGCGGGTCACCTACTTTCAGACGTTGGCTCGATTGGCTTGGCCCTCTCCGCCGCCGCCCTGGCCTCGCTTCCCGCGGACCCGCGTCGCACCTTCGGCTACCAGCGCACAGAGGTGCTCGCCGCCCTCGTCAACGGCCTGGTCCTGGTCGCCGTCGCCGTCGCGGTCGCGGTCGCGGCTATCGGTCGGCTGGCCGAACCGCCGAGCATCGATGGTGGCGGCGTCCTGGTGCTCGGCCTGCTCGGCCTGGGCGGGAACCTCGGCGCAACATTTGTGCTCGCCGCGGGGCGTCGTGATGATCTCAACCTCGAGGCTGTGTTACGCCACAGCTTTGCCGACGCGCTCGGCTCGTTCGGCGTCCTGATCGCCGGAGCGGTTGTCCTGGCCGGCGGCCCGAACCTCGTCGATCCGCTCGTCGGTCTGCTGATCGCGGTCCTGATCATGGCTTCCTCCTGGCGCCTGATCAAGGTGCCCTTCGAGGTCCTGATGGAGTCCGCACCGGAGGGCATCGACGTGGATGACATGGGTGCCGCGATCTGTGCCGAGGGTGGGGTGCGCTCGGTGCATGAGTTACACGTCTGGACCGTGACGCCCGGATTCGGTGCGCTCGCCGCCCACGTGGTCGTTGCCGCTGATGCCGATCGCGACCTGACCCGACGCCGGCTCGAGGTGCTTTTGCACGAGCGGTTTGGGATCGACCACACAACCCTGCAGATGGAGGAGGAGGTTACCGAGGGCCTGCTCAAGGTCGCCCAGGCGCCTCGCGAGGCCTGAGCGCCAGACCAGGGTTGGGCCGCCAGGGCCTCACCGAGCCCCAGGCCCCGTTCTCAGTGACTCGCCTTGCCCGAGCGGTCCCCCAGGAGCGCCGCCGCCGCGGCGCTCCTGGTGCTGAACTTCAGGCGAATCGGGCAAATCCATGGCGGGGTGACCGCTCCGATGCCCTACTCTGGCGCGCCGCCTCCAAGGGGCGAAGCTGCCCGGAAGTCCAAATATTGAGTAGATCGCGGCGAGTGCATCCTGCCACTGTGGGTAGGGAGCATTTGGACCAAAAGGATGATCCGCCAAGCGCACACCTATCTCGCAGGCGCGGTCTCGGGTACTGCCGTGATCGCCGCGGCGATTGTCGGGTTCGTCGCCCTTGTCTCCGTGCAGGCCGCAAGGGACTGGCCGCTTTCGGGTCTGGTCGACGGAGCCGCCAAGCGCAGCGCGGTTTCGAGCGCGCACCGTGTGCCCGTCCAGGCGGCGCGGCGGGCGGCACCAAGGCCACTCGCCAAGAACGCGCGGCCAAAGCCAGAAAATGAATCGCTCAGCAGACCCCCGCGCGAAAGCCAGGGCGGCGGAGCCAGCCTTGCGGAAACCGGCGTGGCGGCAGAGGCCACGCCGACCGCGGCGCCAGCCCACGGTCACTCGGCGAGCTCCAGGAACGACCCCGGATCCGAATCCGCGGCCGGCTCGGGCGGTTCCTCATCGCCCGCCGCGAGCCCGCCTGAAACGGTCGGCACTACCGCACCCAGCCCTGGTGCAGGCGCGCCCGGCGCCGGAGAAACGGTCAGCGGCGCCGGAGCGGCGGCCGGCGGCGCGGTCGGGTCGGTCGCGGGGGAAGGGGTCGGACATGCAGTTGAAGAAGTGGTCAACGGCGTCACCGGGTCCCGCTCGGTAGTCGGTGAAACCGTGGGCAACACGGTGAAGACGGTCGGCGGCTTGCTCACCGGCCGCGAATAGCCGACCTCGGCCGTCCAACCGTCACAATGCCCGTCTCATGGCGGAGCGTGGACAGCTGCTGGCGGATCCGATCGTGGAATCACCCGTGTACCCGATGGGCACTCGCCTCAACGAGCGCGGCCATCTCGAGGTCGGCGGTTGTGACGTTCTCGAGCTGGCCGCCGAGTTCGGCACGCCCGCCTATGTCTATGCCGAGCAGGACCTTCGCGCCCGCGCCCGGGCGACTATCGCTGCCTTCGCCGAGCGTCGCGCAGCGTTCGAGGTCATCTATGCCAGCAAGGCCTTTCCCTGCACGGCGGCGCTGGGACTATTCGCGGAGCTGGGCCTCTCCTGCGATGTCGCCTCCGGCGGTGAGCTCCACCTCGCCCTCAGGGCGGGCTTCAAACCCGAGCGGATCTACATGCACGGCAACAACAAGACCGAGTCCGAGCTCGAACTCGCCCTGGCGAGCGGTGTCGGTCACATCATCATTGACTCACTCGATGAGATCGCCCGACTCCAGCGACTCGCCGCAGGCCGTGATCAGCGCGTCCTGCTGCGCGTGACGCCGGGTATCCGGCCTGAGACACATGAGAAGATCGCGACCGGTCAAGAGGACTCCAAGTTCGGGATCCCGATGGCGAGTCTGGGGCTCGCGGTCGACCGTTGCGAGGCGGCCGGACTCGAGGTTTGCGGCTTGCACGCCCACATCGGCTCACAGGTGTTTGAGCTCGAGGTCTATGACACCCTGGCCGAGATTCTGCTTGGCGCCGGCGAGTACCCAATCCTCAATATGGGTGGTGGCTTCGCCGTCGCCTACACGCGCGACCAGCAGCCACCGCCCGCCTCGGCGTATGCCGAGGCGATGCTTCGCAGCGTGCCAGAGGCGATCAAGGTGCTCTGTGAGCCGGGTCGCTCCCTGGTCGCAAACGCCGGGGTGACCCTCTACACAGTGGGCACCGTCAAGGAGGTGCCCGGAGTACGCCGCTACGTGGCGGTTGACGGCGGCATGTCGGACAACATTCGCCCGATGCTCTACGGGGCTATCTATGAAGCCGAGATCGCCGACCGAATTGGCGATTCCACCGCCTGTCGCCTGGTCGGGATGCACTGCGAGTCTGGCGACGTCCTGATCGCCGAGGCGCGCCTGCAGGACCCCCGCGTCGGTGACATCCTGGTGACTCCGGCGACCGGCGCCTACGGGCACGCGATGGCGAGCAACTACAACTGTGTGCCGCGCCCCCCGGTCATCTTCTGCGCTGATGGCGACGCGCGGGTCGTGGTGCGCCGTGAGACCTACGAGGACCTTATGGCCCGCGATGTCTGAGCCGAGCAAGGTGGTGCGAATCGGACTGCTCGGCCGTGGCACGGTGGGCGCCGCCTTTGCCGATCTGCTCGAGCAGCGGGCGGGCGCAGTAGAGGCGCTCTGCGGGCGGCGGCCCCAGCTGAGCGGCGTGTTGAGCCGAAGCGAGGGAGATTTCAGCGAGATCCTCGCTGGCTCGGATCTGATCATCGAGCTGATCGGTGGCACCGAACCGGCCCGCGATCTAGTGATCGATGCGTTGCGGGCCGGGCGCCCGGTTGTCAGCGCCAACAAGCAACTCCTTGCACAGCATGCGGAGGAGCTTTTCGACGTCGCCCGCGAGGCCGGGGTGCAGCTGCGCTTTGAGGCGGCCGTCGCCGGCGTGATCCCGATCGTGCGCACGATCCAGGAGAGCTTCGCCGCGACCGAGATCTCAAAGGTCTTTGGCATCGTCAACGGCACCACCAACTTCATTCTCAGCGAGATGGCGGCTAGCGGCGCCGCCTATGGCGATGTTCTGCTCCGAGCCCAGGAGCTGGGCTACGCGGAGGCCGATCCCAGTGACGACGTGACTGGCGCCGACGCCGCCGCCAAGATGGCGATCCTCGCCCGTCTCGCCTTCCACACACCGGTCACCCTCAGTGAGGTGCCCTTTGAGGGGATTGAGACGATTCAGCCCGACGACCTCGCCTACGCCAAGGAGCTGGGCTTATCGCTGAAGCTGCTCGGCGTCGCTGAACGCCGTGACGACGGAATCAGCGTCAGGGTCTTCCCCTGTTTCCTCTACGGCGGGCATCCCCTGGCCCCGGTCGGCGGGCCCTTCAATGCGGTGATGGTCTCCGCACCGGCGATCACCGAGGTGACAATGTCAGGACCGGGCGCCGGTGGCATCCAAACCGCCTCCGCGGTGCTCGGCGACGTCGTCTCGATTCTCTCCGGTGAGGCTCCGGTGCACCAGACCCGCGAGACCCTCGAGATCATGACCGACGTCAGCTCCTCCTTCTACCTGCATCTTGAGGTCGCCGACCGTCCCGGCGTGCTCGCCGCCATCGCCCGGGTTCTCGGTGACAATGGGATCTCGGTGAAGAGTTTCGTCCAACGTGGAATCAGCGACGACGCGCGGCTCGTGATGGTCGTTCACGAGTGTCTTGAGTCGCGCTTCGCCACCGCTCTTGGGGAGATCGCCGAACTCGAGGACCTGCGCTCCCCGCCACGCTCGATCCGGGTGATCGAGGAGGAGTTCGGTTGAGCCAGGGCCTGATCGAGAGGTACAGAGAGAGACTGCCACTTGAGCCCGGGGATCCGATTGTCAGCCTCGGGGAGGGCTCGACCCCGCTGATCGAGGCGCCGCGGCTTTCCGAGCGGATCGGAACCCGCGTCCACCTCAAGTTTGAGGGGGCCAACCCGACCGGCAGTTTCAAGGACCGGGGCATGACCGTCGCCGTCTCGCGAGCAAAGGGGCGCGGGGCGGAGGCGGTTATCTGCGCCTCGACCGGCAACACCGCCGCCAGCGCCGCCGCTTACGCCGCGCGCGCTGGAATGCGCGGCGCGGTGATCGTGCCAGAGGGCAAGATCGCGATCGGCAAGCTCGCCCAGGCGCTCATGCACGGCGCCCGGGTCATCGCTTTGCAGGGCAACTTCGACGACGCACTGCGGCTCGTCCGTGACCTCGCGGCTAAGCACCCAATCGAGCTTGTCAACTCGGTCAACCCCTACCGGATCGAAGGTCAGAAGACCGCCGCCTTTGAGGTCGTCGAGCAGCTCGGCAGGGCGCCCGGCGCACTCGCGATCCCGGTTGGCAACGCCGGTAACGTAACCGCCTACTGGCGGGGCTTCCAGGAGCTCGGCACGGCCCCTGCCCTCTACGGGTTTCAAGCTGAGGGGGCGGCGCCGCTGGTGCTCGGCGCTCCGGTCGCCGAGCCCGAGACGGTGGCCTCGGCAATCCGGATCGGTAACCCGGCGCGTTGGGAGGAGGCGATGGATGCCTTCACCGCCTCGCGCGGTCGCGTGGCCGCGGTCTCCGACCAGCGCATCCTCGACGCCTACCACTGGCTTGCCGTCAACGAGGGCGTCTTCTGTGAGCCGGCCTCAGCCGCCTCCGTGGCGGGCCTGCTCGCCCACGGGATGCCGGTGCTCGAGGGTGCGCCCCCGCCCGAGAGCGTCGTTTGCGTCTTAACCGGCCACGGGCTGAAGGACCCCGACACGGCACTTTCCAAAGCCCCCTCTGTGATCAACTGTGAGAACGATCTCGGCGCAGTCGAGCGCGCGGTATTCGACGGTCGATGATGACCACTCGCCGCCGACTCGTCCGCGTCCCGGCGTCCTCGGCGAACCTCGGACCTGGGTATGACGTGCTTGCCGCCGCCGTCGCCCTGCCGCTTGAGCTTGAGGTCGAAGAGGGGGGAGGGTTCTCGTTTGACGCCGGCGGCGTCGCGGTCCCAACAGACCGCGACAACCTGATCGTCAGGGCCTTTGAGAGCCTGCGCTCCGCCGAGGAGATCGGCTTTCGTCTGCGCAGCGAGATCCCTCTGGCGCGGGGGTTGGGCTCAAGCGCGGCGGCGATCGTCGCCGGTCTCTTTGCCGCCGATCACCTTTTCGAGCTCGGACTCTCAAAGCAGGAGATGCTCGTCAGAGCGACTGAGATCGAGGGTCACCCTGACAACGTCGCGGCCGCGATCTACGGCGGCTTTGTCGCCTGTGGCCGCGACCCTGGGGGCGATCCGGTCGCCGCCCGCTTTGATCCCCCGGGGGGCCTAGAGGGGATCGCGGTGATCCCTTCTGAGCAGGTTTCAACCCAAAGCGCGAGGGAGGCGATCCCCGACTCGGTGCCGTTGGGTGAGGCAGTCGCGAATCTGGCCGCGGTCTCGCGTCTGATCCTCGGTCTGCGGGGCGCCGATCTTGACCTCGTCGCCGCCGGGCTCGGTGACGCCATCCACCAGCCGCGTCGTCGCCACCTCTACCCCCGCTCGATGGATTTGGTCGACTCCGCGCGCGAACTCGGCGCGCTCGGCGCGACGATCTCCGGGGCCGGCCCGACCGTGCTCGTCTGGACCACCTGGCAGGACGCCGGCAAGGTCACCGAGGAGCTCGAGCGCCGGGTCAACGGTTGGGCGGCGGTTCGTCGCCTGCCCTTCAGTCCCCACGGTGCCGACGTCCCGGAGCTCTAGAGGGCGCCGATGAGCTGGCTGCTTCGCATCGGGCTGATCGAGCTGGCCCTCGGTGGTCTTCTGGGCTGGTCGATGGTCCTGCGCGAGGAGGCCCCCGACCTGCTGCGCCGGATCGGGATCGTCGCTCCGCAGCGGATCCGCCAAGTCCATCTCGACTACGTGATGATGGGCTTGATCTTAATCGGCGTCGGCCTCGCCGTGCCGGATCTGCCGAAGCTGATCGCCGTGGCGCTTGCCTTTGGCACCGCGGTCAACCCGTTCCTCTTCGTGCCGCTCGCCTTTGACCCAGACGTCGAGCAGCGTCTCTGGTATCGGGTCCTCGCCGTCATCTCATTCGTTGGCCTGAGCGGCGCTCTGGTCGCTGCGGCAATCTTCGGGCCGGCCTGAAGCTTGCGATCGCGAGGTTCGCGAGTGCAACGTTGGTTCAGTCCAGCAGGCCCACCTGCCGCAGGATCGAGACGCTGTCGGAGTAGACGTCCTTGCGCTTGACCAGTCCGTCCTCGAAGGGGATCACATCGAGGCCCTCCCACTCGACCCGACGGCCGGTCGGCTCGGCGACCAACTCTCCTCGGCGCATTGTGTTGGAATGGGTGGCACCAGCGGTCCATTCCTGCACGACGAGACCGGGACGGACGTACAGACGCCGAGTCCGGAATTCGATGTCGGGCCAGGTCTCAAAGATCGAGCTGATGTGGGCACCAGCCGCCGGGCCGCTCGCCGACTCGCCCGCCGTATGGTTCTCGAAGACCATGTCGGCAGCGTGCATTGCCATGATCGCGTCGAGGTCGTGCGCATTCCAGGCCTCGTTGTAGCGCTCGATCGCAGCCGTCAATGTCTCCTCGGAATCCACTTTGCTTCTCCTCACACCCGGGGACAGAGTCGAGGTATGGTCGCATGTGATGGCCGAGGGTTACACGATCAAGCACCGCGATCAGTTCGAGGCGATGGCCGGTTCAGGGGAGTCGACCTGGCTGTTGGCCCGCAAGGCTCTGGGCACCTTGTGCTTTGGCTACAACTTGGTCGAGATCGGTCCCGGGGGGCAGATTCCCGAGCACGATGAGAACAGCAGCGGTCAGGTCGAGCTCTACGTGATCTTGAAAGGCGATGCGGTGCTGAGGCTCAACGGCGAGGACCACCCCGCACCGGCCGGGACCTTTGCCTCAATCGAGCCGGCCACCACACGCACAATTCTCAACCATTCCGCGGCGCCGGTCAGCGCCCTGGTGATCGGGGTCCAGCCCGAGGGCGGCTATGAGCCCCTCTCCTGGGCCTGAGCGCGGCTCGTCCTTATACGTCGTATGCGGGGAGAAAGGTGGGCGCGATGGTGGATCCCCCAGACACCCCTATAATCCGCCAACTCGTCAACCCGTCGCGCGCCCGCTCGAAGAAGGCGCGGAAACCGGGAGGTCAGCCGTGAGCAAGGTCCAGTCGGATTTCTATTCACCCGAGCGTGCCTACCGCCCGCTCGTCTCGCCGCCGAGCGTCGAAGACAAGGACGCCTGCGCGATCTATGCCTCCGTTCGTCGTGACGCAACCCCCAGCCATGCGCCGATCGAGCTCGCGATTCCGGCTCTGCAGAAGATGCTTCATCGCGCCGGCAACGTCGACGGCGAGGGCGATGGCTGCGGGCTTTTGCTCGACATTCCGCGCAAGATCTGGGCCGAGGACGTGCGCTCGGGTGGTCACGACCCCTCCCTCGCTCTCGATGATGCCTTTGCCGTCGCCCATATTTTCATCGAGCGCTCGCAGGAGCTTGAGCAGATCCAGCACGGTGCCCGCGAACTGCTTGGCCAGGGTGGCTTTCGTATCCTCGCCGAGCGGGTCGGCGCGGTCGACTCACCCGCTCTGGGCCCGACCGCGCGCGAGGAGGAGCCGCACTTCTGGCAGCTCGCCGGCCTGGTCGCCGACCCCTCGCGGCGCGACCACGTTCTCTTCGACCTGCTGATCGAGCTCGAGCAGCGCCTCGGGGTGCACGTCCCCTCCTTCTCTGCGACGACCTGCGTCTACAAGGTGATGGGCGCGCCCAAGATCCTTGCCGAGTACTACCCCGACCTGCGCGACCAGCGCTTCGAGACGATCGGTTGCTTTGGGCACAACCGGTACTCGACAAACACCTGGCCCTCCTTCAAGCGTGTCCAGCCCTTCTCGGTGCTCGGCCACAACGGCGAGATCAACACGGTCGAGCAGCTTCGCCAAGAGGCGCGCATGCTGGGGGTCCCAATTGAGCCCGGCTCCTCGGACTCCCAGGACCTCGACCGTACGATCGACACTCTGGTCAGCCGCGACGGCTTCAGTCTCGCTGAGGCGATGGAGATGATCCTGCCGCCGATTGTTGAGGAGATTCGCTCCCTGCCCGAGGAGCTGCACCGCTTCTACATGTACCTGCGACAGGCGATGGGCCCGTTTGCCCAGGGCCCGGTGGCTTTGATCGCCCGCCATTCTGAGGAGTGCGTGTTCTCCGCCGATGCCCTCGGCCTGCGGCCGCTGTGGCAGGTGGAAACCGAGGAGGACTTCGTCTTCAGCTCCGAGCCGGGCGTCGTCTCGGTCTCCGCGATGGTCGCCGAGCCAAAACCGCTGGCCCCCGGAGAGAAGGCAATGGTGAGCATCGATCGTGGCGCCAAGCGCTCGACCCTGTACCCACACGACTCCATGCTGCACATCGTCCGCGAGCGCTGGCTGGCGCGAAACGGCGTCGAGGACGTCGCTCCCTATGACCGTGCCCTAGATCCGGGCGGCCCCCTGGAGGGCGGCGAGGTCCCGGGTTACTCCGACGCTGGGCCCGAGGAGCCCGTCAAGGTTTCCGACCGCATCCTGGCCGGCTTTGGCTGGCAGCGCGACGATGTGAAACTCGTCCAGCAGATGGCCTCAAACGGCGCCGAGCCGGTCGGCTCCCTGGGATATGACGGGCCGCTCGCGGCGCTCTCCCCTGAGCGCCAGAACCTCGCCGATTACTTCAAGGAGACGGTCGCTGTGGTCACCAACCCGGCGATCGACCGCGAGCGCGAGATGGAGCATTTCTCGACCCGCTCAGTATTCGGCCGCCGTCCGTCGCTGCAGGCCGCCGGCGAGGACACCGCGACAATCGAGACCGCCTTCCCTGTGATCCTCGGCGGCCACCACGAGATGGCGCCGCTCTCAGACAAGACCTACCGTCGCATTGCCCGCGAGCACCGGACGTTTTTGCTCGAGGACCTCTGGGAGGAGTTTCGGGGCCGCGCCGGTGCAGTTGACATCTCGCTGCTTGAGTCTGAGACGACCAAGGGCGCGATCGAGCGGATCAAACAGGAGGCGGTGAAGAAGGTCCGCGACGGAGCCGAGCTGCTGATCCTCACCGACCGCACGGTCTATGACGCCGAGCGCCGCTATCTAGACCCCCATCTGGCGACCTCTGCGGTCGATCAGGCCCTCAAGCAGTTTAAGGTCGAGCCCGGCGAGGAGAACCTGAGGCGGCGCTGCGGCCTGGTCCTGCGCTCGGCGGCGATCCGCAACGTGCACGACACGATGCTTGCCCTCGGCCTTGGCGCCAACGGCGTCTGTCCCTACACGATGATCGAGGTGATCTGCGTCGAGGAGTATGAGACCGATGTCTCCAACCTCTGCGCGGCGCTGGCCAAGGGGATCGAGAAAGTGATCTCGACGATCGGAATCCACGAGGTGCGTGGCTATGCCCGTCAGTTCTCCTCGATCGGGGTCAAACCCGAGCTTGCCGAAATCTTTCAGACCGAGGCCTTCGCCGCGAGTGAGAGAGGCGGCGTCGGTTTCGCCGACCTCGACGTCGACTGCAACGAGCGGACGCGCGTCCTGGCAGCCGACGAGGATGCCAAACCGGCGAAGACCTTCCGCTTTTACCCGAAGGTCTACAAGGCGGCAATCGCGACCGCCAACGGTTCGGGCTCCTACGCTGAGTATTCCGAGAAGGTCCGCGACCTAGAGCGCCAGAGCCCAATCTCAATGCGACATGTGATGGGCCTGAAGGGCGACCGCGAGCCGGTCGATCCGGCCAATGTCGACGCCGGGGTCGGCCACCACGATTATCCGGTGGTGATCTCCTCGATGAGTTTCGGCTCGCAGTCAGAGTCGGCCTTCCGCGCCTACGCCGAGGCGGCCAAGGCGATCAACATCCTCTGCGTCAACGGCGAGGGCGGTGAGATCCGCGACATGTATGGGAAGTACCGCAAATGGCGTGGACAGCAGGTTGCCTCTGGTCGCTTTGGCGTCTCGGCGGAGATGATCAATTCCTCCTATGTAGCCGAGATTAAGATCGGCCAGGGCGCCAAGCCTGGCGAGGGCGGCCACCTTCCTGGCAAGAAGGTCTCCGAGAAGGTCGCCGCCGCACGTAATGCCGCGCCCGGCACCGACCTGATCTCACCGTCAAACAATCACGACCTCTACTCGATTGAGGACCTGGCTGAGCTGATCGATGAGCTGAAGACGGTCAACCCCGACGTGCGGGTCTCGGTCAAGGTGCCGGTCGTGCCCAACATCGGCACGATCGGGCTCGGCATCGCCAAGGCGGGCGCCGACATCATCACGCTCTCGGGCTTTGAGGGGGGTACCGGTGCCGCCCGCCAACATGCCCTGCGCCATGTTGGGCTGCCCTCCGACATCGGTACGCGCGCCGTGCATCGGGCGCTGATGGAGGCCGGTGTTCGCAACCGGGTTGAGATCTGGGCCGATGGCGGCTACCGGACCGGCCATGACGTCGTCAAGCTGCACTGCCTGGGTGCCAACCGGGTCGGCTTCGGCACCCTGGCGATGGTCAGTCTCGGTTGCACAATCTGTCGCGGCTGTCAGCTCGACACCTGCCATGTCGGCATCGCGACTCAGATCGAGACGGTCGAGCAGGCCCAGGAGCATGGTCTCAAGAAGTTCACCCCGCAGGAGGTCGATGCGGCGGCGGAGAGCTGCGCACGCTTCTTCGGGGCGATGGGAGAGGAGATCAAAGAGGTCGTCGCCTCGCTGGGTTATGACCGCGCCCAGGACCTGGTCGGGCGCTATGACCTGCTCGAACAGGTCTCCCACGGCGATCGGATCGATCTGGCGCCCCTGATTACCCCGCTTGAGGAGTTTCTCGACCTTGAGCCCCTGGACCTGCCCGTCGGCGACGCGATCGCTGAGACGCGCGCCGAGGCGGGGCTGGTGCTCGCCCGCCCGATCCGGATGGAGGAGAAGCAGGCCTCGACCCAGATCGCGGCGCTCGCCGGTGACATCTGCGCCGGTCGCACAATTCGCAACGAGTTCCCGCGTCCGACTGACGCCAATGATCGGGTGCTCGGCACCGAGCTCGCAGGAGCGATCGCTCGCTCCCGGATTTTCGGCGACGGACCCGAGCCCGATGACGCCGAGACCCTGGCGAGGCTCGAGTTCAACGGCGGCTCGGTCGCCGGCCAGGGCTTCGGTGCCTTCAACGCCTACGGGGTCTCGATCCGCGTCGAGGGTGGCGCCCAGGATGGGGTCGGCAAGGCGATGTTGGGAGGCACGGTCTCGGTCTTGAAAGGCAAGGGAGCCAAGGGCAAGCGTCTCAATGGATCGGTCGGTAAGTCCTTCGCCTATGGCGCCCAGCGCGGTCACCTCTTCGTGCAGGGATCGGCCGACTCGCGCTTCTGTATCCGCCTCTCCGGCGCCGACGTCGTACTGGCCGGCGAGCCCGAGCACGAGATCGATGACAGCCGCGGCTGCATCGTCGATCGCGCCAACGCCAAGGGCTTTGCCTTCGAGTACATGACCTCCGGCCGCGCGGTGGTGCTCGGCGACCTTGGGCCCTGGGCGTGCGCAGGGATGACAGGCGGGCGGGTCTATGTCCGTCATAACGCCTTCGGGATCGACGCCGAGGCGATCGAGAGGCGCCTTGGAGAGGGGGCCAAAGTCGAGCTCAAGGCGCTCGACGCGGAGGGCCTACTCGACGTCGACGATCTGCTCACCGAGTACGCCGAGGAGCTGAAGGCGACCGATCAGGGTGATGAGGCTGTGAGGATCCTCGAGTTGGCGGCCAACGCCCCGGAGAATTTCCTCATGGTCGTCCCGCACAAGGTCCAGGCCGACCCCAGCATCTCGACCGAGTAGGCCCTAGCCCAGTTTGCGACCGGGGGTGCTGCCGCCACCGCCCAGGGGACGACCAATCCGGCCCACCGGTCCGGCGGAAATTGAGCCCGCCACCGGGCCCTGCGGTGCGGGGCGCACCGGCGGAGCTGGTTGTGGACGAGGAATCGGCGCGGGCCGCGCCGCCGGGGTCGGCTGGCCGGAGATCCGGTCGGCGATCGCGCGCACCTCCACCAGGAGGCCGTCGAGCATCTCCTCGGTGTTGTTGTGGATACGGACCTCGGCCTCCTCACGATCGGCCTCGACCTGGTCGATGCGGCGCTCGAGCATGTCGGTGCGGGCGTCGAGCTCGCGCATCGAGCGCTTCAGTCTTTTCTCGGACTTCTGCACCTTGCGCTTGACATAATCGCGGGTCTCGATTCGCAACTCCTCGAGCTCCTCCCTGATCTCGGCGCTGGCGAGGCCGCCGCCATCGTGCTCGTCGAGCATCTCCTCAACCCCGAGTCGGACCCGCTCGATTTCCTCGTGGAGGCGCTCACGCGCCACCTGGGCGGCCTCTGAAATGTCAGGTGCTCCTGAGGGGGCAGGGGGATCGAGCGGATCGGGCGCTGCACTCATCCCAACCAATGCTAGGGGTCGGGGTGGCGGAAAATAGTTACTCGGCTTCGAGGGCTATCAGGCTGTACTTGCCGAGCGTCAGCTCGTCACCGTCGCCGAGCCGGCCCCACTCGACCGACTCGCCGTTTAGGTGGACGCCGTTGAGGCTGCGGTCGTCGAGCACCCGCAGCGCTTTCGGCGGCTCGGAGACGATCAGCGCGTGTCGTCGGGAAACGCTTGGGTCATCGAGCCGCAGATCGGCAGCGGCGGATCTGCCGATCCGGGTCCAACCACGGTCGATCGCAAAGATCCTGATCTCATCCTCGTCAAGGTAGGCGAGGTAACGGCCCGGACCGGGCAACATGGTGCGCGCCTCGTGCAGCCAGGCGGGAGTTACGGGCTCTGAGGGAGCTCCGAATTCAGAGGTCGCCCCACCGTGCTCCTGCATCGACTCGAAAATCGAGTCGCGGCGGAAACTCACACCGCCGCAGTCGGGGCAGTCGGGCAGCACGTCCTTCTCAAGCAGCGCCAGCTGAGAGCCGCAGTCGGTGCAAAAGAAGGTTCCCGAGCCGGGGACCATTCCGGTTTTAAAGCTATCTTGGGCCGCCGGGGGGCGGGCACTGGTGAAGATCGGACCTCTCCTTCCGCGCCACTTGTGAGAATCGTAGCGTGGTTGGCGGGGAGGCGGTCAAGGTTTTTCGCAGTTTGGACACTCTTCCTAGTGGCCGGAGGGCTAGAATCGCGCCGCCAGTGGGCCCCGTCAGCGCAGAGATCGAAGTCGACGTTTCGCGAGAGCGTGCCTTCGAGGCAATCGCCGATCTCGCCAGGCGTCCCTCCTTCACCGATCACTTCCTCGAGGAGTTTCATCTGACCCGGATTGTCGCGACCGGTGTCGGGGCCGGGGCTCGCTTCCGGATTCGCTCGCCGCTGCGCTCGATCTGGATGGACACGGCGATAACCGCGCAGACCGCACCGCACCGGGTAGTCGAGCACGGCCGCGGCGGCCGCGGCAACCGGATCGGGGCGAGGACCGTGTGGGACCTTGAGGAGGGGCCCGGTGGTCTGACCAAGATCCATCTTTCGCGCTGGACCGAGCCATCCAACCCGGTCGACCGGGCACTGGAGCTGCTCGCTGCCAACTCCTTCTGGGAGGAGCGAGGATGGCGCGAGGCGCTGCGACGGCTGCGGGACCAGCTTGAGAGCAGCGCCCCCTCGTCGGCCCCGGTGGTCCTGGCCGGAGGCAACCGCTACGCGACCGGCATCCCTTAATAGACTCTCGCCCGCCTATGCGTGCCCGCCACCGCAGACTCGTCCTGCCGCTGCTCGCCGCGTTTCTCCTCGTGGCGCTCTCCCTCGTCGTTTCAGCGTGCGGTTACTCGAGTGACTCCAAGAACGTTAAAGAGGGAGAACCGGTGAAGCTCGGCGAACTCCAGTACAACGTCGTCTTCTCGCGCTACCTCAATGCCCACGACAACGAGGACTCCGCCTACCTCGTCGGCCAGCCCGAAGCGCCGCCGGAAGCGAACTACTTCGGGGTCTTCTTCGAAGTCCAAAATAAGAGTGAAGAAAGCCAACCCCTGCCGAAAACCTTCACGATCGAAGATGCCTTCGGCCAAAGCTATGACGCGCTGTCATCCGAAAGCCTCTACGCCTTCCCGCTGAGCGGCGAAGTCGAAGCCCAGGAACAGATTCCGGTGCTCGATTCGACCGCCCAGCAGGGACCGATTGAGGGCTCCCTGGTCCTCTTCTTGCTGCCGGATACCGCCTCGGAGAACCGACCGCTGACGCTTGAAATTGAAGGGCCCGAAGGGCCTGCCCACGTGCTCATCGATCTTTAGGCTCGGCGGCCTAGAACCCGGCCGAGAGAACTTCTGAGGCAATCGGCGCGGCCACTTCGCCGCCTGCCGCGCCGGCGTCGATCAGCAGCACGCCGATCGCCAGCTTCGCTTTCTTGGCAGGCGCGAAGGCCGAGAACCAGGCATCCTTGATCTGCACCGGGTTGGGCGAGTTCTCCTGCCCCGGCTCGGGGCCGAGCTCTGCGGTCCCGGTCTTACCGGCCACCTGGGCCTGCGGGATCGCGCCGGCGTAGCCGGTTCCACTGGTGACGACGCCGATCATCAATTCGGTCAGTTCATCGGCGATTTTCTTGGACGTCACCCGCACCGGATTGGCGTTGGGCCGGAGCTTCCTGTTGGCGACGATCGAGGTCGGCTCGCGAACTCCATCGTTGCCGATTGTCTGTGCGACGCTCGCCATCTCCAGCGGCGTGGCCAGCACTTCGCCCTGACCGATCGCGCTCACGCCGAGGTCGATTTCTTCGCCGATCTCGGTCGGGATGCTCGATTCGGGTAACTTCGCGGCGCGTACGAACCGCGGCGCGTAGAGGCTCGGCGGCGAGTTGAAGCCGAAACGTTCGGCCGTGGCGACCAGTGCGTTGTTGCCGATCTTCGGACCGAGCGGGGCGAAGTCCGCGTTGCAGGACTCGGCAAATGCTTCGCGCAGGGTGCCGCCGCAGTACTCGCCGTTTGCATTGTTGAGGAAGCGGCCGCCGACGTTGACGCCGTTGGTGATTTCAAATTCGTCTTCGAGTGAGAGCACCCCTTTCTGAAGGGCGGCGACCGTGGTGATGATCTTGAAAGTGGAGCCCGGTGGCTGCGGTGCCGAGAACGCCTGACCCGCTAGGGCTCGCACATCCCCGTTGCGCGCGTCGAGCACCGCGACCCCGCCGGAGCGCCCGGCGAGTGCAGCGACGGCAGTGCTCTGCAGCTTCGGGTCGATCGTCGTTTTCACCGACGCCCCCGCCCGCGGTTTGGCCCTGGCGATCACCCGCGAGGAGCCCCCGCCGCCTTCAGGGACCGCTAGCAGGGTGCCACCGGGGCGCCCCGCCAACCTGGCGTTGAAGACACGCTCGAGTCCGCTGATACCAACCGGGGTTTCGGCGCTGAAACCCTGGCGGCCGAGGGCGGGAAGCTGTTCTTCTTCGGGGCTGCCGACTTCGCCGGTGACATCGATCGCCGCGCTGCCAATCGGGTGTTCGCGTTCGTTGGCTTCGCCTTCGGCAAGCGCCGTCCCGTCCGCGGCCAGGATTGGTGCTCGGGGTGCCAATTCGATTTCGCTTTCGAGTTCCTCGCCGCGGCGCAGGCCGGGGAAGACCAAGCTCGGGTCCCAGCCGATGCCGCCTTCTTCGTAGGGCAGTTCGACGTCGGCTTCAAATTCACCGAAGGCGATCGTCGTCGCCTTGAAGGTGACCGGTACTACTGTCGCGCCTTCGCTGGAGCTGGGATTTCCGGGGGAGTCGGGATCCAGCGAGCGCAGCGTTGCCTTTTCCTCTGCGCGGCGATAGTCCAGGGCAAAGTCGTTGATCGAAATTCGGTGCCGGGAGGTGGGGTTCAGCTCCTTGTACATGGCGGCGAATTCGCCCTTCGCCCAGGCCTGGGCGAAGCGGGCCGCAGATTCCTTTTCCGGGGACCCTGGGGCACCCGCTGAAGCACCGAAGGCGAAGGCCACGATCGCCACGATCGCGAGGGGTAGCATGCGGGTGAGGAGGCGGCGGCGGCGCTCAACCTCAGGCGGGACGTTTTTCACTGCCGGGAAATCTAGTGGTCGTCGCTCAGCCCGTGCAAGGTCCGGTGTCGACTTCCCTGCGAGCTTCGCTGAGAGCTGTGTCGATCACCTCGTCGGGGATCGCGAATCCGCCGGGGCTGCCGTAGGTGGTGGTCGCGAACACGGTGCCGAGAACTTCGCCCTCAGCGTCGACCAAGGGGCCTCCGGAATTACCGCTGCGGACTGAGCCGCGCAGACTGCTGATCGCGCGACGGATTGGCCCGTGCCCGTAGGAGTCCTCGCTGATCACATCGCGGGTTTCCCCGAAGCGGGCCGCAGCGGCATGAAAAGGCCCATTCTCCGGATAGCCGAGTACGGCACCCGACTGGCCGCGGTCAGCGCCTGAGGCCAGCGGTAGGACCGGCAGCGATGTGTCGATGCGGAGCAGAGCGAGGTCGTTTTCAGGGTCGTAGTAGACAGGTGTCGCCTGCAGTGAAGCGCCTGAGCGCGTGGTCACGGTCGTGTCGTCCTCGCCGGCGACGACGTGGGCGTTGGTGACGACAATTCCAGGTGCTCCAATCCAGCCGGACCCCTCGACCCCGAGGCCGCAGGCGGTGCCGATTACGCGAACCACCGATTCGCCCGCCCGCTCGATGTCGGGATCGGCGACGATTTTGGGGTCCGGAGCTGCGACTGGCGTCACCGGGCCGATGATCGACGGTGCCGGGTCGACCCGATCGATCACATCTAGGACCGGCCCCGAGGGTGGAAGCAGGTCGTTGAGGCTGCGCAGAATCAGCGAGCGCTGCACATCAAGGCGCAGGCTGGCGGTGCCGGGGGCATGCAGGGCAACCGCACCGAAGACCCAGGCGACGCCGAGGGCGACGCAGGCGACGAGGGCCGCGCCGCCTGCGCCGTCAGCACGGTGCAGATGGTGGTTGCGGATCACCTTTGCCCGCAGTCCGAGGGCCATGCTCTCCAGGGTCACCGCCACCGTCGCGCCGCCGATCAGCGCTCCCAGGGCCGCCAGTAGGGGCGCGTAGGGCGAGGCGCTACCGCTGGCGAGCAGGAGCGGTGCCAGGCGGCTGCCGAGCACCGCGCCGGCGGCGAAACCGAGCAGCGTCAACATCCCGACGATCAAGCCCTGCTTGTAGCCCCAGAGTCCGAGCGAGAGGGTGAAGGCGAGGATGCCGACGTCGAGCACGGTCATGGTCCTGGAATACAAGCAGGCCGCGTGTTTTTGAGCGGCCCGTCACTTACGTTCAGTAAGCTGGTTGACCGTGGGCGCCGCCGCGACGACCCGAGAGAGCAAGGGAGTCTGCCCGGACTTCCACGCCGCCATCGAGCTGATCGGCAAGCGCTGGACCGGCGCGATCGTCTCCGAGCTGACCGAGGGCCCGAAGCGCTTCGGCGAGCTCGCCAGGGCCGTGCCGGGACTCTCGGATCGGCTGCTCTCCCAGCGTCTGCGCGAGCTCGAGGAGGCTGGCGTGGTCGAGCGCGAGGTCGACCCCGGCGCACCCGTGCGGGTCAATTACTCGCTTAGCGAGAAGGGCGCTGACTTGCGCCCCGCGATCTCTGAGCTGCGAGCGTGGGCGCGCCGCTGGAAGCACGCGGGGTAGCCGCCGCGGCCGGGCCGGATCTTCCCGGCCCCTTCGCCGTCGGTCGCTACGCCCGCAAGCTTCAGGAGGAGATGCGCCGCCGCGCCAGGGTGCGCCTGGTCGGTGAGGTGACCGGCATCGGGCGCAGCAAGGTGCAGGCTTACTTCGAGCTGCGAGACGCCGAGGGCGCCGTGCCATGCGTGATCTGGCTCAACGACCTGGAGCGATCCGCGCTGCCTGAGGGGGGACTTGGTGATGGTGCCGAAGTCGTGATCAGCGGCGGGCCTGACTACTACCCTGGCGGGGGTCAGGCCTCGCCGAGCTTCGCCTTCCGCGCCACGCACGTGCGGCTCGCCGGCGAGGGTGATTTGCTGGCCCAACTGCAGGCGCTGCGCAAGCAGCTGCGCGCCGAGGGCCTTTTTGAGCTGCAAAAGCGGATCGCGCGTCGGGCACTGCCGAGGACGATCGGGGTTGTCACAGCCGAGGGCGGTGCCGCCCGCCGCGACCTGCTCGCCGGGCTCGAGCGCCGGGGCTGGGCGGGAACCCTGATCTGGGCCTTCGCGCCCGTGCAGGACCGTCGCGCGGCGCCGGCGATCGCCACCGCGGTCCAGGATCTCGCGGCCCGCCCGGAGATCGATGTGATCCTGATCTCACGAGGAGGGGGCAGTCTCGCCGACCTCTGGGCATTCTGCGATGAGACGCTCTGCCGCACGGTCGCGATGCTGCGGGTCCCGGTAATCAGCGCGATCGGCCACGAGCGCGATCGGACCTTGCTCGACGATGTCGCCGCCTGTGCCTGTTCGACGCCGACCCACGCCCCCGAGGAGCTTGTGCCGCTTGACTGTCGCCAGGCTCGGCGCAGCCTTGAGGCTGCGGCCGGATGTTTGCGCCTGGGGGCATCCCGTGCCCTCGCCAGCCGCGGCCCGCACCTGGCCTCGTTGGCCCGGGGGCCGGCTCGGGCGCTGCGCCGCCAACAGGGTGCACTGAACCAGAGCACGCGCGAAATTCGCGCCGTCTCCGAAAAGGCCCTGGCCGCTGAGGGTGAGCGCCAGCGGACCTACACACTCGTCCTCGAGCGGGCCGCGGGCCGCGCCGTGGGCCCTGATCTGGGCCGCCATCGTGCGGCCCTGCGGCGGGCGGCCGTGGCCCTCCGCGCGCACGACCCCGAGCGAACCCTGGAGCGCGGCTTCGCCCTTGCCGAGGGACCTGGCGGTGAGCCGATCACCACTGCCGAGGGAGCGCGCGCCGCCGAGCGGATTAGTCTGCGTTTCTCCGATGGACGGATCCGAGTCAGACCAGACACCGACAGCTGAATCCTATGAGTCAGCGGTCGGGCGCCTCGAGCAGATCATCGAGCGACTCGATTCCGGCGGGTCGGGGCTGCGCGAGACCCTCGACCTCTGCCGCGAGGGTCGCGAGTTGATCACCTATTGCGCCGCGGAGCTCGACGCGGTGGGCGAGGGCCTCAAGGAACTGCGACTCGACGAGCTCGCCGAGCAGCTCGAGGCATCGGCACCCGGCGAGCGCTAACTCCGCGGCCCCGCGCAGACTCTGCCGCGAGCCGGACAACCCCTGCACATCCCCTCCGACCGACGCTCCTGGGGGGCGACCGCGAACTCGCCGGCACCGATTCGCCCGACGACCTCCTCCAGCTCCGCCCTCGCGAGCACCAGCTCCGCCGATCCAAGTCTTTGGATCTGGGGGTCATCGGGACGCTCCAGGAATAGGTAAGCGACCTCGACCTCCGCTGCGAATCGCGCCTCGGCGACGGCCAGCGCATAGATCGAGCGCTGGGTCCGATAGCCGCTAGCGCGCGTGGCTGGATCATCGCCGCTGAGCCGATCGGTCTTGTAGTCGACGACCAGCGGAGCCTCGCCGGGGCGCTCGACGAGCAGATCAATCGACCCGCGCAGCACCGAGCCCTCGATCTCCAGCAAGAGGGGCACCTCCGATCTAATCTCGGCGCCGTCTGGGCGAATTCTCGCGTTGAGCAGATCCGACTCGAGCCAGCCGGAGACCGAGCTGGCCAGATCGCTGCGCGAATCGACGGGGAGACCCTCCGCCGAGGCGTGGCTCTCGAGCAGCTCAGCGGGTGGCTGGCGCCACCCGTTTGACTGGCTCCACTCGAGCAGGCTGTGGACCACGCGGCCCCGGGCGCTGCGTTCCTCTCGGGCGGAGGGCGCGCTCACTTCGCCCTCGGGGCCCGCGAGTGCGATCTCGCGACCGAAGCCAAACACCCTTTCGAGCTGAAATCGGTAGCCGCATTCCTCATAGGCGGAGATCGCCGAGTAGGAGAGCGGGCGGCGGGAGACCGATCGCGGCCGGCCGCCGAGCAGGGGAGCAGGGCCGCTGAGCGCCGAGCGCGCGGGGGGCGGCGGCGGATGGCGCTCGATCAACTCGGCGGCCCGCTCGGGGGTTGGGGTGCTAAGGCGGACCGAAATCTGGGAGGGTGCGAACGCGATATCAAGGCCCGGACGGGGTTCCGGCGGCGGGATTGTGATTGTCGAATCGTGCTCGCGGTCGACCCCGAATGCATCCACGATTCGCTCGATGATCGGAGTCGAGGGACGCAACTCGACCGACTTCTCCCTGATCACACCGCTGAGTATCAATCGGCGCCGCGCACGGGTTGCCGCAACGTGGAAGAGGCGCAGGCCCTCCGCAGCATCGCGCTCGTTTTCCTCTTCGCGCAGCGCTTCGTGGGCGTAGATATTGATCGAGCGTGCCCCCAGTCTGCGTAGTTGCATACCGACCCGTCGGTCGTCGCCGCGGCCGAGGGTCAGAAGCGGCGCCCAGCCTCCACCGAGCAGGCCGCGATCGAGGTGGGGGACGGCGACGACCCCGAACTCGAGTCCCTTGGCGCGGTGGACGCTCATGATCCGCACCCCGTCGTGATCCTCCGCGGCCGTTGCTGCCGAGGACTCATCAGCGCTCTCCTCGCGGAAGGCGAGGTAGTCGAGCAGGCCGCGCAAATCCCGGCCCTCGCGGGACTCGAACTCCTCGGCGATCCGCATCAGCTTGCGCAGATTGGCAAAGCGAGCCTCGCCGGCAGGCTTGAGCAAAATGGCGAGGTCATAACCCGTCACGGTGATCGCGCGGTCGATCAGCTCGGCAAGTGGAAGGCGGCTGCTGGCGGCCCGCAGCGCGCTCAGTCTGATCGCAAATCTCTCAAGCAGGGCGATCTCGGTTTCGGGAATCTGGTCGATTTGTCGCGGGGACTCGATCTCGGCGCTGCCGATCCCCGCTGTTAGCGCCACGGCCGGCCAGACGTGGCGCCCGCGGCCGGAGGCCTCCCTCAACAGCCAGAGGGTGTCCGGCGTCACACCGCAGGCAGGAGACGCGAGGGCGCCGAACAGCGACTGGTCATCGAGCGGGTTGGCGATCGTGGCTAGCAGCGCGCAGACATCGGAGACTTGTTGTTGGGACCAGTAGCCCCGACCACCGACCACGTAGGGGCGCAGGCCCGCTCGCGCCAGGGAATCCTCATAGGCATCGAGGTGGGTGAAGGCGCGCAGGAGGACGACCATCTCCCCGCGCGAAGTCCCATCCTCGGCGAGGCGGCGAAGCCGCTCGGCGAGGAAGCGCGACTCGGCAACGTGGTGGGGCTGGGTGCCGGAATCGATTGCCGGCTCCAGCTCGAGCTGATCCCAACCCTTGCGTGCGGTGAGCAGGAGCTCGACCGCCGGGCCCTCCTCGGCGGACTCTGGAGTCGGGTGGGCGACACCGACCCGCAGTGGCTGGTATTCGGTTCCGATCAGCTCGGAGCCGAGTGCGTTGAGGGCACCGATGACGGCCGGGTTGGACCTGAAGTTGCCGGTCAGCTCGATCAGCTCCCCCGCGGGATCGGCGGCGATCGCCTCGCGCTGCTCACTGAATGCTTCAAGGTCGGCGTGGCGGAAGCCGTAGATCGATTGCAGTGCGTCGCCGACGACCATCAGCCTCGTCCCGGGACCGCGCAGCGACTCGATCAGGCGGACCTGGAGGCGGTTGGTGTCCTGGAACTCGTCGACCATCAGGTGTCTGAATCTGCTGCGGTACGCGCCGCCGATCTCGGCTCGCTCCAACAGCTCGGCGCTGAGTAGCTGCAGGTCCTCGAAGTCGATTCCCCCACGTCGCTCCTTGGCCAATGCAAAGCGCTCGGCGAAGAGCTCGAGCAGTCGCCCGCAGTGCTCGTAGGCCGCTCCTCCCTCGCCGGCCTCCGCGACGCTCGCGATCGCCATCTCGATCGCCTCTCTATAGGCCTTCATCTCTTTCGCCTTACCGGTGGGGCGCAGTGCGTCGACCTGTTCGAGGGAGATCGCCGCGCCGCGCTCGCCGAGTACCGCGATCGCTTCCTCGGCCAGTGGCCGGTGGCGGCTCGACTCTCCCAGATCCGCGGCGGTTTGCGTGGCCACCGTCAGCGCCCGGCCCAGCGCGGCGGAGGGATCGGCAATGGGGGCTAGGGGCAACAGCGCTCGCGGTGCTCCTCGACTGCGCAGCTCCTCATGGGCGCTGGTGATCAGCCCCCGAAGGGAGTCGATCCGGAAGGCGGCGACGGTCTCCACTCGTGCGGCCTGCTCCCCCTCGCTGAGAAAGAGCTCCAGCGCCTCATCAAAGGCCTCGTGTGCGGCCCGGTCGGCCTCCGGCGCATCGAGAACACGAAAGCGCGGGTCGACCCCGGCGGCAACCGGATGGGAGGCGAGCAGTCGGTGGCAAAAGCCATGGATGGTCGTCACCCAGGCGCTGCCCAATGCCCCCAGCAGCCCCTCGGCGCGCGCTGAACCCCCGCGCGCCCGTCGGGAGAGCTCGGCGCGGATACGCTGGCGCAGCTCGGCCGCCGCCTTGTCTGTGAAGGTGATCGTCAGGATTGCGTCGAGCTCCACGCCCTGCTCGCAGGCGAGGCGGCAGTAGCGATCGACCATCACCCCGGTCTTTCCGGTCCCAGCACCGGCCTCGACCATCACCGCACGGGCATCGGTGGCGATCGCGGTCGCCTGCTCCGCTGTCGGACTGCGGTCGCTCCTCATTCCTCGTCACGATCCTCGTCGTCGATCGGCGCCCGGTCGCGACGGCAGATCGGCGCGAAGTCGCAGTAGGCCGGGCAGACGTCATGGTCCTTGAGTCCAAGTCGGGGACCGGGGTCACGGCGGATGTCGCCGGCGCGCATCCGCGCGACAATGGTTCCTGCCCGGGCCCGGGCCTCCTTGAGCAGGGCGTCGAACTCCTCCTCAGGGAGGACATCCGTACCGACCAGGCCGAGCTCCGGCAGGCCCTCTTCGCCAGCCAGGACCAGGCCCCGCGGGCGGCGATTGGTGGTCGCCCGCAATGGATGATAAAGCGCACCGATTGGTGTGGCCCCCCAGAGCTCCCTGGCGGCCATCAGGTAGAGCTGCAGCTGCAACTTCTCCTCCTCCTCGAGCTTTTTCGCCGGCGGTGCCCTGCTCGCGACCTTGTAGTCGTGGACCAATGCACGGCCGTCGGCGGCCATATCGACCCGGTCGATCTGGCCGTGCAGAAGCCAGCCGTCGATTTCCAGCGGCGGGCGGATTGCCTCCTGCTCATCGCCGAACCTCGCCTCGAGCAGACTCGGCTGAAAGGCTCCGGGGTCGCGCCGGGCTTCCTCGCCGAGGAAGCGAACCAGGAGGCGCTCGATGGCGGTGCTGATTGCGCGCTCGGGCGGGCTCTCGCCGAGGCGCTCCGCGGAGAGCTCGGTGACCAGCTCGCGCCCGCGTTCTTCCCAGGCGGGCAGCGAAGCGGGGGAGGGCTGGCGCTCGCCGCCGGGCCGCTCGCCGTAGAGGCGCTCCAAAGCTGCGTGCATCAGTCCGCCCCCGACGATCGCGTCGGGTATCGGGTCCAGCGCGGTCGGGCGCAGCTCATGATCGGCGAACCATCGGTAGGAGCAGAGGTCAAAGCTCTCGAGGGTCGTTCCGCCGTAGGCCCTCACCGAGCGCAGGCGTTCGATCACCGCCGGGTTGCGGAGCGGACCAGGGCCCCTGGTTGCCGCCTCGGCGGCCCGCGCCGCCTCGAGCCGGGAGCGGACTCGGGTTCGAATCAGCTCCCCCGGGCAGGCCTCGCGCAGCGCCTCCAGGCTGGGATCCTCGTCGCGCAGGCTCGCAATCGAGCGCGCGAGCTCATCCTCGCTGGGCGCCTCTGAGGGAGCGTGGACGACGTCCGCGAGGCCGCGATCGCGGGTCAGCGTTGCCTCGAGCTCGTCACTGCCCTCGCCCGTCGGGGGCGGAGCGAGGATTCGTCGGAGGTCATCGATCAAGGGCGAGCGGGCCTGCGCGGCCCCCACCTCGTCGCTGTCGCGGTAGGAGAGGGTCAGGGTGCGGCGGGCCAGGCCGAGGCTGGTGTAGAAGAGGTAGCGCTCCTGCTCCTCCTCCTCGCGGCGTTGGTCGAGACCCAGCGATTCGCGCTGGGCGTCGGAGAGAAACGGATCACCGCCGCCGCGGCGCGGGAACTCGCCGTCCTGCAAGGAGCCGATCACGACGTGGTCAAAGCGCGCCGCCCGCAGCCGGCCGGGGTCAGCGATTCGTACCCGGCCCTCAATTGGACCGCTCCAGGCCCGAAAGCGGAGGTCGCGCAGCAACCCGATCAGCTCCGCGGCGCCCGGCGCCAGGTCACCGAGCTCGGCGATCTGCGCGAGGGCGACCGAGATCGAAGCGGCGGCCGCCAGCTCGCTACCGTCGCCGGGCCCGGGCTGGGGGCCATCGCCCTCGCCCTCCAGGAAGCGCAGTGCCATCCTCGCCGCGGTTTCCCCGAGCGCAGCGGCGAGGCCTCTCTCGCCCGCTGCTCGTAGCTTGCGCAGGTCATAGGGCAGCTCCCGCTCGGCCTCCTCCCAGAACCCCAGTGCCTCGGCGCCGCCCTGTACTCGCTCTCGTCGGATCTTGCGCTCCAGCCAGTCAACCCGCCCGGGCTCAACCCCCGATGGACCGCGCAGCCAGCGCAGCACATCACTCGCGCGGGCGCTCCCGTGCTCGACCTCAAGTAGGGCGAGGAGGGAGCCGCCGACTCCGGTTGCGGAGACCGGTAACTCGGCCTCGAGGGCGACCCCGATTCCATAGGACTCCATCACCCTGGCAAGTAGCGGCCCACGGCGGGCGGGGTCACGGAGGACGATCGCGATCTGATCTGCATCTGCTCCCGCGTGCAGAAGCTGGGCAACTACGGCGCCGATTGCCTCGGCCTCGCCGCGCTCACCGGCGGAGCGCAGGAAGACGAGGTCAGAGTCGGGTTCCACCGGTGCGACATTGGTGACGCCGAAGCCCCGCTCCAACTCGAACAAGAGCCGCGAGTCCGTGTTGGTGGGGTCAGGCTGGGTCACCTCCTCGGTCGCAAACCCGATTTCCTCCTGTAGCCGCTGGACCAGCGCCGAGCGTGAGCCAAGGACATCGCGGCCCTCCTCGTGCGGAAGCGAGATCGTCACATCTGTGATCGCGCTCAGCCTGCGCAGGAGCACGAGTTGGTTCGCGGTCAGGTCGTCGAGGCCGTAGAGGAAGACCGGCCGGCCGCCCCAGACCTCGCCCCCGTCCTCAAGCACCGCGAGAGCCCGGCGCGCCACGCCGTCGGCATCGAGGCGCCCGGTTGTGGCGCGGACGGACTCATAACTGGCGAATAGCGTCGCAAGGTCGCTGAGGTAGGCGGATCCCTCGAGCGTCGCAGCTCCCGCCTCGACCGCGGCGGGGTCGAGGCCTGCGGCCTGAAGCTCGGCGATCAGGCGATCCAGTGAGGCGGCGAAGCCGGCCCGGGTCGAGGAGTGCCTCAGTGGCCCAAGGTCGCGGTGGCACTCGCCGACGGCAATCGCGACGACCCGCAGGCGTTGTGCCGGTGTCAGTGTCTGCGCGGGGGGCTCCCCGGCGGCCGTCGCGATGACCGCGAAGAGACCCTCGAAGGTGATCACCGAGCCGGCAAGTGCACAGCCTCCGCGACAGAGCTCGCCTTCAAAGCGAAATGCATCATCGCGGTTGGGGACGATCAGCACCGGGGATTTCTCGAGCCCCTCGCGAAAACGCCGCACGAGCAGACCGGCGCGGCCGGAGTTGAGCGGGCCTGAGATCAGATTCAACGCCACCCCTCTCAGCTTAGGCAGGGCCGCGGCGCCTGCCCACCTCGCAAAGTCCGCTGTTCGGCCCCCCGCTTTGCCGTCTCCCCGCGTCTCTAAATTGATCCCCGATGGCTCTGTGCTTCGTCGACCCAGCTGATGCGATCCGCGCGATCGCCGACTCGATCGGCCGCGAGGCGCGCCGCCAGCTGCTCGGTGAGGCTGTGCGGGCCTGGGTCGATGAGATCCCCGACAGCGAGCTTGAAGTCCACTACGCGAAGGCGCTCTCTGAGCTCGATGAGCATGACCTCTCGATGCTCGCCGCCTGGCACGGTTCGCTGGAGGTCGGCCAGCCGGTTCCCAATCGGGACTTTCTGATGGGCGCCTTTGGCTCGCTCGGCGAGAACCGACGTGAGGCGCTGAAGCTCGCCGCGGGCTTCCGCGGTGAGGAGGCCGTCGACGCGGGGGTGACCGAGGAGGACGCACTGGAGCTCGTCCTCGGCCTGCTCTCACCACCGCGCCAGATGGAGCTCGCCGTCGAGGCTGTTGAGCTCTACATCTGGGACCGAGCCGGCTCGGACAACTAGGGGCGGGCGCTCAGTAGCTCGAGGCTTCCCCAGGCGGTTCGCAGGCGCTTGTGGGTTCGAAGGGCATCAAAGCCTGCAGCTTCGATGAAGCGCGGTAAGCGCCCGGCGACGTGATCGGCGGTGCCAGCGAAACCGTCGATCAACTGCAGGACGAAAAATGCCGCCCGCATCAGCGGGTCCTGCGCAGCTCCCCAGTCGGCGATGTGAAGGGAGCCCTCGGGGCGCAGCACCCGGTGGGCCTCGGCGAGGGCCAAACGCTTGCCTTCTGGGTCGAGATGGTGGAGAACCAACGACATCACCACCCGGTCAGCGCCGTGGTCGGCGAGCGGCAGCTTCCCCGCGAGCGCCGTCCGCCACTGGACCGCCTCAGCGCCCCGCTTACCCAGCGCGATCTCCCGCGCCGCTGGATCGGGCTCGATCGCCACGACCCGGGCGCCGGGGGCGGCGGCTGCGAGCGCGATCGCCAGCGTCCCCGTGCCGGCACCGATGTCAGCGATCGCCGCCCCGCGCGGCAACCCGCTGAGCACCTGCTCGGTGAGGAGGGCGCGAAAGTGGGACTCGCGGGTCGTGATCGCCAGGGCTGTGTCATAGAAGCGGGTCAGTCCCCGTCGCCCAGCCGCCGGGACGAAGCGGGTCGTGCCACCGCCGCCCCTATTGCTCACGCGCTGTGGCCGCCGGCGAGTGCAGCCTTGATCTCGGCGATCGCCTGCTCGTTCTCGCGAAAGTGGATGGCGTTGATGCCGGCTCGGCGAGCCCCTTCGCAGTTGACCTCGACATCGTCGATGAAAAGGCAGGTCTCCGGGGATGCTCCGATCCGCTCCAGCGTCAGCGCGTAGATTTTCGATTCCGGCTTGCGATAGCCGACGAAACCAGAGTCGACAACGAGCTCAAAGATCTCATCGACGGGCAGCATCGGGCGCCAAAGCGGCTCCCACTCACGCACGTTGTTGGTCAGCATCACCATCCGGCGACCGCCGTCACGCAGCTCTCGCATGAGCTCGACCATCGGCGGGTTGGGCTCCAGCGCCTCGAAGTAGATCTCTTTGAAGCGGTGCATCTCGGGGCGATGGCCGAGCAGCGGCTCGAGACCGTCGGTGAGCTTGCAAAGGAATGTCTCCTCGCTGATCTCGCCGCGCTCCATTTCATAGAGCGGGTTGTCGCCCGCCGCCTCGGTGATCGCCGCCATCGCTTTTCCCAGGGTCTCAGTCGTTATCCCGGTCTGGTCCTGGAAGGCCATGAACGACTCGATCAGCGGAGTGGTCAGCACCCCACCGAAGTCGCAGATCACGACCTCGACCGGCGCTCGGAGTTCAGGCATCGCTCCGCACGATCTCGTAATGGCCAAGTCCGTCGCGACCCTCCAGCGACCAGCGGAAGAAGGCGATCTCGGCATTGAGCCCCGGCGGGCTCACCGCGACCGAGCTGATCAGGGTCCCGGCGCCACGCATCGGGGCCGAGGCCTGCTCGTCAGCCCAGAGCTCAAGCGTCGCCCGCCGTTGGACGCTGTCGGTGCCGTACTCGGTGGAAAGCAGGGCCTCGGCGAGTTCGAGCGGTGCGCCATCGGGGCCGCAGAGAATTGCCGCAATTTGCTCCTCGCCGTGAGTCTGCGCCCCGGTTGGTCTGGTGGCGCTCAGGGCAAACAGGCCGCCGTCTGAGAAGACGATTCCGATCGAACGCCGCAGTGCTGGCGGTTCATCGCCCATGGGGCGCGACTATATTCGCCCCGAGCCGGGCAGAATGGTCGGTTCATGACCCGACCGTTGATTCATCGCGGAGACCCCGGGAAGGACGCGGCGGCCTGTGCAGCGATCTATGCGCCATACGTCGCCGAGGGCGCCACTTCTTTCGAGGAGGTCCCGCCGGGGGCAACCGAGTTTGCGGCCCGGATCGAGAGCCATGCGGCAACCCACGCTTGGCTGGTCGCCGAGCGCGAGGGCGAGGTCATCGGCTTCGCCTACGGCGGTGCCCACCGCTCGCGGTCGGCATATCGTTGGGCGGCCGACGTCTCGGTGTACGTTGATCCCGCCCAGCAGCGCCGCGGAGTTGGTCGCGCGCTCTATGAGGCGCTCTTCGAGGAACTCCGCAAGCGCCGTCTGCGGACTGTCTGTGCTGGGATCACATTGCCAAACAAGGCGAGTGTCGCGCTGCACGAGGGGCTCGGCTTTGAGCCGGTCGGCATCTACCGCGCGATCGGGTGGAAGTCAGGTCAGTGGCGCGACGTGGGCTGGTGGCAACTCGAGCTGACCCCGCCGGGCAAGGGTCAGCCGGCCGAGCCGCTCTGAGCCCGTCGCCAAAGCCGTCTACCATTCGCTCATGCCAGAGAACGAGGTAGCCGCGGCCTTGACCGAGGATGACGTGATGGAGGCGCTCGAGGAGGTAATCGATCCTGAGCTCGGCCTCGACTTTGTTTCCCTCGGCCTCGTCTATGACGTCGAGATTGAGAACCAGGACGTCTATGTCACCTTCACGTTGACCACCCCGGCCTGCCCGATAGGCCCCCAGGTCTCAGAGCAGATGAAGGAGTTCGTCGGCGAGCTGCCCGGCGTCACGGCGGTCCACCCAAAGATGATTTTCGACCCCCCATGGTCGCCGGAGATGATGACCGACGACGCCAAGTTCGCACTCGGCTTCTAGGCAGGGATTGCGGGGTCAGAGGGGGTCATAAGGGGTCAGTTCTGTCCCCATCCCGTCCCCACGGCTGTCCCCACAGGGCCACTGAGCCAGTCTCGGTATGTGAGGGAGGGTTGAGTCCGGCAACATGATCCTCATGGCCTCAGAGGGCGACGAATCGAGTACTGCGAAGGAAGTCGAGGTTCTGCGAGGTCCACACGGCTGGCTCAACTGGTACGCCGAGCGAGCCGGCTTCCCAAGACGAGAGCAGAGCCACCCCGACAGCATCGTCATCCGCCCGATCTGGGAAGAGTTCGCGCTCTACTCCGACGTGCTGCTCGGCGGGGGCTGGCTGACGTTGGGGCCATACGAATTCGTGCCGATAGATCATGTGTTGGGTGCGAACATCGGTCACGCAAGGAAACTCGTACTCCTGCGCTCCTGGGACCACCTCCCCGATGAGCCGGCGAGTGGCGCCCCGGAGATCAAGACGGATGTCGAGGACTACGTTGGCGGCAACATCGGCGACGAGCTCTCCGCCCTCCTCAGCCTTGCCCTCGGCTGTCGCTTTCGCTCGGGTGGGTGCGTTCGTCAGGGTCTACCGATCGAGACGCTGCCGGTCGGCCTCGCCGATGAGAGCAGGCATCGCGCACCACACCTTGTGCCTCCTCACCGCCGCCCTCTGATCGACCGCCTCGCCGCGCCCCGCTCGCTTCAAGACGCAAAGCCCCTCCTGGAGAGCTACCCGACGATTGACGGTCCCGACGCTGTTGCTCTTGTTCGTAGCGCCAGTCAATACGCGGATGCGCTTTGGCTGGCCGATGCTGATCCTCGCTTGGCCTGGATCAAGTTCATCGGCGCGCTTGAGGCGGCGGCGAACCGGCGTGACGATTTGCGGCAGGAGACTCCAATCGCGCAACTCAAGCGCCACAAGCCGAAGCTCTACCGCCAGCTTAAGGACGGACCCGAGGACGCGTTGACCGTGGTCGCCGAGGAGACCGCGCGCCTTTTTCGCGCTGAGGCCAAGGTGCGCTCGTTTGTCAAGGCGTTCGACCCAGGCCGGCCACTGTCGCGGCCAGAGGGCGCAGGCTGGCATTTCGACTGGAGCGAGCTGGACGACGCGCTGAAAGTCATTTACAACCACCGTTCCCGCGACCTCCACGACGGCATTGCGTTCCCTTGGCCGTTGTGCGAGGCCCCCCACCTCGCCGAGGACAACATGCCGGCCGAGCGCTTCCCCGCCCTTGCCGTGAGCGGCAGAGGCGGTCGCTGGGAGGCATCCGAACTGCCGATGTATTTGCACGTCTTCGCGCACATCGTCGGCGGGTCGCTGCGCAATTGGTGGCTCTCCCTTAAGAGTTGATGGCCGCTCCGCCCAGGTCAGCCGTCAGGCCTGTCCAGGTAGGCATCCAGCATTGCTCGCGCTTCGACCTCGCTTCCAGGCATCAGGTGTCCGTAGCGGTCGAGCGTGATCGTGATCGTCGCGTGACCCAGGTAGGTGCTCAGGGTCTTGGCGTTCAGCCCGGCGGCAATCCCGATGCTGGCGAAGGTATGGCGGCCCTCGTGGAAGCCGAGTCGGGGGAGTCCGGCGTCGTCCCAGCGCTTATGGGTGCGGCGGCGCAGGATCGCGGGATCAGTCGGCCACCCCGGGTTTTCGGCGCTCGGGAAGAGCAAGCCGTCGCTCGGGTGATCGAGCAAGACGAAGTGGTTCGCCAAGAGAACGGCGAGCCTGTCGATGATCGGCACCTTGCGTGGCTTGCGGGACTTGGTGGGGACGAACTGCTTTACCCCCGGGTCCCAGCTCCTGTGGACGTGAATCCAACCGCCCTCAAGATCAACGGCAGAAACGTCAAGCGCTAGCAGCTCTCCGAGCCGCAGGCCCGCATAGACGGCGAAGCCGAGCGTAGCTCGGTCCTTCGGCCGCATCGCGACGATCAGCGTCGCCGCTTCCGAAGGCGTCGCGATCCGCTCTCGCGCCTTCTCGCCGGCCGGGAGCCGTAGGCCGCTGCAGGGGTTGAGGTGGACCCAGCCGCGAAGTTCCGCGAATCCGATCAGCGCCCGCAGCGCGGCGACGATGTTCCTGATGGTGGACGGCGAAAGTTCTGGGCTTGCCAGTCCATCGACCCACCGCTGAAGCTCGGGCCGCTGTAGACGGCTGATTCGCTTTGACCCGAGTTCCCGGATCGCGTGCTTGTTGAGGTCGCGCTCGTAGCCCCTCACTGTGCTCGGCTTGTAGACGTGCCCACCCCTCTGCCGGACCGTTCCGGATTTCACGCCCTCGATGAACTCCGCCGACGCCTCGGCAACGGTCGGGCCGGTGACGGCGGAGAGGGTTCCGGCTTGAATGCGTGCCTGCGCATCCACTCGCCAGGACCGCGCCTCGGCAAGCGATCCGGTCCACGGTCCCCGAACGTGCTTGTCGGCGTTCTTGTCGCGGGCGGTGCCCCTGTATCGCTTCCGACCCTTCGCGTCTGTTCGGACTTCAATCCCTTGTAGGGCCGCACTACGCTTCGCGTTGCTCATGGAGTTGCATCTCCTTGGGCCATGCCCCCGGCCGCTCCAACGGCGCGGGGGCGCTTTGTCAATGCCGCCATTCTAGATGCCGCCCTGGTCGTCGCGGCCAGCGTGGCGTTGCCGTCCAACCACTTTCGATCTCCGGCACGGGGATGATCCGCAGACTCCCGCGCCGCACGATTCGTAGCTCCGGCTGGACGTGGCGCTTGAACGACGACTCGCTCATTCCGACAGCTTCTGCCGCCTCCTCGACGGTCAAGCCGAGGCGAGGGGGTGAAGGGCGGCGGGCGTCGGAGCGTTCGAGGTACATGTCTCTCAGTGCGCTCTGTCCGATCGGGGCGTGCATTGCATCGGGTATGTCCCGAAAACCCGGTTGTTGTCCCGGCCAATTCGTCCAGGCCGGGGCGGTCGGGCCGAAGCTGAGCCACCGAAACGGCAGAAAGCCAGTCGCCTCAACAACGAAATCAGCAACGAAAGCCACCAAGGAGACGACGACCACCGAGAACCCGAGATTGATGCAGCTCAGGCTGCCAGGCAGCCCTGAATGCCCACCCAGGCCGCAGCCCCAACAGCAACAGCAACCACCCTCACGCCACATCACCTCGGGTGAGTCTCAACGAAAAGACCGGGACACCGAGCCCGCTTTTCGGACATAGGAGGCGATGCCTCAAACGCCCGATGCACTCACGCGCCCAGCCGACGAGCAGGTAGATGCTCTCGATCGGAAAGCTCGGGCGCGGCCAGGAGAACTACTACCTCGACAAGGTCGCCGAAGGCGCCGAGGACTACTACTCCGGCGAGGGCGAGGCCACCGGGGAGTGGATCGGCGACGCCGCCCGCGACCTCGGCCTCGAAGGCGAGGTCTGCGCCGAGCAGCTGACGGCGATGCTGACCGGCCGCAATCCGGTTGACGGCGAGCCCCTGCTCTCGATGCGAGGGGTCCGCGGCGATGGCCCCGTCCCCGGCTTCGACCTCGCCTTCTCGGCTCCCAAGTCGGTCTCGCTGCTCTGGGGCCTCGGCGGCCCCCTCGCCGCCCTCGAAGTCCAAGCCGCCCATCGCGAGGCCGTCCAGGCCGCCCTCGGCTACATGCAACGAAACGCCTGCTGGACAAGGCGCGGCGCCGGAGGCTCTGAGTTCGTGCAGGGCAATGGCTACCTCGCTGCCGCCTACCGCCACCGCTCCTCGCGAAACGGCGACCCCCAACTCCACACCCACGTCCTTGTCGCCAACGCGACCCAGGGTCCGGACGGCCGCTGGACCTCGCCTCTGACCACCCCGGCGATCTACGCCCACGCGTCGACAGCCAGCTACACCACCAGGCCCACCTGCGACTCTAGCTCACCCAGCGAGGGCTCGCGCCGGCAGGAGGTCCGCAAGGGCATCGCCGAGATCGAGGGCTTCGCCGACGAGCACCTACGAGCGTTCTCCACCCGCCGCGCCGAAATCCTCGAGGCGGCCGGGCCGGATGCCTCGGCGCGTTCGATGCAGGTCGCGACCCTCGCCACCCGCAAGCCGAAGGAGGCCGACATCGGGCGCGGCGAGCTGCTTGAGCGCTGGCGCTCCCGCGCTGATGAGATCGGCCTCGACCGCCACGATCGAGCGCAGCTTCGATCCAGAGCTGCGTCTGAGGCTCGGCGCCGCCGAGGCCCGCACGGTCTCTACCTGGCAGGTAGACCGTGCGGTCTCGGCGGCTGCGTCCCATTTCGACCGTCGCGATGCGATCCAGGCCGTCGCGGGTCTACTGCCCAAGCGGAGCGCCGGGGGCGGAGGTC